>CAWDZJ010000028.1:0-19079 GCA_963806815.1 uncultured Alphaproteobacteria bacterium | reverse complement strand
ATCGTCGTCTACAAGGTCGACCGGCTGACCCGCTCGCTGGCCGACTTTGCCAAGCTGGTGGAGCTGTTCGACGCGCATGGCGTGTCGTTCGTCTCGGTGACCCAGCAGTTCAACACCACCACGTCGATGGGGCGACTGACGCTCAATGTCCTGCTGTCGTTTGCCCAATTCGAGCGCGAGGTCACCTCCGAGCGCATCCGCGACAAGATCGCTGCCTCCAAGCGCAAGGGGCTATGGGTCGGCGGCATGGTGCCGCTCGGTTACGACACCAAAGACCGCAAGATCACCGTCAATGAGGCGGAAGCCGAACGCGTCCGGACCATCTTCCGCCGCTATCTCGAGCTCGGCAGCCTCAACCGCTTGATGGCCGACCTGCGCCAGCGCAGGCATCGTCACCAAGGCGCGCAAGCTGAAGAACGGGGAACCGCTCGGCGGCATTCCGTTCACCCGCGGTCCGCTCGCCCATCTGCTGCGCAACCGGTTCTATATCGGCGAAGTGGCCTTCAAGGGTGAGATCCTGCCGGGGGAACAGCCGGCCATCTCGACCGCGACCTGTTCGACGCGGTCCAGGCCAAGCTGACGAGCAAGCAACCAATCACAAAGCCGACCAGGACGAAGTCCGAGGCGCTGTTGGCCGGCCGCATCTTCGACGACCGTGGCAATCGCATGACGCCCGACCCATTCCTGCAAGGGAGGCATCAAATACCGGTACTATGTCTCGTCCGCACTATTGCAGGGCCAACCGGATCAGGCCGGATCGGTTAGCCGCATGCCTGCAAACGAGATCGAGGCCCTGGTCACCAGTCGGTTCGCGAGCAGCTCGTCAAGCAACCCAATGCACGACGGCGACCTCATTCACGACCATGTCGTCCGCGTCGAGGTTCACGCGGACCGATCTGGTGATCAAACTGGTCAATGCAAAGCTGCCGATCACAAGCCAATGACAGATGCCATAGCGCATTAAGTCACCTTGGCAGAAAGTCCATCAAAGACGCCGCCGCGAGATACTGGTGCCCGCATCAGAATTCGCTCAGAAGCATACGCCCGATCCGCTCTGAGAACCGCGCGCTCCTGGTCGCTTCAATCGCGCGAGGACGCCGCTGGCTCGAACGAACTCATCACCGATCCCGACGCAAGCGTCGAACGCATTGCCGCGCGTGAGAACTGCAGCGTGCGCAAAGTCAACATGACGATCTCGCTTGCCTTCCTTGCGCCCGACCTTGTCAAAGCCGCCATCGAGGGTCGCCTTCCCCACGGCATGGGCGTGACCCGCTCTGCGATTTGCCCGCTGAATGGTCGCGCCAATACCAGGTGCTCGGCCTGGCACTCCACAGTGACCTGACATTCGAACCGGTCTCCGCGAACGCGCAGTCTCTGTTCCCCGGGAAACGGAATTTTCGGCCGCCAGAGACAGACGGCCGAAAACGCCGTTCTTGCGTCTCTGGTCTCTACCAGAGACACGACCGCACAATGAAAAGCCCGCTAATTGGCGGGCCTTTCTCGCACATTAGCACGAAAATCTCGAGTTCGAAGGAGAATGCGTGGTGGGCCCGGGAGGACTCGAACCTCCAACCAGACCGTTATGAGCGGCCGGCTCTAACCATTGAGCTACGGGCCCGGATGCCGCCGGAGCGTGGCGGCAACCTAGCAACCGGCGGCAAATTAGCAATCGCCCTGTGCCGCATGCAAACCCGGCATCGATGCCGCACGCATCGGTGCGGCGGGCATCAATGCCGCACGCATCAGTGCGGCGGGCATCAGTGCGGCGGGCATCTGTGCAGCGGGCATCGCGGCGTGGCGCCCGCTCCGACAAGGCCGGCGGCGGCAATCGTCCGGCGCCAGGCGCGGCAGCCGGCCTGCCGCGACCCCGAGTCAAATCGTCGCGGCGCAGCCGCGTTTGCAGCAGAAATCCGCCGATTTTCCACCAAAAGCGCCGCGCAGAATTCGCCAGGTCGCGCGCCGCTATGATGCCCGATGACCAAACCGCGGTCAAAAATGCAACAGTGCCACGTTTTAGTTCACGGCAACGGTCACGCGCATTTCCGCGCCTATGCGACTCAGATAGACAGAATTACAGATTGGGTAAGAATTATGGCGGGATCTGCCTTCGCCAGTCAGCGACGGTGAGGGGACTTACCAAGCGCGATGCTACCAGGCCTACGATTTTTCATCGCCGCTATTTTTGCTACGCTGGTCGTGGCGATTTTCGGCTTGGGCGCAGTCGTCAGCCTGCGCATGCCGGCGTTATTTCCAACGGGCGTTCCCAAGGCGGGCGATGTGCCGGCGGACTGGGCCCGTCCGAACCAGCCGGCCTGGGACCGGACCGATATAAACGTCGCTGCGCGCGGGCCGTTGGTGATCGACATTCCGCGCCAAACCGCGGAGTCCGTCGGCGCCGGCCCCGCGCGACCTGCCACGGCACCACAACAAGCCGCGAGCCCTGCCGCCAGTGACACGACCGGCAGCATCTCCGTCGCGACACCGCCAGGCCGGCCGTCAGTCGCCGCCGCACCGGTGGAGCCACGCTCTGTCGAACCGACGTCGGATGCCCCCTCCGCGGCGGTGATGATCGGCGATCGGCCGGTTTCGCTGCCTGCCTCCGGGCGCCAGACGCGCGCGATTGGCCGGAATTCATTGCGCAACCGAACATGCCTACGCCGATTGAAATCATGGCCTTTGCCGGCCCGGAGCGAACCGTCACGCCGCTTGCGGTTCCGCTGCCGGTGGCGGCCGAAGCCCCTTCGATTGCCGCGCTCGCGACACCCGTGCTGCCGGTATCGCAATTGCCGACCGTTCGGCCATCGGAGCCGGCGGCGGCCGCGCCCCCGATCGTAATGGCAACATTGTTGGCACCGGTAAAAGCGCAATCCGCCCTGCCGGTCGACAACAAGCCGCTGTCCGATACCAAGCATGTGGCAATCTCCGCGGTGGAGCCGGCGCGCGCGGTCGCCCCCGTCAAGCCGCCGCCGACCGCTGCGGCTGGCGATGCGGCAAAGGACGCGGCTGAGGCCACCGAAATGAAAACCACCGCGGCGGCGCAAGGCGATACGGCGCCGAGCAAGCTTGCCGCACGCGAATCCAGCGCTGCCGCAGCAAAAGAAACCGGTTCCGTCGCAACCGCGAAACCTGAAGCGCCACCAAGACTGGAAACCTTGGCGTCGGCTGCGCTACCGACGGGGTCAGCCGTGCGGGAGGCGAAGACCAAGCCGGTGGCGGCCGCGCCGCCGGATACGACGCCGAAGCCGGCTCCGGCGGACGCCATCGTGTTGGCGGCAAAACCGGCCGAGCCCAGCGCGGTAAAAGCCGACGCCTCCGCGCTTGCAGCAACCGTCGTGGCGAAAGTGCCACCGCCCGCTCCGATCGCGCTTGAGAATGTGCCGCTGCCGCGGGCCTCACCGCGGCGCGTGGCACTAGCCACGTCGGGCGCACCGCATGCGGAAGCGCCCAACGGCGAAACGGCCGCGCGTTCGTCAGCGTCGTGCACGGCGGCCGGTGCAGCCGCGCCCGGCCCAGCAGCCGGACGGCTTGGCGGAGTTCTTCTTCGGCGTCACCAAACCGCCGCAGCAACCGCGTTAGAGCATTTCCAGGCGAGGTGAGAACCTGTTCGCCGTCCGGAACTGCGATAAATTTAGGATTTAGAGCGCTTTCATGATTCCGCTTAACTTGAAAGCGCTCTCGTAGGTCGTCGTCAATTCAGCGCCGCGCCTTCGCGGTCCCTTCAAACACCGGCCGCAAACCGCCGATAGCGTCGGCGACAAAATCCATGAAGGCGCGCACACGGGCAACGCGGCGCAAATCCGGATGCGTCAGCAGCCAGAGCGGCTGCCGCAATTCATCGATCAGGCCGCCGATACGGACAAGGCCGGTCGCAGGATCGCCGAGAAAACAGGGCAACGGCGCGATGCCGATGCCGGCGTTCACGGCGGCCCGGACCGCGCTCATGGAGTTGGCAGTCTGCGCGATGTGCGCGGGATCAACATGGCGCGCCATCCAGCGCGCGGCGGCGATATCGGACAGGCTTTCCTCAAATCCGATCCAGTCCGCGTTGTGAAGATCGACGCCGCGCGTGCGCGCATGCCGCTTGCGGGCGCCATAGACCGCGAACGCCATGGTCGCGATCCTGCGGCCGACGAAAGCCTCGCCCGGCTCGTGCGCCGGCCGCACAGCGACATCGGCATCACGCCGCGTCAGCGTAAAAAAGGTGTTGGCGACGACAAGCTCGATCAGGATTTCCGGATGGGCGGCGCGGAAAGCGGCAAACACCGGCATCAGAAATTCCACCAGCGTGTCGGCGGTGGTCACCCGCAGGCGGCCGCTCGGGCGCAGGTCCTCGCCGGCGAGCTGGCGTTCAAGATCGTCCAACTCGGTCAGCACGCGGCGCGCGGTCGCGATCGAACGCTCGCCGGCTGGCGTCGGCACATATCCGTCGCGCGCGCGATCGAACAGCCTCACGCCGAGTCGGGCTTCGAGCATCCCAAGCCGGCGAAATGCAGTCGAATGGTCGACCGTCAGCAGACGCGCAGCGCCGGTCAATGAACCTTGTTCGCCGAGCGCCGCCAACAGGCGCAGATCCTCGGCTGACAGGCTTCCGTGGCCCGCTACTCCTTGCGCCATTTGCAAACTCGTCTTGCCAATTTCCCGGGTTCACTTGCGTCTTTTACCAGCATAACTCTGGCGGCATCAACCGAACGGAGTTATCGCCATGACCGATCTCAAGCTTGCCCCCTACGCCGCGCTGACGTTGCGCGTCGCGCTCGGGGTGATGTTTCTCGCCCACAGCGTGATTCTGAAATTCATGGTCTTCACACTTGCCGGCAATGCCGCCTTCTTCGGCCAGCTCGGCCTGCCGGAATGGAGTGGCCATGCCGTTTTCTTTGCCGAGATGATTGGCGGCATTCTGCTGATCCTCGGCGTCCAGACACGCTGGGTCGCGCTCGCCTTGCTGCCGATCCTGCTCGGCGCTATCTGGGTGCATTCCGGCAACGGCTGGGTCTTCACAGCGACGAATGGCGGCTGGGAATATCCGCTGTTCCTGGTTATCGCCACCGCTGTGCAGGCGATGCTTGGCGACGGCGCGCATGCGCTCTCGCCGTCCCGGCCGCTCACTTTGACCAATCACATGCCGCAGGTCGCGCATCGCTGAACGCGACCGTCGAACGGCCGTTCAAAAACTGATGGCCGGGGCTCGCCCCGGCCATTGTCGCGTTCAAAAAATCGCGTCCCGCGATCCGCGCGCTACATCTTCAACAGCCGCTTGGCGTTGCCGCTCAGCAGCTTCACCTTGTCCTCATCGCACAACGGCATGGTCGTCGATCCAGTCGGTGCCGGGCTTGTTGGCGACGAACGGATAGTCGATCGAGAACAGGATGCGGTCGATACCCAATTCCATCATGCAGCACAGCAGAGCCGGATTGGAAAAGTTGCCGCTGGTGGTGATCCAGAAGTTGTTGCAGAACACGTCGCGGAAGCTGATGTTCTTGGCGGCGCCCGGGCGCGCTAGCGCGGCGTCGACCCGCCAGACCAGGAACGGCAAGGTCTCGCCGAGATGGCCAAGAATGATTTTCAGCTTCGGATGCTTGTCGAACAGACCGCTCATCACCATGCGGATGGCAAGCGTCGCCGTCTCCACGGTGTAGCCCCAGCCGGCGCGCAGGAACATCGGAAATTCCTTGGCGTAATCGCCATAATAAATGCGCGCGACGTCGTCCTGCGGAAAGCCGGGATGCAGGTAGATCGGCACGTCGAGCTTTTCGGCACGTTCGTAGATCGGCCAGAACCGCTGGTCGTCAAGAAATACGTTGTTGGCGAGGCCATGCAGCATCGCGCCCTTGAAGCCGAGCTGCTTGACCGCGCGCTCCAGTTCGTCGGCCGCCGCTTCCGGCACCGCTGTCGGCAGCGCGGCAAATCCATAGAACCGCGTCGGGTGTTTGGCGCAAGCTTCCGCCAGCCGGTCGTTGACCCGGCGCGTCACCTCGACGGCATTGTCGGCGTTGAGCTTCTGGGTCGACGGCGCACCGTGCGAGATGACCTGAATGTCGACACCGGCCTCGTCCATTTCCTTCAACCGCAACTCGCCAAGGTCGAGAAGACGTTCATGGATCGGCCCCGGGCGCCCGGCGTCGGCCAGGTTGAACATCTTTGACAGTTCGCCATCCCAGTAATGTTCTTCCAAGGCGATGATTGGACAATTCGGCTTCTTGTTCATGATGCGTTTCCGCCCGATTTTGAATGAAGGTCGTTGAAGGAGAGATCGAAGATACCCGCAATCTCGTATCCGGAATCGCGGAAGATTGACAAGCTCAGCGCTGTCATTGGACCGGGTGCCGAGCGAAATACTCTTCATCAGCCGGGGTCGATTTCCAGTCGGGATTGCCGCGCCAGGCGGTCATGCGCGAGGCCATGTCCGTCCCGTAGCGCACGCGGAACAGCAGTGTTCGGGTCGGCCCGTTTTCGTATTCATGCATCTCGCCCGGCGGGTGCACGACAAACGATCCCGGCGTCACCGCCACCGTCTCGGCCGGCGTCCGCATCGTGCCGCCGCCCTCGAAGCAGAAATAGATTTCGGTGGCGTCGGGATGGCAATGATTGGGGCTGATCTGCCCCGGCTCCCAACAGGCCACGGTAAAATCACCTTCGCCGGCGCGGCCGAGGATCTTCTCGACATGTTTCTTCGGGTTGAATTCCTGCTCGCGCAGCAAGCTGAAGACATCCATCGGCGCGCCTCCTCTGCGTTGTTGATTCTGCTGGGCCGCGTCCAAACCGGCGCCGAGCCTTTGGCCGGGATCGTATCGTGCCGGGCGCGCGTCCGCTATGGTCACGATAACGGCTCCGCCGAGATCAGGTCCAAGCATCCCGGCCCGGAAGCTGCGGAAGCCGCCTGGGCCAGGTGCATAATGAGGAGGCTTTCATGAGCAGCAATGCCGAGCACAGCATCGAAGACCGATTGCGGGCGATCGAGGATCGGCTCGAAATCTATCAGCTGATCGCCAGTCACCCGATCAGCGCCGACACCGGCGCCAACTCCTATTCGCGTGCAATCTATATCGAGGACGGCAGCCTTGACCTCGGACGCGGCAAGGCGGTCAGTGGCAATGCCGCAATCGCGGCAATTGTAAAGACGCCGGATCATCAGGCCGCGATGGATGGCGGCATGGCGCATGTCACCGGCCTGCCGCATATCGAGATCAACGGAGACGATGCGGTCGTCACCTCCTATCTGCAGATCCTGACGCCGGATCATCTGGCCGAGCCGGTCAGCGTGCCCGGCCACGGCACCGGCAAGGGTTTCCGCGTCCACCGCGTCGGCGCCAACCGCTGGGAACTGACACGCACACCGCAAGGCTGGAAGATCAAGCGTCGGTTGCTGCGGCCGCTCGACGGCTCGGTCGAGGCACGCGGCATCCTGGCGCGCGCGCTCGAGGGCCGCGCAACGGAGGCCTGATTTTGCCGCGAAGGAACGCTAGGAAAACGCCATGAAACGCTTGCTTCCGCGCGCGATGTCAGACGGCCCGCTGACGCGGCTCGGCGGCGAGCCGCTGTTCCGGTTGCTGGCGGTCAACCTCGTCGCCGGCATCGCATTTGCGCTGATCGTTGTCGGCGGCCTGCTCGCGCTCGATCTCGGCGGCCTGCGCCGGCTGATCCTGGCCGACCAGTCGCCGGGCATTGCGATCGGGCTCTTGCTTTTCGGCTTTGTCATCACGTTTGGAAGCTGGGTGATGGGCACCGCCATCATGATGATCGGCCGCGGGCGATGATGGAGACGGGCGCACACGCGGCAAAGTTCAAGCCGGGGATTGCGAGCGGCAAAACGTTTTGCCAGAAACCTTAGGCAGATTGAATTGCAGTGACCATCTAATATATTGGTTTGTCGTATGATCTTATTGGAAAAGTCTGCAACTTTTCCGGATCATACTCGAAAAGGCAATCGGCGCGTCACGCTGGCGCAACGATCCCAACCGACACGGCAATCCGAACAACAACCGATAACGACGAGGGAGACGACAATGGCCAAGGCCTATTGGGTGGTGCACTATCGCGAGATCAAGGACCCGGACAAGGTTGCCGCCTACGGCAAGCTCGCAGGACCCGCGCTCGCCGCGGCCGGCGGCCGGGCTCTCGTGCGCGGCAATCCGTCGAAGACCTGGGAGGCTGGGCTTGGACTGCGGACCGTGGTGATCGAGTTCGACAGCGTTGAGCAGGCAATGGCTGCCCACGATTCTGACGGCTACAAGGAAGCGTTGCGGGTGCTCGGAGACGGCGCCATCCGCGATATGCGGGTGGTTGAAGGGGCGTGATCCTAGCGGGTGCGCGGCACCTACCGCGCAAAATTAGTGAGCCGCGAGCGGGACAATCCGGACACGCGGCTCCCGACCGCCGGCATCTAACCCATTGCCAATATAAGTATTTCAGCTCAGCGCTCGCCGGCGCGTGGCCGTTATTGGGGTCGACACTACCATTGATTGTGTATTTATAATGATATAATCTGTAGTTGCTTGTCCTCTGGCCTTTCCTTTTTGGCCGATCCGCCAGGAGACCCAGCGATGGGGTTGTTTGCAGCATCAGTTCTCGCGGGAGCACTGATCGCAATCGTCTTGCCCGATCCGAAACCGATCAGCGATTGGCTCGCAAAGCATCTCGGTTTTTTTTTCGGATTGTTGCTCTTTCTGATCCTCGTTTACACGATCCTCTGGCTCCACTACGCCGACATCGTTGCTCCATCGAAGGCATTCCGGATGACACATTTCTTCATCCGGGTATTGGCGGTGCTGCCGTTGTTGATCGCCGCCGGAGCGGTCGGTTTCGAGTCTGTGCGGTGGCTTCTCAGGATCCGGTGGGGTGAAGACAAGCACATCACAACGCATGGCATCGGCGTCGGGGCCGCCGGCCTCGTCGTGCTTGGGCTATTTCTGTTCCAAGACGAACGGATGTCGGGGCTCATTGCCAGTGTAAAAACACCGGTGTTTTCGATTGATCTTAATAAGGACGCCCCTGCGTCTCCTTTGGTGGCCGCCAACAACGGCAGCAACGGAGCCAATTCTGTTGATTCTGATGGAGAAGAGGACGATCGCGTGGTGCAGTCCATTTCAATTATCCGGACACTCGCATCTACGATCGAAGGTGACTTCAAATACGCAGAGGCGCTTGGTACTGACAGACTAAGCGCAAATCGCAAAAAGCCACTGGAATCTGACGTTTGGTTTTATAAAGAAACACTGGTCGCTTTCGGAAAATGCATCATTGCCCTACGTCAACGTGTTCGCGACGAGCATCCACTTATCATTGTAGGCCAAGATGCGGCACATGATCTGCGCGTCGCACATCGAATGCTGCTGAATGGAAAGCGTCCTGAATTTGAGATCAGTATTGCACTTTGGACAGCTCGATATTTACCACAAATCTTCGAGCGCGTTAAGTTCATATATGAGCAGCACAGCCTCATTATCCCTGCATTTGAAAAGCCGTCCGACCTCAAACCCTGCGAAGATCTGGATCGATCTGCATTCTCTGAAATCATTCGAAGTCATATGTGGATGGGAGGCATCACGACGGATGGCCCATATTTCACACTGATTGTTGCAGCTGCACTCAACCTAGCAGGCGAGAAGCGATCCGCCGTCGAAGAGATAGACCTATGGCTTAGGCACATCCAGAAAAAGGAAAAAAAATATCAGCAGAATGCCAAATTCGATTTCAGGACAAGAAAGTCGTCGGCGGATTATCGACATATGCTCATTATGAGAATGCGAGCCGAATATTGGGCGGGACGGTTATTGTTGTCAGATCCCGATCTCGCAATTGCCGGGGCGCGTCGATTTCGGCGTGCCGTCGATATCTTACAAGAGATATTTTCGACGGTTTCGATTCCCGAACAATTTAATAATGGAACGACACTCACTCGGCTAATTCAATACGTAGATCGTCGAACGCGGATTTTTCAGGAAGGCTCTAGAGTGCAGTGCGATAGATTAGCATTTGAACTACGGAAGCTCTTATTTTCCGCTCTTGCCATGATAAACACTATCAGTTACATCGCCGCAACTATTGAGCCGCAATTGCCGTACATTGATCACGAAGATTTCATGCGCAAACACTACACAGCGCTCGGATTCATAGAACCGACGTGCTTCAATGACATTCTACGTGGAGACTATAGGGTGCGCTTTGTTTCTGCGCTCGCAGACACCTATATTGCAGCAAAACTTAAGCAGTTACGTGAATTGCCAAAGGAACGCGCCCGGCTTGAAGTATGTGAACTCGCGAAAGTCTTAGACCGCGCAATCGACTATAATGCCCGTCTCACATACATCGGTAGAGCCAAAAAGGATCAAAACAATTTCACAAGCGCTGAGGAAATTTTTAAAAGCGTACGACTCATATATTCACGGATAAAGGTAGCACAGCAGATTATTGACGCGCTCGGAACCCGAGCTTGCTGAGTTCTTACGCACAAATAAACACGACCGGCTCCACTGCTTCTGTTAATAATCGATTCACACGAGTAGTCGGCCAGGAGGTCTATCGTTGAACAAACCTGGTATGCGCGCCTACCGGCAAATTATGGATCGGCAGCCGTTGGCAGCGCCAAAACCTCGGCCACGAACAGCAAATACGCTGGTGGGATGATCGCTAGAATTTTCCAGTACATGGCCTCAGGTCCTTCTCGCTCGCATCGTATCTTGCCGCAATTTCCGTTTCCGTACTTTTGCGATCTCAATCATATTGCGTATAGATTGCGTAGCCGTCTTCTTTCGTCGTCGCGACAATTGGCGCGGTTCAATCCCACCGCAGCGTGTCAACGACACCATATCAACGCGCTGCGTTACGATAGGTTTACGTCCTCCGGTTGTCAATACAACCTGAACGCAACCTCTACGTTGTTGATTTGGCCAGAATTGATCCAACCATCTTAATTCATTCACTAAAAAACTAAACCGATCCACCAGCCGTCGCTTGTTGGCTGTTCACCCCTTCGCGATCAGCGCGGCAGCGCACCGATGACCGTGCGCTGAATTGGCAAATTCAATGAACTGGCCTCCCCCTTCGATGCTCCCGGCCCGGTTTGGATTCGCAACGCTTATAAAGAGCACGCGCGCGCACAACCCCACCAATCCGGCCGGATTTGCGCGCCTACTCCGCCGCCTGGCGCTGGTCGGTGTAGCCGTCGAGTTCGCCGCGGATCACATAGCGCAGCATGGCGACCACCTGCTCCGGGGTCTCGGCAACCGCGAGCGCCGCGGCATCGACCTCCTTGAGCGCATGGGTGTGCTCGGCCGGATGGATGACAATGATCGGCTTGCCGAGTGCGGCGGCATAGCCGGCATCGAAGGCGGCGTTCCATTGCCGGTACTTGTCGCCGAAGCGCACCACCACGATGTCGGCCTGCTCCAGCAGGGTGCGGGTGCGGATGGCGTTGAGCTTGGCGCCCTTGTGGTCGTGCCAGAACTTATTCGGCTCGGCGCCCATGATGGTGGCGCCGCAATCGTCGGAGGCCTCGTGGTGGGTCACCGGCGCGTTGAAGGCGACATCGAGGCCGGCGGCCTGCGCGCCTTCCGCGATGCGCTCGCGCCAATCGGTGTGAATCTCGCCGGAGAGATAGACGCTCCAGGTCATGGTGTCCTCCTGGTCTGGCCGCCATAGCGACGCCCCGCGCAAGATTGCGCGCAAGTTCGCGCGGCCATGAACGGTCTTGCGATATGCCTCCTATTTAGCCGCCCAGGCGCCGAGCACAACCCGCCATCTGCCTTTTCCGGATCATGCGCTACGACCACAGCCGCTTCGAGGCGATCGCCGCGCCCTCGCACAGCGCCTTCAGCTTCTTGGTGACGATGCCAGGATCGACCTTGCCGTAGCCGGCGAAGGTGGCGAAGCCGCAATCGGTGCCGGCGATCACTCGCTCGCGGCCGACAATGTCGGCGAAGCGGCCGATGCGCTCGGCGATCAATTCCGGATGCTCGACATAGTTGGTGGAGGTATCGAGCATGCCGGGTATCAGCACCATGTCGTCAGGCAGGCCGGCATCGCGCCACGTCGTCCATTCGTGGGCATGGCGCGGATTGGCGGCCTCGAAGGAGATCGCGCGCGCCTTGATCTTACGGACATACGGCATGATACGCTGCAGCGCGATGTCGTAATCGTGCGGGCCCTCATAATTGCCCCAGCAAATGTGGATGCGGACCTGGTCGACCGGCACGTTCTCCAGCGCATGATTGAGCGCCTCCACGTCGATTGCGGCGCGCCGGAAGAATTCATCATCGCTCAGATCCTGAAACCCGGTGTGGCGCGACATCGCGAGGTCCGGACAATCGACCTGCAGCACGAAGCCGGCCGCGGCAATCGCCTCGTATTCGTGACGCATCGCGCGCGCCACCGCCTGGGCGTAGTCCGCATAATCCGGATAGTACTGGTTCGGCTGGAACGAGGCCACGACACCGGGCGAAGCGGCATTGAGAAAACCTTCAGTCACCTTGGTCGCGGCGAGCGCGGCCCTGAAATTCGCGACATCGGTCTTGACGGCTTCGGTGTCCTTGAGTTCCACTGGGCCAACGCAATAGGTGCGGCGGAACGGCTGCGGACCGCCGAAAAAGGCCGCCACCCGCTTGCGGTACTCCGGATAGTCGGCGATGTCGCGGTTGGGCTTGGCCTTGTAGTCGCCGCCGAAGCCGGTCAGCCGGTCCTTGATGTAAGTCGAATATCCGATCTTGCTGATCTCACCGTCGCTGACGACGTCGATGCCGATCTCCGCCTGCAGCCGCACGATGTCGGCGACGCCTTGCTTGATCGCGTCGTCGAATGCCGTCTGGTCGTAGGCCTCACCGCGATCCTTGCGCACCAGGAGATCGATCAGCGCCTGCGGCCGCGGCAGGCTGCCGACATGGGTGGTGAGGATACTGTCTTGGCTGATCTTCACTGTCGGGTCTCCGGCGTGCGGGCAAAAGGTAGCGTGGTATAACAAGCCGGCGCGAGCTTTAGCAATCTAGCCGCTGGCGTGACAGCATCGCACGGCAACGTTCAACGACCCGCCCGGTTGCCGCGTTGGCTGCTCGCGGCATGCCGCAACAAATCGCAAAAGTATTCCGCGGCCGGGGTCAGCGGCAGCGCGGCACGCCGCGCCAGGACGAGCGCCGGCGCCGGAAGGTCCTCGCGAATATTGATCGGCCGCAGCAGCGGTCGCGTGATGCGAAATTCGGCCCATTGCACCGGCAGCAGCGCCAGCAGATCGGTGTTCACCAGCGCCGTCATCACCGACAGCGCCGACTGCGCCTGCATCACGAGTTCTCGGCGGCGGAATGCCGTAATGCGCAAAGGGCTGGCGAAATTCCTCCTCGGCGCTATGGGTGATCGAGGTCGTCATCCATTCGGCGCCGGCGAGATCGCGCAGCGAACGCGCCCGCTGCAGAGGATGATCCTTGCGGGCGAGGACAACGCGTCTGTTTTCCAACAAGACATCCGCCGCGAGACCGGACGCGAGCGCCGGTCCCGGGGACGGGCCGACGTAAAAATCGATCTCGCCAGCGATCAGTTCCGGCTCGATGGCCGGATACGCCGCCTCGATGATGCGAATGCGGATATCGGGATAGCGTTTGCGAAAACGGCCGAGCGTTTTCGGCAGCAGGCTGATATGCGGTGCAATCGACAACGCCGCCGTCAACGTGCCGGAACCGCCGCCCCTGGCCTGGGCGATCTCGTCCCGGGCGTGGCGGGCTTCGTTGAGAATGACGTTGGCGCGGCGCAGCAGCAATTGTCCGATTGGCGTGGCGACGACACCGCGCGCATGACGCTCGAACAAAGGCACGCCGAACTCCCGCTCCAATTCGCGGATGCTGCGGGTGAGCGTCGGCTGCGCCAGGTTCAATTGCCGCGCCGCCGCGCGCAGGCTGCCGCGCTCGGCGATGGCGACGATGTGCTGGAGCTGGGCGAGCTTCATCGAGCGATATATATTCGTTATCGGAATGCGTATTTTGATATCTTTTCGGCAGCAGCCGCAAGTGGCACAGGATCAAAGGTTTCGCCCTTCAATAGCCGGCAAAAATCCATGACGCCCGACCCACAGGTTCTGATCATTGGCGCCGGTCCGGTCGGCCTCTCGGCGGCGATCGAGTTGGGCCATCGCAGCATCCGCTGCCTGCTGATCGAGCGCAACGACCGGGTCGGTTATGCGCCGCGGGCCAAGACCACCAATGTGCGCACGCGCGAGCATCTGCGGCGCTGGGGCATCGCTGATACTTTGCGCGCGGCCTCCCCGCTCGGCGCCGACTATCCGACCGACATCGTGTTCACGACGCGGCTCGACGGCTACGCGCTCACGCGGTTTGAAAACGGGCTGTTCTGCCGGCCGGGCAAGGACCCGCGCTATTCCGAGCACGGTCAATGGATCCCGCAATACACCGTCGAGGAAGTGCTGCGCGCGCATGCCGCCACCCTGCCGGCGGTGACGATAAAATTCAGCCACGAACTTCTGTCTTTCACCCAGGACGCGGCAAGCGTGCACGCCACCATCCGCGATCTTAAGGGCGGCACGACATTCAATGTTGCCTGCGATTATCTGATCGGCGCCGACGGCTCGCGCAGCACGGTGCGCGACATTATCGGCGCCAAAATGGAGGGCAAGCGCGGCCTGTCGCGCAACTACAATGTCGTGTTCAAGGCGCCGGGCCTGGCGCAGGCGCATGGCCACGGCCGCGGCATCATGTACTGGCAGGTCAACCGCGCGATGCCGAGCCTGCTTGGACCGATGGACCGCGGCGACACATGGTTCTTCATGCCGACCCACGTGCCGCAGGCGATGACCCAACGCGACTTCGCCGATCCGGCCGTCATTCGCAAGGCGACCGGCATCGACTGCGACTACAGCATTCTCAGTTCAGATGAATGGGTCGCGAACGAACTGATCGCCGACCGCTATCGCGAGGCCCGTGTGTTCCTCGCCGGCGACGCCTGCCATCTGCATCCGCCGTTCGGCGGCTACGGTATGAACATGGGGGTCGCCGACGCCGTCGATCTCGGCTGGAAGATCGCCGCGGTGCTGCAGGGTTGGGGCGGGCCCACGCTGCTCGACAGCTACGAGCCGGAACGCCGGCCGGTCCACCAGATGGTGCTCGACGAGGCGGTCGCCAACCACGCGGTCCTGAGCAACCAGCTCTGGCAGGACGGCATCGAGGATGCCGGCGAGGCCGGAGACAATCTGCGCCGCGCGATCGGCGCCCGCATTCATGCGGTGAAGGAGCGCGAGTTCCGCGCGCTCGGCGTCGTACTCGGCTATCGCTATGGCAACTCACCGATCGTCATCGGCGGTGCCGATGAGGAACCGGCCGGCGATGCCATGAACTATGTGCCGTCGTCGGCGCCGGGGGCGCGCGCGCCACACGGCTGGCTTGCCGATGGCCGCTCGCTGTTCGATACGTTCGGTGCCGGCTATACTCTTTTGGTCAAATCTGGCGAACCCGCACCAAGCGCGACAACAAGCGATATTCCCTTGCGGGTCGTCACGCTCGACGAGCCGGAAATCGCCATACATTATCCGGCGCGCTTCACGTTGATCCGGCCCGACCACCACGTCGCCTGGCGCGGCGACGACTGGCCGGGTCACGGCGATACGATCTTGCAAACCGCGGCCGGCTTTTCCGGCGCGCCTTCGAAAGTGACAGAGAGGACACAATGACGGCCATTCGCGGTTACGTCCCGCCGACCGACGAGCACGGCGCGCTCGGCATCCATTCGCTCGATGAGTTCGTGTTCGCGGTGCCCGATCTCAACAAGGCGCAGGACTTCTACGGCAATTTCGGTCTCGACGCGGTGGCCCGCGACAACACCCTGGCGCTGAAGACATTCGGCCACCCGCATCGCTGGGGCTCGCTGATCGAAGGCCCGGCCAAGCGGCTACATCACCTGTCCTTCGGCTGTTATCCGGAAGATTTCCCGCGCTTCAAGACGCGCCTGGAAGAAGCCGGTGTCGGGTTGATCGATGCGCCGCCCGGCTTCGAAAGCAACGGCATCTGGTTCCGCGACTGGCAGAACGTGCTGGTCGAGATCAAGGTTGCACCCAAGAGCTCACCGGATCACAAGGCGGTGTCGCACTGGTCAAGCGTCCCGGAAGGCGTGGCGGCGGCCACCGTGCGCGCCAAGGTGCCGGCGGTGCGGCCACGGCGATTGTCGCATGTGCTCATCTTTACCAGCGACATCGAGAAGTCGGTCGCGTTCTATGCCCGCACGCTCGGCCTGAGCCTTTCAGATCAGGCGGCCGATATCGTCGCATTCATGCACGGCATCCACGGCAGCGATCACCATCTCCTCGCCTTCGTGAAGGCGGACGGTCCAGGCTTTCATCATTGCAGTTGGGATACCGCCAGCGTCAACGACATCGGCCTCGGCGCCATGCACATGGCCGACAAGGGTTATGCCCGCGGCTGGGGCCTCGGCCGCCACGTGCTCGGCTCGAATTATTTTCACTATGTGCGCGATCCGTGGGGCAGCTATTCGGAATATTCCTGCGACATCGACTACATTCCGTCGGTGAAACCGTGGGATGCCGGCATGCACAATCCGGAAGATTCGTTCTATCTGTGGGGACCGCAGGTGCCGGAAGATTTTGCGTTCAATTACGAGAGCGAGGCGAAGGCGTAACCCGCGCGGGAACGCAAGTCATTCGACAGCATCGATCACGATGATCCGATTGTTCGTTCTGATTGTTTGATCGGGCGCTAGCGCCGGCAGCGCTCGAGAATGCCCGGCAGCGGATCCTCCGAGCACATGATGCCGCCCCACTGGAAGCCTGGCCGTCCGTTGAATTCAATGCGGAACCAATGATAGTCGCCCATGACCGTGTTTGTGCTTTCCACGATCTGCACCCGCGCGCCGTTGGGAAGGCTGGCGATCTTAGGCGCGGACATTGACGGGCCGCCGCGGACGATGCCGCCGAGCGAGCGCCCCCACATCGGCAGCTTTTTATTGGCGGGACTGGTTCCCACCGGCACGCAGCGATCAGTTTCCGACACCGGCCGCTGGCCGGGCGGACAGGGATTGGCGGGGTTGCGCGCTGCCGCGCGGGGCGTGGTGCGAGGCGGCGCCGCGCGCGGCGGGGCGGCGGCGCGCCGCTGGTTGAACTGACAACGAACCCTGCCGAAATCCGGGATCTCCAGCTCGATCTTGCCGTGTTCGGATGAAAACACGACACCGTAATCGCCGTTGATGAAATGGCGCGGATCGTCCGGGCGCTTGCGCATCTGCATGGTCTGGCCCTCGATCGGCGTCACCGAAATCGTGTTGGGGCTTGTCACCGTCAAGGAGATGACACCGCGCCCCTTCTCACAGGCGAAGCTGACAGTTTGCGCGTGCACGGCGGAACTAAACGCGACAATCCCGAGCACAACGCTGAGCGAGGCGAGAACAGAGTGCGGCCCAGCGAATTTCATTCGGATATCCTTTTCAAAATCCAACGCGCGCGTATGTGCAAAAAGCGAAAACAACTTGAGCCCGTCATCTGGCTTGATTGATCGACGCCGTGATCGCTTCGGAAAGGTCTCGTCCTCCTCCCGTATCACGCTCGCACAGAACGGGCCAGCGAGAGATTCTCCCAGGCCGCCACGATGATCAGCACCGCGGTCATGGCCGTCGCCAACAGCAACGGAGAGACGTAGGGCACGGCAAGGACCAGCAGCGCCAGCAATCCAAGTCCGATCAGGTGCGACAACGGCGGCCGGCGGTAGAGCGCATTCTTGAACAGCAGATTGCCGAGCAAATAGAGCGCCGCGCCGCCAATGATCATGCCAGCGGCACGCAGTTCGGTATGTCCGCCGGGATGAGCCAGCACCAGTTCGTCGGCCACCGCCGCGGCGATGATGCCGGCACCGAGCGGCAGGTGCATGTAGGTATAGGCGAGCCGCGCCAGCCACCCGGGATCGGCAGCTTCGCCGATCGCGCTTCGGCCACGCTCGGCGCCGATATTGAAATAGATCCACCACATCGCCAAGGTGCCGGTGAAAGCAACCAGAAAGGCGGCAATCCGCATCCAGGTCAGTGCGCCCTCGCCGAAGGTCGCGCCGGTGACCAGGATCGATTCGCCAAGCGCGATAATGATGAACAGGCCGCAGCGCTCGGCCATGTGGTCACCTTCGACATTCCAGTCGGTGACGGTCGAACGACCGCGCCCGGGAACATAGAAGCCGACCGCCGCGCCAGATAGTCGACCGCCACAGCGAACGTCCAGAGTGCGATACGGATCTCGCCGGCCGCCAGACCTCCGACGATCCAGACCAGGGCCGCCGCTCCGCGCCAGCAAATGATTTGGGTGAAGTTGCGGTAGTTCCCCGGCGCATGTGTTCGCAACGCCCACAGCATGAACAGGTTGCGGCCGATCTGTATGGCCGCAAGCGCCCCCGCAAACACCAAGCCGCGGTCGCCGAATGCCTCAGGGATCGAAATTGACAGAACCAAGCCGCCAGCATGAGCGCAAAAAGCATCAACCGCACCGGCACACGTTGCGGATTGAGCCAATTGGTACACCAGCAGGTGTCGATCCAGATCACCCAGACCGCCATATACAACAGCGCAACCTCGAATACCCCAAGAGTTGTCAAATGCGCGAGCAGCGTGTGTGAGAGCTGGGTAATCGCAAAGACAAAAACCAGATCGAAGAACAGTTCGACGAAAGTCACCCGGTTCTGATCATGATCGTCACGCTGACGCAGGTTGTTGATGCGGGCCGCAAACGGCATGAATGCGATTTTCCTGGGACCGCCAGATCATAGCAGATGCATGCCATCGCGTGGCCTGCGGTTATCCACATCACCGCCCATCCCCGTCCGAACCAAAATCCACATGTCACAAAAGCGTTAGCGCCACGCGTTAGGGAAGAAACGGAATTTCTCGAAAACAGGCTGCGCTTGTGCTGCGAATTGCCGAGACTTCCGTCACCTATGACAACGGCGTCTGCGCGCTTGACGGCGCCAGCCTGACGTTCGAACCGGGCCGCTTCGTCGTGCTGCTCGGTCCGTCCGGCGCCGGCAAGTCGACACTGCTGCGCTGCCTGAACGGCCTGGTGCGGCCGACGCGCGGCGACGTACTTGCCGACGACCGTTCGATCT
>CAWDZJ010000027.1:0-179564 GCA_963806815.1 uncultured Alphaproteobacteria bacterium | reverse complement strand
TGTGCGCCAGCATCGGCCCCGCGATCACGTCTCCGATCGCATAGACACCGTCAACGCTGGTCTTGAAGTGTTCGTCGATTACGACCCGGCCGCGATTGTCCATCGCCACGCCGGCCTCGTTGAGCCCAAGACCCTCGGTGTAGGGCACGCGGCCGACCGCGACCAGCACGACATCGGCCTCGATCGTCTCGGCCGCCCCGCCCGCCGCCGGTTCGACCGTCGCCTTGAGCCGCTTGCCGGAACTATCGACAGCGGTGACCTTTGACGACAGTTTGAACGTCATGCCCTGGCGCTGCAGGATGCGCTGGAACTGCTTGCCGACTTCGAGATCCATGCCCGGCAGGATGCGGTCGAGAAATTCCACCACGACCACTTCAGAACCGAGCCGCCGCCACACCGAGCCGAGTTCGAGCCCGATCACGCCGGCGCCGATCACCAACAGCCGCTTCGGCACCGCCGGCAGGGTCAGCGCGCCGGTCGATGACACGATGCGCTTTTCATCGATCTCGATGCCCTTGAGTTTCGCGACATCCGAGCCGGTCGCGATCACGATCGCCTTGGTCTCGACAGTCTGCATCTTGCCGCCATCGCCGGTGACCTCGATCCGGCCGGGCGAAACGATGCGGCCATGGCCGTGCAATGCGTCGATCTTGTTTTTCTTCAAAAGAAACTCGACGCCCTTGACGTTGCCGTCGACGCCCTCGTCCTTGAAGGACAACATTGCGGCAAGATCGAGCTTCGGCGTACCGACGCCGATGCCCATCTTGGCAAACTTGTGCGCCGCCTCCTCGAACAATTCGGAAGCGTGCAACAGCGCCTTCGACGGAATGCAGCCGATGTTGAGACAGGTGCCGCCGTGGGTGGCGCGCCGTTCGACGACCGCAGTTTTCAGACCCAGTTGCGCGGCGCGAATCGCGCAGACATAGCCGCCGGGGCCGGTGCCGATGACGACGAGATCATAGGACATGACAAGGGCACTTTCGTTTCTTTGTCATGCGCGGGCTTGACCCGCGCATCCATCCTTCCAAAGATTGACGGATTGCCGGATCATGTCCGGCAATGACCATGAAGCTACATAAAGCTACAAATCCAGCACCAGCCGCGCGGGGTCTTCCAGATTTTCCTTCACCCGCACCAGGAAGGTGACCGCCTCGCGGCCGTCGACAATGCGGTGATCGTAGGACAGCGCGAGATACATCATCGGCCGCACCTCGACCTTGCCGGCGACGACCACCGGCCGCTCCTGGATCTTGTGCATGCCGAGGATGCCGGATTGCGGTGCGTTGAGAATTGGCGTCGACATCAGCGAGCCGTAGATGCCGCCATTGGTGATGGTGAAGGTGCCACCCTGCATCTCGTCGATCTTGAGCTGGCCGTCGCGCGCGCGGCGTCCGAAATCGGCGATAGTCTTTTCGATCTCGGCGAGCGACTTCATATCGCAGTCGCGCACCACCGGCACCACCAGGCCCTTCTCGGTGCCAACCGCGATGCCGACGTGATAGTAGTTCTTGTAGATCAGATCTGCGCCGTCGATCTCGGCATTGACCGCCGGGATCTCCTTCAGCGCCTGCACGCAGGCGCGGACGAAGAATCCCATGAAGCCGAGCTTGGTGCCGTGCCTCTTCTCGAACAATTCCTTGTACTGATTGCGCAGCGCCATCACCGCGCCCATGTCGACCTCGTTGAAGGTCGTCAGCATGGCGGCATTGTTCTGCGCATCCTTCAGCCGCCGCGCGATGGTCTGCCGCAGCTTAGTCATGCGCACGCGTTCCTCGCGCGCAGCATCGTCAGCCGGTGACGGCGCCCGCATCTGCACCGCGGCAACCGGTTGCGCGACCGGTGTCGGCGTAGCGGCCGCGCGCTCGATCGCGGCGAGCATATCGCCCTTGGTGACACGGCCGTCCTTGCCGGTGCCGTCGACGGTGGCCGGCTTGATGCCGGTTTCGGCGGCGAGCTTGCGGACCGAAGGGGCCAGGGCCGCCTCGGCCGCCGCCGGCTTCGGCGGCGTGGGTTTTACCTGTTCCGGTTTTGCCGGCTCGGGCGTCTTCGCAGCCGGCGCTTTGGCGGCAGGCGCCTTCGCCGACGCACCGGCGCCCTCGGTGATCTGGCCGAGCAGCGCGCCGACTTCGACCGTTGTGCCATCCTTGGCGGCGATTTCCGCCAGCACGCCCGCGGCCGGCGCCGGCACCTCGATCGTCACCTTATCAGTTTCCAGTTCCACTAGCGGTTCGTCGACCGCCACCGATTCACCCGCCTGCTTGAACCAGCGGCCGATGGTCGCCTCGGTCACCGACTCGCCGAGCGTGGGAACCCGGATTTCAGCCATGTCATTCAGTCCCGTTTCGTCTGATTACGTGGAAAGCCGCCGATCGCCATGCGGCACCGCCGGCACGATGCCTCAAGAATGGCGGCAAGCGCCGATAGTCGGGAATTACCCCAGCGCGTCGTCGAGCAGTTTCTTCAATTGCGCCGTATGCTTCGACATCAACCCGCTCGCGGTTGCGGCCGACGCCGGCCGCCCGGCATAGAGCGGCCGCTTCATGGTCGAGCCGGCCTGGTTGAGCACCCATTCGAGATAGGATTCGATGAAGTGCCAGGCCCCCATGTTGCGCGGCTCTTCCTGGCACCAGACGATTTCGGCCTGCTTGAAGCGCGACAGTTCCTGCAACAACGCTTTCAGCGGCACCGGATAGAGCTGTTCGACGCGCAGCAGATAAACGTCGTCAATGCCGCGCTGTTCCCGTTCTTCATAAAGGTCGTAATAAACCTTGCCCGAGCACAGGATGACGCGCCGGATATCGCCATCGGGCACGAGCTTGATTTTCTCGTTCGCCAACAACTGCGCATCGTCCCACAACAACCGGTGGAACGAGGTTTCAGGGCCAAGTTCCTTCAAGGTCGATACCGCCCGCCTGTGACGCAGCAGTGACTTCGGCGTCATCAGAATGAGCGGCTTGCGGATATCGCGGTGCAATTGCCGACGCAGGACGTGGAAATAGTTTGCCGGCGTCGTGCAATTGACGACCTGCATGTTGTCCTCGGCCGCCATCTGCAGGAAGCGCTCAAGCCGGGCGGACGAATGTTCCGGACCCTGACCCTCATAGCCATGTGGCAGCAGGCAGACCAGGCCGGACATGCGCAACCACTTGCGTTCGCCGGAAGAAATAAACTGATCGAACACGACCTGCGCGCCGTTGGCAAAATCGCCGAACTGCGCCTCCCACAGGGTCAGCGCATTCGGCTCGGCGAGCGTATAGCCGTATTCAAAGCCGAGTACGGCTTCTTCCGACAGCATGGAATTGATGACTTCGTAGCGCGCCTGTTTCTCATCAATGTGATTGAACGGCGTATAGCGGTTTTCGTTCTCCTGATCGATCAGCACCGAATGGCGCTGGGAGAACGTGCCACGCTCGCTATCCTGACCGGACAGGCGGACCCGAAAACCTTCCATCAACAACGAACAGAACGAGAGGGCTTCCGCAGTCGACCAATCGATGCTTTGCCCGGTTTCGATGGCCTTGCGGCGGTTGTCCAGAAACCGCGCAATGGTGCGATGAGCATGAAAGCCTTGCGGGACGGCGGTGATTTTCTCGCCGATCTCCAGCAACGTTTCGGTGGCAACGCCGGTATCGCCGCGCCGTGGATCGTCGAGATCGCGGGCGAACTTGAAACCGGCCCAGCGGTTTTCCAGCCAGTCGGCCTTGTTCGCCCGGTAGGCCTGGCCGGCCTCGAACTCGGCATCGAGCCGCACGCGCCAGTCGGCGCGCATCTTGTCGACCTCACCCTCGGTTACGATTCCGGCCGCGATCAGTTTCTTGGAATAGATTTCCAAGGTCGACGGGTGCGACTTGATCGCCTTGTACATCAGCGGCTGGGTGAATGCCGGCTCGTCGCCCTCATTGTGGCCGTAGCGCCGGTAGCAAAACATGTCGATGACCACCGGCTTCTGGAACTTCTGCCGGAACTCGGTCGCGATCTTGGCGGCGAACACCACCGCCTCGGGATCGTCGCCATTGGCGTGGAAGATCGGCGCCTCGATCATCTTGGCGACGTCGGACGGATATGGCGAGGACCGCGAATAGCGCGGATAGGTCGTAAAGCCGATCTGATTGTTGACGATGAAATGCACCGAACCGCCGGTGCGATGACCACGCAGACCTGACAGGCCGAAGCATTCCGCGATCACGCCCTGCCCGGCGAAGGCCGCATCACCGTAAATCATCAGCGGCATCACCATGGTGCGGTCTTCCGGCGTTGCCCCGTGCTGATCCTGCTTGGCGCGCACCTTGCCGAGCGCAACCGGCACGACGATTTCCAGATGCGAGGGATTGGCGGTCAGCGACAGATGCACCTTGTTGGCGTCGAACTCGCGATCGGACGAGGCACCGAGGTGATACTTGACGTCGCCGGATCCTTCGATTTCGTCCGGTGTCACCGAGCCGCCCTTGAACTCGTGAAAGATGGCGCGATGGGGCTTGGCCATCACCTGCGCCAGCACGTTCAGCCGGCCGCGATGAGCCATGCCGAGCACGATCTCCTTCACGCCGAGCGCGCCGCCGCGCTTGATGATCTGCTCCAGCGCCGGGATCATCAATTCGCCGCCGTCGAGACCGAACCGCTTGGTGCCCGTGAATTTGACGTCGCAGAATCGTTCGAAGCCTTCCGCCTCCACCAGCTTGTTGAGGATCGCGCGCTTGCCTTCACGCGTGAAGGTGATCTCCTTGTCGGGGCCCTCGATGCGTTCCTGCAGCCAGGATTTTTGCGCGGCATCTGAAATGTGCATGAATTCGACGCCAAGCGTCTGGCAGTAGGTGCGCTGCAGGATCGCGACGATCTCGCGTAAGGTGCCGAATTCCAGCCCAAGCACGTAGTCGAGGAAAATTCTGCGATCGTAATCGCTATCGGTGAAGCCGTACGAGCGCGGATCGAGTTCCTCGAAGCCCGGCCGTTGTTCCAGGCCGAGCGGATCGAGATTGGCGTGCAGATGGCCGCGCATGCGGTAGGCGCGGATCAACATCAGCGCCCGCACCGAATCGCGGGTGGCGCGCTGCACGTCCGCCGGGGTGATCTCCACGCCGGCGTCATGGGCACGGGCCTTGACCTTTTCGCCGATCGCCCGGCCGGCTTCGCCCCAATCGCCGTCGAGTGCCGCGATCAGATCGTCACGCGGTCGCGCGGGCCAGTTCGGCCGCGCCCAGGACGGGCCATCGGCGTTGCGGGCGACATCGGCCGGCTCGTCCTTCATGCTCTTGAAGAAGGCCTGCCATTCCGCTTCGACCGAATTCGGATCGGTTTCGTAGCGCGCTTGCAGGTTTTCGATATAGGCGGCGTTACCGCCGTAGAGAAAAGATGTCAGGGCAAAAGCAGCATTCGGGTCCTGGCGGGACATCATGGGGATCCTGGTTGATCGGCCTCGCGGGCAATGGCGAACCGTCCCGGCCTGTGTCGGCCGCCATTGATACGCAATTATCCTCTTACCCTATTTAATTCATAAGACCACGGAAGAAAGGCCCAAAAACTGACAGAACTGAACAAGAACTGAATCAGCCTTTCAAAACTTCGACCAGTGTCTTTCCGAGCCGGGCGGGTGAGGGCGAAACCTTGATACCGGCCGCTTCCATGGCCGCAATCTTGGATTCCGCGTCGCCTTTACCGCCGGAAATAATGGCGCCGGCATGGCCCATGCGCCGCCCGGGAGGCGCCGTGCGCCCGGCAATGAAGCCGACGGTGGGCTTTTTGCGGCCGCGTTTGGCCTCGTCGGCCAGGAATTGGGCGGCGTCTTCCTCGGCCGAGCCGCCGATTTCACCGATCATGATGATCGATTCGGTCGCCTTATCGGCCAGGAACTTTTCCAGCATGTCGATGAACTCGGTGCCCTTGACCGGGTCGCCGCCGATGCCGACAGCGGTGGTCTGTCCCAGACCCTCCTGGGTGGTTTGGAACACCGCCTCATAGGTCAAAGTGCCCGAACGCGACACCACGCCGACCGACCCGGCCTTGAAGATCGAGCCCGGCATGATGCCGATTTTGCATTCGCCGGCCGTCATCACCCCCGGACAGTTCGGTCCGATCAGCCGCGACTTCGAGCCCGAGAGCGAGCGCTTGACCTTGACCATGTCGAGCACCGGGATGCCCTCGGTTATGCAGACGATGAGCGGGACCTCCGCATCGATCGCCTCACAGATCGCGTCGGCCGCGCCTGGCGGCGGCACATAGATCACGCTGGCGTCGCAGCCGGTCGCCGCGCGCGCCTCCGCCACGGTGTCGAACACCGGCAGGCCGAGATGGACCGAGCCGCCTTTGCCGGGCGAGGTGCCGCCGACCATCTTGGTACCGTAGGCGATCGCCTGCTCGGAATGAAAGGTGCCGTTCTTGCCGGTGAAGCCCTGGCAGAGAACCGTGGTGTTCTTGTCGATCAGGATGGACATGCGATCTGCCTCAAAGGTCGGGAGCGGAGCGAAAAGGCGGACTTATTTCGTCCCCTTCACCGCCTTCACAATCTTCTGCGCGGCGTCGTCGAGATCATCGGCCGCGATCACGTTGAGCCCGGACTTGGCGACAATTTCCTTGCCGAGTTCGACATTGGTGCCTTCCAGCCGCACCACCAGCGGCACTTCGAGGCCGACCTCGCGCACCGCCGCCACCACGCCTTCCGCGATCACGTCGCAGCGCATGATGCCGCCGAAAATGTTGACCAGGATGCCCTTCACGTTCGGATCGGAGGTGATGATCTTGAACGCGGCGGCCACCTTGTCCTTGGTCGCGCCGCCGCCGACATCGAGGAAGTTCGCCGGGCTCTCGCCATAGAGCTTGATGATGTCCATGGTCGCCATGGCGAGCCCCGCGCCGTTGACCATGCAGCCGATGGTGCCGTCGAGCGCGATGTAGTTGAGATCGTATTTCGAGGCCTCGATCTCCTTGTCGTCCTCTTCGGTCAGATCGCGCAGTTCGACGATATCGGAATGGCGGTAGAGCGCATTGTCGTCAAAGCCGATCTTGGCATCGAGACAGATCAGCTGATCCGCCTTGGTCACGACCAGCGGATTGATTTCCAGCATGCTCATGTCCTTGGCGACGAAAGCCGCATAGAGCTTGCCGACCAGCGCGCCGGCCTGTTTGGCGAGATCACCTGACAGCTTGAGCGCACGCGCCACAGCGCGGCCATGGTGCGGCATGATACCGGTGGCCGGATCGATCGAGAAGGTGAGGATCTTATCCGGCTGCTTGCGCGCCACCTCTTCGATGTCCATGCCGCCTTCGGTCGAAACCACGAAGGCGATGCGTGACGTTTCGCGGTCGACCAGCGCCGACAGATAGAACTCGCGATCGATCGAGGAGCCTTCCTCGATGTAGAGCCGGCTGACTTCCTTGCCCTGCGGGCCGGTCTGGTGCGTGACCAGGGTCGAACCGAGCAGGCGTGTCGCCTCGGTCCGCACCTCGTCGCTGGACCGCACCACCTTGACGCCACCGGCCTTGCCGCGGCCGCCGGCGTGGATCTGCGCCTTGACGACGGTCACCGGGCCGCCGAGTTCCTCGGCCGCCTTGACCGCCTCCTCGACACTGAACGCGGGCGCGCCACGCGGCACCGGAACGCCGAATTCCCGCAGGACCGTCTTTGCCTGATATTCATGGATGTTCATGAAGCGACCCTCACGGCCCGAGTAATGACCTTGACCCTGCAAGGCAGGGGCCAAGCACGATTGTCTGGCGGGACTACGATCCGAGATTCGGCGCGATCTTCTTGCAGGCCTCGACCAACGCCTGAACCGAGGCAACGGATTTCTCGAACATGCCGCGTTCGGCGCCATTGAGGTCAAGCTCGACAATGCGCTCGACGCCCTTTTCGCCGATCACAACCGGCACGCCGACATAGATATCCTTCAAACCGTATTCGCCATTGAGCCACGTCGCGCATGGCAGAACGCGCTTCTTGTCGCGCAGATAGCTCTCGGCCATGTCAATCGCGGACGCCGCCGGCGCATAGAACGCCGAACCGGTCTTGAGCAGGCCGACGATCTCGCCGCCACCCTTGCGGGTGCGCTCGAAGATTTCGTCGACACGGGCCTGCGTGGTCCAGCCCATCTTGATCAGGTCCGGCAGCGGAATGCCGGCGACCGTCGAATAGCGGATCATCGGCACCATCTCGTCGCCATGGCCGCCGAGCACGAAGGCCGAGACGTCTTCCACGGAGACGTTGAATTCGTCGGCGAGGAAATAACGCAGCCGCGCCGAATCAAGCACGCCCGCCATGCCGACCACCATCTGCCGCGGCAGACCGCAGGATTTCTGCAGCGCCCAGACCATGGCGTCGAGCGGATTGGTGATGCAGATGACAAAGGCGTTGGGGGCGTATTTCTTGATGCCGGCGCCGACCTGTTCCATCACCTTCAGATTGATGCCGAGCAGGTCATCGCGGCTCATGCCCGGCTTACGCGGCACGCCGGCGGTGACGATGCAGACATCGGCGCCATCGATCGCTTCGTAGGAATTGGTGCCAGCGATCTTGGCGTCAAAGCCTTGAACCGGCGACGACTGCACCAGATCGAGCGCCTTGCCCTGGGGCACGCCTTCGGCGACGTCGAACAGGATAATGTCGCCGAGCTCTTTCAGACCAGCGAGGTGAGCGAGGGTGCCGCCGATCTGGCCAGCACCGATCAATGCAATCTTATTCCGCGCCATGAGATGAGGATTCCTAGGATAGAGGGCCAAATGAGCGCCGCGCAGGCTGATTAGCCCCTTCGCCCACGCCATTCAAGTCGACAACGGCGACAAAGGCGACAAAGCAGCCGGCCCCGGCCGACGACAGATGATGCCGACCGGATATATCGGTCGTCGGCCGGGGCAAAAGCTAGTGTCTCGCCGCCGCCGTCGGCACCGTCGCAGACCCGGCCGGTTCTTTTCCGCCGCGACCACTTTTCACCTTTTCCCGAACCCATTGCAGCATCACGTAGAGCACCGGGATCATGAAGACGCCGATCACCGTGGCAGCCAGCATGCCGCCAAAGATGGACGTCGACACGCCGCGCCGGCTCAGCATGCCGGCACCTGTCGCGATCACCAGCGGCAGCAGGCCAGCAAGGAAGGATATTCCCGTCATCAAAACCGCCCGGAACCGCTCCCGGGCGCCCTCGATCGCCGCGTCCTGGATCGACAGGCCGCGCTCGCGCCGTTCCTTGGCGAATTCCACAATCAGAATTGAGGTCTTGGCCCCGATCCCGATCAGCACCACCATGCCGATCTGGGCATAGAGATTGAACGGCAGACCGGCGAGCGGCAGCGCGATCATCGCTCCCAGCACACCGACCGTGACCGAGAGCAGCACCGCGACCGGAATCGTCCAGCTTTCGTAAAGCGCGACCAGGAACAGATAGGCAAACAACACCGCCAGCATCAGGATGAAGGCGGTCTTGCCGGCGGCCTCCTTTTCCTGCAGCGACGTTCCGCTCCACTCATAGCCATAGCCGCGCGGCAGGGTCGTCTTCGAGAGCCGTTCCATGGTCGCGAGCGCCTCGCCGGAACTGGAGCCCGGCGCCGGCCCGCCATTGATCGTGACGCTGCGGAAATTGTTGAAGCGCACGATTGATTGCGGCCCGAGCACCAGCCGCGCCTGGGCGAAGGCGCGCAGTGACACCATCTCGCCCTTGTCGTTGCGCACGTTGATGCGGAAGATGTCGTTGACATTGGCGCGCTCCGACGGCTCACCCAGAATGGTGACCTGCCAGGTTCGCCCGAACAGGTTGAAGTCGTTGACGTAGGCCGACCCCAGCATCGATTGCAGCGCGCTGAACACATCCGACACGCTGACGCCGAGTGTTTGAACTTTTTCACGGTCGATATCGAGATAGATCTGCGGCGTGTTGGCGGCATAGGTGGTGAAGACGCCGCGCAGCGACGGTTCCTGATTGGAGGCGAACACCAGCCCGCGCGCGACCGCCGCGATGTCGGCGGGACTGCCGCCAGCCATGCTGAGCAGTTGATATTCGAAGCCGCTGCCGGTGCCCAACCCGATGATCGGCGGCAGGTTAAACGGGATCACATTGGCTTCGCGGATGGTAATAAAGTCTCGGCGCAGTCTCTGGATGATGCCATCGGCCGAGAGTTCGAAGCCCGGCCGCTCGGCGAACGGTTTTAACGTGACGACCATGAAGGCACTATTCGACTTCACCAAGCCGTCGAGCAGACTGTAACCGACCGCCGTGGTGACGCCCTCGACCCCGGGCGTCTTGCGGATGACATCTTCCACGCGCTTGGCGACCGCATCGCTGCGGTTGACCGACGCCGCCTCCGGCAGTTGAATTTCGGCAAAGAACGCGCCTTGATCTTCCGCCGGCAGAAACCCGGTCGGCACCACCTTGAACATCCAGGCTGTCCCGGCGATCACCACTGCCAGCACCAATAGCCCGAACGCCGCCATCCGCACCAAACGCCGCACCACCGAGACGTAGCCGTCGCGCGCCTTGTCGATACCGGCCAGGACATAGCCGATCGGACCGCGCCGCGGCCCGGTGCGCCGCTTGAGCACCAGCGCGCACAGTGCCGGCGACATGGTCAGCGCGTTGATTGACGAAATCACCACCGACACCGAAACCGCTACCGCGAACTGGCGGAACAACTCACCGGAAATGCCGGGAATGAAGGCAACCGGCACGAACACAGACAACAGAACCAGCGTGGTCGCGATGATCGGCGCGGTCACCTCACGCATGGCCGTGCGCGCGGCGTCCGCCGGATCCAGGTTCGGGTCCTTGTCCATCTGCGATTCGACCGCCTCGACCACGACGATCGCATCATCGACGACAACGCCGATGGCGAGCACCAGCGCCAGCAATGACACCGTGTTGGCGGAAAAGCCGAGCGCCAGCATGATCGCGAAGGTACCGATCAGCGAGACCGGCACCGCGACCAGTGGCACCAGGGTCGCGCGGAGACTGCCGAGGAACAGATAGACAACAAGAATCACTAGGACAAAGGCCTCAAGTAGCGTCTTGATCACCTCCTGGATGCTCTCCTCGACAAAGACCGATGTGTCGTAGGTGATCTTGTAGGCAACGCCCTCCGGAAATGCCGCCTTCAGCCGCTCCATGTTCTGCCGGATCAACTTGGCGCTTTCCACCGAATTGCCGCCGGGCGATTGATAGATGCCGATGACGGCCGCCGGCGAGCCGTCCTGCCGACCGATCGCCTCGGCGGTTCGTGCGGCCAGTTCGACGCGCGCGACATCCTTGATGCGGATGAAGGAACCATCCTTCTCCGCCCGCACCACCACGTCCTCGAATTCCTTGACGGTGCTCAGCCGGCCCTTAGTCTGGATGGTGAGTTGAAAGCGCTGATCGGGCAGCGCCGGCTGCGCGCCGATGCGGCCGACCGCCGCCTGGATATTCTGGCGCTTGAGCGCGTCGATGATGTCGTTGGGCGTCAGCCGGTACGCCGTCAGCTTGTCGGTCTTGAGCCAAATCCGCATCGTGTAGTCGAACGGCGTCAGCAGCGTGACATCGCCGACGCCCGGCACGCGCTTCAACGTATCGAGGACATTGATGGTGGCGTAGTTGGCGAGATAGAGCTGATCGAACCGACCGTCCGGCGAGATCAGCGTGATCACCTGCAGCAAAGCCGAGGATTGTTTCTTTACCGCGACGCCCTGGCTGCGGACCTCGGCCGGCAGTTGCGCCTCCGCCAGACTGACGCGGTTCTGCACCTTGACGGAATTCAGATCGGGATTGGTGCCGACCTTGAAGGTAACGTTGAGCGTGTAGGAACCGTCATTGCCGCTCGTCGACTTCATGTAGATCATGTCGTCGACGCCGATGACGCGCGACTTCGATCGGCTGCGCGACCGTCGATTCCACCACTTCGGCGCTGGCGCCCGGATAGTTCGCCGTCACCGAGATCTGCGGCGGCACGATGTCGGGAAACTGCGCGATTGGCAGCTGGGTCAGGGCGACCAGTCCCGCGATCGTGATCACGATCGAAATGACGAAGGCAAAGCGCGGCCGTGCAATGAAAATGTCCGACAACATTGATCAGGCCCCCGGCTTGGCTTCAGCCGGATTGACGACCTGACCGGGACGCACGCGCTGGATGCCCTCGGTGATCACCTGTTCGCCGGCCTTGAGGCCCTTGGTGATGGCGATGTTGGCCCCCTTGATCGGGCCGGTCTCGACGCGACGAACTTCGACCTTGTTCTCGTTGTTGACGAGCAGAACGAAGGCGCCGGCCTGATCGAGCTGCAGCGCCTGCTGCGGCACCATCAGTGCCGGCTCCGGCTTGCCTGGCTCGGCCACGACGGTCACGAGCTGGCCATCAACCAGGACACGCTTCGGATTTGGAAATGTCGCCCGCACCAGCACAGTGTCGGTGCCCTGATTGACGGTGACGTCGATGAAATCGATCTTGCCCGGCGCGGGATAGCGCGAGCCATCGGCGAGCGTGAGAAAGACATCGACCTCGCCGTTGCTGCCGGCGGCCTCCTGCTCCTTGCGGAATTCCAGCATCTCGCGCTGGGTCACCGGAAAGGTGACATCGATCGGATCCTGGCTGACGATGATCGCCAGCGGCCCGGTCGACGGCCCGACGAAATTGCCGACCGAAACGCTTTCGCGGCCGACGCGCCCGGCGAGCGGCGCGCGGACATCGGTATAGCTGAGCTGCAACTCAGCCTTCTCGACTGCCGCCTTTTCCGCCAGCATCTGCACCGCGCGCCTGGCCCTGTTTGGCCGTGACTTCGTCAACTTTCGCCTGGGCAATGACCTTCTTTTGCAGGAGCTCGGTCTGTCGGTTGACCTCGATGTCGGCGAGCTTGAGCGCGGCTTCCGCCTTAAGGAGCGCCGCCTTGGCTTGATCGAGCGCGGCCTGATAGGACCCCTTCTCGATCACGAACATCAGATCGCCGTCCTTCACGTCCGCGCCCTCGGCAAACAGCCGCTTCTGCAAAAACCCTTCAATGCGCGCCCGCAGTTCGACCTTGTTCTCGGCCTCTACCCGGCCGGTGAATGTCACGGCCGGCTTGATGTCCTGCGACACGACCTTGGCAACCGTCACCGCCGGTGTCGGGGGCGCGGCCGGCTTGGCGGTTTGACCGTCGCCGCAGTTCGAGACCGCCAACAGCATTGCGATCGCCGGAATGCGAAGCCAACTCATTGACACTGCCCCCTTCCACCAGAGTAACGGCCACGCGGACGACCCTTGGTGCTGTGTTAGACAAGCCCTCAAGCCACTAAACGACCGTTTATTGTCCAATCTTGTGACAGCTATGCCGCAAAGTATAGGCCGCGCGATGGAAATCGATTAGGCGGTGTCGCGGCGCCCTGCCAAAATCAATCAGCGTCGATGGCCCGCCAAGTCCTGCATGATCTCAAGCTGGATCTGCTGGATCTCGGCCAGCCGTTCCCATTGCCGATGCAGCAGGTGGTCGATTTTTTCGTGCAGATGACGGACCTCCAGTTCGGCCTTGAGGTTGACCTGGAAGTCGTTTTCCGAGCGCATCCGATCCTTGGTCTCCTGCCGCTTCTGGCTCATCATGATGATCGGCGCCTGTATCGCGGCGATGCATGACAGCACCAGATTGAGCAGGATGAACGGGAACGGATCGAACACCTTGTCCGAAGTCATCCAGATATTGAACATCATCCAGGCGCTCAGGATGAAAAAGAAGCTGAGGATGAAGCTCCAGCTGCCGCCGAAATCCGCGACCAAATCGGCGACCCGCTCCCCAAAGGTTCGCTTGACCTCCCAGCTCTTTTCCACGTCGCGGCTGACCAGCGCCTCGCGCGCCAAGCTCTCCACCACCTGCCGCTCCAGTTCGGTGACCTCGCCCTTTTCACGTTCCAGCAGATCCGCGACATAGCGTGTGCGGTACGGCGTCAGATGCCGGCCGCAGAACACGGCATCCGCCGTCAATTCCGGATGATCCTTCAGGATCATCTCCGCAAGCGTCGGCCGCACCAGGCTGAACGTGGTCGGCTCCCGCGCGTCCTGGCCGCAGATTGCGCAGCGCGGCCGCGGCTTGCGCGATGACGTTTTGGCTGAACCGGAAGGACTTTTGGAAGGTCCGGAGCTGGACGAGACAGGGCTCATGGTCGTTCTCTGACGTCGTGCACGCGACGCGTTGGGGGCCAAACTCAAAACAGATCGGCTTATCCGAGCGCCTCACGGCGGCCGATCAGGTTTTCAGAAAACTCAAGTCTCGATGATTCCTTCGCTCGATGCACTGGCGATCGAATCGGCGCGGCCGTGCGGCTTGGCAAGATAAGCCTGCGAACGCATCTCGATCAGCCGTGACGCAGTGCGCTTGAATTCCTGGGCCTCGAATCCGTCCGTTGCCCGATAAAGTTCATCCGGCTCCGCCTCCGCCGAGGCGATCAACTTCACCGCGAGATCGTACAACGTATCGATCAGGATGATGAATCGCTTGGCGGCGTTGCGCCGGTCGAAGTCCATGACCGGAACGTCATCGAGGATGATGGTGTGGAATTCGTACGCGATGCGCCGATAGTCGGCGGCGCCGAGCGGTTGCTCGCATAATTGATGGAAGGAAAAGCGCGCAACTCCCATCGCAGCCTGCGGCACGTGAATCGTTCGGCCTTTGATCGCGAGCTCCTGCGGCTCACCGGTAAACATGCCGGTCAGCCGCTGCCAGGCCATTTCGAGGGCGACCTCCGCATCCTCATCCGCCGGCGCGTACCAGACCGGCATGCCGGACATTTTCTCCAGCCGATAGTCGGTGCGCGCGGCAAGCCGCACCGTCTGCATGCGTTGCTCGATAAGCGCGATGAAGGGCACGAACAGTGCGCGGTTGAGACCGTCCTTGTAGAGTTCGTCAGGCCGCACGTTCGAGGTCGCGACCACGACGACACCGTGCTCGAACAACCGCGTAAACAGCCGGCCGAGAATCATGGCGTCGGCGATGTCGGTGACGTGAAACTCGTCGAAGCACAAAAGCCAAGCTTCGTCCGCCAAAAAATCCGCGGTCAGACGGACCGGGTCGCCATTATTAGGTTCACCATTAAGTTCACCGCGTTTTTGTTTTTGACGGAACGCGTAGATGCGTTCGTGCACGTCCGCCATGAATTCATGAAAGTGCGCGCGCCGTTTGCGCGCGACCGTCGTCGAGGCAAAAAACAGATCCATTAGCATGGTTTTGCCGCGCCCGACATCGCCGTAGATATAAAGACCCCTGGTCGGTTGCGCCGCCTTGGCACGCGCTCCGAACAGCCAGCCGAGCGACGACGACTTGCGTGCCAGGCGATGTTCCGCGAGCTGGGCTTCCAGTCGCGCCAGTCGGCCGACGACGGCCTCCTGCGCCGGATCGCTCTCGATCTCACCGGCGGCGATCAGGCTCGCATAATGGCTACGGATGGCGGCGGGCATTGGCGGGGCGGATCACTTGATCGGCGGCGAGAGGTAGCGGCGGACCAGTCCTATCGTTGTTGCACCGACGCTGGCAACCCGCGTCGCGCCCCGGACCGGCAACACCGGCGGCAATGCCGACAATCCCATGCGAGTCCAGGATATCGGGACCTGCACCAACCGGGAGACGCGTCACGGCGCGGATCACGCGCCCATCACGCTCCGCTGACAATCGATCACGGCCTGCGACAAGCGTTTGTGAAGACAGCCAGCGAAACTATCCACCTCCCCGCTTCGTACTTGTTGGTGTTGGAGGGCACGATGCCTCCGACAATCAGGTCGGAAAGACCAACAACGCTCGGCCAAGACCATGGGGTTTGGTGCGGGCAAAACACACGGAGTGACTGATATGAATATCAAGACCAAGATCGTTGCCGCCGCCTTTGTGATGGCCGCCGCCGCATCGCCGGCTCTTGCCAGCGATTCGACATTCGAGCAGTTCTACGCCAACAGCGGCCAGCCCTTCACCTATCTCGGCACGGCGCCATCGCCGGTCGGTTACGGTGCGCAGGACGCCTTCGCGCAAGCGAACGGCGAGGTTCGCAACAACCAACCGCGCTTCGAAGTTCTGGGAGCGAAGGAGCCGGTCAGTCTCCAGGTGCAGCGCTGGTATGACCGTCAGAGCGAAATCTACTAACCCGCGGCTATCAGATCTGCGCTGAGCAGACAAAGAAAGCGGTCGGCCTTCGGGCCGGCCACTTTCCCACCTGAGAATCAAACGAACTGCGACTGCGTCGCAACCGGTCGTGCAATCAAATAAAACATCGTCGAATGAACCCTTGCAAACGATGGCGTGCGACACGCCATCGTTGCGCGCTGTTGTTGGTAGACTTCCGTCGGCCCGCACGCTCCGGATCACCGTCAACCGGCATCAATTCGCCCAGCAGCATTGCGATCGAATCTAAACCGACAAATGCGTTCGCACCGGAGGGTCTGGCCGCCGCAAAGGCACACGAGGAAACGGCAGCCGCGGATCAAGGGGCCCTGATCCGTTCGGCCGAGACGAAGACCCGAGACAGGTGCCACGGCGGATAATGGCGGCAGCCGGAGCACCGGGATCCGCGCTGTTCTGCCGCGATCACATTTTTGCGACCTCGCTGTTCGTCATTGCTTGGGCTGTAAATATTCGATAAGTATTCATCGTCCAAATCGGCAATAAAGGCGCAGGCGTCGAAGTAAAGCGGAAATAAAAAAGCAATAACTGGGCAGAAAAATTCGCATAACGACGACATAAACATGCCCGACCCGTGTACTGAGGCCATTGGACACATTGGAAGTCCACAGGAACCCCTATTTCAGGAGCAAGGCCATGCGCCTTCAGTCCCGCCTTATGTTGTCGGCCGTCATGTTGCTTGGATCAGTGACGTTGGTTGCCGCCCAATCCTTCCCCAACGACAGCTATGACGACAAGATCCTGTCGTATGGGCCGAAGCCCGTCATCAGCAGCCAGCGCGCCGCGCCGACTCGCAGGGCGCCGATCGCGGATCGCTCCGTGAACAGCGGCCCGTCGTTCAAGGGCGACAGCTACGACGACAAGACGCTGTCCTACGGTGCGCAGTCGTCGCGCTAACGCAACGCTACGAGCGTCTTTGTCCGGCCTGATCGCGCATTTACGCGGCAGCGGCCGAGGCCTAGACCGGAAATTCTTCGCAGCGGCCGTCTTTGACGGCCGCCTTTTTTTCAGCACTACTTTGCTGGCCCGTTAATGGGTCCTGGACCCGGACGATGGCTCGGTTCGCAGGCCCCCGCCCAGCGATATTCCCGATCCTGTCATAGTATTGCTGCATCGCAGCAATTATCTCTTGGTCGAACTGGTCAGCGAGTCGGGATTGGCGACCGCCGCGCCCTGCGCGGGGGTTGCCACCCAACGGTCAGGAGCGACAGTGATGCACGAACCCCTCCCCCCTGGCGGAACGGTCCGCAAACTGTGGCTGGGTGAGATCGGCCTTTACCGCGACCACCTGCTGCGGCTCGATGCCGAGAGCCGGCGCAATCGCTTCGGAGGAACGGTGTCCGACGCTTATGTCAGCAACTATGTCGACGTTTCGATCCACCTCGATGCCGTCTTTCATGCCTTTTACATTGATGGCAAATTGCGCGGCGCAGCGGAATTGCGGGCCATGGGCAAAATGCCGAGCCGCGAGGCCGAGGTTGCCTTGAGTGTCGAACAGCCCTGGCAAAGCCATGGTGTGGGCTCGGTCCTGCTCGAACACACGTTGCTGGCCGCGCGCAACCGCGGCATCCGCAATCTGCACATGATGTGCCTCGCGGATAACCGGCGCATGCAGCAACTGGCGAAGAAATTCGAAGCCGATCTCAGTTTCGAATTGGGCAGCGTGACCTGCGCGGTCGCCGCACCGCGCCCGACCCCGCTTTCGCTGATCCGCGAATGGATGGCCGACGGCACCAGCCTTGCCAGCGCGGTCCTGGACGCGCAGTCGCGCCTGTTCAAGCCGTTGTAACGCTGCGGCCGGCGAAACTACGCGGCAAGCGGATAGGCCGCCTCGACCACATAGGGTCCGCCGCCGACGGAATTGCGCGAGGAAAACAGCACAAAGCGCGAGACCGCAAACGGCATCGACAGGAAGTGCCCGCGTGTCGACAGATAGTCCGCCACCTGCCGGCTGGAGGTTTCCCGCAAACGGGCAAGCGTCACATGTGGCGTGAACTTGCGGCCCTCGGGCTCAAGCCCGATCCGCTGCATCAGCCGCTCGTGTTCAGCCTGCAATTCGAACAGCATCGGTGTCGGCGCAATGGTGGCCACGACCGCGCGCGGCCGCCGCCCGCCGAACGAATTCAACCCGTCGATGCGCAATTCAAAGGTCCGCCGCCGTACCTGCCCCAGCAGCCCGGCGATCTCGCGGGCGACGCCGGTGTCGACGTCGCCAATAAATCGCAGCGTCAAATGGTAGTTTTCCGGATCGATCCAGCGTGCGCCCTGCAACCCACCGCGCAGGAAGCTCAGCGATTGACGGATATCATCCGGAATTTCCAGACCGGTGAAGATGCGAGGCATAGGCGTGATCGCACGTTATAGGTCGGGAGCGTATCCGCCCCGGCCCGATGGCCCCGTCCGCCATATGGCGATTGTTTGCGAGATTTCGCATCGCTTTCGCAAGAGTCAGTTCGCCGTCTTGCCGCGCAGCCGCGTGATCAGTTGCTCCACCTTCGGCACCATCCGCGCGACGATGACGTCGACGCCCGCTGCGGTCGGATGCATGCCGTCGGCCTGATTGAGCTTGCTGTCGGCCGCAACCCCGTCGAGGAAAAACGGATCGAACACCAGGTCATATTTGCCGGCCAGTTCCGGATAGATCGCGTCGAAGTCCCGCGCATAGTCCGGCCCAAGATTGCGCGGCGCCTTCATGCCGGTCAGCAGCACCGCGATGCCGCGCGCCTTCAGTCGCGTGACGATCGCTTCAAGCGCCTTGCGCGTCACCGCCGGATCGATCCCGCGCAGGGCGTCGTTGGCGCCGAGTTCAAGGATCACGGCGTCGGTGCCCTCCGGAACCGACCAATCGAGCCGCGCCAGCCCCCCGCTTGTGGTATCGCCGGAGACACCGGCATCGGCGATCGCGACCGCGAGACCCTTGGCCTTTAGGGCGGCGGCGAGTTTGACCGGGAAGGTTTCGTTCGCCGGCAGGCCGTAACCCGCGGTCAGCGAATCGCCCAGCGCCACGATCTTGACCAGACGCTCGGCGGCCTGCGCCGTGACCACGCCGGCAACGATCGCGCCACACAGCATCGTGAGCGCCGCTATCCCGGTCCAAGTTGGCGTCCAACGCCGTATCCGAGACTGGATCGTCCGCCCGCGCGCCCCATATGAACGGAACTGCGCGCAACATCGGCGCGGCACGGCCGGAATGTGGCGCGAACGGAAATGCAACATGGATGATACCTCAGGTTCAAGCCGTGCCATTGGTCCTGCCATTGCGCTGGACGGCGTCAATCTCACGCTCGGCCGCGGCGCCGCGCGCGTTCATATCCTCAAGGACATCGCGCTCAAAATAGGTCGTGGTGAGGCAGTCGGCCTGGTCGGCCCCTCCGGCAGCGGCAAGTCGACCTTGCTGATGGTGATGGCCGGCCTCGAACGTCCCGATGCCGGCATGATCCAGGTGGCGGGCGAGGATCTCACCACGCTTGATGAGGATGCGCTGGCGCGCTTTCGCGGTCGCAATGTCGGCATCGTGTTCCAGTCCTTCCATCTCATTCCAACGATGACGGCGCTGGAGAACGTCGCCGTGCCGCTGGAACTGGCCGGCCGCGCCGATGCTGCCGCGCTGCGCGGAACAGGAGCTTGCCGCGGTCGGGCTCGCGCAACGGCTCAATCATTACCCCGCGGAACTCTCCGGCGGCGAGCAGCAGCGCGTCGCGCTGGCGCGCGCACTCGCCCCCAATCCGGCGATCCTGATCGCCGACGAACCGACCGGCAATCTCGACGAGACCACCGGCACGCAGATCATCGATCTCTTGTTCGCCGGCCATGCCGCGCGCGGCACCACCTTGGTGCTGATCACCCACGATCCGGTCTGGCGGCACGCTGCGACCGCGTGGTTCGGCTGCGCTCCGGGCACATCGAGAGCATCGTCAGCCGCCAGGCCGTGCCGGCATGAACGCCTTCGTTTCCGGCTCCCGACGCATCGACGAATGGCGGCAGATGGCTAGCCGCTGCGGATCGCCTGGCGCGAGATGCGCGGCGGGCTGCGCGGCTTCTATGTTTTTGTGACCTGCGTCGCGCTCGGCGTCATGGCGATCGCCGGCATCGGCGCGCTCTCCGGCAGCCTGGCCGGCGGCATTGCCCGCGAGGGCCGCACCATCTTGGGCGGCGATGTCGCATTCACCGCTGATCCATCGCGAGGCCTCCCCCGACGAACGCAGATTTCTGCAGTCGCAGGGCGATGTGTCCGTCGTCGCCAGCCTGCGCACAATGGCGCGCTCGGCCGCCGGCGGCACGACGCTTGGTCGAGATCAAGGCGGCCGATTCCGCCTATCCGCTCTATGGCGCGGTGGCGACCGATCCGCCGGCGCCGCTGGCGAGCCTCATCGCGCCGCGCGACGGCACCTATGGCGCGGTTGCCGATCCGGCGCTGATGGCGCGACTTGATCTGAAACCCGGCGCAAAACTCGCAATCGGCCAAGCCACCTTCGTCATCACGCGCGATCCTCGACAAGGAACCGGACAAGCTTGCCGGCGGTGTCGGATTCGGCCCGCGGCTCCTGATCAGCGTTGACGGCGCTACGTGCGACCCAGTTGCTGCAACCCGGCAGCCTGGTGCGCTGGCGCTACCGCGTGCGGCTTGCGGCAACACGGCCGACGACCGACGTCGCCCGCGCGCTGGTGACGCAAGCGCGCGCGCGTCTTCCCGAGGCCGGCTGGGGCATCCGCACCCGCGCCAACGCCTCCCCCGCAACTGAGCCGCAATATCGAACGCTTCACCCAGTTCCTCACCATGGTCGGCCTCACCGCCCTGCTGATCGGCGGCGTCGGCGTGGCCAATGCGGTCAAGAGCCATCTCGACCGCCGCCGCGACGTGATCGCGACGTTCAAGGCGCTGGGTGCCACCGGTGGCCGGGTGTTTTCGATATATCTGACCCAGGTCCTGCTGCTGGCGCTGATCGGCGCGGTGCCGGGCCTGATCCTGGGAGCGGCATTGCCGTTCCTGGTGCAATGGGCGTTCGGCGCCATTATTCCCTTGCCGCTGGTGCCGAGCCTGCAGCCCGGCAATCTGGCGCTCGCACTGATCTACGGCCTGCTGACCGCGCTGGCGTTTGCGCTCTGGCCGCTCGGCCGCGCCCATGACGTTCCGGTCTCGGCGTTGTTTCGTGACGAGATCGTCGAGCGACCGCCGCTGGCCCCGGTTCACCTACATGGCAGCGACCGCAATGGCCGTCGCCGCACTCGTCGCGCTTGCCATCGCACTCGCCTACGACCGGCGCATCGCGGCGATCTTCGTCGTCGCCGCGGCCGTGGTGTTCGTCGCGCTGCGCCTGGTCGCGGCGGGACTGATGGCGATCGCGCGCCGGCTGCCGCACCCGCGCTCGACCGCCTGGCGCATGGCGATCGCCAACATTCACCGCCCGGGCGCGTTGACCACCGACTGTCGTGCTCTCGCTCGGACTGGGACTTGCGCTGCTGGTGACGCTGATCGAGATCGACGGCAATCTGCGCCGCCAATTCCTCGCCGCGCTGCCGGAAAATTCACCGGCGCTTCTACTTTGTCGACATTCAGTCGAGCGAGACGAGCGCGCTTCAACGATTTCCTCAAACAACAGGCACCGAATGCGCTGATCCAGGGTGCACCCATGCTGCGCGGGCGCATCGTCGCCGCCAACGGCACCCCCGCCGACAAGATCAAGGCGGCGTCGAATGCCGCCTGGGTGCTGCAGAGCGACCGCGGCATCACCTATTCCGACACGCGTGCCGGACGGCTCGCGCGTGGTCGAAGGGCGAATGGTGGCCGCGCGAATACACCGGGCCGCCTTTGGTCTCGTTCGAAAAGCGCATCGCCGACGGTCTCGGACTCAAGCTCGGCGACCCCATCACCGTCAACGTGCTCGGCCGCAACATCACCGCCCGCATCGCCAATCTGCGGCTGGTCGACTGGGAAAGCCTTGCCATCAATTTCGTCATGGTGTTTTCGCCCAACACCTTCGCCGGAGCGCCGCACGCCAACATCGCCACGCTTGCCTATCGCAACGGCGGTACCAGCACCGAGGAGATTGCCCTGTTGAAGAGTGTGGCGGCGGAATTCCCGGCGATCACCATAGTGCGGGTGCGCGATGCGCTCGACGCGGTCGGCGGCCTCATCACCAATCTGGCGCTGGCGCTGCGCGGCGCGTCCAGCCTCACCCTGATCGCGGCCGTGATGGTGCTCGGTGGCGCGCTCGCCGCCGGCCACCGCCATCGGGTCTACGATGCCGTGATCCTGAAGACCCTCGGCGCCACGCGGCGGCGGCTGCTCACCGCCTACGGTCTGGAATATCTTCTGCTCGGCAGCGCGACCGCCCTGTTCGGCGTCGCCGTCGGCTCGGTCGCCGCATGGCTGATCATGACGGAGATCATGACTCTGACCTTTGCCTGGCTGCCGCTGCCGGCGCTGGCTGCCGCCTTCGGCGCGCTGGCCGTGACCGTGGTGCTCGGCCTCATCGGGACCGCCAGCGCCCTGCGGCGCAAGCCGGCGGCAATCCTGCGAAATTTATAGATCGGCTTTCGGTCGTGGTAACCGCGTTCGTGCCATACTTAGCTTGGAATGCCGGATGATTCGCGGATCCTGGCTGACAGTCGCGCAATCGGCGCCTTTGGGCGCGCTGTTTAGTCGCATCGCGATTGGTCGCATTGCCAGCGCAGCGTCGTGATCGGATGCTTGTATCAGGGATCGAGATTTGGCGACGATCCGGAAGAGTTGCCGGCTTTTCCGAAAAGATCATTCGACGCATCAAAATGATAGCAAGATGATAGCAAGCTGCCGCGATTTAATTTGAGCGAATTGGAGCATTTCCAGGCAAAGTGGGAAGCGGTTTGCCTGGAAATGCGCCAAAACAGCGAGTAAGCGCGCTTTTGTGGTCTTTATATTTTGCAAGCGCTCTAGAGTTTAGGATTCTCGAAGTCCAGCCATGCCGGACAATGGACAAAGCACCAGCGTCGCGCCCTATCGCCAGCCGATCAGCCTGACCCAGGCGGCTGCGATCGATGACGGCCTGCGCGCGCACATGCTTCATGTCTACAACTACATGGTGTTGGGTCTCGCCATCACTGGCTTTGCCGCCCTCGGCATCTACCTGCTGGCGGTGACTGACGAGCCGGAGCTGGCCGCCACCGTGCTCGCGGACTGGCGGGAAGTCCCGGTCCGCGTCTCCGACGAACTTTACCTCGCACCGTTCGGCCAGTTGATCGTCGAAACGCCGCTCAAATGGTTCCTGATCGGCACGCCGCTGGCGCTGGTTCTGGGCCTCGGCCTCGGGGTCGAACGCATGCCGCCGGCCACCGCGCGCGTGCTGTTTCTGGTCTATTCGGCGCTGGTCGGAATTTCGCTTGGTGCCCTGTTCCTGGCCTTCGCCGAAACCTCGGTGGTGCGGGTGTTCTTCATCACCGCCGCCGCCTTCGGCGCGCTCAGCCTGTGGGGCTACACCACCGATCGCGACCTGACCGGCTTCGGCTCCTTCCTGGTCATGGGCCTGATCGGAATCACAATTACGTTCCTTGCCAACCTGGCGCTCGGCGGCGACGCGACGCTGTTCCTGGTCTCGGTGGTCGGCGTCCTGGTGTTCGCCGGCCTCACCGCCTGGGACACCCAGCGCCTGCGCAATGACTACATCTATTCCGCGCTCGACGCCGAACGCGGCGAACGCGACGCCATAATGGGCGCTTTGTCGCTGTATTTGAACTTCATCAACCTTTTTGCCTTTTTGCTGACGCTGTTCGGCCAGCGGGAAAAGTGACTGTGGTATGACGAGCCGTCTGCCCGGGTGGAGTTGTCCGGGGACCGAATACGAGCGCTCGTTTGGGGAATTCGGCCAACGCCATCTGGCGCGAAACCCATTCCCGCATTAGATTCCAGCCATCAGGCATTGGCGGCTCACCACCGCGGGTGCTGTCGTGCTCCGGCCACCGGGCCGGAACCAGAGAGAGGGAACATCGATGTCGGATTTTGACCGGAATTATGCGGCCGCATCACGCGGCGTCGGCGTTGACCGGACCGCAATGATCGATGCGGGCCTGCGCGCCCACATGATCCGCGTCTACAACTACATGGCGGTTGCCGTGGCCTTGACCGGCCTCGTTGCCTGGGCCTGTTTCCAGGCCGCTGGCGGCGATGCCATTACTGTCGTCAACGGCCGGATCTCCGGCGTAACCGCTTTCGGACAGATGATCCTTGGCGGCTATACGCCGATCGTGCTGATGCTCGCCACGCTGGGACTGGTGTTCTTCATCAGCTTCCGGATCAACTCGCTGCAATATTCGACCGCAATGGGGCTGTTCATGCTCTATGCGGCCCTGCTCGGGGCGGCGCTCATCGTCGATCTTCGTGGTCTATACCGGCACCTCGATCACGCGGGTGTTCTTCATCTCCGCGGCTACCGTTCGGGGCGATGAGCCTTTACGGCTACACCACCAAGCGCGACCTGTCGGCCTTCGGCTCGTTCCTGATCATGGGCCTGGTCGGCATCATCATCGCCATGGTGGTCAACATCTTCCTGCAGTCGAGCGCGCTCGGCTTCATGATCTCGGTGATCGGCGTGCTGGTCTTCGCCGGCCTGACCGCCTGGGACACCCAGAAGATCAAGGAAATGTACGACCCGCAGCGACGACGGCACCGTCGCCGGCCGCAAGGTCGGTGATGGGCGCGCTGACGCTCTACCTCGACTTCATCAACCTGTTCCTGATGCTGCTGCGCCTGTTCGGCGACCGCCGCTGACAGAAGACATGTTGTCGGAATACCAACGCCCCGGGTCAAACCGGGGCGTTTTCAATTCAAGTAGAAATACGAGAGCGCTCTCATCTTCTTGTTCTCGCATTTCCGGACGGCGAACCGGTGTCCGCTTCGCCTGGAAATGCTCCAACGGTCAGCCCGCGACCACCTGAAACTTCTTGTCGATGGCACCCAGTACGCGGTCGAGTTCGTGGCCGCGACGCACGATCAGGCCGGTCGCGGAAATGACGCTGTAGGCACCCTGCTTGCGCGCCAGCTTCGGTCGTTTCTCGATCTGGTAGATGGGAACTTCGGCCGCCCGGCGGAAAACTGAAAACACCGCCCGGTCCTTGAGAAAATCAATGGCGTAATCGCGCCACTCGCCGGCGGCGACCTTGCGGCCATACAGGCCGAAAATGCGGTTGAGTTCGCGCCGGTCGAAGGTCACCTGGTTCGCGGGGGCGACGGACGGGGTACCGCCCGGGGCCTCGCCCCCTGTCTGCTGGCTGGGTTCGGTGTCGCCGGGACCGAAGCTCATCGGCGCCTCCTATCAGTTCGATCGGTCTCCATCAGGACCGAGCCTGTCGGGTCATCCGCAAGCGGACCGGCCGTCCCGACCCGGCGGATGTGACAATCTCATGATTGCCCCGGATCGCCGGAACGGCAAGCCCCCCGATGCCGAAAAATCACCCGCGCAAATTGCGGTCAGTCGCCCAAACGCGCCAAATCGTACCGCAATTTCGGGCATATTGCCCGAACATCACGCCTTCGTTAGGCCGATCATAATGCCGCCGCGAATTCGGCCCCGACGGCGCCGCCGTGAATTGCGATAATAATAATGTTGCCTCAGGCCCGGTCCGGAACCGAGTTCCGGATTCCTCAGCCCCCCAGCCCCCCGGGGCTCGATCGGACCGGGCCGTTTTTGGCAACAGGTGCCCCCAGATTATGCATTGAGATAAAGAGCCGGCTCTGTCCGGCTTTTTTTATGCCCGCGGCTTGCGGCGCGGGCATCTGGTCATGACGACTACATCCCGCCGATGCCGACACGCACAACGCCGCCGACATCCACGCGGAAACAAGACGCCGGCCGATGGCCGGCATCTCAACGACACGTCTGACTGCCGATATCGGGAACGCTATTTGAGCGCGGTGATCGCCGTTCCCAGCATGACACCGGGGCGCTCACGGCTGCCATTCTGAACCATGACAACCGCTTCGTCGGCGCCATCCACCTTCACTTCGGACAAAGAAATCGCGAAGGACGCATCCTTGCCGTTCCATTCGCCGAGCTTGGTCCAATGCCGAACGACGTTGTGATAGGCGACGGTGCGGCCACGATTTTCGCCGCGGCCGATTTTGACCGGCACCACACTCGCCACCGAGCACAACCAGACGGTAGCGCTCTGATTCTGCGGCGTACCGGCCGCAACCTTGACCGTCAGCTTGCCGTCGGCAACCGAAATGTCGACCGGGACCGAGAGCGTCGCGGGGTTGCGGCGGCTTTTCGTGATGGCGCGCTCGATCGCGGCGCGGTCGCTGCCGAGGGCCTGCGTGACACCGTTGATCACGGCCTGCGGCGTGTAGACTTCGCGGTCGCCCCGCGCCCGCGCATAGCCGCGCTGCCGCACCGAATGACCGGGCTTCGCCAGAGTATCTTTCCAGCCGATATAGTCCCAGTAGTCGATCGGCACGCTGAGCGCGATGACCTTCGAATCCGACGTCGCCAATTGCCCGAACAGTTTGTCCGCGGCCGGACAAGAAGAGCAGCCCTGGCTGGTAAACAGCTCGACGACCGAGCGTGGGTCCGCCTTGGCCGGCGTGGCCAGTGTCAACGACACACCGCAAGCCAACAGTCCGGCAACAAAGAGGCTCGCCACCGGCGTCCTGCATCCCAACGTTAAAAATACCGGCATCCTGAAACTGGATTTCCCGCTTGCGTTCAACTCAGCCGCGAGGCCCCAACGATTCATGCGACCTCCACCCTTCCTGACCGTCTCGGCAACCCCCCGGTTGACGATCAGGACTCTATGCGAGCGCGACGATCACCGACTACTCAATTCAAGGTGAGCCCGGCTCAGGCGGCGAGGTGCCGCAGCACGTATTGCAGGATGCCGCCGTTCCGGAAGTAGTCGAGTTCGTCCAGCGTATCGATGCGGCAGATGAGCGGGACCTTGGTCAAGGTACCGTCCGCAGCGACAATTTCGGCGGTGAAGCGCTGGCGCGGCTTCAATTCGCCGGAAATCCCGCAAATCGTGACCTTTTCGTCGCCTTTCAGGCCGAGCGTCTGCCAGGACGTGCCCTCTTCGAACACCAGCGGCAGTACACCCATGCCCACCAGATTGGAGCGGTGGATACGCTCAAACGATTGCGTGATCACCGCCCGCACGCCCAGCAGGTTGACGCCCTTGGCCGCCCAGTCGCGCGAGGAGCCGGTGCCATATTCCTTGCCGGCGAACACCACCAGCGGAACGCCCTCCGCCTTGTAGCGCATGGCGGCGTTGTAGATCGGCATCTTTTCCTTGGTCGGATAGTGGATGGTGTAGCCACCCTCGACCCCCGCCACCATCTGGTTCTTGATGCGGATATTGGCGAAGGTGCCGCGCATCATCACCTCGTGATTGCCGCGCCGCGTCCCGTACTGATTGAAATCCTTCGGGCGCACCTGGTGATCGCGAAGATATTCACCGGCGGGACTTTCTTCCTTGATCGAACCGGCCGGCGAGATGTGGTCGGTGGTGATCGAATCCAGGAACAGGCCGAGCACCCGCGCATCGACAATGTCAGTGACCGCCGAAGGCTCCGGCTTCATGTCGACGAAATATGGCGGGTTCTGCACATAGGTCGACCGGCTGTCCCAATCGTATTCGACGCCGCCTGCAACCTTGATCTTGCGCCAGTTCACGTCGCCCTTGAAGACGTCCGCGTATTTTTTCGCAAACAGCGACCGCGTCACGTTCCGGCTGATGAACGAGGCGATCTCGCGGTTCGAGGGCCAGATATCTTTCAGATAGACCGGCTTGCCGTTCTTGTCGGTGCCGAGCGGCTCCTTGGTGAGATCGACCTGCATCGAGCCCGCGATCGCATAAGCGACCACCAGCGGCGGCGAGGCGAGATAGTTCGCCCGCACGTCGGCGTTGACCCGGCCTTCGAAGTTGCGGTTGCCCGACAGCACGGCTGCCGCCACCAGGTCGGCATTGTTGATGGTCTCGGAAATCTCCTCCGGCAGCGGCCCGGAATTGCCGATGCAGGTGGTGCAGCCGAAGCCGACCAGATTGAATCCGAGCTTATCGAGATCCTTCTGCAGCCCGGCCTTGGCGAGATATTCGGCAACGACTTGCGAGCCCGGTGCCAGCGAGGTCTTCACCCACGGCTTGACTTTGAGACCCTTGGCCACGGCCTTGCGCGCGAGCAGGCCGGCGCCGATCATCACGCTCGGATTGGAAGTGTTGGTGCAGGACGTGATCGCCGCGATCACCACGTCGCCATGGCCGAGATCGTGCTTGCGGCCCTCGACCGGCGCACGCTTGTCGAGTTCGCCGCCCTTGCGGAATTCCTTCTCCATCGCCTGCGCGAAGCCGGACTTGGCGTCCTCGAGCGTGATGCGGTCCTGCGGCCGCTTCGGTCCGGCGAGCGACGGCCCGACCGAGGCGAGATCGAGCGTCATCACTTCGGTGAAGACCGGATCCTTGGTATTGCGGGTGCGGTACATGCCCTGCGCCTTGGCATAGGCCGCAACCAGCGCCACCAGCGCAGCCGGGCGGGCGGTGTCACGCAGATAGGCGATCGCGTCCTCGTCGACCGGCGAGAAGCCGCAGGTCGCGCCATATTCTGGCGCCATGTTGCCGATGGTCGCGCGATCCGCGATCGACAGATGCGCCAGGCCGGGGCCGAAGAATTCCACGAACTTGCCGACCACACCGTGACTGCGCAGCATCTGTGTGACGGTCAGCACCAGGTCGGTCGCGGTCACGCCTTCCTTCATCTTGCCGGTGAGCTTGAAGCCGATGACCTCCGGCAGCACCATCGACAACGGCTGGCCGAGCGAGGCGGCCTCCGCCTCGATGCCGCCGACGCCCCACGCCAGCACGGCCAGACCGTTGACCATGGTGGTGTGTGAATCGGTACCGACCAGAGTGTCGGGATAGGCCAGTTCCGCGGTCATGGTCTTGCCGCCGACCGTGACCTTTTCCTTGCGCGTCCACACCACGCGCGAGAGATATTCCAGATTGACCTGATGGCAGATGCCGGTGCCGGGCGGCACCACGCGGAAATTCTCAAACGAACTCTGGGTCCATTTCAGGAACTGATAGCGCTCGAGGTTCTGCTTGTATTCTTCCTCGACGTTCTTTTTGTACGCCTTGTTGTCGCCGAAGTAGTTCACGATCACCGAATGGTCGACCACCAGATCGACCGGGACCAGCGGATTGATCTTCTTCGGATCGCCGCCCAGCGCCACCATGGCGTCGCGCATGGCCGCGAGGTCGACGATCGCCGGCACGCCGGTCAGATCCTGCATCAGCACCCGCGCCGGCCGATAGGCGATCTCGTGATTCGATTTCTTGCTCTTGAGCCATTGCGCCATCGCCAGGATGTCGGCCTTGGTGACGGTGCGGCCATCCTCGTGGCGCAGCAGGTTCTCCAGCAGCACCTTCATCGAGAACGGCAGCCGCGAAATTCCCTTCAGGCCGTTTTTCTCGGCGGTCGGAAGGCTGTAATAGGCGTAGGTCTTGCTACCAACCTTCAGGGTCTTGCAGCAGCGGAAACTGTCGAGCGAGGTCATTGTTGCTATTCCCATTCCATCGGGCGCGGAGAGGGCCGGTTCTGCGATAATAGGCTTCGCGAGCGGTCCGGACCGGTGACTGCGATGACCGCAACCGGTGGACGACGAGCGAGCGCGGAAACTGCGGTGTAACGGTCGGGCTTATACGGTCTTTTTTCGGCGTCTGCCATACAAACCAGAGTTATTACAAGCTGGATTGCGATTTGATTGTCGATCGACCGGCATGGCGGACTTTCCCGCCCATGTCGGCTGCCGGAGACGAACGGATGCAACTTGCGGGCCACGGCCTGGTGTGTGAGCGCGGCGGCCGGACGGTATTTTCCGGCCTCGATTTCGCCGTCGCCGGCGGCTCAGCACTCTTGGTGACGGGCCGCAACGGCGCCGGCAAATCGTCGCTGCTGCGCATGATCGCCGGGCTTGTTCACATAGCCGGCGGCAGCTTCACATTCGACAATGGCGAGCCGGAACGCACCATTGCCGAACAGGCGCACTATCTCGGCCATCTCGATGCCCTGAAGCCCTCGCTCTCGGTGATCGAGAACCTGCGGTTCTGGTCGCGCTTCCTCGGCACCGGCGGTGCCGCGCCGGCCGATGCGCTCGAGGCCGTCGGTCTTGCCGGGCTGTCCGACCTGCCCGCCGCCTATCTTTCCGCCGGCCAGCGCCGGCGCCTCTCGATCGCCCGCCTTCTCGCGGTCAAGCGGCCGATCTGGCTGCTCGACGAGCCGACATCGGCGCTCGATGCCGCCGCCCAGGACCGGCTTGCCGAATTGATGCATGCGCACCTTGCCGGCGGCGGGCTGATCGTCGCCGCCACCCATGCCCCGATCGGGCTTTCGAGTGCACACGAATTGCGGCTGGGAGGCACGTCATGACCGCGCTTTCGGCCCTGATCGCGCGCGACATGCGGCTTGCGGTGCGCGTCGGCGGCGGCGCGCTGATCGGGGTGCTGTTCTTCCTGATCGTCGTCACCTTGATGCCGTTCGCGGTCGGCCCCGACCTGGCGCTGCTGCAACGCATCGGCCCGGCGATCCTGTGGATCGGCGCGCTGCTCGCGAGCCTGCTCACGCTCGACCAGTTGTTCGCCGCCGATGCCGAGGACGGCTCGCTCGACCTGATGCTGATGGCAGCCGGTGCCTCTGGAACTGGCGCTGGCGGCCAAGGCGCTCGCCCATTGGCTGACCACCGGCCTGCCGCTGGTCATCGCCGCGCCGGTGCTCGGCCTGCTGCTCAACCTCGACCGCACGCCACTGGCGCCGGTCGCGCTGACGCTGCTCGCCGGCACCCCGGCGCTGACCTTCATCGGCCTGATCGGCGCGGCGCTGTCGGTGGCGCTGCGCCGCGGCGGGCTGCTGCTGGCGGTGCTGGTCCTGCCGCTGACGGTTCCGGTGCTGATCTTCGGCGTCGCGGCCGCCAATGCCGCGATCGTCGGGCCGGTGCCGTTCGGGACCCCTTTCACGATTCTGTGCGCGCTGACGCTTCATGAGCCTTGCGGTCGGGCCGTTTGCCGCCGCTGCGGCGTTGCGGCACGGGCTGGAATGAACCTCGGGCGCTCGAGGTTCGACTTATTCGTATTCAATTGCGCCTTCCGGGCGCCTGAGTAAGACATCGCCGATGGCCCTGATCGATCTCGCCAACCCGACCCGGTTCCTCGCGCTCACCGAGCGCCTGCTGCCCTGGCTTGCGGCCGCGACCGCGCTGGCCTTTGCGTTCGGGCTCTACCTGGCATTTTTCGCCGCACCCGACGACTACCAGCAGGGCGCCACCGTGAAGATCATGTTCATCCACGTGCCGGCGGCCTGGCTCGGCATGTTCGGCTGGGCGCTGATGAGCATCGCCGCGCTCGGCACCCTGGTCTGGCGCCATCCGCTTGCCGACGTCGCGGCCAAGGCCGCCGCGCCGATCGGCGCGGCCTTTACGTTCATCTGCCTGGTCACCGGCTCGCTGTGGGGCCGGCCGATGTGGGGCACCACTGGGTCTGGGACGCGCGGCTGACCTCGGTGCTGGTGCTGTTCCTGATGTATCTCGGCGTCATCGCGCTGTGGCGCGACTGTGGAAGACCCGACCCGCGCGGCCCGCGCCGCCGCCATCCTGACCCTCGTCGGCGCCATCAACCTGCCGATCATCAAGTTCTCGGTCGACTGGTGGAACACGCTGCATCAGCCGGCGTCGGTCTTGCGGCTCGGCGGGCCCAGCATCGACCCCGCTTTGCTGACGCCGCTGTTCATGATGGCGGTCGCCTTCTGCTTCTGTTCCTCACGCTGCATCTCGCCGCCATGCGCAACGAAATCCTGCGCCGGCGCGTGCGCACCCTGCGCCTGCTGCAGGCGCAAGCCGCTCCGGGGTCGTAACCATATGTCGCTCGGACCGCACATGGCCTTCATCGTCGCCGCCTATCTCGCGGCCTTCGTCATTATTCTCGGTCTGGTCGCCTGGGTGATGATCGATTACCGGCTGCAGACGGCGCCGCTTGCCGAGCTCGAAGCCAGCGGCGTCACGCCGCCGGTCCGACCGCACGCAACAGGCCTGACCCGATGTCGACAGCAGGCGGAGACAGCGGCAGCCGGCGGCGCGGATGGATCGTCTTCGCTGCCGCTCGTCCTTTTCCTGGCGCTCGCCGCGCTGTTCTTTTTCCGGCTCGGCGCCGGCGACCCCTCGCGCATACCCTCCGCGCTGATCGGCCGCCCGGCGCCGGTCACCGATCTGCCGCCGGTCGCCGGCCTCGAACGCAACGACAACGCCGGTGCCCGGCCTGTCGCACCGCCGACTTCAAGGGCAAGGTCAGCCTGCTCAACGTCTGGGCCTCCTGGTGCGTGCCATGCCACGACGAGGCCCCGCTGCTGTTGAAACTCGCGCAGGACAAGCGCTTCAAGGTGCTCGGCATCAACTACAAGGACAAGGCTGACAATGCGCGCCGCTTCCTCGGCCGCTACGGCAATCCGTTCGACGCGGTCGGCGCCGATCTCAACGGCCGCGCCGCGATCGAATGGGGCGTCTATGGCGTGCCGGAGACCTTCCTCGTCGGCCGCGACGGCCGCATCGCCTACAAGCTGATCGGCCCGATCACGCCGGAGAATTTCGAAAAAGTGCTCAAGCCTGAAATCGAGAAGGCGCTGGCGGCCGGCTCATAGGCGCTGCTGTTCACCGCCCTCACTCCCCGGCCGTATCCTTGACGGCATATTTCTGCAGCAGCGGATATTGCAGCGCTGCGAACACGAACGTCAGCGGCACCGCGCCGAACAGCTTGAAGCTCACCCAGAAATCGGTCGACTGCGTGCGCCAGACGATTTCGTTGAGCACAGCCATCACGATGAAAAAATAGATCCATCGCAATGTCAGCTTGTGCCAGCCCTCGTGCGTCAGGTGAAACACCTGGTCGAACACGATTTCCAGAAACTGCTTCTTGAAGATCAGCCCGCCGGCAAGCATCGCGGCGAACACCGAATAGATGATGGTCGGCTTCATCTTGATGAATGTGTCGTCGTGCAGAATCAGCGTCAATCCGCCGAAAACCAGCACCACTGCCGCAGTCACCACGGGCATCATTGCGACATGACGGGTCAGCGCGTAGCTGACGACAAGCGCGAGCAGCACCGCCACCATGAACACCCCCGTCGCAACGAACAGGCCGGCGCGCGCATTGGCGAAGAAGAATAGAAAAAGCGGCCCGATATCGAGCGCTATTTTCAAGAACGGATTGAGTTGCGGCTTTTTGTTAGGCGGTTCTATTGTCATAATGAGATAAGGGCAGTTTCGATCGCTGTAGAGTTCAGTTCGCGCGGCACGCACAGCCTCGTCCCTCCCCCCTTGTGGGGCAGGGCTAGGGAGGGGGGTGAAAGCGAAGGGTATTTCCTCACCGCCAACAACAACCCCCACCCCCGACCCCTCCCCACAAGAGGGAGGGGAGCGTTCACAGTCTGTCGCTCGTTTATTCGCCGGTTCGATCGAATCATGAACTAGCTCTCGATTCCCGCAATCGCTTTTGCAAAATCCTTTGCCGAGAACGGCGCCAGATCATCGACACCCTCGCCGACGCCGATGAAGTGCACCGGCAGTTTGAACCGCGCGGCGATCGCGACCAGGATGCCGCCGCGCGCGGTGCCGTCGAGCTTGGTCATGACCAGCCCGGTCACGCCCGCGATCTTCTGGAACACCTCGACCTGCGACAGCGCGTTCTGCCCGACGGTGGCGTCGAGCACCAGCAGCACCGCCTGCGGCACCGCCGGATCGAGCTTCTTCAGCACCCGGACGACCTTTTCCAATTCCTCCATCAGCACGGCTTTGTTCTGCAGCCGCCCGGCGGTGTCGATCAGCAGCACGTCGGAGCCGGCCGCGCGCGCGGCCTGCAGCGCATCGAAGGCAAGCCCGGCCGAATCCGAACCCGGCTCGTGCGCGATCACCGGCGCGCCGGTGCGCTCGCCCCAGATCTTGAGCTGATCGATGGCGGCGGCGCGGAACGTGTCGCCGGCCGCCAGCATCACCATGCGGCCTTCGGCGCGGAATTTCGATGCCAGCTTGCCGATGGTCGTGGTCTTGCCGGAGCCGTTGACCCCGACCACCAGGATCACGAACGGTTTCGCCGCCGAATCGACCGCCAGTGGTTGCGCCACCGGGACAAGCACCTTCTCGACTTCGGCGGCCAGCACCGCCTTCACCTCATCGGCGGAGATGTTCTTCTCGTAGCGGCCCTCGCCTACCGCCTCGGCCGTGCGCATCGCGACATCGACGCCGAGATCGGCGCGGATCAACGCCTCCTCGATCTCCTCGAGCGCGGCGGCGTCGAGCTTGCGCTTGGCGACCAGGTCGGCAATCGCATTGCCGATGCCGGCGGAGGTGCGCTTGAGGCCGCCCGAGAGGCGCTGCCACCAGCTCTGGCGGCCTGTTGTTTCGTTGCTGTCGTTCATGGCGGCCCCGTGATAGCGGTTTCGCCAGAGGACTGAAAGTGACCACGCAAGACAAAGTATCGACGCCGGACATCGTCTCCCGCCTGCTCTACCGCGACGGCCTGATGCTGGTGATCGACAAGCCGGCCGGCATCGCCGTGCATCGCGGACCGAAAGGCGGCGACAGCCTGGAAGACCAATTCGGCGCGCTGCGCTTCGGCCTGCCGCGCGCGCCCTCGCTCGCCCACCGGCTCGACCGCGAGACCTCGGGCTGCCTGGTGCTCGGCCGCCACCGCAAGGCGCTCACCAGCCTCGGCAAGCTGTTCAAGGCCGGCAAGGTCGGCAAGACCTACTGGGCGCTGGTCGAGGGCGGCCCGGAGGCCGACGAAGGCGTCATTGATCTGGCGCTCGGCCGCCGCGACGCCAGCCGTGGCTGGTGGATGAAGCCCGACCCCGATGGCCAGGAAGCCGTCACCACATGGAAGGTCTTGGGACGCAGCCGGCCTGGCGATGGCACCACCGGCGACGGCGTGCCGCACACCTGGCTTGCGCTCGAACCGCTCACCGGCCGCACTCATCAATTGCGCGTGCATTGCGCGGCGATGGGCTATCCGATCGTCGGTGACGCGATCTACGGTCATGCCGCACGCGACGGCGGCGTGCCGCTGCAACTGCATGCGCGCCAGATCATCGTGCCGCTCTACAAGAACCGCGATCCCGTCCGCGTCACCGCCCCGGTGCCGCCGCACATGCGCGCGGGACTGATGGCGTGCGGCTGGGATGGAACCGACGTCACAATCGACGCAGCGGAAACGGAGCCTTTAACCTGAATTCTAAAGGCTCTCCGCCACCAGCAGGCGGGCCTTGGCGTCGACCGCGGTCTCGCCGGCGGCGTTGACGATGCGGCCGCGCGCGACGACTACGTCGCCCTTGAGATGCGGCGCCTCCAGAATCTCGACCACCTCCCATTCCAGCGAAATGGTCTCGTCGGCAAAGATCGCTTTGCGGAGCTTGAAGGTGAAGTCGAGCCCGACCGTGGCCCCGCGCTGGGAAAAATGCGTCGCGATCAAACCCAGCAGCAGCGCGGTGGTCTGCGTCGCGCTTGCGATCAGCCGCTTGTAGCGCGTGCCGGCGGCGAATTCGGCATCGTGATGCACCGGATTGTGATCGCCGACCTGGCGCGCGAACGCACTGACGTCATCTGGCGTCAGCGTGACGGTCCTGGAAAAGCGTTCATTCACCGTGGCGCGCATCAAACCCCGTCACTCATACTCATTAAAAATACGCGCCATCAATAAAGCCGCGCCGCGTTGCGCGCCGGAGCCTCGTGATCATATCGCTCGCCGCCGAGCCGGCCATCACTGAGTTCGGCGATGATGGTGCCGACCGACGGCAATTGTCTGCGATCGACGAAGTGCGCCGGGTCCCACAATTTGGAGCGCATCACCGCCTTGGCGCAGTGGAAGAACGCGCGCTCGACGGTGACGATCATCACCGAGCGCGGCAGCTTGCCGTTGACGGCAAAGCGCGCCATCAGGTCGGGATCGATCGAGATCACGGCGCGGCCATTGACCCGCAGCGTCTCGCTGCAGCCGGGAATCAGGAACAGCAGCGCCACCCGCGGATCGCGCACGACATTGCGGAAGCCGTCGATACGATTGTTGCCCGGCCGGTCGGGAATGGCGAGCGTGCGCTCATCGATAATCTGCACGAATCCGGCCGGATCGCCTTTGGGCGAACAGTCGAGCCCTTCCGGTCCCACCGTCGCGATGGTCACGAACGGCGAGGCTTCGATCAGCGCGCGATAATTTGTGTTGATGTGGTCGATCTCCTTGGCGATCGCGGTCTCGAGCGGCTTGCCATAGAGGCTTTCAAGCTGCTCGGCCGTCGTCACCAGATGCGCGTTCGCCATGGGGGTCTCCAAACAAGTATTTGCGCGTCACGCCGCCAACAGATGCCGGCCATCGTGTCCGGTCATCGCCAGATCGAGCACGGTTCCGGGCGCAACCGGCGCGGCGAGACGCACCGGGGTGAAATGCTCGGTGCGGCCGAGATCGCCGGTCTCGATCAGCACGCGGCGCCGCGCGCCGACCTCGCGGTCGAGATGCTGCCGCAACGCCATCTCGCCTGCCTCGCGCAACCGCCGCGCGCGCGTCTTGACGACGGCGCGGTCGACTGGCGGCATGCGCGCGGCCGGCGTGCCCGGCCGCGGCGAAAACGGAAAGACGTGCAGGAAAGTCAGTCCGCATTCGTCAACGAGGTCGAGCGAGCGCTGGAACATCGCCTCGGTCTCAGTCGGAAATCCGGCGATGATGTCGCCGCCGAACACCACGTCCGGCCGCAGCTGTCGCACCTGCGCACAGAATGCAATCGCCTGATCGCGCGAATGCCGCCGCTTCATGCGCTTGAGGATCATGTCATCGCCTGCCTGCAGCGACAGATGCAGATGCGGCATCAGCCGTGCATCGTCCGCCAGCGCATCGAGCAGATCGTCGTCCGCTTCGACGGAATCGATGGAGGATAGCCGCAGCCGTTCCAACGCGGGCACATGCTTGAGGATTTGTTTGATGAGCCGGCCGAGCTTCGGCGCGCCCGGCAGATTCTCGCCATAGCTGGTGAGATCGACGCCGGTCAGCACCACCTCGCGGTAGCCCCGCTCGGCAAGCAGCCGCACCTGGTGGACCACCTCGCCCATCGGCACCGAGCGCGAATTGCCGCGGCCATACGGAATGATGCAGAAGGTGCAGCGATGGTCGCAGCCGTTCTGCACCTGCACGAAGGCGCGCGCGCGACCTTCGAGGCCCTCAATCAGATGCGGCGCGGCCTCCTTGACCGCCATGATATCGTTGACCGCGATCTTTTCTTCGCTCTCGATACCGAAGGTCGGCGCGCGGTCGAGCGCGGCGCGCGCATCGGCCCAGGCCTCGCCCCGCATCTTCTCGTCATTGCCGATCACGCGGTCGACTTCGGCCATGGCGGCGAACGTCGCCGGCTCGGTCTGCGCCGCGCAGCCGGTGACGATGATGCGCGCGTCGGGCCGCTCACGCTTGAGCCGGCGGATCGCCTGGCGCGCCTGCCGCACCGCCTCGCCGGTGACGGCGCAGGTATTGACGACGACGGTGTCGGAAAGCCCGGCTTCGCCGGCCGCGCGCTTGATTGTCTCCGACTCATAGGTGTTGAGCCGGCAGCCGAAAGTGACAACGTCGACGCTCATGGGTGCATCACGCATCACGCCGCGCCTTCGGCGGCAAACAGCGCGGGATCGAACCGGCCCTCGAACTCGAATTCGACCGGCCCGGTCATCAGCACGTGATCGTCACGCTCGCGCCATTCGATCAGAAGATCGCCGCCCGGCAGGGTCACCCGCACCTTGCGGCCGGTGCGCTTGAGCCGCGCCGCCGCCACCGCCGCGGCGCAGGCCGCCGAGCCGCAGGCGCGTGTCAGGCCGGCGCCACGTTCCCAGGTGCGGATCACGATGTGGTCCGGCGACTGGATGGCGGCGAGCGTGATGTTGGCGCGCTCGGGAAACACCGGATGATTTTCCAGGAGTGGCCCGAAGCGCATCAGGTCATAGGCGTTGACGTCGTCGACCCAGAAGATCGCGTGCGGATTGCCCATATTGACCACGGCGGGCGAATGCAGGACCGGCGCGTCGATCGGCCCGATCTGCAGTTCGATCGCGCGGGTGTCGCGAAACTCCTCCGCCAGCGGGATCTCGTCCCAGCGAAAGCGCGGCGGTCCCATGTCGACGGTGATGAGGCCGGGCTCCGCGGCCTTCCAGCAATTCAACAGGCCGGCCGCGGTCTCGAAGCTGAGCGTGTCCTTGCCGGTTTCGTCGAACATCCGCGCCGCCACGCAGCGCATGCCATTGCCGCAGGCTCCCGCCACCGAGCCGTCATTGTTGTAGATGCGGACATAAGCATCGGTGCCGGGGGTACGCGGCGCATGCAGCGCCATCAATTGGTCGTAGGGAGCGCCTTGCGGCCGCGCCGCCGCCCGCGCCTCGGCGGGCTCAACGAGGCCGGGCTCGCGGCGCAGATCGACCACCACGATCTCGTTGCCGAGACCGTTCATCTTGACGAAAGCGTGGCCGGCGAGCGCGCCCATAATCGAACCAATTTTTCACGCATGAGTTTCCCGCGCTTTATATGGGCAAAATGCCGCGATTGGCCAGCCGCCCCACGCCCGGAACCGTCGGCAAGGGCGGTTTCGAGCGCAGCCAAGCCCGGGCCGGTATGCTATCAAGGCCGGCGTGACATGGCGCTCGACCGCACGGCGCGCCCAATCCAGGAGGGACTGATGCTGCGCGCGGGCGCCGTGATCCTCATCGCCGTCTTTGCGATCGGCGCTTGCTTCGCCATGCCGGCTGTTGCCGAGCCGTCTACCGACGCTCCCGCCGCGCCGGCCTCTCCGGCAACGCCTTCCGACCCGGCCAAACCGGATAAGCCGCTCGCCACCGACCCCTTCGGAGCCGAAACCGAACTGCCGGAACGGACGATCGTGTTCATGGAAGGCACCGCGCGCTGGGACAGCGCCTTCGAGACCCTTGTCGACACCTTCAAGTCTATCCTGGGCTATCTCGACAAGGCCGGCATCAAGCCGAACGGCCCGAAGATGGTGATCTACACCGACACCGACGACAACGGGTTCAAATTCAAGGCCGGCATTCCGATCGCCGAAGCCCCCAAGGACGCCCCGCAGGGGGACCTCACCGTCGGACCGGCGCCGACCGGCAAGGCCTTCAAGTTCGTGCATCGCGGCGCGTATGATTCCATGGACAACACCTACGAAGCGATTGCCAATTTCCTCGACCAGAAAGGTCTCGACGTGAAGGACCTGTTCGTGGAGGAATATGTCACCGATCCGCTCGCCACCCCGTCCGACAAGCTTGTGATCAACGTCTACGTGCCGACGCAATAGCCTGTCTTGTTCAATCCTGCGCGGAACGGGCCGGCATCCGCGTGCGTTCTCTTCATTCTCACCATTGGCCGTCCGCCGGTCCGGACGGTTCTCAAGCCTCGGTATTGGCCACATGGTTTCCTGTCGATATTCCCTCGTGCCCGCCACCATTGCGGTGCTGGCGATGTTCGTCGCAGCGGCGCCGGTATCGGCGCAGGGCACTTTAAGATCGGAAAACACGGTGCCCTCGATCACCGTCAGCGGCGAGGCGAGCGTGCGGGTCGCGCCCGACCTCGCAATCCTGCATGCCGGGGCGACCAATGTGGCGAAGACGGCCGCCGAGGCGAGTGCGGCCAACGCCAAGGCTGTGATGGCACTGCTGGCGGCACTCAAGGATGCCGGCGTGCCGGAAAAGGATATCCAGACCGGACGCTATTCGTTGTTTCCGCAGCAGGATCACAAGGGCAAAGGCGCGCCACGCATTGTCGGATTTCAGGCCTCCAACAACCTCACCATCCGGCTGATCGACATATCCAAGATCGACTCCGTGCTCGATGCGCTGGTCAAGGCCGGCGCGAATGACATCGGCGGCATCGAGTTCCAGGTGACCGGCCGCTCCAAGGCGCTCGACGAAGCCCGCGCCAAGGCGTTTGCCGACGCCAAGCGCAAGGCCTCGATCTACGCGCGCGCCGCCGAAGTCGAACTTGGCCGCGTGTTGCTGATCACCGAGGCCGGCGCCGGCCCTGGACCGATCGCGATGCGCGCGATGGCGAGCCCTTCAGCACCGCCGGTGGCAACCGGCGAACAGACGCTGCGCGTTGGCACGACGGTCGTGTTCGAACTCGTGCGGTGACGCAACGCACCAGGCTGCATAGCGAGCGATTGGGTTACAGCTCCCATACCTCACCCGGCTTGAGCGCGCGAAAGCGTTCCGCGGCAACGCCGGCCTGCGCGCGCGCCAGGGTCAGCGCCTGTTCCGGGGCATCGATCGCCTCGTCGGTGAGTTGGAAGGTGCCGAAATGGTGGCCGAGCGCACGCTCCGCGCCGCAATCGCCGAAAGCCCGGACGGCATCTTCCGGGTTCATATGCTGGTCTCGCATGAACCAGCGCGGTTCATAGGCGCCGATCGGCAGCACGGCGAGCCGGAATGGTCCGTAGCGCGCCCGCGCGTCGCGGAAATGAAAGCCGTCGCCGTAGCCGGAATCGGCGACGTAAAAAATCCGCCCCGCCGGCGTCTCGATCACGAAGCCTGCCCACAGCGCCTTGTTGCGGTCGAGCACGCCGCGGCCCGACCAATGCCGGGTTGGCACCGGCGTCACCGTCACAGTGCGGCTGAGTTCCACCCGCTGGTGCCAGTCATGAGCCTCCGCCGCGAGCGAGCCGTCGATCGCGCGCAGAATGGTGTCATTGCCGAGCGGCACGACGATCCGCGGCCGGTGCGGAGTCGCCAGTGCCGCCAACGTCGTAGCGTCGAGATGGTCGTAATGATTGTGCGAAACCAGCACGATATCGATCGGCGGCAGGTCGTCAAAGCCGATGCCGGGATCGTTGACCCGCTTGGGGCCGACGAAATCGAACGGCGAGACGCGCTGCGACCACACCGGGTCGATCAGGATGTTGAGGCCGGCGGTCTGCAACAGGAAGCTCGCATGACCGACATAGGAAATCCGCCACGCCGCGCCCTCGACCCGCCGCGGCGGCCGGTCACGAAACGGACTTGGTGCCCGCTCCGGCCATTTGGCTCGCCCGCTCGATGCCCACCAGCGCAACAGCGCGGTCGGGGGTTTCGGCGCCATGCCGTGGACGTCAAAGAACCGCGCGCCGTCAAAATGGTCGGAAGCCGGCCCGTCATGATAGCGCGCCCAGGCCGAACGCGCCGCGGTTGCACCGGCCGCGACCGTCGAAACGGCGGCAATACCGGCAAAGACATTTCGGCGGGACAGTCTCATGGCCGCTCCCAATATCACAACGCACCGTTGTGATCTTCGGTCTCCGGATTTCGTTATTAATTACGACGAAATTCAAACTCCGTTTGGATCACCGTGGTATAGAGTGCGCAATCATCTAACACCTCGGGGAGACCGCCCATGTCCGAACTTGATATCGACGATATCCATGCCGTCGTCGGCAAGGTGAACGATATCGTCGCCGCCGAGATCATCGGAACCGGCATTACCCGCGCGCAGCTTGAAGAGGCGGTGGCCTGGGTCAAGTCGGACGTTCCGGGCGCGGCCAATCGGCGGGAACTCCCAGCAAGCAATCTCGGCCAGGTGATCGCCATTCTGGAACGGGTCAAGGCCAATCCGGCCGACACCTCGCTGTTCGGCGAGGGCGGCTCGACATTGTCCTGACCGGACATTTTTCAACGTTAACGCTGGTCTGGCTGCCACGGTTGACTTCGCCCACCCGCTGCCGCTAGGTTCCGCCCGCTCTCGACAAGAGACGACTTTATTACCCGCCGACCGGCCCCAGGAGTGGCCGGAGGTCAACGCCCGACAGCGCGATGCGCCCTCGGGCGTGATTGGCGTTTGCTACATCTTCCCTCGCCCCTCTCGCGGGGAGAGGTGAAACGGAACAGAATTTGAGATCGCAACCATGTTCGACAATCTGTCGGAACGGCTTGGTGGAATTCTCGATCGGCTGACCCGGCGCGGCGCGCTGACGGCGGCCGACGTCGATGCCGCCTTGCGCGAGGTGCGGCGCGCTCTGCTGGAAGCCGACGTGTCGCTCGAAGTGGCGCGTGCCTTCATCGACAAGGTGCGCGAACGCGCCGTCGGCGTCGAAGTGATCAAGTCGGTGACCCCCGGCCAGCTGGTCGTGAAGATCGTGCACGATCAGCTCATCGAAACGCTGGGCTCCGACGCCCAGGCGATCGATCTCAACGCGCCGGCCCCGGTGCCGATCATGCTGGTCGGCCTGCAGGGCTCCGGCAAGACCACCACCGCCGCCAAGCTCGCCCGTCGCCTGATCGACCGCGGCCGTCAGAAGGTGCTGATGGCCTCGCTCGACGTCCGCCGGCCGGCGGCGATGGAACAGCTCGCCGTCCTCGGCCGCGACAACAATATCGAAACCCTGCCGATCGTCACCGGCCAGTCGCCGGTTCAGATCGCGACGCGCGCTTTGCAGGCGGCACGCTTCGGCGGCTTCGATGTCGTGCTGCTCGACACCGCCGGCCGGGTGACGCTCGACGACGCCATGATGCAGGAGGCCGCCGAGGTCCGACGCGCCGCCCAGCCGCACGAAGTGCTGCTGGTCGCGGATTCGCTGACCGGCCAGGACGCGGTCAATCTGGCGCGCGCCTTCGACGAACGCGTCGGCCTTACCGGCATCGTGCTGACAAGAATTGACGGCGACGGCCGTGGCGGCGCCGCGCTCTCCATGCGCGCCGTCACCGGCAAGCCGATCAAGCTGATGGGCACCGGCGAACGCATCGACGCGCTGGAGGACTTCCATCCCTCCCGCATCGCCGACCGCATCCTCGGCATGGGCGACATCGTCTCGCTGGTCGAGAAGGCCGCCGCCACCATCGATGCCGAGAAGGCCGCCCGCGTCGCCGAGAAAATGCGCAAGGGCGCCTTTGATCTCGCCGACCTCCGCGACCAGCTCGCGCAGATGCAGAACATGGGCGGCATGGCCGGCCTGATGGGCATGATGCCCGGCATGGCCAAGATGAAAAATCAGATGGCCAGCGCCAATCTCGACGAGCGCGTGCTCAAGCGGCAGACCGCGATCATCGATTCCGATGACTCCAAGGGAGCGACGCAGCCCCGACGTGCTCAAGGCGAGCCGCAAGAAACGGATCGCCGCCGGCTCCGGCACCAAGGTCGAAGAGATCAACCGCCTGCTTAAGATGCACCGGACCATGGCCGACATGATGAAGGCGATGGGCGGCGGCAAGCGCGGTCCGATGGCCGGTCTCGCCAACATGCTCGGCATGGGCGGCGGCATGCCGAGCCCGGAAGAGATGGCCAAACTGGCGCAGAAGATGCCTGGCGGCATGCCGGCTGGCTTGCCTCCGGGTGCGCCGGGCGGTCTTCCCGGTACCGGCGGACTGCCGCCATCCATGCCCGGTCTGCCGGGCCTCGGCGCCCCGAAGCTTCCCGGCGGACTTCCAGGTCTTGGCGGCCCCAAGCTGCCGGGCCTCGGTGGCTTCCCCGGCCGCGGCAAGAAAAAATGAACCGGACTTCCATCAACCCTGCCGGTCTGCGGCGCGGCCAAGCCGCGATCAAACAGACCAGCCAAACGCATTGATCTGATCGAAAGGACCTGCAATGTCTCTGAAAATCCGCCTGGCCCGCGCCGGCACCAAGAAGCGGCCGTTTTATCACATCGTGGTTGCCGATTCGCGTTACCCGCGCGACGGCCGCTTCATCGAGCGGCTCGGCTATTTCAATCCGCTGACGGCCAAGGATGCCGGCGAGCAGCGGCTGCGGCTCGACCTTGAAAAGGTCAAGAGCTGGATGGCCAAAGGCGCGCTGCCGACCGACCGCGTGTCGCGTTTCCTCGACGATGCCGGCGTGATGACGCGCAAGACGCGCAACAATCCGGAAAAGGCGATCCCGCGCAAACAGCGCAAGGAAATGGCCGAGGAAGCCGCCAAGGCCGCCGCCGCCGCGCCGGCCGCAAGCTGATCTGAATTTTGGCCCGGCGCGCCCCGCCACCCTCCGGCGGCGTCAATGCCCGGGTAAAACCCGGCCTGATCTGCGTCGCCGAGATCGGTGCGCCGCATGGCGTTCGCGGCGAGGTACGGCTGCGCGCCTTTACCACCGATCCGATGGCGGTCGGCCAATACGCCCCGCTGCAGACCGCCGACGGCGCGCGAACGATTTCGTTTGCCAGCCTGCGCGCGGCCAAAGATCATCTGGTCGCGCGGATCTCCGGCATCGACAGCCGCGAGGCGGCGGCAGCGCTGACCCGGCTCAAGCTCTATGTTCCGCGCGAGCAGCTGCCGGCGCCTGCGGACGACGAATTCTACTACGCCGACCTGATCGGCCTTGCGGCCACCAATGCCGACGGCAGTGCGTTCGGCACCGTGACGGCCGTGCATGATTTCGGCGCCGGCGATTTGCTGGAGATCGCTCCGGCCGCAGGCGGGCTGACAATCATGCTGCCGTTCACCAAGGCGGTGGTGCCGGAAATCGACATTGCCGGCGGATGCATCGTCGTCGTGCCGCCTGCCGAAGCGCCCGACGAGCCCGAGGACACGGAATGACCTGGCGGGCGACCATCCTCACCCTGTTCCCGGAGATGTTCCCCGGCCCGCTCGGCCTGAGCCTGGCGGGCAAAGCGCTTGCCTCCGGGCTGTGGGCGCTGGAGGCACGCGATATCCGTGATCACGCCACCGACCGCCATCGCTCGGTGGACGACACGCCGGCTGGCGGCGGCCCCGGCATGGTGCTGCGTGCCGATGTGCTGGCCAAAGCGATCGATGCCGCCGCAGCGCCGGACGATTCCAGACCGCGCCTGCTGATGAGCGCGCGCGGTCGGCCATTGACCCAGCGCTTCGTCAACGAACTCGCCACCGGACCTGGCGCACTCATCATCTGCGGCCGGTTCGAGGGGGTCGATGAACGCGTGATCGCGGGCCGCGGCCTGGAAGAGGCTTCAATCGGCGATTTCGTGCTCTCAGGCGGGGAAATCGCGGCATTCGCCCTGATCGACGCCTGCGTGCGCCTGTTGCCCGGCGTCATGGGTGCGGAGGCCTCCGGCGCGGAGGAAAGCTTCGCCGACGGCCTCCTGGAGTACCCGCAATTCACCCGGCCGGCGGTCTGGGAGGAGCGGCCGATCCCGGACATTCTGACCTCCGGCGACCACGGCAAGGTCGCCGCCTGGCGGCGCGGAGAAGCCGAACGGCTGACCCGCGAGCGGCGGCCTGACCTCTGGGCGGCCTATCAGGCGCGCCGGAAACGTTGATTCGGCCATCTGAGGCCAATAGCCGTGAACAAGGCGTGACAAAGCCTAGGCTTTATCGTATAGGGCGCGCCAACCCGGCTAGACCTGTGCAAGACCGCGCGCCCGCAAAGCTCGGTGCCGCCGACGGAGACGTGTGATGAACCTGATCCAGACGCTCGAGCACGAGCAGATCGAAAAATTGTCCGAAGGCAAGGAAATCCCGAAGTTCCAGCCGGGCGATACCGTGATCGTCAACGTCAAGGTGGTCGAAGGCGAGCGACGCCGCGTCCAGGCCTATGAGGGCGTCTGCATCGGCCGCTCCGGTGGCGGGATCAACGAGAACTTCACCGTCCGCAAGATTTCCTACGGCGAGGGCGTCGAGCGCGTGTTTCCGCTCTATTCGCCGATGATCGACTCGATCAAGGTCGTGCGCCGCGGCAAAGTGCGTCGCGCCAAGCTGTATTATCTTCGCGGCCTGCGCGGCAAGTCGGCCCGCATCGTCGAACGTCAGGAGCGCCCCGGCGAAGCCGCCGCCAATGCAGCAGCCAAGGCTGCCGCGAAGTAAGCGCCGCACGCGGCATGCGCGGGCTTCGACCCGCGCATCCTTGGTCACGCCAATTCATCGCCGAGACTTTTCAAGCGGCTTGCGCCGCACGCGGTGCGTTGAGCATCCAGCGATGGCCGAATGGATCGGCGAGCATCGCAAAGCGCGCGCCCCAGTACATGTCCGCCGGTTCCATCAGCGCCTGCGCGCCTGCGGCGATCGCCTGCCGGTAGAGCGCGTCGACCTCGCGCGGCGCGGCCAGCGCCAACGCCACCGCGAAGCCGGACCCCTTGGCGGTCTTGGGCGCCCGAAAATTGTGGTACTCGGGAAACTCGTCGGAGAGGAACACCACGCCGCCGTTGACCGCGATTTCCGCATGCACCAGCCGCTTGCCGTCATCGGCCGGCAGGCGGACGTTCTCGCGCGCACCGAACGCGGCCTGGTAGAATGCGATCGCATCGCTCGCGCCGTCGACCGTGAGATAGGGAATGACTGGTTGCACCATTGTCCGCCCCCCAGGGCTGGCCCAATTGCCGGAGCGGCCGGCGGCTGACGAAACCACTTTCCCCCGCAGCCGCAAGCCATTAGAGCATTTCCAGGCGAAGTGGAGACCGGTTCGCCGTCCGGAAATGCGATAAACGAGCATTTCCAGGCGAAGCGGAACCGGTTCGCCGTCCGGAAATGCGATAAACGAGCATTTCCAGGCGAAGCGGAAACCGGTTCGCCGTCCGGAAATGCGATAACGACATTTCCAGGCGAAGCGGAACCGGTTCGTCGTCTGGAAATCGACACAAGGCGGTAGAGCGCTTCGATTCAGATCGAAGCGCTCTAAACACACACGCGACAACGAAGACGTGACAGGAATAAGGCCATGGCAACGCCGCGTACCCTCTACGACAAGATCTGGGACGACCATCTGGTCCACGAACAGCCGGACGGCACCTGCCTGCTCTATATTGACCGCCACCTTGTCCACGAGGTGACGAGCCCGCAGGCGTTTGAAGGCCTGCGCCTGACCGGCCGCAAGGTGCGCGCGCCGGAAAAGACGCTTTGCGTTGTCGACCACAACGTGCCGACCACCGATCGTTCGCAGCCCAATCCCGATCCGGAAAGCGCCGAGCAGATCAAGACCCTGGCCGACAACGCCCGCGATTTCGGCATCGAATATTTCAACGAGCACGACAAGCGCCAGGGCATCGTCCACATCATCGGCCCGGAGCAGGGCTTCACCCTGCCCGGCACCACGATCGTCTGCGGCGACAGCCACACCGCGACCCACGGCGCCTTCGGCGCGCTGGCCTATGGCATCGGCACCTCCGAGGTCGAGCACGTCTTGGCGACCCAGACGCTGATCCAGCACAAGTCCAAGAACATGCTGGTGCGGGTCGACGGCGCGCTGCCGGACGGCGTCACCGCCAAGGACATCATCCTCGCCATCATCGGCGAAATCGGCACGGCCGGCGGCACCGGCTACACCATCGAATATGCCGGCGACGCCATCAGCGCGCTCTCGATGGAGGGCCGCATGACCATGTGCAACATGTCGATCGAGGGCGGCGCCCGCGCCGGCATGGTCGCGCCCGACGAGAAGGCCTACGACTATCTGAAGGGCCGCCCGATGGCGCCGAAGGGCGCCCATTGGGACATGGCCATGCGCCATTGGGAGACGCTGCGATCCGACGACGGCGCGCATTTCGACAGCGATCATCAAGCTCGACGCCGCCGCGCTGCCGCCGCTGGTGACCTGGGGCACCAGCCCCGAACAGGTGGTGTCGGTCACCGGCCACGTGCCGCGTCTCGAAGAGATCGCGCACGATCACAAGCGCCAGGCCGCCGAGCGCTCGTTCGAATATATGGGCCTCAAGGGCGGCGAGAAAATCACCGACCTGAAAATCGACCGCATCTTCATCGGCTCCTGCACCAACGGCCGCATCGAGGATTTGCGCGCAGCCGCCCGCATCGCCGAGGGCAAGACGGTCAACGGCAACGTCAATGCCATGGTCGTGCCGGGCTCCGGACTGGTGAAGGAACAGGCCGAGGCAGAAGGTCTCGATAAGATTTTCGTTGCCGCTGGCTTCGAGTGGCGCGAACCGGGCTGCTCGATGTGCCTGGCGATGAACCCGGACAAGCTGGCACCGGGCGAGCGCTGCGCATCGACCTCCAACCGCAACTTCGAAGGCCGCCAGGGCTACAAGGGCCGCACCCACCTGGTGTCGCCTTCCATGGCAGCCGCGGCGGCAATCGCCGGCCACTTCGTCGATGTGCGGGAGTGGAAGTAGCGCGGCATTTAAAAAAAGCAGGTTGGGCTCTGCGCAGCGGAGGCCACCAAAGCTTTCAGGAACAATTGGCATTTGCTGCCGGATGGCTCCGCGTGGGGGCGGCGCGTTTCGCGCCTTCGCCCACCCTACAGACTGCCTTAACAAACTGCCTTACGGATTCACCCACCAGCAGCGCTGCTTCGGCACCACCACCGTGCCGCTCGGCCGGTATTCCTGTTCGTACCAGGCGACGCATTCGCGGTAGGCGTTGGGGCCGAGCGGGCGCGGCCGGGTAATGCGCACCCGGGTGCGTGACCGCTGGCGCGGCGGCTGCGTCTCCTGCACCCGCTGCTGCGCGGAAAACTCCGTGGCCCGCGCGGCAAGCCCATCGGGCCCGGACGCGCGTTCGCCCGCCCAGGTGCTGGGCGACGTGCCCGGCGCCGCGACCAGGCCGGCCGCACCGGCAAAAGTCATCACCATCAGCGTTCGGATCAGCCCCATGATCCACTCCCCTTCCCCGTGACGGCAACGGTCACCCATCGCGCCGCCCTCGTCAATTCCCCCCGGCCTCGGATTCGTGCGCCTTGGCCGGGAACCCGCCGCTTTGACCGCGGCCCGTCTATCCCTATGTTCTGCGCGACAGAGCCGAACCGAAACCCCCGCCATGAAAAACCGCGTGCCCTCGATCCCGCTGAAAACCGCCACCGCCACCGGCACCCGCCCGCTGTGGCAGCCGGCGCGGGCGCCGTCGCTGGCCGAGATGGATGGCATTGCCACCGAGGCGTTCCGCCGCCTGCCGGCGGAATTCCGCGCGCTGTGCGGCGATCTCGTCATCCGGGTCGAGGATTTCGCCACCGACGAGGTGCTCGACCACATGAAGATCGAGGACCCGTTCCAGCTGCTCGGCCTGTTCCAGGGCGTCGGCCTGCCGTTCCGCTCCGAGAGCGCGCCGATGCAGATGCCGAACATGATCTGGCTTTATCGCCGGCCGATCCTGGACTATTGGGCCGAGCATGAGGATTCGCTCGGCGACATCATCACCCATGTGCTGATCCACGAGATCGGCCACCATTTCGGCCTGTCCGACGAGGACATGGAAGCGATCGAGAATTCCGCGGATTAGGGAGCGATAACCATGAAAGTCGACGGCGCCTGCCAGTGCGGCAAAATCAGGATCGAGGGCGAGGCCAACGAAGATATGGTCACCGTGTGCCATTGCACCGATTGCCAGACCGGCGGCGGCTCGGCCTTCCGCGTCTCGGTTCCGGTCAAGGGCGACACGTTCAAGATGACCGGCGATCCGGCGACCTTTCTCAAGACCACGGCCGACAGCGGCAATCCGCGTTCCCAGGGGTTCTGCCCGAACTGCGGCACGCCGCTCTATTCCACCAGCCCCGGCGAGGGCCGCCAGGCCGCCTACATGGTGCGGGTCGGCATCCTGAGCCAGCGCGACCAACTCATGCCCAAGCGGCAGAACTGGTTCCGCTCGGCGCGGGACTGGGTGACCCACCTCGACACCGTGCCGAAGAACGAGAAGCAGGCGTGATTCCGGTCCGCGACCTGCGCCCCCCTCAGTAAAGATCAGGAGGCCCCGATGATCATAACCGTGTTCCGTTCCCGGCTGACGCCCGGCCTGGAACAGGAATACCTCGCGCTGGTTGCGCGGATGCGCGAACTGGCGGAAAAAATGCCGGGCTATATCGGCCACAAGGGCTTCTGGGCGGAAGACGGCGAGCGCGTCACCATCGTGCAGTTCGAAAATGAGGACGCCCAGCGCGCCTGGCGGACCCACCCGGAGCATGTGGCGGCCCAGCGCCTCGGCCGGGAGAAATACTATACCGAATACGACATCACGGTTTGCGAGGCGGTCCACCATTCGCATTTCGAGCGCAAGGCCTCCGTCGCATCCGGGACTTGACCGGCGTTCGCCGAGCCGCCATGACCAGGACTGAGGGAGAAAGATATGGACAAGTTCACCGTGCTCGAAGGCGTCGCGGCGCCGCTGCGGGTCATCAATGTCGACACCGACATGATCATCCCGAAACAGTACCTCAAGACCATCAAGCGCACCGGGCTGGGCAGCGGCCTGTTCTCGGAACGCCGCTTCAACGACGACGGCAGCGAGAACCCGGATTTCGTGATCAACAAGCCGGCCTATCGCAATGCCAAGATCCTGGTTGCCGGCGACAATTTCGGCTGCGGCTCCAGTCGCGAGCACGCGCCCTGGGCGCTGATGGATTTCGGCATCCGCTGCGTGATCTCGACCTCGTTCGGCGACATCTTCTACAACAACAGCTTCAAGAACGGCATTCTGCCGATCCGGGTCAAACCGCAGGAACTGGAAGAGTTGATGCAGGACGCCGAGCGCGGCGCCAACGCCACGCTCACCATTGATCTTGAAAGCCAGGAAATCCGCCGGCCCGATGGCGGCGTCATCAAGTTCGACATCGATCCGCACCGCAAGCATTGCCTGCTCAACGGCCTCGACGATGTCGGCCTGACGATGCAGAAGCACGAGCACATCAACACCCACGAGACCAAGATCAAGCAGGAGCGGCCCTGGCTCTGAGGCCGCCCGCATCCTCAACGGTTTGATCCGCAGGCTCGCGCAATGAAGGCGCTCACTCTCAACGGCTACGACGGACTCGCCTCGCTCAAGATCGCGGACGTGGCGGTGCCGGACTTGCGGCCGCGCGACGTGCTCATCGCGGTGCGCGCCGCCAGCGTCAATCCGGTCGACACCAAGATCGCGCAGGGTTACGCGCGCGGGCGCATGGAGCTTGCGTTTCCGCACGTGCTCGGCCGCGATTGCGCGGGCGTGGTCGAACAGCTCGGCGGCGCGGTGACGGAGTTCAAGATCGGCGACGAAGTCTATGGCGCCGGCGACCAGACCCGCTGGGGCACGCATGCCGAAAAGGTCGCGATCGATACCGGCACCGTCGCGCGCAAGCCTCTGAGCGTGAACTTTATCGAATCCGCGGCGCTGCCGATCGCCGCGCTGTCGGCCTATGCCGGCATCGTCACCGTCGGGCAGGTGAAACCGGGCGACAAGGTGCTGATCCACGCCGGCGCCGGCGGGGTCGGCTCGTTCGCGATCCAACTCGCCAAGCATCGCGGCGCCACCGTCGCGACCACCGCCAGCAAACACAATCTCGATTTCGTGCGTTCGCTCGGCGCAGATCTGGTCATCGATTATCGCAGCGACGATTTCGCCGAGAAGATTTCCGGCTACGACCTGGTGTTCGACCTGATGGGCGGCGACGTGCGCTACCGCTCGTTCGACGTCCTTAAACCGGGTGGCGCCATCGTGCACATTTCCGTCCCGCCGATGACGCAGCCGCCGCCGCGCGCGGACGTGACCGTCAAGCCGGCCCCCGTCAGCTACGCCGCGAACCTGCTCGACGAGATCACCGCGCTGGTCGACAGCGGCGTGCTCAAGCCGCCGGTGAGCGAAGTGTTTCCATTGTCGGATGCGGTCAAGGCCTATGAGCACGTCATGACGGGCCACGCCCGCGGCAAGATCGTGCTCGCCATGAGCACGTCCTAATCGGACCCCTTATTATCGGCCGGGCTCTGACGCGTGTCTTCGTGATAAGCCGCGACCGTGTCGCAGGTGCGGCATGCGCGACATGGGCTTGCCTCGCCGCCTTGTGTCGCGCTTAAACAGGCGCCGACGATATCGCACGACCAACCAAAAAACGGCGCAGCAGCGCCGCACCGGAGGAAACCCCCATGACCCTGTCCCGCCGCTCGGCCTGCACGCTGGGCCTGTCCGCCCTGGTCGGCCTTCCCGCCATCCGCCATGCTTCGGCACAGACGCCGGATAAATATCCGAGCCATCCGCTGCAACTGACCCACGGCTTCGGCGCCGGCGGCAATGGCGATGTCATTTCGCGCATCATCGCGGACGGCCTGTCGGCACGGCTCGGCCAGCCGGTCGTCGTGGAGCCGCGGCCCGGCGCCGGCGGCAACATTGCCTCCGCCCGTCTCGTCAAGTCGGCGCCCGACGGCTATTCGCTCATTACCCTGACCGGCGGACACGCGGTGTCCGGCGCGCTGTACAAGAAGCTACCGTTCGATCCGGTCAATGATTTTCAGATGCTGTCGATCTACGGCTATCTCGCCTTCGTGGTGGCGGTAAAGGGCGACAGCAAGATCAAGTCGATGGCCGACCTGATCGCGACCGCCAAGGCCTCGCCGGGCAAGCTGAACTTTTCGTCCGTCGGCATCGGTTCGACCCAGCATCTCGCCGGCGAACTGCTGTGCGCCATGGCCGGCATCAAGATGGTGCACATCCCGTTCAAGGGCGGCAGCGCGCCGATGACCGCCCTGCTCGGCGGCCAGATCGACGTACTGGTCGATTCCATCACCGTCGCCGGTCCGCAGATTGCCGCTGGAAACGTTCGCGCGCTGGGCGTGACCAGCCCGACGCCATGGTGGAGCGAGCCCTCGATCCCACCGATCGCGGCCGCCGTACCCGGCTATGACGTGCGCACCTGGCTCGGCATGGCGACGGTCAAGGGCGTGCCGCAGCCGATCGTGGAACGGCTCAACAGCGAATTGCGGGTCGTGCTGGCCCGGCCGGAGACCAAGGCAAAGCTCGGCAAGATCGGCGTCGACGTCAAGGCAAGTTCTCCCGAGGAGATGAGCGCCTTCGTCGCCAGCGAAATCGCCAAGTGGAAGAAGGTCGTCGCCGACGCCAATATTCCGAAGCGGTGAGGCGCGACACCGCGGCCAAACGGTCCGTGATCTGATTGAGCGTCAGTCGCCGCGCGCGGCGATCGCCTCGGCGATCGCCACCGTGCGCAGCGCCATCTCGGCATGCAGGCGCTCGACCATGCGGCCGTCGATGACGACGACGCCCTTGTCGGCATTTTCCGGCTGCTCGAACGCCGCGATCATCTTGCGCGCCTCCTCCACCTCCGCCGCGCTCGGCGAGAACGCGGTGTTGCAGGCGGCGATCTGGTTGGGGTGGATCAAGGTCTTGCCGTCGAAGCCGAGGTCGCGCGCTTGCGCGCATTCCGCTGCGAAGCCGTCGGCATTGTTGAGATCGTTGTAGACGCCGTCGATGATATCGAGGTCGTAACAGCGTGCCGCCGCCACGCAGGTCATCAGCCAGGGCAGCATCGGCGCCCGGCCCGGCACTAGGCGGGCCCGCGTCTCCTTGGCGAGATCGTTGGTGCCCATCACCAGGCAGGCCAGGCGGGTCTCCGCATCCTGCGCCGCCGCCGCGATCGCGCCTGCGTTCAGCATGGCAAGCGGCGTCTCCATCATCGCCCAGACTTCGATCGCCGGGTCGGCGCCGATGCCCATGAGATCCTCGGCGGCGTCTTCCAGATCGCCGGAGGTCGACACTTTGGGCACCAGGATCGCGTTCGGTCCGGCCTGGCAGATCGCGCCGAGATCATCCAACCACCAGTCGGTATCGAGCCCGTTGACCCGCACCACCACTTCGCGCGCGCCGAAGCCGCCGGCCGCGACCGCCTCGGCGACCTGCTCACGCGCGGCGTCCTTGGCTTCCGGCGCGACCGAATCTTCCAGATCGAGAATGACGGTATCGACCGGAAGCGTGCGCGCCTTTTCCAGCGCCCGGGCATTCGATCCCGGCATGTAGAGGACGGAACGGCGTGGGCGGATAGGCATGATCTTATACCGGGCTTGCGATGATGAACTTTGTATACTCTAGCCGTGACGCAAACGCCGTGCCAGCGTGCGGGCGATGAACACGACGTCAACCGATGCATGGCTCGCCGGTGCCGATGGTTGCCCCGCCGGCTGGGTTGTCGCTTTCGTAAGACCCGCGACCGGCGCGGTCGCGGTGCGGATTGTGCCGCATGTGCGGGAGATTCTGGCGGCACCGGAGCGGCCGGCGATCCTCGCGATCGACATGCCGATCGGCTTGCCGGGACGCGCCGGCCCAGGCGGCCGGGCGCCGGAACGGGCGGTGCGGCCGCTGTTGGGCGCGCGGCAATCCTCGGTGTTCTCGGTGCCCGCGCGCGCGGCGGTCTATGCCGAAACCAGCCCGCTGTCCGGGTTGGCCGCGATCATCGCCGCGCATCGCCGCGCCTGCGCAATCGCCCGGGCGAATTCGGAGCCGCCGCGCGGCGTCGCGATCCAGGCGTTCATGATCTTTCCCGAGATTCGCGAACTCGACGCCACGTTGCGCGCCGAACCGTCGCTGGCGGGCCGCGTGTTCGAAGCCCACCCCGAAGTCGCGTTCTGGCAACTCAATGGCGAGCGCGCGTTGGATCTGCCGAAGAAGGTGAAATCGCGCCCCTATCCGCCGGGCCTTGCCTTGCGACGCGAATTGTTGGTCTCAGCCGGCCTCCCGGCTGAAGCGGTCAATGCCGCCCCGCCGAAAGGCGCCGGCGCCGATGATCTGATTGATGCCTTCGCCTGCGCCGCGGTCGCGCGCCGGTTGTTTGCTGGTTTGGCCCGGCCGTTCCCCGACCTGCCGCCACGCGACGAATACGGCCTGCCGATGGCGATCTGGGCGTAGAACCGTGGTTCTCAGTGTCACGACAGTGTTTGTTGTCGCTCCCCTCCTCCCGCGCGCAAAGCGCGTGGTGGGGAGGGGTTGGGGGTGGGGGTGGGGGGGGGCAATTACGGTCATCGAAATTGCGATTGTGAAGTTTTCCGCGCATCAAGATTCAGCAATGCGCAATGCCGCATCAGCAATTCTTAGAGAATGATCCAGAAAAGTTGCAGACTTTTCCGACAAGCCTGCCCCCGCGTTTGACCCGGGGGATCATACGGCAAACCAAGATGTTAGATCGTCACCGCAATTCAAGCTGACTGAATCGCGCTCTAGGTGCCCCTCACCGCTCCGGCACGCTGACGATCACATCACCGTCGTCGGACACCCGTACCGCGACCGGCCGCAGCCGCATGCGGTCGTTGCCGGCATGGCGCCCGGTGCGAATGTCGAATTCGAAGCCATGCCACGGGCACACGATGTTGATGCGTTCCTTGGAGAACAGACATGCCGCGGCTGGTCTGGTCGGGCGCGATGTCTTCCTCGACCTTCGGCATCATTTTGCCCTGACAAGCCGGCCCACCCATGTGCGGACAATGATTGTGATAGGCGCGGAACTCGCCGCCGATCTTGAACACGCCGATTTCGGCGCTCCCGACCGCGATCACCTTGCGGCCGGGGTCGTTGAAGCCGGACGCCGCACCGATATTCACCTCAGCCATGTCGTTTCCTCGAGCCATCAAACAAATCTTAATCACGCGTCCCGCGCCGGAACCACATCGATACGTCCCACAGATTGAGCCCGGCCGCGCGGATCATGTCACTCACCGTCACCACCACGTCGGTCGGCGTGACCTTCTCCGGCTCGATCGGCGCGGACGGCGGATTGTCGCTCTCGGTCTTGGCGGCATAGAGCCGCATCGCGGCGGTCAGGACACGCGCGAGCTCGGCGTCGGACACGGCATCCAGTTCGCCGGACGCGAGCGCCCGCTCGGCCGCGCGACGAAATCGTCCGCGCCCGGCGCCACGGTCTCGTGCGGTTGCGGGGCGGAAGCCATCGCGGCCGCGCTCACGACACGCCCGGCCGTGACGCCAGCACATCCTTGGCCGCCGGCCGCTTGCGCGTGACTTCCAGGTTGAAGATGCGCGCGGCATTGAGCCCGAGGATGTTGCGCTTGGCCTGGTCGCTCAGGAACGGCAGCGTCGTGATCGAGCTTGGCGCATCGAAATCCCAGTGCGGCCAGTCGGAGGCATAAAGCAGCTGCGTCTCGGCGTTGAACGATTCCATCGTCGCCTGCAGCAGTTTCATGTTGGTCTTCTCCAGCGGCTGCGATGTGTAATACATCTCGCTCATGTACTCGCTCGGCAGCCGCTTGAGCATCGGCGCCTCGCAGGAGCGCATCTGATATTCGTGATCGAGCCGCTGCATCAGGAACGGGATCCAGGCGAGCCCGCTCTCGACCCACACCAGTTTCAGTTTCGGGAACCGTTCCGGCAACCCGTTGATGATCCAGTTCGTCATGTGGATCAGGCGACCAGTGCACGAACGAGATCGCATGCATCGAGATGAAGCGGTTGAGCTGCAGGAACGACGGATCGCCCCAGTGAAACCCGGAATGGAAGGCGAGCGGCTTGCCGATCTCCTCGATCATCGCATAGAGCCGCATGTAGTGGTTGTGATGCACCGGCTTGTTGCGGGTGGAGCACGATCGTGAAGCCGATCACGCTGTCGACGTTGGCGTATCCCTCGACCAGTTCGACGCAGGCTTCCGGTGTGTTGAACGGCAGATAGATCAGGCCCTTGAGCCGGTCGTCCTCGGGCAGGATGCGCTCGACCATCCAGCGGTTATAGGCGGCACCGACGGCAGACCTCGATGTCGTCCTGCGGATGCATGCCGAGGGTCAGCATCGGGGTCGGAAACATGATCTGATAATCGAGCCCCATCGCGTCCATCGAGCGCCGCGCCAGTTCCGTGAAATGGTGGCAGCCATCCGCCTTGGAGACCGGCTCCATCAACGCCTGCTGATGCGGGATGCGGCCATAGGCATGCTGGTAGAGCGTTCCGGGCACGGCATTGAGCAGCGCGGTGCCGGTGCCGGGCCGCGCGGAAATATTCTCCGCCCATGTGGCGGACCACCTCATTGTCGATGCTCTCGATGATCTCGTTCCAGAACATCGTCTCGGTGACATGGGCGTCGATGTCGACCAGGAAATAATCTTCGAAGGCTCTCCGCCTGCTTGGTGGCGTGCGCGAGGATGTCGCGCGTGTCCGTCTTCATGGTGATTTCGGCCAACTCGCGGAACGGCTGTTTGGTCCGTTCGAGCATGATGGGGTCTCCTTGGGGGTCTTGGGACCGGAGCCGGTCAGTTCATGTCGTTCGCGCGCGGTTTGGCGTTATCGGCCGGGCGCGGCGCTCTCGCCCGCACAATGGAATCGATCCAGCCGGGACGCAATGGCGGTTCTGAACTGAAAGCCGTCATCCTGAGGTGGCCGCAAAGCGGCCCTCGAAGGATGACGAGCCCGGTCCGTCGCCCAACAATAGCGGGCTTGCCTGATATTGGATCATGTATTCACAAGTCGACGAAAGTCGACTTGTGGTGGCTCGCTTCGCTCGCGCCTCAGGGTGACGGACAGACCAATGTTCGCACAAACACAGGCCGCAATACCTCACGCCGCCTTCTTCTTGGCCTCGATCAGCTTGCGGTTGATCAGGCATTCGGCGATCTGGATGGTGTTGAGCGCGGCGCCCTTGCGCAGATTGTCGGAGACGATCCACATCGACAGGCCGTTCTCCACGGTCGCATCCTCGCGCACGCGGCTGATGTAGGTCGCGTCCTCGCCGGCTGCTTCGTAGGGCGTGATGTAGCCGCCCGGCTCGTGCTTATCGATCACCATGCAGCCCGGCGCGCGGCGCAACGCCTCATGCGCCTCCTCGACGCTGATCGGCTTTGCAAATTCGACATTGACCGCTTCGGAATGGCTGATGAACACCGGCACCCGCACGCAGGTCGCAGTGAGCTTGATCTTGGGGTCGAGAATCTTCTTGGTCTCGGCCATCATCTTCCATTCTTCCTTGGTGTAGCCGTCCTCCATGAAGACATCGATCTGCGGGATCAGATTAAACGCGATCCGCTTGGGGAACTTCTTGGTCACGATGTCGCCGACCGTGAACACCGCCTTGGTCTGCGAAAACAGTTCGTCCATCGCGTCCTTGCCAGCGCCCGACACCGACTGATAGGTCGCGACCACCACCCGCGTGATGGTGGCAAGATCGTGCAGCGGCTTGAGCGCGACCACGAGCTGCGCGGTCGAGCAGTTCGGATTGGCGATGATGCCCTTCTTGCGGAAGCCGGAAAGGGCGTCTGCGTTCACCTCCGGCACGATCAGCGGCACGTCGGAATCGTAGCGCCACGCCGAGGAATTATCGATCACCACCGCGCCCTGTGCCGCGATCTTCGGCGACCATTCCTTTGAGACCTCCCCGCCCACCGACATCAGGCAGATGTCGACATCGGAGAAGTCGTAATGGTCGAGGGCTTTGACCTTGAGCGTGGCGTCGCCATAGGAGACTTCCACGCCCATGCTGCGGCGTGAGGCCAGCGCGACCACCTCGTCGGCGGGAAACCTGCGCTCGGCCAGGATCGCGAACATCTCGCGGCCCACATTGCCGGTGGCACCGACCACGGCGATCTTGTAACCCATTGTGTAATCTCCAAAAATAATGGCGCTGCATCGCGGCGGGGCCCGGCGGCGCGGACAAGCCCATCTGCCAGCGCTTCTAGAGCGCTTTCAAGCGAAGGGGAATCCCGAAACCGCTCGATGTCATTGAATTGACTGGTCGCAGAATTGACTGGTCGCATGTCCGGACGGCGAACCGGGTCCCGCGTCGCCTGCGAATGCTCTATGCGAGAACGCGCGTGATGACAACGCCGGACGGATGACGATGCCATGGCCAGGCGCATGCTCTTCAAGGGAAAATGCCGCAGCCACTCCCTCCTCCAGGGCGCGGAGGAGGCAGGTCACGTTACCCGAAGGGAAGGGAGAGAGAGACCTTGCAGGCGACGCAAACCGCGCGGCGAGGGCGGCGCAGACGGCAAATGAAGCAAATGAAATGACTGGCATGATCTGCTCCCTTACGCCGCGTTGAACGTGACGGTCTGCACCACGTTGTGGTGGTAGCCGGCTGGATTTAGGATGAGCGTTGTGGTCTGGCTCTGCCCGATCGCATTGGTGGCGCGCGCCATGATCGTGTGCTTGCCGCGCCGCGCGCGCATGCCGAAGGTCCAGGGCCGGAACGCATAGCGGCCGAGATCCTCGCCGAGCGGGATACGGTAGGCCGCCTTCATCCAGAAATTGGCATAGGGCTTGGTAACGGCTTCGATCATGATCAGGTGCTTCATCCAGTAGGTGCCGGTCCAGCCCGGCAGCACCAACCGCGCCGGATAGCCGTTGAAATGCGGCAGCGGCGCGCCGTTCATCTCGTGGGCGATCAAGGTGTTCTCCTCGATCGCCTTCCAGACCGGACCCTTGTCGGCGCCGTTGAACACGATCTCGATCGCGTCCGGCTTCAAGCCGACCTTATCGAGCACGTCCTTTTATGCGCCGCCGACCCTTTACCCCTGACAGGGCGGCGCGCCGTTGCGGGCTTCGGCAAAACGGCGCTGGTCAGGAACAGGATCGCTCCCGTTGCGGGTCTGGTGCTCGGCCAGATCGGCAATGATGGCAAAGCGCCAGTCGGGCATGCCGTGGGCGACCAACTCATAAGCGAGTTGGCCGACCGTCCAGCGGTGGCGGCTGGTGCCGGCTAGCGCCGGCACGGCGGCCCCAGCGGGATGGACGCGCAGGTCGATCCGGCAGCCATGCGGGCCGCGATAGGTCGCGCTCAGCGCCCGGACCCCGCCTTGCGGCCCGGCCGTCACATCCGCCAGCACGATGCCGGTGACCGTCAGATCGGGAAGGGTCGGCTGCGAAGGCAGCGCGGCAAGCCGGATCGCCGTGTCATGCGCAGTCTCGTGCGCCGCATCATTTGTCGTCTCAATTGCCGCCTGTTGCGCCGTCGCCGGCGCCGACGGCCGGTCGCCCCACCGCTCTTCGGTCAGAAAAACCAGGACCGCCGCCGCGCCCAGCGCGATCACGGTCAGCGACGCGGCGATGGCGCCGGAAAAGCGCCGCGGGTGCTCGACCGACAGTTCCGGCATGACGGAGGGGTTTGGCACCGTGCTTTCGATCACCGCAGCTTTCAGCCGGGCAAGCGTGGTGTAGGCGCGGGCAGAATCGCGGTCGGCTGCGATCCGCGCGGCGAGCGCGGCATGTTCGTCCGGCGCCAACTCGCCATCGACGAGCGCGTTCAGCCGCAACAGGTCCTCGTTCCGTCTGGTGTCAGTGTCCATGGCTCGACTTCATCGGCCGCACGGTGCTCGATTCGATCGCAGCCAGCAGCGCCGCCCGCGCCCGGCTGACCCGGCTCATGACGGTTCCTGCCGGGACATCGAGCATCGCGGCCACTTCCGCGTAGCTGAAACCGGCAATGTCGATCAAGGCAATGATGTCGCGATGGTCGGCCGGCAACGCGCCCAACCCCTGCTCGACCGTGATCTTGGCAATCCAGGCATCGTCGAAATGCCACAGATCGACTGCCAGCGGCTCGGCCGGTTGCCGCACGCGCCGGCGCCGCAATTCGTCGAAGGCGGCGTTGCGCACGATCTGAAACATCCAGGCCCGGTAGGCCGCCGGGTCGCCCGGCACCCGCCGCGCCGCCAGCGCGCGCGTCGTGGCCTCCTGAACGAGATCGCGGGCGGCCTCAGCGTCGCCCAGCAGCGTGCGCGCAAACGCGACCAGACGGGGTAACAGCCCCGGCAGGTCCGCATGCCGCCCGCGCGCCACGGATATCCTCCCAAAACCCATTGTTCCGGACCGATTGTTGTAACGGCAGGAAATATCCGCCCGAACCGGCGACGCCGCAACTGCCGAGCCCGCCGGCAAAAAAATATTGCTGCGGGTCGGCTGGGGACGAGCACCGCGGCGAAGAACCGCCGCGGCGCCCCCTCGTGAGCCGCCTCCGCGCCCGGCGCGCGGCGGTCATCACGCAACCCTTCGCCCCGGCCCAATATGAACGGCTCCTTTACGGTTCGCGTTCATGATGACCAGACCGCTTCGACCGCGGGGTCCGGAATGACCCCGACTGGCCGCACCGGCCGCACCATCCCATGTCAATCGGGACAATTCGGTTCGGGCGATCGGCCGCACGCTAATCGCAGGACCGGGCAAACTCAATCTGCGCTGCAACATGACGGGACGGCAGGGACCGGCGGCGCCGAAAAGGACGATTGTGGCGGACAGCCGCAAAACCTGTCGCCCGGATACCGCAGTCCCGGCAAATCTGCGCGCCGGCCCAAAGGTTTGCTTGTCGGGGCGGTCCCGAGACCGCTAAAATGCATTAACCATTGTAAATCGCGAGGAAGCCATGAATTTCCGGGTGTTTGTCACCGTCGCCGCCGCCGCGCTGATCTCCGGGGGCGCCTTCCTCGCGGATCCGCCCCGCGCCGAGGCCCAGAGCGGCGCGACCAATTCCGAGCGATCCAAGGCTCGCGCCCGTTCGCGCATCACGGTCCGCAAGCGCTCCTACCTCGATGCCGGCACCGATGTCCTGCCGGGCGAGCGCAAGTTCAACGATTACGTTTATCCGCCCGGCTACAATGCGCTCGACGTGCTGGGGCCCGGCCGGAACTTCTGGCGCAATCCGCTCAACAACCCGTGGGATATCCCCGGCGAGCCGAAATATTGATGGTTATTTCCAGCGCTTAAATCCCGCAATCACCGCGCGGTGTTGGGCGTCTGCCCAATTCGATTGTCATTCCCCGCGAAGGCGGGGAATCCAGTAATCACAGCGCTTTCCACTATGAACGCCGCGCTTCATTTTGATTGCACGGCGTACTGGATCGTCCGCCTTCGCGGACTATGACCGTAATTGGGGACAATGGACATACGTCCCTCATGACATTTTCCTTCGCCTGCTCAAGAGCGCACATCGCTTTACTCCGCCGCCGCTGATGCCGCGCCCTCGGCCTGCTCACGCCTGATCGCCGCTTCCACCAGCTTGCGGCCCTGGATCGGCCCGGCGTCGACCCGGATTGCGACGGGAAAATTCACGCTGTCCGGATCGGGGCCGATGATCCGCTGCTGCGCTTCGAGAACATCCTTGTCCTGATCGAAGGTGCGGCGGATACCGTCGCGGATATATTCGGTCAGTTCCTGGTCGTCGCGCCGGAACTGGCGCACCACCGCCCAAAAATAATGCGACGAGGTCGTCGTCTCCGGCGTGATCAGGTTGAGTACCTTGCGCTCCAGCGCCTTTGAGCGGTCCGGCGATCCGGCCGGCATCGAGCCGTTCTCGATGATGTGGAAGCCGGGCGCAAAGAAATTCGTTGTGTGCCAGCGGTCGATGCGGCCGGTGAACCCCGTCGTCTTTTTGTAGAACGGCGGCGCCTCGATGTTGAGCATGTCGCGGTGGACCCGCACCACATCGCCGTCACGCTTGACCGTAACCGGAGAGTCGGCGACCGCATCGTTGCCGATCGTCTCCTCGTGAACGAAGCTCTCGTGCGACAGGTCCAGGAGATTGTCGTTGAGCAGCTGGTAGTTTGCCTCGTAGCGGTGATAGCCGTCCGACACCGCCCATTCCGGATCGTCTACCCAATGGAAATCAGGGATCTGGTCGAGATCGGCGCGCGAGGCATCGCCCATCCAGATCCAGGCGAAGCGATGGCGCTCGACCAGCGGATAGGTCTGAACGCAGGCAAGCGCCGGGATCTCGTCCTGGCCCGGCACGCGCACGCAGTTTCCGTCCGCTTCGAAGCGCATGCCGTGATAGCCGCACTGGATCGTCTCGCCGACCACGCGGCCGAGCGATAACGGCGCGAAGCGATGGGGACAGCGGTCCTCCAGCGCGACCGCCTGGCCCGATCCGGTGCGGAACAGCACGACGGCCTCGCCGATCACCGTGCGCGCGAGCGGCTTTGATCCGATCTCATCGGCAAAGGCGATGACCTGCCAGCAATTGCGCAGCCACATGGCGTCCTCCCTGCTTTGGAGGGACTATAACAAGGTCGGCGATGGTTGCGGAACCGAATCGAATTGGCAGATGCGCGCCGTTTCGCAATGACTTCGAACGAATTGCCGGCTTGCGTTTCTCACCTCTAACGCAGGGGGAGAGGGCGCAACAATGCACGCTTCGGCATTGCTGACACCCAGACTGCTGGCAACAAGACAGGGCGCAGCCGCATTCATTCCGCAGCCGATTCAATCCCGAACCGGCGCAGTACGCGCCTACTTGCCCGCCAGAGCCTCGAACTCGGCAATGATGGCGTCGCACATCGCAGTGGTGCCGACGAGCTTGCAGCCTTCCGACATGATGTCGGCGGTACGCAGACCCTTGGCAAGCGCGTTGGCGATGGCCTCTTCGACCATGTCGGCCTCGCGGCCCATGTCGAAGGAATAGCGCAGCGCCATGCCGAATGAAGCGATCATCGCGATCGGATTGGCCTTGCCCTGTCCGGCGATGTCTGGCGCGGAACCGTGCACCGGCTCATACATCGCCTTGCGCCGGCCGGTCTTGGGATCGGCTTCGCCGAGCGAGGCGGACGCCAGCATGCCGAGCGAGCCGGTCAGCATCGCCGCGACGTCGGAAAGCATGTCGCCGAACAAATTATCGGTGACGATGACGTCGAACTGCTTGGGATTGCGCACCAGTTGCATGCCGCCGGCATCCGCCAGCATGTGCTCAAGCTGCACGTCCTTGAATTCGCGGTTGTGCAGTTGCGTGACGACCTCGTTCCACAGCACGCCGGTCTTCATGACGTTGCGCTTTTCCATCGACGTCACCTTGTTGCGCCGCTTGCGCGCAAGCTCGAAGGCGACGCGCGAGATGCGCTCGATCTCGTAGCTGTCATAAACCTGGGTATCGATGGCGCGCTTCTGGCCGTTGCCGAGATCGGTAATGGTCTTCGGCTCGCCGAAATAGACCCCCCCGGTCAGTTCGCGCAGGATCATGATGTCGAGCCCCTCGACCAGCTCGCGCTTGAGCGAGGAGGCATCGGCCAGCGCCGGATAGGTTACCGCCGGGCGCAGGTTGGCGTAGAGCGCAAGCTCCTTGCGTAGCCGCAGCAGACCGGCCTCCGGCCGCGCGTCATAGGGCACGCTGTCCCATTTCGGCCCGCCGACCGCGCCGAAGATCACGGCGTCGGCCGCGTGGGCCTTTGCCATCGTCTCCTCGGTGATCGCGACCCCATGGGCGTCGTAGCAGGCCCCGCCGACCAGCGCCTCTTCGACCTCGAACGTGCCCATGCCATGGGCGTTCATCCAGTCGATCAGTTTCCACACCTCGGCCATGACTTCGACACCGATGCCGTCGCCGGGGAGCAGGAGCAGTTTCATGGTCGCCAAGGATTGCTGCATCGGACGTTGCCTCGTCGGTCTCGCGAGCCTTGTCGGCCGCGTTGAAAATCACACTTGTCATTGCCGGGCTCGACCCGGCAATCCATCATTTTGAAGGGATGGATACGCGGGCAGGCAAGTTTACGCAGCCTGCCTGAAGTTGGCTGCGAGCCCGCGCATGACGGTCTCGCGGGCGGATTGCTAACCGGCAAGCCTGGCCTTGGCAAGGCGTGGGTTAGCGCGGCAGGAACAGCGCGAACGGCTCGTCGATGGTGCGCTGGATGATGGCCTGGTAGTCGCCGTAGCGCGGGTGGCCCGCCGAAATCCGCCCGAAAGCGGGATCGGCGACCGCGCGCAGCGGCACGAAGGCGATCGTCGCCGCGATCGGCGTCAATTGCGAGCCCCGCCCGGCGAGCAGCGTGGTCAGGATACCGTGCATCTCGCCGGCGATGGTCGGCCGCGCCACGATGATCAGCCGGTACTGGCCGTGCCGGTTGGTCACCAGATAGATGTGGCCGGACTGGTTCGGGATCGAGACCTCGCCATATTGCGTGAACGCGGCGTCGGCCCGCTCCATTTCCCGGAACGCCAGCCCCGATACACCGTCGTCCCAGGCGATCTCGGTCAGATAGGCGTAGATCGCATCCGGATCGCCGAAGGACGGCCGCAGGGTCAGATAGGGCCCCTCCAGCCAGGTCACCGCCCGCCGCGCATACGAGCCGAGTTCATCCGGCGCGACGTCGGCGCCGGCCGGCGCGGCACCGGCATCTTGGCCGTTGCGGTCGCCGTTGCCGTTGCCGGGACCCTGGCGCAGCGAGACCCCAAGCGCCTCCTCCAGCCGGACAGTGGTGGCGAGCGTGAACGGCCGCCGACCGCCCAGCGCCTTTTCCAGGGTGGAGATGCTGATCCTGGCCTCATCGGCCAGTTGTTGGCGCGAGATCCGCCGCCGCGCCAATTCCTCGCGCACCAGGGTGGCGACCCGCCGGCTCTGCTCGGCCGTGAGTTGCTTCTCGGACACCAGCATCGGACTCCCCGTCAGTCGTCATCCACCCGGACAAATCCACACCGAACCGCACAGCTCCGCCGCCCCCCGGCGCATTCTAGCAGGCGATTGCCAAACATTCCCGATCATCACGCTCGCGAAAACCCGCGCTCACGCACACAAACGAACAGGGCGGATGGGCATCTTGGGAGCGACGGCAATGATCCTACTACCAGCAATCCACGCATCCGGAAAATTCCAGCCGGGACATCGGACAAGAACCGGCAAGACCGGCCGCCTGCGGAAGGCGGCGCACATCGTCAATATCCTGACGGTATTCCTACTGGCGATTGCGGCATTTTTTGCGGGCGCCGCACAGGCTGGCGCTGCCACGGCGGAGCGTGCCATCAAGGTCGTGCCGGCCGACATGCGCTCCGGCTCGCTGTTGTTGAAGAACGATGACGACAGCTACGCCGAGGCCCCGCGGCTCGGCACCGACGTGAACATCACCGTCAGCGGACCGACTCTGCGCGCCCGCGTCACCCAGATGTTCCACAATCCGACCACGCACTGGGTCGAGGCGGTCTATGTCTACCCGCTGCCCGAGGGCGGCGCGGTCGACACGCTCAAGATGGTGGTCGGCGACCGCATCATCGTCGGCGATATCGAGGAGCGCAAGAAAGCCCGCGCGATCTATGAACAGGCCAAGCGCGACGGCAAGAAGGCCGCGTTGACCGAACAGGAACGGCCGAACATCTTCACCAATTCGGTCGCCAACATCGGCCCCGGCGAAACGGTGCTGGTGCAGATCGAATACCAGGAGCCGGTGCACCGCTCCGGCGACACGTTCTCGCTGCGTGTGCCGCTGGTGGTCGCCCCGCGCTACAATCCGGCCCCGGTGGTGCAGAGCGTCGATCTCAAGCCCGACGGCAGCGGCTGGGGCGGCGCGCAGAACGACCCGGTCCCGGACCGCGACCGCATTACCCCGCCCGTGCTCGACCCGCGCGAACATGCGCCGACCAACCCGGTCACGATCACGGTGCGGCTGCAGGCGGGCTTCGCGCTCGGCGACGTCGTGAGCGCGCATCACACATCAAGGCCGAGACCATCGACGAGACCAATCGCGTCCTGAAACTCGCCGAAGGTCCGGTCCCGGCCGACCGCGACTTCGAACTGACCTGGAAGCCGAAGGCGGCCAAAGGCCTGTCGGTCGGCCTGTTCCGCGAGCATGTCGGCGCCGACGATTATCTCCTGGCGTTCGTCATGCCGCCCGCGGTCGCGCCGGCCGAGAAGCCGCCATCGCGCGAGGTGATCTTCGTGATCGACAATTCCGGCTCCATGGGCGGCACCTCGATCGTGCAGGCCAAGGCGAGCCTCACCTACGCGCTCGGCCGGCTCAAGGCCTCCGACCGCTTCAACGTCATCCGCTTCGACAATACCTACGACGTGCTGTTCTCCGACACGGTGCCGGCCGACCCGGAGCACATCGCGCGGGCAAAGGCCTTCGTCGATGCCCTGCAGGCCCAGGGCGGCACCGAAATGGTGCCGGCGATGCGCGCAGCCCTCAACGATACCCGCGCCGGCACGGCAGTCCGGATGGCAATCATGTCCGGCAGGTCGTGTTCCTCACCGACGGCGCCGTCGGCAACGAGCAGCAATTGCTCGACACCATCACCGCCGGCCGCGGCCGCTCGCGGGTTTTCATGGTGGGCATCGGCTCGGCGCCCAACAGCTTCCTGATGACGCGCGCCGCCGAACTCGGCCGCGGCACCTTCACCCATATCGGCTCGTCCGCGCAGGTCGAGGCGCGCATGCGCGACCTGTTCGACAAGCTGGAAAATCCGGTGGTGACAGGCCTTTCGGCCAAGATGTCGGCCGGCGAAGCAGACCTGACGCCGGACCCGATCCCCGATCTCTATCGCGGCGAGGTGCTGGTGCTAGCGGCAAAGCTCGGCGCGGCGAAGGGCGACCTTCAGATCAAAGGCCGGATCGGCGGCCGGCCATGGTCGATCGCGCTGCCGGTCGACAAGGCCGCCACAGGCCACGGCATCTCCAAGGTGTGGGCGCGCCGCAAGATCACCGATGCCGAGCTTGCGCGCACCTTGCGCAAGATCGCACCGCAGGAAAGCGACAGCCGCATCCTGAAACTCGCGCTCGACCATCATCTGGTCACAAGGCTGACCAGCCTGGTCGCGATCGACAAGACGCCGTCGCGGCCTGAAGGCGCGCATCTGAAAGTCGCCGAACTGCCGCTCAACCTGCCGGCCGGCTGGGAGTTCGACAAGGTGTTCGGCGAACGCCACCCGCTCCTGCCGCCGCCGCCACGCGAGCAGCGCGCCGATGGTGTGCACCCGGCGCCGACCAAGGTCGCCGCGCGCGACGCCGCCGTCGCGCAAGGTGCGGCCGCCAAACGCCGGCCGCTCGCCATGCCGGCCGCGCCGCGGGCGCAGTTCGCCTATCAGTACCAGAACCGGGTCCGGCTCCCGAAGACCGCCACCAATGCCGAACTGCTGATGATGTTCGGTCTTGGATTGTTGACCTTGAGCCTGGTTCTCGCCCTGTTCACGCGCCGCCGCGTGCGCCTGGCGTAAGCCCGCAGACGAGGAGCCACCGCGCGCGATCATGTGATCGCGCGCCTGGAGGGGCGAGCCCCCGCCTCTCCACCAGCGCGCGCGGTCTGCCCCGGCCGCGCGCGCACTCTTCAAGCAAAGATGACAGCCATGATCCGGATCGTCTGCATCACGCTTCTGACCGCCGCGGGTCTTGTCCTGTTCGGCCAGGGCGCCTGGATCCACGCCAAGGCAATGCTGGCGCAAATTCTCCTCGACCGCGCCTTCGCCGAGACCATCAAGACCGGCCACCCGGTCAAGCCCTGGAGCTGGGCCGACACCTGGCCGGTGGCGCGCATCGCGGTGCCGCGGATCGGCGCGCAGGCGATCGTCCTGCATGGTGCCAGCGGCCAGGCGCTCGCCTTCGGTCCTGGCCATGTCGATCAGACGCCGGATGCCGGCGAACCGGGCGTCGCCGTCTATTCCGCCCACCGCGACACCCATTTTCGATTTCTCAAGGATGTCCGCGTCGGCGACGACATCCGCATCACCCGCGGCGATGGCAAAGTCTTCCGCTATCGCGTCACCGGTACGGCCATCGTGCGCTACGACGCCTCCGGCATCGATCCGCTCGCCGCCGGCACGCGCGTCGTGCTCTCAACCTGCTGGCCGTTCGACGCCGTCACGTCCGGACCGCTGCGCTATCTGGTTTATGCCGACCTGATCGAACCGGCACCCGCGGTGTGACGGTCACGTGAAGCACGTCTGATTTTAAAGTGACGATGCGTTCGCGGAGCAGCGCACGTCCTGCAATGAAAATTTCACCGTTTCAGATGAAATATCGCGTCGCAACGTCCACTATGATAGAGGAAATTCCTGAATGTCCGCACGCGTCATTGCTATGATGGACATGCAGAATTAATTTGCGACTTAAACCAAACCTTAACAGCATCCGTCGATCGATAGCGCTGTTTTAAAACTGGCAGGCGTGCGCCCCCGTCAAACGCGCTCCGGAGAACAGCGGCGAGGACCCGGCACCAGGTCCGCAGCGCCACAAGGAGGCTTTCGTGTTTACATCCATGATCCCCATCAGTTCGGAAGGCGGCCACAACAGCTTCCAGAACAACGTTCCCGATCCCGCCACGTCGGGAAAGGAATTGCCGACCTTCAAGTTCGAGTTGGAAAAGTCCGCGGGCCGCGTTCAGGGCGGCAGCTACGGTAAGGAGGCGACCGTCACCCAGCTGCCGATCTCCAAGGGCATCGCGGGCGTCTCGATGCGCATGGAGCCCGGCGTGATGCGCGAACTGCACTGGCACGCCACGGCGGCGGAATGGGCCTTGTCACCGAAGGCCGGGTGCGCACGACGGTGATCGACCCGCACGGCTGCTCGGAGACCAACGATTTCGAGCCGGGCGACATCTGGTATTTCCCGCGCGGCCATGGCCACGTCATCGAGACGCTCGGCGACAAGCCGTGCCACTTCATCCTGGTGTTCGACAACGGCTACTTTTCGGAGTTCGGCACCTTCAGCATCACCGACTGGCTGGGACACGCGCCGAAGGAACTACTGGCCAAGAACTTCCGGCTTGCCGGCTTCGACCTTCGACAGTTTCCCGAAGGAGGAAGTCTATTTCGCCAAGGGCAGGATTCCGCCCGACATCGCCCAGCCGCCGCTGCAGGGCTGGAAGCCGCCGCCACTCACCCACAAATTCCGCATGCATTCGCAGAAGCCGTTCGAGGCGTTCGAACGGCGGGCTCGAATGGCGGGTCGACGGTTCGCAGTTCCCGATTTCAACGACCATGACCGGCGTCGTGCTGGAAATGGAGCCGGGCGCCCTGCGCGAGCTGCATTGGCATCCCAATGCGGCGGAGTGGCAATACGTGCTCAGCGGCCAGTTGAGCGTGACGATGTTCGGCTCGAACGGGCGCTGGCGCACAGGAGGTCCTGAACACGGGCGATGTCGGCTACATCCCGCAGGGCTTCGGCCACTCGATCGAAAACGTCGGCGGCCAGCAAGGCGCGCATTCTCATCGTCTTCAACAGCGGCCACTATCAGACCATCGACGTGTCGCAATGGATCGCGGGCAATCCGGTCGACATCCTGGCGACCAACTTTTCGGCAGGACCCTTCGGTGTTCGAGAAGTTCCCGCGCAAGGATGTCTTTCTGACGAAATGACATCCTAGCCGGCACGGCGCCGGCATCTTTGTCCGGCGCTCACAATCCGGAGAACCAGTTGTATCCCTGGTTCTCCCAATAGCCGCCCTTGTCTGTGTTGGTGACTTCCATCGCCACGACATATTTCGGCTGCTTGAAGCCGAGCTTGGTCGGCATGCGGATCTTCATCGGATAGCCGTAGGCCCGCGGCAGGATTGCGTTGTCGAACTTGAATGTCATCTGGGTCTGCGGGTGCAGCGCCGTTGGCATGTCGATGGTGTTGGTATAGCCCTCGGCGCATTTGAACCAGACATATTTGGCGTTGAGGTCGGCGCCGATCCGCTTGAGAAATTCAGACAGCCGCGCGCCCTGCCATGAGCCGATCGCGCTCCAGCCCTCGACGCAGATGTGGCGCGTGATCTGCGACACCTGCGGCAGCTGGTAGAGGTCTTCCAGGGACCATGATTTCTTGTTTTCGACCAGGCCGCTGACGGCAAGCCTATAGTCGGCGCCATCGATCGTCGGCGCTTCGTCCAGGTCGTAATAGGCATTGAAGGGGAAAGGTCGCGTGATCGCGCTTTCCGGATATTCCGGCGCGAGCTTGTTCGGATTGAACAATGCCGCCTGCGCGCCGTCATTCCATTCGGAAATCTTGCGCAGCGTGCTTTCGGCGACCCCACCCTGACTGCCGAGATCGCATCCGGTGAGCAGCGCCAGCGCACCGGCACTCGCGCCCATGCGCAGAAACAGCCGCCGGGTCGGATCGGGCATCAGCTTGACCGCATCCTTGACCAGCAGCTTGCGATCGCTGCCGGACAATCCGGCGGGCATTGACGTGATCATTTCTGATTTTTTGATCATCGCCTCAACCTCATCGCCCGACGATCATGGCGCGGATGCTCTTCGGAACCAGCAGCGCCACCACGATATGGATGACCAGAAAGCCGACGATCGCGGCCATGGCCAGGAAGTGCACATAGCGCGCGACATCATAGCCGCCGAACAGCGCGGTCAATTCCTGAAATTGCACCGGCTTCCAGATCGACAGGCCGGACAGCACGATGACGATGCCGGCGAAGATGACGCCGAGATAGAGCAGCTTCTGAACCGCATTGTAGACCGCAAGATTCTCATGGCTGAGTTTACCCTTGAGCGCAGCGAGCGTATCGGCAAGGACATCGGCAGGACGGATCGGAAGCAGCTTGGACCGGAACCGGCCGGTGACGAGACCGAATGTCAGATAGAACAGGCCATTGATGATCAGCACCCACATCGCGGCAAAATGCCAGAGCAGCGCGCCACCGAGCCAGCCGCCCAGGGTGATGGCTTTGGGAAATTCGAATGAAAACAGCGGCGAGGCATCGTAGATCTTCCAGCCCGACATGATCATCACAATGATCGCGACGGCATTGATCCAATGCGTGGCACGCAACCAGGCGGGATGAATTGCCTTGGCCTGAGGCGGCGCTATCGATTCCGTATTGACGGTGTCAGCACTCATGTCGCCATTCCGTCTATTAGAATTCCGGCTGATGCAATTGCCTCCATCAGCCGATGTAAGCGCGCAGCCGCGTCGGGACGAAATATCTGGATCGCTCGGAAACGCAGCCACCGTGGCGGTAGCGCAGCCGAGACCGGCGATTTCAGAGCCAGGATTTCGCGACAATCGCGTGCCGGGCGCAACGCGTGCACCCGGCACGCGTGAAGGACGAATTATTTCTTCATCTTGTCCTTGCTCATCTTGTCTTTGCTCATCGCATCTTTTTTCATCGAGCTCTTTTTCATGGTGTCGGACTTCTTCATCTTGTCCTTTTCAGCCGCAAAGGCCGCAGGCGCGAATGCCACGGTCGAAGAAAATGCGGCGATCGACAATGCAAGAATGAGCTTCCGAATCATATTGAACTCCTCCATGGGATGACCGATGGACGCTGAATGGCCCATCCTGGAGTTATTCGCGCCGACGCACGCCGTTGTTACGCCGTCGCTCAAAAATTTGTTGATCGTTCATTTTTTTGTCTGGCCTTTCGTCGCGACCAAACCAATGTCACGATCAAAATCGCCTCTCCATCGTGGCGGTTATCTCGGCAACGATTTGAATTTGCTGAACTTAATGTCGGGCCGCGCGCGGCCGCCGATTTCACAGTCCAAAGCCGTGATAGCAGCGAACACAATTCGTTGAATGGCGCGCGACGTCTGCACACGCGCATCGCCTCAGGCCAGGAAGTCGTCAAATTGAGCGCGGCCACGCGGACTGAATATGACGGCACGCGACTGCGGCAATTGCCGCGCCCATTTCAACCGCAACATATGGTGCAGCAAAGCCGCGCCGAGCGCACCGCCGAGATGGCTGCGCCGTTCGCTCCAATCCAGACAGGACCGGCACAGCGGTCGCCGTCCGGCTGCGAGCGTCGCAAGATCAAAGCCCTGCCCGGTCAACGCCTGCTCGCCGCGCGCGGTGAGCGCAAGCCCGCCACCGGTTTCGGCAATCAGCTTTTTTGCGGTCAAGCGGTCGAACAGCCGGACTCCGGCGTCACCGGCAAGATGATCATAACAAACGCGCGCCGCACGCAATGCCGGATCATGCGGACCGATGCGCGCCCGCACATGGCCGGTGCGCGCCGCCAGTCCCATCAGGCCTTCCAGCACGCTCGCAACATCCGCACCCGAAAGCTGAAAGTAGCGATGACGGCCCTGCTTGCGCATGGTGACGAGGCCGGCGGCATCGAGCTTCGACAGATGCCCGCTTGCGGTCGAAAGCGCGATGCCGGCCTCCTGCGCCAACTCGCTCGCGGTCAACGCCTGATCGCGCATCAGCGCGGTCAGGATGTTGGCGCGCGCAGGATCACCGAGCAGAGATGCGATCGCGGCGATGTTCGGCCCTTCTTTCATACTTCGACAATAGCCGAACTATGATTGCGCGCCAAGCGGCTACCCTGATGGGACCGCGTCGTCCGTCGGAGCCCCAGCCCGTGCCAACAACTAACGTGCCCCGTCCGCCACTTTCCAGCGAAATCGTTTTGCTGTGCGTCCTGGCGACCTTGTGGGGCGCCTCCTACAGTTTCATCAAGGTCGGCATTGCGACCATCCCGCCGATCACGCTGATTGCCGGCCGCACCTTGATCGCGGGCGCTGTGCTGTTACTGATCATGCACTGGCGCAACCTGAGAATTCCGCACGACAGCGGCCTGTGGCGGCGGCTCTTTATTCAGGCTGCGCTCAACAGCGTGGTGCCGTTCACCTTGATCGCCTGGGCCGAGCAGACCGTCGATGCCGGCCTTGCCACCATTCTCAATTCCACCTCGCCGATCTTCGCCTTCCTGCTGACCTGGGGCATCACCCGCCACGAGCCGGTGACCGGCCGCAAACTGTTCGGCGTCTCCGCCGGCCTCGCGGGGATCGTCCTGATCATCGGCGTGAGCGCACTCGCTGGCATCGGCCGCGAACTGATCGCGCAATGCGCCATCGTTGCCGCGACCGTGTGCTATGCCGGCGCCGCCATCTTCGGGCGCGCCTTCGCCGGCTACGACCCGCTCGTGCCCGCCACCGGCTCGATGCTGGCGGGTGCGATCGTGCTGGTACCGCTGAGCCTCGTCGTCGAGCAGCCGTGGACACTGGCGCCGTCGCCCGCCTCACTCATCGCCGCGCTGGGGCTGGCGCTGTTCTCGACCGCGCTGGCGTTTGCGATCTACTTCCGGCTGCTCAAGACCCTCGGTTCGGTCGGCACCACCGCACAGGCCTATCTGCGGGTGCCGATCGGGGTCGCCATCAGCGTGACAGTCCTGGGGGAGACCCTGTCGCCGACCGCCTGGCTCGGCCTGATCTGTGTGGTGATTGGCGTCGCCGCCATGACGTTGCCCGGCCGCGTGCGAAAAGTGCCGCGGTAGCAGCGCCGGCCGGCACGTTTCGTGCTAGAGCGATGCCGCCAGCGGAATCCAGACCGCGCACCCCTCATGCACGCAACAGGGATTTGCAAGAGCCGCACGATGTCCAAGACCACCTCCGTGTCCAAGACCACCCCCGGCAATTTCTTCGAGGATTTCCGCATCGGCCAGGTGATCCGCCATGCCACCCCGCGCACCGTCTCCGTTGGCGACGTCGCACTTTACAACGGCCTGTTCGGCGCCCGCTTCGCGGTACAGTCATCCGACGCCTTCGCGCAGGACATCGGCTATCCGCGCGCGCCGATCGACGACCTGCTGGTGTTCCATATCGTCTTCGGCAAGACCGTACCGGACATCTCGCTCAACGCGGTGGCAAACCTCGGCTACGCCAATTGCCGCTTTCTCAGTCCGGTCTATCCCGGCGACACCCTGACAGCGAGTTCTGAAGTCATCGGCCTGAAGGAGAACTCCTCCCGCAAAACCGGCATCGTGTTCGTGCGCTCCACCGGCATGAAACACGACGGCACCCGCGTGCTGGAATATGTCCGCTGGGTGATGGTGCGCAAGCGCGATCCCGCCGCACCCGCGCCGGCCGATCACGTGCCGCGACTGCCGGATGCTCTGGCGCCCGCCACGCTCGGCGACGCCTGCCCGCCGATTGCCGTCGGCGCCTACGATTTCACCCTCGCCGGTTCGCCGCACCGCTTCGCCGATTATCAGGCCGGCGAAAGCATCGACCATGTCGACGGCATTACCGTCGAGGAGGCCGAACACATGATCGCGACCCGGCTTTATCAGAACACCGCGCGCATCCATTTCAATCAGTTCGTCGAGGCGCAGGGCCGCTTCGGCCGCCGGCTGATCTATGGCGGCCATGTGATCTCGCTCGCCCGCGCGCTATCGTTCAACGGTTTTGCCAACGCCTTCCACGTCGCCGCCATCAATGGCGGCCGCCATGTCGCGCCGCTGTTCGCCGGGGCCACCGTTTTTGCCTGGTCGCAGGTGCTGGCGACAGCCGAACTGCCCAAGCGCGACGATGTCGGGGCGCTGCGCCTGCGCACGGTCGCGACCAAGGACCGGCCGTGCGCGGATTTTCCGCTCAAAACCGGCGACGAGGACGACCCGTCCGTCATCCTCGATCTGGATTATTGGGTGTTCGTGCCGCGCTGATGTTCGCGGCCGGATGCGCGGTCAATCTTGCCGGCTGTAGCCGGCGACCGGCTTGACGCTCTTGAAGAATTCCAGGATCTCCTCCGCGGCTTCGATGTCGCGATTGAGCGGACCGAGCTCGGCCAATGCGGGACGCGGGTCGTCGCCATCGAGCACGGGAAAGCGATGGCCGCCGCCATGCACGCCATAGAATTTCAACGTCGCCCCTGAGTGGCAGTCGCTGATCACAGCAGTTCCACATGCGTGGATCGTCCGCATTCAGGTGTGGCAGCCGCGATCGCTGACGCGAACGGCAATCGTGCAGGCCCGCCCAGAGACCGAATGTCGTCAGCGCCGACAGGAACTGCTTGGCGTTCGGCTCTTTGTTGGCAAACGGCATGCCGCGATCGGCGGTACCGGAGATCATCATGATCGGCACCGCGCCGGGTCGGCCGGCACTTGTCCCGTTGCGCAATGGTCATCACGCCCGAGACCACCGCGATAGCGGCGATCCGCTCCGACATCGCGCAGGCAAGACTGATCGCCATCATGCCGCCGCGTGACATCCCGGCGACATAGATGCGGCGTGGATCGGCGATCCTTTTCGCAATCAAGTCGTCGATCAGTGCGGTATGTACCCGATGTCATCGACCGGACGGCCGCCGATCTTTGGTTGTGCGATGCCTGGCGCAAAACCGAAATTCCAATTGCGCCCGATGGCATCGGGATAGACGACGACCATGTTGTTCCGCGCCGCCGCCTGATCGAAATGCGACCGGGCGCGGAAAAATCTGCCCGTGCTGCCCATGCCATGCAAGGCAATGACCAGCGGCCGCGGTACGGGCTTGGCCGTCTGCGGGGCATAGACAATGGCAGTGCGCGCGACATCCTGATGCACAATCGTCAGGATCTGCGCGGAGTCGGCGCGGGCGCCGCCGGTCAACATTACGACAACAGCGGCAACGGCGAGCGCGCTCGCCACGCGATGAATGAACATGGCCAGTGGCTTTTACTGGATCACGCCGCAGGCGATGCGTCCGCCAGCGTCCCCCGTTGGATCGGTCTTGTAGTCGTCCTTGCCGGCATGGATGACAAAGGCGGTGCCGGCCGGCTGGAAGACCGAATTCGGCTGTCCCTTCGCCAGCGAGATCGAATCGTTCATCACCTCGACCACGAGTTCGCCACCCGCCGGAATATGCAGGTTCGGCATGTCGCCGGCGTGATGGCCGGCGGCGGCTTCAAGCCCGTGCTTCTTGGTTGCCGGATTGAAATGCCCGCCGGCGGAGGTGAACGGCGGCTCGCATTTCCCCACCGCATGAACGTGGAAAGCATGCTCACCGGCCGGCAGTCCGTTCACCGCCAGGCGAATCAGCACCCCGAACGGCGTCTGGGTCAGGGTCGCGGTGCCGACCGCTGCACCCTTGGCGTCCTTGAGCGCCGCCTGCGCGGTCTGGGCTGCCGCGGGCGCACAGGCCAGCGTGGCCGATATGGCCAAGAAGCTCGCAATGGTTGCTGTTCGGTTCATCCTCGTTTGTCCTCCGGAGTGGGGCATTGAAAATCGCCGGCCAGCGTGATTGTCACGGCCGGTTTCCAAATCACGAAAATGCCCACTGTAGACTTTAGCGGTGATTAAACTTGCGCCAATGCTGCGGCGAAATTCTGGCATACCAGCCAATTCGCGCGCCAACCTGAAATCCTATAGCGCGGAAGCGATCGTTTCCCAATGATGATGCATATCTCTTAATCCGAAGTACCATTGCACTCGCGACGTCGACTGCTTAAGGATGGCGCCCGGAACAGGACCCGCTCTATCCATGGCCGGAATCAAAGCTCCCATCGAGCGGCCGCTATCGCCGCACCTGCAGATTTACCGGCTCACTTGACGATGGTGATGTCCATCGTCCATCGCATCACCGGGGCGGCGCTCTTTTTCGGCACGCTGCTGCTGGCGTGGTGGCTGCTGGCGGCCGCCACCGGCCCGAATTCCTATGGCGCCATCGCCTGGTTCATGGCCACCATCATCGGCCGGCTGATCCTGTTCGGCTACACCTGGGCGCTGATGCACCACATGCTGGGCGGCATCCGCCATCTGATCTGGGATACCAGCCGCGGCCTCGGAGCCCACGACCGCGAATGGCTGGCCGGCGCCACCCTGTTCGGCTCGATCGGATTGACGGTGATTCTGTGGGCCTTCGGCTATCTGTTCATGGGAGGGGCGACCGGATGAGCGCCGGCAAGATGCGCACCCCGCTCGGCCGCGTCCGCGGCCTCGGCTCGGCCATATCCGGCACCCAGCATTTCTGGCGGCAACGGCTCACCGCGGTCGCCAACATCCCGCTGACCATCGCCTTTGTGCTGATCGTCATGTCGCTGCTCGGCCGCAACCATGCCGCGGCCATTCAGATCCTCGGCTCGCCGCTGATCACCATCATCATGCTGCTGTTCGTCGCCTCGGTGACCTACCACATGCGGCTCGGCATGCAGGTTATCATCGAGGACTACGTCCACGGCGAAGTCGCGAAGGGTCTTGCTGATGGCGAACACCTTTTTCACGATCGCGATCGGCGTCGTCTGCGCCTTCGCCCTGCTGAAGATTTCATTCGGAGTGTGAGCATGGCGAACGGATCATCGAACGGAGGCGCACCGGCGGTGAACGGCCAAGCCTATCCGATCGAGGACCACAGCTTTGACGTGGTGGTGGTCGGCGCCGGCGGCTCGGGCCTGCGCGCGGTGGTCGGCTGCGGCGAGGCCGGCCTGAGGACCGCCTGCATCACCAAGGTGTTCCCGACCCGCTCGCACACCGTCGCCGCCCAGGGCGGCATCGCCGCCGCGCTCGGCAATATGGGCCCGGACGACTGGCGCTGGCACATGTACGACACCGTCAAGGGATCGGACTGGCTCGGCGACCAGGACGCCATCGAATATCTCTGCCGCAATGCGCCGGCAGCCGTCTACGAGCTGGAACATTGGGGCGTGCCGTTCTCGCGCACCGAGGAAGGCAAGATCTATCAGCGCCCGTTCGGCGGCATGACCACCCATTACGGCAAGGGCACCGCGCAGCGCACCTGCGCCGCCGCCGACCGCACCGGCCACGCCATGCTGCACACCATGTACGGCCAGGCGCTGCGGCACTCGGCGGAGTTCTTCATCGAATATCTTCGCCATCGACCTGATCATGGACGAAGACGGCCGCTGCCGCGGCGTGGTCGCCCTCAAGCTCGACGACGGCTCGATCCACCGCTTCCGCGCGCACACGACCATCCTGGCCACCGGCGGCTATGGCCGCGCCTATCTCTCCTGCACCGGCGCCCACACCCAGACCGGCGACGGCAATGCCATGGTGCTGCGTGCCGGCCTGCCGCTGCAGGACATGGAATTCGTGCAGTTCCACCCGACCGGCATCTATGGCGCCGGCTGCCTGATCACCGAAGGCGCGCGCGGCGAAGGCGGCTATCTGGTCAATTCCGAAGGCGAGCGCTTCATGGAGCGCTATGCGCCGTCGGCCAAGGATCTTGCCTCGCGCGACGTGGTCTCGCGCGCCATGACCATCGAGATCCGCGAAGGCCGCGGCGTCGGCAAGAACAAGGACCACATCCATCTGCATCTCGACCATCTCGATCCCGCGATCCTGGCCGAGCGGCTGCCGGGCATTTCCGAATCCGCGCGCATCTTCGCCGGCGTCGACCTGACCCGCGAGCCGATCCCGGTCCTGCCGACCGTGCACTACAATATGGGCGGCATCGCCACCAATTATCACGGCGAAGTGCTGACCCTCAAGAACGGCAACCCCGATCACGTCGTGCCGGGCCTGATGGCGCTGGGCGAGGCCGCCTGCGTCTCGGTGCACGGCGCCAACCGGCTCGGCTCCAATTCGCTGATCGATCTGGTCGTGTTCGGCCGCGCGGCGGCGCTGCGCTGCGCCGAATTGATGACGCCGAACGAGAAACACGCCGAACTGCCGAAGGATTCCGCCGACCGCGCACTATCGCGCCTCGACCAGTTCCGCCACGCCGCCGGCGGCACGCCGACCGCGCAATTGCGCCTCGATATGCAGAGGGTGATGCAGAATAATTGCGCGGTGTTCCGCACCGGCGAGGTCCTGGCCGAAGGCGTGAAGCTGATTCAGAACGTGCTCGGCGGCGTGTCCGACGTCCGGGTCACCGACCGCTCGCTGATCTGGAATTCCGACCTGATCGAGACGCTCGAATTCGACAACCTGATCGCGCAGGCGGTGGTGACGATGAACTCCGCCGCCAACCGCACCGAAAGCCGCGGCGCGCACGCGCGCGAGGATTTCCCCGACCGCGACGACAAGAACTGGATGAAGCACACGCTGGCCTGGCTCGACGAGAACGGCAAGATCACCATCGACTACCGGCCGGTGCACACCTACACGTTGACCAACGAGGTGCCCTATATCGAGCCGAAGGCGCGGGTTTATTGATGGTTGCTAACGGCGCCCGGCGCCGGCGAGCGACGACGGAAAGACAAGGCAGAACGGATGGTCGAATTCACGCTTCCCAAGAATTCCAAGGTCGGCCGGGGCACCGACTGGCCGACGCCGCAAGGCGCCACCGCGCTGCGCGAATTCCGCGTCTATCGCTGGAATCCCGATGACGGCCAAAACCCGCATGTCGACGTTTATCAGGTCGACACCGCCGATTGCGGGCCGATGGTGCTGGACGCGCTGATCTGGATCAAGAACAACATCGATCCGACCCTGACCTTCCGCCGCTCCTGCCGCGAGGGCGTCTGCGGCTCCTGCGCGATGAACATCGACGGCGCTCAACACGCTCGCCTGCACCAAGGACATGGCCGACATCAAGGGACCGGTGAAGGTCTATCCGCTGCCGCATCAGCCGGTGGTGAAGGACCTGGTGCCCGACCTCACCAATTTCTATGCCCAATACGCCTCGATCGAGCCGTGGCTGAAGACCACGACGCCGACGCCGGAAAAGGAATGGAAGCAGAGCCGCGACGACCGCCAGAAACTCGACGGGCTCTACGAGTGCATCCTGTGCGCCTGCTGCTCGACCTCGTGCCCGTCCTATTGGTGGAACTCCGACCGCTATCTCGGACCGGCGGCGCTGCTGCAGGCCAAGCGCTGGCTCTCCGACAGCCGCGATGAGGCAACCGGCGAGCGGCTCGACAATCTGGAAGATCCGTTCCGGCTCTACCGCTGCCACACGATCATGAACTGCGCCAAGGCCTGCCCCAAGAGCCTCAACCCCGCCAAGGCGATCGCCGAGATCAAGCAGGCGATGGTCGAACGGAAGGTGTGAGCGGCGCGCGATTGCGCGACTATTTTGGACCTGCGGCGGAAAATCGTGACGTACCCTGTGCGGGTTTGAACCGCGCATAACTTCTATTTCCTCCTTATAAATCGTCATTGCCGGCATTGACCCGGCAACCCATCATTCAAGAATGTCATATTGGGTCTATATTCTCGCAAGCCGGCCGGGCGGGACACTCTATGTCGGAGTGACAAACGATCTCATCCGTCGTGCCTACGAGCATCGAGAGGGAATGATCAAAGGCTTCACGGAACGCTATGGCGTGAAAATGCTCGTCCATTTTGAACAATACGACGAAGCAGCAACCGCGATTCAACGTGAAAAGAACATCAAGCACTGGCCGCGAGAGTGGAAGATTGACCTCATCGTCGCAAACAATCCCGATTGGCGCGACCTTTATCACGAGATTGTTTCGTAACATGATGGATGCGCGGATCAAGTCCGCGCATGACGGTTTTTTTGCACGCCGCCCGCCTGAAGATGGCCGCGGGATCGCGCATGACCGATCAAATCTTGCGAGCAGGGCTACGCCACCTTGGGCTGGTCGAACACCGTGATCGCCGGCAGCGCATCGGTGTAGCGTTCGATCTCGACCAGGCAGGAATGCGCGATCGGCGCCTGCGCCAGTTTCGATGTGCCTTTGTCGAGCGTCAGCACATTGGGATTGCCGTGCTTTTCCAGTTCGCGCGGCGCGCGCGGATCGAGCGGATCGAACCAGGCACCGGTCGCCAGCTGCGCGACGCCCGCCATCACCTGATCGGTCACCACCACGCCGGCCAGCAGCGCGCCACGTGCGTTGTAGACGCGCACCACGTCGCCATCTGAAAGACCGCGCGCGGCGGCGTCATCGGGATGCAGCCACACCGGCTCGCGGCCCTGCACCTTGCTGGCCAGGCTGAGGCCGGCGCAGTCGAGCTGGCTGTGCAGCCGGGTGCGCGGCTGGTTCGACATCAGATGCAGCGGATATTCGCGCGCCTGGTCCGAGCCGAGCCATTCCGCCGGTTCCAGCCAAGCCGGATGACCGGGACAATCGTCGTAATTGAAACCCGCGATGCGCTCGGAAAAAATCTCGATCTTGCCGGATGGCGTCGACAACGGGTTCGCGACCGGATCGGCGCGGAAGTCCTCGAACAACGTGAACGGCCGGTCCGGCGCCGCCACCTCGGCATAGCCCTCTTCCCAGAACACATCGAACGATGGCACCTCGATTTCGTGCCGCGCAACGCTCTGGCGCCAGACATCGTAGATGTGCCGCAACCACTCGGTCTCGCTTCGCCCTTCGGTAAAGCGCTCGCGAAAGCCGAGCCGGGTGGCCAGGTCGGCGAAGATGTCGTGATCGTTGCGCGCGCCGCCGACCGGATCGGCGGCCTGATGCATGGCCATCACGAAGCGGTCGCGCGGGCTGGCGCCGAGATCGTTGCGCTCGAGCGTCGTCGTCGCCGGCAGCACGATGTCGGCATGCCGCGCGGTCGCCGTCCACCATGGCTCATGAACGATCACCGTCTCCGGCCTGCGAAACGCCGCCACCAGCCGGTTGAGGTCCTGATGATGATGGAACGGATTGCCGCCACACCAATAGACGATCCGCGTATCCGGATAGGTCGCGCCGCTCGCCGTTGAAATCATACGGCTCGCCGGGATGCAGCAGCAGGTCGGCGATGCGCGCGACCGGAATGAAGCTTTCGGCCGCATTGTGCCCCGGCTGGCAGCGCCGGGGACGACACCCGCCGGCGCGGCGCGCCCATGCCCGACTCGCAGCCATAACCGAAACCATAGCCGCCGCCCGGCAGGCCGATCTGGCCGAGCAGTGCCGCCAGCACGATCGTCATCCAATAGGGTTGCTCGCCGTGATCGCCGCGCTGCAGCGCCCAGACCACGCTGATCATGGTGCGGTTGGCGGCCATGTCGCGTGCGAGTTCGCGGATGCGCTGCGCCGGCACGCCGCAGATCGCCGCCGCCCAGTCGGCGCTTTTTGCGGTGCCGTCACGCGCGCCTAACAAATAAGGCAGGAATTTTTCCAGGCCGGTGCAATAGCGCGCGATGAACGGTCGGTCGAACAGATTTTCCGTCACCAGGGTGTGCGCCATGCCGAGCATCAGCGCAGTGTCGGTGTTGGGTTTGATACTGATCCACTCGGCGTCCAGAAAATCGGCGGCATCATCGCGCAGCGGCGAAATGTTGATGAAGCGCGTGCCGGCCTCGCGACAGCGCTTCATCCAGACGGCGGACGTGTGCTCGCCGACTCCGCCGGAATCGATCTGGGTGTTCTTCAAGGGCAGCCCCCCGAAGCACACCATCAGTTTGGTGTGCTGCGCGATGCCGTCCCAGGACGATAGCGGTCCCTGCACCGAATTGAGACTGCCGACGATGTGCGGCAGCAGCGAAATCGCCGCAGCATAGGAATAGTTCTGCACCTGCGCGGTGAAGCCACCATGGCAGTTGAGAAATCGATGCAATTGCGTGCGCGCATGATGAAATCGCCCCGCGCTCGACCAGCCATAGGAACCGGCGAAGATCGCCGCATTGCCGTGCTGCTGTTTGACTCGCGCAAGTTCCCCAGCGACCAGATCGAGCGCGCGCTCCCATGGCACCGGCACGAACGCGTCGGCGCCGCGCTCTTCGCGCTTGCCGCCCGGGCCATGCTCCAGCCAGCCCTGGCGGATCATCGGTTCGGCCACCCGCGACCGGGCATAGAGCCCATCCGGCATCGACGTGATGATCGGCGACGGGTCCGGGTCCTTCTCGAACGGCCGCACGCCGACAACCCGGCCACCCTCGACCTCGGCGCGGAAGGCGCCCCAATGCGACGAATGCACCACCGAACGAGTCAAACCTGATCTCCTCAACAAAACGATCGAACAAGACGGCTTTACGCCGCCGCACCAAGTGCGCCCGCACTGTTATCGCATCCGCCGTTGCGGTCAATCCGACCGCTCTCACGTCCCCCGTACATCCGTGCAGCGGACAGCCAAACCATTCCGAGCCTCGCCGTCATATTTTTTGGGGGTCATGATATAAGTTAAAGCTTTCAATAGCTTATCAAGGATCAGGGCGCAGGCGGCAGGCTCTTGAATTTGCCATCGACCCACCTAAATCTTCGTCCGCCAGGGGTGCCAATGGACCCCGGCAGCGGGCGCCGGCGGGTGTCCGGCGCGCTGCTCATATTCCATGTTGCTCAACGGAGGATGTGGCTATGAGAACTCTCAATCTCGATCCCTTCTGGCGAAACAGTGTCGGCTTCGAGCGGCTGTTCGACATGGTCGACCGTAGCCTGCGGTTCGAGCCGGAGGACAATTATCCGCCCTGCAATATCGTGCGCACCGGCGAAGACAGCTATCGCATCTCGCTGGCGGTCGCCGGCTTCAAGCCGGACCAGATCAGTGTCACGGTGCATCAGAATCTATTGACCGTCGCCGGCCGGCCGGCGGCCAAGCCTGACAACAACGAATATCTCTATCACGGCATTGCCGAGCGCGGCTTTGAGCGGCGGTTCAACCTCGCCGACTTTGTCGAGGTAAGGAACGCGCAGCTTGCGGACGGCCTGCTGCAGATCGAACTGATCCGTGAGGTGCCTGAGGCGATGAAGCCGCGCACCATCGCCATTCAGGCCGGCAAGACTGCCGGTGCGAGCGACAAGGTCAAGACGCTCGAACACGGCAAGGCAGCCTGATGTAGCGATCTGGAAAGTGCCAACCAGGCAGCGCGGAGCCATCACCTTCCGCGCCGCCTTCTTTGAAGACAAGGAGCCTTGGCATGAAGGAACGCAACAACAAGCCCGATCCCATCCACAACGTCGCACGCGACAGCCTCGACCTCGACACGATATTGAACCCTGCGGGCGCCTTTGCGCATCCGAACGATATCGTCCGCGCCCCGACCTGACTTTGAACGAGAAGCGGGCGATCCTGTCGTCCTGGGCCTCTGACATCTGTGCGGTCGAGGCCGCCCCCATGCTGCGCCATGCGCCCGGCGGGCAGGCGGTGCAGTTCGACGACATCATGGACGCGCTGCGTGCGCTCGATCGCCAAGCCGGCGCGCAATACCGGACGCCGCCGCACTATCGGCGGGTACTGGCCAACAGGGTTCCTGGAATCTTCGGCCGCAGATCGCCGTGGCGTCGCGCCGCGCCGGACGACGAAAACCGCTCAAGCGCGGGCGAATGAGAGCTTTCCGGTGACGGGAGTGGCCAGAGACAAGAACAAACAGACGCAAGAGGCGGGCCGCAGCCCGCCTCCCGTTGGTTGATTTCACGGCTTAGGTTTCAACAAAGTTCGAACTAGCAGTAGTCGCGCTCGGCTTTGTACAAGGAGCAGTTCGGGCCAAGCTCGTTGGCGTAGATCGGCGTGCCGCCCTTTGTGGTGCCGACGCGCGCGCGCGGACCATAATAGGTGGTGGGGCCGTAATAATTCGGCTCGTAGGCATAAGCGCCGTACGGATCGTAGGCGCCCAGCGTGGCGGCGGAGGCCGCTCCGGCAACCAGCGCACCGGCGGCGAAGCCGAGGCCGGCGACGGCCGCATCAGGACCGCGATAGCCGCGGTAATATCCACCATGATAGCGGCCGTGATAGCTGCGGTGGCCATCCCAACGCACCTGTTGCGCCTGTTCGGAACCGGCCCTCATCGCCTGCTTGTTCGCAAACATCGGGGCCGCCATCGTCGGGGCCGCGGCGCCAAGCGCAATTGCGCCAGCAAGGCCGAGCGACAGTGCGAAATTCTTCTTCATCATATCGAATCCCTTTCTTCTTGGATGCGGAGCAGTTGCCTGCTTCGCATTCCCGCCTGCTCTTGGTCGGCAGGTGGGACTGGTGCGGAAACCGGCAAGCGGTCGGTTCGTTCCGCAACTGCGAAGAAACCGGGACACATTGAGTTGATGATTATTTGATGGGTTCCATTGCGCGCAACGCGAGGGCTTTCGCCATGCCGCGAAATCGACATGATTGCCCCTGCCCGCCTTGCCGAAACAGACGACATTGTCAGCGGCTACTTCTCGATCGGATAGCCAACGATGCTGCCCCATTCGGTCCAGGAACCGTCATAGATCTTGACGTTGCCGAGCCCCATCACTTGCGACAGCGCGAGCCAGGCGATCGTTGCCCGATGGCTGAGGCGGCAATAGCAGACGATCTCATCAAATTTCTCCGGCGCGATTCCGGCCTTGGCGAAGGCGGCGCGCAGGTCCTGCGGTGACTTGAAAGAATCGTCGGCGTTAAGCATCTCTTTGTAATAAAGATGCGCCGCACCCGGAATGCGGCCGAAGCGTTCGGCGCCGTGGTCGAACGGCTGGCTGAATTCAATCACGCGCTGGCCGGTATATTCCTCCGATGAGCGCACATCGAGCAGCAGCCGCTGCGGTGCCTTCAGATGATTGCGCACATCGCGCCGCCCGACCCGCATCGACGCGTCGCCCTGCGGTGGCGGATACTCGACCGCCGTAAGGCGCGGAACGTCTTGCGTCAGCGGCCGGCCCTCCATCACCCATTTGCGCCGGCCGCCGTCGAGCAGTTTCAGATTGCGGTGACCGGCCATGGTGAAGGTCCAGAACGCATAGGAGCCGTACTGGACCGGATCGCCATAGAGCACCAGCGTATCGTCCGGCCCAATTCCGCGATCGCCGAACAGCCGAGCCATCGCGTCAGACGAGATGAATTCACGGTCGGTCTCGTGCCAGCACGCCGCCTTCCAGTAGACCCACTGCGCGCCCGGCACATGCCCCTCGCGATAGGCCTTGTCGTCCGTCAGCGAACACACTTCGAGAATGCGCAGGCCCGGATCTTCGAGATGGTCCTGCAGCCATTGCGTGGTAACCGAGCGGTGACTCTGTCATCGTGCGGACTCCGGCCGGCGCATCGCGGCGCATGATCGAGCGGGCGAGGGAGCGAAGCGCAAAGCGGACGACGGCGCAAGCGGCGCGGCGGCCCTGCGGCGGACGCAATTGTCAAAGCCGCCGCGCAATGCCCATAATCGCCGTCAAACCACAAGGCGCATATACAAGGCGCATACAACGGAGGAAACAATGGCCCTGCCCACCATCCGCGTGACCCGCGAGGAGATGGCGAAACGTGTTGCCCGCTTCAAGGACCTGAAGGGTTTCGACGGCGGCCTGCCGGACAGCAATCATCCCGACGCCAAGCGCATGCTCTATAACGTCATCGGCTTCCAGCCACCCAAGGGCGACGAAGCGACCACCTCGCCGGTCGGCAGCCAGGCGGCGGAGGCCTCCGCGATCAAGATCAGCGAGGGCTTCAATCTCGGCTATTGCGAAGCCGAGCCCGGCAAGGGCCCGATGATGCACAATCACGACACCAACGAGACCTTCATCGCCATCACCGGCAAGTGGCGCGCCTCCTGGGAGACTCGACGGCAAGGTCGAGTCGTTCGACCTCGATCCGCTTGACGTGATTTCGTTTCCGCCCGGCGTGATCCGCCGCTTCCAGAACGTCACCTTCGACGAGCCGGGCAAGAAGCACTGGCTGATGTTCGTGATCGGCGGCGACAAACCGAGCGCGGAATTCTCCCCTGAAGCCATGAGCGAGTTGCGCGAGCGCGGCCTGTTGCCGGCCTGACCGCCGGCAACCAATCCGGCAACAACAAACTCCGGCCATCAATTCAGATCGCCTCCAGCCGCGCCGTCAGGCGCGGCACCGCGAATCGAGAAACGCCCGCAGCTTGAGCGGCACCCGCCCCTGCCCCGGATAGACCAGGCTGACCGGCCACGGCGCCGGCTCGAAGTCAGCCAGCAAAATTCGCAGCGCCCCGGCAGCTACCGCCGGCGCGGCCTGATAGGACAGCACGCGCGCAACCCCGATGCCGGCGATCGGCGGCATCGACCGCAGCCTCGGCGGTATTGACGACCAGCCGCGAGCGCATCGCGCACCGTGCGCGCCGCCTTGCCGGTGCCGAACGACCAGGCGCGCGGCGACACCAGCCCCTCGAAGGCGATGCAATCGTGGCCTTCTAGATCGCGCGGCGTTTCGGCGTGCCGCGCGCGGCGAAATAGGCCGGGCTCGCGCACACCACGCGGCGGATCGTTCCGAGCGGCGCGACGGCGAGCGCGCCGTCCGCCACCGCGCCGATCCGCAGCGCGAGGTCGACATCGTCTTCCAGGAGATTGAGCACGCGGTCGGCCAGCGTCAGCCGGATCGCGATGTCCGGATAGGCCCGCAAAAATTCGTTCACCACCGGCAGCACATGCAGCCGGCCGAACACGATCGGCGCGGTGATGGTCGAGCTCGCCCTTCGGCGCGAGATACTCGCCGGCCGCCGCCCGTTCAGCCTCGCCGACCTCTTCAAGGATGCGCCGGCAGGCCGCGACATAGGCTTCGCCGGCATCGGTCAGGGAGAGCCGGCGGGTCGAGCGGATCGAGCAACGCGCCTTGAGATGCGCTTCCAGATCGGCGACCTTGCGGCTGACGGTGGCGAGCGGCGTGCCGAGCCGGCGCGCGGCGGCCGACAGGCTGCCGGCCTCGACCACAGTCAGCAGGATCGACATCGAGTCCAGGCGGTCCATCAACCTTCCAGTTAATGAGAGGGTAACTCCATAACTTAACGGATTATCCCGAAAATGAAAGGAACTATATTGCGGGGCCGGGCCGTTCCACGCACGATCGAAAAGGACCCCGCCATGTCCGCCACCGAAGCTGCCGCTGCGTCCGCCGAAAGCCGTCCGCCGTTTCCGCCGTTCGACGCCGCAACCGCCGCGCAGAAGGCGCGCATGGCCGAGGACGCCTGGAACTCCCGCGATCCGGCGCGGGTCGCGCTCGCCTACACGCCCGACACGCGCTGGCGCAACCGCGCCGAATTCCTGCAGGGCCGCGACGCGATCGAGGCGTTCCTGACCCGCAAATGGCAACGCGAGCTGGACTACCGCCTGATCAAGGAGCTCTGGGCCTTCCGCGACAACCGCATCGCGGTGCGCTTTGCCTATGAGTGGCACGACGACAGCGGCCAGTGGTTCCGCAGCTACGGCAACGAGAACTGGGAGTTCGACGCCGCCGGCCTGATGCGCCTGCGCATCGCCAGCATCAACGACCTGCCGATCGCAGAGGGCGACCGCAAGTTCCATTGGCCGCTCGGCCGCCGGCCGGACGATCATCCGACATTAAGCGAGCTCGGACTATGACAGACACGACAATGCGGCTGCGACGTTCGAGCCGCGCTATTCCAGCGATGTCGGCTTCTCGCCGACCGTCAAGGCGATCCAGACCCGGCTCGGCTCGCGCCGCGCCTACCGCGCATGTCGAAGACAATGGCGGCTGGCAGACCACGATCACGCCGGACCTCGCCGCCTTCATCGCCGAACAACAAAGCGTGTTCCTGGCGACCGCCAACGCCGCCGGCCAGCCCTATATCCAGCATCGCGGCGGTCCGCCCGGCTTCCTGCAGGTTGCTCGACGACCGTACCATCGGCTTCGCCGACTTTGCCGGCAACCGGCAGTACATCACGCTCGGCAATCTCATCGACAATCCGAAGGCCTATCTGTTCCTGATCGACTATGCCGCGCGGCGCCGCATCAAGATCTGGGGCGAAGCGCGCGTCATCGAGGACGACCCGGCCTGATCGCCAGGCTGATGCCGCCCGGCTACAAGGCGCGGCCCGAACGCGCGATCCTGTTCACCGTCGCGGCCTGGGACGTGAATTGCCCGCAGCACATCCCGCAGCGCTTCGATGCGAGCCGACGTCGCCGCCGCGCTTGAGAGCGCGACCTTCGCATCGCGGAACTCGAAGCCGAGATCGCGCGGCTGCGCCAGCAAACGTCCTGAGCTGCCGCGCGCTCGTTCAAGATGTCAGCCGAGTTTCTTTGCCACCAGCGGGATGGCGCTGAACACCAGCCAATAGCCGGCGCGCCGCAACGCAAAACCAAGCCGGCCGTCGATCAGGTAGCTGGAGGCAAATCCGATCAGCAAAACACTGGCGGCGCCGAGATAGAACACGAGATCGATAACCTTCTCCTCGGCGACATCGAACGCCAATGCCGTGGGAATGAGGGCGGCGATGATGAGCGGAAACACCATCACCGGCGCCTGCGCCCGCAGGATACGGGCGACTCCGCCAGGTTCCACATCGCTGCCGCTTTCCGTCTCCGCCTTCACGACTTCGGTGAAGCAGCGGGTCGCCAGGATCGCGACGCCGACGCCGAGCGCACCGAGAATGCCGCTTGTCATCGTCAGTTCACCCGGCTGCACCGCGAGCGTCGCCGCCAGGATCATCACTACACCGTAGAGCGTCGCGGCGACGCCGACCGCGGCGTCCTTGCGCTTCTGCGACCACACCTTTGTCGTCATCTCGGCACCCCAGCGAGCCGGTGTCGGCTGGATTTGCGTCCGCGGATTTGTAGAGTCGCGGCCGGATCAAGTCGGCATAAACGCGAATGAAATGGTGAAGCAGCGCATTCCGATAGGGTTAATTATGTGTGGCATTTTAACCAATTATCAGCGGATGAATTGCATGCCGGCACGGCGGGGAATACCACAGCCCATGAGCGTCGAGGCGAGCCGCGCACAGGCCATCGCATGGATGTCGCAATGACGCTCGATAAGAAGCGAAGGGCGAAAGCGAAGCTCGAGAAGAAATAGCGAGCGAGAAGAAGCGACGCTCGACAACAACAATTTAACAACAGGGCTGGCCGTCAGCGAGGTCACTCGTGCACGAAACAGACATTGCCATCATTGGCGGCGGTCTCGCAGGCTCGCTTGCGGCTGCCATGCTCGGACGCGCCGGCCATCGCACGGTGCTCATCGATCCGCACCCGGTCTATCCGCCGGACTTCCGCTGCGAGAAGCTCGATGAAGGCCAGGTGGCGGTGCTGAAAAAGACCGGGCTTGCCGATGAGATCCTGCGCGCGACCACCTATGTCGATACCTTGTGGGTCGCGCGCTACGGCCATCTGATCGACATCAAACGCGGCATTCAATACGGCGTCATCTACGACAACCTGGTCAACGCCATCCGCGCACTGATCCCGCCGAGCGTCGAATTCGTCGCCGACAAGGTGTCTGCGATCGCGACCAGTTCCGACCGCCAGACCGTGACGCTCGCCAACGGCGACACCGTTTCCGCACGCCTGGTGGTTCTGGCCAACGGCCTCAGCGTCAGCGTGCGCGACAGCCTCGGCCTGACGCGCACCGTGATCAGCCCCTGCCATTCGATCAGCGGCGGCTTCGATCTGATTCCGGCCGGCCGGCCGACCTTCGACTTCCCGGCGCTGACCTATTATTTCGAGCGCCCCAGCGACCGCACCGCCTATCTTACACTGTTCCCGGTTGGCACCGCCATGCGCGCCAACCTGATGGTCTATCGCGAGATGAATGATCCGTGGCTGCGGCGCTTGCGTCACACACCGGAGCAGGCGCTCGCCGAATTGATGCCGGGCCTTGCCAGGATCGCGGGCGATTATCAGGTCTCGCGCCCGGTGCAGATCCGCCCCGCCGACCTCTATGTCACCAGCGGCCATCGGCAGGCCGGTGTCGCGGTGGTCGGGGACGCCTTCTGCACCTCGTGCCCGGCGGCCGGCACCGGCACCGGCAAGGTCTTCACCGACGTCGAGCGGCTGTGCAATGTCCACATCCCGCAATGGCTCGCCACGCCGGGCATGGCCGAAGCCAAGATCGCCGCCTTCTATGACGATCCGATCAAGCAGGCCAATGACGCGGCTTGCGAAGCCAAGGCCTATTGGCTGAAGTCGCGCTCGATCGACACCGGCCTGAAATGGCGCGCGGAGCGGGGCGCACGCTTCGCCGCTCAGCTCGGCATCGGTGCATTGCACCGGGCACGCGCGGCGATGGTGTCCGGTCCCGCGCCACCCCCGATAGGCGCGGTCGCGCCCGGCAAGCTGTCCGCGACCCCGCACGACCAGCGCGCGGGACAGCCGTAACGCTGCAAAGTCCGGAAGCATCACAATGGCCAGCATCCGCATCAGCATTGGTGCGCCGGACCCGAATTTATCCGATGCATGGCGCAGCCTCGCCGCGCGCGCGCCGGCCAACGTGTTCATGGACTTCGCCGGACTGTGTGCCGCCGCATCGACCGGCTATGCTGATATCGCGGTGTTACAGGCCTGGGAGAGCGGCGCCGGAACTGAACAACTCGTCGGCGCCTGGGCGCTGCGCAACACCACCATGACCCCGCTGGGTCCGGCCTATCTGGCGGGACCGCCGCACTTCTATTCCTTTCTGTCCAACCCGGTCGTCGACCCCGCTTATCAGGACGCGGTCATGCCGGCTTTCTTCGACGCGATCGCCGGCAATTCCGCGCTGCCGAAGGTGGTGCGGCTGCAATATCTTCGACGCCGAGGCGCCGAGTTATGCCGCGATCATGGCGGCCATCAAGACGCGCGGCGACCAGAGCAGGCTGTTGTCGGATCGCGCCCGGCCGTTTCTGGCGGGGGATGCCGACCGGAAACGCTCCGGTTCGACCCGCAAGAAGTTGCGCCAGGACTGGAATCGCCTGTCCGCGCTCGGCGCCGTCGATGTCGTCAATATGCGCGAACCGGACGCCGCGCACGCAGCCTTCGAAACGTTCCTGACGCTGGAAGCCGCAAGCTGGAAAGGCAATGCCGGCACCGCGGTGCTGAGCGACGACAGCCATGCCGCCTTCGTCCGGCAGTTCATCGCCAATCTCGCTGCCGAGGGCAATGCCTCGGTCGCGCTTTTGCGCCTGGATGGCCAGCCGGTCGCCGCACAGGTGCTGCTCTATGCCGGCGCCACGGCCTACACCTGGAAGACCGCCTATGACGGCGCCTATGCCAAATTCTCGCCCGGCGCGTTGCTGGTCGACCGCGTGAGCGAGGACCTGCTCGCCAACGGTACGGTGACGATGATCAAATCCTGCTCGCCCGACGGCGGCTTCATGGCAACGATCTGGACCGGCCGCCGCCGCACCGTCGATTTGTTGATCGGCCTCGGCACCCGCTCCTCGCCCGCCTTCCTGGCGATGGTCGCCGGCATCGATGGCTACGCGCGAACTCAAGCGGCTGCGCGACCTGCTGCGCGCAATCCCGCGCCCGAAAGGGTTGCGGAGACGATAAGCCTTACGCGGCCGGCACCGTCACTTTGCCGGCGTCGTGGGGTTTGGCGGCGACGCGTTCGGCCGCGGCGCCGCGGCCTGCCCGGTGCACGACCGCGGCTTGACCGCCGCGCAGGTCTCGCCCGGCCGCACCCAGTAATGCAGCGTCATGAATTGCATGACACGGCCGTCCACCGTCAGCGGCGCGCGACAGGTGCACCGGGTGGAATGAAATGCGATCGAGCCCGCCGGCGCGCAGGATTGCGGCAGCACGAACGCGCCGAGCGGGATGCCCTGCCGCAGCGACTGCACCAAGCTCGGCCCCCAGGCGGCGATCTGCTTGAAACCGGAGGCGTCGACGCCCAGCACCTGATGCACGTCCGGAATGTCGCCGCCGCTGCAGGTCGCGCCCTTGCCCGATGCGCGCGCATAAATATCGCTTCCGGTCTGCACGGCCCATAGTGCGACACCGATCAACAAATAAATTCCGATGACGTTGGCGAGAAACCGGACCATGGCGGGCCTCGTTCTGGTTGGTGGTCAAGATCGCCGGAATGTGGATTAATATCACAAGAGCCAGGGCTGGACAGGTCGCAGCGTGTGGCTCCAACGACGAAATTGCCGGCGGCCGGCCACGACCGGGCCCGGGCCGCGTTCAAACGGGAGGATGACATGATGCGCAGATCGAGTTTGCTTTACACAACGTTAACATTGGCGGGATTTGCCGCCGTGCTGGCGGCCGTCGCCGTTCCCTCCGGCCCTGCGCGCGCCGAAACGATCATCGAGGAATGGACGAGCGTCAAGGTGCCGGCCGCGCCGGCGCTCAAGCCGGTCACCGTCGATCCCAAAACTACCGCGCTGCTGATGCTCGATTTCATGCATCAGAACTGCAACGACAAGCGCCGGCCGCGCTGCGTCGCCTCGCTGCCGGCGATGAAGAAGCTGCTGGCCGAAGCGCGCGCCCACAATATGCCGGTGATCTACACGATCATCAACAAGACCACGACCAAGGACATCTGGGCCGACGTCGCGCCCAAGGGCGACGAGCCGTGGTTCCTGTCCGGCCCCGATAAGTTCCTGAAAACCGATCTGGAAAAGACCCTCAAGGCCAAGGGCATCAAGACCGTGATCACGGTCGGGACCGCCGCGCACGGCGCGGTACTCTATACCGCGAGCGCGGCCGCGCTGCGCGGCTATAACGTCATCGTCCCGGTCGACGGCGTCTCGGCCGAGAACAAATTCATTGAGCAATACGTCGCCTACAATCTCACCCATGCGCCGGTGCTTGCCGGCAAGGTGACCTTGACCAAGTCGGACATGATCAAGTTTTAAGGCATTTCCAGGCGAAGTGGAAACCGCTTCGCCGTCCGGAAATGCAACAAGACAAAGAGATAGAGCGCGTTCAATTTAAGTCGACGCTCATAGCGTCCGCCTGGCACTGCGCCCGCAATTCCGCAAGGAACGTGCGGAGCGCGTGCGAGACGTGCGAACTGCGCGTGACGACGCCGACATGCGGCAACGACCCTGTCAATTCGATCGGCAGGATTGCCAGTTCGCCGGCGCGTGAATAGGCCAGCGCCGCGTCTTGCGACATGACACCGATCATGTCGGTGCCGCACAAGACCGCGAGATTGAGCCGGATCGAGGTCGAAGAGATCATCGGCAGCGGCGGCACGACACCGGCATCGGCGAATTCGCGATCGATCACCGTTCGGATCGGCGCACCGGCCTTGGGCAGTATCCACGGATAAGCCGCAAGGTCCGCCCAGCTCAGGCGCCGCCGGCCCGACAACGGATGCCGGGGATTGGCGACGATCTTGATCGGCAGTTGAACGAGCTTCTCGACCCGCAACGTACGGTCCTGTTCACCAGGATCAAGCCGTCCGATCACGCAGTCGATCTCACCACGGCGTAACGCGTTCATCAGCACCGCCCGCGTGCCCTCCTCGATCTCGGCCGCCAGTCCCGGCGCCGATCGCCGCAATGCCAGCAATGTGGCCGGCAGGAGCCGCGCCTCGACCACCGGCAACACGCCGATCCGGACGCAGCCCAGCGCGCCGGATGCGATGGCGAAGACCTCATCCCGCGCGTTTTCAATATCGTTGAGGATGTGGCCCGCACGGGCGGCAAGGGCCCGGCCGCCCTCCGTCAAGGCAACGCCCTGCCGGCTGCGGACAAACAGCCTGGTGCCGAAGATCTCCTCGAGTTCGCCGATCAGTTTGCTGATCGCCGGCTGTGTCAGATGCACCTCGGCAGCGGCACGCTGCATGCTCTCGGCCTTGGCCACGGCCAAAAACACCTGAAGATGGCGCGTCCGCATGAGGGTCGGCATCGGCACCTTCCATTCCAATTGGTTGTCACGGAATAGCATAAATCTATTTCCGGTTATAGAAGGCCCCGCCTATCCTGGCCGGGAAGGGAATTTCACATGCGCGTGGTGTTTCTGGGCACTGGTGCCGCCCTGCCCGATCCGGATCGCTGCCACACCGCGATCCTGATGACCCTCAACAATGGGCGGCACTTTCTGTTCGACTGCGGTCACGGCGCCACGCGGCAGATGATGCGGGTCAACGTCAATCCGGCGGACGTGGGCCATCTGCTGCTCACGCATCTCCACCACGATCACGTGTGCGAACTTCCGTTTTTCGTCATCTCAAGCTGGATTCTCGGCCGCACCGGAGCGCTGGACGTGCGGGGGCCCGTCGGCACGAAGAACCTGGTCGGGCATCTGTTCGAGGGCGGTGCGTTCGACGCCGACATTCGGGCGCGCTCCGCCTATCCGCTGCGGCAGGCCAACATCGAAGCTGTCCGGCCGAACGTGACGGAATACCAGGCCGGCGTGATCTTTGCCGACGATGACATCAAGGTCATTGCCGCGGAGATGGACCACATCCCGCGCGAGATTTCGCCGTGCTTTGGCTTTCGCATCGAAGCCGACGGCAAGGTCGTCACCTTCAGCGGCGACACCGCGCCCTGCGCGGGGATCGCCCGGCTATCGCAGAACGCCGATCTTCTGATCCACGAGTGCACGTTCACCGAAGCGTTCATCGAGCATCGCCGCAAGTCGCAGGTCGGGACTTTTGCCCACACCAGCCCGAGCGACCTCGGTCGGCTCGCCGTGGATTGCAATGTCAAGCATGTCGTCGCCACCCACATCGGTCATGTCGACTCGCTCAGCCCGGTGCTGAAGCGCGCGGCCGCCAAACACTTGCCGACCGATCTGATGGGCCCGCACCAGATCGATGCCTTTGTTGAAGACATTCGCAGCACCTACAACGGCCCGCTGCAAATTGCCCACGATCTGATGAGGATCGATTTGTAAAGCCGGGATTACGCATCAACGCTGGAGAGCGCCATGACTGCAATTAATCGCCGCATATTCACGGCCGTCGTCGCTTCGGTTGCCATGTATTCGCTTGGGTCTGCCGCGGCCGAGTTCCCCGAGCGCCCTATCACCGTTGTCGTGCCGTATGCGGCGGGCGGAGCCGGCTACACCACCATGCGATTGCTGGCGCCCATAATTGAGCGTGAACTTGGCCAACCGCTGATCATCGAAGCCCGGCCCGGCGGCGGCGGGACTATCGGCGCGCAGGCCGTCGCCAAGGCCAAGCCGGACGGCTATACGCTGCTGTTCGGTGCGACCAACAATTTCGCGATCAATCAGTTCATGTTTCCGAAGATCGCATTTGACCCGCTGGCGTCTTTTGCGCTGATCACCAAGGCCGTTGATATTCCTTCGGTGCTCTACACCAATCCGAAAGTGCCGGCGAAAACCCTGGGCGAATTCATTGCCTATGCCAAAGCCAACGCGGGCAAGCTCAGCTATGCCTCCCCCAGTGTCGGCACGACGCCACACCTCGCGGTGGAGCGTCTGAAGCAGCTCACCGGAATTGAACTCGTGCACATTCCCTATCGCGGCGCGCCGCCGGCCCTGCAGGCGATCATCGCCAATGATGTTCAGCTCTATCTTGCCGGCTGGGGAGTCGGTCGCGCCCAGGTCGAAGCCGGCCGCGTGCGCGCCTTGGGCGTCGCCTCCGCCAAGCCGTTGGCCAACATCGCCCTGCCGATCGCCGCGGCAAGCGTGCCGGGCTTCACGGCCTCGAACTGGTGGGGGCTGGCCGCTCCCAAGGGCACGCCGCAGCCGGTCATCGACCGCATCTACCGTGCCTTCAGCGCAGCCTTGAACGACGCGGGCGTCAGGCAGAAGTTGGACAAGCTCGGATTTGTCCCGGTCGGCAACACGCCGGCCGAATTCGCCAAAGAAGCCAAGGCGGAAGCCGACATCTGGGCGCAGACAGTCAAGCAAGGCAACCTGGCGGTGCAATAGGCGGCCGGCTGGCGAGCAGGCTGCTGAAATTGTCGCCTCAATCATTCCGGAACGCCGCATGCGCGGCGAGCCGGAATCCATGAACCCGGGTTATTTCGCCATCACCGGCGCGCGCGCGTAGCGGCTCTCCGGCCGCCCCAGCCCGAGATGATCGCGCAAGGTCGCGCCGTCATATTCGTTGCGGAACAGGCCGCGCCGCTGCAATTCCGGAATCACCAGGTCGCAGAAATCATCAAGCGCGCCCGGAATGTAAGGCGGCATGATGGTGAAGCCATCGCAGGCGCCCTGCGCGAACCAATCCTCCATGTAGTCGGCGACCTCGTGCGGCGAACCCTTGATGACGTTCTTGCCGCGCGCGCCGGAGACCCGTTCGCCGAGCTGGCGGATGGTCAGGTTCTCCCGCTTCGCCATCGCCAGAATGGAATCGAAGTGCCCTTTGCTGGCCTGCTGCAGCGGCAGCGGATCGGGCAAGGGCCCGTCGAGCGGATAGGGCGACAGGTCGATCCCGCCCAACATGGTGGAGAGAATTTCGCGCCCGACCACCGGATGAATCAGCGATTGCAGATACTGATAATCCGCCTCGGCTTCAGCCGTGCTCGGCCGCACGATCACGCTGAGCCCCGGCAGGATCTTCAGATCATCGGGATCGCGGTTGTGATGCAGCATGCGCGCTTTGACGGTGTCGTGATAAAGCTTGGCCGCTTCGCTTGTCAGATGCGGCGTAAACACCGCCTCGGCATAGCGGGCCGCAAGTTCCATGCCCGCATCCGACGCGCCGGCCTGCACCACCACCGGCCGGCCCTGCGGCGTGCGCGGCACGTTGAGCGGCCCTTTCACCCGAAACCGCTCACTGCGATGATTGAGCACGTGCATTTTCTCCGGATCAAAAAACAATCCGGATTCCTGGTCGCGCACGAAGGCATCGTCATCCCAGCTGTCCCAGAGGCCGAGCACGATGTCGATGACTTCGTGCGCCCGGTCGTAGCGGTCGGCATGCGCATAGGCCTGTTCGTGGCCGAAATTGCGCGCCTCGTCATCATAGACCGACGTCACCGCGTTCCAGCCGGCACGGCCCGCGCTGATATGATCGAGCGAGGCGAACTGGCGGGCGATCTGATAGGGCGGCATCCACGAGGTCGAGGCGGTCGCGACCAGCCCGATCCGGTCGGTCACCATCGCGAGCGCCGACAACAGGGTCAGCGGCTCGAAATGCGCGATGAACTGGACCGAGCGGCAAAGCGCCGCCATCGCCGCCTCACGCATGGCGCTGGCATCGGCAAGAAACAGGAGATCGAACTTCGCCCGCTCCGCGGTCTTTGCGATCTCGATGTAGTGCCGGATGTTGATATGCGCATCGACCTGCGCGCGAGGATGCCGCCATGACGCGACATGATGGCCGGTCGGATTGTAATAGGCGGCAAGGTGCATCTGTTTCGGCGCGTTTCCCATCGAATATTTTTCCGTTGTTGGCGCCAGCGCGGCGGACGATCTTGTGACGACGCCCGATTGTGTAAACTGAGCTGTTTCGACCGGGCAGCGCTGCGGCCTGGCATGATATATCGCGGCCTTCATATCCGCTACGCTTGGCTCGCATGGCTCGGCAATGTATGGGCAAGGACTGACTTGCGGGGCATCGTGGCGCCTGCCGTTCGCGCTGCCTGGCCATGAATGCAGTGGTTCTTAAACCCAAATGATGGGCTGGCATGACCGCGGCGACGGTGGTCGAACCGGCATGCCACGGTTCGTGATATCCTGAGTTCCAGTTTCTCCGCGAACAAAAAATCTCGATATCGCACGCGCGTCCCGGTAAGGTCGCGCCCGGCGTTGGCGACGCCTTCGATTGTCCGGCATGACAACGCAGAAAAAATCTCGGCGCGGGAGGCCACGTAAAACAAATGTCCATCATCAATGAGCGCGGCAAGCGCATACTCACCACCCATGTCGGCAGCCTGCCGCGGCCAACTTCACTGTCGGCGAAGCTGTTCGCGCGCATGACCAAAAAAAGCTACGACCCCGCCGCGCTGTCGCGGGAACTGCATCACGCCGTCACCGACATCGTTCACAAACAAACCGGGCTTGGCATCGACGTGGTCAGCGACGGCGAGTTGTCGAAGACCAGCTTTCAGCTCTATGTCACCGACCGGTTGAGCGGGCTGGAGCCGATCACGCCGAAACCGGGCAACCGCGTCACCCGCGAGAACCTCGCCTTCCCGGCCTTCTACAAGGATGGATCGCATTCCGGCTCGGCGCAGACCGGCTTCGCCTGCACCGGGCCGATCGCCTATGTCGGCCAGCAAAAGCTCGCCGAGGACATCGCCAATCTCAAGGCCGGCCTCGCCGGTCAGCCGCATGTCGACGCCTTCATGCCGTCGGTGTCGCCGTCAAGCTGCGTCGGCCTGATGGAGAACCGCCACTACCGCAATGAAGAGGAGCATCTCTATGCCGTCGCCGACGCACTACGGGAGGAATACCAAGCCATCGTCGCCGCCGGCTTCATCGTGCAGATCGACGATCCGCGCCTGGCGATGCACTACATGCTGTCGCCGAACGAGACGGTGGAGGAATCCCGCGCCTGGGCCAAACGCCGCATCGAGGCGCTCAATCACGCGCTGCGCGATATCCCGCCCGAGCGCGTGCGCCATCACACCTGCTACGGAATCAATATGGGCCCGCGCACCAGCGACATGGAGATGAAGCATCTGGTCGATCTCATCGTCACGATCCGCGCCGGCTATTACTCCTTTGAAATGGCCAACCCGCGTCACGAGCACGAATGGCGGGTCTGGGAAACCGTCAAGCTGCCGGACGACAAGATGCTGCTGCCGGGCTGCATCACCCACGCCTCGGTGATCGTCGAGCACCCCGAACTGGTGGCCGAGCGCATCATGCGGCTGGCCGGGATCGTCGGCCGCGAGCGGGTGATGGCGAGTTCGGATTGCGGTTTCGCGTCCAGCCTGGTGCCGGACACGCCGCCGGAGATCGAGCCCGAGATCGTCTGGGCCAAGTTCGCGAGCCTGGCCGAGGGCGCGCGGCTCGCCACCAAGGAATTGTGGAAATAAACAACGTGCTGGCCCCAACGGGACGGCACGCGCCTTCGCAACACCGATTGTTCGGCGTTCCGACAATGGCATTTTCACGTGTGTGCATCACGTGAATTGTCAAATTCGCGACTTATTGCCGACTGAATTCACCTGAAGGATGGGCTCCAGCAAAGGGGGCGTGTCGGCGGGCGGCGCTTGATCGAGGTGCCGTGGGGAGGGAATTCATGCCATCGCCATCAATGCGATTGACAACACGGCTTGCACCAGCGATTTGCGCTATCGTCCTGGCTGCGACGGCGCTGACGGCCTTGCCGGGTCATGCCGCAACGGCCGCTAAAACTTGTCTTTCGGCCCCCAACGCGGCGACCCCACAGGGCAAGCATTGGTATTACCACTGGGACCGCGTCAACCGCCGCAAATGCTGGTATCTCGGCGAGAAGGGCAAGGCGATCCGTCGCGATCCCGTGCAGCAGTCCGATAGTGCCGCGACGCCGGTCCCACCAGCGAGGCCGCAGGTCAAACCAGCCCGGCAACAGCCGTATTCGCGCGCCAGCCAACCGGCAGAAGCTGAGGTGAGCCAACCGGCAGAAGGTGAGGTGAGCCAACCGGCAGAAGCTGAGGTCAGCCAACCGGCACCGGCACAATTCAATGGCGACCGGAGCACACCACCGCCGTCTACGGACGCGCGCGCTGAAACGCCAACCAGCCCCGCGAATGGCGGCGCAATTCCGGGTTCGACGCCGATCGGCGCGCGCTGGCCGGTACAGACCCCCTCTGATTTCCGTCCCTCCGTTCCGGCCCCGGCCACCACCACCGCTACGGGCGCATCTGATGCAACCGGCGCGAATGATGCAGAATCCTGTTTCAAACGAAACCAACCCCTTGGCGGCAGCCGTGCCAACACAAGCGGCCGTACCGGATGCACCTCCCCGGCAGGATGAGAATGCCGGTGCGGAGCCGCAGGGCGAGATGCCGCTGGTATGGCCCGTCCTCACCGAAGCGGAGCGTGCGGCGGTGCCGTTGGAATCATCGTTCTTCACACAGGATCGCGTGTTCCTGTTGATCGCCGCCGCCGCGGCAATCGCCGCGCTGATCTGCTACGCGATCGCAAAGCTCCTAGCCTTTCAGCCCTTTGGATCCGGTCGTGCCGATCGGCGCGCCGCAACGCGCGGTCCGGTGATTCAGGACAACCGGCTGCCGCTCGCGCTCGGCGACGTGCGCAACCTTGCCCGGCCGCCCGGCGCTGTGAACGCGTCGACCGTAATGCAACGCGACCGTATTCCCGGAATCAACGCCGTTGGCCAGGCCGATCGGCAGCGCTGGCAGCGCAAGACGGCGTAACGGCGCCGCGGCGGCGGCGAATGACACCGTTTATCAGAACGAGCCCCGCGAGGATCACCGCGACCGGGTCGATCAGATAGTCGAACAGATTGCGGCTCGCGAACGCGCCCGCGAGATAGAGCGCGCCGCTGAGCGCGATCCACAGCGCGACCGCAACCGCCCGGGCCAGAAGGCCCACCGCCAAAATAACAGCAAGCGCCAGCGGCAATGGCCAGCCGCCGAAACCCAGCCGGTAGACATCGATAGTGCCGCTGCCGAGCACCAACGCATAAAACGGGAAGCCGGCGACAATCAGGATGCCGGCGAGAACCGGAAGGCCGAGCGCGTCGTCAAGCCGAAGGTCCGGGCTAACGCGATCGGCAAGCGCGACGAGGAGAATCAGCAGCGAGCCACCGCCGAGCGGCCCCAGCAGCGAATAGACGTAATCATTGACCGACAGCGCGCCGAGCGGAACGAGCGCGACGATGCCGGCCGCGACCGTCACCGCGGCAACGGCCAGGCGGCTGCGCAACAACGCCGCGCCGCATGCGCTCGCGAGCGCGAGGATGACCAGAAACGCGCCGGCGCGCTGCGCGATCTCCATGGCGGCGGCCGTCACCGTGGCGCGACCGCTGCGCCGTCGAGGATCACATGGCGGATGGCGTTCTTGGATTCCGAGACGAACAGGTGCAGCCGCCCAGCCTTGTCCAGCAGCAGCCACGGATAGCGATATGTTTTTTGCGTCGCCGTGCCGTCGAACACCGTCGCGCCACGCCGCCAGGTCGCGCCGTTGTCGCTGGAGACCGCAAGATCAAGCCGCAAGGTGTTCACGGCGTCGTCGTTTACGGCCGCGACGATCCGGCCGTCCGCCAAACGAACCGCCGCCGCCGGTGCATCCGGATTGGCCAGCGACGTCGGACGCGGCCGCGTCCATGACGCTCCGCCGTCTTCGGTTGCCGTTGTGTAGAGCGCCCTCTTCGCGCAGCGATGCTGGCGCATCAAGGCGACCGCACCCCCGCCGCCGGTCGGCACGGCCCACGGCTGAATCAAACAGGCGCCGCCGGACCGCACCCGGTCGACGACGTAGCCCTGGGCATCGATAAAAATCATTTCGGGAAAAAACGAAATCATCTCGTGATAGGCCGGCAGCGCGACCAGGCCGTCGCTGCGCATCAGCGGGGGCGCTCTCGCCAAGGTCGACAGATTGAAGAACGGGCTCGTCACCAGCCGCCGGGCCGGACCCCATGTCATGCCGTCCGCGGAGCGCACGAGATTGAGCGCGCTGCCCGACCAGCCGCCGTAACTCACGCTCACATAGATCAGCCAGAATTCGCCGTTCGGGTGGCGGAACACGACCGGGTTGCCGACCGTCTTCACGTGGCGGCGCTGGTCGGCGCCGGTGCGGACCGCGTCGGTGACGATGCGGGGTTTCGACCAGGCGGAGCCGTCGAAGATGGCGTTCATCAGCGCCACATCGCGCGCGCCCTCGCGCGATCCGGCGAACCAGTAAAGCGCGATGCGGCCGTCATCCAGGAGCGTGGCGGCCGGCGCGTGTGCGACGCCGCGCGACGGCGGCTGCGGAAAGAGGTCCCGCCGCTCGCCGCTCGCCGGCGCCGGCGGCGTGGCCGCGACGAATGTGGCGGCTCCAGGCCGCGCGCCACTCATCGCGTGCGCCGTGACGGCAAGGACGATCGCGGCCGCGAGAAACGCTGCGATCTGAAAAAGCCGGGGCGGAGGCTTCACGGCTTGCGTCCTTCATGGCCTGAAATCCGGCACCACGGCACCGGCGCGATCGGCATCATCGTGGCGATTGTAGCGGCTCGGCCATCCGCCATTCAACGGCCTTCGGTTCGTGAGGTGGAGAGCCTCTTGGTGAGGAGAATTGCACCGATCTCGGGTTTACCCGAGATCGGATTCATATGCGCAGGTCGGCCGAGGCCGGGTAACGAGTGCGGTAGTGAGGGTCGATGGTCATCGCGTCAACGATGGCCATCGGGGTGGGCGGCCTTCAATAAGTCCGTAGGGTGGGTTAGGCGCGGAGCGCCGTAACCCACCATCTGGACTCGCCAAAGAACAGCGGGTGGGTTACGCGCCATAGCCCGTCGAAGACGGGCCAACGCCCCTGATGCGCGCTAACACACCTGACGCGCTGTGCTAGAAAAACCCATCAAGAAACGCCTCCGCCCCTGGAGAAATACCGCCGATCATGTTGGTGGCCTGACGGTAGAACTTGAAATTGAGTTCGGTTTCGGGCCGGCCGTCATTCCAATCGTTGAATTGCTTGAGGGCGCTACGGCCCAGCGGCCAATTCGCCAGCGCGGTGCGCCGGATGGTGACACTGACGCACGGCGTCTGCCGCTCGATGCCGGGCTTCCTTGCAACTGCCTCGGCGGTGGTCACGACCCCGCGCGCGATGAGACCCGGACCGCCCTCGGTCTCGCTTGCGAACACGAAAACCCTGTCGCCTACAGCGATCTGCTTGCCGCCATACATCGTCTTCTGCGCGCGGAATTCGAACGTCTTCGCGCGCGGATCGCGCACTTCCGCCTTGATGACGTAGGCCATGGGTCACCTGTCACGCAACGCGACGACCGCTTCTATGCGCGGGCTTCGCCGCATACCGTACCATAGCGCCGTAGGGTGGGCTTCGCATCGCGAAGCCCACCGATCGCCGCCGACACGTTTATTTGCTGTGTGACTTTTGTACCGCTCAACACCCTTACTATAAAAGCCCCGCGTGGGCTCGGCGCTGCGCGCCTTAGCCCACCCTACGCTGACTAAACCGGACCAGAGTATTTAATTGGGCCAAGTCACTCGGGCGCGCGCCCCTTAACTGCGTTAGCGAATGCCTCGTAGGTTACGCTTCCATCCGAGTTTGTGACTAAACCTTCACGTACACGAGAACGTATTTGCTCTCTCATGTCGGGCGTCATGTCATCCAGCGCTTTGCCTATAGGCCCGACCCCAACGGCATTTGATGACCAAAAATCGTCGAAATCGACATATGAAGTCAGAATACGGATCACACGCGTGTCGATTGACGTTAGCCCCGCCTTTTCCCAAAGCGAGAGCATTGCGTCTAGTCGCGAGTTAGGTGCGCCTGGATTTTTTGGCATGGGCAGGTCGAAAGATTTTATTGCCGATAAAATCGGTGCATTGGGCAACCCACCACCGAAAACATCCCACATATAGGCTGCGATCCAGCCGCCCGGTCGCACGACACGCGCCATTTCGGCGACCGCCCTTGCCGGGTCGGGAACGAAAGTAATCACCAATGCCATGACAGCAGCATCGAAACTACTGTCGTCAAAGGGAAGATTTCTCCGCATCACCGACTTGAAACTTTACGAGGTTCGTTCCAGGCCGCGTACTCGCATAAGCAAGTTGCTCCTTCGACGGGTCGATGGCCGTCACCTCCAAAGGAGCACAGCGACTGGCAAGGCGTTCCGTAAATACACCATTGCCGCAGCCAATATCGATCCATCGAAGTTCCTTAGGAACATCCAGCCAGTCGATGAATTCATCGCCTACCAATCGGCTCCAACGGCCCATCAGTCTTTCGTATGCTTCGCCATCTGCAAAGAAATTGGTCTTATCGTTCATTTTTGCTCTCAATAGCTCGATGCGCAGGCTGCCTAGCGGCGCGTTGATTGAATGCCGTTGTTTCGTATGCGGCGGTGCCTGTGCGTCGACACTACTCCGGCGTGCTCCCATTACCTATAGTCCGACGCCGATCAAACGCGACCTTTTTGCTTTCTGTGTCTTGTTTATTTTGTCCGGTTCGGGTCATTTTCGACATAACTCAAGTTGAGCAGGTCGCCCGGATAGAGCGCCAGCGAAATCCGGGACTGCTTTGCTTCTCAGCGCCCACGTGCCAACACTCCGCTCGCGCTTCATGCGGGCTACCCTCTAAATTCAGGAATATTTAAAGAATGGACGTGTGCCTACTTGTCGAAGAATTGCGCAAAAGTCAGACCAAGCTACGAACGTGCACGTTTCGGCTGACAACAGGGGCGATTTTATTGCTCGCACTATCAGGATGCGAATGTTTGGTATTTGGTCAGTGCTGTCTTAGAATATCTAAGATATCGCCCGAAGAGGCTTTTACGATAACCAAAGTCGGTGTCGTTAAAAGCCATCTTGATGAACTTAAAGAGATCGGCGTCGACGCCTTATTTTTTGGTCAAGATTTCCGCCACACAAACACCCTTACGGACTGCCATCAACCACCGCGCTACTACCACACATATGGGGGACACCAAGCGGGTGGCGAAGTTGGAGTAAACGTGATCGAAATTCGCAAGGGGAACTGCTCGAGCTGTTAGGATCGAATTACTATTTCGGTAATGGTTTCGAGATGCGGAAATGTCTATCACGTCAGGGCAACTCGACGTCCAAACTGAAGACTCGTTCGTCGTGGCGGCCCCAGAGCACCACTGGTCCACGATGGACAATACAGCCCCGCTCTGGGTCAGAATGAATAAGATGTTTGCCCAAGGAAACCCTTTGCGGGTCGCGCTGCGCCCATCAGCCGCCGCAAATCCACACAATGCAGGCGTCTTAATTACTCTACGCGCCCGCCACCGAGGAACGGCGCGACCGCCGTCAGATCAGCGCGCGAGGTTGCGCTGATCTGCCCTCACCTCGGCAGATCAAGCGCGTTGTTTTCGCCGAGGATTGCCGCGATCAGCGCGGCTTCTGGTGGCGGCGCTTGCGCTCGGCGAGGGTGCGCAGCCGCAGCGCGTTGAGCTTGATGAAGCCCTGCGCGTCCTTGTGGTCATAGGCGACCGCGCCTTCCTCGAAGGTGACGAGGTCCTGATCATATAGCGAATAGGGACTTTCGCGGCCGATCAGGATGACGTTGCCCTTGTACAGTTTCAGCCGCACCCGGCCGGTGACGAATTGCTGCGAATGATCGACCGCGGCCTGCAGCATCTCGCGCTCGGGCGAGAACCAAAAACCGTTATAGATCAACTCGCTATAGCGCGGCATCAGCTCGTCCTTGAGATGCGCTGCGCCGCGGTCGAGCGTGATCTGCTCGATGCCGCGATGCGCTTGCAGCAGGATCGTGCCGCCCGGCGTCTCGTACATGCCGCGTGATTTCATGCCGACGAAGCGGTTCTCCACCAGATCAAGCCGGCCAATGCCGTTGTTCCGGCCGAGCTCGTTGAGGTGCGCGAGCAATGTGGCCGGCGACATGGCCTTGCCGTCGATCGCCGTGGCGTCGCCGCGCTCGAAATCGACCGTGATGATCGTCGGCTGATCCGGCGCCTCCTCGGGCGAGAGCGTGCGGCTGTAGACGTAATCCGGCACTTCCTCGGCCGGGTCTTCCAGCACCTTGCCCTCCGAGGAGGCGTGCAGGAGATTCGCATCCACCGAGAACGGCGCGTCGCCGCGTTTGTCCTTGGCGATTGGAATCTGGTGCTTTTCCGCGAAATCAATGAGTTTCGTGCGCGAGGACAGGTCCCATTCGCGCCACGGCGCGATAATCTTGATGTCGGGCTTGAGCGCGTAATAGCCGAGCTCGAAGCGGACCTGGTCGTTGCCCTTGCCGGTCGCGCCATGTGAGACCGCGTCAGCGCCGACCTTCTCTGCGATTTCGATCTGTTTCTTGGCGATCAGCGGCCGAGCAATCGATGTACCGAGCAGATACTGGCCTTCGTACACCGCGTTGGCGCGGAACATCGGGAAGACGTAGTCGCGAACAAACTCCTCGCGCAGGTCCTCGACGAAGATGTTCTCCGGCTTGATGCCGAGCAGCAGCGCCTTCTGCGCGTGCCGGCTCCAGCTCCTCGCCCTGGCCGAGATCGGCGGTGAACGTCACCACCTCGCAGCCGTAGGTCGACTGTAACCACTTGAGGATGATCGAGGTATCGAGCCCGCCGGAATAGGCAAGCACCACTTTCTTCACGTCGCCCTGGGGCATTGCAGGTCCATCATCTTGTGATAATTGCGGAATTGGCGGTCACAGCCGGTCATGGCCGGTCACCCGGCGAAAAGCCGCGCGGACTATAGGGCGAATGGCAAAGGATGCAAGCACGCCCGAAGCGCGGCTATCGCCTTGAAAAGGGCCCGGAAACCGGACCCGGTCGGATCAATGCAGAAGACGCTCGAACACGACAGTTCAGACGAAATCTCTCCCCGGCTCGCCGCAGAATATCAGTTCTACCCGCCGGTAATTTCAGCCATCGGCCTGAACCGAGACGCCCGCTCGGTCGCGCTCCCGCCGCCGGCGCATGACCCCACGAATGGCTTTGGCAAACCGTTCGATTGCCCGATCTACGGAACTTTCCCCCAGCGCGGTGCGCGGCCAACGGAATATCAGGCCATGCATGGTCCAGATCACCAGTGCCGTCATCAGAAAGGCAAACATCACGTCGGTGAAAAAGTGGGCGCCGAATGCCATGCGCATGAAGGCCATTGCCAAGGTGAAGACCAGCGCCGCGCCGACGGTGGCGATGCGCCACGGCGCCGGAACCAGAATGGCCGGCCCCAGAGTCCAGGCCGCCACCGCCACTTCGCCGGAAACAAACGAGCAATTGCGTTCGCAGGTACCGCGCGGATCCCACCATTGCATGAAACGTTCGGCCCCCCCGAATTCGGTGACCTGAACGGGCCTGGGCCGCGACCAATGATCCTTGAAAATGCCATTCACCATGATGCCGGGTCCGATCGCCAACGTCGCCACCAGAAAGATGACAGCGCGGCCCGGGATCAGCAGCAGGCGTGATGGCATCAGGAGTTTCACCACAACCGCGGCAACGGCGAGGGCCATACATCCGGTGACGACCAGACCGCCCTGGCCACGTAAGAAATTGAGCAGCGGATCCCGCACTAACGGAAATCGACCGCTCGCGTCATCGAAAAACAGGCCCGCCATGGCCAGATCAAGATTTGGCTCAATCAACAGGGCAATCGCCGTCAGCGCGGCCGTAAGACCGATCAGCAAGAGGGAAATCGAAGGCATCAACATTCCTCCAGCGATACAATCGTTGGTAACAACTGAAGGTGACGCCCCGGCCACTAAATCGTGACAGTCGGATGTTGTTGTGAAAATCGATTTGCCATCCCGCTGCGGATTGCGCCGGGCAATAAATCGGCGCGGAAGCAATATTCGATTTTAATAGTCTTCGGATTTCTCGGCGCGAAACGCGCGACGAATGAATTCGTCGCATGATCACGCCGATGCAAACGTCCTCAACCGCGCAATTGGTATCATCAAGCCAAAATTGCCGTCATTCAGCACGGTAAAGTCGGATATCTTCCGGAACCAGCCTTCAATCAGTGCGGCGTATCTTTGGAAATATCGCGCTGCATGACCGGCTTGAAAAATCCAGAATTCCAACCGGCAATCAACCAATAGGCGAGGCCGGCAAGCAGGCCCGCGAAGATGACAAGCTTCGGATTGCTGAAAAACGGACCATTGGCATCCGGCCGGTCAATCAGTGTTGCACCGACCCAGGCCGAAGCGATTCCATTACCAATGTGAAAGATCCATGATCGGATCGCAAAAAACTCCGCGATCAGAATTCCGATCGCTCCCGGCGCCAGCATCAGCATCGCCGACCATATCAGCGCCATGAGCACCCACGGCGCCATGAAGAACATTGCAGCAACGGTATCGGGAGGCACGTTGGAACTCGCCTCGAGCGCTGCGGCAAACGCGTTCCACTCGCCAACGATAACGACAATCACGCCGACACAAACCGCGACCAGAGCTCCAAACGGAACGACCAGGAAACGCAGGATCAGCCGGCCAAGATCATCCATCGCCGTTCAATCAGTCATCGCCATCGCCCGCAACGCCAGTCGTTCGCGCGCATTGAGCTTCTCGGTTGCGCTCTTGAGCTGGCCACAGGCGGCAAGAATATCGCGCCCGCGCGGCGTGCGGACCGGCGAGGCAAACCCGGCGTTGAAAATCAATTCGGAAAATTTCTCGATCTGGTCCCAGTCCGAGCATTCGTAGGCCGAGCCCGGCCAGGGATTGAACGGAATGAGATTGATCTTGGCTGGGATATTCTTCAACAGCTTGATCAGCGCCCGCGCATCGTCAAGCGAATCGTTGACGCCCTTGAGCATGACATACTCGAACGTGATGCGCCGCGCGTTCGAAAGGCCTGGATAATTGCGGCAGGCCTCCAGCAATTCAGCGATAGGATATTTGCGATTGAGCGGCACCAGCCGATTGCGTACCTCATCGTTGACCGCATGCAGCGAGATCGCCAGCATCACGCCGATTTCGGCGCCAGCGCGAGCAATCATCGGCACCACGCCGGAGGTCGAAAGCGTGATCCGCCGCCGCGAAATGCCCAGCCCATCGCCATCCGCGACAATCTGCAGCGCGTCCCGCACCGCTTCGAAATTATAGAGCGGTTCGCCCATCCCCATCATGACGATGTTGGTCACGAACCGGCCGCCATCCGACGGCACGATCGCGCCGTCCGGCGGGCTGCCCCCCGGCCAATCGCCGAGCCGATCACGGGCGATCATGACCTGACCAACAATTTCGCCGGGGGTAAGGTTGCGGACCAGCCGCTGCGTACCGGTATGACAAAATGTGCAATTGAGCGTGCAGCCGACCTGGCTCGAAACGCACAGGGTCGCCCGCCCCACATCCGGAATATAGACGCATTCGACCTCATGGGGACGCTCGCCCGCGACCTCGCCCGGGAGACGGAGCAACCACTTTCGGGTCCCATCGCGCGAGACCTGCTCGGCAACGATCTCCGGCCGCGCCAAGTGTGAACCGGCGCGCGAGCTCCGCGCGCAAGTCCTTCGACACGCTGGTCATGTCGGCGAAGTCCTGCACGCCGCCCACATAGAGCCAGTGCCAAAGCTGCTGCACCCGCATCTTGCGCTGCGCCGGCGGCACACCGGCCTCACCGAGCGCATCGGCCAGCACCGCCCGCGACATGCCGACCAGCGACGGCCTCTCCGGCGGCACATAGCGCTCCAGCGGCGCCTTTTCGACAAAGGCGACTGGTGGAGATGCCCTAGCAACAGCCGTATTTTCAAATCGGGCGGTCATCGTGTCTGTCAATCTTGGTCATGCGAGTGCGAGTGCGAGTGCTTGCACATTTCGTACACCTGCCGCGGCGCCAAATCACGAAATTGCGGCCAAGCGCCGCGGCGACGGCACTCGTGTGGTGGATTTGAAATGCGTTCCATAATCCCGGGCTGGCCCTAAAACGAATTAAAAGTCCAAAACCACACTCGATTCATAAACCTGCTCGTGCCCTTCTCGAACCCGAAGTTCGTACGGCGCAGGCTGAATAGCATGACGAACTTCGAATTTGGAATACTAGCACAGATGGGGTGAATGACACGGCGATGCCAGACCGTTACCGGCCCAGAAAGAACCGGTGATGGCAATCACGATCCCGAAAGCAACAGATTTGCCGCAGAAATCCCGTCAACGACTAATCGCAATGCGACCGTCGCCGCTTGTACCTGCCGGGCCGCAGCCTCGGGCATAGTTGGCCGTATACCAACTACTTGCATTCCTGCGCGATGCGCTGAGTCGCTTGGGTAAAGCCCTTCAGCGAAAACACATCCGTCGTCTCGGTGCCCCGGCTGGACACCCCCTTGACGGTCAAATCCGAGCCTTTACGCATCGCATCGATCATGCCCGGCTCTTCGGCCGGATTCTTGATCCAGGCGCCGTCATTCTGGCTGTACATCAAATAGGTCGTCGACCCAATTTGCGCGGTGACGTCGGAATTGGGCCGCAGCGGATAGCCCACGATAACCGAAGCCTCTTCATTGACCTTTTCCGCCGGCCGCGTTGACACAAAAAAATACGGCTGGTCGCGATTGCGCCCCGGCGGCTTGGTTGCTGACGACGTCGGCTTGGACAGCGCAAAACAGACCTTGCGGCCGCCTGGAGAAGCCGCATAGGCGCCCCAATCGCCAAATTGTCCGAGCAAGGTCGGCTGCGCACCGCTAGTGGCGGGTTGGGCGGGTGCGATCGTGGAACTGGCGAGGGTGACGGCAAAGGCGGTCACCAAGGCCGTCGGGAGAAGTCGCGTATGGATCATGGAGCCTCTCTCGATTCGTCAGGCAGCGTAGGAACGAGGGAATTTGATTCCAATATTATCGATTAATGAGTGAAATCGACAATGTGAAGGCCGCAGTTCCGTCAGTGGGCCGATAAATCGGGGAAAAAACCTGTGGGTTACGGCCGCAAGGCGCAAATCTCACGGCTCCAGGCCCATGCCACCTGGATCGCCGGATTCGTGCAATTTTGCAACCAGAACAACCAACCATCTGGATGTTGCAAATTTCACACGTTATGCCTCCGTCTAATAGACGTCCTTGGCGTGCCAGCATAATTGCATTTGCAACAGAATATGCCGTCCGGACGGAAATGCCTTCTTTCGCGATCTCCTTCACCGCGCAGCCAGGCTCGGCCTCTGCACCGCAGCGATCAGCTGCGGCGCAACGTCCTCATTCGGGCGCCGCGATTGTCATTGCCCGCTACAACGTGGTCTGCGACGCTGGTTGGATGGCTGACGGCGCTTCCTGCGGCAGGGCATGGGCATGACGGCGACGGATCAGATGACGTGTTTGCTATCTGCCGTCGCCGCGCAACGCGACCGGGCCGCATTTGCGAAATTGTTTGATTATTTCGCGCCTCGCGTCAACGCCTTCCTGTGCCGGCGCGGGCTGGAGCCGTCTTCCGCCGAAGAAGTGACCCAGCAGGTCATGGAGATCGTGTGGCAAAAGGCATTGTTGTTTGATTCAAGAAAGGCCTCGGCTTCGACCTGGGTCTTCCGAATTGCACGCAACTGCCGCATCGATCTCGCGCGCCGCAATCGTGAAGTGCGGCTTGAGCCCGATGACGCCTTGTCGATCCCGGACCTGGCCGATGCCAGCGACGTTTCCATCGACACCGCGCAACGCGAACAACGGGTCCGAGCGGCACTCGGCAACCTGCCACAAGAACAGAAAGAAATGGTCCGGCTCGCGTTCTTCGAAGAGCTGACCCACAGCCAGATAGCCGATCGCACGGGACTGCCGCTCGGCACCGTAAAATCGCGCATGCGGTTGGCATTCGGCCGGCTGCGGCGCGATCTTGAGGATGCCGACCTCGGTGATCGCCGTTAGGCTGCGCGTACGCGCGTCGCTTTCATCTGGTTTGGTGCATGATTCCGACAGGTTGCAGACTTTTTGCTGGAGTCTGATCCGGAAAAATCGCAAACCTTTTCCGCTAACCAATCCAATCTAGCCCGATCATGACCCGGATCCCATGCAAGCCATTCTCTGCACCCGCCACGGCGCACCCGATGATCTCGTACTGGCGGATATCCCCGAGCCGACCGCGCGCGCGGGAGAAGTTGTCGTTAAGATCGAAGCCGTTGGTTTGAATTTCTTTGACACGCTGATCATAGCCGACAAATACCAGACCAAGCCGGAACTGCCGTTTTCTCCGGGAGGAGAGTTTTCGGGCGTGGTCGAGGCGATCGGAGAAGGTGTGACCGGATTTACACCCGGTGACCGTGTGCTCGGCTATTGCCGGTACGGAGCCGCGCGCGAGAAGATCGCCATCGCCCAGGAGCGGCTGGTCAAATGTTCCCCCGCGCTCGACCCTGATCGCGCCGCCGGCCTTACCATTACTTATGGCACGTCCTATCACGCGCTCAAGGACCGCGCCGGCCTGCGGCCCGGAGAGACGCTTGCCGTACTCGGCGCCTCCGGCGGCGTCGGGCTGGCGGCGGTCGAGCTCGGCAAATTGATGGGCGCTCGCGTCATCGCCTGCGCCTCGACCGACGAAAAGCTCGCCTTCTCGCGCGAACACGGTGCGGACGCTACCGTCAATTATGCCTCGGAAGACCTGCGCGCTGCGCTGAAGCGGCTCGGCGGCGACCATGGCATCGACGTCATCTACGATCCGGTCGGCGGCCGCTACACCGAGGCCGCGATGCGGGCAATCGCCTGGGAAGGACGTATCCTGATCGTCGGCTTCGCCACCGGCGAGATTCCCAAGTTGCCGCTGAACCTTGTGCTCCTGAAGTGTTGCGACGTGTGCGGCGTCTATTGGGGAAACTGGGTGCAACGCGACCCGCAATCCTATCGCGCCGACACCGAACAACTCGCGCAATGGTGCGCCGAGGGCAAATTGTCCGGTCACATCGACGCGGTCTATTCGCTGGCGGAACTGCCGGCGGCGCTGAAGGCGATCGCCGCTCGTCAGGTCAAAGGCAAAGCGGTCGTGCGCCCCTGAACGTCAATAAAATCCGTACCAATTGTTATTCGCGAAGTCCGCGTGCGATTGCCGCACGCGCCGCTGAGCGGTGGTCGGCGCTGATATTGCTGGCCACCAGCCTGATTGCCGTCGCCAATATTGCCGCATCGTCGGCAAATCCGAGCACCGGCAGGATGTCGGGCACCCCATCGAAAGGCACGACGAAATAGGCCAGCGCCCCGATCAGCGCGGTCCGGACCGCCACCGGAGTGTCGCGGTCGAAGGCGCAGAAATAGGCGGCCAGCAAATCCTCCGCGAACGGCAGACGCGCGCCGACACGGCGGGCCTTGGACCAGAAGCCACGCCGCACCTGAGCCTCATCACGGGCAAAATTTTCATGCGCCTGCCCGCCGAAGCCGGCATGCTGCCACCCCGCATCGCGCTCGGCGGTCCGGCTCCACGCTCTTGCCTGCTTGAATACCATTCTGGCCTCCCAAATCGCGACCATCGACGTCCTCAAATGGCCCCGACGCATCGCTTATTCAAGAGTGAGGTTATCCGCCGGCCATCCGGTCCATGGCCGCGGCAAGCTTGATATCAAGCGCGGTGACGCCGCCGGCATCGTGGGTCGAAAGCGTCACCTCGACCGTCTTGTAGACGTTGAACCATTCCGGATGGTGATCGAGCTTTTCGGCAACGAGAGCTGCCCGCGTCATGAAGCCGAAGGCTGCGTTGAAGTCTTCGAAGTCGAAAGTCTTGGCAATGGCGTCGCGGCCATCGACCTCGTTCCAGCCGGTGAGCTTGGCCAGCCCCGCCGTCCGCGCGTCGCCCGTGAGTTTCTCGGCCATGAGACATGTCCTCGTTTGATGATGATGAGATCGGTTCCGCCAAGCGGGCCAGAATAGCAGGCCAGGCGCCGACCGGCACGACTTGCCGAGCCGCCGATCCCGGACTGATGGAAATAACAGTGATGAGAGCGCCAGTTAACCATCCTGTCACGCAACCGTCATCGGGACGCCCTATCAGCGAGAACGTCCCAACTTTTCGGAGAAATTCCCGATGGTGCGCCGCCCGTCCATAGCGCTGTTCGCGCTCCTGCTTGCCGTTCCCGCTTACGCGGCCAACCCCGGTGCGACGATCGAGGAAATCGCCATCAATGGCATTCCATTGGCGACGGCGACATTCCCCAGCGGCAAGACCATGCCTCTGACGGTCGGCCTGGGTTCCGGCGCCTATGCCATGCCCGGTCAGCCAGACCGCATCTGGACCATCACCGACCGCGGGCCGAACATCGATTGTGCCCTGGCTGAAAAATACACTGGGAGCGACACCAAAGCCATGTGCGGCGGCGACAAGAGTGCGAAGATCTTCCCGGTGCCGGACTTCACGCCGACGATCTACGAGATCGTCATCGCCGGCAACACGGCGCGCATCGCCAAAACCATCAAATTGCGCAAGAGCGACGGAACGCCGATCACCGGCATCTCCAATCCGCTGAAAGGCGCGCGCACCGAGGCCGCCTACGGCGCCGACGGCAAGCAAATGCCCTCCGATCCGTCAGGCGTCGACAGCGAAGCTCTGGCTCGGCTGCCGGACGGATCGTTCTGGATTGGCGAGGAATACGGCTCGTCCATTCTCCACGTCGCGCCGGACGGCAAAATCCTGGAGCGCAAGGTCCCGAAGGGACTGGAAGACGACTACAAGGATGCCGGCTATCCCGTCACCGGCACCCTGCCCGCGATTATCGCCAAGCGACAGCTCAACCGCGGCATCGAAAATCTCACCGTCTCGCCGGATGGCCGCTTCCTCTATTTCATGATGCAAAACCCGCTGGCCAATCCAGACAGCAAGACCTATCGCGACTCAGGTAACACCCGGCTCTGGAAGCTCGATCGCGCCAGCGGCAACGTCGTCGCGGAATACCTCTATCCGATGGACGATCCCGAGACCTTCCGCGCCGACAAGCGCGCCAAGCCGCGCCGGCAAAATGCGGTTCGCATGAGCGAATTGGTGGCTGTGGGACCTGACCGGCTCCTTGTCAACGAACGGATCAACAAAACCACCAAGCTCTACCTGGTGGACCTGGGTTCCGGCGCGCCTCTTCCGAAGCGCTTTGACGATCCGGCCACCCGGCCGAGCCTCGAACAGATTGCGTTGAAGGACCTCGCTGGCGCCGGCGTGAAACCGCTCGCCAAGACCCTGATCTTCGACAGCGACGATCACCCCGGCGCGCTTCCGGCGAAGATCGAGGGGATCGCCGTGGTCGATCCCCGGACCCTGATCCTGGTCAACGACAATGATTTCGGCATCGACAAGGACAACACCCGGATGTTCCGGGTGCGGTTCTCGAAGGACGTCCTGCACTGATCACGGCTAGGCAGGCCGCTCGGCCCGCTACCCAATCGCCATGCGGCGCACTATCTCTGTCCTGAGGCCGGACGGTCCGCTCCCGGCCGATGGAGATGTCGCTGATGCGCTGGTCGATAAATCTCGGAACGATTGCCGGAACGGTCGTTCAGATCCACATCACGTTTCTTCTGTTCCTGGTGTGGATCTTCGTCGCCAATTACGTCTCCGGTGGCGCGGCGGCCGCGTTTGGCAGTCTGATCTTCATCGTCCTGATTTTCGCCTGCGTGCTGGCGCATGAATTCGGCCACATCCTTACCGCCCGCCGCTTCGGCGTAGCGACGCCCTTCGTCACGCTGTTGCCGATCGGCGGCGTCGCACAACTCGAGCGCATTCCCGAGAAGCCGTCGGAGGAATTGCTGGTCGCCGCAGCCGGCCCAGCGGTCAATGTCGTAATCGCGCTGGCGCTGATCGTCTTCGCCGGCGCTGATCTGCGCCCGGATTCGCTGGCCGCCTTTGATACCGCAAAGGTCTCGCTGGTTGACCGACTGGCGATGGTCAACGTCTTCCTTGTGCTGTTCAACCTGATCCCGGCATTTCCGATGGACGGCGGCCGCATGCTGCGTGCGCTGCTTTCGGCCAAGCTCGGGTTCGTGCGCGCCACGGAGATCGCGGCCCAGATCGGCCAGGGCCTCGCGTTCGTGTTCGGCTTTCTCGGCCTGCTCTACAATCCGTTGCTGATTTTCATCGCGATCTTCGTCTACCTCGCCGCATCCTCCGAAGCGCAACTGGTTGCGGTGCGCGCGATGTCGCGTGGCGTCCCCGTCAGCGCCGCGATGATGACGCAGTACGCCACGCTGACGCCGGAAGACCATGTCGACCACGCCGTCGAAACGCTGTTGCGCACCAGCCAAAGCGAATTCCCCGTTATCGACGGCCTCGGCCGGCCGGTCGGCCTGCTCGGCCGCGGCGACATGATCCGCGCACTCAAACAGCTCGGACCAGACGCCCGCGTCGCCGACGCCATGAACGGGCAATTCCCCACCATCGGCCATCGCCATTGCCTCGATGAGGCCTTCCGCCTGCTGCAGCAAAAATCCGTGCCCGCCGTCGCCGTCACCGACGCCAACGGCCGATTGGTCGGCCTGGTGACGACCGAGACCATCGGCGAAATGCTGATGGTGCGCGAGGTGATGCCGAAAGGCTGGCGCTTCGGACCATGGGGACGGGCACAAGGCGCCTAGTGGATGCAGCCGCGTTCAGCTTGTTGTCTTTACGCTGCCCTTAAAAGCGTCTGCACCTTCGGCCACGGATCGGGCTGGAAGTTGGCATAGCGGTTGTGCTCAACCGGAGTCAGCCATTGTTCGACCGCGACGTCGAAGGACGGCCGTGCCCGCACGCGCTCGTACCAGCGCGCGATATTGGGACGATCATCCCAGATGGGCGCGAGCTTGAGCTTCTCCAGCCGCCAGACATAAGGCAGCGCCGCGATGTCGGCGAGCGAGAACGATTGACCGGCGATATAGGGGCCCTCGTTCATGGCTTTATCGATGCGATTGAGCAGTTTCTGATGATGCTTGAGCGCATCGATCACGATCGGCGCGTCGAGGCCATGATGATAAACCTGCCGTTTGACCTCCGCGCGCGCCTTGCTGGGCGACTTTGAGAGCTCGGCTTCCAGTTCCTCGACCGATTTTTTCAGGAGGTTGGCACGGTTTGCGGTCGCGAATGTTAGCACGGTGCAGCAATTGTGCACGTACTCATCCATCAGCTTGGTCGTCATGTGCACCTTGGTGCGATCATAGGGATCGGCCGGCATCAGGTCCGGGCCGGCGAAGGCATCATTGACGTAGTGCATGATCACGGTCGACTCAATGATCACCTTGCCGTCGTGCACCAAGGTCGGCACCACCGCGTTGGGATTGAGTTTCAGATATTCCGGATCGTATTGATCGCCTCCCAAGGTCATCAGCGCGCTTTCGAACGCGACATTCTTTTCAGCCAGTGCAAGCCGCACCTTCAACGAACAGACCGACGTACGGCCGTGATAAAGCCTGAGCATGACGTCCTCCGGATTACGAATTTGGCGGCGGAAAACCGCATCTTTTCAACCAAAGCATAAGCTGACCTGAACCGCCGCGCCACTCGGCAATCGACCAAGTCGTGACCGCCATCACAGCTTGCCGAGACGCTCGTCCCTACCAAGGCAACAGTTCGGGCGATCAGCGCCCGTCCATAGCCAAACAGGAGACGAACATGAAGACCAAGTCCAATCCAATCCTCTCACTGGCCCTCGGCGCTACGCTGTTGGCCGGAACGGCCGGCATCGCAACCATCGGCTCGGCCATCCTCACGACGACGTTCGCCCGAGCCGCCGGCTCGGTCACGGTCGTCAACAGCGCCCCCATGCCCCGGGCCGAGCGGCCTGCCGCGACAACAATCGTGCGGGACCACCGCACAGGTCCGACCGTCGTGAACAGCGCCCCCAAGCCCCGGGCCGAGCGGCCTGCCGCGACAACAATCGTGCGGGACCACCGCACAGGTCCGACCGTCGTGAACAGCGCCCCCAAGCCCCGGGCCGAGCAACCGGCCACAGCGCCGGTCGTGCGAGACCACCGCACGCCGCCGGCGGTCCGTGATCACCGCACTGGCACCACGGTCGTCAATGGCGCCCCAAAGCCCCGGGCCGAGCAACCGGCCGCGACGCCGGTCGTGCGAGACCACCGCACGCCGCCGGTGGTCCGTGATCACCGCACTGGCACCACGGTCGTCAATGGCGCCCCGAAGCCGCGGACCGCAGCGCCCGTGGTTCGCGATCACCGCACCAAGCCGGTCGTACGCGATCATCGCAACACCCGCACTGTCGTGGTCCGCGATCACCGCAGTACTCCAATCGTTCGTGATCATCGCCGCAATGAAACCGTGCGGATCCGGGATCATCGCCGCAATGAGCGGATCCAGGTTCGCGATCACCGCAGCCGGCGTTTCAACAACAGCTCGCGGTTTTCGAATCGGTCAAATAATCAGCGCCGGTTCGGTAGCCGTCGCCGGTAGGCGCAAAATGGGGCGGCAACTACCCCAATCGGGATGGCCGACCCCAATCTCCGAACGGAATGACCCGTTCGATCGTGCCCGGTTCCGCAGGAGCCGGGCACAAATGCTTGCCGTTAAAGCCCTAACGACTGATTGCCCCGGCCACGGCAAGCCACTATATCCAGGCTCAAATCAATCGCGCTGCCCGGCTGTGGCCGGGCACTGTCATTTTAGCTGGCTGTCCATGAACCTGCGCAACATTGCCATTATCGCCCATGTCGACCATGGCAAAACGACTCTGGTCGACCGCCTGCTGCAACAGTCTGGATCTTTCCGGGAAAATCAGCGGGTCGCCGAACGCGCCATGGATTCCAACGATCTTGAGCGCGAGCGCGGCATCACCATCCTCGCCAAGGTCACGTCGATCCTCTGGAACGACGTCCGGATCAATATTGTCGACACCCCCGGCCACGCCGATTTCGGTGGCGAGGTCGAACGCATCCTCAATATGGTCGACGGTGCCATCGTCCTGGTCGACGCCGCCGAAGGGCCCATGCCCCAGACCAAATTCGTGGTGTCGAAGGCCCTGAAAATGGGCCTGAAACCGATCGTCGCCATCAATAAGGTCGACCGGCCGGATGCCCGCATCACCGAAGTCGCCAACGAGGTGTTCGACCTGTTCGCCGCGCTTGATGCCACCGACGAACAGCTCGATTTCCCGATGCTCTATGGCTCCTCGAAGGAGGGCTGGATGGCCACCAGTCCGGATGGGCCGAAGGAGTCCATGACACCGCTGTTCGATCTGGTGCTGCGCCATGTCGCGCCCCCGGTCGTCGAGGAAGGGCCGCTCCGCCTGCTCGGCACCATCCTGGAAGCCAATCCCTATCTCGGTCGCATCATCACCGGCCGCATCACGTCCGGCACCATCCGGCCGAACCAGTCCGTCAAGGTGCTCGATTATCAGGGCAAACTGATCGAGGACGGCCGCATCACCAAGGTGCTCGCCGTCCGGGGCCTGGAGCGCCAGCCGATCGAGGAGGCGTCCGCCGGCGACATCGTCGCCATTGCCGGATTACCGCAGGCAACCGTCGCACACACCATTTGTGCCCCGGAGGTCAAAAAACCGCTGCCGGCCCAGCCGATCGATCCGCCGACGCTGTCCATGACCTTCCGCATCAACGATTCCCCGCTGGCCGGTACCGAAGGCGACAAGGTGCAAAGTCGCGTCATTCGTGACCGGCTGATGCGCGAAATCGAGGGCAATGTCGCGCTCAAGATTACCGAATCGTCGGAAAAGGACACTTTTGAGGTCGCCGGCCGCGGCGAACTGCAGCTCGGCATCCTGATCGAGACCATGCGGCGGGAAGGCTTTGAACTCTCGGTGTCGCGTCCGAAAGTCTTGTTCGAGCGCGATCCCGAGACCGGCGAATTGATGGAACCGATCGAAGAGGTCGTCATCGATGTCGACGAGGATTTCGCCGGCATCGTCGTGCAGAAACTTTCGGAACGCCGCGCGGACCTGATCGATATGCGCCCGTCCGGCGGTGGTCGCACGCGGCTGGTCTTTCACGCGCCGACCCGTGGCCTGATCGGGTATCAGGGCGAAATGCTGACCGACACCCGCGGCACCGCGATCATGAACCGCCTGTTTCATGCTTATGTGCCGCATAAGGGCGAAATCGAAGGCCGCCGCAACGGCGTGTTGATTTCAACCGACAATGGCGAGGCGGTGGCCTACGCATTGTGGAACCTGGAAGACCGCGGGCCGATGATGATCGAACCCGGCTGGAAGGTCTATCGCGGCATGATCGTCGGCGAGCACACCCGCGACAACGATCTCGAGGTCAACGTGCTCAAGGGCAAGAAGCTCACCAACATCCGCACCCACAGCAAGGACGAGGCGGTGCGGCTGACGCCGCCGATCCAGATGACATTGGAAAAGGCGCTCGCCTATATCACCGATGATGAGTATGTCGAGGTGACGCCGAAATCGATCCGCCTGCGCAAGCGGCTGCTTGATCCGCATGATCGCAAGCGTGAAGAGCGGCGCAAGGAAACCGAGGGCGTGTGACGCCTGCCAGCCAAAACACCTCGCCGGTTTCAAAAACGGCCATTGGCTGTATTTGAGGCAACAACGTCGGGACCCAACGCTTTGGCGGTGAACTGGCCGAAGCGCCGACCGTTGCAAGCACCCTAACGTCAATTCGGACCGGTCTGCGGTGATCAGCCGGCCTGCTCGACTGTGGCCGCACGGCCACGGATCGAGAAAAGGCACGGCGGCCACAGTGCCGAATAAAATGCTCTGAATTGGTATTTTCTTGATTTACGACGGCACTGCGGTGTGGCAGCCTTGCCCTACTGTTGGTCCGAATTTCCGTGTGTATCTTGACCGGAGAATTCCACACCGTTACCCGATCACGAATTAGGGCTTGAAGGCTGCCCTCGCGCTTGGTTGAATTCCATCATGAGCACTGTCCTGATCGAGGTTCGTCGCGCCAAAGCCGCAGATGCCGGAGCGGTTGCCGCTGCCCATGATGAGGCGTGGCGGACCGCTTACCAGGGCATCATTCCGGGGCCCGAACTCGATAAGCTGATCAATCGGCGCGGGCCGGAATGGTGGGAAAGCGCCATCCGCAAAGGCAGCCGGATCGCGATCCTGGTGTTCGGCGACCATGTTGCCGGTTATGCCAATTACGGCCGCAACCGCGCGCGAAGCCTGTTCTACGATGCGGAAATTTACGAGCTTTATCTTCGCCCGGAATTCCAGGGCCTTGGTTTTGGACGCCGGCTATTCACGGCCGCGCGGCGGGATCTGCTGCAAAGCGGACTGAAGAGCCTGGTGGTCTGGGCGTTGTCGGATAACGATTCCGCGGTCGAGTTCTATCGCGCTTTGGGTGGCCGTGCCGTCGCCCGGTCCTCCGAGCGCTTCGGCACCCGCGTCCTCGACAAGGTTGCTTACGCCTGGAACGGCTGATTTAGCCCGGCATTCCGCGCAGATTATTGCCAGAATTATTGTCCCCAGCCCGGTTTCCTGCCCGGATTCCGGAAAATTCGTTCTTTCACGTTTTGGGACGGCATGCCGATGCCGCACCGTCAGCCGGCCGCCTCACTCCGGCGCCTGCAAGCCATGATCATTCGGACGGCCTGAACGGTGTTGGCCAGAAGGCACGCGATCGTCATCGGGCCCACACCACCCGGGACAGGCGTCAGCGCGCCGGCAACTTCCGCCGCCTCGGCAAACGCCACGTCGCCGACCAGCCTGGACTTACCGTCGTCTCCGTCGACCCGGTTGATCCCGACATCGATCACTGTCGCACCGCGGCTTGATCCAGTCCCCCTTGATCATTTCCGGCGCGGCCGACCGCAGCGAACAAGAGGTCGGCGCGACGGCACACCGCCGGCAGATCGCGGGTGCGCGAATGCGCGATCGTCACGGTGGCATTCTCGGCGAGCAGAAGCTGCACCAGCGGCTTGCCGACGATATTGGAGCGGCCGATGATGACCGCCTCCATGCCACTCGAGGGACGCATGGATGGTGCGGGCCAGCCGGATGCAACCGAGCGGCGTGCAGGGCGCCAAGGCTGGCAGCCCGGTCGCCAGACGGCCAGCATTCATGGGATGAAAGCCGTCGACGTCCTTGTCCGGATTGATGGCCGCGATCACGTTGTGGGAATCGACATGCGGCGGCAGCGGCAATTGCACCAGGATGCCATGCACATTGGGATCGGCGTTGAGCTGACCGACCAGTGACAGAATTTCCGCCTCCGACGTGGTATCGGGCAACCGATGATCGAACGACTGCATCCCGGCCTCGACGGTCGCCTTGGCCTTGCTGCGGACATAGGTCTCGCTCGCCGGATCATGACCGACCAGCACCACCGCAAGCCCGGGCACCAGACCGTGCTCGGCTGTCAATTGCTGCACCTCTTCCGCGACTTTGACGCGCAGTGACGCCGCGATGGCTTTGCCGTCGATGATCCGTGCGGTCATGTGAACAGTCCCCTTGCTCGATGCTCTTGTCGTTCGACGATTCACGTCCCTCGTCCGTGATCCGCGTCGAGCGCCGCCGCTATCGCCAGGGGCTCACCCGCGATCTTGATCCGCTTGAGCCGCGAGGTGGCGCCGGCAATCACAGTCGACGTCGCGCGGCGCAAGACGAAGCGTCTTGGCCAGCAGCCGCGCCAGCGCGGTGTTGGCCTCCCCGTCACTGGGTGGCGCACGAACGCGCGCCTTGAGGACTGCCTGTCCATCGTCGAGCCGTTCAATTCCGTCGATCGCGTCCCGGCCGCCGCGCGGAGTGAGCCGGATCAGTCAACCAGCACCCGTCTTCGGCGACCGTCCAAGGACATTCGCCCATGGCGCACGGTCAGAACACGTTGGGATAGATGTAACGAATGATGATGTTTTGGATGAGAAAGATGATCAGGATCAGAACGACCGGCGAGATGTCGATTCCGCCGAGATCCGGGCAGAAACGATCGGATCGGCCGCAGCACCGGCTCGGTGATGCGGAACAGGAATTCGCCAATCATGCCGACCACCTGGTTGCGGGTGTTCACGACATTGAAGGCGATCAGCCACGACAGCACAGCCGCCGCGATCAGGAGCCAGATGTAGATCTGCAGGACCAGCAGAACGATGTCGAGAATGGCGCGCATGTGCAGGATTTGCGAGGTAAAGCGTTAAATTGCATGGCGAACCTAACGGCTCGGATCGCTTTTGAACAAGCCGACCTTCGCAGCAATTCTCCTCGATCCCTGTTGCCGAGGCGGCGGAGGTTCGGCTGGGCATGTCCTCGTCGACGACCAAGAGCGCGCGTTGGCGGGAGAAGGGGAAATGCCCGCGAATCGCACCGTCCTTGACAGGAAATAAGCCCCCGCCGTAAATGGCCCCGCATGCGCGACTGACAGGCAACGGAGTCGATTTCCGTCGCTTTTTGCCGTTTCGCGCCGCCCTCCGGGGCCATCGATTATGGTTTGGGATCAGGCTGGGGGCCGTAGCTCAGTTGGGAGAGCGCCGCAATCGCACTGCGGAGGTCAGGGGTTCGAATCCCCTTGGCTCCACCAAAACCACCCCTAACCCAGTTCGCCGAGCGGATTGAGCCCAACAGCCGTAGCGATTTTCGCCACCGGGTTCAGGCCGGCAAGGATGTGGCGTGGTGCTCTACGGTACCCCTCAGTTCAGACCGCCGAGCAGCCAGACAATCAGGATGATTGGCAATGGAATGCCGATCATCCAAAGCAGAAGTCCGCGACCCATGTCGCCTCCATGGAACGTTAAGCGTGAGCGTCTGACGGCGAATGTTCATCGGCCGGCCGGATCATGACGGCCTTCAATTTCATCCGATCGAAGAACGCCGGATAGGTTCACGGGTTCCCGTGTCTCTGTCTAAACCTGCGCCGCCCGGCGAGAAAGCCGACAAACACCGCCGTCGAGAGCCATGCCGAACAGCGCCTGGCGCGGCGCACGGCGGATGGCTTGGCACCGAAGTTCGGCGACATCCTGAGCTGCGGATTGCGCAATCGCGGCCGCGCTTCTCGTCGCGGATATGCGTGGCTTCGGCCAACGTCACCGCGGGTTGTTGTTTCCGCGACGGCCAAAAGGCAAGGATCAAAAAGATAATCCCAATCAGCGCCGAAGCGCCGCCGAGTATTCCAAGCGCCGGGAACACACCGTATTCAAGGCTGAGCCATAGATAGAGAGCGTTGACGCCAATCCCGGCGGCTACCAACACCAACACCACCCCCGCGAGCGCTAAAACAATCGTCGCGGCGATGGAGCGAATTTGCTGTTGAAGATCGATACCGACGAAGCGCAGCAAGCCGCTGATCATCGATCCCTCGGCCGCAGCAGCGAAAACGCCAGTCCGACGAACAACGCTCCGGCGACAAATGCCCACGGATTGCGCCGTACGAACTGATCCGACTCGGAAATGAGCGCCTGAGCATGATGGCGGGTTGCCTCAACCGGCGCTCGCATCTGATCGACGGCCGATTTAGCGCCGCGGGAAAGCGATTTTGCCAATTGCTTTACATTCGCCTGCAAACCGGACAGGTCGTGCATCACATTCTGCGAATGTCCGAAGCGAGCTGCTTGGTCGATGCCATTTTGTTTCTCCTCTGAACGGGGACAAACGTCTGGCCAGGCTCGAAGTTCCATTGACCGCACCGGCGCGCCATGGTGTGGCTCCGCTGCGGTAACCATTGAGTTGCCGCCGGATTTGCGCTACGCGCCGCCGTCCGGGTTCGCAACGATCCGCCCATTGCCTGGGTCGGAAGAGGACACCCGAACGTGTCAGTGGGGCAGCAATGAGCTCGGACAGTCCGGCGCCGATGTCGATCCTGCGCCACCGGCCTTTTTTGATCTATTGGTTCTCTCGCGTTTCAACCACCATCGCCTTTCAAATGTTGGGCGTGGCGGTTGGCTGGCAGATGTACGCACTGACCGGCAACCCCTTCGATCTTGGATTGGTCGGGCTGTTCCAGTTTCTCCCGGCGGCCTTCTTGATGCTGTTTGCCGGCCAGATCGCTGATCGCTATGACCGGCGGCGAATACTTCAGCTCTGTCTGCTGGTCGGGGGGCTGGGCTGCGCCACGCTGCTGGTCGGCTCGGCAACCGGCTGGATCAGCAAGGAATTCATCCTCGCGGCCGTTTTTCTGGTCGGCGCCGGTCGGGCGTTCGAACAGCCGGCGCTGCATTCCATCCTGCCTGTGATCGTACCGACCCCATTGTTTCCGCGCGCGGTGGCAGGCGCATCGTCGGCGACCCAGGCGGCAACGATCAGTGGCCCCGCAATCGGCGGATTTTTGTATGCCATTGGCCCCAACGTGGTCTACGGCGCATGCTTTGGATTGTACGTGGCAGCCGCCGCGTTGCTGTTTTTCCTGGTCGTGCCGCGAGTCATTTCGATCCGTCAGCCGATGACTTTGAAAATGTTCTTCGGTGGCATTTCCTACATTCGTGGCAACCATGTCGTGCTCGGCGTCATATCGCTCGACCTGTTTGCCGTGCTTCTGGGCGCCGCAACCGGCCTGCTTCCGATTTTTGCCCGTGACGTGTTCGCCGCCGGGCCATCGGGTCTCGGAATTCTGCGTGCCGCACCGGCTCTCGGTGCGCTGACCATGATGATGGTGCTGGTGCGCTGGCAGCTGACCCGCAATGTCGGGCGCACCATGTTTGCGATCGTCGCCTGTTACGGCCTTTCGACAATCGCCTTCGCGCTGTCAACATCGTTCGTCGTGGCCCTAATCGTGCTGGCAGTGCTTGGCGCCTCTGACGCGGTGGGCGTGGTCATCCGTCAAACGCTGGTTCAGCTTGAGACACCCGATGAAGTGCGAGGGCGGGTGACTGCCGTCAACTCGCTGTTTGTCAGCGCCTCCAACCAGCTCGGCGATTTCCGCGCCGGCACGATGGCGGCTTGGCTCGGGGCGGCGCCGGCGGTGCTGCTGGGTGGCGTGGGGACACTGCTGGTCGCGCTGATGTGGATCAAGGTGTTTCCGGAGCTCTATCGCCTCAACACCTTCCCGGCACCGCCATCCACGCGCTGAAAATACCCCGCGGCGGAACGTCCGGAGATGTCGCCTGCGAGACTCAATCGCCCTTGGCAGTCTCTTCGCCTTTGCTGACCCATTGCCGCATGAAGCCGGCAAGCCAGTTTCGCGCGGCCAGATCGTGCACGGCGCGATCGGCGAAATGTTCTGCGCGCGGCTTGGCGCCCGGCAACTTCATGCGCTCGTGACCGCGGGTGGTCCAGCGGCACATCATGGCGTGCGTGACGTCGGGATGAAATTGCAGGCCGTAGGCCGCGCCGTTGCAACGGAAAGCCTGCACCGGAAACGCATCGCCTTCGGCCAGAAGCGCCGTTCCGGCCGGCAAATCGAAGCCCTCCCGATGCCATTGGTAGACATGGTCCGGCCATGGCGTACAAACCGCATGGCCATGCTCCGTCGGCCGGATCGGATAATACCCGACCTCCGCATGCCCTTCAGGGTGCGGGTAGACCCGCGCCCCAAGGTGACGTGCCAACATCTGGGCGCCAAGGCAGATACCGAGAAACGGCTTGCCCTCCTTCAGAGGGACCGAAATCCAGTCGATCTCCTGGCGGATAAAGTCCTCGTCGGAATTCGCGCTTTGCGGCCCGCCGAAGATCACCGCACCGGCGTGCCCGGCCAACGTATCCGGCAGCGGATCGCCAAAGCGCGGACGGCGGATATCGAGTTCGAATCCCAATTCCTTGAGCGCGCGCCCAATACGACCAGGAGTTGAGATTTCCTGGTGCAGCACGATCAAGATGGGACGTTTCATGGTGAATATTGCAGCGCAACGGAGATTCGTTTCAATATTCAATAAAATACTGATTTTGCCGCGTATTTTCAAGGTCTTCGGACGCGGCTCCGCTATGTCCGTTCGTCGGACCGCCGTCCTGCGCGGCTATTGTGGCGCGCCACAGCCGGCAGCGTCCAGGCGCGCGGTGAATATCGTGCCGCCAGCGCCGCGACAGCGCATGCAAATCCAGGAACGACCACCCGCTTTCCCTGCATAAAGCCACGATAGCCCGCCAGTGCGACCTGGCTCGGATGACGCGTGAAGATCGCCGGCTCTCGCGTTACATCGATCCCAGCCCGCGGTTGGAACTCGGTCGGCACCGCAGCCGGACAGAGCGCCGTCACGCGCACGCCCTTCGGCGCCAGTTCGCGATGCAGCGCTTCACTGAACGACACTACATAGCCCTTGGTCGCGTAATAGACCGCCATACCGGGGCCTGACATGAAGCCGGCGACCGATGCGACGTTGAGAATTCCCCCGCGGCGCCGCTCCAGGCTGGCCAGAAACGTCAAGGACAATTCCGTCAGCACCCGGACATTGAGATCTATCATGGCAAGCTGATCATCGCGGTCGAGTTCGGACGCCGGTCCAATCAATCCATAGCCGGCATTGTTGACGACATATTCCGGCTCGAAGCCCTGGGTCGCCAGTGCATCACTGATGCGCTTGCCGGCATCACGGCGGGTCAGATCGAGCGGCAAAACAGCCGGGCGCGGCCGCCCGGCTTGCTCGATGGCATCGGCGAGTGCGACCATCTTCGACTGACGGCGTGCGACCAGGACAAGTTCGTGGCCGTTGGCGGCAAAGACCTGCGCCAGTTCGGCCCCGATTCCGCCCGACGCGCCGGTAATCAACGTAATTGGACGCAAATCTGTCATCGCAAGCCTTCACCCACAGCCGTTACAGATTACCGCCAACAGCCGCTACAAGGATAGCGCAACCGACACCATGACTCCTTGGCAATTTCGCTAAAATCACGATTTACCGGTACCACCGCGATCCGATAGCTTCAATTCGGCCGCAACCCGGTCCCGCAACGCGATCCGCTCATTACGCGACACGCCGAGCAGATCGGCGGCCCGCCAGATCAAATTGTCCTCAAACTCGGACACCTGCCCATCGGTCATGGCGACCTGCCACATCATCTCGATGATGCGGGCGCGGCCGGCCTCATCAAGCGAACGGCCGATAAGGCTGGTGAACGCGTACAGATCAACGGCCTCGTGCTCCACTTCGGTCGCCTCCACCAAAAGCTCGTCGGCGGCCTCATCATCGAGCTCGAACCGCTGCCGCAGGAGCGCGCGTAGGCGCTCGCGTTCGTCATCGGACACCGCACCGTCGATACCGGCAGCATGGACAAGCAGCGCAGCCGCCGCGAGGCGATAGTCATTGTCGTCAAATCGGTGAGCGTGCTCGCCACCTTGGGCGAGATCACCGAAGAACTTCCGAAATGTTTCGAGCATGGCGTTTGAATGGTTACGGGTGGTCGTGGCGAGAGGCGGACGTCGCACGGCTGGACCATCAAGTCCAGTGTGGTGGTTTTGAAATTCGTTACATAATTTGCGGCAGGCCCTCAAACGAATTTCAAATCCAAAACCACACTAGATTTATAAGCTTGCTAGTGTCCCTATCGAATCCGAAGTTCCTACGGTGCAGGCTGAATAGGATGACGAACTTCGGATTCGGGACGCTAAAGTCGTGGAGGCAATCCGCCCACCCCATCCGCGCCGGCCGCCACCGCAAGCACGGCCAGGCCCGTCCATTGGACATAACGTCCGACCGATTGGCCGCGGTAAAGATTTCGAGACCGGCCGTTGATTGCGCCTACCTGTTGCGGCAACATGCCGCCGCCGCGCATGGCCGCGCTGATATAATGAGCCAGCGGCGCCAGGCTCGAGGAAATGACCAGAAAAGGACGGATTCTCCGATGGCGGTTTCAGCCCCACAACACCAGACATCGACGACTGCGACCGCGGGTCGCGCGGGGAGCGCTACCGTTCGAATCCGCGGCAAAGACCTGGCGAAGCGCTACGGTGCGCTCGAGGTCTTCAAGGGTATCGATTTTGACGTCGGCGACCATGAGATCGTCACCATTGTAGGCCCGTCCGGCTGCGGAAAAACAACGCTGTTGCGCTGTATCGATGGATTGATGCCGGTCGATGCTGGCGAGATCTGGGTCAACAACCAGAAGATCGACGGCCCGATCCCAGGCGTTGCCATGGTGTTCCAGCACTTCGGACTGTTTCCGTGGAAGACGGTGTTTGACAACGTCGCCTACGGCCTGCGGATGGCCGGCGCGTCAAAATCGGAGATTGCGCAACGCGTGCCGACCTTCATCAAGATGGTCGGACTGGCGGGCTTCGAATCCGCCTACCCCTATCAGATGTCGGGCGGGATGCAGCAGCGCTGCGGCTTGGCGCGGGCGCTGGCGGTCGAGCCGTCGGTGCTGCTGATGGACGAGCCGTTCGCCGCCGTCGACGCTCAGACCCGGGAAATCCTGCAATTCGAATTGCTTCGGATCTGGGAACAGCGTCCGACAACCATGATCTTTGTCACCCACTCGATCGAAGAAGCGGTGCTGATGGGCGATCGCGTCTTTGTACTCAGGGGCAGGCCCTCGAACATCAAGGAGATCATCGAGGTCGATCTGCCACATCCGCGGACGCGCGACACGCTGCTTGAACCGCGGTTTGCCGAATTGCGGGAAAGAGTCTGGCAAACGCTGATGCGTGAGGCCCAGCAGGCCGAATTCCATCTGGAGAAGAAATAAACTGACAAAATATCGGCGTCCTCTCTTCGTCGGCCGCCGAAAACACGAATAACCGAGGAACACCTATGTTGAAGAACGTGAAGTCAATGTTGGCTGTCGCCGGCCTCGCATGTGCCGCGTTGGCGATGACGGCCGGTGCACCAGTGGCCGCGCAAGACAAGAAGGTTGTGCTCGCCGTGCCGGGCATTCCGCCGATCTTCGCCTCCGTGATCGCTTACGTCGCGGACAAAGAAGGACTGTTCAAAAAATATGGCGCAAATGTCGAGGTCCGGCCCTTCGAAAACGGAACCGCCGCCGCCCGAGCCGTCCTCAGCGGCAGCATTGACATGGCGTTGGCGCCAACGCCGCCGGTGATCAATCAGATTTCGAACGCCGATGCCAACATCGTCGGCATTTTTGGGTTTCCGAATCCCGACTGGGTTCTCGCTACCGTGGATCCGAGCAAGACTAAATGCACCGATATCAAGGGCCAACCGGTCGGCGTTGATTCGATTGGCGGGGCACGTTCAACAGCCCTGCGGTCGATGCTGGTCGGCTGTCCCGGCGTCAAGCTCAACGACGTCCAGCAGGTTGCGTTGAGCTCGAACGTCTCGCCGGCCATGGTGGCCGGCCGGCTGCCCTTTGGCGTTCTTCATCTTGACGATCTTGCCGTCATCGAGTCGCAAGGCAAGAAGGTCACGATCCTGCTCGAAATGAAAAAGACCAACCCCACCAGCCACTATCTTCTCGCGGTGGTCCGCCGCGACAAGCTGAAGGCAAATCGCGATGCCCATGTCCGCACCTTGGCCGGCCTGATCGCGGCCGCCCGTTTCATGCAGGACCCGGCAAACGCGGACAAGGTCGCGGCCGCGGCCGCGCCGACCGGACACAGCCCCGAAATTTCCAAGGCCGCCCTCAAACAGTTCCTCGCGATCGGCTTCTGGGCGGACAAGGACGACGGCCTCGATCGCAAGAAGCTGGAAGCCGTGGCCAAGCTGATGAAAAAAGTCGGCGCCATTCGCGCCGACAAGCAGCCGGTGACCTACGACCGGCTGGTCGACGCAAGCCTATGGCGCGACGCCAACGCCATGGTGAAATGACAGGTGCGCATTTACGCGATTGCGACTGACAGGACCGGCGCGCCCGACGGCTTCGCGGCTTTGCAGCCGAACAGCCGTGGGGCCGCGCCTGGAAACGGCGCCAACAAAGTGCGCCCAACTTCGGGTTTGATAATTCCTCACGCGAACTGAACAGCAGTCCCCATGGCCGACATCGGAAATGAGACTGGCGGCCTGAAACTGAACGGCGATTTCGTCGTCCGCAATGGCCCCCTGCTTCTGAGCCTCGCGATCGGGATAGCGCTGTGGGAAGTGATCGGCCGCAATTCCGACGCGGCCTTCATGGTGCCGTTTTCCGAAACGCTCTTGCGTCTCGGACAATTGATCGAAAGCGGCGAACTCCTCGCACGCCTGCGCGATTCCGCGATCCTTTTTGTCACCGGCTTCGCGCTGGCGCTTGTTGTCGGCATGCCGCTTGGATTGCTGTTGGCCCGCATCCGGCTGCTGCGGATCGGCGTCGAGCCCTACATCATGATTCTCTACGCCACCCCAATGGTGGCTCTGATCCCGTTCATTCTGTCGCTGATGGGATTTGGCTTCGCGCCCAAGGTCCTGGTGGTCTTTCTGTTCGCCGTCTTCCCGATCCTCTATAATACCGTCGAAGGCGCGCGTAGCATCAAGCCGGAATTGATCGAAGTCGCTCGCTCTTACCGCTCCAGTGAATGGGCGCTGTGGCGCGAGGTCATGCTGCCCTACACGTTGCCTTACACCATGACCGGCGTACGCCAGGCGATCGGCCGGGGCCTCGTCGGCATGATAGCGGCTGAATTCTTTCTCGGTTCGACCGGCCTCGGCCAGATGATCATGGCCGCCTCGCAGAATTTCGATACCGCGGGCGTTTTCGCCGCGATCCTGGTCATCGGACTGCTGGGTGTCGGGCTGATGCGTATCGGCCTTTTGATCGAACAGCACTTCGCGCGTTGGCGGAACTGAACCGATGACTGATTCAAGCCTCCGCGTCGCCGCGCCGGCCGCCGTTCCTTCGGATGCCGGGACGTCGGTACGCCGCGTCGCGACGGCGGTCTGGCCGCGTGCAATCTGCGGCATAGCGATCGTGCTGTTGTGGGAAGGCGTCGTACGCGCGTTTGCTCCACCCTTTGTCGCCAAGCCGAGTTCGATCCTGGCAGCAATTCCGCGAGTCGCCGTCGATCCCGATTTTCTCACAGCGACCGGAACAACGTTGCTCGCCGTTGCCGAGGGTCTTGCGGTTGCCATCGTCATCGGAACGCTGATCGGCCTCTTGATCGGGCGCAATCGGACCGCCGACAAGATGCTGCGCCACTACGTCAATGGCTTCTATGCCGTTCCCATGATCGTGGTGCTGCCGCTGGTGACGCTGTGGTTCGGCTACTCCGATGCTGCGCGACTGGCAACCGTCGTTTTCGCGGCCGTATTTGCGATCATCCTCAATGTTTCAGACGGTGCGCGTGCCGTGCCGCGCGAATATCTTGAGGTTGCCCGCTCATTCCGTTCGGGCCGTTTGCGCATGCTGGCCGAGATCGTGCTGCCGGCATCGACTCCCTACTTCCTTGCCGGTCTACGTCTTGCCGCCGGCCGCGCCTTGATCGGCGCCGTGGTCGCCGAGTTCTTCATTGCCGCCGGAGGACTGGGCTATTTTATCCTATTCAATTCGCGCACCTTCCATCACAACGAAGCCTTCGTCGGAGTGCTGTTGCTGGCCGCTTTCGGCGTAAGCTTTGAATTGTTGGTGCAAAGTGGCACGCGCCGGTTCCTCCCCTGGTATCGTCGCGACGATCGCGCCGAATAACCTCTCCATTCATCAACAAGGGATATCGCCATGTCCACCGACGACCGCGTCAAGTCGGCCAATGCCCATTGGGGTCCGCGCTTTGTTGCCAATGGCGTATCCTTGACCGATTTCGAGGAAGTTACCGCGTCGATTTCCACCTGGGACGATTGGTGCCAGGCGTGGTCGGATCGCGCCCTCGTCCACGAGCAACTGGGTGAAGATGCGCACGACGGCAAAAAGCTGCTTACCGCCGGAGAGCATTTACAGCGCGCCGGCATCTACTATCATTTTGCATCGTTCCTGTTTGTGCACGACCTGCCGCAGATGCGGATCGCTCATTTCAAGGGCGTCGGATGCCGGACCCGCGCCCTGCCGCATCTGCGCCCAGCCGGCGAGCGGGTAGAGATTCCATACGAAGGCAAATGGCTCGCCGGAATTCTACGCAAGCCGGAAGGCGTCGAGCGCCCGCCGGTTGTCGTCATGGCGATGGGCCTCGACTCCGCCAAGGAAGAGACCGACGCCTACGAACAGCCTTTCCTGGCGCGCGGCATGGCAACCCTGGCCTTCGACGGTCCGGGCCAGGGCGAAGGCCAATATGATTTTGGGATTCGCGGTGACTACGAAGCGCCGGTGGACGCCGTCTTGAATTTTGTCGAGAGCCGCGCCGACCTCGACATCAAGCGCATCGGTATGTGGGGTGTCAGCCTGGGCGGCTATTACGCCCCGCGCGCTGCCGCCTTCCATGATCGTATCAAGGCCTGCATCGCTCTTGGCGGGCCCTATGATTGGGCTTCGGCCTGGGACGGCCTTCCCGATCTCACCCGCGAGGCGTTCCGGGTGCGCAGCCATTCGCAGACCATGGACGACGCCAAGCAAAAGGCTGCGACACTCTCACTTGTCGGGGTGGCGCAGCGAATCAAATGCCCGATCTACATCATGAACGGCCGCAACGACCGCATCGTGCCGGCCGCGGATGCCGAGCGGCTCGCGGCCGATGTCGCGGGACCCGCGACCCTCAACATGATCGAGGACGGCAACCACGTTGCCAACAATCGCGGCTACCGCTGGCGGCCGCAAAGCGCCGACTGGATGGCCGAACAGTTGGGTTGATCCAACGCGTCCAAAAGCCGGCGGTGCGCCGTGATCAGACGCGGGCAAATCCGCGCGGGAAGGTATGCAGCCGTTCGATGCCGGTCTCGGTGATCATCACCATCTCCCCGGTCTGAACGCCGGCCCTGCTGTCGCGGGTCACGACATTGGGCTGAATGACGACGACCATGCCGGACTCGAAAGGTTCCTCCGGAATCGGCCCGGCGGGCCGGCTCCTGGTGCCGAGAATGGGCGGAAAGTAGCCGCCGCCATAGCCGTGCAATACATCGTCAATCACCGTGAAGCCCGCGTCCTCGATCACACCCGAGGCCTCAACCACCTGCGCCGGGGTGGCGCCGGCCCGTAGCACCGCTGCGATCGCATCGAATGCCGCATCGGCGGCCGCGTGCAGGTCGCGATAGAGCGGCGGCGGCTCCGCGCCAAGCGCAAAGCTGCGCAGCACTTGGCCGGCGTGATCCCAGAACGCGGCGCTGATTTCGGCAAACACAATGTCGCCAGATGCCACCCGACGCGTCGAGGGAAACTGGGCCGGCACCGCGATCTGCGGATCGTTCATCGGAGTCGTGCCGATATAGTGAATCCAGTTGGTGCCGCCATCGGCAACATAAGAACGCTCGATCAGATCGCCGAGCTGTCGTTCGCTCAGGCCCGGACGCAGGCCATCGCGCAATGCCGCCATGCCGCGATCGGAAAACGCCGCACCGATTCGCAGCCATTCGATCTCTTCCGCCGACTTCACCCGCCGCAGCCGGATATATGCACTGTTGAGATTTTTGATCACGCCAAACCGCGCTGACAGCGCCGCATGTTGGTCAACGGACATTGGTCCGAAAAAGCCGACGCGATCGGCGTGCGCGCCACGCCGTTCGAGCACGGCGAGCGCGGTGCGAATGGAGAATTCACCGCCCCACGCAACCTCGGCGTCCGCCGCAAGGCGGCGCGCCAGCGGCGCATGATTGACATATTGCACGAACAGCGCGTCCGGCCGTCCGGGTGACAGCACACCGACCGCCTCGGCCGTAACCGGCCATTGCGTGATCCACTGCACCGCCGAACCCGTTCGATTGGCGCCACAAAATATCAGATGATCGACGTCGGCCTCAGCCAACGCGGATTCGATAGCGGCGCGGCGGCGCGCCATTTCCGCCCCGCTGAAGCGAGGGTATTCCGCGTTGAGAATGTGTTGAGCCCGTTCTGAGCGGAGCCATGTCATCGCGCCAGCAACGCCCCTCATCCATGCGCGCGAACCGTCTCCGTCCGCTCCGCAATCATGTCTCGCACCATCGCAGTCACAGCCAGATTGTCGACCTTGCCCGCGCCCAGCAACGGCAACTTATCGACGACCACCACTTCAGCCGGGACCATGAGTTCAGAAGCGCCTTTCTCACGTGCATGAGCCATGATGGCCGCTCGCGTCGCGCCCTGCTCCTGTGTGACCAGAATCAGCCGTTCGCCCTTGCGCGGATCGGGGACGGACGTAACCGCCGACGGCGCGTCCGGCCAAAGTTCGTTCGCCAACATTTCGACGGCGGCCAGCGAGATCATTTCACCGCCGATCTTGGCGAAGCGCTTGGCGCGGCCCTTGATCGCGATATAGCCCTCCGGGTCGATGGTGACGATATCGCCGGTATCGTGCCAGCCTTCCGGCGGCTCTTCGAGCACGCCCGGATGCTCCACACGCAGATAGCCGAGCATGACGTTCGGCCCTTTGACAAACAGGCGACCGCCTTCCTCTACGCCGTCAACCTTTTCCAGCCGTGCTTCCATCCCCGGCAGCAAGCGGCCGACAGTGCCGAACTTGTTGAACATCGGGGTGTTGAGCGCGAGGGCCGGTGCGGTTTCGGTCACGCCATAACCTTCCAAAATGCGCAATCCGAACTTTTCCAAATAGACAAGCCGCGTCGCTTCCTTGACCGGCTCCGCGCCTGCCAGCACATAGCGCAGCGAGCGGAAATCATAGGCATTTGCCGATCGCGCATAGCCTGCCAGGAACGTGTCGGTGCCAAACAACAGCGTCGCGCCGGTCCCATAAATCAGTTCCGGGATGGTCCGATAATGCAGCGGCGACGGATAAAGGTAGATCGGCACGCCAAGAACAAGCGGCAGCACAGTGCCCACCGTCAGGCCAAAGGAATGGAACATCGGCAGAACGTTGAACAAAAGATCCGTGCGGCCGACATCCACGCGCGCCGCCGCCTGGGCGGCATTTGCAAGCATGTTCCGATGCGACAACACCACGCCCTTCGGCGTGCCTTCCGAACCGGAGGTGAACAGGACCACCGCCCAGTCATCAGGCTTGCGCGCCACCAATGGCTTGTTGTGACAAAAGAGGCCGCGGATTTTGTCGACGGACGTGATCGTTTCGCGAATATCTTCGAGATAGACGATGCCCACGCGCTTGGCGAGGGCATCGATGATCGGTTGCAGCCGTCCCTTTTCCACGAATGAGCGCGAGGTGACCACCGTACTCAATTCGGCCGCCTTGCACGCGGCGATGATGTTCGTCGGACCGGCACTGAAATTGATCATCGCGGGCACCCGCCCGGCAGACTGCACGGCCAGAAACGTAACAACCCCACCATTGGCGTTCGGCAGCATGATCCCAAGCGGGCGGCCTTCATCGGCCAGCGGCATCAGCTTATTGCCGAGAATTGCAGCGCCCATGAGCAGCCGCCGATAGCTCAACTTGCCCGTCAGCGGATCTTCGATGGCGGTACGGCCGACCCCTTGCTTTTTTGCGGCCTGAATAACGGCTTCGACAATCGTCCGGTCCGTCGAGGTGGTCCGGAAGATTAGGTTCGACATCACCTCGTAAAGCTTCGCGCCGGCGACCTGCCGACGCCGGCGCCCCCGCAGGTTTGGATCAACCGAGAGTTTGACTGGCTCCAGGACCGTGACCTTCACCTTCGGAAACCACCGGCGTGGCATCTGTTCTTTGGACAATCGGCTAAACGGCGTCTGCTCCAACCCTTCGATCCGGACCGGCACCACCATCGCTTCCGACTTCTCCGCGATCATGGCGGCGCCGTCGTAGACCTTCATCAACGCGCCGGTAATTGTGATCCGACCTTCGGGAAAGATCACCAGCGCTGATCCGTCCTTAACGGCGTTGATCAAGGTTCGCGTTCCCATCGGCTTGAGCGGATCAAGCGCAATCGTGCGGCCGAGGCCGGTGAAGGGGCGCACCCACCAGCGTTGCGCGATGTTGCTGTCGATCGCGAACAAAGCTTTTTGCCGATGCAGGGCTAGCGCGATGCCCCAATCAAGAAAGCTCACATGGTTTAGCGCGATGATCAGCCGCGGCCCCGCCTTCGAAAGGTTGTCGATGCCGACAACCTCGATACGGAAAAAAACGCGATAGAGAATTGACAACGCATCGCCGAGAGCATCGGCCGGCATGGTACGGCCGATGAAGTAGGCGACCACGAGACTTGTCACGCCGATCAGGATGAAAAGACCCGGCGGCCCAATTCCGGTCGCCTGCAGAGCCGCCACGACAAGGGCGCCAAAGGTCATGAAAGCCGCATTGATGACGTTGACCGCCGCAATGACCCGCGCCCGCTGGTCGGGTCCGGCCCAGGCCTGAATGGCGGCGAAACAGGGAACGATGAACAGGCCGCCTGAAATGGCCAGGGCCGAAAAGACGACGAGCACATGGATGCCATGTGCCGAGGCGATAATGTCCGAGAATGATTTCGTCGCGGATTCCGGTGCCATTCCGTACGTGATCAGGCCCAGATCGATCGAGAGCACCGCGATCAATACGCATGCGATCAGTGTCGGCAGCAGAATGATCCGGCCGGCCGCAAGCCAAGCCGCAAGCCCGGAGCCGACGGCGATCGAAATTGAAAAAACAGCGAGGAACACGGTGACGGTCTGCTCGTCGGCGCCAAGCACCTTTTTGACCATCGGCGGCATGATCGAGAGCGCGACAATACCCACAAGCCAGAACCAGCTCGAAACAAGGCCGCCCCACCACAGCAGACGGTTGCTGTAGAGCTGCCGCAGGAGCGTCACGGTCGACGCCGCGATATTGGCTCGGACGGTCAGATGCGGCGCGGCCTGACCGGTGGGCAGGATAAAGAGACTCGTCACGAACGAGGATGTTGAAAACGCGATCATGAGGACTGCGAAAGACGCAAAGCTGCCACCATTCTTGGCAGCGATGCCGCCGACGATGGTTCCCAGCAGGATCGCGATGAATGTCGCGCTTTCGACCAGCGCATTGCCGCGCGGCAATTCCGATTGTTTAAGGTGGTCGGGTAGAATGCCGTATTTGATCGGTCCAAACAGTGCAGCGATCACGCCGTACGTAAACAGGGCCAGGAACAAAATTGGCAATGAGTGAAAGGCGAAGCCGGTCACCGCCACACAGGCGGCAAAAATTTCCGACAGCTTTAGGCACCGCGCCACGTAGGCCTTGTCGTAGCGATCCGCCAATTGGCCGCCCAGGCCGGACAGAAAAAAGTACGGCGCAATCACGGTCGTACTTGCCAAGGTGATAAGCACTTCGGAACGCGTGCCACCAACCGTAAAAAGAATCAAAAAGACAAGAGCCGTTCTCAGGAAGTTGTCACTGAAAGCTGAAAAGAACTGACACCAGAACAGAGGTGCAAAGCGCCTGGTCGCTAAGAGGGAGGTCGTCATGCCATCAAGTTCCCGTTAGCGATCCTGGCCCACAACTAACGAGCCTCGATGCCGTTGCGACGATGGGCTGACATATACCCGCCACGCCAGAACAACAAAAACCCCGGCCCCGTCCGTTGCATATCCTATGCATCATGCCCGGCTGGACCAATAGCAACATGCAGGTGTATCGAGCACTTTCAAGCGTTTCCGAAGGTCCAAGCGCCTGGATGCCGAACCGAAATTTCCACGGCGTCGGCAACATTTTGCACACCAACATGTTTAAATTCGGTTCGAAGTTCTTCCAGGAACATATCAATAACATAGGGCGCGCCCGCATCACCAAGCGCGGCAAGACCATAGAGATAGGGCCGCCCGGCAAAGGCCGCCTTGGCCCCCAGCGCGAGTGCGCGCACGATATCGAGGCCGGATCGAATGCCGCTATCAATTATCACGGTTGCGCGTGATCCGACCGCCGACACGATCGCCGGCAGGATGTCGATCGTCGCCGGAGCGGCATCGAAATGACGCCCGCCATGATTGGAGACGATGATACCGTCGGCCCCCAAGGCCACGGCGCGCTCGGCATCACGCGGATGCAGGATACCCTTCACGACAAAGGCCCGCGGCCAGCGTTCGCGCAGGCGAGCAAGCTCGTCCCAGGTATGAGAGCCGCCCCCTTCGTTGCGCATGTAGAGCGAGGTACTGTCGCTGGTCGGATTCGGGCCGACATAGGGCAGCAGGTTCTTGGTGAACAGCGGCCCATGCTTGAGCATCGCCATCGCCCACGCCGGCGAGGTGGCGACCTGATAAGCCGCCTGCGCGTTGATCACGAATGGAACGCTGATGCCGTTACGGATATCGCGCGGCCGCTTGGAGCGTCCCGCACTATCGACTGTCGGCACCAGAACATGTGCGCCGGCTTCCGCGGCACGACGAACCAGATCGAATGTTGTTGCGTAGTCGTTGCCGGCGAAGCGATAAAGCTGAAACCAGAACACGTCCGGCGCGATCGCCGCGATGTCTTCGATCGCTGCATTGGCGGGTGTCGAAAGCACGAACGGGATGCGCGCCCGCTGCGCCTCGCGAGCAAGCAACTGATCGGCTGAAGGCCACATCAATCCCGGCGAGCCCATCGGGGCGATCCCGAAGGGTGCCGCATATTTGCGGCCAAACAATTCGGTCTCGGTCGAGACGACCGACATGTCCATGCAGAAGCGCGGCAGCAATTCCACAGCGGCCAATGCGTCCATATTGCGCTGCACACCAAGTTCGGAATTGGCGCCGCCATCAACGAAATCGAATGCAAATCGCGGCACCCGCAGGCGCGCCTTGCGGCGAAGGTCCGCAACCAAAGGATATCGGCGCTTGAACCTCTTGGACCGGGCTGCATCGGCGGCCGGTCCATCCGTCATCGAAGCCGCCTGCTCGGCCATGGCTCGGGTCCTCGCTCATTCCGGATGGGTCACGCCCAAAACAGCGCCTTCCCATAGCGCGCAATCCTTTCAAGTGGAAGCCGGTCGGTCGCCAACAGGATTCGATAGATCCTCACACAAAATATTGCGTCCCCGTGGCATGGACGTGCCTCAGTTCAGGTAAGATCCGTTGCCGCACACGACGCTCCCAAATTTGGCCCACGCGGCCAGCGTTGAGAATATTCTTTAGAAGCATCAATGACTTAATGGCGAATTACCCAACTGACGACGGCGCTGGCCAGCCATGCTAGCCGGAGCGGCATGAGGTTTTGACGAAGCCCGCAAGATGCGCAAGAAGAGTGTCTCCTCGCCGTTCGGCGGTGTCAGTCCGGGGCAATGATGACGGTTCACGAGAATTGCGAAACGCGGCCGTCACCGGCTGCAAGCGGTGAGGCATGCACACGGGACGGAACACCGATCTCCTATGCCATCTGGGGGCGGCCAGACAGTGCAAGGCGCGCGGTCCTGATTCATTCCCTCGCCATGGACGGTGACTTTTGGCGGCCGCTCATTTCCCATCTCGACAAGGATGCCGCGATTCTGACCTATGACTGCCGTGGTCACGGCCGTTCGGGCAAGCCGCGCGGACCCTACACCGTTGAACAATTCGCGGATGACCTTGCCGACCTGATGGATCATGTCGGATGGTCCAAGGCGCTGGTGGCTGGCGCATCTATGGGCGGCTGTATCAGCCTTGCCTTCGCAGCTGGCTATCCGGCGCGTTGCTCAGCGCTTGGGCTGATTGATACCACTGCCTGGTACGGCCCTGAGGCGCCACGACAATGGGCCGAGCGCGGAGAAAAAGCCGCTGAAAGCGGCATGGCCTCTCTTGTGGCTTTTCAGACCACGCGCTGGTTCGGCGACGCTTTTCGTGAAAACAATCCCGCGATCGTTCAGCAATGCGTCAACGTCTTTGTTGCCAACGACGTACCGGCCTATGGCGAGACCTGCCAAATGCTTGGGGCCTGCGACTTGCGATCGGCGCTTCCCGGCATGGCGATGCCGACCGCCGTCATCGTCGGCGAGGAAGACTACGCGACACCGGTCGCGATGGCCGAGGCGCTGAACAAAGGCATCAAGGGATCAACTTTGACCATCTTGCGAGGTGGGCGCCATCTCACGCCGCTTGAGATGCCGGAACGGATCGCGGCAGATTTGAACAATTTATTGCAGCGGGACGTGACACCATGAAATTCACCGGCGAGATCTCCGTTCCGGCCGGGCGCGCAGCGGTGTTCGAGAAAATCAGTGATGCCCGCTTCTTCGCCTCCTGCATTGATGGCGTGCAAGAGTTGGAGGAAATCGACCCCGACCATTACAATGCGGTGCTGGAAACGAAGGTCGCTTATCTGAAATTCCGCTTTAAGATCGCGGTTGAACGAACACGCAACGACCCGCCCCATACCATCGAAGCCAAAATCGAAGGGACGCCTCTCGGCATCGTCGGCCGCATGACCGCAACCTCGACCACCCATCTGGAAGAGACCGGCGAAAACGAAACCAAGATCAGCTATGAGGTCGATGCCGCCATCACCGGCAAGCTCGGCAGCCTCGGGCAGCCGGTTCTAAAATCAAAGGCGAAGGACATGGAAAAGCAATTCACCGCCCGTCTACGGACGGCGTTTGAAACGACCCAGCCTGAGGCCAGCCGATGACGCCATTCGAACTCTTTGAACCATCGTCACTCGCTGATGCGATCGGCCTGCTCGATCCGGACGATCCGACAGTCCGGCCGATTTCCGGCGGTACCGCCCTGATGCTGATGATGAAGGCCGGCGTGTTCCAGCCGACCCGACTGGTCAGCCTGCGCGGCATCGAAAAGCGATACACCAATATTGCCGCTGGCGAAGATGGCGCCTTGACCATCGGCGCCATGACGCCGCTGGCAGTGATCGAGCGTTCGGAAGCGGTACGCCAACATGCGCCGGTGATCAGCCGGACCATGCGGACTTTGTCAAATATACGCGTGCGCAATGTCGCGACCGTTGGCGGACATCTTGCCCATGCTGATCCGCACATGGACCTCCCACCAGTGCTGATCGCCTTGGGCGCCCATGCCGTCGTGACCGGGCCATCCGGCGAACGAACCATTCCGATAGAGCAATTATTTTCGGGCTACTACGAAACCGTGCTTGCGCGCAACGAACTGATTTCGGAACTGGTCGTTCCGGCGCTGGCCGGACGGAAGTCATCCTATCTGAAATGTACGACCCGCGCGGTGCACGACTGGCCGGCGCTTGGCGTTGCGGTCTCGATCGAGGGCGACCACGATATGATCAAAAATGCCAGTGTGATAATCAGCGCCGCCACCGAACGGCCGATACGGCTTGCGGCTGCGGAAATGGCCCTGCGCGATGGCCCCGCGGACGAAACGCGTTTGCACTCGGCTGGCGAAGCGGCAGCCGAGGAAGCCGAAACCATCGAAGACGCACAAGGATCGGCCGCCTACAAGAAGCAACTCGTTCGCGTCTACGTCGCGCGCGCCGTGCGCGAAGCGCTCGGCCTCACCAGCGGAGCCCGGCATTGATGGCTACGAAAACGATGGAAGCCGGCCAGGTCGGCCGCTCGGTCCCGCGGCTCGAAGGCCACGCCAAAGTAACCGGCCATGCCGAGTATGTTCACAACATCCGTCTGCCCGGCATGCTGTATGGCAAGACGGTACGCAGCGCCATCGCGCACGGACGTATCAAGTCGATCGACGTGAGTGCCGCGCGCGCCGTGGACGGCGTCTATCGTGTCGTTACCGCTGACGACATTCTGAAAATCATACCGAAGCCTTTTTTTGGACCGGCCTTTCACGACCAGCCAATTTTGGCCATCGACAAAGTCCACTATGTCGGCGAGCCGATCGCCGTAGTCCTAGCAAGCGACCCGCATGTCGCGGAAGCAGCCGCACAGTTGGTCGTGGCGGAGTATGAAGAACTCCCGGCGGTGTTTGACGAAGTCGAAGCCATGACTTCGGCCGCAATTGTTCATGACGAGCTTAAGCCTGCCGGCACCTTCCCCGACCTGAAACACCTGCAGGGCAAGAAGAACACCAACATTGCGCTCGATTTCCGGCTTCGCCATGGCGATGTCGCGCGCGCCTTGTCACAAGCGGATCACGTTATCGAGCACACCTTCAAAACCCAGCAAGTCCTGCACGTTCCGCTCGAGCCGTTCGTGTCGATCGCCGAACCAGGCAACGAAGCGCTGACGATCTACACGGCGTCGCAATCGCCGTCCTTCGTGCGTATTGAGATCGCGCGGCTCCTGGGATGGCCCGAGAACCGGGTGCGGGTGAAGGTGCCCTATCTCGGCGGCGGCTTCGGCGCCAAGCTCTATATCAAGCTTGAAGCGCTCGTCACCGCACTCGCGCTGATCGTCCGCCGCCCGGTCAAGATCTCGCTCACAATGGAAGAGCAGTTCTACACCTTGACCAAACACGCCAGCACCTTCCGCATCAAAAGCGGCATCAAGGATGGCCGCGTCATCGGCCGCGAATGCGAGGTGTGGTGGAACGGCGGCGCCTATGCCGATATCGGCCCCCGCATCACGCAGAAGTCCGGGTTTACGGCGCCCGGCCCCTACGACATCGAGAACGTCTCGATTGATTCCTACGCGCTTTATACCAATCTGCCGCCGGCTGGCGCTTTGCGGGGGTTCGGCATTCCGCAACTGGTGTGGGCGTATGAATGCCACACCGACATGATTGCGCGAGAACTGAAAATCGATCCGGTTGAGTTCCGCCGCAAGAATCTTCTGCGGGACGGGCGGCCGCAAGCGACCGGTACCGTCATGAAGGACGCCGCGATCGAAGCCGTTCTCGATCGCGTCGCCGAGCGGATGAACTGGAACGCGCCCTTCGATCGCGGCAGCGGAACGATCCGGCGCGGCCGCGGCATCGCGGTTGCTTTCAAGGCTTCAATCTCGCCGACAACGTCGGTCGCCATCGTCAACGTCTACGCGGACGGAAGTTGCAGCCTTTATTGCAGCACCGTCGATATGGGCCAGGGCTCCGACACCGCGATGGCGCAGATCGTTGCCGAAGTTCTGAATACCTCGGCGGAGGCGGTCAAGATCGTTCATGCCGATACCGACGTCACGCCTTATGACATGGCGACGCTCGGTTCGCGCTCGATGTTTCACATGGGCAATGCCGTCAAGCTTGCGGCGGAAGACGCGCGCAGCAAGATCGCGGCGCTGGCTGCCGAACTCGGCATGCCGGAAGGCTCCAACGTGCCGCTTGCGGAGTTGTTCCGCAAGAAATACGGCATGCAGGCCGGCAATATCGTCGGTATCGGCAGCTACATCCCGAGCTATCAGTCGCCCAACCACGATACCGGCCAGTCGGAGAACGTGACGCCGTTCTGGATGGTCGGCGGCAACGGCGCCGAGGTCGAAGTCGACACCGAAACCGGCCATATTCGCGTCACCAGGCTGATCAACGTCGTGGATGTCGGCCGGCCGATCAATCCCAAGATCGTCGAGACTCAGATTTCCGGGGCCGTCATCATGCAGATTGGATTTACCACCCAGGAATCGATGAACTTCGACAACGGCCAGGTCACCAACGCGTCGCTTGCCGACTACAAGATCCCGAGCATGCTCGATATCCCGGCAGTCATGATCAACGAAGCCGTCGACGCCGAGCAGAGCAACGGCCCGTTTGGCGCCAAGGGTGTCGGTGAGTCCGGCACTTTCGGTGTCTCACCGGCGATTGCCAACGCCATCGATGATGCGGTCGGCGTGCGCCTGACCTCGCTGCCATTGACCGCCGAAGCGGTCTATCGCGGGCTCCGCGCCAAAGACAACAATCCGCTGGAGGACTGACATGAGCGCCCGCCGAACCATCCGCTTCACGCTCAATGGCGAGCCGGTCAGCGCCGAGGTCGCGTCGCACCAGAATCTGGTGGACGTCCTCCAGCAACAATTCGATCTTTTCGGCGCGCGCGAAAGCTGCGCCCAGGGTCTTTGCGGCTGCTGCACCGTGCTGGTCGACGGCACCGCCGTCTCCGGCTGCCTTTACCTTGCGGTCTTTGTCGACGGCACCGAGGTCGTCACCGTTGAGCATCTGGCTGACGGCGCGGAACTCAGCCCGATTCAGCAGGCATTCATCGAATGCGGCGCCTTCCAATGCGGCTTCTGCACGCCCGGCTTTGTGCTGATGACAGGCCAGTTGCTCGAATCCCATCCCGATCCGGACGACGATGACATCCGCCATTACCTGTCAGGTAATTTGTGCCGGTGCGGCGCCTATCCGGAAATCATCAAGGCGGTAAAGCTTGCCGCCAGCAAGGCGCGCGAAGCGCAGGCCAGGGCGTAATTCATGACCATTGAACGCAAGCCGGTCGCCTTTGGCGATCTTCGCGGCTGGATCGATGCTCTGCGCGCAGCGGGCGAACTGCACGAGATCAAATCCGAAGTTGATTGGAACCTGGAACTCGGCACGGTGATGCGATTGGCGCAGGGACCGGGCACAGGGCCCGCGCTGCTGTTCGACAACATCAAGGACTACAATCTACCGACCAGTCGCTGCCGCCAAATCTTCGGTTGCGGCCTGTCGAGCTACCGAAGGGTCGCGATGATGATGGGCCTGCCGCCGGACACCCATCCGCGCGAGCTGGTGAAGATTTCACGCACTATCCTGCAAGGAACGATTCCGCCGCGGATCGTCAAGGATGGCCCGGTCAAGGAAAACATCCTCACCGGCGACGCCATCAATCTCTACGATTTCCCGGTGCCGTGGTGGAACCGGCTCGACGGCGGACGCTATATGCTCACCTATGGCGGATGCGTCACCAAGGACCCGGAAACCGGCATCATGAACGTCGGCATCTACCGCGGCATGGTGTCGAGCCGCGATCAGATCCCGATCTTGATGTGGCGCGCCCAGCATATCGGCCACCATTACACCGCCTGGGAGAACGGCGGCAGCGCGGAGATGCCGATCGCCGTAGCGATGGGTTGGGAACCCTCACTCGGGTTCACCGGCGGCTCCCCGATTCCAAAGGGCGTATGCGAATACGACGTCATGGGCGCGATCCGGGGCGAACCGGTTGACCTGGTGAAATGCGAAACCGTCGACCTTTACGTACCCGCGACGGCGGAGATCGTCATCGAGGGGTATCTCGGCATCGATCCGGCGACCTATCAGATGGAAGGCCCCTACGCCGAATTCACCGGCTATCTTGCCGGCGACCGCTCGCCAAAGCCAACGATCCGCGTCACCGCGATCACTCACCGCAACAATCCGATACTGCGCGGCACGATCGAAGGATCGATGCCGGGCAGCTATTCGGAAAACGCAATCTGCTCGTCAATCATGCGCGCGGCGACGGCCTGGAACGTGCTGGATCGCGCTGGCGTGCCGGGCATCACCGATGTCTGGTGCCCGCCGGTCCAGGCCGGCGTGAACCTCGTGATCCAGATGAAGCAAAGCTATCGCGGCCAGGCCAAGCAGGCGGCCAATGCGATCTGGGGGAAGTTCCGCCGCCCATGTTCGCTACAAGCACATCACGGTCGTCGATACCGACATCGACATTCACGACTACGCGGCCGTTGATTGGGCGATCGCCTATCGCGTCAATGCCGGCGAGGACGACATCGTCATCATGCCCGCGACTTTTGGCGCCGGACTTGACCCGTCGACACGCCGGCGCGACCGCAACGCCAAGCTTTTCGGCACCGGCAAGTGGAACCGGGTTCTGATCGACGCCACGATCAATCTTGACTATGACCCGGACCCGGATCTGGACGGCGCGCGCTTCCCGCCTACCGTCTGGCCGGAGCAAAAAGACGTCGACGCCGCCTATGCGCGCTGGGACGAGTTCGGGCTGCCGAAGCCGAAGCAATCCTGACCCAGCACAGCCAGTCAACAATTACGGAAGAATATTCGGCGGCGAATGACTCAAGTCATTACGCCACCGAGTTCATTTCCTGGCCCCGCTGTCAGTTCTCGGCGCCGCACCAATCATAGATGCTCAGCGCCATCACCTTGATCGCCGTCAGGTAGTCCTCGATCGAGACATACTCATCGTCGGAGTGCATGACGGCGGTCGAGCCCGGTCCGAAAATTACCGTCGGTGTATTGGCATAGAGATTCAGGAACCGGGTATCGGCCGCGCCCTGCCGTCCGCTGATCTGCGGATCGCGGCCGCTGATCTCCTTGTAGTTCTTACAGACCGTCTCGACGATCGGGTGATGCTGATCGATTTCGGAGGCCTGGGCATCATAGCCGACAAAACGCACTTTCGGCGGATGCGTCTTCATCCAGGGATCTTCGGCCGCGGCGCGCGCAATTTGGTCGACGAGGCTCTGCTTGACACCTTCGTGATCCTCGCCCGGCACCGTCCCGATGCTGCCTTTCAGAAGGCAATTGGCAGGGAAGGCACTCGGATAATTGCCGGCCTGGAAACTGCCGATGATACAGGGCAGCGAATCGATCGCGCTCGGATAGAGCGGATGCTTGACGGTCGCAACGCGCTTGGCTTCAAGCGCCTCGACGGCCTTGGTGATCTTGTAACCGAGCTCGATCCCGCTGACACCCTCATAGCGTTGCTGAATGCCGGCCGGCTTGCCGTGGATCTCGATCTCGAACCAGATCCGTCCGATGCAGGCCGGCTGGACCGCGAGGTCGCTGGTTTCACCGGAAATGCCGGCATCAGCCTTGTAGCCGCGGGCGACGGTGTCGAGCGTTCCGTGGCCGCTGACTTCCTCGTCTATCACGACATTGATCAGTACATCGCCCTTGAGCTTGACACCGGCTGCCTTCAAACACTCCACGGCCATGATGTGACTTGCAACGCCGCTTTTCATGTCCGCGGAACCGCGGCCGTAGATGCGGCCATCCTTGATCGCGGCCGACCAGGGATTGTCGCTCCATCCCTCGCCGTTGCCGACCGGAATGACGTCGGTATGTCCATTGAGCAGCAAGGAGCGCCCGCCCCCCGTACCCTTCCAGGTCGCGACAATGTTCGGCCGGCCTTCATAGCCGCGATCGACCGGACGATAGCCGGGATGCTTTTTCAGCTCCTCCCAATTCGTTTCCCACATGTCGACATCGAGGCCGATCTTGGTCATGTAGTCCGACAGGAATTTCTGAATCCTCGCCTCGTCTCCCGTGACGCTCGGGATTGTGATCATGTCCCTCAGCAGGCTGATCGCGTGGTCCTTATTTTCATCGACTTTTGCGAGAACTTTTTGTCGATCATCGGCGCTCATGTGGGGTCCTTTCAAAGTGTCTCGGTCGGGAATTTATCCCGATCAGATTCGAAACTCGGTCAGGGTATTGGGTGCGAAAAGCTCCTCCGGCGAAAACATGCGATCGATCAGGCCTTGTTCCCTGGCATAGCGCATCAGCTGCTCGACAGCGGGCCAATTCGCCTCCAGCCCCTCGGGGAAGAAGTCGTCGCCGAACACCTCAAGCGTTTCCTCCAAGGCGGGCAAGTACCATGGCAGACTGTAAGGCAATGCGTTGACATCCAGCATCATCTCATAGCAGCGCTGCGTGCTCTCTCGAAAGGCCTTGACCAGGCTCTGTGCAATCCACGGCTCGCGTTCATAAAGGTCCCGCTTGATCACCACTGTATGCATGATCGGAACCATGCGCGTGCGGGCGTAATAGGCCTGCTCGTCCTTCTTATAGTTCGGAAACAGCCGCGCGATATCGGGATGGCGCCGCCGGTACGACGACGGAATGCGCGGGCTCATCATGGCATCGATTTCGCCGTTCTCCAGCATGCCGTTGAGGCTTTTTCCGTCGGGAATCATCTGGATCTCGACGTCGGCGTCGACCCGGACCTCCATCCTGTCGGCGCGGTTCGGCTGCTCGATACCGCCCGTTCGCCAGCGCATCGCGCCGGGTGGTACGCCATAATCATGCTCGAACAGACCGCGCAGCCAGAGCGCCGCGGTCATGGAATATTCCGGCACACCCATGATCTTGCCGCGCAAATCCTGTGGCTTGCTAATTCCGGACTTGCGGTTCACGAAGACAAAGCCATGGCGGAAGCAGCGCGATGGAAAAAGCGGAATGGCCACGTAGTCGGGCCCGCCGCGCGCCTTTGTGATCATGTAGTATGCGAGCGAGCATTCGGCGACATCGAATTCGGCGTACCGTAGGACCCGCCAGAACACTTCTTCGATCGGCATTTCGATATATTGAAGGTCAATGCCTTCGGGGCGGACCGTGCCGTCAATCAATGCGCGGGTCCGATCATAACGACCGCCAGCCATGGTCACATGCAACCGCTTCATGACTCTGCACTCTGTATGGTCGAACGGTGCCCGTCTTATCCGGAACCGCTTTGGAACTTAACCCGTGATAGCGACACAGGTACGGGCCGTGTTGCTTCAAATTCCGAAATAGGCCTGACGAATTGTTGGATCGCCGGATAGCGCCGCAGTTTCACCGGAAAGCGCGATCCGTCCGGTCTCGACAACGAAGGCGTGGCGGGCGATATCAAACGCTGTCATGACGTCCTGCTCAACCAGTAGAATCGTCAATCCGAGACGATTGATCTCGATCAGCGTCTGACCAAGCGTATCGACCAGACGTGGCGCCAGCCCGAGCGACAACTCGTCGATCATCAGAATTTTAGGCTTCGACATGACTCCGCGGCCGATAGCGCACATTTGCTGCTCGCCGCCCGACAACGTCGTAGCGTCCTGCCATTGCCGCTCCTCCAGGATTGGGAAGACCTTGTAGACCCAATGCAAGTCCTCCTCAATCGCGGCCTTATCCTCGCGTAAAAAGGCACCAAGCAAGAGATTGTCCCGCACCGAAAGGCCCTTGAACAACCGCCGGCCTTCCGGAACATGGGCAACCCCACGGCGCACGATTTCCTGTGGCGACGCACCACCAATCTCCTGGCCGTCGAACTGGATCGACCCGGAAAACGGTTTGGTCAGGCCGGAAATCGTCCGCAGCAACGTCGTCTTGCCGGCACCGTTCGATCCGACGATGCACACGATCTCGCCCGCCGGCACCGCAAGATCAATTTCCCAAAGCACCTGCACGTCACCATATCCGGCGGCAAGTCCCTTGACGGACAGCAGTGGCTCAGACATGGCCGGCTCCATCGCTATCCGGCGTCATCTCCCGCGCCCGCTCGGCGTATTTGGCGCCGAGATAGGCCTCCACCACCCGCTCGTCCCGGATGATCTCGGAAGGAGGCCCTTCGGCAATCAGTTCGCCGTGATGCAGAACCAAGATCCGCGAAGACACCGACATCACAACTTTCATCAAATGCTCGATGATGAGAATTGTAATGCCGCGCTGGGCGATCATGCGAATGAGGTCCAGCGCCCCTTCGATCTCGGACGAATTCAACCCTGCGTTGACTTCATCGAGAAACAGTACGCGCGGCGCCATGGCGAGGCTCTTGGCGAGTTCGAGCCGCTTGCGGTTCGGCAATGTCAAGGACGAAGCCCTGGTGTTCATCAGCGGCCCGATGCCGACGAATTCGACCTCACGCGCAGCAATCTCGCCCGCCACGGATTTGCTTGCATGTTGGCCACCGAACAGCGCGGCCGCTTGCACATTCTCGAGCACCGTCAGTTCGGGAAATGGCTGAACGATCTGGAATGTCCGCGCAAGTCCGCGCCGCGCCGCCTGCCAGGGAGCCTGCGCCGTGACGTCCTTTCCTTCGAACACCACACGGCCGGATGTCGCCTGGTGGACCCCCGTCACCACGTTGACGATCGTTGTCTTACCGGCGCCGTTTGGACCGATGAGGCCGATAATCTCGCCTGGCGCCAAGGCAAAAGTAACGTCAGAGACCGCGTTCACCCCGCCGAAGCGACGCGACACACGATCGAGCTGGAGGATCGGTCTGGCAGTCATGTTCGCAATCCGGGGCGAACGCGGCGGCTGACGATGCGGCGATAGTCGAGTTTTAACAGACCGCCAGGAATGAAGAAGACCAGAACGACAATGACAACTCCCAGAATGGCGCGGTTCCAATCGAGAAAATTGGCCCAGAACACCTCTTCCAGCACAATGAAAACCGTTGTTCCAACGATTGGCCCAAAGACGGTGCCGGCCCCTCCGAGCAGGGCCATTACCGGCACCTTGATGGTCATCAGAATGTTGAACGATTTGGTTGGATCGATGTATCCGACCCATGTCGCATAGACCGCGCCGACAGTACCGGTGAAGCAGGCGGACAGCGCAAAGGCGATGATCTTGTAGTAGGTCGTATGCACGCCGACCATGTTGGCTGCATCCTCATTCTGCTGAATGCACCGCAGCCCGAAACCGAACCGGCTCTGGTCGACATACCACGTGACGGCGAACACGATCAGCATGATCGCCATCATGACGTAGAGCAAGATCATGCCGACAAATGCCGGACCTCCGGCAATCAATGGCACGTTCAGGCCGTCACCGCCGCCCGTCAGATCTGACATCGACGAAATGACCAGTCGCACGACCTCGACCACGGCGATCGAACCGATCGCGAAGTAGTGACCCTTTAACCGGAGAATAATGGCACCAAGCGCGACAGCAAATGCGCCAACGAAAATCGTTGCGCCGATCCAGGCCAAAATGATTGGCGTTTCATGAATCTGAAGAATGGCACCAGCATAAGAACCGAGACCAAAGAACGCTGCGGTTGAAAACGACGGATAACCGGTAAAGCCGCCGATAAAGTTCCAACTCTGGGCCAGAGCGCAATACATCGCGAGCGTGATTGCGAGGCGCACAAGATATTGGTCGCCCCAAAACGGCGTCAGAGCCAGGATGACGAGAAAAATCGCAAACAGCCCGAGGGATACAGGACGCGACATCACTCGTATCCCTTCACACCGACCAGCCCGGTCGGCTTAACCACCAACAAGACTAGCATCAGCACAAACCCGACGGTAATGGCGTGTTGCGGACCAAAGTAATGTCCAGCGAAACTCTCGACCAAACCCAGCACCAGCCCGCCGACGAGGGCGCCCGGCACCGATCCGAGCCCACCGATCACGCAAACGACGAACGCCTTGCCAAGGAACGCGCCGGTCAGGTTGGTCGTAATCGGATACATCATGGAGAAAATGGCCCCGGCGGCGCCAGCCATCAGCGCGCCGATCGCAAAGGTGATCGCATAAACCCGCGGCACGTGAATGCCCATCAATTCCGCAGCCTGCTTGTCCATGCGGACGGCAACAATGGCGCGCCCGACGCGTGATGTCCGCATGACCAGATAGAGCAGTCCGGTCAGCACCAACGCGAGTGCAGTTCCAAGCAGCCGGTCAATGGGAACGATAACGTTCAGGAACTCGACATTTCCGAGATCGAGGGGCACCCGGCGCGGCGTGGCCTCGAAATACACGATCATGATATTGTAGAGGATCATGTCGAGGCCAAACGTCAAAGTCAGTGTCGTCAGGACCGGCTCACTCACGACCTTGTTGATGACGACCCACTGCGTGACCCAGCCGATACCGTAAAGAATCAAAGCAACGACCGGCAAACTGATCAGCGGATTGATGCCGTAGAGGTGCCAGGCAAAAAACGTCAGATAGCCACCGAGTATGATAAAGGTGCCGTGGAGCATATTGATGACGCTCAACACGCCCCAAACCAGCGAGAACCCGACAGCAATACACGTATACATCGCGCCGAGGATCAGGCCATTGACCAGGATTTGAAGATAGATGCCCATGATGCTCCGTCGCGGCCCGGTCCTGGTCTGGTCGAGCTTACGACTTTTCCTCGGAATATTGTGCGAGATAGCCCAGTTCGAAATGGCGCCGGCCGCGATCCGCGAATTGCGACGGATCGGATGGCAGGCCGTGCCCGTCGACCAGGCGGTTCATGAAAGAAAAGCAGCAACAAACCAGAATGGCGTCCTGTAGTGCGCGTTCTTCCCAGCCGGCGGCGAACACGGCATCCGCATCCGCCTGCACCATCCTGTAAGGCGTGAGGGTGAGCTTCTTCAGAAAGCGAAATATCGGCTTGAACTTCTCGGGAAGGGTCGCCGTGTCGATGTCATTCATTAACGAGTTGAAAACCGTGTCGTCGATCCCGAACAGCTTGGCGGCTTCCCAGTGCGAGGAGTGACAGTAGCTGCAACTGTTAAGTTGCGAACAGAAGGCCGCCATTAATTCGCGTTCGCCTGGCGAAAATACCGAAGGGCCGCGCATGATGGTTTCTTCCACGGCGAGCCAGGGGCGGAACACATCGGGATTGAGCGGATAGACATCCTTCACAAGCGCATCGTCCGGCAAGGATGGAAACAGCGGCACGGATGAGGCCCTCGTACAGGATCGGGAGGATAATGCAGAAAGTCATGGACCTGGTACACGCCCCGCGGCTTGTGCCGCGGGGCGCTTAATGATGTTGAGTTACTTCGGCATCGGGATCATGTCCGCCGACTTGATATCGGCAGGTGCCAGTACTTTGATCTGTTCATCCTGCACCTGGATGATCGGCAGATCGCGTGTCTCGTTCATGCCGGTGGCGGTGAACTTGATCGGGCCGTAGAAGGTGACGATATCGGTTGCCGCCAGGGCGTCACGCAGCTTCTTCTTGTCGGACGTCCCCCCGGCACGAGCCACCGCGTCGGCGACCACCTCAAGCGCGGCGCCGCAGGACGCGTGCACGTAGTCCGGATCGGACTTCGCCTTCGCCGTGAAGTCCTTGTAGAAAGACGCCGTGGTCGGCCAGACGCCCTTGCCCTTGTAGTTCGTGGCGTGATGCCACCAGCTCGAAGCGGTCACGCCATTGGCAAGCTTGCCGAGGCCGTCGGTGATACTCCTTGTAGGCGGGCCGGTCACCATGGTCACGATCGGAGCCGTAACGCCGAGGTCAGCCATCTGCTTGCGGGCCAGGATCAGATCCTGGGTGTAGCCGGTCACATAGATCCAGTCCGGCTTGGCGGCCTTCATGGCGGACAGCGCCGACGAATGATCCATGGTGCCGACCGCATAGAGCTGGTTGTAGACGACGTCCAGGCCCTGCTTTCTTGGCGGCGTCGCCAAGGCCTTGCGCCATCGAACTGCGGGAATACGTCGTCGCGGCCCAAAACCGCCAGACGCTTCAGCGATTCGGCATCTTGGCCTTGAAGAACTTGACCATGGCGTCGGTCATGCCGCCGTTTGGCGACAGCGTTCCGAACAGATAGTGAGCCCTTCTGGTTGAACACCGACTCCGATGACGACACGCAGGCCACGATCGGGAACCTGGTAGCGCTGACCAACGGCACCGACGATCTTGGTGTGGCCGGAGCCGAACGGCGCCAAGATCAAGTCGACCTTGTCGTCGGTAATCAGCTTTTCGGCGATCTGGCCGGCGCGGTGTGCCGTCGGTCTGATAGTCATAGCTGATCAGCTCGACTTTCATCTTCTTGCCGCCGACATCGATGCCGCCGGCGGCGTTGACCTTGTCGATCCACAGGTCCCAGACGAGTTTCTGCTTCTTGCCTTCGTCGGCAAGTGCGCCTGTCAGCGCCAAGGGGGCGCCGATCTTCAGCGTATTGTCGGCTGCCACAGCGGTGCCACCGCCAGCAGCTGAAGCCAAAAACGCGACCGCCGCCAGCGGGGCCAAACCTCTACGCGTGACTGCCATCATCATGTTGTTTCCTTCTCCGGAGTGACGTCGAGTTTTCATTTCAACTCCTCCTACCGCGTTGGTTATTCAACCAAGTCCGTCATCGTGACGTGCGAGGCCTTTGCGTTTCATTCCAACTCTTTAACTTCCTTATTAAAGCGGATCGCCCCGGCAGCTCTCCACCCATACTTCCTCGGCAAAACGACGCATCAGCCCACTTGCCGAATACCCGCCATGCCGGCGTCGCTTCGTGGCGAGACACATTCCACTCGCGGACCAAGCCTCAAGGTTGTCGCATGCTTGTCCACCCTTGAACTCGCTGGCGCCGGAAAGACTTGGATGTGGGACTGCGACCGCCTCCATAAGGTTCTATTATTAGTAACTTAACATCATTGTATCGCTGCCTAAGCGCTGTGCAAGGGCAAAAAGCGCGCACCCCAATCATCCCAGATCAGAGCTGTAGTACTCGTCAACGCCAATTCAGGACTTCAAGCGCGGAATGATGTCGCGGATGATGATTTCGATCTGGTCCATTTGATATTTGTAAGGCACGAAAATCAGCTTTTGCACGCCGACCGCAATGTGCTCCTTCAACTGCGCCACGCACTCGTCGACCGAACCAAGAATTGCGCTGTCCTTGGTGGAATCGCTCCAGGAGGCGTAGTCCCACTCCTTGCCGAGCCAATCCATCATGTCAGCTTCAACGGCTGCGCGCGATTTGCCGACCATGATCGGCAATTGCGCCGCATTGAGCAGCATGTCCGGATCCTTACCGCCTTCTTTGGCGAAGTCGCGGATCTTGGCCCAGGATTTGGCGAAGCTTTCAGGCCGGTAGAAATAGGTCAACCAGCCGTCACCACCGAGTGCGGCGCGCTTGAGAACACGATCGACATAGCCGCCGATCAGAATCGGCGGGCGCGGCTTTTGGACCGGCTTGGGATACATGACGCCGGCCGGAATTGAATGATGGGTCCACTGACCCTTGACCATCTCGTCGCCCCACAGTTTCGTCAGGATTTCGAGATTTTCATCCATGATCTTGCCACGTTTTTCGAACGGCACGCCGACAGCATCGAACTCGCGTTTGTACCAACCCGACGCCATGCCCATCAGCAATCGGCCATCCGTAAGCTGGTCCATGCTGGACAATTGCTTGGCCAGCACAACCGGATTGCGCAGGGGCAACACAAGAATGCCCGTTCCCAGCTTTATCTTCTTGGTTCGCGCGCCAATCGCCGTCAGCAAAGTCAACGAATCCACGATCGGAAAATGCGGTTCGACCCCGAGCAGGATGTGGTCCCAAACCCAGAGCGAGTTGAAGCCCATTTCCTCCATGCGCACGCCGTACTCGACCAAGGCCTTGGCGTCCGGCAATTCCGGATAGGCCGTGAAATTTCGTGCTGCGATCCCGAATGTATTGGCAAGCCCTGCCATCGATTGACTCCTCATCTTAGTGAACGCGCGCTGCGCGGTTTTGTTATCGTGTTACGCCGTGTAAAGCCGCTCGGGGTCGAGTTCGCGCAGCAGCGACAATTCGGCCTCGGTGGGGGATTCCGTCAATTCAAGATCATCATCGAATTCAAGCTCAAAGCCGGTATTGTCCTGAACTTCTTCACGGCGTGACACCTGGATTGAGCGCCAGAACTTTCATCCGACGGCTGGCATCGTCAAACCCGAAAACCGCGAGATCCGTCACCACCCGGAACATGCCGCCTGCCGGCAAACCGCTTTCGCGCCGACTGTCACCGCCGGCGATCCAACCCGGACTGGTGATGAAGTCGACTTTCTCAACAAAGCGACGCTTCTCATGTTTCATGGCGACAATCATTTGCGTCAGGCTCGAAATATCATTGCCGCCGCCGGTTCCCGGCAAACGGATCTTCGGACGCGCCGGATCGCCGATAAACGAGCTGTTGAGATTGCCGAATTGATCGACCTGGGCGCCGCCCATGAAGCCGACGTCGACATAGCCGCGCTGCAGAAGCAGCAACACCTCGGCGCTGCCAAGCACCATGTTCGCGCGCTTGGTACAGCGCTGATCGTTGGTTGACGGCGGGAGCTTGCCGGGTTCGATGAACGCGCCGATGACACCGCCCTCGAACAGAATCGTCAGGCCCGGACAGCCAAGCCGCTGCGCCAAGGTTGCCGCCAACAGCGGAATGCCGACGCCAGCAAAAACGACCTGCCCGTCCTTCAGTTCCCGCGCACTTAAGATCGCCAGAAGCTCGGCCGCGGTATTGTTGCTCCTAGTCATCATAAATGCTCCGTCCGCGACGTGTCGCCTCCAGAAGTTCCTCCACTCCGATCGCGCCAAGAAAATCCGTCCAGGAATCCGGACCGTATACATACTGGTCGAGATACTGCTTCATGCCCCCGACCGGATCCTTGTTGACGAGGTCAACATAGGACGTCATGTGCCGCATCATCGGCTCATAGGCACCGTAGCATTCATGCGGTGCGCAGCCATAAGGCACCTCGACAACCGCTTCGACGCAGAAGAATGGAATCTTGGTTTGGTCCGGCGCGCGCCTGATCTGGTCGTTGGAAACGATACGCTCGGTGGTCAAGATCACTTTGGTAGCCGCCATGGCGAGATCGATGTCCATGAACTGCAGGCCATCGATCTGGGCGTTGCCATAGGCATCGCAGCGCTGCACGTGAATGATTGCGACATCGGGATTGAGCGCCGGAACCAGCAATAGCTTCTCGCCGGTAAAAGGACATTCCATCTCCCTTGCTTCCGGCCGCAATGTCAAAACATCCGAACCCAGCATGGACCGGATTGGTAGAAACGGCACGCCCATGGCGCCGGCGCGGAACCGCATGCCGATCGCCATATGGCTCCACTCGTCATAGCGCGCGGTTCCGGTTTCGACGTGATGGCGCATGACCTTGGAGACGCCCCACAGGATTCCCTGGCTGAACCAGCTGGTAATCATGTGATTGCTCGCGCCGGAGCCGAACAGAAGGTCGCCGTCGCTGGAAACAATACAACGCGAACTGCCAAGGTTTTTCCGGCCGGCGCGGATCAGCGCCCAGATCATCGCCATCGGCGTTCGCGACATCGTGCTGCCGCCGATTCCGATCTGATCGCCATCGTTGACAAGCCGCGCGGCCTCATCGAGCGAAACCACTTTCTCGTGCAGCGACCTGTCGCGCGCGGCAATCCCCTCCCTGAGCTTCAGATAGCCTTCGCTCACACCCTGCCCTTCCGTCGATGTCCGTTCTGATCGGCGTCAATCATCGTTGATACCCATTTCAGCATTGAATTCTCGAATGGCCTGATCCCATGCCGGAGCGGTCTCGGCAATCGCATTCCAAAACGTCTGGTCGCGTCGACGGTCGAAGTCCGAAACGCTCACGCCCTGCTGTTCGACCCAGGTGTAGTAACCGAGATTGAAGATGCGCTTGCGTTCGACATAGGTCAGATCGAGCAGGTGATCATCGGCGATGCCATCCAGGTGGCAGCCGGCGATTTCACCCGCATTGACCTCGTCAAAGCCCGCCGGATAGTGCTTGGCCTGATAATGGTCGCGTTCGCTGGCATAAAGATCCGCGCTGTCGGTCGCGACCGTCATCACCACATCATCGGCTGTCAGGTCGAAATGCTTGGCGTACTTGATTCCCGCGACAATGTTGGCGAGGCCCGATATTCCGACATTCTCGAACTGCCGGACCAGCTCGGGATCGATGTTGCGGCGCTTAACCAGGTAGTCGCACCCGACCTTGCTTCCGAACAGATAATTCAGTCCGTCGCTTGCGTGATCGGAAACGCCGATGATGGCATCGGTATTCATCACGTTATGGATCAGTGGGACGTGCTTATCGCCGATACCTTGAATATTGTGTTCGCCGTAGCCGTTCATCAGCAAGGTCGGGCATTCGATGGCCTCCACCGCCGCGATCCGGGTGCCGTGCAGCGCTTTGAGATGATCGCCCGCGGCGATCGTACCGGCCGAGCCTGTCGCGGAGATAAATGCCGCCAACCGCAGATCGGACTTGTCCCGCTTAAGATGCTGATAGACGCGATCGAAGGCCGCTCCGGTACACAGGCGATGGATCAGATAATTGGCGAATTCGGAAAACTGATTGAGAATGACATTCTGCGGATCCTGCGCCAGTTCCGCGCATTTGTCATAGATTTCCTTGACGTTGCTCTCGGTGCCGGGCGTGCGAATGATATCGGACGGATCGAGCACCCAGCGATTGAGCCAGTCGAACCGTTCCTGACTCATGCCGGCCGGCAACACGGCGACGCCGTGGCAGCCGAGAATGCGGGAAATCGCGACGCCGCCGCGACAATAATTGCCGGTCGACGGCCAGATCGCCTTATCGCGGGCCGGATCGAACAGACCAGTGACAAGCCGCGGCACCAGGCAGGCATAGGCCGCCAACACCTTGTGAGCGCCGATCATCGGAAACCGGCGACCGATCAGGACGACGATCGGTGCGGCAACGCCGGTCAATTCCGGCGGCAGCACGATGTGTCCGGGTACCGTGACACGTGCCGCGCCGCGTCGCATCATTGAACCAATGAACCCGCCAAAGGTTCTCGGGCCGCGGTTCATCGGGATCAATGCCCGACAATCGATTGATAATATGTTCAGGAATCCGGCTTGGCTCGGCCAATTCGCTGAAGGTCGGCAACCGGACCCGCCCCTTGCGCAATTGCGCGATCGCCGATGTCCGCCGTTCGGCGTCGGCGACTATCGAGAGTGAGGGTCAAGCTCATCGGCGGCCTCGTTGACGGCGAATTTCCGCGTATCTGCACGGGATGCAGCAAGAACTTAAAGTCATTCTATTATTAGAACAATAGACATATTGCGGCGGCCTGGGGAGCCCCAATGGGACCGTCATGCCGACCGCCTTACATCATGAGTGGGACCTTCTTGACCTTTGAGGGGCATAGCGGCATCTGAGTACCGCTCGACGGGCACATCGCCGTAAGATGTCGTACGCTGTCGCGGCAGCCGGCCGAGCCTGGCGATAATCGCTCTCATCGTTTGCGGCGTCATTTCCTGACCATGGCTGGCGCCGGCCGAGCGGGTGATCGTTTCATCCATCAGCGTCCCGCCAAGATCATTGGCCCCGGCCTGTAGGCAGAGCCCGGCACCGTCCGGGCCCATCTTCACCCATGAGGTTTGGATATTGCGGATCAACGGATGCAGTACGAGCCGCGCGACAGCGTGCATCAAGAGCGCCTCGCGCCAGGTCGGCCCACGACGTGCGCCACCCTTCAAGATAGATCGGTGCTTCCATGTGGACGAAGGGAAGCGGAACGAATTCGGTGAAGCCGCCGGAATCGGCCTGCAGATTTCTGACGCGAAGAAGATGCCGCGCCCAATGACGATAATGATCGACATGGCCGAACATGATGGTGGCCGTGCTCTTGAAACCGGCGTGATGCGCGGCCTTCATGACCGCGAGCCAGCGTCTCGGTCTTGATCTTGTCCGGACACAGGACGGCGCGCACCTCGTCGTCGAGAATCTCCGCCGCGGTGCCCGGCAGGCTGCCGAGCCCGCTCTTTCAGAGCAGCCAAGAAATTCGCCAGCGGCAGCCCGAGCGTCGCCGCGCCTTGATGCACCTCCAGCGGCGAAAAGGCATGGACGTGCATGTCCGGCACGGCGGCCTTCACCGCGCGGCAGATCTCCAGATAGGTCTCGCCGGTGTAATCCGGATGAATGCCGCCCTGCATGCAGACTTCGGTGGCGCCGCGCTGCCACGCTTCCGCGCCCGCGTTGCAATCTCCGTCAAGGCCAGGTTGTAGGGCCTGCCGCGCAGGTTCTCCGCTGTCTTGCCCTTCGAGAATGCGCAGAACCGGCATTTGAAGTAGCAGATGTTGGTGTAGTTGATGTTGCGGGTCACGACGTAGGAGACCGTTTCACCATTCATCGCTCGACGCACATCGTCGGCAGCCGTCGCGACCGCGCGGGACTCGTCACCGCGGGCGCTGAAACAGGCGCACGATTTCTGCCTCATCCAACGTCCTGCCGGCTTCGGCCTTGGCCATGATCGGCGCAGACATCGTTGCTGATGACCGCAGGCGCGACGACGATCTCGCTCGCGCCAGTCGGCAAAGCGCGCCGCGACGCCTGGCGCCCAGTCCTCGGCGCCGAGCAAATCCATCTGTGTCCATCGCGATCCAAAGCACCGTTGCGCAGGTGCGGCTCGACCCAACGCGCAGGCTCGCGGGAATAGTTCGGGATAAATCGCCAGCCGCTCGATCAGCCCCTTGCCGGCAGCTGCGTGTAGCGCGTTCCAACAATTGCAGGTGCGGCCACGGCGCCTCCGGATTGACGTGATCGGGCGTCACCGGCGAGACGCCGCCCCAATCATTGATGCCGGCCTCGACCAGCCGCCGCAACGCGCCGGGGCTGAGATTGGGCGGCGCCTGAATGTTCATCTCCGGCTCGAACATCAGCCGCGCCACCGCAATGGTCCACAGCAGTTCTTCAAGCGACGGCGCCTCGGCGCCTGCGCCATGCGGGTGTCGGGCTTTGGGCGGAAATTCTGAATGATGATTTCCTGGATGTGGCCATGTTGCTCATGCATGTCGCGCAGCGCCAGCAGCGCCTCGATCCGCTCGCGCGGGTCTCGCCGATGCCGATCAATATGCCCGGATGTGAACGGCACTGCCGTTCGCCGGCCAGCCGGATGGTTTCCAGCCGCGCTGCGGGTTGCTTGTCCGGCGAACCGAAATGCGGAGCCGCCGCGCTCGCACAGCCGGCTCGACGTGCTCTCCAGCATGATGCCTTGCGAAACCGACACCTTGCGCAGCGCCGCGATGTCCTCGGCGTTCGAGCAAGCCGGGATTGACGATGCGGCATCAGTCCGGTTTCGTCAAACACGACGCGCGCGGCTTCCGCGAGATAGGACAGCGTCGTCGGATGGCCCAGCCGCATCAAGCGCCTCGCGCGCTGCGCGGTATCGCAGTTCCGGCTTGTCGCCAAGGGTGAACAGCGCCTCTTTGCAGCCGGCCTCCTTGCCGGCGCGCGCGATGGCCAGCACCTCGTCGAGCGACAGGAAGGCCTGCTCATTGCGCCGCGGTGGCTGCGCGAAAGTGCAATAGTGGCAGACGTCGCGGCACAGTTTGGTCAGCGGAATGAAAACCTTGCGCGAATACGATACGGCATTGCCATGGGCATGATCCCGTTGCGCGGCGGCGACCTGCATCAGCTCTGCAAGGTTCACGTCACCGGAAAGCGCCAGCGCCTCTTCTCGCGTCAATCGGCGCTGCAAAGAAAAGGATCGAAGGATTTCGGCGGTCATTGGCTCACCTCCAACATCGCATCGATTGCGTCCGGCACTTCTTCCCGCCGCAAACCCCAAATCTTACGCAACGGTCGACGTTGTACATACCGCAAACGCTCGTTAAGTTTGAGACCATGGAGAAACCCATGAGTCCGGGTCGTGGATTTCATCGTCAGAAATTGCAGAAGATCGGACGGCACGTCGAGATCGAGGTCCAAGCGGTCGAGACGACAGATGTCCGGATCGATGCCGGCACCGCGTGCACTGGCAACATGCCGGAGAAAGCTGGCCTTTCCATAGCTCGGCCGCATCAGATCATGCGGTGAGAACGCCAGAATATTGGTGCCCCCGTCACGGCTCGCCGGTACCAGCGCGACCGCGGAACGCGCAGCGACCAGCCCCGCCAACGTCTCGATATGGGGAGGCTCAATGTGGGGGATATCAGCCGGAACAACAATGATTCCGCACGGATTTGTGGTCGGCAGCTTCGCAATGGCGGCATTGATGGCAACGTTGATGCCATCTGTGCCGCCGCTCGCGACGACTGCGGCACCGGATGCACCAGCCATCGCGGCGACGGAGGAGTCCTCGGTTACGACCATGGTCTGAACCAGATTTTTCACCTTGCCGAGACTGAGCAGGACATCCTCGAACATTGTCCGTGCCAGAGCCGCCCGTTCGCCGGGGCGCAATAGCGGCGACAGCCGGCTTTTCGCCTGACCAAATCCCTTCACCGGCAAAATCGCATAAACAGGAAACGTCCGGTCCATGTTACCCTCTGCCTCCGGCAGCAAACGACGCAGCTTTACCTTGCGGCCGAGCGCTCACCATCTGATCGGCAAATTGAAGTACGTCATGCGCAAGCCGCTTGCGGTCGTCGAGCGTCGTCATCAAAGTTGCCGTAACCAATGTCGGAATATCGAGATGTTGAGCCTCCGCGGCGTCCGCCTGATCGATCACAAGTCCATCGATCAGCCCTTCATAATGCGCAGCGATGGTCTTCGCATTCACGACAAGTCCAAGCTCGGCCATGATCTTTGCGGTCGGCCCCTTCACCGCCGCACCGCCGATGATCGGTGATACCGCGATGACAGGCGCCTTCGCCTCGATCAATTTCTGCCTCATGCCCTGCACCGCAAGGATGGGATCGATGCTGAGATATGGATTTGAAGGACAGATGACAATCGCCCTGAGGGTAGGATGACAAAGGAGATCACGCAATGCGCTCGCCGGGCGTGCGGCTTCGGCACCAGCAAAATATATTTGCTTAACTCGCGGCACGCAGCGCGCGGCTACAAAATATTGCTGGAACGGCAAGACGCCTTCCGGTGTTTCAACCATGGTCCGGAGCGGATCGTCGCTCGCCGGAACAATCGCGGCGGCGATTCCAAGCCGCCGCGCGACTTGATCCGTAAATTCCGAAAGTGGTACGGCGCCCCGCAGGGCCTGCGTCCGGACGACATGCAACGCCAGATCGCGATCGCCGAGTTGGAACCACGTTTCGCCGCCGAGATCCCCGAGCGCCGACAGGAAATTCCAGGTTTCATCGGCGCGGCCCCAGCCACGCTCGCGATCGCTCAGACCCGCAAGGGTATAGAGGACGGTGTCGATGTCCGGCGAGATGTGCAGCCCGAGATGTTCAAAATCATCGCTGGTGTTGACGGCCACGGTCAATTGATCGGGTGCAAGCAGGTGATAAAGGCCGAGGGCGAGCTTGGCGCCCCCGATGCCGCCGCAGAGCGCCAGGACGGGGCCATTCTGGACATCGTCCCGCGCATTCATCGAAACAGGTCCAATTCTTTCGGCCGCACGAGTGCTGCGGCATTCGTTGCCGGTGGATCGTAGGCAAGTCCGCTGAGATAAATTGCCGGCAGCCCTTCATCGGCCTGCCCCATCAACAGCGAGGCGGCGGCCGCGATTTCATCGGCGATTGCGATCTCCGTCACCTGCATGGTTCGTCCAAACAAATCCGGCTTGCCAATCATATTGCGCAAAGCGGGTACACCAGCCGCGCCGATCGCCACGCCCGTAACCCCATTGCGCCACGGCCGGCCAAAGGAATCGTTGATGACGACGCCGAGATCGACCCCAAAGGCGAGATCCAGCTTCTGTTTGAGCCTCGCGGCACTGCCGTCCGGATCGGTCGGAAGCAGCAGCACGCGTGTGTACTTCGGATCGTGCGCGATGTTGGACTGATCGATACCGGCATTCGCCATGATGAATCCGAGCCGATGGACGACAATCAAGACATCTTTTCGGCATCGTACGACATCGGTCGACTCCGATAAGATCACCTCGACAAGACGAGAATCTTTGTTGACGATTTCCGCAAGTTCCAATGCCCGAGCTGAGGGACGGATAGTCGTGAGATCGACGTAACGACCTTCCGCTTTTGATATTATCTTCTGAGCAAGCACCACGATTTCTTGATCGCGTGGAACAATCCCGGCCGACCTGATCGCAGGGACGAGAATGTCCGCGAGGTCGTCTCCTGGCTCGATTAGCGGGATTCCCGGAAGCGCCGTCAACGTCAGGGTCTGGGCGCCCATGGATCGATTCATTCCGCGCTGGTGTCCGGCAGGCCGGTAATACGGATGCCAGAGCCGCCGGTCTTGTAACGCCGATTAATCGCAATCAGCACCGAAGTCAGCGCCTCGCCCGCTACCGAATTCGCCAGGGCACCACCATCGACGCCGCGCGTTCCGGCTGCATTAGCGAGCGCAATCACAACATCACGGGCTTCCTTGTCATTCCCAAAAATCAGGATGTCGCAATCGATCTTCTCACTTCCGCGCAGCTTGGCGGCTGCGACGTGATGAAATGCCGAAACCACGCGGGCATCGCCGCCGAGGATATTCTGCGCGATCTGAGCGGCCGAACCTTCCGCCGGCAACTGGGCCACCGAAACTTTCGGCGGCACCAACGGCACCACCGCATCGATGACGATCTTGTTGCCGACGACGGATTTGATCTCTTTTAAAATTGCATCATGATTGGAATACGGGACCGCTATGACGACGATGTCGCCTGAACGGGCGGCGCCGAAGTTTTCATCGCCGGTGATATGGCCGTCACCGCCCGCTGCTTCCCGCGCGGCCTGTTCGGCCTTCTCCTTGGAACGCGATCCAAGTACGACAGGATAGCCGGCCGCTGCCCAGCGCGTCGCGAGCCCCGAGCCGAGGTCGCCGGTGCCGCCGAGAATTGCGATTGTTGGTTTTTGCTCCACCTGATTCTCCAGGCCATGCGCCAATGCTGGCCACAACTAAGTCAATGTCATTTCCGGCAAAGGAACAATCTTGACACCGGCCTCCTCAAGGGCCTTGCGCGCGGCCTGAGCGACCGCGACCCCGGTCGCCTCGTCACCGTGAACGCAAAGCGTGTCGACCTGATGCTTTACGGATTTGCCGTTGCGGGAAATGACTTCGCCGTTGAGCACCATATGAACAACCTGCTTGGCGACAACGGCGGGATCCTTGATCACGGAGCCTGGAATCTTGCGTGACGTGAGATTGCCGTCGTCGTCATATTGCCGATCGCAGAAACCCTCGCGTGCAACGCGCAACCCAAGGTCCCGGCCCGCCTTTTCCATTTGCGAGCCTGCCAATGCCACATAGACAATGTCCCGGTCCACCGCTTTGATCGCTCGTCCGATCGCCAGCGCGGCATCGTATTCTTCGGCGGCAATGTTGTTGAGAGAGCCGTGAGGCTTCAGATGCGTCACCTTCTCGTCGACATATGCCGTAAAGGCCTGCAACGCGCCAATTTGGTAGGCGACCATGTATTCCAGATCATCCATGCGCATATCGATCCGGCGGCGTCCGAACCCCCACAGATCGTTGAAGCCGGGGTGGCAGCCGATGCTCACACCCCGTTCCTTGGCGCGCTTGACGACATGGTGCATTGTGACGAAGTCGCCCGCATGAAATCCACAAGCTACACTTGCGGATCGGATGACTTTCAAAATTTCATCGTCGTTGCCGATAGAATAGGCACCAAAGCCTTCGCCCATATCGGCATTCAAGTTGACTATATTTGCCATGGCCCATGCCTTCGCGCGGCACCGTGATGCGACCGCTCACCGCCATCTGGAAGGATCGGCCATTTCGTTGCAAGATTTATCACGCTCACTTTATGGTACTATAGTTAGGATGACAATACCTTTAGCGAAATGGTGACCCAGTTCGGAGTTTTGGATGAAGGTTCGCTTCCTTACCGCCGCCGATACTGTCCTCGTGGTGGAATTCGGCGATCGCGTCGACAGGACGCTGAGTGAACAGGTCCTCCAGCTCCGCGACCGGATCCATGATGCCGCACCCGACGGCCTCATCGAGACGGTGCCGACGTTCCGCTCCCTGAGCGTGCATTACGATCCGAATCTCACCAGCGGCGCGCAACTGACCGAGACCATTCGAAACCTGCAACAGGCGCCGACCGAAGTCAGGAATCAAAAACGCCGGCTGTGGCAGGTACCAGCCTGCTTCGATTCCGACCTTGCGCTCGATCTTGCTGCGGTTGCCGACCATGCGGGCCTTTCGATCGACGACGTCATTCGCCGCTATACCCAAACACGGTTTCACGTCTACATGATCGGCTTTTTTCCGGGTTTTCCCTACATGGGCGACCTGCCGGAGGAATTGCAGTTGCCCAGGCGAACCGATCCACGCATTCGCGTGCCTGCCGGATCCATTGCAATCGCCATGGGATTGACCGGTATCTACCCCACGGACAGTCCGGGAGGGTGGCACGTCATCGGTGAGGCCCCAATCCGGCTCTTCGATCCAAATTGGCCCGAACCTGCGCTGATCAAACCTGGTGACGCGATCCACTTCGAGGCGATCGAGCGGAATGCATTTGAAACCATCCGCCTGGCTGTCGCGAATGAAACCTACGTCGTTCCCAGCCACGAGATTGACGCATGAGCGCTGGCCTCAAAGTTATTTCCCCGGGCCTACACACCACCATCCAGGATCAGGGGCGGCGCGGCTATCAGGATGTCGGCGTTCCGGTCGCGGGTCCGCTCGACCGGATCGCCCTTACAATCGCCAATGCGCTCGTCGGCAATGCTGCGAATGTTCCCGCACTGGAGATCTTGGCGCAGGGCCCGACCCTGGAAGTCATCGCCTCCTCGACACGCGTTGCGCTCGTTGGCGGCAACGGCGGTCTGCTGCTCGGTGAGAACGCCAGCCGCCGCGTTCCGCCTGGGCAGAGCATTCGACTTACGCAAGGTGATCATGTCCACGTGGCCCCGCTCGGCAATTCCGCCTGTGCCTATCTCGCTGTCGAGCATGGGTTCGACGTCCCATTGTGCCTGGGCAGCGCCGCGACCTATACACGCGGCGCATTCGGCGGCTTTCATGGCCGCGCACTCAAGGCCGGCGACATGCTCGACTTGCACGAGGCAACGATCGAGACGCGGAACGAATCCGCATTGCGACAAAACTTCGACCCGTGCACCGATGATCCAATCCGGGTCGTGCTCGGCCCACAGTCGGACTATTTCAACCGCGACACCATCGAGGAGTTTCTTTCGGGAGCCTACACCGTGTCGCCACAAGCTGACCGGATGGGCTATCGCCTTGAGGGGCCTAAGCTGAACCACGTCAAGGGCTACGACATTGTTTCCGACGGGATCGTGGCAGGATCGGTCCAAGTTCCCGGTTCCGGCCATCCTATTATTTTGTTGGCGGATGCTCAGACTTCCGGCGGATATCCGAAAATCGCGACGGTCATATCCGCCGATGTGCCACTGATCGGGCGTCGTGGTCCGGGGAGCACCATCCGTTTCATGGCCGTTGAACGCGATGCCGCCGAACAGGCGCGCCGCGACCAGGATCGACAGATCAAACAATGGGTTGCGGACTTCGTATTGCCGGAAGAAGCAGCCGGCATAGATCTCGAAGCACTCTACCGAGCCAATCTGATCGGTGGCGTCTCGGATGCGCTCGAATAGGATGCGATGCCGACGAGCGGAGCATCCATTGAACAATGTCGATCGGACTCAATGCGGCCGCTTTAACGTCCAAGCATCCGCCGGAAAAAAGCTTTGAGGCGCTCACTCAAAACCGAAAAGACCAATGATCCCGCATTAAGTTCCTGCGCGGCCGCTGGCTGCCCGGCCCCCTCTGGTGCCGAAAGCCGCGCCTCGACATTGCGCGCAAACGCTTCCGTCAGACGGTTTGCGATATCGCGCACCAGGTTCGAACGACTGAATTGTGCGAGCGCGCCGGTCAGCACATAGCCGACCGACAGATTGACCTGCGTCGTCCGCGGATCATTGCCACGGGTCAGCCGATAATCGATTACGCCACGCGTCGCTGAGCTGCTGCGGACGTCGCGGCCCGCGCCGCGAATTTTTCCGGCATAGGCTGCGGGGTCGCGCTCGATCTCGGCGACACCGCTGAATTCGGCGGCGATCGGCCCGACCCGCATCCTCATTTTGCCTGTGATATCGCGGCCGTCCTTTTCGTTGGTGATCGTTGCGCCGGGGAGGCAAGCCGCGACATCCTTCACACGACCGAAGAAATCCCAAACCTCATCAATCGGATATTTTACGACGAAACTCTGCTCGAAGCGCGCCTGCGGTACAAAATCGGCGAGCCTCTCCTTGGACATGCCGGAAGGCTCTGCGGCAGGTGTGGAGTCCTGAACGGCCACAACGGCCTTGGCGGCTTTCCTGCCATTTTCAGATGTCGTCCTTCCGTGTCCCGCCCCGGCCGGCCCAAGCGCGCTTCGTCCAGCGCGGCTTGGGTCGACAATCCCATGTTTGCGGTCCGCAACGACGCCTTCGATGGCGCGCACAATGCCGACATAGCCGGTACAACGGCACAGGTTCCCGCTCATCGCGATGCGAATGTCGCGTTCGCTTGGGCTCTCGGCGCGCAGAATAAAATCGCGTGCCGCGATCAGCATGCCGGGCGTGCAGTAGCCGCATTGCAGGCCATGCTCACGCGAGAAGGCCGCGCGCAGGTCATTCGCGACATCGTCACTTTCCAGGCCTTCGATCGTCGTAATTTCCGCTCCGTCGCAGGCGACAGTGAACGTGATGCAGGATCGCGCCGGAACCCCGTCGATAAGGATTGTGCATGCGCCGCAAACGCCGTGCTCACAACCGATATGCGTTCCGGTCAAATTCTGGTTCTCGCGCAGGAAATCAGCGAGATGCGTGCGCGGCTCCACAGCCGCCGCCACGGCTCGGCCATTGATGGTGAGCGCAACAGTCTTCATGACACTCCTGCTTCCTCGATCGCGCGGCCAACCCGCCGGTGTCCCCAGCGGGATTTCGCCGTTACTATCATCCCAATCTTAGGATGATAGCAATCGCGATCGTGGAATGCGACCGGAGGCGTTCGAACCGGCCCGGTTCAAGGCCGTGACCCCGGCGTCAGCGCGATCTTGAGTTGTATCGATCGAGTTTTGCGCCGAGCGCGAATTCGCCAAGAGATCAATGTGCAGCTTGATGACATCGCTGCGATACGTGATATCGGCGGCGTAGATCGCGATCCCGGCCCCGTCTATCACGACACAGCGGCACTCTGCCGTCGGCGCGCCAAGCGCGATCTTGAGGAGGTCCGCCGTTTCCGGATTGGCGCTTCCAATCACCATGGTCTGATGGGCGTGACGCACATCGATGTCGGTGCGCTCCGACAGAACCGTCAACGCCGGATGTTCAAGAAACGATTCAGCATCGAGGTCAAACACGCTGCGGGCAAGATGGACATTCACCAGGCCATAGGGCTCGCCATCTTTGTACTGCACGCTCCGCAGGAAGACGTAGTCGGTTTCAAGTTCGCCTTCCCCCTCCTTGAGTTCGGGGAAATTCGGCGGATTTTCAACCTTGATGCGCTTGGGGACATTGTCCTTGATCGAAGCGATCAGCAGATCCCAATCTGTCGCCAGCTTGAGCCAGTGCCGGCTCGGCGGCTTCTCCGACACGAATGTGCCCCGGCCCTGCTGGCAGTGGAGCAAGCCCTCCTCGCAGAGGATTTCCACAGCCTGACGGACCGTGACCCGCGCGACTTGAAATTCCTGCTCAAGCTCGACCAGGGTGGAAATCTTCTGACCTGGCAGCCATTGCTTTGATTCGATGCGTTGCCGCATGACCGAAGCCACTTGGATATAAAGCGGAATTCGGCTGCGATCGTAGGCTTTGAGGAGCTTTGACATGGGCCCTTATATCATAAGTCAAAGGAGCAACATCCGCGCTGCCGACGACATAGGCCAGCCCGGGGGCAGGCACTTTATCCCCCTTTGGCTGCGTAAAAAAGCCGATAATGTGCAGGTTTTGACCCAAACTTCGGGCTTGCAGTCTCGCCAAACCCCGCCAGCCTACTCGGCCGCAACGTCATAGGCCTCTACGGGCGGGCAACTGCAAACCAGGTGTCTGTCGCCATAGACATTGTCGATCCGATTGACAGGACACCAATATTTGTCGCGCAGCAGCGACTGTAGAGGAAAGCAGGCCTGCATCCGCGTATAGGGCCGGCTCCAGTCCTGTTCGGCCAGATCGAACACGGTGTGTGGAGCACCTTTGAGCGGATTGTGGTCGCGATCGGCTCGACCTTGCTCGATTTCGCGGATTTCCGCCCGTATCGCGATCATGGCGTCGCAGAAGCGGTCGAGTTCGTCTTTCGATTCCGATTCGGTCGGCTCGATCATCAAAGTCCCGGCGACCGGAAAACTCATGGTCGGAGCATGGAAGCCGTAATCGATGAGCCGTTTGGCGATGTCGTCGACGGTGACACCGACTGCTTCCTTCAGGGGACGAGGATCGATGATGCACTCATGGGCCACGCGCCCATGCGTTCCCCGAAACAGCAAGGGGAAATACGGGTCCAGGCGGGTGGCAATATAGTTCGCATTCAAGATCGCGGCCTCCGAAGCGGCCTTCAACCCGGCACCACCCATCATCAAAATGTAGATCCACGTGATCGGAAGGATGGACGCTGAGCCGAACGGCGCGGCCGACACCGGCCCGACCGCATCTTGCCCATGCGGATGGCGCGGATCTCCGGGCAGGAACGGCGCCAGATGAGCCTTGACCCCGATCGGTCCCATGCCCGGGCCACCCCCGCCGTGCGGAATGCAAAATGTCTTGTGCAGGTTGAGGTGGCTGACATCGGCGCCGTAGTCGCCCGGCCGCGCGAGACCGACTTGTGCATTCAGGTTAGCACCGTCGAGATAGACCTGACCGCCGTGGGCATGAACAATATCGCAAAGTTCCCGGATACCAATTTCGAAGACGCCATTTGTCGAAGGATAGGTCACCATGATCGCGGCAAGGCGATCCTGATGCGTCTTGGCCTTGGCGCGAAGATCGGCGAGGTCGACATTGCCGTCGCGGTCGCAAGCAACCACAACGACATCCATCCCAGCCATATGTGCGGACGCCGGATTGGTGCCGTGAGCGGACGACGGGATGAGGCAGACGTTACGCTCCTCATGGCCGTTGCTGCGGTGATAGGCCCGGATTGCCAGCAAGCCGGCATACTCGCCCTGTGCACCCGAATTCGGCTGCAGCGACACCGCATCATACCCCGTGATCTCACACAGCATGGCGCAAAGTTCGGAAGTCAGTTCCGCATAGCCCTGGGCTTGATCCACCGGCGCAAACGGATGCATCGCCGCAAACGCGGGCCAAGTGATCGGTACCATCTCCGTCGTCGCATTCAGCTTCATCGTGCACGAGCCAAGCGGGATCATGCTGCGATCAAGCGCAAGGTCACGATCAGCGAGCCGCCGCATATAGCGCAGCATATCAGTCTCCGACCGATGGGCGTGAAATACCGGGTGGGTCAGAAATTCGCTCTGCCGCGTCAATGACGACGGGATCGCGTCACTCACATCGCGCGCAATCTCGGTATAAGATGGCGCCGCTTCCGCGCGACCGCCCACATGACCGAACACACGCCAGACAGTCTCAACAATGTTCGGCGACGTTGTCTCGTCACAACTGATGCCGATCCGCGCTGGCGCACCATCTGTCTGAGCAAAGAATCGGAAATTGATTCCATTTTCGACTGCGGCGTCATGAATCGCGGCGTGCTTTTCGCCCGCCTCTACAATAATCGTATCAAAGAAATGATCCGTCAGTATAGTCCAACCGCGTGCCTTGAGGCCGGCAGCCAAGATTGCCGCCACACGGTGAACGCGACCGGCAATGGTGCGCAAACCATCCGGGCCATGATAGACCGCATACATCGACGCAATGATTGCCAACAATACCTGCGCGGTGCAGATGTTGGATGTTGCACGTTCGCGCCGGATATGCTGCTCCCGTGTTTGCAGCGCCAACCGGTAAGCCGGCACACCGCGGCTGTCGACCGAGACCCCGACGAGCCGGCCCGGCAACGCCCGCTTGTGGACATCCTTGCACGCGATATAGGCCGCATGTGGGCCGCCATAGCCCATCGGCACGCCGAACCGCTGCGCCGATCCAACCGCGATGTCGGCTCCGAATTCGCCAGGCGGCGTCAGCACGGTCAAAGCCAGCAGATCGGCGGCAACCACAGCAACCGCGCCGGCCGCGTGGAGCTTGGCGATTACCGGGGAAAAATCACGAATGGCGCCCGACGATCCCGGATATTGCACCAGCGCACCGAAAACGCTCGACGCGTCAAGGTCGGCTGCGGGATCACCGACTTGAACCTGCCAGCCAAGCGGCTCCGCGCGGGTTTGCACCACCGAAATCGTTTGGGGATGGCAATCACGATCGACAAAGAACATTTTTGACTTCGACGTTGCGACGCGCTCGTGCCATTGCCATGCCTTCCGCCGCCGCAGTCGCCTCGTCGAGCAATGAGGCATTGGCGATCTCAAGGCCCGTCAGATCGCAGATCATGGTCTGAAAATTCAGCAGCGCCTCCAGTCGGCCCTGGCTGATCTCCGGCTGATAGGGTGTATAGGCGGTGTACCAAGCCGGATTTTCCAGGATGTTGCGCTGGATGACCGGTGGCAGAATGGTGTTGGAATATCCCTGGCCGATCAACGAAATGAGAACCCGGTTCTTCGCCGCAACCTGCCGCGCCCGTTCCAGGGCTTCGGTTTCCGTCAGAGCCGGCGCAAAATCAAGCGGCTGACGTTGCCGGATCGATTCCGGAACAGTCTGCGCTATCAGCTCATCCAGAGTTCCAACCCCAAGGGTTTCCAGCATCGCGTGCACGTCACGCGGCGACGGGCCGATATGCCGCGCCTTGAAATCGGTCGGATCGAAACTGACGGCGGTTACAGTGGCGGCAGCCATGCCAGGCCTCATTCGGTCAATGCAGCGGAACGAACATGAATTTCACAACAGCCACGCGTGCGGCAGGAACGGACGTCAGCCGACCATGGCGCGATAGGCCGCCTCATCCATCAGTCGATCGAGCTGCGAGCGGTCCGCGACCCGTATCTTGAAAAGCCAGCCGCCGCCCATCGCCTCCGAATTCACCAGCCCCGGTTCATCGACGACCTTCTGATTGATTTCCACAATCTCGCCGGTCACGGGAGCGAAGACGTCCGAAGCCGCTTTCACCGATTCCACGACCGCGGCCGGCGCGCCTTGTTCCAATGTGCTGCCGGGCTGAGGCAGTTCCACAAAGACCAGATCACCAAGCTGCTCCTGAGCGTGTTCGGTGATGCCGACGACGACGACGTCGCCGTCCTCGCGGAGCCATTCGTGATCTTCGGTAAATTTCAGCATGATCGATTGCCCTTCCGATATTGAATGTCAGCGACGCTTGTAGCGGTGTGGGACGAATGGAAGCGCGCAGACGGCGACCTCGACACGAGCCCCGCGCACCTCTGCAAACAGGCGCGAGCCAATCGCCGAATTCGTTGCAAGGACATATCCCATCGCGACCGGCGCATTCACGCTGGGGCCGAAACCTCCGGATGTGACTTGCCCAACCACCGTCGGCGATTTCTCACTGAAGTAGAGTTTGGCGCCGGCGCGAACCGGCTGCCGCCCCAACGGACGCAGGCCGACGCGCCGGCGCACAACGCCGTCCCTTAGTTGGCGAAGGATCACGTCCGACCCGGGAAAGCCGCCTTCCCGCATCCCACCGATCCGCCGCGTCTTTGGAATTGACCATTCCAGAGCGGCCTCCATCGGGCTTGTCTGCGGATCGAGGTCGGCGCCGTAGAGGCAGAGCCCGGCCTCCAGCCGAAGGCTATCGCGAGCGCCAAGTCCGATCGGAGCAACCTCCGGATTTTCGAGCAATTTACGCGCCAGCGCCTCGGCCTGGGATGCCAGAACACTGATCTCAAATCCGTCCTCGCCGGTATAGCCGGAGCGCGACACCACGCAACGCACGCCCATGATCATGACGTCACGCACATCCATGAATTCCATCGTCATGACATCGGGCGCAAGACGCGCCAGGACCGCTTCCGCTTGCGGGCCCTGCAAGGCCAGTAATGCACGATCACCGAGACGTTCAATCTCGCAACTTGCCGCCATTGATCGGCGCAAATGCGCTTCATCCGCGTCCTTGCAAGCCGCGTTGACCACAAGAAACAAATGGTCGTCGCGCTTGGCGACCATCAGGTCATCCAAGAATTCCGCCATCGGCATTGGTGAACACGGTGTAACGCTGCCGGCCTGCGGCAAGGCCCACAACATCGGTCGGAACAAGCGCCTCAAGGGCCTGCGCGGCCGTGTCCGCATCCCCATTGCGCGCGCGGATTACGACCTGCCCCATATGCGAAACGTCGAACAGCCCAGCCGCCGCTCGTGTATGCAAATGCTCCTTGAGAATACCAGCAGGATATTGCAGCGGCATCTCATAGCCGGCGAACGGCACCATACGGGCGCCGAGCGCGACATGAAGATCGTGCAGCGGGCTTCGGCTGACGACGAGAGGCGCATCTTGGTTCAAGATTGGCCTCCGCGATTTGCTGTCCTGGAGATCGCAAGCCTGAGAGTTTCAAACTCTGAAATTACGAAGCTGCCTGACAAACGACATCGCTTGCCGGACATTGTTGAAATAAAGCCGATGGCGGCATGCTTCCCAGCCGCATAAGCTTCAGATTGCACAAAGGAATTCGGAACCGTCATCAGCACCGGAGCACCTCGTTATTCGGCCGCATTGGCCGCGTTTCGCGGTGCCCCCTCTGTCTTTTTGCCTGAGAGCGTTATCCCGTCGGCGGACGCACGGTGCGTCTCTTTCCAGAGCTATTGCCATCATCGTGCGATTCTTCTGCCTGAGAGTTTCCGGGGCGGTTGCTCCTTCGGCGCCGGCATTTGCCGGTCTCTCCCGCAACGATGGACGTCTTGGTGGTCTGACCTATCGGTTCCTTGCTTATGGCGCGATCACGAGAATCGAGCGAGCGGATGCTAACGATTGTCCATGTCCTGCGTCAATGGCTTGCCCGACCGACAAGCACTGCAACCGGAAGTATTGCAAACAAATCGTTGGCCGCAAGTGTCACGGCTTCATCACGGCCACCGAAAGAATATTCCCGGCCGGTGAATATGTCGGCCATGCGATCGCAATTGACGCTGTTGAGTTCGACCGCGCCGTTATCCCACGACGCCGCGCCGGGATATGCGTTCTGCTCTGCGTCAAGCAGAGGCGCAAACCAGCGCCCGACGGCGACGATCACAGACGTATCGGCATGTCGGCGCGCAAAGGCCACAATATGGCTGGCGGTCTCGCCCTGCGTCCGAAGCGATTCGTACTGACCAAAATTGAACAGTTCAGCATGGTCGTTCCGCAGCTTCAGACAACGTTGCAGGATATGTGCCTTGATCTTTCCGCTTCTCCAATCGCACATCAGAGTTTCGGCGGCCATTGGATCGGCGACGTCAACACGGCCGATGCCATCGAAGCAATCATCAAGAATCGCGTTGCGCTCGGAAAAATCGACCGGGCGGCGATTGTCCGGATCGACAAGATTGAGATCCCACAACTCATCGCCGCGATAGATGTCGGGAACACCTGGGCAAAAACACTTAAGCACCAGCTGGGACAGACTGCTCAAAGAACCGAGAAATGCCAGACGCGATACGAGCGCGCGAAAATCACTCATGAAGATATTGGGCTCGCGCTCGTCGAGAATGGCGTCAACAAACGCGCCGCAGCCTAATTCATATTCTTCGTTGGGGTTCGACCAATTGGTGATTGTCTTTGCTTCCCGCATGGCCTTGACCAGATAGGCCTTCACGCGATCCCGGTAGGGAGTGAGTGATTCCCAGCTCCCTGTATCGGCTATCGTATCTTCCGAAGGCCAACTCCCGATCAGTGTTTGATAGAGCAAATACTCATCAACCAGGGACGGCACCCGCAACCCGTCAATTTCACGCCGCTGGCGTCGATTGAAACGCCGCCATCGTCGGGCGACATGCCCCCATTGCCCCGCGATTTCGCTGATCGCATCGAGCCGCATCCGCACGTCCTCACCGCGCTTGGTGTCGTGCGTCGCCGTGGTCAGCATGGCATGCGGCCACGCGTCACATTTTTCCTTGTTCTCCGCATGGAAGATGCCGGGCGACGTCGAGAAGACATTTGGTTCGCTGCCAACGTCGTTGAGCGAAATAAACCGGGTGTAACGGTAGCCGGCGGTGTCTTCCAACCCCTTCGCCATGACGGGCGATGTGTACTGCTGAAACCGCATGGCAAATCGAACAACGTCATTGCGGTTGTAACCGGACCGACGGTCCTTCACGAGATCGGTCGTCAAGGCCGCGGCAACAAATTCAAGAATTTCGCGGTCAGGTCCGAGCCATCGCTGGCGCGCGCGGCTCACCGCAGAATGAATGATGCGACGATCCTCTTCCGAACACCCTTTCGCCGTGACGTAGGTACGATACACCGAAAATGCGGCGACGATCTCCTCCAAGGCCAGTCGCAGACGTTCAAATGTATTGTCTCGGGTGCCCCAATGTTCCTCCGAGATGCGATCAAGTTGGCGCGCGAGCACATTCAACTCACTCGCCAATAGCGATCCCATCACCGTCCGCTTGGAGGCGTAAAGAACATCCTCAAAATTATGAGCGTAGCCGGTGAATTGTCGGTAGACACCATCAATCGATCCGAGCGCGTCCGGCCGGATAAATAGTCGATTGCACAAGGCGAGAAAGTCGTAACCGCTCGTACCCTCCACCGGCCAGCCGGACCGCAACCGCTCGTGATGACCGAGAATTTTTTCAAGATAGATCGGAAAACGCCGCAATGCTTCATTCTGGTGTGCTGAAATCCCAAGCCTTTCATCGCGCACGCGACATGCTTTGTCGGTCAACGCGCGAAGAACTCGCAGTAACCAGCCGGATCAAAAAGCCCGTCGACATGATCGATGCGAAGCCCGTGAACCTTGTCTTCAACAATAAGGCGCTCGACAAACCGATGGGTCTGCGCGAACAAGTCGGGATTTTCCTGACGGATGCCGATAAGATCATTGATATCGAAAAAGCGGCGATAATTGATCTCATCCGCCGCCACCCGCCATGACGCAAGCCATAGGTCTGCCGTTCGAGCAACTGGTGAAGGGCAATATATGTGTCCGGTTGCCCCGGCGTCCCGGCGAAGCCGCCAGCGGCGCTTTCAAGCCACGCAGCGCGGCTGGATCGACGGCGAACCCCGCGAGTTCGGATTGAAGCTGCCGGCCGCGGTTATGGATTTCCGCCTGGCGCCGCCGGCCCAACCCCTCCGGGCGCAGCCCCGCGAAGCTGTCGGCAAGCCCGCGCAATTGCGCGATCAGATCGGCATCACCCGGCGGCTCGCCTCGCATCAGCGCTCGACGGATGATGATCGCGTAGTCACGTGGCCGGACCGGAAAGCGATGCTCAAACTACCAGATGCTGAAGGTACCATCCGCAGCGTTGAACCGCAGCGTCAGTTCACCGCTTTCAAGAATTCGACCGTATTGATCGCCGGAGAAAGGGCACAAGGACCTTACCGGCAAGCTCGCTCTTGTCGGATTCCCAATCGATGTCGAAGAACGGTGCATATGGCGACGCTGACCATCATGGTCGAAGACGGATCGATGCCGAAAGACGCCGACCCGTTGACCGCCGAAGAGATCGCGACGATCAAGAAATGGATCGACACCGGAGCCATCCTCGATGCGGGTATTGCCGAGTCCGCAGAACTGATCACGTTCATTCCCAAACTGCCGCAACCGGCCCCGCCGGAATCGTATCGCGTGACGCTGCCGGTGACGGCCCTGGCGTTTTCCCCGACGGAAAACAACTCGCCAGTTCCGGATATCACGAAGTTCTCATCTGGAACCCCGAAACGGGCGAATTGCTGAAACGGATCTCCAACGTCGCCGAACGAGTTTACGACCTGGAATACAGCCCCGACGGAACGCGCATCGCGGTCGCCGCGGGAACCCCGGCTCAGATCGGTGAGGCGAAAATCTTTGACGTCGCCTCGGGGAACCTGCTGGCCGATCTGGTCCGCACGGGCGACTCGGTCTTCGCGGTGGCTTACAGTCCGGACGGAACGCGCCTCGCGATCGGATGCGCCGACCGTTCCATTCGCGTGTTCGACGCCAACACGTTTCCAGCAGCAGTTGATGGTCGAAGATCACGCCGACTGGGTCAACGATGTCGCCTGGTCTCCGGACGGCACCAAACTCGTCTCGGCCTCTCGCGACAAGACGGCAAAAGTCTTCGATGCGAAAACAGGCGATTCGATGGTGACCTTCAACTCGCACAACAATACCGTCAACGGAGTCGCCTTCACCCCCGACGGCAAGCAGGTCGTCTCCAGCGGTGCCGACCGGCAGTTGCGCATCTGGAACGTCTCAGACGCCAAGCAGGTCCGCAACATCGGCGGGCTTCGCCGATGAAGTCTTCCGCCTCGTTGTCACCCCCGAGGGAGACGTCTTCAGCGTCTCCGCGGACAAGAACGCCCGCCGGCACACGATCGCGGACGGCAAAGCCGTCAAAGCTTATTCCGGTCATGCCGACTGGGTTTACTCGCTCGCCCGCGATGCAGCCAGCCATCGGATCGCTACCGGCAGTTACGACGGCACGATCCGCATCTGGGACGAAAACGAGGCGAAAGTTCTGAAGGAATGGACCGCCGCACCCGGCCTGCAGGTCGCGAAGGAATAACTCGCAGAGCTTCCGCCGGGCTCTACAGCGACGTTTCCGGTGGATTTGCGTGTAGTGGTAGCCCTGGTCCACGATGCAGGGACGTCCCGTCAGCTCCGCACCGCCGGCCAGCGGGCTTTCGAGCATCCCAATGGAGCCCAGTACACATCTTCGTAAGGTCACCAGGGCGGGGGCGAGGTAGTTTTGAAAATCGATCGGTAACAACTCAAACATGATCGTGAGAGATGCGATCGCGACCAGTGGCTTAAACAGTGTGAACGACGGTGTTTGCGACGTAGCGCGGGCTGAATGATTTCGCGGGCAAAAGCGAAACATGGTTTCTCTTTCTGTATGTCAGTTTGGAGGTCCGCCCGGAATCCCTTCCGAACGCTTGCAACAGAACAGGCAGGATGATCCAGGCAGGGGTGAGGTTGGATCGTCGTCTGTTACCAGGCGGGGTGACTGTCACCAGTCGGATATTCGTATTCGCAACGCTCGTGCCAACGGTTTTCCCCGCGAGGCAGTTTCTTGAAAAAACGGAATCCGGATGCGGTCTCTCTGCTCAATCACTGTGCACGGCTTTCTGAATGTCGGTTTTTTTCGGCGAGATTTCTGCTGTCTCGCAGGGCACAGATTTAATCGCACTTCGTCAAAAATCCGATGAAGGGCGGACGAGAAATCGCCGAGTTCACACAAATCAATCGGAGTCGCTCAGCTTTTCAGCAACATGCAGCCCCCGCGCTTCAGGGAATTGCTCTACCGCATTTCAGGAAATCGAGGTAAAAAACCGGCGAAAGGATTCGCACATGCTCTGGTTCTGCCTGCTGCTCAGCTCGATCGCCGGAGGCTCGCTCTTCGCTTGCTGGCTGATCTGCCAGTCTCACGTGAAGTGCTGCGAGGACCGGTCCGTTCACTCCGCTGCCGGACTTTCACGGAATTCCATCCTGATCTCTCAGACCGCCTCGGAGTGCTGTTCGATGCTGGCTTCGCTCGAGGATCACAAGACGCAGTTGAACAACCGCCTGGCGATGCTGGATGAAATGATCGAAAAGTCCGACCGCGAAATCCAACGCCTGCACGAACAACTCGTGCGCATGGATCAGCTTCTCGGACATCCGCTCAGCGACACCGGCCGCGACATGCTCACCCTGCTGCGGGCCGGCGGCTTCGACGAAGAAGACATCCAGCACCTCACCCTCCGCAACCGCAACGAACTGGAAGACGCGGCGTGAGTGGGGAGGAACTAGAAACTAGAAATCAGACATTCGGGGCAGTTTCAAAATTCATGGTCACCCGACGCGTCAGCGAGGGAGCCTTGGAGGGGCTGTTCGATGAACGCCCCGACAGTCAATGACAGTTCGAACGACGCGACCGCGATTC
>CAWDZJ010000026.1:0-55136 GCA_963806815.1 uncultured Alphaproteobacteria bacterium | reverse complement strand
AGCTTCTCCTAGAGGAAATCCAGAAGGTCGCCGTCGACATCGCCAAGAAGCGCGGAGCGACCGTCCTTCTCGACAGCTCCGGCATGTCGCAACTCGGTATTCCTGCACTGCTTTACGCGGATTCTTCCTACGATATCACCGAAGAAGTTCTCGCCGAGATCAACAAGGACGCCCCGCCTCCGGACGGCCCCGGCCGCCGCGGCCCCGCGACCGACCAAGAAGCCCTGACCAGCCGGCTGAACCGTCATTCGAACCCCCACGGTCGACGCCGCGGGGGTTCTTTTTTGTTTCCGGTCGCGCCGCTATTTCACAGGCTCACGCGCATGCAGTTGAGTTTTTCCCCGGCCGAGATTGAGGCGTTTGTGAAGCCGTTGAGGACGGCGGGATCGACAGACGCAGCGATCACAGGAATCGCCTCGCTCGAGTCCGCCGGTCCCTGGCGACCTCGCATTCCTGGCGAATCCGAAATACCGCGATCTGGTCGCGTGTGCCGCGCCTCGCTGGTCCTGCTTCCCCGCGGACTTCGAGGGCGAACCGTCCGCTGACCAGCGCTGGCTCTTTCTCGATGATCCCTCGGTCGCGCTCACGCGCATCTGCAGCGCGGTCGAGGCGCTCATTCGGCCGAAACCCACGCCGGGAGTCCATCCGTCCGCGGTTGTCGATCCCTCTGCGAAGATCGCGCCGTCGGTCCACGTCGGGCCGCTTGTGCATCGTCGAGGCGGGCGCGTCCATCGGAGACGGCGCCGTGCTCGAGGGAGGCGTCTTTGTCGGGCGCGGTGGGCGATCGGACCGGACTGCTGGATCTGCCCGCGGGTGATTTCCTCGATGTGCACGCTCGGGACGCGCGTGCGCTTGCAGCCCGGCGTGATCGTCGGCGGCGACGGCTTCGGCTACAACACGGTCGACGGCCGCCACGAGAAGATTCCGCAGCTCGGTGTTGTCATCATCGGCGACGACGTCGAGATCGGCGCCAACTCGACCATCGACCGCGGCGCGTTCCAGCAAGACGGAGATCGGCGAGGGCACGAAGATCGACAACCTCGTGCAGATCGCCCACAACGTCGTCATCGGCCGGTATTGCCGATCGTCGCCCAGGTCGGCATCGTCGGGCAGCACGACGATCGGCGACAACGTCATCATCGGCGGCCAGGCGGGCCTCGCCGGCCACATCAAGGTCGGCGACAACACCAAGATCGGCGGCCAGGCCGGCGTCGCGCGCGACCCGGAGCCCGGGACGGCGATCTGGGGCTCACCCGCCATGCCGATGCTCGCGGCGAAGAGGCTTGCCGCGGTCCAGGAGCGCATCCCGGAGCTCTTCCGAAGGGTGGGGAAGATCGAGGAAGCGCTCGGTTTGGGAAAAAACCCTTCCACCTGAACGGGCCCACGTCACAATTTTGCGACAATCGATGGACTCGAATTTGAAGATCTTCTCCGGCAACTCCAATCGCACCCTCTCCGAGGCCATCTGCGAGGCGATAAACACCAAGCTCGGCGACGCGACAGTCACGACCTTTCCGGACGGCGAGTCGTTCGTGAAGATCAACGAGAACATCCGCGGCAAGGATGTCTTCATCATCCAGTCGACCTGCCCGCCGACCAATCACCACCTCGATGGAGCTGCTCATCATGATCGACGCCGCGCGCCGCGCGTCGGCCGCGCGCATCACCGCCGTGCTGCCGTTCTACGGCTACGCGCGCCAGGATCGCAAGGACCAGCCGCGCGTGCCGATCACCGCGAAGCTCGTCGCCAATCTCCTCGTCGCCGCCGGCGCGACCCGCGTGCTCACGATGGACCTGCACAGCCAGCAGATCCAGGGGTTCTTCGACATCCCGGTCGATCATCTCTACGCATCGCCCGGTCTTCTTCGAGCACCTCACGAAGACGATCAAGACGAACAAGCTCATCGTCGTCTCGCCCGATGTCGGCGGCATGAAGATGGCCGCCGCCTACGCGGAGGTCCTCGGCGCCGGCCTCGGCATGGTCGGCAAGAAGCGCACGAGCTCGACGACGGTCGAGGCGATCAGCGTCGTGGGAGACGTGAGCGGCTGCGACATCCTCCTCGTCGACGATATCACCGAGACGGCCGGCACGCTTACCGCCGCGGCGAAACTCCTTCGCGACAATGGCGCCGTGTCCGTGAACGCCATGACGAGCCTGGAACCGCCGCACCGCTGCCTCAACATAGGAATTGTAGATATCCGACAGGCCGGTATTGGCCGCAATGTCACCGGCCACGGAAAGACGTTGCCGCAGCTGCGCCACCCCAGGATGCCGCTTGCCGAGGCCGAGCCCCTTCAGATTCGGCACTGTCGGCCAGCCGCCCTGAGCGACGATGCCCTGATACTGGCCGATGGCCCGATCGGTGGTTGCAACCGTGTCGGGAGAAAGTGTCGGCAGCGAACTCTTCGGCATATGGATCGTGCGAGACGCCGAATCGAAGCCGTGTTCGAAATTGCCCTGCTGCTTTCGGATCAGAGCCTGGAGCAGCGGATCTTCCTGCGACCAGGCCCGCGACGCCATCATCGCGCTGCCTATCCCGGCGCCCGCCTGTGCCAGGCCGCACAGTACGCGACGGCGATTCAGGCTGGTCCCACTCATTCGACCCTGACCGGACATATCTTTCACGATCCCCTTTTGGCGCACCCGCAAAGACCCGTTTAGCATGAGCGTCGATCCGCAACAAAGCCAGTGCCGATCAACTTGCCATCACGTTTTTGCTGATACCACGGCGCCATTAGCCGTGGCCGTTGGCGATTTTGTGGCCGTGGCCCAGGAAACCGACCTGCCTGCGAGCCGGTCGCGATCGGCTCCACGGCCTGTGGCATCGTGGACCGAATACCCGATGCCTCCTAGCGGTCCTATTCTAACATTCGCATCCCGTTTCAGCCGGCGCCAATGCGAATGTTCGAATCAAAGGACCACTAGCAAATATATGTTTCTAGCGGAGCTTTGGATTTGACATTCGCTTTGCTGATCTGCTGCCAGGCGGGTAGCGAATGTCAAATCCACTCCACTAGCCAGGCCCGCTCGGCACCCGCGCCCGGCCACGGCACAACGAAAAGCCCCGGCGCGAGGCGCCGGGGCCGATCGCATGCGGAGGAAAATTCGGCTTACAGCCGGTAAAGGATCTGGTCGGTCCAGAATCGCTCAAGCCGATGCAACGACTTGTTCAGCGTGGTGAACTCGTCGACGTTGATGCCGCCGACCTGCTCCACCGTCCGGACATGCTTTTGGTAAAGCGAATCGACGATCTCGCGAACCTCGCGACCCTTTTCAGTCAGCTTGATCCGGACCGAGCGGCGATCAACGCGCGAACGCTGGTGATCGAGAAAGCCCATCTCGACCAGCTTCTTCAGATTGTAGGACACGTTGGAGCCGAGGTAGTAGCCGCGCGTGCGTAATTCGCCGGCCGTCAACTCCTTGTCGCCAATATTGTACAGAAGCAGCGCCTGCACCGAATTGATATCGGCGCGGCCGCGACGATCGAATTCGTCCTTGATGACATCAAGCAGCCTGCGATGCAGCCGTTCGACCAGCGTCAAAGCCTCAAGATAGAGTGGACGGATCGTTTCGAAACGCGCTTCACGTCCCGCAGGCTCAACCGTTTTCACGACGGCTTTCATGTTGACGTCCCTTTAGTTGTTTGACCGGTTGTTTTGTTATCGCGAGACGCGATCCTGTTTCGTGTCTCGAACTGTGGAAATTATATTGGACGGTCTAAAATCGTATTAAACAATACAATAAAGACAAAGTTTATTCGCAAAGGTGAATGATTACTTGATGCGGAGATTATCCGTGGTCGCCGTTACCATCTGTTCACCGTGCCACAATCAGAAATCCTGCAAATACTGCATTTTCCGCCGCCCGCGGCGCAATCGCAGACGAATCCACCGACGGATCTACTTCGCGCGGAGGAATTCGATAATGCCGGAAAAGTCACGTCCGGCATTCTGTTCGGCGACATAGAGGTCGTAGAGCGCGGCAGCCGCGGCGCCGAGCGGTGCAGTCGCACCTGCCATACGCGCAGCCTCCTGCGCCAGCCGCAGATCTTTCAGCATCATCGCCGCCGTGAAACCAGCCTGAAAATCACGATTGGCCGGTGACGCCGGCACCAAGCCCGGCACCGGGCAATAGCTGGTCATTGACCAGCACTGGCCCGACGACTTGGAGGAAATTTCAAACAGTTTCTGGGCTGAAAGTCCGAGCTTCTCGGCCAGCACGAAGGCCTCCGAAACGATGATCATCGACGCACCGAGGATCATGTTATTGCAGATTTTCGCCGCCTGCCCGCTGCCGGCATCGCCGGCGTGCACAATGGTCTTGCCCATAGCGGCCAGGATCGATTGCGCTTGCGCGAACGCGTCATCACTGCCGCCGACCATGAATGTCAATGACGCTGATTGCGCGCCACTCACGCCGCCGGACACCGGCGCGTCCAGCATGGCATGCCCCTGCTCGCGTGCGGCCGCAGCCACGTCCCGCGCCGTTTCAACATCGATGGTGGAAGAATCAATTAACAGGGTGCCGGGCGCGGCACGGGCGATGACGCCGTCGCCGCCGAGATAGGTGCCGCGCACCTCTTTTCCGGAGGGTAGCATCGAGACCACGACATCGCGCCCGGTCGCGACAGCCGAGGCGGTTGCAGCCGTTTCTGCGCCAAGAGCCTGAAGCTTTTCGACTGCATCCGCATTGATGTCGAATCCGGCGACGTCATGGCCCGACTTGATCAGATTTTCAGCCATCGGCGATCCCATATTGCCGAGGCCAATGAAACCAATGCGCGCCATGTCTTCCTCCCGTCGCCTTTTTTTCGATCGATGCTTATGGCGGCTTTTCGCGTGCCGCCTGCAACGCCAATATCAGATAGGCGACGAGCAGCATCAATTCGCTCATCACGACCCAGTACTGGCCGCCGTAGATCTGCGGAAACAAGATCTCAACCGCCGCCATCGAGATGATCGACGTCAGCCACACCACCGCGCCCCAGGGCGCCGCCAACCAAAGGCCGACGGCGGCGACGAGATCAATCACCGCGAAAAACACCGTTGCCGTCTGATAAGGCACGGTCTCGGCATCGAAACTGGTCCCCGCGATCGGCCCAATGCCGCAGACCACGGCCCAGTGATAGAGCCCCTTCAGCAATGACACCGCCGCCATGATACGCAGGAACGCGACCAGACGGCGCGTCCAGCGGTCGTGGGCAATCTCGCTGTCTTCGGCGTGGACCGGTTCGAGAGACGGTTCACCCTGCGTTGCCTGTTCGCTCATGGCAGTTCGAGTTCGCCTTCTGCAAGCGGCGCGAAGTGACGATCGACATCGGCCTGGGTGACCGCTGCCAAGTTATGCGGCTGCCAAGTCGGCTTCTGGTCCTTGTCGATGATCACCGCCCGTACGCCCTCATACAAATCATGCCCGTGGACGACCCGCGATACGATCCGGTATTCGGTCCGCAGGCATTCGTCGAACGACAGTGACCGGCCACGGCGCATTTGGGCAAGCGCGATCTTCAGGCTTATCGGCGATTTGGCGCGAATTGCAGCCGCGGTCTCGGCCGCGAAGCCCCCATCGGCCCCCAGGGCGCCCGCCTCGCGGTCGAGCGCGGCAAGGACCTGTTCAACGGTGGTACCGGAAAACAGCCGTTCGATCGCCGCCAAACGGTCCGTGACGGGCCCGTTCCGCTTCGACTCGGCAAAGGCGGAAAGTAGCGCGTCGATTGAGATCGTGCCGCAGAGGTCATCCAGGAGATCGTCGAATTTCGCGGATTCGACCCGATGGCTGGCGATGCCGGCGGCGGTAGCGTCTTCCGGTCCCAGCCGCGCTCCGGTCAAGGCGCAATAGGTACCAAGCTCGCCTGGCAGCCGCGGCAGGATCCAGGTGGCACCGACATCTGGAAAAAATCCGATCCCGACCTCCGGCATGGCGAACCGGAAGCCATCGCCGGCAACCCGGTGCGAGCCATGAATCGATATGCCCACGCCGCCACCCATGACGATGCCGTCGATTAAGGCGACGTAGGGCTTCCGGTAGTGCTTGATCAGGGCGTCGAGCCGATACTCGTCACGCATGAAGGCGACCTGCGCGGCGTGATCGCCAGCACGGCCGAGATCGTACAGGTGGCGAATATCACCGCCAGCGGAGAATGCTCGGCCGCCGGCCGCGCGAATGATGACACGTGTGATGCCGGGATCATCGGCCCATTGGATCAGCATCGTTGTGAGTGCACGCACCATGGCGTGATTGACGGCATTGAGCGCCTGCGGACGATTGAGCGTCACGAGGCCCGCCGCGCCGCGGCGATCGAACAGAATTTCCGGATCGGTCTGCATCAGGTCCGTGATCGGTAACCCGATCGCGGTTTGCTTGCAACGACGGTGCGCCGCAAAAACAACGCCGCCCCGGCATGGCCGGGGCGGCGCGTCATTCCAGAAGATCCGGCCTTAGGCCGCGACCTTCAGATTCTCAGCTGCTTCCTTGCCGCGGTTCGAAACCACGTCGAAGGTCACGACTTGGCCTTCATTGAGGGTCGACAGGCCGGCCCGCTCGACTGCCGAGATATGGACGAAAACGTCCTTACCGCCCTGCGCCGGTTGGATGAAGCCATAACCCTTGGTGGGATTGAACCATTTGACGGTGCCCTTCTGCATCGCCATTCCTTTCGTTTGACGTTTGATCTGCGCGACCAAGCACGATCGCAGAGCCGCGTAACAAGCCGATGAATTGGAGTGAACCGAGACGAAACGCGCTTCAACGGCACGACCGAGCGGAACGGCCAACAATCGATTGTTGCTTACCGTTTAGCCGCCGAGCACACGCAAGACAAGTCAGTAGTGCTGATCTTTATTGAAGAAGCGCGCGCATTTATTGGCAGCGCAGCAATATGCCGCAAGATACGGTCAGCTCGGTTTCGTTAATGAATCGCCCACATAAAAATAACAGTTGCAACCAATCCGAAGATGCCGCGAACCAGATGGAGACCGCCCCACTTATCCACCAGTTCCCGCATGTCTTTGCCCGCCGGTTCGCCATGGTGCTTTTGCAACAACTTGTTGACTGGAAGAATGACAAGCAGCGTGTAGGGCCAATTGGCGAAAATGACGATGGCGCCCACGAACCAACCCCAATATCCGCTATCCCAGAACGCCAACAATCCGAACAGCGCCGAAGCGAGCGCAAGCGAGGCCTGCATCGCGAACGCACGACCGTAACTTTCGCGCCATTCAGTGAGCATCGCCTTGTCGTCAAGCGCGAGCCGGGCCGGCTGCTCGGCGGCATTGATGTAAAACGCCGCCCCGGTAAACAAGGCGGCGCAGACCAGTGCCAATTCCTTCACCATCAGATATTCGCTTAGCATGCGCGTCCCGGCGTCCCTTTGTCCGAATCCCTTGCCTAAATCGCCGCCGTTACCCGATGAAGCCGACCGCCGCCATACGGCGATCCCATCGTATAGGACTAACCGGTTAACAAGCCGCCCGGCGGTCACCCACCTCCCGGCGGCAACAGCGGACCGCCTCTGGCCACCATGCCGCTCGACAACGCAAAATAGAACCCCGGCCTCAATGAAGAGGCCGGGGCTGCCAGACGGAGGACAGATGGTGAGAAATCCGCCGGTCCGGCAAACTGACGGCTGCCACCATAGCCTGTGGAGTTCGCAAAATAAGATACCCCGCGAAAATGTTACCGCATGGCGGGCGCGCGAATTCTGGGGGCATATTCGAAAGGCAGATCAGACTAATTTTTAAGCAATTCGCGACTGATGATGAGGCGCATGATTTCGTTGGTTCCCTCGAGTATCTGGTGCACGCGAAGGTCACGCAGCACGCGTTCAATCGGGTGATCACGGAGGTAACCGTAGCCTCCGTGCATTTGCAGACAGCCGTTGACGATCTCGAATCCGGCATCTGTCGCCAGTCGCTTGGCCATGGCGGCAAGCCGGGTTGCGCCAGGCTCCTGATCATCGCGTGCGACCGCTGCCCGTCGCAGCAATAAACGCGCTGCCTCCAGTTCCGTTGCATAGTCGGCAATACGGAACGCCAGGGCCTGGAAGTCCGCCAACCGACTGCCGAACTGGCGGCGCTCACGCAGATAGCCGAGCGTGCGGTCGAGACAAAACTGCGCGCCGCCGAGCGAACAGGCCGAGATGTTCAGCCGGCCGCCGTCCAGCCCCGCCATCGCGATCTTGAACCCGTCGCCTTCCGCGCCGAGGCGATTGGCTGCCGGCACCCGGCAATTGTCGAACAGCACCATCGCGGTCGGCTGCGAGTGCCAGCCGAGTTTCTGCTCCTGGGCGCCGAATGACAGGCCTGGGGTCCCGTCCTCAACCAGCAGGCAGGAGACTCCTTTCGGACCACGCTCGCCGGTTCGTGCCATCACCAGATAGATATCGGAGACCCCGCCTCCGGAAATGAAGGCCTTGGCGCCATCGAGCACATAGTGATCACCCTCGCGGCGCGCGCGGGTGGTCAGACTGGCCGCATCGGACCCGGCGCCCGGCTCGGTCAGGCAATAGCTGGCGAAATAGTCCATGGCACAAAGCGCCGGCAGAAAGCGGCGGCGTTGGCCCTCGCCGCCGTAACGATCGACCATCCAGGCGACCATGTTGTGAATCGAGACGTATGCGGCAGTCGACGGACAGCCTTGCGCGAGCTGCTCGAAAATGATCGTGGCGTCGAGCCGCGACAACGCGGAGCCGCCGACATCCTCCCGGACATAGATACCGGCGAATCCAAGCGCTGCGGCCTTGCGGAGCGTTGCGACCGGAAACGTGGACTTTTCGTCCCATTCGCGGGCAAACGGCATCATTTCGTCGCGCGCGAAGGCCCGCGCAGTCGCCTCGATGGCCTGCTGCTCCTCGCTGAGTTGAAAGTCCATGGCTGATATGCCCAATGATCGGCCGGCAGCGTGAGGACCGCAGCAGTTTCCGTCAATATCAGGCATCAAGGATCACACACTCCTCGCCGACCGGGCGGCCACCGGCCCGGTGGCATGCGGACAACCGAAAGAGTAGAAAGAACCCAAACCGCTCGGAGAACACGCCATGGCGATCAAGTACGGCCGCCCGCTCGAAAGCAAGACGCGTTTCGTTCCGTTCGACCCCTCGCGTCAGGCGGCGGCCTCAGCCGATCTCGATCTGCCGATCCGCATGCGGCGCAACCGCAAGGCCGATTGGGCGCGCCGAATGGTGCGCGAAAATGTGCTGACGACCGACGATCTGATCTGGCCGCTATTCTTGGTCGACGGCGATGCCGCGCGGACGCCGATTGATTCGATGCCCGGCGCCGAACGTCTGACAGTCGACCAGGCGGTGCGCGAAGCCGCCCGTGCGGCGAGCCTGGCAATCCCATGCCTGGCGCTGTTTCCCTACACCAATCCCGACTTGCGCGATCCCGAAGGATCCGAGGCACTCAATCCTGAAAATCTGGTTTGCCGCGCGATCCGCGCCATCAAGCAAGAGGTTCCGGGCATCGGCATTTTATGCGACGTGGCGCTCGACCCCTATACCAGCCACGGTCACGACGGGCTGATCCGCGGGGAAGAAATCGCAAACGACGAGACCGTTGAGGTCCTGGTGCAACAGGCGCTGATCGAAGCCGATGCCGGAGCCGACATAATCGCGCCGTCGGACATGATGGACGGTCGTGTCGGCGCGATCCGCGATGCGTTGGACGATTCCGGCTTCGATGAAATTTCGATCATGGCCTATGCGGCGAAATACGCCTCGGCCTTCTACGGGCCATTCCGCGATGCCGTCGGATCAAGCGCGACGCTGACCGGGGACAAGCGGACCTATCAGATGGACCCGGCGAATTCCAATGAAGCCCTGCGCGAGGTACGGCTCGACATCGAGGAAGGCGCCGACATGGTTATGGTCAAGCCCGGACTGCCCTATCTCGACATCATTCGCCGTGTGAAGGACGAGTTTCAGATGCCGACCTTCGCCTATCAGGTGTCAGGCGAATACGCGATGATCATGGCGGCGGCCGGCAATGGCTGGCTCGACGGCGAGCGGGCGATGTGGGAAAGCCTGATCGCGTTCAAGCGCGCCGGGGCCGACGGGATTCTGACCTATTTTGCGCCGCGCGTGGCGGAGAAACTGCGCGCTTTGGGGCTGTAGCCAACCTGGGCGCGAACTCACTGGCACCCAGTCAAATGCGCATGGCCGCGGGTTTTGGGAGAAGCACAGCCAGACCACCTCTTTATCGGAAGTCATAAGGCGATTGCTTGGCTTGGATTTCTACCCAAGTTGGCAAGCTCAAAATTTATGTCGTGCTCAGCACGGCCTGCGCGAACACGCCTCCGGATTCGACCCATGGCGTTCGATCGTAAAATTGCCGGACACAGGCGGCAAATTGTGTTGAGAAATTTGTCTAAAACCAGCCTCCAATAAAGTTGTCGCGGCGCTGGTTCGATCGTTGGCAGTCTTCAAACCATGAACAACGACAATCAAGCGCCTCCTATCCCGCACCGCAGAACCGACAAGGCCGTACCCAAATTGCTTGACAAAGCTGGTCTTGAGTTCCATCCGCGCCAATATTCATGCGCAGAAGAATGTTGCGATTTATCTGCCGAATATTATTCCACGTGAATTCTCTCATGCGAAAATATGCGTAGTAGCGGGAATAATTCTTTATTATGTGGCGCGCCAGCTTGGCGAGTTCGCGAGCGGTAACACTGCTTCGGTCGTCCGGAAGGCCAGTAACATTGCTGAAGAAAGCATGACTTAGACCGAGCTCTCGGGCGCGTTTGGTCATCAGCCAGGCAAAGGCACTTTCGTCGCCAGCGACGCCTTCGGCCAATGCGATACTCGCATCATTGGCTGATTGCACGATAAGACCACGCAGCAAGACATCGACGCTTATTCTATCATTCAGCTTGGTAAACATATTTGCAGTTCGAGAGGGTGGACCACCCTGTATCCAGGCTTTTTTGCTCACGACGAATTTATCATTGGACTTGATGGCGCCGCTCTTCAGTTTACTGAAAACGATTTCCGCGATCATGAGTTTGGAAAAACTTCCAGGTTGGAAAGGTCGGTCTGCGTTCCGCTCATACAGAACGTCACCGGTACTCGCATCAATGAGTATTGCATATTGTGCGTCTGATTGAATTTTGAGTTGCGTCGTTTCGACCGGGGGTGATGAGTTTTGAGGTAAACTGGCAATCCGCTGCTTCTTCAGTTCGTCAATCCGGGCTTGGGCAAGCAGACCATAAAATGTATCACCGAACCGGCTGATATAGGCCCGAAGGACAGCGATGCTGGTGGTGTGCTGCGTTGCCGTCCATGCCTGCGCAGCCAGGTCGCGTACACTCAGATTGTCCTGCTTGGCTGTTGGAGTTGCAGGCGGGGCCGAGAAAAAAACTCGCCGGTGATCGGCGAGAGCGAAACCCAGGGCTGCTGCCTGCCGCCGGTTGCACGCGCTACCGCAAGCCCAACCTGATTGAACGTGCGGAATATATCGAGCCCCGGCTTTCGCATGGCCCTCGCGAGAGCTCGCGTATATGGGCTGTTGCCCTTGCGACCGTCGAGGGCAACATTGCCGGGCTGAGTTGCAAACGAGATCAGCGTGCCTTCCGGTGCCTGCATCGTGGCGAGCCCGGACCCGGCCGAACGCAACCCACGCCCACCGAATGGGTTGTTGCGACATGCGTCGAGAATGACGAGATTGAGTTTGGTGCCCGCGCTTTCCATTTGCCGGAGCACCAGGTTGGCGTCGAGCATCTGAAAATCGACATCGGCTTCCGTCGTTGGATTAGCCCCGACCGGGACCAGATAGTTTCGGCCATTCACCTGCACGCCGTGACCGGCGTAATAGAACAGCGCGACCTCTGCGCCCCGAAGCTGATTGCTGAAGCCGCGCACCGCTCGCCGCAAGCCAGATTCGTCCAAATCGAGCTGGGCGCCGCCGCCGACAACTGTAAAGCCTAGGCCGCGGAGCGTCTCGGCAATCAATTTTGCATCGTTTGTGGGATTTGCGAGGCGCGGAATGTGTGTGTAGCTGCTATTGCCGATTACCAGCGCCACCCGTTTTTGGGCATGAGCGGGACCGGTCAGAGTCAACAACAGAGCCGCAAAAATTGCTGCAAGTGTCGAAAATGCATTCGTAAATGCTGCCACGACAAGCCCTCCCCGCGGTCGGTGCAAGTCCGAATTTGGCATCAGCCTACCATCCTCCTCGGCTTCTTTGCTATTCGTTGCATCGGGCATCTCACTGGTTCATTTGTCGCAGGCTGGCGAATTGGCGGTATTGTCGCTATTGGCGCTTCACATCGGTTCACAGCGCAGTGGAATATGGTCGCAATCGTAGTCATCGCGGACATCAATCAAGCCGCAGCGATCGACCTCAATTAGGAGCGCGGCTTAAGGCGGTCCGCCCGCATCTGGCGGCTTTACATAACTTTACATTCGGGACAAAGCACCGAAACGGGGGCTCCTTACCTTGGCTGCGACGGGTCGGTTGACCGGCCCCGTTTGCGACAAACCAAGGAGCCCCACGATGAGCAATCCCGACACCCAGAGTTCCGGCCCCGCGCCGCAACCCTCCGCCCCCCGAAAGAGCCGTGTCCGCGGCGCGCTGTTCGCCTCCGCGCTGTTGCTCGGCGGTGGCGTCATCGGCGCCGTCGTCGCCGGCCCAGTATGGAGCCAAGGCGGTCCGCCCAACTGGCACCGCGGCTACGATTCCGAATACGGTCCGCGTGGCATGGATCGTGACGGCGACTACGGCCGGCGTGGTCCACGCCACGGCGGCGCGTACGGCCAACGTGGCCCGCATCGCGGCGGCCACTGCGGTCCAGGTGAAGGCCGGCGTGGCGAAGGCCCGCGTGGCGAAGGCCGCCGTTACGGCATGTCGCAAGGTTCGCGAGGTCCGTTCGCAGGCCGGTTTGGGCCGGGCATGATCGAGCGCCGGGTCGAAGGCGCTCTCCGCAGTGTCGACGCTACGCCCGAACAGCGGCAGAAGGTCAAGGCGATCTTCGAAAAGACCGCCGACGAACTCCACGCCGTGCGGACCAAGCGCTTGGAAGGCCGCAAGCAGATCGGCGAGGCACTCGCGGCTGCCACCATCGACAAGGCCAAGATCGAGACCTTGCGCGTTGAGCAGATGAAGGCCGCCGACGAGGCCTCCAAGGTCTTCACCAACGCGGTCACGGCCGCAGCCGAGGTGCTGACTCCGGACCAGCGGGCCGAACTCGCCAAGAAGATCGAGCGGCGCCGGCGCTGGTTCCGTGGGTGACATCGCCCTGCAAAGTCCGATAATTCGTCCATGAGCGGGCGAATCCTGTTGATCGAAGACGACAAACGCCTCGCCGGGATGGTCGCCGACTATCTCGGTGAGGCCGGTTTTCAGGTCGTCATCAGTCCGACCGCGCAGGATGGCGAAGGCCGGCTCAAGCGAGAACCCTACGACGCGCTGCTGCTCGACCTGATGCTGCCGGACGCCGATGGGCTCGACGTCTGCCGCCGCATCCGCAGCGGCTCCGACCTGCCGATCCTGATGCTGACGGCCCGGGGCGACGCCATGGACCGCGTGGTGGGCCTGGAAATCGGGGCGGATGACTATCTGCCGAAACCTTTCGAGCCGCGCGAATTGCTGGCGCGTCTGCGCGCCATCCTGCGGCGCAAATCCGGAGCCAAGACGCAGGACCTCCTCCGGTTCGGGCATCTGGAGATCGATCGCGATTCCCGCAGGGTCACGATAGACGGCGAAGAAAAGCCGTTGACCTCCTATCAGTTCGCGCTGCTTCTCGCGATGGCCGAACATGCCGGCCGGGTCTTGTCGCGTGAAACGCTGATGGACCTTGTCAAAGGCGAAGCGCTGGAAGCCTTCGACCGATCGGTCGATGTGCACATCTCCCGCATACGCGCCGCGATCGAAACCGATCCCAAGAAGCCGCGGCGGATCATCACGGTTCGCGGCGCCGGCTATGTTTTCGCGCGCGAGCAGGATCGCTGATCCATGCGCAGGCTCTACCTTCAGATCTACCTGACCATCATTGCGATCCTGGTTATTTTCGCGCTGGCGGTCGGCGCTGTGTGGCGGCTGGCGACCGACGATTCCCAGTTCGAAGACACGCTCCAATTTGTAACCGAAATCGCCACGCGGACAATTCCGCCGCCCGGTACGCCACGATTCCAAATTCAACGGACATTGAACCAACTTCATCATCGCCTGCGCGCCGACTTTGCCCTCTATGGGGCAAGGGGCGGCCTGATCGCGCAGGCCGGCAGGCCGCTGCCCCCGGTCAATATGCGGCATATGGCGACCGGCAAATTGCAGCGGCTCGGCCGCGCACCCGTATGGCTGCTGCCGCTTAATGACGGTCGCCATCTGGTCATCCGCCTTGCGCCGATCCGCTGGCAACCCGGTTTCTGGCTGATTATTTCGCTGGGCGCCATCGGTATCGCGGTCGCGATCGGCGCCCTGCCCCTGACCCGGCGGCTCACACGTAGGCTCGAGCGGCTAAAGGCCGGCGTCGATCAGCTTGGCCGGGGCGACCTCGCGACCCGCGTCAAGGTGGAGGGAAAGGACGAAGTGGCAGCGCTTGCCGAAAGCTTCAATCAGTCCGCCAGCCACATCGAAACGCTAGTGCGCGCGAACAAGATGTTGCTAGCAAACAGCTCGCATGAATTACGCACGCCGCTGACGCGCATCTCCATGGCGCTGGCGCTGCTCGATGACAAAATCGAGCCCGACAAGCGCGCCCAGATCAGTGCCGACATTGCCGAACTCGATCAGTTGATCGAGGAAATCCTGCTGGCGAGCCGGCTCGACACCAAACAGTCGCAACAATTCGAGGATATCGATCTTTTGGCGCTCGCCGCGGAGGAAGCCGCCCGCGACAACATCAGTGTAGAGGGCACGCCGGTGACCATGCGTGGCGATCGGGCGCTTTTGCGCCGGATGATCCGCAATCTGATCGTCAACGCACGCCGGCATGCCGGCGATGATCAACCCGATATTCGGGTCGCCCCCAGTGACGGCGGGCGTGTTGTGCTGGAAATCCGCGACCGCGGGCCCGGGATACCGGACGCGGAACGCGACCGCGTGTTTGAGCCGTTCTACCGGCTTGCGGGATCGAGCGAAACCGGGCGCGGCAGCGGGCTGGGTCTGGCGCTGGTGCGTCAGATCGCGCGCAACCACGACGGCGACGTGGTGTGCCAGGAGGCGGAGGGCGGCGGCACGGTGTTTCGCGTCAGTCTGCCGGCGGTTACCCCGACGCGCGGCTGAGATTGTTTATTCCAGGGCGGATGCCGGATCGATACCCACGGGCGCGAAACCGCCAGCGCGGAGCGCTCGTTCGATCTCTTCAGCGTGCGCGCGATCCTGCACTTCGACCGTCACATCGACTTTTGCGCCCTTGGCCGGCACGTCGAGGAATAAACGATGATGCTCGACTTCAAGAATATTGGCCCCGAGTTCGCCTAGCAGCGTACCGATGACTCCTAACACCCCGGGCTGATCGGGAATGGTCAACCGGTAAGACAGAATACGCTTCTCGCGTTCCAGTTCCCGCACCATGACCGACGCCAAAATGCGCGGATCGATGTTGCCGCCTGACAAGACGAGCCCGACCTTGCGTCCGCGAAATTCGTCCGGCTGAGCCAACATGGCCGCCAACCCGGCGGCACCCGCACCCTCCGCCATGGTCTTCTGCAAAGTCAAAAACGCATAGACCGCGCGCTCGATATGGGCCTCGTCGACAAGGATGAGGTCGGAGACGAAAGTATTGACCAGCGGAAAGGTCAAGCTTCCGATATTCTTGACGGCAATGCCTTCGGCCAAGGTCGGACCGCCCAGCGGGCGATCGTCGTCGCGGGTCGCATTCCACAGCGACGGATAGAGTGCGGCCTCGGCCCCGACTATAACGATAGCGGGATTGATCGCGCGCGCGGCAATGGCAATGCCGCTGATAAGACCACCGCCACCGATCGGCACGATCAGGATATCCAGCTCCGGGACGTCCTCCAGCATTTCCAGCGCTACGGTGCCCTGCCCGGCGATGACGTGAAAATCGTCATAGGGGTGGACCAGCACCAGCCCGCGCTCCCGCGCGATGGCTTCGGCGCGCACTTGCGACTCCGCCAGGGTTTCACCTTCCAACACGATGTCGGCGCCGTAGGCGCGGCAGGCGTTGATCTTCACGAACGGCGTCAGATCCGGCATGACGACGGTCGCGGGTATTCCCAACCGCTGGGCGTGATAGGCCACCGCCTGGGCATGATTGCCGGCGGACATGGTGATGACGCCATGGGCCTGCTGCTGCGGCGAAAGCGACGCGAGCTTAGTCAGTGCGCCGCGCTCCTTGAAGGAGTTCGTCACCTGCATGTTTTCGTACTTGACGAAGACCTCCGCGCCGGTGAGCAGCGACAGCTTTGGTGCCGGCAGCATGGGCGTGCGCAGCACCTGGCCGGCAATAGTGCGCCGGGCCGCTTCGATATCGGAGATCGTTACCGCCAAGACTTGCTTCCTTCCCCGCGCAGCCGGACAATGCCGCATGACCAACCGTTCGGCGACACCATAGCCCGTTCCGGTTCCGCCGGTGGCCGGAGAATTCCCCGAAAATAGGCCCAAAAGTCGGAGCCAGAATATCGGCGTGGGATTAGGCAGGTTTCTTGAATTGGGATAAATTCGCACCATATCGGTCCCGAATCGATGCAAGGATAGCGCAATGTCGGAGAATGAACCGCGACGTATCGGCGTATCCATCGAGCTAAAGCCGCACGCCTATGACCCGGTGACAAATCCCGAGCTATTCGAGGGCGTGCCCGCACGGCGCGTGATTGCGTTCATCATCGATCTCGTCATCATAGCGGCGCCGGCCTTGTTGGTCGCAATCTTTATTCTGGTGTTCGGCATCCTGACCTTCGGCCTTGGACTGATGCTGTTTTGGCTGTGGTGGCCAGCGACAATGATATGGGCCCTGGTCTATTACGGCTTGTGCTTCGGCAGCGAGCATTCCGCCACCATCGGCATGCGCGCCATGGATATCGAGTTGCGTACTTGGTACGGCTCGCCCGCCTATTTCCTGCTCGGCGCAGTCCACGGGCTCGTGTTTTGGGTGACGGTCGGCGCTTTGACCCCAATCGTGCTGGCGGTCTGCCTGTTCAATGAGCGCCGGCGGCTGTTGCATGACATTCTGGTCGGGACCGTCGTCATCAACAATCCGGTCCGCGCCCATTTGCTCCGCGAGCCATGAGAACGCGCCAGCGGATCGCCGCAATCCCCCGCGTATCAATTGACGGCGACCGAATTGCGGATGATCCTATTGCCACCGACGGCCTTGAGTCCGCCGGTTTGGCAAAGACCGGTTCGCACCCGTGACCCAACATTCGCGTAACACACCGCAATTCTACCTGACCGCGCCGTCGCCTTGCCCCTATCTGGCGAACCGGGAGGAGCGCAAGGTCTTCACCCATCTGGTCGGCGAGCGGGCGCCGGAACTCAACGATCTTCTGACACATGGCGGCTTCCGCCGCAGCCAATCGATCGCCTACCGGCCGGCCTGCGAAGGATGCCGCGCCTGCGTCTCGGTGCGGGTCCTAGTCGACGATTTCCAGCCGAGCCGCAGCATGCGCCGCATCCTGCAGCGCAATGCGGACATGATCGGCGAAATGCGGATCGCGGTGCCGACGTCCGAGCAATACTCGGTGTTCCGCTCCTATCTCGACGCCCGCCATCGCGAGGGCGGCATGGCCGACATGACCGTGCTCGACTACGCCATGATGGTCGAAGACAGCCATGTCGAGACCCGGGTCGTGGAATATCGCGCGCGTGGACCCGACAGTTTCATCAACGGCCGGGGGGCCGGAGACCTGCTTGCGGTTGGCTTGACCGACGTCCTGGTCGACGGTCTGTCGATGGTCTATTCGTTTTTCGAAACCGAGTTGCGGGACCGGTCGCTGGGCACCTTCATGATCCTCGATCATATCGCCCGCGCCCGGCGCATGGGGCTGCCTTACGTCTATCTCGGCTATTGGGTCGAGGGGTCACGCAAGATGGACTACAAGGCCCGGTTCCTGCCGCAGGAGCGGCTCGCCCCCGATGGCTGGCGGCGGACTGACAATCCCGTTTGACTCTGTACGCATGTTCGCGCCGATGGGTTCGCGAACGCGTGGGTTGGTGCGGAAGTGCCTACCCGGTCGGTTGTCCGCCGAAGAAATCGACCAGCAATTTGATATTGAGACCGATGATCAATATCGCGACGACGACCGCGATTGCCGTCACCCAGCGCGGCGCGACCAGCGCGCCCATTTTCTGGCGATCCGCCGTGAACATGACCAGCGGAACGACAGCGAACGGAAGTTGAAGGCTTAGGATCACTTGGCTGAGAATGAGCAGGTGGGCCGTACCCCGTTCACCGTACCAGACCGTCACCAGTGCGGCCGGCACGATCGCAATCGACCGGGTCACCAGACGCCGCAGCCAGGGCGTCAACCGGATGTCGAGAAAGCCCTCCATTACGATCTGCCCAGCCAAGGTTGCGGTCACGGTGGAATTCAACCCGCAGCACAGCAAAGCGATGGCAAACAAGGATGGCGCAATGGCCGAGCCCAGCAGCGGTGCCAGGAACGAGTAGACTTGGTCGAGTTCGACCACATCATACTGCCCGCGGGTATGAAACGTGGCGGCGGCAAGAATGAGGATCGATGCGTTGATGGTCAGAGCAAACATCAACGCGATCGTCGAATCCCATGTCGCCAGCGTGATGGCCTCGCGTTTGTCGTCCACGGAATCGCCGAACTGGCGCGTCTGCACCACACCGGAATGCAGATAGAGGTTATGGGGCATCACCGTCGCGCCAAGGATGCCGAGCGCGATGTAAAGCATCTCGGGATTGGTCACGATCTGCGTGGTCGGCGCGAAACCGCGGATCACGTCGCCCCACACCGGATCGGCCATCGCGATCTGAATGCCGAAGCACGCCGTAATGATCAAGAGCAGCGTGACCACGAATATTTCGACATAACGGAAGCCGAGATTTTGCATCCACAAGATCAGGAAGACATCCAGCGCAGTCAGCAGGACACCGATCTCCAGCGGGATGCCGAACAACAAATTGAGGCCGATCGCGGTGCCGATCACTTCGGCAAGATCGGTGGCGCAGATCGCAATTTCGGCCAAGAACCATAACGGCCAGGAGACCGCACGCGGATAGGCGTCGCGGCAGGCCTGCGCCAGGTCGCGGCCGGCACCAATGCCAAGCCGCGCGCACAGGGCCTGAAGCAGAATCGCCATCAGGTTGGAAAGCAAAGCGATCGTCAGCAGCGCATAGCCGAACTTGGAACCGCCGGCGAGCGAGGTCGCCCAATTGCCCGGATCCATATAGCCGACGGCAACCAGGTAACCGGGCCCGAGAAACGCCAGCAGCTTACGCATCATCGAACCGGTGGGACGGGTCCGGATCGAGCCGAAGACCTCGGCGAGCGATGGGTTGCCACGCGGACGCCGCCAACCGGGCTCGGCAGGACCGGTCGCGGGCGCAATTGATGCAGCTATTGGTCGTTTATCCAACATCGAAGGTCACCATATCCTTCTTGCGAATAGTTTGCAATTGCATAAATTCAATTAAGCTTTATTTCGCCTACGGAACGTTTTCCATGCATGTCAATGCCAAGTCGGGGCTCTGCCGTCCGGCAACGGAGGGCGAATGGCGACCCGCATGAGCCGACGGGTCGATTTAAATATTAAGATTTCAAATCCCGCCCTCAGGATGTTCGGCACTTCCGTGCCCGGCCGTCCGCCAGCTGGCGCCAATCCGCGCCCGACAAATCGCTCCCCGGCGCGGGCTGCCGTTATCACGTTCCCCAGGTCATCCGCCGCAGCAGATCGTTGTGCTTGATGAATTGATGCCGTAGCGCGCCAATGATGTGGATGGCTACCAGTGCCGCCAACAAATAGGCGGTGATCTCATGCCACTTTTCATAGAAGCCGTGCACGGACCGGTCGCTGCTCTTCACGATCAGCGGGACATACATGCTGAATAGATCTTTATTCATTGGTGCCTTGAACGTCCCGGCGAGTGCCCAGCCGCTGAGCGAGACCGCCAGCATCAAAAGATAGAGCCCGAAATGGCCGAGATGAGCGGCCCAGCGCTCCCAGGGCTTGAGGTCGGCTGGAAACGCCGGAACCGGGTTCATCCAGCGCCAGAGAATGCGCAGCGCGACCAGCGCCAGCAGATCGTAACCGATGGCGGCATGCAGATTGTAGTTGGCGAACCGATCCGCGCGCGGCGTCATGTGGGTCATCCACCAGCCGTGAACCAGCAGAACGAGAATCATCAGCGCGCCGAGCCAATGCAGCAGTTTGGCAATGCTGCCCCATTGAACGTTGGTATTGCGAAGCATGGCAACCATCCCCGTGAGTGCGCGATCGAACGATCGAGACAAGACTTGCGCATTGATATTGCGCAAACTGATTCTGTCTATTTTATCGCGAAGGCACTGTCGTTGGTCCCAACGAACCAGCGGCGGGTTTGTGCCTGATATCCACGGCGGAATACGGTTGAACCTCGGGCTTTCCAGTCTGGGCAGATGGCACTGGGCGGGCCTTGGTACCTACTTCCCGTTTGCCGGCTTGTTCGCCTCCGGCGGCCGGCCGAACTTGTTGTTGCGCGGAAAGCCCTTCGGCGCCAGGCGTCCGGCATCGGCGCGGTTGCCGCGCCAATCGGCGAGTTCCTTCAACGTCAACGTAAAGATCCGGTCCGCAGCATCGACCCAGGTCAGCCCGTCCTTTGCCGTGAAGGTCGTGACGTCGGACAGCCCGCCGTCCTTGTAGCGCTGCAGACGGACACCACGACCCCGGGTCATTTCCGGTGCCTGATCGAGTGGGAAGATCACCATCTTGCGGTTCTCGCCGATGGCAGCGGCGAGTTCGCCGTGAACCACCGTCACCGCCACTGCCTCATCGGGCGACGTGACGTTGAGGATCTGCTTGCCTTTGCGGGTATTGGCGAGGCATTCGTCCTCGGCCACGATGAAACCCCGGCCTTGATGGCTGCCGAGCAGGAATTTCCGTTCGCCTTGATAGGCGAAGACGGCGACCAGATCGGCGTCCTGCTCAAGATCGATGAACAGCCGCAGCGGCTCGCCATGGCCGCGCCCACCCGGCAGCTTAGAGACTTCCAGGGTGTAGAAGCGGCCATTGGTACCGAACACCAGACACTTCGACGTGGTCTCGGCGAAGAACGAAAATTTCAGGCCATCGTCACCCTTGAAAACGATGGCGGACAGATCGGCGACGTGGCCCTTCAACGTCCGCACCCAGCCCTTCTCCGAGACCACGACCGTGACCGGCTCGCGCTCGACCATGGCCTCCTCGATCGCGGCGAGATCGTGCTCAGGCGCCTCGGCGAACGTTGTGCGGCGCTTGCCGAGCGCGGTCTTCGGCCCAAACGCGGCGCGGACTTCCTTGATCTGAGTGGCGATGGTCTTCCATTGCTCCTTCTCGGAGCCGATCAGTGCGTTGAGGGTCTTGCGCTCGGCCCGCAGATCCTTGTCTTCGGTGCGGATTTCCATTTCCTCCAGCTTGCGCAGATTGCGCAGCCGCATGTTGAGGATGGCATCGGCCTGCACGTCGGTGAGCTTGAAGGTCTTCATCAGCACGGGCTTCGGCTCGTCCTCGGTGCGAATGATCTTGATGACCTTGTCGAGGTTGAGGTAGGCGACCAGATAGCCGCCGAGCACCTCCAGCCGGTGATCGATCTGCGACAGCCGGTAGCGCGAGCGCCGCAGCAGCACCTCGCGGCGATGGTCGAGCCACTCGCGCAAGGCTTCCGCGAGGCCCAGCACCGTCGGCACCCGCCCCTTCACCAGCACATTCATGTTGAGCGGAATACGGCTTTCAAGCTCGGTCAGCTTGAACAGCGATTCCATCAGCAGTTCGGGATCGACCGTACGGGCGCGCGGTTCGATGACAACACGGACGTCCTCGGCCGATTCATCACGCACGTCGGCAACCAGCGGCAGTTTCTTGTCGTTGAGAAGTTCGGCGATCTTTTCGATCAGCCGGCCCTTCTGAACCAGCCACGGGATTTCGGTGATGACGACCGCATAGGTGCCGCGGCCAGTATCTTCCTTGGTCCAGCGCGCGCGCACGCGGAACGACCCGCGGCCGGTGACGTAGGCCTCGGCGATCGCCTCTGGCGGATCAACGATGATGCCGCCAGTCGGGAAGTCCGGCCCCGGCACGTATTTCATCAAAGTGCGACTGCGCGCGTTTGGCGTTTCGATCAGATGCAGCGCGGCGTCGCAAAGTTCCGCGGCGTTATGCGGTGGGATCGACGTCGCCATGCCGACGGCAATGCCCTGCGAGCCGTTGGCGAGCAGGTTCGGGAACGCCGCCGGCAGCACCACCGGCTCCTGCGACTGGCCGTCGTAATTGGGGCGGAAATCGACCGCGTCCTCGTCGATGCCGTCCAGCAGCAGGCGCGCGACATCGGTCATGCGCGCTTCCGTGTAGCGGTAGGCGGCGGCGCTATCGCCGTCGACATTGCCGAAATTGCCCTGCCCGTCGATCAGCGGATACCGCGATGAAAAATCCTGCGCGAGCCGCACCAGCGCGTCATAGATCGCCTGGTCACCGTGCGGGTGGAAATTGCCCATCACGTCGCCGACGATCTTGGCCGACTTCTTGAAGGCGGCGCCGGGATCAAGGCGCAGCAAGCGCATGCCGTAGAGGATGCGGCGGTGGACGGGCTTGAGGCCGTCGCGGGCGTCTGGCAGTGCCCGGTTCATGATGGTCGACAAGGCGTAGGCGAGATAGCGCTCTTCCAGCGCCTCGCGCAGCGCGACTTCCTGGACGTCGCCGCCCTCGGGGGGAATCAGTTGCTTGCCCATAGAGGATGGGTACAGCGCCACGGCCGCACAATGCAATCGGATCGTCCCGGCAAGTCCGGGGATCCGCGGACGGTCCGGCGGCCGGACACCCCACAATCAGAAGGTAGCGGGAAGGCCCTGGCGGCCCCGGTCGCTTAACGGAACGTTGCAGCCTTGCCGGTAGAGTTTTCGGATTCGGGACCCAAATATCGCGAGGATTTCATCATGCGACGGATTTCGGTAACGGTCGCGGCGGCAATCGCGGCCAGTGGTCTGCTTTCCGGAACGGCCGGGGCCATGACCATCGGCCTGCCGGCCGCTGTCAGCATAGCGGCCGAAGAGGCATCCGCGGTCACGCCGGTTCGATGGTGCCGGGTCTGCAACCGCTTTGACGGTCAATGTTCGAAGACCTGGGTCGCGGGGACCTGCTGGCGGCCGTATCAGCCGTATTGGCAGCCGGGCGCGGTGGTCTGGGGCTTCAGCTATCCGATGTTTGGCTGGGCACCGGCGCCGGAGGCGCGTTACGCACCGCAGCCCTACTACGCGCCGACCGATGCCGTGCCGCCACCCAAACGCGGTTACTAGACTGGACGCGATTTCTGGGGGAGCCCTAGGCGATCGGCCTCAGCCATTCGGCTGCGATTGCGGATCGGTGTCGTAATTCATCGTTTCGTTGCCGGCATCAAAGCCATTCATCGCGCCGCTCGACATCTGTGCGTCGTGGGCTTCGGCCGCCAGGTTCGTCAGCTTAAGCTGGTCGTTGCGCGAGGCATGGCCGGCGCAGTCAAATGCAACCTTGGCGGTCCGCACCAGCGCCATCGAACAATCGGCGACAATGATATTCTCTCCCGTGATCGGTCCGGCGATGATCTCGCCGCGCGGATCGATAACGACGCTGTCGCCGGTCAAGTCCTGTTTCAGATATTCGCGGTATTTCTCCGGGACGGCATCACGGGTCAACGTGCCGGCGACACACAAGACAAAACAGGCCGCCTGCGAGGCGAATGCACGTGACAGCAAATGCTGGCGCGGCCAGGCCGACATCGGCGGGTGCGGCGCGGATATTTCCAGGCCGGGCCAACTCGCAACGTGAATTTGCGTGCCCTGCTCCGCGAGTGCGTAAGTCGGCAGCACCATTTGATGCTCGCCGGCATTCAGGCCGCTGAGGACGCCGTAGTCCCGCCGATGGATTTGCAGGCCGATCGAATCGCCGTCGGCCCAGACGACACGTTCGTGCAATGTCGGCTTGAGCTTGCGATGACGGCCCAGGATCGTGCCTTCGCGGCTGATCACCAACTGGGTCGAATATACCGTGCCGTGCGTTATCGGATCACGTTCGGAAACGCCGATGACGATGTCGATGTTGGATTCGATCGCGGCCTGGCAGAGCGCTTCGGTTTCGGAACCCGGCACCTCGATCGCGTGGTTGAGAAATTCGGCGGCGAGTTCCCACCACAATTCGCTGTCCGGCGCGCCCCAGGCGTGAATTCGGATACCCCGACAGCCAGCCCTCGCCGAACGCGGCCAGTGAAGCTCCGCGCCCGGCAGCCTGAGCGACAAGGCGAATCGCCTTTTCGAGGGAGGCCTGACTGTCGAGAAAAACCGGCGTTGCCTGAATGGCGGCAACGCGAACCGTATCATCATGGTCCGCCACTTGGCGTCTCCATCAAACTTTGAGAATCTTGGAAACTCGTGTCCGAGACCTCGGCAGGACGCCTGGTTCCGCGCGAAATCCAAGCCTAGTGGAGCAAATTTGACATTTGATACCCATTTGCGGCTAGCCGCTCATCAAATGTCAAATTCAAAGCTTCACTAGAATCAAATAGCTGCTAGTGGTCCTTTGATTCCGACATTTGCTCGGGAGCTTGCAGCAGCGGGATGCAAATGTCGGAATCGGACCACTAGACGTTGGAGCGGTCGGCCGGTGCCGCGGCCGGCCTCGGTTCGTCCACCATGGCACGGGCCCCTTCGGAGTGCTCTTCCTCCGAACCGTCCGGCGCGATCGCAACATCCAGCACCAAGGTCGGTGACACCCGGTCCCAGATATGACCGAAAATCTGCTTCCAGCTTTCACAATAGACGCTTGGATTGTTGAAGCGGTGATCGTTCGACCAACGCTGCGCCAAATGCCCGCCGCCACAAGCATCAAGATACTCGCAGTTCCGGCAGGTCTCGTTCAGGGTCAGGCTGGCTTCATAGGCTTCGCGCCAGCGCGGATCATGCTGCACCTGCTGCAAGGCATGATTCATGACGGAGGTTTCCGACTTCGTGCTGCCGTCGCCCGCGATGCGCAGAACGTCGAGCGGCTCCAGCGAACCATCCGTCATCAGCGTCACGGTCTCGATCGGACCAAGACCGACGGTATCGGACACCGACATGTTGCCGAGCAGGCCCTGGATCATCGCATCCAACGTGGTGATGCGAACACCCTTGGCGGCATATTTGTCGTACCAGATATCAAACAGCTTGACGAAGTAGTCGCCGATCGGCGGCGGATTATCCATATGCGTCGCGTCCGGCGGCAGGATGTCAAAATGCGTAATGCCGAGTTCGTCGACGACATAGGACACAATCCGTTCCGGATCGGTCGCCGGATTACAGACTGAAATGATACCGGGACTTTCGATCCCGGCCGCGCGCAAGAAATTGATGCCGCGAACGGTCTCGGCATGCGTCCCCTTGCCCTTGAAGTCGACGCGAAACTGGTCGTGAACTTCTGGCGGACCATCAATGCTGACGCTGACCGCGACATTGAAGCCGGTGAGAATTTCGGCCCATTCCTCATCGATCAGAATGGCATTGGTGGAGACACCGCGCTCGATCATGCAGCCGGTGCGCTCCTCGATCGCGATCAGCTTCTCCTGCAGAGAAACAAAGCGGTGCTTGGGAAACAGCAGCGGCTCGCCGCCGTGAAACACCACCATGAAGTGGTCGAGCTCGAACTGATTGATGTGATCTTCCAGCCGCTGGCAAAAGGCGTCCTCCGCTTCGCGCGTCAGCACCGCAGGCTTCTTGTAGACTTCGGCGTCGCGAAACCAGTAGCAGTAGGTGCAATTGATGTTGCAGCGCGATGCCAACTTCACCAGGACGAAGGTAAAGACCTGATTGTCGGCCATCTCCGTGTCCGGCGGATACTCATACGGTTCGGTCTTGAGGATTTCGGCGTTTGCCATGGCTCCGGGACCTTTCAGAATTCGATTTCGTTCCATTCATAGTCGGCTATAGGCGGTGGAACGTTCGATCTCAAACAACAAGGACAGCACAATATCGGCTGCGGGTCCAAACGAACGGTGAACAGCGGCCGGCACCGAATTGCACGGAGACCGACGCTTTCGGCCGCCCCGACTCATTGTTGCGTTGTTCGGCCGAGCTTGTTTTCAAATAGCGGCCCGCAACATCCAGCGCGCTTGGGCTCGTGACCTGTCCATCAAGACTGGGCTGCTGGCCGCCTCACGCGGCACCCGTCCGATATCTTCCGTCAGGCGACTTTGCCTAAAGACCCACCTTGGCCGGAACACGACCTTAGCACCGGTGCCAGTCGGACATTGCCACGTCGCCGCTGGTTAAAAGCCCTAACCAGCCCACTCGGGCTGTCCGCATTTGCCCGTCCATCAGACATGACAATACAGCAGATGCGCTCGCGAATACCGCGAGCGCATCCACCGTGTGCCGTTGTCGCGCCGGTCGATCAATAGTACCGGCTGTAGCCGCGCCGATAGTAGCGATTGTAGCGCTGGTAATACCGAGCATAGCGGTTATAGCGCTGATAGTAGCGGGCATACCGGCCATACCGACCGTAACGCGCATAGCCACGCGAATAGCCGCGGCGGTAGTAGCGCGCATACTGCGCCAGCTGGATCGGCTTGCCGTCGGCATCGAGCTCATCGCCCGCCGGGCCACGACCCTCGGCGATGATGTCGTCGAGCGCCGGATTGGTCGAGGTCAGATTGACGCCTGGATCCGGTGCGCCGAGCGCATCCGCATTCCTGACGCCCATTACGAAAGCGGCTCCAAAGCCCACGCCAACCGCCTGCAAGCGATTGAGGAACTTGCGTCGAGACAAGCCCTTCGTCTGCAGTTCGTCTTGAATTTCCTTGAGCTCTTGTTGCTTCTTATCCAAATGGTCGCCCATTTTTCGGTCTCCTGCCGGTGATTGCGCTGTTAGCTGCGAGGTCTAACGTTATGCAGATTTCACACTCATCTTCAGTCGCTGTTGTGACCGAAAACAGGTGTTTCCGCGTCGGTGGAAGCCGTCCATTTCCAACGAAAGGGTAACAGACCGGAGCGGCCCCGGCAACTAGAACGCAAGCAAGGTCGCCCCTGTTCGGTCCTCACGATTGATACCCTGTTAACGGTCCGGCTCGAATGGGCGCTTCAACCATGCAATACCCTCTTGTTAAGCGGCTTTCGAATGTCTTCGCGGGCTCCGCTGTTCATGTCCGGTTCATCTTCGAGTCACGACGCGCTCAGCGTGGCCAGAAATGCGTGGCGAGCATCGGCAAAAGCCAGCCCGCGCGGCTCCAAAACATGTCGGTTCAGGAAAAAGCCGGTCAAGGCAAAGGCGTCGGTCACATCTTCGTGTGGGGGATGCGTGGCCGCCATGTCGTCAGCGTGAAGAAACGGCGGCAGCCGCAGCAGGCGATGCTGCCACGGCGCGCCGGCCGCACGCGATACCGCCCGGCCCGACTTTGGTGACACGTAGATCAGGTCGTCGCGCGCGCCGGTTGCCGCGCAGCTGTCGAGGTCGAGGCTGAAACCGCATTCCGCCAATATGATCAACTCGAACCGCGCCACCAGCGCGGCAGCCCATGCGCGATCCGCAATGTGATCAAGAATCGCGCCCAGAAGATCGTGGACCGACTCATGCGGATCACGCTCCGGCAGCAGCCGGCAGAGCGCCGCGAGGTGGGTCACCCCATAGACCGCATGCCTGGACTCCAAAAGTTCACCGGCGCGCAGGCGCAGTCCTTCGATCGCATAGTGTCCGAGATGTTCATCGAGGCGCGCGCGCCAGTTCGCACGCACGGTGTTGCCCGGCTGCAGTACCGGACGCAGGCGCGAGCCGCCGCCGCCGCGCACCAGGCCGAGATGGCGGCCATGGGCTCGCGTCATCACTTCAAGAATGGCATTCGTTTCGCCATGACGGCGGACACCGAGGACGATGCCTTCGTCAGTCCATTCCATCGCGTGCGGGTATCCATGTCCGGCGGCTGCTCACCGCCTTTTCACACTATCAGGCGATTCGCTGATTTGAATCGCACAGCCTGGTCAATCGCGCGGAAATTCCAGTCCCATCTCGCGGTAGCGGGCCGGGTCGTCGCCCCAGCCCTCCCGCACCTTCACGAACAGGAACAGATGCACCTTGTGACCAAGCAATTCGGCAAGCTCGCGCCTGGCGTCCGCGCCGATCGCCTTGATGGTCTGTCCGGCTTTTCCCAGGACAATCTTGCGCTGGCTTTCGCGCACCACATAGATCGTCTGTTCGATCCGCGCCGACCCGTCGGGCATTTCCTTCCAGGTCTCGGTTTCCACCGTCGACTGATACGGCAATTCCTGATGCAGCCGCAGATAGAGTTTTTCGCGGGTGATTTCAGCGGCGAGCGCACGCATCGGCGCGTCCGAAATCTGGTCGGCGGGGAAATGCCACGGCCCGGCCGGTGCCTCAGCGGCAAGCCAGCGGCGAAAATCGTCGACCCCCGCGCCGGTCAGCGCCGAGATCATGAACGTGGCGGCAAAGGCTACGCGTTCGTTCGCGGCTTTCGCGAGTTCCAGCAGCACGGGCTTGGCAACCAGATCGACCTTGTTGAGCACCAGCACCTTGGGACCGGGCACCTTGGCAAGCCGGCTCAGCAGCGCATCGGCGCCGTTGTCAATGCCGTGCTTGGCGTCAATGAGGACCGCAACGATATCGGCATCGGCGGCGCCGGCCCAGGCGGTTGTTACCATCGCGCGGTCGAGCCGGCGCTTCGGCTGAAAAATGCCTGGCGTATCGATCAGGACAAGCTGGAGTCTTGCCAGCCATTGCAATGCCGCGCAGCAACGCGCGCGTGGTCTGAACCTTCGGTGTGACGATCGACACCTTGGAGCCGACCAGCGCATTGATCAGCGTTGATTTGCCGGCATTGGGCGCGCCGATCAGCGCGATGAAGCCGCAGCGGGTGCCGCCTTCCGGCTCATTGAGTGCGGGATCATCCATAATAGTCGGCCACGGCAACGCCTTCGCGGCTGAGCAAAGCGGCTGCGGCGGCCTGTTCGGCGGCGCGCTTTGAGCGGCCCTCACCTTCCGCCGCCGGCATGTCGGGCAATTCCACCGCGATTCGAAATAGCGGATCGTGATGCGGCCCTTTGCGCTCGATTTCGCGATAGGTCGGCGTCGGCAGCCCGCGCCCCTGCGCCCATTCCTGCAGGATGGTCTTGGGGTCCCGCAACGAACGGGCGGGCGCGCGCATGCGTTCACCCCAGAACTGCTCAATGAAAGCTGTTGCGGCCGGGAAACCGCCGTCGAGATAGATGGCACCGATCAGAGATTCACAGACGTCGGCAAGGATGGCAATCCGCTCGCGGCCGCCGGATTGCGCTTCCGAAGCGCCGAGCTTGATGGCCTCACCCAGATCGATCGCGCGCGCCACCTCCGCGCAGGTCTCCTTGCGCACAAGATCCGCCAGCCGCCGTGACAATTCGCCTTCATCGGCCTTTGGAAAGGTCTGAAACAGCATGTCGGAGATGACAAGGCCGAGAACGTGATCGCCAAGAAACTCCAGTCGCTGATAACTGCCATCGCGATTGCGGCTTCCGGATAACGCCGAGATGTGGGTCACGGCGCGCGTCGAGCAACGCGGGATCAGCGAAGTGGTAGCCGATCCGGGTTTCAAGCTCGTCCTTGGTCTTCGCCCGACGGCTCATCGCACGAAGGTAAACAGCCGCGACCAGCGCACGTCCGCGGGCCAGCGCCAAATCTGCCAGGCTGGAGCGCCATCGGCGATCGAGAAGAAAATGATCTGCGCGCGGCCAATGAAATTCTCGAACGGGACGTAGCCGACCTGGCTGAGAACGCGGCTATCGGTCGAATTGTCCCGATTGTCGCCCATCATGAAGTAGTGGCCCTTCGGCACGGTGTAGACCGGCGTGTTGTCATAGAAGCCGCGCTCGACCAGATCGAGCGTGGTGTAGGTCACGCCATTCGGCAGTGTCTCGCGCCAGCGCGCCACCCGCGTGACACGGCCACTTTCATCGGTTTCGGTGAAGTCCGGCAGCTTCTCGCGTTTCACAGCGACGCCGTTGATATGCAGCAAACCGTCGATCATTTGGATGCGGTCGCCGGGCAGTCCGATCACACGCTTGATGTAGTCCGTGGTGTTGTCCTTGGGCAGCCGAAACACCGCGATGTCGCCGCGGGCCGGCGGAGAGGACCAGATGCGGCCATTGAATATCGGCGGCGAGAATGGAAACGAAAAATGGCTGTAGCCGTAGCTGTATTTCGATACGAACAGATAGTCGCCGATCAACAGCGTTTCCTTCATCGAACCGGAGGGAATGTTGAACGGCTGAAACAGAAAGGTGCGGATCACCAACGCAATCACGAGCGCGTGAAAAATCACGCGGATTGTTTCAGCAAAACCACCTTCCTTGCGCTTGGTCCGGCTTGTCACGCTCATTGGCCTTTGATCTTTCCGTTGCTGCGTTCCGGCCATGGCGGGCGGCATGGGACCGGGCAACTGAATCGCCCGGCCGGCATCCGAAGCGCAATGTCCTGATGCAAATTCAAAATCTTGATCCCGTGGCGTGGAATCCAGGTGGGCCGCGGTGCGGCCTAGTGAACTGCCGGTCCTTGTAGACCCTTGCCACAATGGGCGCAACGAAACAGGCAAATTTACGGTGCGTCGTTCTGTTCCGGCGCAAAATTGGGGACGTCCCGGCTCCGGGAGCGCTGCCGCGGCGGTTTAAGGCCGGCGCGGGACCGCCGAAATAATGACCAGGGCCTGTGCCATCGGTCCCTCATCGGTGATGGTCAAGTCGATTTGCGCCTCATGGCCCGTCGGCGTTATTGCCTCAAGGCGGGCCAATGCTCCACCGGTCAGCTTCATGGTCGGCCGGCCGGACGGCAGATTCACGACGCCGAGATCGCGCCAAAAGACGCCGTCGCGAAATCCCGTCCCGAGCGCCTTCGAGCACGCCTCCTTGGCGGCAAACCGCTTGGCATAGGTCTCGGCGCCCCGCGTGCGGCGCTCGGCCTTGGCACGTTCGACCTCTGTGAAAATGCGGTCGATGAACTTGTCGCCGTAACGCGCGATCGACCGCTCAATACGGCGAATATCGACGATGTCTGAACCGATGCCGATGATCATGCTCGTCAACTTCTGATTTTCGCCCGACCGCGCTGCATGGCCGCCCGCATTTCTGTCACGGATTCGGTGAGGCCAACATTGACCGCCTCCCCGATAAGATAATGTCCGATATTGAGTTCGGCGATCTCCGGCAACGCGGAAATGATTTCCGCAGTCTGGTAATTGAGGCCGTGACCGGCGTGAACCTCAAGGCCAAGTTCGCGCGCAAGCATGGCCCCGGATTTGATCCGCTGCCATTCAACCGCAGCTTGCCCGTCATTGCCTTCCGTGACCGCATCACACCAGGCGCCGCAATGAATTTCCACCACCGGCGCGCCGGCGCGGGCGGCGGCTTCGATCTGATCGCTATCGCCAATGATGAACAGCGAGACCCGGATGCCGGCATCGCGCAGCCTGGCGATCACCGGAACGAGGGAATTGTGTTGCGCAACCACATCGAGGCCGCCTTCGGTAGTGCGCTCGGCGCGCCGCTCGGGAACCAGACAGGCGGCATGCGGTCGAGTCTGCAAGGCGGTGGCAAGCATCTCCTCGGTCGCAGCCATTTCGAAATTCAGCGGCTTGGCAATCTCCGCCTTCAGACGCGCGATATCGTCATCACGGATATGACGGCGGTCTTCGCGCAAATGCGCGGTTATGCTGTCGGCTCCGGCCTTGATCGCGGTCAGCGCCGCAACGACCGGATCGGGATGATGCCCGCCGCGCGCGTTGCGCAAGGTCGCGACGTGGTCGACGTTCACCCCGAGTCGAATGTGAGGAACTTGCGAAACGTTTCCTGGCATCGCTGTCGATATGGAATGCGTTGAGATCAGGAGCTGACACGCTCGGCGCTGGCGACAACATCCTTGGCGCGCAACTGAGCGATGATCGAGGTGAGATGCTTGAGATCGAAGACTTCAAGATCGATCAGCAAGGATGTGAAGTCAGGCGATTTCCGCGTCATGCGGATGTTGTCGATATTGCCATCATGCTCGGCGATGATCTGGGCAACCTGGGCGAGTGAGCCGGGCTCATTGACCGACTCAACCAGAATACGCGCCGGGAAGCGCTGCGGGCTGCGCTCTTCGACATCCCAACGGACATCCAGCCATCGCTCCGGATTGTCCTCAAAGTCCTTCAAAGCCGGCGAATGGATCGGATAGATGGTGATGCCCTCGCCCGGCGTCAGGATGCCGACAATGCGGTCACCTGGAACCGCGCCGCCATCGGGGGCGAACCGGACCGGCAGTTCACCGTTGATGCCGCGGATCGGAATTGCCGGCCCCACGCCCTCGCCTGTTGGCACCTTGAACTTGACGGCCTTGGCCTTTTTCAGTCCGAACCAGCTGTCGTCGGGCCGTGGCAGCGCCGTCGCCATCCGCTCTTCCTTGTAGTCGGGATACATCGCACGCGCGACATCGGCGGCGCGCATTTCGCCGCGGCCGACAGCCGACATCACATCGTCGATGGAAGCCCGCGCCAATCGTGGCAACGCCCCTTGCAGCGTTTCATCGGAATAGGCGATCTTGGCGCGCTGGCACAAGCGCTCGACGATGCGGCGGCCGAGCCCGCTATATTGGTTGCGGACCGCGGCACGGGTCGCGCGCCGGATGGCCGCGCGCGCCTTGCCGGTCACGACCAGCGATTCCCAAGCGGTCGGTGGCGCCGTCTTCGCCTTGGTGGTGATGATTTCGACTTCGTCGCCGTTCGACAACGGCGTGAGCATCGGCGCGATCTTGCCGTTGATCTTGCAACCGATCGCCCGATTGCCGACATCGGTGTGGACGGCGTAGGCGAAATCGATGGCGTTGGCGAGGCGTGGCAAGGCTATCAGGCTGCCCTTTGGCGTGAAGCAGAAGACCTGATCGTGAAACAATTCGAGCTTGGTGTGTTCCAGAAACTCTTCCGAGTTGGAGCCTTCCGCCAGCAGTCTCGATAGTGTGCCGCAGCCAGGCATAGGCGCTCGATTCACGCGACAGCATTTCCGTCGGCGAGCCGACTCCGTCCTTGTAGAGGGCGTGCGCGGCGATGCCGTATTCGGCGATATCGTGCATTTCCTGGTTGCGGATCTGGAGCTCCACCCGCTGCTTGCCGGGGCCGATGACGGTGGTGTGGATCGACCGATAATCATTCTGCTTCGGGGTCGAGATGTAGTCCTTGAACCGGCCTGGCACGACCGGCCAGATGGTATGGACGACGCCGAGTGCCTGATAGCATTCCGCGACTGTGCCGACGATCAGGCGGAAGCCGAAAATATCGGAGAGCTGCTCAAAGCCGACCGACTTGCGCTCCATCTTGCGCCAGATCGAATAGGCGCGCTTGCGGCGCCCCGAAACCACCGCCGCGACGCCGCGGTCGGACAGCCGGCGCGCCAGTTGATCCTCAATCTCCGTGATCAAGCCCAGGCTGCGATTTTCCAGCGCGGTCAACCGCTCGGTGATGACGCGAAAGCCCTCCGGGTTGAGCTCCTGGAAGGCGAGGTCCTCCAACTCGTCGCGCATCTCCTGCATGCCCATGCGGCCGGCCAGCGGCGCATAGATGTCGATGGTCTCCTCGGCGGTGCGGCGGCGGGCCTCCGGCGGCATGTAGCGCAGGGTGCGCATGTTGTGCAGGCGGTCAGCCAGCTTGACCAACAGGACGCGAACGTCGTCGGCGATCGCCAGCAGCAGCTTGCGCAGGTTCTCGGCCTGCTTGGCTTCGCGGGTGACGAGATCGAGCCGCTTCAGCTTGGTCAGCCCCTCGACCAGATGGCCGATATCGTTGCCGAACAGCTGATCGATTTCGGCCCGGGTGGTAGCGGTATCCTCGATGGTGTCATGCAGGAGCGCGGCGGCGATGGTCGAATCATCGAGCTGGAGTTCGGTCAGGATCGCGGCGACTTCCAGCGGATGAGAGAAATAGGGATCGCCCGAGGCACGCTTCTGCTCGCCATGGGCCTTCATGGCGTAGACGTAGGCGCGATTGAGCAGTGCCTCATTGGTTTCCGGATTGTACCGGCGCACGCGATCAATCAGATCGTACTGCCGCATCATTGGCGGCTTCTTGGGTTTTCGTGATTTTTCAATAGCCTGCCGCGCAATCCTGGGATTACGGTCGAGCGGCGCGCGAACCTTTGACTGGTTTTGCATGCGGGGAAGGTCGGTCGTCGAACGTGCCATGATACCTCTTCGTCACCACACTGAAGCATGGTGACCTTCAACAATAGGATATCATGGTGAATAATTGCTGCTGCAAGCACTGGTTTTGTGGCCTGCAGGTCCCGAAAAACAAACGGCCCGGGATCCGCCCGGGCCGCACGCCTGATCGAACCTGGGCCCGGTTGCGCCGGAACCGCGGGCTATTCTTCTTCCTCGGGCCGCGCCTCTGGCGGAGCTAGGCCTTCGAGCCCTTGAGCAGTTCCTCCTCGGTCATGCGCTCAAGCATGACCTCGGTATCGTCGGCGTCGACCGAGGATCCGGTGGCGCCGATCAGCGGCACCGCTGCGGGCTCCGGCTCGTCAACCTCGACATATTTCTGCAGCGAATGAACGAGTTCCTCCTTGAGGTCCTCGGGCGAAATCGTCTGATCGGCGATCTCGCGCAGCGCCACAACCGGGTTTTTGTCGTTATCGCGGTCGATCGTGATCTGGGCCCCCGACGACACCAATCGGGCGCGGTGGGCGGCAAGCAGGACGAGTTCGAAGCGGTTTTCGACCTTATCGATGCAATCTTCTACGGTGACACGGGCCATGGGCTTGTCACTCCTTGAAATTGGCGCGGCGAATACAACGCAGCGTTGTCCAGCACAGCATTGTGGCGGAATTTGACTGCTAGGTATCGCCGGAAGGTCTAAAGCGCAAGGTGAAAATTGTCCTTGTTGGGCAGTTTTGCGTCTGTTACGGCTGTCGCCGGAAACTGCGGAGAGCCATTCCGAATATATTAGTTGGATAATCCTAGCCGCTTACGGGCGTTTCGCCATTGCCATGCGGACGCCGCGTTGATCGTTCCAAATCACACGGATCCTGACCGCCACGCACCGCGTCGTGCGCTGGATGTCAGCAATGGGCCGACAGCATCATAAAAGAGACTTCGAGATAAAAAGCGATGACGACTAGAACCGACAAAATCGCTCTGTTCATTGACGGAGCCAATCTTTACGCCACGGCCAAGTCCCTCGGTTTCGATATCGACTACAAGCGGCTGCTGCGCGAATTCCAGTCGCGTGGCTATTTGCTACGCGCGTTTTATTACACCGCCGTGATCGAGGACCAGGAATACTCCTCCATCCGGCCGTTGATCGACTGGCTCGACTACAACGGCTACAGCGTCGTGACCAAGGCAACCAAGGAGTTCGTCGACCAGACTGGGCGCCGCAAGGTCAAAGGCAACATGGACATCGAACTCGCCGTCGACGCCATGGAGATCGCCGAACACATCGATCAAATGGTGTTGTTCTCCGGCGACGGTGACTTCCGTTCGCTGGTCGAGGCGATGCAGCGCCGAGGTGTGCGCGTGACGGTGGTCTCAACCATTTCCACCCAGCCGCCGATGGTGGCCGACGAATTGCGCCGCCAGGCCGATGTCTTCATGGACATCGTCGAGTTGCAAACAAAGATCGGCCGCGACCAGACCGACCGGCCGCCGCGCGAAGGCCGCGATCCGCGCGAACCGCGCGAGCAGCGGCACACGCCGCAATTCCTCCAGCGCAGCACCGCGCCGCAACGCGCCGGGGCCGATGTCGACGACGAGGACTTCGAAGACTAGCGTCTGGCGGCCATCATGGCGGCAACTGCGATCGAGCCCGGCCGCGATTGTGACCTCTGCCCGCGGCTGCGGGACTTCCGCAACCATTGGCGAGAACGTGAGCCGGCGTGGTTCAACGCGCCGGTGCCGTCGTTCGGGCCGGTCAAGGCGCGGCTGTTGATCGTCGGGCTCGCACCGGGGCTGCAGGGAGCGAACCGGACCGGCCGCCCGTTCACCGGCGACTATGCCGGCGTCCTGCTCTACGACACCCTAATCCGCTACGGCTTCGCGCGCGGCAGCTACGCCGCCCACCCCGATGACGGGCTGAAACTGGTCGATGCACGCATCACCAACGGCGTGCGCTGTGTCCCGCCGGAAAACAAACCGACCGGTCCGGAAATCAAGACCTGCCGGCCGTTCCTGTCAGCGACCATCGCGGAGATGCCGAAGCTGGTCGCGCTCGTTGCGCTCGGGCGGATCGCGCACGACACGCTGGTGTCGACGCTCGGCGCCAGACGCGTCGGCGCATCCATTCGGACACGGCAACGCCCACACGATCGGCGCTTTGCGGATTTTCGACAGCTATCACTGCTCGCGTTACAACACCAATACCGGCGTGCTGACGCCGGAAATGTTCCGCGACCTGTTCGCGACGGTGCGGCGCTATCTGGACGACGTCTGAAGCCAGCCGACGACCTCGGCGGCACTGCGGTCAGGCGGAAACACCGGATAGAACACCTTGGTGATGACGCCGTCATCGATCACCAGCACCATGCGCTTGAGCAGGGTCATTCCGGCAATCGCGAATGTCGGCAGGTTGATGGCGTGCGCCAGTTTCAGACCGGCGTCGGACAAAACCGCAAACGGCAGATGCAGGCGTTCCGCGGCCTCACGTTGAAAGGCGCTGTCTTGGGTCGACAGTCCGAACACGCGTGCAACGCCGAGCCGGCTGAGTTCGGCATGATGGTCGCGGAACGAACAGGATTGCGGAGTGCAGCCGCGCGCGCCTGGTATCGCATCCCAGCCGTCCGGCGAGGGCTCGCCGGGAACACCGGTGCGCGGATAGAGATAGACCACGGTGCGCCCCGACAACGCCGAGAGGTCGATCGTCGTGCCATCGGTCGCGGGCAGCGCCAGCGCGGGCACCTTAAGACCGGCAAGATGACGCGCGGCGCCGTCGTCCTGTGGCACGGGCAGATCGGCGGGAATGGTCGAGAGATCCTTCATGGCAATCGGCTCCCTGATCAGGACTCAAGATGCGGCTGGTAGGACATGAATTCCAGCAGCGATCCATCGGGATCGCGGAAATAAACGCTGGTGCCCCTGCCCCGGGCGCCGTTGCGCACGACGGGCCCCAATTCGATTGCGACCTGGCAGCGCTCAAGATGCGCGAGGGCATCCGCGATCGGGCCGTCCCATCGAAAACAAAGATCGCTATTGCCCGGCTGAACAGGCAATCGGGCGACCGGTTCGGCCACCACGCCGGGGCCGTGCAGATTGAGTTGCACAGCGCCAAAGCGATAGGCGAAGCCAGCGCCGCGCGGCACGATCTCGGCTCCTAGCAGGTCGTGATAGAACGCATTCGAGCGCGCCCAGTCGCTGACGTGAATGACGCAATGATCGAAGCTGACCGGCAACGCCATGCTCATGGCCTACCCGCGGGCACGCAACAACCGGCCGCGCTCGCGGTCCCACGAACGCTTCTTTTCGGTTTCGCGCTTGTCGTGCAGCTTCTTGCCGCGCGCGAGCGCGAGTTCGATCTTGGCGCGGCCGCGCTCGTCGAAATAAAGCTTTAGCGGCACCACCGTCATGCCCTCGCGATTGACCGCGTCTGCGAACTTGGCGATCTGGCGCATGTGCAGCAGCAGCTTGCGCTGACGCTTGGGCGCGTGATTGAACCGGCCGGCCTGGATGTATTCCGGAATGTTGGCGTTGATCAGCCACATCTCGCCACCGCGGATGTCGGCGTAGGATTCCGCGATGGTCGCCTTGCCCGCGCGCAGCGATTTCATCTCGCTTCCGGTCAGCACAAGACCGGCTTCGAGGGAATCGCCGATCTCATAGTTGAAACGCGCCTTGCGGTTGTCCGCGACGGTCCGCAGCTTACGCTCGGTCTTGGCGGCCATCCTGCAAGGCGCTCCGTTCGCTCAGTCCGGTTGGTTCAGCTTTTGGCCTTCAGAAGATCGCGGATCTCTGTCAGCAACACTTCTTCCTTGGACATTTCCGGCGCTTTCTTCGGCTCTTCGATTTCGTTGCGCCGCATTCGGTTCATCAGTTTCACGACCAGGAACAGGACCCAGGCAATGATGATGAAATTGATCATCAGGGTCACGAAATTCCCCCACGCCAGCACCGCGCCCTGTTTCTTGGCCTCGGCAAGCGAGCCGGCGGTGACTTTGTCGGACAGCGGCAAATAATAGTTCGAAAAGTCGAGGCCACCCGTCGCCGCGCCGATCAGCGGCATGAAGACGTCGGCAACCAGCGAATTGACGATCGCACCAAATGCCGCGCCAATCACGATGCCGATCGCCAGATCGACAACGTTGCCGCGCATTGCAAATTCCTTGAACTCCTTAAGCATTTCACCCCTCCACGCTATCCATGACTGCACCGGACCAGAAACGGCGTGCCAGCAAGACCTGCAACTGACGCGGGCTTCTTCGGCTCATGCAAATCATCGTGTCCGAAAGCTGAGCCGGGGCGGTAACTTGATAGGGCGACCAAAATAATCCGCGACAAAGGCCGGCAAAAGCCCGGCTTACGTATGCCGTGCCAACTAATTGATGAGACCGGCGTGGACCATGGCGTCGCGCACGGCGGCCTTGGTCTTGTCGCCGACCGGCACCATCGGCAGCCGCACAAGGTCCTTGCATTTGCCGAGGACGGACAGCGCGTACTTGGTCGGCGACGGATTGGTCTCGATGAACAGCGCCGTATGCAACGGCATGAGCTTGTCCTGATGGCTCAGCGCGGCCGCGTAGTCGCCGCGCAAGCAGGCGGCCTGAAATTCGGCACACAGCCGCGGTGCCACGTTCGACGTCACCGAAATGCAGCCATGGCCTCCGTGCGCCATGAAGCCGAGTGCGGTGGCATCCTCGCCGGAGAGCTGGTTGAAATCCGGTCCCATCGCGGCACGCTGCTGCGACACCCGCACCACATTGGCCGTGGCGTCCTTGACCCCGGCGATGTTCTTCAACTCAAACAATCGCGCCATGGTATCGACCGACATGTCGATCACCGAACGCGCCGGGATGTTATAGATGATGATCGGAATGCCGATGGCATCATTGACCGCCTTGAAGTGCTGAAACAGACCTTCCTGCGTCGGCTTGTTGTAATACGGCGTCACCACCAGAACGGCATCCGCCCCCGCCTCTTCCGCGTGCCGCGACAGTTCGACCGCCTCGGCCGTGGAATTCGATCCGGCGCCCGCCACCACCGGGACCCGGCCCTTGGACTGGTCGATGCACCATTCGACCGCCAGCTTGTGCTCCTCGTGCGACAAGGTCGGACTCTCGCCTGTGGTGCCGACCGGAACCAGGCCATTGGTGCCCTCCCCGATTTGCCATTCGACCAGGCCGCGATAGGCCTGCTCGTCCAGCGAACCGTTGCTGAAGGGGGTGACGAGCGCGGTAAAGGACCCACGAAAACTCGTCTTGGCGGTCATGGCATCGTCCTCGGCTGGAATCGACGGGATTTCCCCGCGGGGGTCACGATTTGATATGTGTTGGCCATAGATATCGAGTTGGTCTGCGGGATGAAAGGCCCGATCCGACCGGAACGGCAGAAAAGCCGGCTTTTGCCGCGTTTTCGCCGTCTCAAGGCTGTATTAACGCCAATCTACCGAGAATTAGTCTTTTTTCAACATTATCAAATAAATAACGTTCGGGGACAAAGCTGCAATTAAATCGGGTGGGACTGCAAATGTTGGGGTACTCCCGGAATCGTACATCGCGGCGGTATGCCCGGTGGGGAATGATTGGCTTCGCCGGTCTGATCTCGGTCTGGCCGCTCACGAGCCCTGTGGATGCGGCCAAGGCCAAAGTCCCCTTGCCCCGCGCCCGTCCGGCGAGCGCTCCGGCGCTGAAAACCGCTGACGTCCCGCTGCCGACCCCTGCGCCGGCGGCAGCCGAACGGCCTGCCCCGATGCCCATGCGCGTTGCCATGGTGTCATCGTCGAGCGCCAAGGTCCCGGCGGTATCGGCCGCCGACATCACCGCCTTGAAGCAGGCCATCAAGCAGATCGACGCCGACCGGCCGTCGGCGGCGACCGACATCCAGCGTACGATTTCCGATCCTCTGGCCCGCAAACTTGCCGAATACCTGATCCTGCGCGGCGGCAACGTTCCGTTCGGCCGCTATATCGCTTTCATCTCCGCCAATCCGGATTGGCCGAGCACCGGTCTTTTCCGCAGCCGCGCCGAAGCTGCGCTCTGGGAGGATCGGATCGGCGCGAACACCGTGCGTACGTTTTTTGCCAAGGACAAGCCGACGACCGCCAAGGGCAAACTAGCGCTCGCGCGCGCCCTGCTCGCCCAGGGCGACCGGGTCGGCGCGCAGTACTATGTCCGCGATGTCTGGCGCTCTGAACGATTCTCCGTGGCGGTCGAGCGACAAGTTCTGGCCGAGTTCAGCTCGCTGTTGACGGCGACCGACCACAAGTTCCGTATGGAGGATCACCTCTATGCCGAGGATACGGCGGGCGCGCTGCGGGCGGCCGCGCGTGCCGGCGGCGCCTCGCCTGCGATCGCCAAGGCCTGGATTGCCGTCAACAAACGCGCCAAGAATGCCGGAGCTCTGCTCGATGCGGTGCCGCAGCAGGCACGCCGCGATCCCGGCTATATTTTCTGCCGCATTCAATGGCTGCGGCGCGCCAACAAGATACCGGACGCGGCTCGACTGATGCTGGCGGCACCGCGCGATCCGACCGCCATTCACGACACAAACGAGTGGTGGATCGAACGGCGGCTGGTGGCACGCGAACTGCTCGATATCGGCGATCCGCGTGCAGCCTATCGCGTCGCGCGCGATGCGGTACGCCCGACCAAGGAGAACTATCGCGCCGAGAGCCAGTTCACCGCCGGTTGGATCGCACTGCGCTTCCTCAACGACCCGAAAACCGCGTACGCTCACTTCGCGCGGATCGACGAAGGCATCGCCAATCCGATAGCCCGCGCGCGCGCCGGCTATTGGCGGGGCCGCGCGGCGGAGGCCGCTGGCCGCAATGGCGAGGCGCGCTCTCACTACCAGGCGGCTGCGCGCTACTCTACCGCCTATTATGGACAGCTTGCGCGCGCCCGGCTCGGCCTGACGACACTGGGGCTCAATCCGCCGCCGGCGCCAAATCCGAACCGTCGGAGCGCCATTACCCGATCCGAGGTCGTGCGTGCGCTCGATCTCATCTATCAGATCGGGAAGGAACACCTTGCCGTCCCGATGCTGATCGATCTCGGCAACGATCATCCCGATATCGATACGCTTGCGGTCCTCGGGCAGGTCGCTGCCAAGCACAAGGATGCGCGCGGCATGCTTTATCTGGGTAAGACCGCATTGGCTCGCGGGCTGCCATTCGAGCATTACGCCTTCCCCACCGTCGGCATCCCGAATTATCGGCCGATCGGGCCGCGGGTGCATCCGAGCCTGGTCTATTCGATCGTGCGCCAGGAGAGCACCTTCCGGCAGAGCACGCTTTCGCATGCCAACGCCATGGGCCTGATGCAGGTGACCCCGCCGGCCGGGCGCTACATCGCCAAGAAGTTCAACGTCAAATACGACGTAAGGCGACTGCGTAAGGACCCGGCCTACAACGTCCAAATGGGCGCCGCTGAACTCGGTGACCTGATCCAGGATTATCGCGGCTCGTACATCCTCTCATTTGTCGGATACAATGCCGGCCGCGGCCGTGTCCGTGACTGGGTGCAGCGTTTCGGCGACCCGCGCGATCCGAAAGTCGACGCCGTCGACTGGGTCGAGCGGATACCGTTTTCGGAGACGCGGAATTACGTCCAGCGCGTGATGGAAAATGTGCAGGTCTACCGCGCGAAGTTCGGTGACAATCGACGGCTGCTGATCGAGGCCGATTTGAGTCGCGGCACTCGAACGAACTAATGATCAGGCCGCGCCGCCGGCGCCTTCCATGGCCTTTCGTTCGGCGAGCCACAGATCGCCATAGTCAACGTTCTGCCAGTTTGCGAACCACGGCCCGCCGCGCGTGAAGTGTACAACCTTCGGCGTGCCGGTGGCGGGCTTCTCGTTCCAGCCTTCCAGCCAGTTCCACTCCACCGGCAATGCGCCAATCTCGTCATCGGCGGCCCATTGCATGCGATGGAGATAGGCGCCGGTTTCGCGATTGACCACCTCGGGCGTGAGCTTGCGCACCGAGGGGTGCTCGCAATTGAACAGCATCAGCGACGACCAGTTTTTGCGCGGATAGGTGGTCTGTACCGCACCGTCCATCTTGGTGGTCTCGGTCGGCCGGTAGTCGTGCTGCACGCAGTAAACCGCTTTCGGTGTTTTGGTATATTCAATCAGTCCGGCAAAATCGCTGAGCCACAGAAAGTCGCAATCGCAAAAAAGGGCCCAGCCCTGAAAGCCGGCAAGCGTGGGTGTGAGAAAGCGCGAATAGGTGAATTCGGTCGAGGCGAGCTTGTCTTCGCCGCGGGAATAAAGCCCCTGCGCGCGCAGCTTTTCGAGCTTGACCGGCTGAACGTCGAGCGGAATCGAACTGCGCCGGAGCAGCGAATAACGCGCGACATCATAGGCTTCCGGCTCACGGCTGTCCCATCCGATAAAGATTCGGAACGGTTCTGTCATGAAGATTGCAATCCCCGGTTTGTTTGATCTGCAATATCAGCGCTGAAATTCCGATCGAGCCGCATCATCCTTCAGCCTCCCGACCGTGTGGAATTTTCAGGGCGGCCGCAACGGAACGCGCGACCTCGGGAAAAAGATCGCTCCAGGCCTGATGGCGCGCCTGGCGTCTGATCCGAACCGACGGATACCAGGGTGTCTGTTCTCCCTCGCGGAGCCAATACCAAATCCGGCCGTGGCCATATGGCACCAGCACCCAGACCGGCCGGCCGAGCGCTCCCGTCAGGTGGACGGTCGTGTTGCTGACACTGACGACGGCGTCGCATGCTGTGATGAGCGCGGCAAGACCATCGATGTCATTGGTGTTGTCGATGTCGTCGAAATGCTCCACGCGAAGGCCAAGTTCGCGTTCGACGATTTCGCGCTCCTCGGCGGTATCGCCATATTGCAGGTCGATGAAGCGCACACCCGGCAGCCGCATGAGGTGTTCGAAGTCGCGTAGTTGGGCGGTCTTGGCCCTGCTCGCCACCGGATTGGCACTGCGCCACGATAGACCAACGACCAACCTGCCATCCGACGTCAGCCGATTGCGCAATTCCGCCGCCCGGGTCTCGTCGGCCCGCAGAAATGGTGCTGGGTTGCGCGGGAAGGAATCCCGGTCCGGCCGCAGATATTGGCACAGACTCGCCGCTGGACTGTGCACGTCGATGTCGCCGGAATAAAGCGCTTCCCCCCGCGCCACAACCGTGACATCGGGAAACGAACGTTCGAACAATGCGACCAGACGCGGTTCCACCTCCAACACCAGTGACGAACAGCGTGCGCGCAGGTCCGATACCAGGCTGGCGTACAGGATTTCGTCGCCAAGACCGTGCTCACCCCAGGTCAGCAGCGTTCCAGTCACCTGCTCGCCCCGCCATCGCGGTTGCGGATAAGGGCGCATTGCGGTCCTGACGGACTCCTGCTGCCAGCGATATTCGTGATGCGGCCATCCTTCCGCGAATCGGCCGAACTCCAAATACATCAGGCCGAGCATCTTGTGCGCCAAGGCATGGGTGGGATCGATTGCCAGGGCACGCTGATAGTGTTTGACGGCCTCATCGGTGCGCAGAAGGCGGCCAAGCGCGATCCCGAGATTGATCTCAGCATCGATATTGCCCGGCTGCAGTTTCAACGCTGTTTGGAGATATTGAATCGCCTCCTCGTTCCGGTCGAGGGCCACCAGAGCGTTGCCGAGACCGATATGGGCTTCGGTCAGGGTCGGATCAAGTTTAATGGCGGCCTCGTAAGTCTCGACGGATTCGTCGTATTGACACTTTTCAAACAGCGTGTTCGCAAGATTGTAGATCGTGTTGGCGTTGTTGGGATGGGCAGCGATGGCCTTTCTTAAAATGTCGATTGCCGCATCGAACTGCTTGTGCTTCTGCAACACGGTCGCGAGGTTCATCAGCGCATCCATATTGCCTGGCGAAAGTGCCAGCACCTTTTCATAGCTCTCGCGCGCCTCGGCAAACCGATTGTGGTTTAGCAGGACATTTCCAAGGTTGAGATGCGCAGTGACAATGGCCGGATCGATTTGGATTGCCCGCTGGTAGCTGGCGATGGCCTCATCCGAACGCCCGAGAGCAGCCATGGCATTGCCGAGATTGAAGTGCGCTTCGGCGTAGTCCGGATTGACCTGCACCGCCTGCTGAAGTGGCGGAATCGCCTCCGCGAACCGCCCAAGATTGCTCAGCGCGGCACCAATCGAATTCAGTGTCTCCAGATCATTCGGCGCCGCGGCCAACGCGAATTCAAGATGCTTGAGCGCCTCTTCGTGGCGGTTGAGGCCCTGCAGGATCGAACCCAGGTTGCCGTGGGCGCCGGCGATATTCGGCTGAATGGTCAGGGCGCGCTCGATCAGGGTCGCGGCCTGGGGAAGATTGCCGAGCTGGGCGTAGGCCAGGCCCAGCATGTTCAGTGCCTGCGGATGATCCGGTTTGCGGGTCAGAACGCTTTGATATAGCCGCACGGCGTCCGGCAGGATTCCGAACTGATGAAGTTGAACGGCCTTTTTGAAGTCCGGATCCGCTATGTTGCGGTTGTCCATACGCTCAATACCCTTCTCACCCGGCCCCACGGATGGCCATGTTGCAAAGGCTCCCGGGGCGCTATCGACCGGCAACAATGCCGGAGGCGGTCATAGCAGTCTTACGCACGACGGGCCACCGGATGCGGTCGCAATACCCGGCTGGGAACCGCCGTTCGCAGTGCTGGCCCCACTTGGAATTGGTCCGGATAGCCATTGGGCATGTTCGACCTGGAAATGAAGTGTGGCCTTATGCTTGGTGGCTTGCCATCGCCACACTGACCGCAAGTCCGTATCCGATCGCGCGCGTACTCAAGGCCCCTCAAACGCCCCGACTTATCGCACAATTTTTCCGGAAGGGCCTGCAACCTGCCTGGATCGTGCTGTAATGACGTCTCCGTTCCGGACAGGCAAGACCGACTAAACCAACCAAACCGACCGCCTCTGGCGAACCTGCGCAAACCCAACGCGTTGCACGGCGGCTCTTCACCACCGATCGAGGAGTGGGACACATGACTTCTCCGAAAGATGGAAGCGTATTCATTACCACTCAGGACGGATTGCGATTGCACGCGCGCGATCTTGGGCGAGAGCATACCGATACAGTCCCCATCGTGTGTTTGCCGGGCCTTACCCGCAATGGCGCCGATTTCGATACCCTGGCGACCAAACTTGCGACCGATCCGCAAAGGCCGCGCCGCGTTGTCATGATCGATTCCCGCGGGCGCGGCCAATCCGACTACGACCGCAATCCCGAGAACTATAACCTCCAGGTCGAAACCAACGATGTCCTTGCGGTCATTACCGCGCTCGGGGTCGGCCCGGCGCTGTTCATCGGAACGTCGCGGGGCGGATTGCTGATCATGTTGCTGGGGGCCACAAGGCCTGCGGCGATCGCGGCGGCAGTGCTCAATGACATTGGTCCGGTCATCGAGCCGAAAGGGCTTGCGCGGATCAAAAGCTATATCGGCAAGGTGCCGCAGGCGCTGAGCTACGAAGAGGCGGCGGAAACTTTGCGGCGCCTGTTCGGTGCACAGTTCCCGAGCCTGGATAAATCCGACTGGCTGCAATTCGCGCGCGCCACCTTCAAGGAGAAAAATGGACGCATCGTACCCGACTACGATGTCAAACTTGCCAAATCGCTCGAGACGATCGATATCGAGAAGCCACTGCCGGCCCTATGGAAGGAATTCGATTCGCTGCTCAATGTCCCGTTGATGGTCCTGCGCGGCGAGAATTCCGACATCTTATCCGTGGCAACGGTCAATGCCATGCGCGCCGGACATCCGAAGCTCGATTCCGTCGAAGTTCCCGGCCAGGGTCACGCCCCGCTGCTAGCCGATGCGGACACCATTGGCCGTATCGCGGCATTCGCGGCCCGGTGCGATCAGGCACGGCGGCAATAGCACGCGATCCCGAAAAGCGGGATCCGGCTTTTGGAATAGATCACGCGAAAAACAAAAAGTTAGAGCGTGATGGCGATTTGAGGAAAAGTCATTCCGCTTCAGCAAGCCATTTTTGCGCAACGCGCAAACAAAAACCCCCGGCAGCTTAGCTGCCGGGGGTTCGCCCCAACCCTGCTTAAGAGATCAAGGGAAGTTGCGCTGCACGCGGAAGATCACCGACCATTGGCCTTGATCCTCGATCTTATAGTCGCCTACCGGACGCGAGCCGTTCGACGGCAGGCTCGCATAGCCTTCAAACGCCGTGTTGATCTTGGTGTAGAACACGTCGACACCGACATCGAGACCGCGCACCGGCGTCCACTTGCTGAACAGGCCCGCCTGCCAGAAGCTCCAGTCCGGATTGCAGTTTGTAAAGCGGCTACCAACATCAGTACCGCAGATCAAGTAGGTGGCATTCTGGTTGTAGTCGATCTTGACGTAACCAAAATGCGCGACCTGCCGGAACGACGGGTTCCACACGTGCTCGTAGCCTGTGTTGATGCTCCATGCGGTGGTCAACTCGACGTTCGAACCGCCGGCGTAGACCGCAGAGGTGACGGCGCCGAAGCCAGCGCTGCCCCAACCGGAATTGTTATAGCCGGGATCGCTGGAATACATCGACGCGCGGCCGATGTTGGTGGCGTAACCCGTGGCGCCCTTCCCATAGACGAAGTTCACACCGATCGAGTTCACCCGGAGCAAACGGCATCTTGATCTTGCCGCCGACACTGGCCGCCCAGCCGACCTTGTTGCCCGGATTGCCGCAGAACGTCCATTCCGACGCACCGCCGCCGGCCGGGTTATTACAAGTGTACAGGCCGCCGCTGGCAGTCAGCCAACGCGCCGGACACGCCGATATAACCCCAGGACTGATCCAACCGCAGTTGGCCGACGAGGTCCCAGAAGCGCTGGCCCGTTCCACGATTGCTCCAGGCTGAGGAGTCTGTGACCACACTGCCGGAGGACGAATAGACCGGGAAGCCGACGTCGTCCAAGTTGACGACACCCGCCTGACGGGTGGTCGGGTCTTCAGCCGAGATGCTGGCCGAGAAGCCGTTGCCGAACTGGTAGGTGTAGGCAAAGATCGTGATACCGGTCGCGCCGGTAGTGCCCGCGGTACGGACGTTCAGCAGCGACTGGGCGCCACCGAAGCCGTAGATGTCGAAGAACGACACGGCGTGACCGATGGTGAACCCGGCGAACTGGATGAAGGCACGATCCCAGAAGACGGTGCCGCCAACCGAATTGCCCGGGGTCGTCTGCTGCATACCGAAGCGCGCATAGGACCGCAACGTGCCATAGGCCGTCTGCGAGCGGGCGTCGATGTCGAACGCGATACGATTCCGGAAGTCGGTGTTGGCCGTGTCGTTGCGGGTATTGCGGCCTTCAGCCGCCTGGCTGCCTGTGCCGCGGGCCTGACCGCCGCTACCGGCGCCGACATCCAATTGAACACGGACATACCCGCCGAACTTGATACAGGTATCCGTGCCCGGAACGTAATAGAACCCTGCCCCATACAGCGAGCAAACCTTCACGTACTCGACCGGCTTGGCCTTGACGGGAAGATCGGCTGCCTGTGCCCCCACGACCGCAACGGTACCCGCTGCTGCGCCGAGGAGAAGACTTTTCACCATCTTCATTCTTAAACCTCCAAGTTGTTGTCGTGGGAGGGATGTGTCTCAGCCAGGCATTCACCAGCCTAGAAAGGTCCCCAAGCCACCCGATACCACCCCGTTTCCCATCAGCAACACGTTGGTTACGCAGATTTCAGATTACGTAGTTTTTACGCGTGATGTTGGGAAACACCGAGCGACCTAAGGGTTGCCCCCCTTCGTCGCAAAATCACCTTACTGTATGAGGTCTAGGGTGCAACGATGAACCGCCCAACGCACAGGTTTGGCCGACCGTTTTCGGCCATGTGTTGCATTAAAACCACGCATCTCAGAACGCCCCGAAAATAAATTGTGCATTAAAATTGAAAATCAATTTTGCAAAATATATATTTATTTCAGCACGTTAACCATAGTCGACGCCATCGCCACCGCATCATTCTCATTACTTTCGGGTCGCACTACAGGATCATACACGCCAGGTCGCGCGCCCGTCCGATTCTCCGGCAAAGCCTGCAAAGCTCCACCGAAACCAGCAATTCCCGGCCGTGGCGGTTGATTACGATTCGGCAGAATTTACCGATACGGGCGCATAAGATCAGGCGCGGTGAGGCAAGCCATGAGGCGGCCGCACTCATTGATCCCAAAGCGTCCACCTCCACCTGACAATCGGTCAGGTTTCGTCATGCCAAAGAACGTCAGGCCAGATCGATATGGTCGGGCACGAGGCCGACGCGGTATCGTTCATAGGCCTGAGACCAGGCCGCTTCGATGCTCCGCGAAAATCCAACGGCATCGAATAGCGGCGACTGCCGCGATTTCACCACGCGCGCGCGCAGGGCCGCCAAGGCCTTTCGATCATGGGCCAGCCGCGCGGCCAAGGCCCGGAATTCATTGCCGGACCTGGTCACGAGATCAGGCAGACCGGCGGCGGTCAGGATGCTCGCCGAAACGCGAGACGCGAATGTCTCGCCCTCCAGAGCCACCAACGGAACGCCGGCAAACATCAGATCGCTGGCAGTGGTGTGCGAGCCATAGGGAAAGCAGTCGAGCGCGAGGTCGGCCTGCCCGAGGCGCGCAAGATGGTCCTCGCTCGCCACCATCGGGGCGAAGATGATGCGCTCCGCGGCGATGCCCTGCCCGGCCGCGCGTCGCCGCAGCGCCTCCTTTGCGTCATTATCCATCGCCAGCAACCAGAGTACCGAACGGTCTATTTCAGCCAGCAGCGACAGCCAGACATCGAAGATGGCGCGCGTGATCTTGTAGGACTGATTGAACGAACAGAACACAAACGACTCATCCGGCAGTTCATAGTCGCGGCGCGCCAGCGTCGGTCCGATGCTTCTGGTGTTGTCGGTGGGCTGATAGCAATGCGGCAGCCGGATGATCTTTTCGGTGTAGCGGTCCTCCTCGCCCGGCCGGATCAGCACATTGTCGGCCACGATATAGTCGAACCAGGGCGCCCCCATTGTTCCGGCATAGCCGAGCCACTGAACCTGGACCGGAGCCGGACGCCGCGCCAGCACCTGACTGCGGTGGCCCTCGACCCAACCGGTCAGGTCAACAATGACGTCGCATCCATCGTCAACCATGCGCCGGGCCGCGTCTTCATCAGACAAATCCTGAATCGGAACGAAACGTTCAAAACCGGCCTCAAGCCGCGATCGAATGCCGTCGTCGGAGCGCGGTGAATAATCATAGGCAATGGTTTCGATCCGGCTGCGATCGTGCGCCTCGAGGACACCGACGAACAGACGTCCGACGGGATGGCCGTGAAAGTCGCGACAAAGGTAACCGACGCGCAGACGATCGCGTGGCGGCTCACCGACGCGCGGTGAGTAGATTGGCGGGGCGTCGACCGCATAGCGCTCGGCATGGGCGATGGCGGCCTCCAACTGGATCCGCGGCGTCACGCTCGGCTGCGACAACAGAATGAACGGTATCGCGCCCGGCTTCCGCCAGGCCGGCTCCGGCCCCGTCCCCAACTGCGCAACGATCTCATCGGCGAAGTCCCAGTCACAGGTGGCGGCTGCGGCCACCAGAGCCGCAAAGGCCAGCGTCGGCGACGTCTTGTAGGACCGCGTCGCACGGAACAGGCGCTTGGCCGCACCGCGATTACGGGCACCGCTGAGCACCAGCGCGGCAAGATCCAGCATCGCCGCGTTGGCTGGCGTTGCCGCGGTTCCGACGATCGACAGCACGCGTTCGGCGGCGGCGATTGCCTCCGCGTTGCGGCCCTCCTGGTTGAGCACCAAACCGAGATTGCCGTGCGCGGCGGGATCATTCGAGTTGAGCGCGATCGCCTGGCGATAGCAGGCCTCGGCCGTCGGGAGTTGATTTCGGTCACGCAACAGATTGCCGAGATTGGTATATGCGGGGAAAAAGCGCGGCTCGGCCGCGATCACCTGCCGCAACAGCGCTTCCGCCTCATCCGTCCGGTTGAGCGAAACCAGGACGCTTGCCAGCGTCGTCTTCGTTTCCGGTGACCCGGGCCGGATATCCAACACCTTGCGCAGGCTCGCCTCGGCCGCCACAAAGTCGCTGAGTTCACGCTGGCAGAGCGCGAGGTTCTCCCAGAATTGCGGCTCGCCCGGCTGGCCTTGTGCGGCCTTATCGAGTAGCGCCAGGGCTTCGGCATGACGCGATTGCGCCATCACGGCGATGCCATAGAGTTCATTGACCACCGGATGATCGGGTGCGGCCGCGTGCAGGGCCCTGGCCTGCCGCTCCATCTCGGCAAAACGCCCGGCTGAAAACAGGGCCATCAGCTCTTGAATGGGATTGCGAGGCGTCCAACTCGACATGGATCGGTCCGGAGCGATTGTTCTTTCGCCCTGCGCTCCCTCACGCAGGCCATCGAAGGGTCGCTATAGGGTGGTTCCCGGGGAAGGCGCAAGACGACGGCTCAGGAGATTATCGCGCGATACCATAGGACAGCCGGCAGGCGCGGACCTTCGCCGGCTTGAGGCCGTTTATCGCGGGATGTCAAAAGGTGATTCAGGAATGGGAAAATTCGAGGGTTCGATATCCCATCCACGCCAGTCCTCAGACCTGCACTAGCGGGTCTGAGGACTGGCGGAGACGGAGGCCGCCAAATAGCGTTCCGACACGTTCCGGTGCATTCCAGAAAATGCAACTTGTCCCCATTTCACAATAGTTTTTCTTCTAGACTGTTCCGAATAATTCCGGTACGTTCCGACTTGAAAACGTAGGTAGACACGTCTGCCGGATCGGAGCGCCCCATGGCAACAAAGCAGAAATTACCGCCGTTACTCGCCAGCATTTCCGCGCCGGGATACCACCGCGACAAGGGCGAAGGCGCCGCGCGCGGCCTTTATTTGCAAGTCAAGGAAGCCGAAGCCGGCGGCATTACTCGATCCTGGCTTTACCGTTACGTCTCGCCAATTCACGGCAAGAGCCGCTGGATGGGTCTCGGACCCGCCGATGCCATTGGTCTGGCCACGGCTCGGGACTTGGCGCGGAGTGCCCGCGAGGCTGTGAAGCTCGGTCGCGATCCGATTGATGAGCGACAGTCTGACCGAACGAAAGCCAAGCTCGAAGCCGCCCGCCGCGTCACATTCGGCCAATGCGCCGAAGAATATCTGGCCGAGCACGGCGACGGCTGGAAGAACGAGAAGCACGCGGCCCAGTGGGGGGCAACACCTGCAAACTACGCAAAGCTGCTCACGGACCTGCCCGTCGCCGAAATTGACACCGGCCTGATCCTTAAGGTCTTGCGCCCCATCTGGAAGACGAAGACCGAAACCGCCAGCCGCCTACGCGGTCGAATCGAACGTATCCTAGCCTTCGCTACCGTCTCGGAATACCGAACGGGAGATAATCCCGCCCGCTGGCGTGGCCACTTAAAGGAAATGCTCGCGGCGCGTTCGAAGATCGCAAAGCCGCAACACCACAAGGCCCTGCCCTACGCCGAAGTTCCCGCATTCATGGTCGACCTGCGCAGCAGGCATGGAATCTCCGCCCGCGCGCTTGAGTTAACAATCCTGACGGCAGCCCGCACAGGCGCCATTATTGGATCAAAGTGGAGCGAGTTCGATTTAGCCGCAAAAATCTGGACGATCCCCGACAACAGTAAACCAAAAGGCGGCGAGGATCGGCGCACGACAAAAGGTAAAGCCCACCGCGTCCCGTTAACGGACCGCGCGATCGCAATATTGAAAGACTTGCCACGCGAGGGCGAATATGTGTTCCCCGGCGCGAAGGCGAATCGCCCGCTTTCCGATCAGGCGATGCTCGAATTGGTTCGGGGGATGATTGGCAAGGGCTATACCGTGCACGGCTTCCGTTCATCTTTCCGCGATTGGACGAAGGAGCAAACGAACTTCCCCCGAGAGATTGCCGAACTCGCGTTGGCGCACGTGGTCGCAGACAAATCCGAGGCCGCATATTCCCCGTGGCGACGCGCTCGACAAGCGCCGGCAACTCATGGCGGCCTGGAGTCGCTATTGCGAGACGACACCGGCCCCCTCTAGCGACAACGTAACGCCACTCCACGAGGTGGCGTGATGACCAAGAAACCAAAGCCTGACACCGAATTCAATCCGTATGGCCCCGGCATCACGTGGGTTGATCGCGTGTCGATCCCAACATTCGCGAGGCGATGGGGTTGCCAGTTGATGAGGACGAGGATGAGGCCAGCCCCACACCCCGCAAGGCCCGCCGTTCCGTAAAGCCGGCCCAAACAATCGCCAATGTGTATATCAAAAAGGTTTTCGGCGACGCTGTCCCCGACCGGAATCAAATGACCGACACACAGTTTGCGAAAGCGGTACACGCCGCACTTCCGGATCACCTGAATGATTTGAGCCGGGACACGATTTTAAGGGCCGCCGGACGGAAAAAATAATCAGTAAATAAGCAGCGAAGGCAGCGTGCCTTGCCTGCCTCGCCTGCAATTTTTCTATGCCTACCTCCAGACCATGCCGACACATTCCAGTCGGAATTATTTGGAGGTTCGAAATATAATTCAGACGTTCATGCGTCGCAACGACGTTGAAAGCGCGACGGGGCTGCCAACCAGTACGATCTACGAACTCATGTCGAAGGGGCAATTTCCACGCCCGGTTCGACTTGGGCAGAAGTCGGTGGCTTGGCTGAATCTGAAATCCTGGCGTGGCAGCGCGGCCGGATCGAGGCGCGCGACGGCGCTGGTGCAGCAGCGTAATTGGGAAATGACAACGGCGCCGGAACCGCCCTTTGTGCGAAGGGCGGAACCGGGATTGATAATGGATGTGCTGGAAAGCATCCTCAATCTACGCTGTCACAACCAATTTCGCAAGTCAGTAGTGTTTACTCAATTGTTCTTGATTACGCCGCGCGCGGCTGGCCGGTCTTTCCCTGCAAGCCGCGCGACAAAGTTCCGGCAACGCCGCGGATTCAAAGACGCGACCACCAATCCGGCGACGCTGCGTCGCTGGTGGCGCGGCGACATCAACTACAACGTCGGCATCGCCACGGGCCTAATCACGCCTCTTGGTCCTCGACATCGATGGTGACGAAGGCGCGGCCGGCTCGGCAAGCTCCCGGCATTGCCGCCGACATTGACCGTCAGACCGCACGCGGGCGGCATCTGTATTCAGGATAGACCGGCCGGTGCCGTCATCGGCAGGTCGGCTTGGCACTGGCCTCGATGTTCGGGCCGATGGCGGCTACGTTCTGGGACCGCCGAGCATTCATCCAAGCGGCCGACGATACGAGTGGAGGCCGCGGCCCGATGACTTGGTACCAGCGCCGGTTGCTGACCGAGCGGGCGAACCGGTTTACGGCGCGGTCCGGCGCACGAATTCATCAAATCGCGTCAACGCCCCGACGCGCGTGGCACGTGCATCGCGCTATGGTCGTGGCAGCGCTCGATGCCGAATGTGATTGCCGCCCGCAAAGCACCCCCGGCAAGCCGAAATCACGCCCTGAATCGCGCGAGCCTTCAGCCTGCACCACATTGTCGCTGCGGGCCTCCTGGACTCCATACTCGTTCGGGATCCGCCTGATCGAGGCTGCGACGGCAAACGGCTCGATCAAGGATGATGGCTATCGGCAGGCAATCGCGACAATCATAGCGGCGCCCGCGCGGGCCTCGCCAATCCCCGGAGGATCGCATCATGATCCTTCGTCGATTATCAAACGAAGTTATCGCGGAACTAGCCCGCGAAGTCGACGCCGGTAATCGCAGGGTGATTGTCGTCGCACCGACCGGTGCCGGCAAGACGGTGATCGCGGCGGAGACATCAAGAACGCCGTTCTTCGCGGCAAGGCTGTTTTGTTTCTGGCGCATCGCCGCGAGATCATCAGCAGACTACAGAAGCTGCACGGCTCACGGCATCGCGCACGGGATTATTCAGGCCGGTTTCCCGACTCGACCTGCCGAGCTGGTGCAGGTGGCCAGCGTCCAACCTTGACCGCACGCACCGCCGGGAGGTGATGGAGCTGCCGCCTGCCGACATCATTATCGTGGACGAGTGCCATCACGCCCCTGCGGCCAGCTATCAGAATTCATCGATGCCTATCCCAGTGCGACCCTGATCGGCCTGACGGCCACGCCTTGCCGGGGAGATGGGCGCGGGCTGGCGGGATATCGACGCCATCGTCGAGTGTCCACAGGTTCCGGACCTGATCGCGCAGGGATACCTCGTCAAAACCCGCGTCTACGCGCGATGCGAACCGGACCTGAAAGGGGTTCGAACGCAGGCCGGAACTATGTGGCCAACCAGCTCGCCGAGCGGATGGATCGGCCGAAATTAGATCGGAGACATCGTCAGCCATTGGCACCGGCATGGCGAAAACCGGCCAACCGTCTGCTTTGCTTCGAGCGTCGCTCACTCAGTGCACATCCGCGACGAATTCCGGGCGTCCGGTGTCACCTGTGAGCATATCGACGGTTCGACACAAAGGACGAGCGAGATGCGTCAGTCGGCCCGGTTGGCCTCTGGCGACATCAGGGTTGTCACCAATTGCATGGTTCTCACTGAAGGCTGGGACATGCCCGAGGCCGGGTGCTGTATCCTGGCTCGACCGACCAAGCAAATGGGTTTGTATCGGCAAATGATCCGCCAGGGTGTTGCGGCCGTCACCGGGCAAGGTAGACGCCATCGTCCTCTGCCACTCCGGCGCCGTGTCTCACCATGGCTTTGCCGAGGACCGAGTTGAATGGACGCTCGATCCTGACCTGAAGGCCGAGACGCCAGCGCACGCTGCCAGGATATGCGCCGATCCAGGCTCGCGGTTGCTGGAGTGCACGCAATGCGGCTCGATCAGGGAGGCAGGCAAGCCCTGCTTTCATTGTGGATGGATGCCACAGCCCAAGGCCAAGCCGGTTGCGGTCATCGACGGCGATCT
>CAWDZJ010000025.1:0-73225 GCA_963806815.1 uncultured Alphaproteobacteria bacterium | reverse complement strand
GTCCCAAAGCCTATGCGATCATCATGCCGGCGATGTACCTGCCGATCATCGTCATGCTGCTTGGATTGATCTTCCGCGGCGTCGCCTTCGAGTTCCGCGCCGTGGCCCGTACCAGCAAAATCTATTGGAATGTCGCCTTCGCCGCCGGCTCGACTATCGCCGCCTTTTGTCAAGGCCTCGTGCTGGCCGGCCTGCTGCAAGGCATCGCCGTGAGCAGCGAGCAAACCTATGCCGGCGGGGCGTTTGATTTCGTGACTCCGTTTGCAATTCTGTGCGGCTTCGCGGTCGTCGCCGGCTACGCGCTGCTCGGCGCCAACTGGCTTGTCATGAAAACGACCGGCGCGGTCGCCGACCGCGCGCGTCACCAGGCCAAGACATTGTTGATTATCGTGCTGGTGTTCATGGCCGTGGTCAGCCTGTGGACGCCGATTGCGTTCGAGCGCATCAGCGAGCGTTGGTTCTCAACGCCAAACATTTATTACCTTTGGCCGGTGCCGGTCGTGACCGCGCTGGTCGCGCTTGCCGCCTGGGTTTGGCTCAATAGCGGTCGCGAGGTCCTGCCGTTCCTTGCGGCCATCGTCCTGTTTCTGCTCGGCTATGCCGGGCTGGTGATTTCGGTCTTTCCTTATCTCGTCCCGTTTTCGCTCACCATCTGGCAGGCGTCCGCGGCCCCGGGCAGCCAGTTGTTCATGCTGGTCGGAACGCTCGTGCTGTTGCCGATCGTGCTCGGCTATGTCGTGTTCATCTACTGGCTGTTCCGCGGCAAGGTGCAAGAAGGCGAGGGTATCGCTAGGTCACCGACTTATTAAATCGCAACCAGATGCGGATTGCAGCGAGTTTGATGCCGGCAAGGTAATTGTCTGGGTCTTTGTCGTATCGGGTGGCGACGGCGCGGAAGTGTTTGAGCTTGTTGAAGAAGCGCTCGACGAGGTTTCGTTTGCGGTAAAGTCGCTTGCTGAAGGCCGGCACGCAGACACGATTGGGCATTGGGCGGATGTTGTCGAAGATGCCTCGCTTCTCCAGCTTCAGGCGCAGGGCATTGGAATTGTAGGCGCGGTCGGCCAGAAAGATACTCGCTGGCGCCAAGGCATCGAGCATGTCCTCGGCCGAACGCCCTTCATGCGCCTGGCCTTCGGTGAGCTTGAGCCGCGTCGGCAGACCGCAGGCATCGACGAGAACATCGATCTTGGTCATCAGCCCGCCGCACGAGTGTCCCATGCGACCGGATCGCCCCCTTTTTTCCCGTTCGCCCCCTGCTGGTGAACGCGGTGGAAGAGGAGTCGATCATCTCGATCTCCACGTCGTTAGCCGCTGGACCACTTCCGATGTCCAGCTCCACACACCCGCCTTGCGCCACCAGACAGACCGGTCTTAGCACGTCGTCGTCGGCCCGTCACGCTCGGGGTATCGTCCCACGGTGCGCCAGTCCGAAGCCGCCACGAGATGCCATCGAGAACGCGACGATCATCAACCCGCGGCACCGCCACGAGACCTTTGTAGGTCGCAGCGGCCGATCACCTGCCATTCGAAATCCGTCAGATCCGAAGCGTGCCTTTCGAACCTCCCTTCAGTCAGAAGGGTAGATCACGCATCGAAATTCGAAACAGTCTCCCCTTTATCGTGCATGGCCTAGAGTGCAATTCAGGCAGATTGAATCGCAGTGACCATCTCATATCTTGGTTTGTCGTATGATCCCTCGGGTCAAGCCCGCTGCAAGTCGGGTTGACCCGACTTGCACATTTATCATTCCAATCTCTGGTTGACCCGAGATTGGTGGCAGGCTTATCGGAAGGTCTGTAACTTTTAACGCCTTCATGATTCGACTTGAAATGAAAGCGCTCCGAGCTCGCATCCGCGATCAGCGCGCCGGGGCCGGCGCTGATGGCCCCGGCACAGGCGTCACCGACGGCTGAACGGGCGTCGCCGGCCTGACCGTCGCGGCTGGAGGAATCGATGTCTGATCCTGCGGGCGGATCACGGCCCAGCCGATACGGACCAGTGGCAAGAGGCCCTGCACCGGGCGGGGGAACGCCCGCGGGACCTCCGGAACCAGACCCGGGAACCGCTCCTTGAGCGCGGCCGGTGGCGCGCCGGCCGTATCGGTCGTCGGCCAGACCACCACCGCGCCGTGCTTCTTGACGTCATCCCAGGTCACCCAAGGCGTTCGTTCCGGCATCGCATCGCGAAACACGCTCGGCTGCTGCGGCGCGCCAAGCGCGACCAGTTCGGCTGTCTGCCGATCTCCAGCAACGATCGCCAAGGGCCGGCCGGTGCGCCGTTCGAAGGTGTCGGCAAAGAACTGCCCCATGGCATAGGCCGGCTGTGAGACTCTCAGATCGAGCCTGAAGGTCCATGGCGCGATGATGATGATTATGGCGGTCAGGAGCGGCGGAACGATCAGGAGGCCGCACCAGGCGAAACCGACCAGACGCTGATAATGCACCTTGATGATATCGCCGCCGGCCAACACCACAACCAGACCCGAGAGCACGACCAAGGGCGCAGTGCCACCGACGGGCGTCGGCCGCCCCGTGATCACGGCAATCAGTGTGGCCGCAGCCGCCGGCATCAGCGCGAAAAAGTAGATATACCGGCGCGCCCACGGATCAACCGCGGATCGCTCGATCACCGGCGCCGGTTCCCGCGGCGGCCGCGGCCAGCCGGTCCCCAGCGCCACCATCACCAGAAGCCCGGCATGTACGACCAGAAGGCCGCCGAACTGCCAAAGCCAGTTGAGCAGATTGTTGTCGTAGGCATCCGCACTACGCAGCCGTGACAACGCCGGCATCACCTCGCTGCCGGCATATTGCAGCCAGACCAGGTGCGGAAACAGCGCGACAACCAGCGCGATCCCCAGCAGCCACGGTTCGACCATGCCGTCCAATGCGCGTCCCCGATCATGAAGATAGATGAACAGCCCAAACAGCGCGATGAACATCAAGGCCGCCGACGATGTCGCCATCAGCAGAACGATGTCCGCAGCCAGAACATACCAATAGAATCTCTGTCCCAGACCGACCGCGCGCCAGCCGTGCAGCAGCGCGAGCGCCCACAGCGCCATGGTCAAGATCTGCGGTCCGAATTCGGGGCTTGGTACCGCGAACACCGAGATCCCGACCATCAGCAGGACCACCAGCACCGCATGACGCAGCCCGACCGTCAGACGGCCCAGTTCAAACACCGCCCAATAGGTCGCTATAATGCAGGCCTGCGACAACAGATAGACGCCGAACAGCCGGTGACCAGTGATCAGATAGGCGGCCTCGGCAAGCCAAAACGCCAGCGGCGGTCCCTGATGGGAGCCGGCGACAAATTCCCGCCCGATGGCGAGCACCTCGGGCAGATTGCCCGGCGGCGAGGCGTAGAACAAGGTCGGCACCAGCAGCCACAATGCCGCCTGCGACAGCGTGGCGAACCAGAACACCTGCACCGGCCGAACGCGCAGGATCTCGATGAACAACGATACGAAATAGATTGTCGGCGCGGACGATCGAAGCGCGAGGGTCCCAATTGTGGTCACGTTACTATTCCGGCAGCAATGATGACGTCACAATGTCGGTCTCGCGTTCAAGTTCAGCACTCCGCGGACGCCATTCAAGCCGCAGGGCAACCGGCGCGAAAGAGCGCCGATGATGAAGCGTCGGCCCGAGCTGATCGAGCGCGGCAACATGCGCCGGCACACCATAGCCCATGTGGCGCTCGAACCCATAGCCGGGATGCGCAACCCCCAGCCGCGCCATCAGCCGGTCGCGCGTGACCTTGGCGACGATCGAGGCCGCCGCAATCGAAAGCACGAGCCCGTCCCCGCGTACCACCGGTTCGCAATCGCAGCCAGCGTCGATCCGGTCGCAGCCGTCGACCAGAACCAGCCGCGGCCGAACCGGCAATGCCATCACCGCGCGCGCCAGCGCCCACAGCGAGGCCTGCCGGATGTTGTCACGATCGATGCGCCACGGTCGGCGCAAAGGCGACCGCGACATCGGCGCGGCGCGCAGATCCGCTCATAGAGCACTTCCCGCCGGTCCCGGCTCGAGCTTTTTGGAATCATCGAGGCCGCGCGGAATCGCGCTTCGGATCGAGGATCACGGCGGCCGCCACCACCGGCCCGGCCAACGGTCCGCGCCCGGCCTCATCGCAGCCGGCGACCGGAAATACTCCGCGCCTGGCCGCCGCGCGCTCACGCGCGAAGGTCGGGCGCGATATCATCGTCGCCGAGCGGCAGCCGCCCGGTCGCTTGCGAAGAGGCACGACTTATCGCGGCCGATGGTGCGCGGGTCACAGGGCTGAGACAAGCCATACCAGACAATGGCAGCCCCACAGACCGCGGACCCGTCGAATGACCCCGCCAAGCCACGCGGGACAGAAAAGTCGCCGCTCAATCGGACAGCACCAAACGCCCGTCCGCTCCCAACGCAAACATTGGGGCATGCACGACTTCCCACGGATGGCCGTCTGGATCGGCGAAGTAACCGGAATAGCCGCCCCAGCCTGTCGGTTCCGCCGGTTTCAGCAGCCGCGCGCCGGCGGCAACCGCCCGCGCCAACGCCACATCGACCTCATCGTTTGAGCCGCAATTCCAAGCCAACGTCGAACCACGGAACGCGACCGGATGGGGCCGCTCGGCCAAGCGGGCGTCCTCGGCAAGCTGCCCCCATGGATAAAGCGCAAGCACGACATTGCCGGCGTCAAAGAAAACCACCGCCTCCCCGGTCGCACTGACTTTGCGGGAAAGACCCATCGCCAAATAAAATCGGAGACTGGCGCGAATGTCGGCAACGCCGAGCGTGACGACAGATAAACGCAACGAAGGCGAAACCGTCATGACAAACTCCCGCGGCAGAAGGATCAAAAGGCAATACTAAAACAGACTCAGCTGCTCGGGGCCGCGCCGCGGTGGCACGAAATGCGCGGTCGACAGTCTTAGTCTTGCGGGCATTGAGCTTGAGTTTCTCGCAAGCAACCTCGAAGCGCCGCCCGATCATCCAGGCGACCGGGCCCGTTCCCTTCATCCGCGCGCCATAGGTCGGGTCGTAGTCCTTGCCGCCGCGCATTTCGCGTACCAGCTTGAAGACATGGCGGCGGCGGTCGGGAAAATTGGCCATCAGCCATTCGCGAAACAGATCGCTAACTTCCAGCGGCAGCCGCAGCATGATGTAGCCGGCCTCCTTGACGCCGGCGGCGGCGGCGGCATCGAGAATCCGTTCGATCTCGCTGTCGTTGATGGCCGGAATGACCGGCGCAACCATGACCGCCGTCGGCACGCCCGCCGCGGTCAATTGGCGCAGCGCCTCCAGCCGCCGCGCGGGCGTCGCCGCGCGCGGCTCCATCACCCGCGCCAGCGTCGGATCGAGCGTGGTGACCGACAGCGCGACCTTGGTGAGCTTGCGCGCCGCCATTCGCGAAAGAATATCGAGGTCGCGCAGCACCAGCGCCGACTTGGTGACGATGCCGACCGGATGTCCGGCGCTCTCCAGAACCTCCAGAATACGGCGCATGATCTGATATTGCCGCTCGATCGGCTGATACGGATCGGTATTGGTGCCGATGGCGATAAGCCGCGGAACATAGTTCGGTGCCGACAATTCGCGCGCCAGCAATTCCGGCGCCTCCGGCTTCACGTACAGTTTTGATTCGAAATCCAGGCCCGGCGACAGCCCGAGAAAGGCGTGGGTCGGCCGGGCAAAGCAATAGATGCAACCATGCTCACAGCCACGGTACGGATTGATCGAGCGGTCGAAACCGATGTCGGGCGATTTGTTGCGGGTGATGATCTTGCGGCTAGTGTCGACCGTGACCTCTGTCTTGAACGCCGGCAGCTCGTCAAGGCTCTGCCAGCCGTCGTCGAATGCCACCCGCGCCAGCGCCTCATAGCGTCCCGACGCATTCGATTGCGCCGAACGGCCGCGCCGGCGCTCCGCACCCACTGCCGTTCCCACGCCGCCGTCCGCCGGCGCGGAGGGCACCGGCACTGGCGGACGACGGAGGGCGGCAGGTGAAGCGGGCATGGCCGAATTTCTAGCCTGAAAGATAGAACAAAACAAGAACAATTTGAAGGATTGAAGCGCTTTGATTTCGCAGACCATTCTGGCTCTGTTCGCGCGCCGGTCGAGAGGGTAAGCAACGGGAAATCGTTTAGCGCCGCCAATTTGGGGGACGCCCACAGGAGAACGGGAATGCGGATTGCGCTGTTTTTGGGGGCCTTGGTCCTGGCCACGGTCGCGGGCAAGGACGGCGCCAGCGCCCAGGCGGCGTGGTGTCTGGTCGACGACGCGGGCCGAACCAACTGCGCCTATGCCACTCAGCAGCAATGCCTGGCGACCTCACGCGGCGATGGCGGTTATTGCCAGCAGAACAAGGGCTTCTACACCACCAAGGAGCCGCGGTGGAAACAGAACCGCCGCCGCAACAACAACAGCGGCTATCCGCCGCCGCCGAACTAGGACAGACTTGGTCACCGTCGGCGGGCTTAGCCTCCGCCAATCGGCCCAGTCTGCAGGCCATTTGTCCGCGCCGTCTGACCGAACACGCAACGGCTGGTCGGCGTGACGCGCAAGGGAGGACCACGATGCGGACCTTGATGTTCCTGGTCGCCATCATGATCGCGACGTTATCCGGCACGACATTGAGCAGTGCCCAACAGGCATGGTGTTCGGTCGAGGATCAAACCACCGTCTACTGCCTATATTATACCTATGAGCAATGCCTCGAAGCGGTCTCCGGCGTCGGCGGCTACTGCCAGCGAAATCCCCGCTACCGTTCGAAACAGCGGCAACAACAGCCGTATGGCAATCGTCGCTATGATGATGATCGCGGCTACGACAACCGCTATCGCGACTGACGCATTCAGCCATCTTGGCGGCCCGGCCGAATAGATTGAACCGTCCTGCGGAACGCTGACATATTGCCAGCGGCACGGCTCCTGGCCATGGTGGCCGCGAAATTATCGAGACCACCATAGCGTTCCGGGATTGCAGCCGATGCTGAGTGTCGTAATCGCCACAATGGACAGCGAACGGGCTCTGGTCCGCACCTTGTCGGCGCTCGTGCCGGGTGCGGCGGCCGGAATCGTGCGCGAAGTCATTGTGGTCGACGGTCATTCCCAGGACGACACCCAGAAGGTCGCCGACATCGCAGGCTGCCAGATCATCACATCGAGCGAGCCGCTTGCCGCCCGGCTGATGGCGGGCGCGGCGGCCGCCCGCGCGCCGTGGCTTCTGTTCCTGCGGCCCGGCATGATCCTCGACCCGGTCTGGGTCGAAGCGACCGGCCGATTCATGGAAGACCAGAACGGGACAGCGGCCGAGGCCGCTACCTTTCGGCCGGCGTCCGCGCCAAGCCGATCGCAAAGCGCTTGGGCCGAGGCGCTGTTCCAATTGCGGCTCGCCCTCGGTGCCCGCCCGCAGCCGCAGCAGGGTCTGCTGATCAGCAAACGCCTCTATGACGAACTCGGCGGCCACCGCAGCGACAGCGCAGAACCGGAAGGCGATCTGATGCGCACGCTCGGGCGCCGGATCGTGATGCTGAAATGCGAATCCCTCGATCGCAGCGAATTGCCATCGACGTAGGCGGGCAAAGGATGTTGATCCGACGCCTATTTGACCGCGCGTGACGGCCGCCGTCGCACCAACCAGACGCTCAGATTCCAGCTTACGGGAATGGCCAGCGCCAGCGCGAGTGCCGGCACCGCGCCGAGCGGTATGACGGCGATACTGAGCGCGGCGAGCCCAAAGCTGATGCCGCACAATCCCCACATGCTGTTCATGAGCACGGCGGCGGTGGGCCGCCCACCGACTCGCGGATGCAGAATGAGCATCAGGCTGGTGCTGGAAATCGGATAGACCGCGAGCACGCCGGTCACGGCCGGTCCTGCCCACAGGCTGGTTTGCAGGATCGCCGTCATCAGGGCGCAGACCAGCAAGGTGCGCAAGGGCAGATCGTACCAGGCACGCCGCAGCCGCGGCATCTCCACCCGCGCCATCATGCCGCCAATCCAAAGACAGATCGGATAGACAATCACGTTCAGGAGAATTGCCGTCGGCAAGGTCCATTCGACCGAGCGCACCACCATCGCCAGCGCGATCCAGCATGCGACCGCGACGATGAACGGCAAAAACAGTCCGCGGTTCCTGGCCAGCACGGCATAGACCAGGAGGAACACCGGCGCGACCGCGTTGATGGCGAGCCCGCTGCGCGCGGCGGCCGCCACATAGGCGACGTCATGGTCGAGTGACAAAAAGACATAGGCCGGCCAGATGGTGACCGGCAGCGTGGCGACAAGGCCACCGATCAGCGCGCCCGCGCGCTCGGCAATCACCGACGCGGTAACGACGATGGCTGCCGTCAACAACAGCTTTGCCAGCAGTGGAAGCCAGGACAGGAGATCGGCGGACATCAGCCACAAAGTTTTACAACGCACCGGAGATTGGATGCGCTTTCGTCAGCGCTCGCCTGCGCTTTTAACGCATCACGACGCGCGCCGTCTTGATTTCGAGCAATCGTTCGCAATTCGCGCCGCACGCCGCAGCGATCTCCTAGAGCGCTTTCAAATTAAACAAAATCACGAAAGCGCTCTATCTTGTTTTTTTGTCGCATTTCCGGACAGCGAACCGGTATCGCCTGGAAATGCCCTAGACTGTCGCGCCCCTGGCTTTCTCCCGCCGCAGATGCTCGTCCAGCCGCGGCATGATTTCGACGAAATTGCACGGCCGGTAACGGTAGTCGAGCTGATGCAACAGGATCTCGTCCCAGGCATCACGGCACGCGCCCGGTGACCCCGGAAGGCAGAAGACATAGGTTGCATTGGCGACACCGGCAGTCGCGCGGGTCTGGATCGCGGACGTGCCGATCTTCTGCACGCTGACCATCAGGAACAGCGTGGCAAACCCTTCCATCCGCTTCTCAAACAAAGGCTCGATCGCTTCCGGAGTCACGTCGCGGCCGGTAAAGCCGGTGCCGCCAGTGGTGATGATGACGTCGACCGCCGGGTCGGCAATCCAGGACCGCACCTGCACGCGGATGTTCTCGACATCGTCGGTAACGATGGCGCGATCCGCGAGAATGTGCCCGGCCTTTTGCAATCGCTCGGTCAAGGTCGTGCCCGATTTGTCGTCGGTGAGCGCGCGCGTATCGGAGACCGTCAGCACCGCAATTTTCAACGGAATGAAATTGCGGGTCTCGTCGATGCCAGCCATCAGAGCTGTTGCGCCTTGAACGTATTGCAGTTCGACACATTGCCGGTCTTAAGGCCGACAGTGAACCAGCGCTGCCGCTGCTCCGATGTGCCGTGCGTGAAGGAATCCGGCACCACATAACCGCGCGATTTGCGCTGCAAGGTATCGTCACCGATCGCCGCCGCCGTGCGCATCGCCGCTTCGACGTCGCCGGGCTGGAGGATGCTCCACTTCTCATTGGAGAAGTGCGCCCAAATGCCGGCGAAGCAATCGGCCTGCAACTCGACCCGCACCTGCAACGCATTGGACTGTGCCGAGCTCATGCGTTGTTTCGCCTCCTGCACCTTGTCCAGAATGCCGAGTTCATTTTGCACGTGATGCCCGACCTCATGCGCGATCACATAGGCTTGCGCAAACTGGCAGCTCTTGCTGCCGACGTCGCAACCCTTGAAACGCGTTTCGATCTCGCGGAAGAACGTCGTGTCGAGATAGATGCGCTTGTCCGGCGGACAATAGAACGGGCCCATGGCATTGCGAGCGGCACCACACGCGGCACCGGTCACGCCGCTGTAGACCACCAGGGTCGGCGCGCGATAGTTCTTCCCGGCCTTCGAAAAGATCGTCTTCCACTGCACCTCGGTGCTGCCGAGAATCGCCGAGACGAACTGTCCCATCTGATCCGACGGCGTTCCGGCTTTGCCTTTGCTGGCCGGCGCCTGGTACTGCGAACCGCTGCCCGAGATCACCTGCGCGCCGTCGATCAACAGCCTTGGATCGATGCCGAGCGCCCAGCCCACCAGGCCGAGAACAACAACCGTGCCGATACCGAGACCACCCCGGCCACCGGGCATACGGAAACCGCCGCCGCCGCTGTCGCCACGCCGATCTTCGACATTATCGCTGCGTGGCAATTCATCCCAACGCATGGCGCATTCTCCGTCCGTCGCCGCACACGTTAAAAAACCTTAACCGATCATTGCCGAGGCCGCACGCGAAGTCTATCCGGCTCGGCATTGCTCCGCTTATCACAATACCGCGCTGCGGCGACATCAATACGTTTCCGCTGTATTGGCATTATGCCCTTTAGATCGACATCCGCTATAGGCCGCAAACAATCGTACCAACGCCAAAAGGATTCCATGAAGCCACGAATTTTTATTTGGCGATTAAGTCGATTTTTACCTTAGCAGGCCATCATGCCGATCAGTCGGTTGTAGGTCCCGCGTCACCGGCCGCGTCACCAAGATCAGAGTTCTGAGTCCATGGGTGTACCGCGTCGCGGGGCGTCTCGTCAGACGCCCCGCGTTTCTCTTGAACCTTCCGTCAACGGCAATATTTTGATCGGCGATTGCGTCGCCGAGATGTCGAAGCTGCCGGCTGCCTGCGTCGATCTCGTCTTCGCGGACCCGCCATACAATTTGCAGCTCCAGGGCGACCTCAAACGGCCGGACGATTCCCGCGTCGATGCCGTCGATGACGATTGGGACAAGTTCGCCAGCTTCGAAACCTACGATGCGTTTACCCGCGCCTGGCTGTTGGCCTGCCGCCGGGTCATGAAGCCCAGCGCGACGCTTTGGGTCATCGGCTCCTACCACAACATTTTCCGTGTCGGCACCATCCTTCAGGATCTCGGCTTCTGGATCCTCAACGACGTGGTGTGGCGCAAGACCAATCCGATGCCGAATTTCCGCGGCCGCCGTTTCACCAATGCGCATGAGACCCTGATCTGGGCCGCGCGCGAATCCGGCGCCAAGGGCTACACTTTCAACTACGAAGCCCTGAAAGCCGGCAACGACGATGTGCAGGCGCGTTCGGATTGGACCTTGCCGTTGTGCACGGGCGAAGAGCGCTTGAAGGACGGCAACGGCCGCAAGCTGCATCCGACTCAGAAGCCGGAAGCCCTGCTCGCGCGCGCCATCCTGTCCGCCTCGCGCCCGGATGACCTGGTGCTCGATCCCTTCAGCGGCAGCGGCACCACCGGCGCCGTCGCCAAACGCCTGCGGCGCCGCTTCATCGGCATCGAGCGCGACGCCGCCTATGCCAAGGCGGCCGAACAACGCATCGCGGCGGTCGAACCGCTGCCCGAGGACACGCTCGCGCCGTTCATGACCGCACGTGGCGCGCCTCGCGTGGCGTTCGCAAGCCTGCTGGAGCGCGGCATGATCAACGCCGGTGCCCGCCTCGTCGACGCCAAGCGCCGTCACGCGGCGCTGGTGCGTGCCGACGGCGCGGTCGCGCTTGGCAGTACGGTCGGTTCGATCCATCGCATCGGCGCGCTGGCCCAGGGCCTCGACGCCTGCAACGGCTGGACCTTCTGGCATGTCGAAACCGATACCGGCCTGGTGTCGATCGACGCACTGCGCGCCGAAGTCCGCGCGGAAATGAACGTCTAAAATTTCCATCCACTCAAGGCATGCGCGACGACCTTGCGCATCAGGCTTGGCAAGGCTTCGTCCGCCAAATCCGCCAGCGGTGTAAACCGCGTTCCGGCCGGCGCCGCGACGCGGGCCGGCACTTCGACTCGATAGACTATCAGTTCCAGCGGAAAATGCGTGAAGGTGTGGCTGACCACACCCGGCACGCGTTGCCATCTCATACCGCGCTTTTTTGTTGATCCGAGCTGCGGCGCAGATTGCAGCGTATCACCGTCATCAAAATCATGGCTCCAGTCGGTGGTCGGCACTTCGGTCATGCCGCCCAGCAGCCCCTTGGGCGGACGTGCCCGTACCAACAAACAACCATCCGCACGCACCACCACGAACGCCGCGCCACGCCGCAATTTGCCATTCGCCTTCGGCGCCTTGCGCGGAAAGCTTTCGGCATCGCCGCGGCGCCGCGCGACGCACGGCTCCGCCCACGGGCATAGCGAACAGGCCGGTTTCTTCGGCATGCAGATCGTCGCCCCGAGATCCATCAGCGCCTGCGCGAAATCGCCGGCGCGGCTGCGCGGCACCAAGGCTTGCGTCGCCTGGCGGATCGCGGGCTTGGCGGCGGGCAATTCCTGCTCGATCGCGAACAGCCGCGTGACCACCCGCTCGACATTGCCGTCGACGGCTGCGACCGGTCGGTCGAACGCGATCGCCGCAATCGCCGCCGCGGTATAGGCGCCGATCCCCGGCAGCACCTGCAATCCCACCTCGGTGTCCGGGAAACGCCCGCCATGCGCGGTGGCGACGGCGCGCGCGCAGGCGTGCAGGTTGCGTGCGCGGGCGTAATAGCCGAGCCCGGCCCATTGCCGCAGCACGTCATCGAGTGGCGCCGCGGCCAGTGCCGCGACATCCGGCCAGCGTTCCAGGAAGCGCGCGTAGTAAGGCGCGACCGCCTTCACCGTCGTCTGCTGCAGCATGATTTCCGAAAGCCAGACCCGGTAGGGATCGCAAACCTGTCCACGCTCGGCGCGCCACGGCAGTTTGCGGCGGTGGCGGTCGTACCAGACCAGCAGCGCGGCCGCGCCCGCGCCCGCCGCGTTCCGGTCAATGTCGCGCGGCGCTGTGCGGTTCCCGGTCGCCGCCAACACTGACTTTTTTTTCCGCGGCTTCTTTTGCGCCGAAACGGCTGTTATTGTCATGACCGATCGATGCCAGAGCACCCAGCCGTGAACAAGCCCAGGCGTTCCTTTGCCAAGCCGTTATCGACCATCGTCGGCGGTACACTGTCGGCCGCATTGGCCAAGCAGGGCTTTGCCTCCACCGAACTGGTGAGCCGCTGGCCGGAGATTGTCGGCACCGACGTCGCCGCGCATTCCGAGCCGATCCGCATTCTCTGGAAGCGGACGCGCGAGGACGAAGCGGCGGAACCGGCAACCTTGGTTCTGCGTGCGGAGGGGCCGGCGGCTATCGAAATTCAGCATCAGTCCAATGTCATTCTCGAGCGGGTCAATCGCTTCTTCGGCTGGCAGGCGGTCGGCCGCATCGCGCTGCGCCAGGCCCCGCTCAGCCGACCGAAGGAACGCAAACCGCCGCCGGGCCCCTCACCGGAGGAAACCGCACGCGTCGCCGCGCAATTGACTGCGATCGCCAACGACGATCTGCGTCAGGCGCTGGCACGCCTCGGCGCCGCCATCAAGCGGACGTGACCTCTTGCCGGCTTGGCGGCCGTGTCCGCCATTGCCACAATGCACTGCTAGGACTATCCCAGCCGCGGTGGATCGACCGCTGAAGGAACAGCGGAGCCTCGAACGCGGGCGACGCGGACAGCACACGGAGTTTCCCTTGAATATCAATCGCCGCGACTTTGTTTTCGGCGCGCTTGCCTTGACGGGCGGTGCCGCGAGTGCCGGATTTCCGTTCGGCTTCCTGACACAACCGGCCTTCGCGCAGAACCCATCGCAGGTCGAATTGATGGCACCCAGCAGCCTGCCCGAAATGGTGCAGGGCAGCGAAAATGCGCCGGTCACGATTATCGAATATGCCTCAATGACCTGCTCGCATTGCGCTCATTTCCACAAGACCACCTACCCGATCCTGAAATCGAAATATATCGACACCGGCAAGGTGCGGTTCATTTTCCGCGAGTTCCCGCTCGACCCACTGGCCGCAGCCGGTTTCATGCTGGCGCGCTGCGGGGACAAGGGCAAATACTTCCCAATGATCGATACGCTGTTCAACCAGCAGCAGACTTGGGTGGTCCAACAGCCGTTGCCTCCGCTGCTCGCAATCGCCAAGCAGGCCGGCTTCTCCCAGAAGGCCTTTGAGGACTGCCTAGCGAATCAGAAGCTGCTCGACCAGTTGGAAGAAGTCCGCCAGCGCGCGGCTGAGAAGTTCGGGGTCAATTCGACGCCGACCTTCTTTATCAACGGAAAAATGGTGAAAGGCGCCTTGACGCCGGAAGAGCTGGACAAGCAGCTCGAGCCCTATCTCAAGGCAGGATAAGGGTTTTTTCGGTTCGGCGCGCGGCCGGCGCCGGCCGCGGCCCAATCCCGGCCGGCCGGTGCGGGCCCCTAAGGTCTGGAAAACGTTACCAAAGTGTTGCGCTGCCGGGCGCTACGATTTATTCTCCGCCCCGATGCGGCACCCCTCGACCCAATATCTGGGCGCGAGCGATGGTGGAATCGCTAGCGGTGGGGTAATCGTGCTCCCTCGCGTGGCCTTGCCGCGACCTGGAGATGCCCGGCTATGAAGCTCACGCGGCTTCGCCTTCTCGGCTTTAAGTCCTTTGTCGAACCGACCGATTTCCTGATCGAGCCGGGCCTGACCGGCGTGGTCGGCCCCAACGGCTGCGGCAAGTCCAACCTGGTCGAAGCGCTGCGCTGGGTGATGGGGGAGTCCTCCTACAAGGCGATGCGCGCCTCCGACATGGAGGACGTGATCTTTGCCGGCACCGGCACCCGCCCCGCGCGCAACCATGCCGAAGTCGCGATGGCGATCGACAATGCCGAGCGCACGGCGCCGGCGCAGTTCAATGGCGAGGATTCGCTTGGAAGTCTCCCGCCGGATCGAGCGCGAGAACGGCTCTACCTATCGCATCAACGGCCGCGAAGTCCGCGCCCGCGACGTCCAGATCCTGTTCGCCGACGCATCGACCGGCGCGCGCTCGCCCGCTCTCGTTCACCAGGGCCGGATCGGCGAGATCATCCAGGCCAAGCCGCAGCAGCGCCGCCGTGTGCTCGAGGAGGCCGCAGGAATTTCCGGTCTCCATGCCCGCCGCCACGAGGCAGAGTTGCGGCTGAAGGCGGCGGAAACCAACCTGCAGCGACTGGAAGACGTTATCGGGCAATTGGCCTCCCAGATCGACTCTCTCAAACGCCAAGCCCGCCAGGCGATCCGTTACCGCACCGTGTCCGCGCAGGTGCGCGAAGCCGAGGCCATGCTGTTCCATCTGCGCTGGATCGCCGCCAATGCGGAAGTGGCCGAATCCGAGCAGGCCAAGACCCGGGCGATCGTGCTGGTGGCGGAACGCACCGGCGAGGAGGCCGAAGCCGGCACGCGCCAGGCGACGATTGCCGCCGAATTGCCGGCCCTGCGCGACGCCGAGGCCAAGGCCGCCGCCGCCTTGCAGCGCCTCGTCATCGCCCGCGAGACTCTTGATCGCGAGGAAGCCCGCGCCCGCGACCGCATGGCGGAACTCGATATGCGGCTGGTCCAACTCGACGAAGACGCCGGCCGCGAGCGCCGCATGATCTCCGATGCCGAGGCAGCACTCGCGCGCCTAGCCTCCGAAGAAGATGTGCTCAAGCGCGAGGTCGAAACCGGCAAGCAGCGCCGCGCCGGCACCGACCATTGCCTCGGCGAAACCGGAACCCAGGTTGAGGCGGCGGAAAAGTCCTACGGCGAATTGACCCGGACCGCCGCCGACCTCACGGCACGCCGCAATCAGCTACAGGCGGAAATTCGCAATCACGACGAGCGCCTGACCAGGCTTGGCAACGAAATCGCCGGTATCGAGGCCGAGCGCGAGGCGTTGACATCCGGCGGTGCCGATCGCCCGAGCCTCGACGCGCTCTCCGCCGAAGTGGAACTGGCACAACAGCAGATCGCGGATGCCGAGGCTGCCGCGCTGCGCACCGAAGCGGCCCATTCCGCCGCCCGCCAGGGGCTCGATGCCGCGCGCGCGCCGCTGACGGAAGCCGAGCGCAAGACCCACCGGCTCGAGACCGAAGCCAAGACACTCGCCAAGCTGCTGCATGTCGACACCAAGAATCTGTGGCCGTCGGTGATCGACAGCCTCGCGGTCGAGAAGGGCTATGAGGCCGCGCTTGGCGCCGCGCTCGGCGACGATCTGGAAGCCCCGGTCGACCCGACCGCGCCGATGCGCTGGGCCGGCGCCATTGTCGATCCAACCGATCCGACCCTGCCGGAAGGCACCGAGCCGCTGTCGCGCTACGTCACGGCACCGCCGGAACTGGCCCGACGGCTGGCGCAGATTGCCGTTATCGAGGCGGCGGACGCCGCCCGCCTCGTCCCGCTGCTCAAGCCCGGCCAGCGGCTGGTTTCGCGCGACGGCGATCTGTGGCGCTGGGACGGCTTCGCGGTTTCCGCGCACGCGCCGACCGGCGCGGCGCGCCGCCTGGCCGGCCGCAACCGGCTGACCGACATCGAGGCGGAACTGGAAACCGCCAAGACCGACCTCGACAAGCGGCGCGAAGCGGTCACCCAGGCGCAGGCCGAAGCAGCCGCAGCGGCCGAAGCGGAAACCGCCGCGCGCAACCTGTTGCGGGACCGCCAGCGCGAGGCCGCCTCCGCCCGCGACCGCCACGCCAACACCGAACGCGAAATCAGCCGGCAGGTCGCACGCACTTCCGCGCTTGCCGAAGCCGCGACCCGGCTGGCCGCCAACCAGGCGGAGACCGCCGCCAGCCGCACGGCGGCCGAGGCCGCGCTCACCGAACTTCAACCGGCCGCTGACATCGAGCAGCAGCTTTCCACCCTGCGCGAGGAAGTCGAAGGCCATCGCGCCCGCCATGCCGAGGTGCGCGCCGAAGCCCAGGCACTCGCGCGCGAGATCGAACTGGCGGAACGCCGGCTGGCGACCATCGACAGCGAGCGGCAGGATTGGAGCGCCCGCAAGGACGGCGCCAACACCCAGATCGGCACCCTCGGCACCCGGATCGAGGAGGCCAAAACCGAGCGCGCCAGCCTGGAGGGCACACCGCAGGCTTTCGCCGAAAAGCGGCAGGGCCTTATCAGCGAAATCGAGGTCGCCGAGGCCGCGCGCCGCGCCGACGCCGACCGGCTGGCCACGGCCGAGAGCGCGCTCGCGGAAGCCGATCGCGCCGCGCGTGCGGCGCTGGAAGCTACCGGCGCCGCCCGCACCGAAGCCGCCCGAGCCGAGGAGCGCTGCGAAGGCGCCAAGCGCCGGATAACCGATATCGAGCACGAAATCCGAGACATGCTGGAGGTCGAGCCGGAACAGGTCGCCGGCGTCGCCGGCATCGCAGCCGGCGCCGCATTGCCGGAACTCAATGACACCGAGAACAAGCTCGACCGCCTGCGCCGCGAGCGCGAGCGGCTCGGCGCCGTCAATCTGCGCGCTGACGAGGAACTGCAGGAAGTCGAGACCCAGCACACCACGCTGACCGCCGAACGCGACGATCTGATCGAGGCGATCAAGCGGCTGCGCCAAGGTATCCAGAGCCTCAACCGCGAGGCGCGCGAGCGGCTGCTCGCCTCGTTCGAAGTCGTCAACGGCCATTTCCAGCGGCTGTTCACGCAATTGTTCGGCGGCGGCACCGCCGAACTGCAACTGATCGAGCACGACGATCCGCTCGAAGCCGGACTTGAAATTCTCGCCAAGCCGCCCGGCAAGAAGCCGGCGACCTTGTCGCTGCTCTCCGGCGGCGAGCAGGCGCTGACCGCGATGGCGTTGATCTTCGCGGTGTTCCTGACCAATCCGGCGCCGATCTGCGTTCTGGACGAAGTGGACGCACCGCTCGACGATCACAATGTTGAGCGGTTCTGCGATCTGCTCGACGAAATGACCCGCTCGACCGAAACCCGCTTCGTGATCATCACCCACAATCCGATCACCATGGCGCGCATGAACCGGCTGTTCGGCGTCACCATGGCCGAACGCGGCATCTCGCAACTGGTCTCGGTCGATCTGGAAGACGCGGTGCGGCTGCGCGACGCGAGTTGAAGCCTGTATTCGGTGCGCCCCGGACTGATCGTGGAGACTATTTCAGCAATCCACGCGAACGCGATCCAAACAGGTTGAGCATCTGCGCGCAGCAGGGACAGAACGCGCCCTCCCCTTGCGGGGAGGGCGGTGTCATGAGGTCCAATGTCTACTTCAAATTCAGATTGAAAAGTTTGATCGCATTGGTGCGGCCGATCTTGACCCGGTCGGCTTCGCTGATGGTGGCGTGGTCGAACCATTCCGCCGCCGCATCGACATTTTCAAACGGCCAGTCGATCGAGAACATCATGCGGTCGGCGCCCATTTCCATCATCGCCGCGATCATGGTCTGCGTGCGGAATTTTCCCGACGTCGTAACGTAGAAGTTGTTGTAGAAATATTCCGCGATCGGCTTTTTGGCCGCGTAATTGTGCCGGCCCGACACCCAAGCTGTTGCAATTGTCGACCCGCCAGATGCTGTAGGGCAGGCCCTCGCCCGAGATGTCCGAGAATGATCTTCTGGTTCGGATGTTCGATCGAACAAGCCCGACGCCATCAGCCGCAACGCATGCACCGCGGTCTCCTGACGCGAACGCCCAGGCCGGCCCCATCATCCAGTTGTGGCCTTCATAGATGCGCGCATCCGGCAGCAGCGGATTGCGCGGATGCAGATAGAACGGCACGTCGAGCTTGTGCGACGGTCTCCCAGAACGGCCTGTATTGCGGCAGGTCGTAATAGACCGGCCCGTCGGTGCCCTTGATCTGCGGAGAAGCCGTTGACCAGCGCGCCCTTGAAGCCGAGGTCCTTGACGCAGCGTTCCAGTTCGCTTCGACGCCAGGTCGGGGTCCTGCATCGGCAGCGCGGCGAGCGCCCTGAAAGCGGTCCGGGCGCTTGCGCACCTGCTTCGGCCAGCACATCGTTGGCCTTGCGCGCGACGGCGTCGGCCTTGCGCGCGGATCGGGAATCGCTCTGGATCGCCGGCGCGTTGAGCGACAGGATCATCATCTCGATGCCGTGGGCTCCATCAGCGCAGCCGGTCGTGAATTCGATCAGCCGGTTGTGCAGGACTCGCCCAGACGTCGTCGGGAAACAGCCCCTTCGGGTCCAGCAGCGTCTCGTCGATGGCGAAATGTTCCTCGAGCCCGATCTTGCCCTTCATGGCGTCCCTTCCCGTTGTCGTTGCGCGCTGGCATTGCAAGCCATTTGGCGAGGCCGTGCCGACCGAACCTGACCGGTCCGGCGCGAGCGCAAGTTCTAGCGGGCCGAACCCGGCCCCGGCAATAGCAGGGAAGATGGACGGCAAATGTTCGCGGCGCCCGGCGGCGCCGGTCAGGACGCCCCGGCGCGATCAAAACTTGATCTGCAGGGTGCCCTTGACCGCGTTGTCCTGCGCCGAGGAAGCCAGCGCGCCGACATAGCTGACGCCGAGCTTGACGGTCTCCGTCACCGCGACATCGACGCCGGCTTCCACCAGCGCGCTGTTGCGGGCGATCGGCACGCCGGCAACCGAGAAATACGAACTGCCAGACCGGAACGCCAGCAGCGCCGTCGGATCGACATCGCCGAAGGCATGCTGCCAGCCGATCACGCCACGCCAGGTCACCGTCGCCGCGCCCCAGGTCGATTTGAGCTCGGCGCGCACGCCCAGCGTCGAATAGCTGATCGCGCTTGACTGGTCCTGGGCAGCCAGCGCTGCCGCCCCGCCGGTTTCGGCAAAGCTGTCGCGGGCGATGTGCACATAGGCGAGGCCGCCGAACGGCTCCACCACACCCGGGCCGGCGACCAGATCGTAAGCCACTTCACCGAACACCTGGCCGGTATTGCCGCTGTATTTGGCGTTGAGATAATCGGTGAAGGTGCTGAAGGCGACCACGCGGTCGGTCGAGATATCGTGACCGGAATAGGCGCCGCCGACCCGCGCGGCGAATTGCCCGAACGTCGCCCCGCCATAGGCCGCGATATGCCAGCTGTCGAGGGTGCCGGATGACGACCGGTCATCGACATTGAACTTGGTCTGGGTGTAGCCGCCCGCGATACCGGCGCGCCAGTTAGCCATGGTCGCTTCCAGACCGCCGAACACGCCGCCGGTGGAATGATCAAGCTTGGCGGCATTGCCGTCGCTCTTGGTCTCGCCCCAATCGCCGATGCCCTGGATCCAGGCCGCAAAGGTCTTGTCGGGCTGCACGACCGGGGCCATCGGCGCCTTAGTGGGATAGTTCGGCGCCGGCGCGGCGACAACCGCTCCGAACGGCTGACGCAGCCGGCCGAGCACGGCATTGCGCACCAGCCCCGCTTCGGTTGCCATCGCGCTCACCGCGCTGGCATGGATTTCACCGGACAGCAGAGTCATATGCCCCCGGCAGCCAGGCGGCCGACGTTGCCGACAGCACCGTGTCATAGGCCTCGTTGCCGGGGCCGGTGCTCTGAAGTCCAAAGGCCGCGTTGGACTGATTGCGGGTGCGGGCATAGCGCGCGAAGTCGACGCCGTTACGCAGCAATGTCAGCGTGACATCGGTCGCGCCGTAGCCCAGCGTCGGCGTCAGGAACACGAAGTCCGACGTGGCGCCGGCAAAGCTGCCGCTGATGCCGCCATCGGCGGTCAGGATGGTGAAGCTCTGACCGTCGTAATAATTGCCGGTCTCCGGCAGCACGACCACCGTGCCGTTGAGCGCCGCAGTGCCGGTCGCAACGATGCGGTCACTGTCGCCATAGGAATTGATCTCGGCCTGATAGACCGCGCTGGAACCGAACGCGACATTGCCGGCCACGGACAACGTCCCGATCGAATTGCCGGGCGCCACCGTGCCGTTGATGACGGCCCCGCCGATCGTCCCGTTGCCACCGAGCAGACCGCCATTGTCGACCGTGATGATGCCGGCGATCGTGCCATTCACAAACAGTTCGGCGCCGGCCTCGACGGTACCCGTCAGAAAATCGTGCGTGCCGGTCAGGGTCCAGACACCGGAAGCCACGTCGATGATTTCAAAGTTCGCGGTGCTGCCAAGCGAACCGACGCCATCCAGCCGCACCGTATCGGTGCCGGCGCCGCCATCGGCGAGGCCGACGATGTTCGAACCGGTCAACAGATGCAGAAGGTCATCGCCACCACCCATGTCGATGGCGCTGCCGTTCATGCCCGAGATGGTGCCGGAATTCTCGATCACGTCGTTGAAGTCGCCGCGCATGATGATGCCGCCGCCATCGAGGCCCTGGATGGTGCCGGCATTGATGATGGTAGTGACGTAATAGCCCGAGCCGCCGTCGCCATTGTCAATCAGGATGCCGTTGTTGGCGCCGCTGATCAGCGCGCCGGCATGGTTCTCGATGATGCCGCCGCCCATCGCGATGCCTTCGCTGCGGCTTTCGATGCCGTCGGCGCCGGTGCCCTGGATGGTGCCGTAATTGGTGACCTTGCCGTAGAAATCGATGTCGACGCCGTCGCCGTCTCCGGCCCCGACGCCGGCATAGGCGCCGGTGATGATGCCGTAGTTCGTCACCGTGCCGTTGCCGTCCGATCCGACGCCGGAGCCGTTACGGCCGGTGATCAGGCCGCCCGCCTCGTTGACGACGGTGACGTCGACGTCGGTGGTGATGCCGTGATGGAAACCGGAAATGTTACCGCCCGCCATGTTGTAGACGGTGCCGCTATGGCCTTGCAGATCGATGGCGTCGCTCTTTTCACCGGATCCGACCTCACCGCCGGTATAGATCAAACCGTAATTGGTGATGGTCGCGCCTTCGCCCGGCCGGATACCGTCGGCGTCGTCGGCGTTGATCACGCCAGTTGAGCGATTGATGATGGTGATGGTGGCGTTCGGTGATTCCAGATCGTTGAAATCGATGGCCTGACCGGAACCCGTACCGGTCGCCTGGATCGTACCGGCATTGTCGATCAGGAACGTTCCGGTCGTCGTGCCGCCGTTGCTGCCGCCGACCTTGATGGCGTCATCGTTCGACTGGATGATCCCGCCTTCGTGGTTGTAGACCGCGAAATTCGTCACCTTGTTGAGATTGGTATCCATCTCGATGGCGCGTTCGCCGTTCGCCGTCGACTTGATAAGGCCGCCGTTGTTGATGGTGGTCGAACCGCCACCGAGCGACAGCGCGTTGTTGTCGAGCGCGCGCAGCACGCCGGTCGCGTTGTTGTTGATGATGATCGTGCCGTCCGCCGATGAATTGCCGGCGAAGTCGAGCGCCTGGCTGCCGGCGGAAACGATGGTGCCGCTGTTGTTGACGACGACGGTGCCGTTGCCAATGATGGCATTGATCCGGAAGCCGTCACTGTCCGCCGAAATCAGCGCGCCTTCGAAATTGTTCAAGGTCAGATTGCGCGGCGTATTGCTGTTCGAGGTGTCGATGCCGCGGTCGGTCGAAGTGATGTTGCCGTAATTGTTGATGGTCACGCCCGGCGCGTCGGACGGTCCTTCCCAGTTGATGGCGTCGCCGTCGACCGCCAGCGTGCCGCCGGCCTCGACGGTACCGGTGTCGGTGCCCGTCACCGTCTTGGCGCTGGTGTCGGTGGTGCCGGCCGGAACGACAAAATCATCGGCGATGGCCGGAAGCGGTGCGGCAAGCGCGACAATGGACAAAAGGAGTGCGTGGCGGCTGATGCCGCAAAACAAACGTGACATGTGAAATCCCCCGCGAAACGCCAAATTATCGTCTTTTGCTAGTTAGGGGGGCGATATGACGCTTGGATGACATGCCGCGGAAATCGCGAGCGGACAGGTCCCCCCGGCTGGACGAATCGCACCTGCTGTCGCGCATGCGCCACACAATTCAACAGATGACGAATGACGAATGACTAATCGTCCGTCGCCGCCAGCGGCCGCGCCACCTGCTCGAGCGGCTTGCGCTCGGCCGCCACGCCCCAGCGCGCGACGACGATCGCGGCCAGGATCATCAACACCGAGCCGAAAACATAACCGCCGAACACGCTATAGCGCGATCCGGTGTCGATCAGGACGCCGAACAGCCACGGTCCGGAGACGCCGCCGATCCCGGTGCCGATGGCATAGAAGAAGGCGATCGCGAGTGCGCGGATTTCCAGCGGAAAGGTTTCGCTCACCGTAAGATAGGCGGAACTCGCCGCCGCCGAGGCAAAGAAGAAGATCACCATCCAGGCCATGGTCTGATGCGCGGCCGAGAACACGCCGATCGCGAACAGATAGCCGCTGCCGGTCAACAGCACGCCTGAGAGTGCGTAGGTGAAACAGATCATCTGCCGGCGCCCGATGGTGTCGAAGAACCGGCCGAGCAACACCGGACCCAGGAAATTTCCCGCCGCGAACGGCAGCAGATACCAGCCGACCTGGTCGGAGGGAATTTGATAAAAGTCGATCAGCACCAGCGCGTAGGTGAAGAAGATCGCGTTGTAGAAGAACGCCTGCGCCGCCATCAAGCTCAAGCCGACATAGGTGCGCTGACGCTGGTGGATGAACAGCGTGCGCATGACCTCCTTGATCGGAGTCGAACGCCGCGAACGCAGGCGGATGGTCGGCAGTTTGCCGTCGGGCAGCACCGCACCGTGGCGGCGAAAGCCGTCCTCGATTCCGGTCATGATCGCCTCGGCTTCCTGTTCACGGCCGTGGATCATCAGCCAGCGCGGCGATTCCGGAATCCAGAACCGCATCACGAAGATCACCAGGCCGAGCCCGGCGCCGATCAGGAAGCACAGCCGCCAGCCGACATCGACGGCGAAGTAGTCCGGATTGAGCAGCACAATCGTTCCGGCCGCACCCATCGCCGCGCCAACCCAGAACGAGCCGTTGATGACCAGATCGGTCCAGCCGCGATAGCGCGCTGGGATCAGTTCCTGGATGGTGGAATTGATAGCGGTGTATTCGCCGCCGATGCCGGCTCCGGTGACAAACCGGAAAGCCGCAAAGCTGGCGAGGTTCCACGACACGGCCGTCAACCCGGTCGCGACCAGATAGACCGCGAGCGTGATGAAGAACAGCCGCTTGCGCCCGAGCCGATCGGTCAGCCAGCCGAAGAACACCGCCCCCAGCACCGCGCCGACCAGATAGGCGCTGGCGGCAAAGCCGACATCGGCATTGGAAAACTGCAAGGTCGGACTGTCCTTGAGCGCGCCGGAGACCGCGCCCGCCAGTGTCACTTCCAACCCGTCGAGAATCCATGTCACCCCAAGCGCGAACACTACCAGGGTATGGAAGCGGCCCCAGTGCAGCCGGTCGAGCCGGGCGGGAATGTCGGTCTCGATCAATTGCGGCGCTTGCGCGCGCGCGGCCGCTGCCATGCCGGTTCTCCTGTTCCGGGCCCACGCACTCCAAAGAAGGCGCCCGCGACACGTCGGAAGCTTAACGGCCAAGCGCGCGACCCGACACCTGCCCGGACCGCGATGTGGACAACCCGCACAGGGACCTCACTCTCACCCGCGCAATCCATGGCCAAATCCGCCATAATTCCCCGCACAGTGGCCGGGGACGCCTTTGTGCCACCCTTGCCTTCGTCGACCCGTACTGGACTATGCTGTCCAGGCCCTCTGCGCCTTACAGGAGCCCCCCATGTCGATCGGCTGGATCGTTCTCGGTATTGTCGTCCTGCTCGTGCTGTGGATCATCATGGTCTACAACCGCCTTGTCGCCATGCGGCAGCGGGTCAACCAGTCGTTCGCCGACATCGACGTGCAGCTCAAGCAGCGCCACGACCTGATTCCCAACCTGGTCGAAACCGTGAAGGGCTATGCCAGCCATGAGCGTGGCACCTTGGAGGCCGTCGTGCAGGCGCGCAACGCCGCCATGGCCGCGCAAGGTCCGGCGCAGCAGGCCGCGGCGGAAAACATGCTCACCGGCGCGCTACGGCAGTTGTTCGCGCTTTCCGAGGCCTATCCGGACCTCAAGGCCAACACCAATTTCCTGCAATTGCAGTCGGAACTCGCCGACATCGAGAACAAGCTCGCAGCCGCCCGCCGCTTCTTCAACAATGCGGTGCAGGAGTACAACACCGGCATCGAGCAGTTCCCGGCCGCGCTGTTTGCGGCCTCGTTCGGTTTCACGCACAAGGAATTCTTCGACCTGGCGGAAAACCGCCCGCAGCTCGAACAAGCCCCGAACGTGAAGTTCTAATCATTCATGCGGCCTTCCGCCCTATGAGGAGGGCCGCACCGCCATAGGCCGAGGACGATGGAATGGCCTACGGGCTCTATACCCATATCCAGTCCAATCGGCGGCGCTCGATCGCGCTGCTGATCGGGCTGTTCTTCCTGGTCTATGTCATGGTCTATGCCGGCGCGCTGATGGCGGAAGCGCTGTCCGGCGACGCCTCGCTCGACTGGTTGCTGCGCGCGGCCTGGCGCGATTTCCTGCACGCGCTGCCGTGGGCGACCGTCGGCACCGTGATCTGGATCGCGATCGCCTACAAATTCCACCAGAGCATGATCGATGCGCTCACCGGCGGCCACGAGGTGACGCGGAAAGAGGAGCCCAGCTCTACAATTTGCTGGAAAATCTCTGCATCTCGCGCGGCATTCCGATGCCGAAGCTCAAGGTGATGCCGAGCGCGGCGCTCAATGCCTTCGCCAGCGGCATGAACGAGAAGCAATATTCCATCACCGTGACCACCGGCCTGCTGGAGCGGCTCAACGACGCCGAGGTCGAGGCGGTACTCGGCCACGAACTGACGCACATCCGCAACGGCGACGTGCGCATGATGGTGATCGCCGTCATCATCGCCGGCGCCGTCAGCTTCTTCGCCGAACTGTTCTTCCGCATGATGTTCTATTCGCGGGGCCGCATCGGCCGCGGCGGCGACGACCGCAAGGGCTCCGGCGGCGCGATGATCGCGATCATCATCGCGGTCGCGCTGGTCGCGCTGGCCTGGTTGCTGTCGCTGGTGATCCGTTTTGCGCTGTCGCGTTCGCGCGAATTCCTGGCCGATGCCGGCGCGGTCGAGTTGACCAAGAATCCCGACGCCATGATCAGCGCGCTGCGCAAGATCGAGAATCGCGGCGAACTCGAAGGCGTCACCTCCGCGGTGATGGAGATGTGCGTCGACAATCCGCGCGAGGGTTTCGTCGACCTGTTCGCGACCCATCCGCCGATCCAGGCCCGCGTCGATGCGCTGGTGAAATTCGCCGGCGGCCATGACCCCGGACCAATCGCGCTGCCGCCGCTTCCCGATTCGAATGATGAGCCTGCGCAGGGCGACACAGCGCCGGCCGGTCCATGGGGCAGTCCCGTTCCGACGCCGGAAACTGGCACCGGTCCGGCGACCGGCAGCGTTCCGGAGGCCGGCGGCGCCGGTAGCGACAAGCCGTTCCTGCCGCAACGTCCGCCGGTGCAGATCGGCAATCCGCCAGTCCCTCCTGGCGGACCGGTGTCCGGGCCGTGGGGACCGCTGCCGCCGCGCAAGTAATTAATGCCCCGCGAACGACACCAACGTGCGCACCGGAATGCCGAGCCCGCGCAGCTTGTCGGCGCCGCCCAATTCCGGCAGATCGATGACAAAGCAGGCCGCCAATATTTCAGCGCCGAGATTGCGCAACAGCTTCACCGCACCTTCCGCCGTCCCGCCGGTGGCGATCAGGTCGTCAACGAGCAGCACGCGTTCACCCTTGATGATGGCATCCTCGTGCATCTCGATCTCGTCGATGCCGTATTCCAGGGTGTAGGACATGCTCACGGTCGTAAACGGCAGCTTGCCCTTCTTGCGGATCGGCACGAAGCCGGCGGAGACCTGATGGGCCACCGCGCCGCCGAGAATGAAGCCGCGCGCCTCGATGCCCGCCACCTTGTCGATCTTGCTGCCCGGCCACGGCTGCACCAGCTCGTCGACCGCGCGCCGGAACGCGCGCGCATCGCCCAACAAGGTGGTGATATCCCGGAACTTGATGCCGGGCTTGGGATAGTCGGGAATCGTCCTGATGGCGGATTTGAGGTCGTTCTCGAGTAAGAGCGGATTCATGAACAGTTTCTCGTCAAGGGTGACAGAAGGCTTGCGAACGGGCGCACTCTGACGAACCATGGTGGCAGGCGCAACCGGAGAACCTGTTATGGACCCCAATGCACAACGCTTCGTCATTGTCGACTTGCGGATTCCCTTTTTCCGGCTGGTGTTTTTTCTGGTGAAGCTGGTGCTGGCGTCCATTCCGGCCGCGATCATCGTGGCCGTTATCATCTTTCTGCTGAGCGCCTTGGTCACCGCGCTGTTCGGGCCAGGCGCGGTGTGGATGGAATATTGGAACCGGTGATTTTCGGCCGCACCTTGCCGAATGTCCCGTTGCGGCTCCCCTACTGTCCCAGCACGCGCCCCGCCACTGCGTCCAGCTTGCGGATCAGCTCGGGATCGCGCGCTTCCGGCGCGGTGATTATGGCGTTGTCGAGCGCCCGGTCGGAGCCGATCGGGCACGGCTCGTGGTCTCGCGGCAGGTCCTGGGCGAATCGCGCAACCAGGCGCTTGGCCTTCTCCGCATTCGCGGTCAGCACCCGGATGATGTCCTGCACCGTCACGGCGTCATGGTCCGGGTGCCAGCAATCATAGTCGGTGACCATTCCAACCGTCGCGTAACATAGCTCGGCCTCGCGTGCGAGCTTTGCCTCGGGCAGGTTGGTCATGCCGATTACCGAATAGCCGAGTTGCTTGTAGGTTAGGCTCTCCGCCAAGCTGGAAAATTGCGGGCCTTCGATACAGACATAGGTGCCCTCGCGCGCGATCAGGATGTTTTCCGCCTCCGCGGCATTGGCGAGATGAATACGCAGCCGTGGCGATACCGGATGCGCCATTGAGACATGCGCCACACAACCCGACCCGAAGAACGACGTCGCGCGCAGATGCGTGCGGTCGACGAACTGGTCGACCAGCACGAAGGTGCCCGGCGGCATCTCTTCCTTGAACGAGCCGCAGGCGGACAACGAAATGATGTCGGTCACTCCGGCGCGCTTGAGCACGTCGATATTGGCGCGATAGTTGATGTCCGACGGCGATAGCCGATGGCCCTTTTCGTGCCGCGACAGGAACACGATCGGCAGACCGGCGATCTCGCCGAAATTGAGTGGCGCCGAGGCCCGGCCCCACGGACTGGCAACGTCTACCTCACGGCCATTCTCCAGTCCGGGCAGATCGTAGATGCCTGATCCGCCGATAATGCCGAGCACGGTCTTCGTCATAGCTACGCTCCCAATGTCGCCACGGCGTGGCCGGCAGGCTCGCGCGCATTAGAGTTTGATCCGGAAAAGTTGCAGACTTTTCCGAAAAGCATGCCCTCGGGCTTGACCCGAGGGATCATACGACAATTCAAAATATTAGGCGGCGGCTGTGATTTAACCCGGATTAATCGCAGTCCGAGCGGTAACTCATCATCGCTTAGAATTGCGAAGCCGGAAAGACGACAATGCCCGGCGCAGGGCCGGGCATCAGGTAACCGACAGGCAGCCGTGGCTCAGGCGTGACCTTCGACCGACGACCACACCTTCTTCTTGGTGAAGTACAAGAGGCCGGCGAACACGATCAGAAACACCATCACCTGGAAGCCCAGCCGCTTGCGGGCTTCCAGCGTCGGCTCGGCCACCCACATCATGAATGCCGATACGTCCTTGGCATACTGCTCAATCGTTTCCGGCGATCCATCTGTGTAGCTCACCTGCCCATTCGACAGCGGCGGCGGCATGCGGATCTGATGACCGGGGAAAAACTTGTTGTAGTAATTGCCTTCCGTAAGCTTGAAGCCTTCCGGCGCATCCGTGTAGCCGGTCAGCACCGCAGTAATGTAGTCCGGTCCCTGCGCCTGATATTGCGTGAAGAGATCAATGACGAACCAGGGAAAGCCCCGCTCGAAGCCGCGCGCCTTGGCCAGCACCGAGAAGTCCGGCGGCGCGGTGCCGCCATTGGCCGACTTCGCGGCCTCGACATTCGGAAACGGCGGCGGAAAATAGTCGGCCGGCTGGCCCGGGCGATCGAACATTTCACCCTGCTCGTTCGGCCCGGCCTTGATTTGATATTCCGCGGCGATAGCGGCGACCTGCGCCGGCGTGAAGCTTGGTCCGCCGGGTTGCGCGAGATTGCGGAACGCCACCAGCTTCATGCTGTGACAGGCTTGGCACACCTCGCGATAGACCTTGAAACCGCGCTGTAACTGGCCCTGGTCATACATGCCGAACGGACCATTGAACGACCAGTTCAGCGCCGGCGGTTGCAAGTGGGCATCTTCCAGCTTGTGAATCTCGGCCTGGGATTCTTCCGCCTTGGCAATGGTCGATCCGCCGCCGAGACCGCCCAATACCAGAAGCCCCGCCAATCCGGTCGCGATCATGCCCTTGCGCTTGAGCACGTCCTCCGAAATTGAATTCGGCAGCGGCCTGGTTTTCTCGTAGCGCGACAGCAGCGGCAGAATGATGATGAAGTGCGCGAAGTAGTAGATGGTGAGGATCCGCGCCGCGATCACATAACCGCCTTCCGCCGGCTTGGAGCCGAGCCAACCCAGGCCGACACAGACGATCACAAACAGCCAGAAGAACTGCTTGAACAGCGGCCGGTAGCGCGCCGAACGCACGCGCGAACTGTCAAGCCACGGCAGGAACGCGAGGATCGCGATCGCAGCCACCAGCGCCACCACGCCGCCGAGCTTGTTCGGAATTGCACGCAGAATGGCGTAAAATGGCAAGTAGTACCATTCCGGCACGATATGGGCCGGCGTCACGTCCGGATTGGCCGGGATGTAATTGTCGGGATGGCCGAGATAGTTCGGAATGTAGAACACGAACCAGGCAAACAGCACGCAGAACACGATCATGGCGAAACTGTCCTTGATCGTGGCGTAGGGCGTGAACGGCACCGTGTCCTTGTCGGACTTCGGCTCGACGCCAGTCGGGTTGTTCTGGCCGACGACATGCAGCGCCCAGACATGCAGCACCACCACGCCGGCAATCACGAACGGCAGCAGGTAGTGCAGCGCATAGAAGCGGTTGAGTGTTGGATTGCCGACCGAAAAGCCGCCCCACAGCCAGGACACGATCGACTCGCCGACGATCGGGATCGCCGAGAACAGGTTGGTGATGACGGTTGCGGCCCAGAAACTCATCTGGCCCCAAGGCAGCACATAACCCATGAACCCGGTGGCGATCATCAACAGCAGCAGAATGACGCCGAGGATCCACAGCACCTCGCGCGGCTCCTTGTAGGAGCCGTAATACATGCCGCGGAACATGTGGACATAGGCGGCCAGGAAGAACATCGACGCACCGTTGGAGTGCAGATAGCGCAGCAGCCAGCCGTAATTCACGTCCCGCATAATGGATTCGACGGAATTGAAGGCAAAATCGACGTGCGGGGTGTAGTGCATCGCCAGCACGACACCGGTGACAATCTGCAGTCCGAGCATCAGCGACAGGATGCCGCCGAAGGTCCACCAATAGTTCAGGTTGCGCGGCGTCGGATACGCGACAAACGACGAGTGCATCAGGCCGGCAACGGGAAGCCGCCGCTCGAGCCAGCGCATGGCTGCGTTCTGCGGCTGGTAGGTCGATTGTCCGCTCATGGTCGAACCTTAAAGGGGTGCGTCGCGACGGCGATCAGCCGATTCGGATCTTGGTGTCGGTCAGAAACTGATAAGGCGGGATTGCGAGATTTGCCGGCGCCGGACCGCTGCGGATCCGGCCAGAGGTATCGTAGATCGAACCGTGGCAGGGGCAGAAGTAGCCGTCATAGGGGCCTGAATCGGCCAGCGGAATGCAACCAAGATGGGTGCAGATGCCGATCAGCACCTGCCACTGGGTATGGCCTTCCTTGACCCGCGCCGAATCCGGCTGCGGATCGGGCAGGCTCGCGACGTTGACTTTCTCGGCGTCTTCGATCTGCTTTTTGGTGCGGTGATTGACATAGATCGGCTTGCCGCGCCAACGCACCTTGAGGACCTGTCCCTCGGTAACCGGCGCCAGGTCAACCTCAATCGGAGCGCCGGCCGCAATCGTCGACGCATCCGGGTTCATTTGGTTGATCAGCGGCCAGGCAAAAGCCGCGGCCCCGACCGCCGCTACCGCCCCGGTCGCGATAAAGAGAAAATCGCGGCGCGTCGGCTCGGCCGAAGAGATGGTGGTCACGATTGCATTCCTCTCCAGTCTGTTTGCCGGCCCGCCCGCGCAGCGTGCAGCCGGGAAAGCGTCCCATACCCCTGATGAACGCCCCGACAGCGGCAGACGGACCGTCCGCGGCCCACCCTGGGGGAAGGCGGCCATGCGGCATAATCCAGCGGCGTTCTATTGGCACCCTTGCCGAAAGAGCGCAAGTCCGCGATCGTAGGATTTCGAAAATGTCTCATAAATCGTTTGTGGGGTGCGGTTTTTCCACTTTCAATATCGCGGAGCGGTGCCATGGGGTCGCACCCGGACCCCGCTCGCGAAGTTCGCGATTCATCGCGGCGAGCGCCGTCGCGAACTTCGGGAGCAAGGGGCACCGGCAAAACGATGATTTTGGTGCTGCTTTTCGATTTGATTTTCCTGTATGAGGTGTTTGCAAGTGATGCAGGAACTTCAGACCGGCGGCACGAACATTCGGGTCGCCTTGTTCGAACCTGACATCCCGCAGAACACCGGAACAATTCTGCGGTTGGCGGCCTGTTTCGGCCTTGAAGCGCACATCATCGAGCCGGCCGGCTTCCCGACCAGCGACCGCGCCTTCCGCCGCGCCGGAATGGACTATCTCGATGCGGTAATCATTGTCCGCCACGCCGATTGGCAGGCTTTCGCAGCTTGGCAGCGGGTGCGCGCGGCCCGCCTCATCCTGTTCACCACCCGCGCTGAGCGGAGTTATCTCGACCACACCTATCGCAGTGGTGACATTCTTCTGTTCGGCCGCGAATCGGCCGGCGTGCCGCCACAAGTCCATGCCGCGGCCGACGTCGCCTTGCGAATCCCGATCCGAACCGGTCTGCGCTCGATCAATGTCGCCATGGCCTGCGCCATGGCCGTCGGCGAGGCGCTGCGGCAGACGGGACATAAGGTATAACGACTGAGCAAACGCGCTATAAGGGCCCACCATGTCCACGCCTCTGCCCGATCCCGCAATACTGGAAGACCGCAAGACGCGCGCGCGCGCCTGGTTTGAGTCGCTGCGGGACGACATCTGCGCGTCCTTCGAGAGCCTGGAGGACGACCTGCCCCAGGATGCACTGCGTGCCGGCGATCCTCCCGGACGGTTTACGCGCACGCCATGGTCTCGCGCCGACCACACCGGCGAAATGGGCGGCGGCGGCGTGATGTCGATGTTGAAGGGCCGGGTTTTCGAGAAGGTCGGCGTGCATGTGTCGACCGTGTTCGGCGAATTCGCGCCGGAATTCCGTGACCAGATTCCCGGCGCCGCCGACGATCCGCGCTTCTGGGCCTCCGGCATTTCGCTGATCGCACACCTGCACAATCCGCATGTGCCGGCCGTTCACATGAACACCCGATTTGTCGTCACCACCAAGGCCTGGTTCGGCGGCGGCGCCGACCTGACACCGGTGCTCGACACCCGCCGCACCCAGGACGATCCCGACACCATCGCCTTCCATGCCGCGATGAAGGCGGCCTGCGACCCGCATGCTGCCGTTGCGCCTTATGACAAGTACAAGGCCTGGTGCGACGAGTACTTCTATCTCAAGCACCGCAAGGAACTCCGCGGCATCGGCGGCATCTTTTACGACTGGCTCGATTCCGGGGATTGGAACGCGGACTTCGCGTTCACCCAGGACGTCGGCCGCGCGTTCAACAGGATCTATCCCGAATTGGTCCGTCGCAACTTCGCCAAGTCCTGGAGTACCGCCGAGCGCGAGGAACAGCTCATCCGCCGCGGCCGTTATGTCGAATTCAACCTGCTGTACGACCGCGGCACCGTGTTCGGCCTGAAAACCGGTGGCAATGTCGCCTCGATCCTGTCCTCGATGCCGCCGGTGGTGAAGTGGCCGTGACTCCGCGCCAGTGATGCCATGCGGATCGCCGAGGTCAGCATCGCCGGCTATCGTTCGCTCAAGGCGATCCGTTTCCCGATCGGCACTTTGACGGTGTTCGTCGGCGCCAACGGCGTCGGCAAGACCAACCTCTACCGCGCTCTGCAATTGTTGCAGGCCGCCGCCGCGGGAACGTTGGCGCGCGAACTGGCCATCGAAGGCGGCATGGAATCAGCGCTTTGGGCTGGCAAGCGGCCTGCCGGCAAACCGGCGCGGATCAAATTGTCGGCAGAGTTCGCTTCGGACGAGGCCCGCCGCCAACTCAATTTCGAAGACCACGAGCCGCGGACGATCTCGCATTCCTATACGGTCGAGATCGGGGTCCGCACGCCGACTGCGGCCGCCTTCGCTCTTGAACCGCAGATAAAGGAGGAAAGCCTTATCGCCCATGCCGGCCGCCGGCCTGTCGCGTTATTGGAACGCAAGGGGCCGTCGGCCCATATGCGCGATGAGAACGGCAAGCGGATTGCGATCGCTTCCAGCCTGCTCGCCTCCGAGACGGCGCTTGGCGCCGCGCAGGATCCGGGCGCCGCTTCCGATATTCAAATTCTGCGCCGGACGATGACCGACTGGCGCTTCTATCATGACTTCCGCACCGATCAGGCCTCACCGCTGCGCCAGCCCTGTCTCGCCGTGACGACGCCGACCTTGTCATCCGACGGCGCCGATCTGGCGGCAGTGTTCGCAACGCTCGCTCACATCCGCCAGGACAGCGCCGATCTCGATCGCGCGATCGAGGATGCCTTTCCCGGCGCCCGACTCGTGGTGCCCGATCCGGGACGCACCGCCGCCTTCGGCCTGGTGCAGCCCGACTATCCAAAGCGCGTATTCGAGGCGGCCGAACTGTCCGACGGCACCTTGCGCTTTCTCGCGCTGGCCGGCGCACTTCTCGGCTACCGGCTGCCGTCGTTCGTGGCGCTGAACGAGCCGGAGACCAGCCTGCATCCGGACCTGCTCCGGCCACTCGCGCGCATGATCGTCAATGCGGCCAGGCGGACCCAGATCTGGATCGTCACCCATTCGCAAATCCTCGCCGATGCGATTGCCGAGGAAAGCGATGTCCGCCCGTGCACCGTGGTCAAGCGCGACGGCGAAACCTGGATCGACGGACTGAAGCTCGCCGGACTTTTCGAGGATGAAATCGGTTAGACAACCCGGCTAAGCTTCCTGTCTCCTCCGCCGTGACCTTTCTGTCATGAAAATCACCTAGCTTCCGCGTCGCGCGAGTTGAATTGCGCGCTTGCGGAGGCAGAGATGAGCTTAGAACCCGGTCAAGTCGTCATGCTCAAATCCGGCGGATCGCCGATGACCATCGTTGCCGTCGACGGCACCGACGTCGCATGCGTGTGGATCGGCGAGGAAGGCGAACTGTTCCGCGCCAGCCTTCCGGCCGTCGCCCTCGATCTGATCGACATGTCGACGGAAGCAGAAGAGGAAGAAGAATAATTAGGAGCACAGCTGAACTGTCCTGAAAATCGCGCAACGGCATCAATTTTTGCATCGTTTGCCGCGAAGCAGCCATATTTCAAACGACAAAGAAAAGCGGCATGAATTCCGGCGCGCTGATGCGCCGGAGCGCCGATTCTCGCACACGATTTCTTGCCAACGCCACCGGCGTCCAACTGGAGCAACACGGACCATGCGCAAGCACCCGATCAGGACAGGCCACGCCCTCACCGGCGCCCGGGCCTTTTCGGTCCGCCCCCTTGGGGCGGGAACGCGCATGCACGGTTGGTACGATCATGGGCAAGAAAAACAGATTGCGAGAGGAGAAGCGGCGTAAGGCTGAACACGTCGTCGTGGCCATTCTGGAAAACCATTCCCGAACCGCTTCCGCTCCCGTCACCATCGAACATTATTCGGATTTCCGGCCGGAGCATCGCAGCCGGATCGACCGCTGTCGCGGCGACATGATCCGACGTCCGGGCGACTGGCGTTGCCGGATCCGAAGCCGCGACTACGAGCGCCGGCTCATCGATTGCGTGCGTTTTGCCTTCGCGCGCTACGCGGTGCCGCGCCATCTGGAAACCGCCTGGCTGGAGCCGACCGCCAATCGCCTCACCCGCGACGACGGCATCGATTTCGCGCGCTGGTACATCGTCGCGGCTAGCGGCGGCTCGCTCTACAAGGCCGTCGCGCGCGAGCACCTCTCCAAGCAGGAAACGCATTTCTTCCTGGCGGCACCTGCCGGCATTGCGACGCCCCGCCAGGCGATCTGGTACGCCGTCGCCCGCGCGCAAAGCGCTGACAATTCTGCCGCGCTACGCGTTGCGCAAAGCCGGCTGGCCGAGTGCCCCGTCACTTCGGCGTTCTGGAAAGGCGTCGCGCACTACTTCGCCCGTCAGGCCGTCTCTATCGCGGCGATCAACGATCTCATCGACTACATCGCGGCCGCCCACGCCGAACAGCCAGGCTTCAGCCTGAAGGGCCGCAGCCTCGCCTCCCTCACCCGACGCATGGAAGAATGGCACCGCGCACTCCGCAAGCAGCAGGCGCAGTGCGGCGGATCGTGGGACGGCCATTCGATCCCCGACGTGGATTATGAAACCGGACGCGACGAGCGCCGCGCGATCTGGCGCTTTCGCCAGATCAAGACCGGCAACGACTTGTTTAAGGAAGGCCAGCGCATGCACCATTGCGTGGCAAGCTACAAGTCGCTGTGCATTGCGGGCTACACCGCGATCTGGTCGCTGACCAGTGAGTTTCCGATCGGCCGCCGCAATCGCGGCGTCACGCTGGAAGTCCGCCGCGACGGATCGATCGTGCAATGCCGCGGCTTTGCCAACCGGCAGCCCTATCCCAACGAAGTGACGATCGCCAAGCGCTGGGCGAGCGAGCATGGCCTGACCTGGCACGTTCGTGAGGGCTGAACGGCTGCGCCCTCAGGCATTACCGCGTGAACGCGCCATACAGCATCGTCGATCCGCCCAGCACCACCACCACATCGAGGATCGCGGTGTGCATGCTGATCGGCATCCGCCGCACGATCACGCGCGCGAGGAAGGCGCCGGGAAACGCCACCAACCCGATCAGCAACGCCACCGCCACCACCTTGACCGAATAGATGCCGGCGACGCCGAACACGGCGATCTTGAAAAGCGAGACGACAATGGAGATCGCCGCATCGGTCGCGACCACGGCCGCGCCCTCGAGGCCGGCCGCCATCAAAATAGATAGGAGTATGATGCCTGCCCCGGCGGTGCCGCCGACGATGCCGCCCCAACCAAACGACGCCAATGCGAGCCCGCCATCGCCGAGCCGGTAACCTCGCCGCGAAAGCAGTCGCCGCAACGGCACGCTGGCAATCAGCATGGCACCGATCACCACCATGACACCGGCGCCCGACAGCCGGGTATATCCCCAGGCTGCAAGGATACAGGTCGGCACCGCCGCGATCAGAATGATCAGCGTGCGCCGACGGTCGATGGAGTTGCGGAACACCATCGTCCGACTGGAATTGGTGAACAGCGCCGAGATCGCGATGATCGGCACCACCGGCTCAGGCCCCACGATCGGCACCAGCACCAACGGCATCAGCGCGCCGGAACCATAGCCGGAAACACCGCCGATCAGTGACGCGACCAGCGCCGCCGCCACGATCAGCGCCAGTTGCAGAACGGAAAAATCAGCGAACGCCGCGGACACGGAAGGTCATCGCAACAGCAGCGCGCATGCTCATTGGGCTTGTCGATCGGGATTGTTGATCAGGTCGATGACCCCGCAGCCGGCGCAAGATCGGCGGGCGAGATCAGCACGCCGAAATGTTCGCACCAGATGATCACGCTCGGATAGTCCTTCAGGTTCACGCCCTGCGGAATCGAAAAGCGCTGGCTGCCCTTGAACGCCCGGAGCCGTCCAAGATCAACATACATCACGTCCTTCATGTCGGCTGCGGAGCGGATCTTGGCCTTTGGCACCAGATAGACGTGATAGGCCGGCCCTGGCCCGACCTCGAAGTCGGGCTCGAGGAACACCATGCGCGGATAGACGCTGACCTTGCCCTTGCCGTAGTGGATCGGATCGGACGGTTCGACATGGATGAAGGTGCCGCTGCCGACGAGGTGCGCCCGTTCGTCCGCGGTGAGCTGGTCGGTGGCCGGCGGCGGCGCGAACACGAACGGAAACAGGAAGAACCCGAGCGCCACCCCAAAACCGGTGCCCAGCACGCCACCGAGCAGCAGAATTGCCAACCCACGCCAGAATGCCCGCATGCGAATTCGCCCCCGTTTCCCTCGGTGGCCAGCATAGTCCGACGGACACGGAGCGTTAAGCCCGACTGCCACACGCCGCAATTTGCCGCACGATGTTGCAGCGGGGCCACAGCCGGCCGAATTGAGCTAGGAAATCCTTAAATTTGTTGGGTTTATAGAAAGGGCTTACTAGGAAATCGACCGCACCCGAACTAAGGTCGCGGCGATGGGGGACCACATGCATCGCATCGCACTTGCTCTGCTTGCCGCTTCGAGCCTCGGATTCAGTCTGACCACCGCCGCTTCGGCCGCCGATCTTCCGATCTATAAGGCGCCGCCAGTGGTCGCCGTGCCGGTCGACGACTGGAGCGGATTCTATGTCGGTATCCAGGGCGGCTACGGCCTTGGCCGGGCGCGGCAGTCTGACCCCTACTTCGATACCGGATGGTTCAATGCCAATGGCGGCCTGGTCGGCGTGACCTGGGGCACCAACTGGCAGACCGGCAACACGGTCATCGGTGTCGAAGGTGATATCGCCTGGGCCAATCTGAAGGGCTCGACCACCGGCAATGGCGGATTTGGATCGTGCGGCGGCGCACCGGCGAATTGTACGGCCGAATTGCAATGGTTCGGCACCAGCCGGCTGCGGCTCGGCTATGCCTTCGGCAACATCATGCCTTATGTCACCGGCGGCGGCGCCTGGGGCACGGTCAAGGGCGAGGAAGGCGATTACCGCTATAATGGTCCGGTCGGCTCCGGCAGCAAGACCCGCTATGGCTGGACCGCCGGCGCCGGTGTGGAAGCCAAATTCGGCTCGCACTGGTCGGCCAAGATCGAATACCTCTATGTCGACCTCGGCAAAGGCCGTGTCTTTACCGATTTTCTCGGCGGCGGTTCCGCGATCGGCCAGGACGTGGCTTTCAAGTCGCAAATCATGCGCGTCGGCCTGAACTACAAACTCGGCGACGACTTCGCCGGCTATTCGTTCCTGCCGTTCTTCAAGACCACGCCGATCAGCGGGCCTTATGCGCAATGGGCCGGCTTCTATGTCGGCGGCACGCTCGGCGCCGGTTTCGGCAACGCGAAGCAATCCGATCCGACCTTCAATTCCGGAAACTATAGTGCTGTCGGCATGGTTGGCGGCGGCACCGTTGGCTACAGTTGGCAATGGGGACAGACCGTCCTGGGTCTCGAGGCTGACGCGTCGTATTCCGGCATCGAAGGCGAAGGCAGCGGTCCGGCGGGCGATACCTGCTGGGGCATTCCCGCGACATGCAAAGTTGAGCTGAACTGGTTCGGCACCGCGCGCGCGCGCCTCGGCTATGCCTATAGCCGCCATCTGCTCTTTGTGACCGGTGGCGCGGCGTTCGGATCGCTCAAAGGCTCCGAGGGCGACTTCATTGCGCCGACGATTCGACGGCTCGCGCGATGGCGCCGGCTCCGGCACCAAGACGCGCTTCGGTTGGACGGTTGGCGCCGGCGTTGAGACCAAGATCAATGACCGCTGGTCGACCAAGTTCGAATATCTCTACGTCGATCTCGGCAACAGCAATGTCTTCAGCGACTCGTCGTACTACGGCAACCTCCCACAGGACGTTTCGTTCAAGACCCACATCTTCCGCACCGGCATCAACTATTCGTTCAGCACGGGTGGCGGGCCGGTTCCGGCGGCCTACTGATCCAGCCGACGAACCGACCGAAGACGTTTGAAGGTTTTGTCTTGCACGCCCCGGGCCCGTGGCCCGGGGCTTTTGTTTTTCAGGCAAGATCACGTGCCGGCGGAAATCATGCCGCAAAAAAGTCGCTAGAGCATTGCCAAGCGAAATGCCCTCGGGCTTGACCCGAGGGTGGAAACCGGTTGGCCGTCCGGAAATGCGACAAACAAGAAGACAGAGCGCTTTCGTGATTCTACTTGAATTGAAAGCGCTCTAGACATTCCAGCAACGCGGCCGCCGAAAATCGGTATCCAAATCTGCACTGGAACCCGCGGACAGTCATCCGCACGGCAACGAAAGTATAAGATTTCTTCGTGAAGCCCGCTCGGCTTCCGCGGCCTGTCGGCGGCCATCGCCGGCCCGAACTTCACCACACATTAACCACATAAATCGCCGGCCCCAATATTTGGCCATCAAATCTTCCGCGCATCGCCGCATCTGGTGTTGCACCAAAATCGAACCACAGAATGATTCTTTGGTGCGCGTTAACTTCTTGTAAGTAAGTTTTTCACTTCTTCGCCTCAAAATGCTCATAGCGGCGCCGTGTAGCGCGCCCATGGAACAAATCGCCAAACGCGCAAATAGTCGCGTTGCGTACGGAACTTTTGAGGAGGCTGTAAATGCGTCGTCTTTCGCTCGCCCTGTTGGCAACGACTGGCCTGGTAGCGGGCTTTGGTCATGTTGCTTCCGCTGCCGATCTCGGCCGCGTGTATCGGCCGCCACCGCCGCCGCCGGTTGTCGCTTCGGTATTCACCTGGACCGGCGTCTATGTCGGCGGCAACATCGGCTACGGCTGGGGCAGCAGCAGCGGCTGCGATGTCTTCGGATGTATCGATCGCAAGCCGAGCGGCTTCCTTGGCGGCGGACAGATCGGCTTCAACTATCAGTTCGCACCGAACTGGGTGGTCGGCATGGAAGCCGACTATACCTGGAGCGGAATGAAGGACAGCCAGACTTTCGGCGCGCTTCCAGCCTATTACCTCAGCGACAGCATCAATCAGTTCGGCACCATCCGCGGCCGCATCGGGTACGCCTGGGATCGCTCGCTGTTCTATTTCACCGGCGGCTACGCTTACGGCAACACCGAGTATTGCAACAACTACGCCGGCGCCTATTGCGTGAAGAACAACCACTCCGGCTGGACGGTCGGCGGCGGCTGGGAATACGCCTTCACCAACAATTGGACCGCGCGCGCGGAATATCTCTATCTCGATCTCGGCAAGAAGGACTTTGGCGCGGCGAACCTCGCCAGCGTCGACACCACCGCCAACGTGCTGCGCTTCGGCGTCAACTACAAGTTCGGCTGGGGCGGCTTTTGATCGTCGGCGCTAACCGGATCGACAGGCAAGTCAAAACCCCGGGGCAGTTCCCCGGGGTTTTTGCTTTTGCGGCTGATTGATCCGCAACAATCAAACATAGCTCAGCGATGCAGATCATGCGCCTTGCGTCCGCCGCGCTCAATTGATGCCGGCGCTTCATTGCGCGCGATCAAGTGCCGCGCAAGGTCCAGACAGCGTTTGGTAAGCATGTCCGCCCCCTCCGCAAGTTCAGCGGACGAGCGCACAATGGCGACATTGCGCTCCATGTCCTCGTGCGACCAGCCGCGCGAATGGGCGATGTAGGGAAACTGCGGAAAGATAAAGCCAAGTTCGGCGAAGAAACCGAGCATCTGACCCGCGACCGCCTGGATGTTGTCCTGACCGCCGACGATGATGAAGCCCGCGACCTTGTTCTGGATCAGCACCCGGTTGTGGATCGTCACCGCGTTCTGCACGCAGTTGAGACGTTCGGCCATGCGGAAGTAGAGCGATGACGCCGCTCCCCACCGGATCGGCGTCGCCACGATGATGGCATCGGCCCAGTGCACCAGCGCTTCGTAGACGCGGTCCATTTCGTCGGTGTCGTCCATCTGGGTGATCGAGCAAGGCCAGGTGCAGGCCCGCGCCGCCTTGGAATAATAGCCCTCGCAGGCGCGAAATTTCAGATCGTTTAATCGGATCAGCCGCGTTTCGGCGCCTTGTTGTTGCGCGGCCTTCAGCGCGTGGTCGAGCAGATGATCCGAACCGGAAAAGCGGGGGTTTAAGGCATCCATCGCCGAGGTCGCGATCCCGGCAAGACGCAGCGGTCCGGGCGCCCGTTCCACGTTGCGCGCGAGCGGATGCGGCTCATGCGGCTTTCGCGTGCGGGCGGTCGCACCGGCAACATCGACGACAACGCGACCGTCCAGGATCTTGACCGGAAAGCTCGGAACACGGTCCTCTTCGAACCCGGGCTCGCCCTTGCCCGAACAGCGATGGAATTTCCAGTTGTGCCAGGGACAGACTATGTAATCGCCATCGAGCCGGCCGTCACCGAGCGGACCGCCGACATGATTGCAGGCATTGGCAACCACACCGAAAACGCCGTCCTTGAAGGAAATCGCAAGATCGCGGCTCGCGGCCCTGATGCGTTGGATCGGCGCGCGTGAAAGCTCGTCCGCCGCGCCGACATCGACCCAGTTTTCAGTGTCTGCCATGGCCGTTCGCTGTCCTTGTATTGCCGAAGCGCGCAATAGCTCCTTGAAGCAAACACGCCCTATTGCGGGCGCGAACTATGAACCGTTCAGGAGACACCTTGAGATCAATTCTTTTCGATGAGCCCCGATCATGATACCGCGCCAATCACCGGTCGCCCGGCGCATGATCGGCCGCCTTGAAGACTGCAGACGAAGTCCATGCACATACCGGTCTTCAAGACGGCATGTGTCGTGATGGCGGGCAAGGAGTAGGCGCGATGACGAATTCCGATTGGCGGCCAATTCGTGCGGTCGATCCGCTCCAGCTGAGAGAGGCGCGCCTGCAGGCTCACTATGCTGTGCAATGGCTGGCGCGGACGGCGCGCGCTTTCATCACGCCGCAGCCGGACGACGGACACACCAGTCTCGAATGGCAGCCCTCGCTCGACGGCCTGACGACGCAGCCGCTGGAAGATCGCAGCCGTCTCGCGCTCGAAATCGCCGCTCTGGAATTGTGCTTTCTCGACCACGCAGGTGTGATATCTGCCGCGCTTTCTTTGAACAAGTCATCGGACGCGCAGGTGCGTGGCTGGCTGGGTGAGCAGATGGACGCCCGTGGCCTTGATGCACGCGCGCTTGATGATCCTGCAACCTATGCAATGCCGGTTCATCCGATAGCATCCGGCGCCGCCTATGACGCGGCCGCGCTCGGCAATGCCTTGGGAGAGCTTGCGGCTTGGTTCACCAACGCGAATGCATCGCTTGCCCGAATCCATCAGCGACTGACGGAACAGGATCTTGACGCGTCACCACTGCGCTGCTGGCCGCACCATTTCGATCTCGCCAGCTTGACCACCCTGCCGGCAGCGGTCGGCGGCACGACGAAATATGTCGGCGCCGGGCTGTCGCCGGGCGATGGCTATTATGACGAACCGTATTTCTATGTCTCTCTCTATCCCGCGCCGCCTGCGGCGGCGCTACCGCCGCTGCCGAAGCTCGGTCACTGGCACACACATGAATTCACCGCCGCGGTGGCGACTGCACACGCGATTCTCGCCTGCAAAGATCGGCAAGTTGAAACCGAAAACTTTCTTCAGGCCGCGGTCACCGCCGCGTTCGCGGCGCTGGGCGCGCCATTATAGCGAACCAAGGTCTATTGCGCGCCGGTCATCACACCAATTCACGCGCGACCGATCACCATACGCATCAAGTCCTCGGCATCGTCAGGCCCGCTGTTGCCGGCCCACACCACATACTGGTCCGGCCGCACCAGGACGAGGCGCGCCTCATAGGCCTCCCGCCCGCCGGCAAGCGTGTCACGGATCACCTTGAACGGAATGCCGAGCGTTCCGGCGGCCTGTTCGAGTGCCGCCACCGCGGCCTCGTCGGCGTCGAACGCCAGCAACGTGAAGCCGACCTCGAGTTCCTCGAACACATCGCGGCCGGACGACAGCTGTTGCGGCGTAAGATGATGGCCGGCGCGCGCCTTGAACGCATGTTCGCCGTGCGCGCTGCAGACGCCGCCCGGCGGGCCGGCGACAACCGATGAGCCTTCATAGTTCGGCTCGTAGACCTGGGCGCGATTGCCGAGTTCGTTTTCACGCGCGTTCCAGGCCCGCTCGAATTCGTCCCGGTCGCGATCCGGATTGTAATGGGCGAGAAACGCGCCGTCGTTTTCGATGCGCTTGGCGATGAAATCATCCGCCGTCTCTCTGAAGATCGGCCGCCGCTCCTGGGAATAGGATTGCAGCAGCCCCTCGCTGCCCCAGCCCTGCAAGGTGGCGGCGAGCTTCCAGCCGAGATTGGCCACGTCCTCAAGGCCGTTGTTGAGACCGAAACCGCCATACGGCGGATGGCTGTGCGCGGCGTCACCCGCAATGAAGACGCGGCCGACCTGATAGCGCTCGGCGACCGCCACCCGCAAATCCCAGAACCCGATGTGGTCGAACTCGCAGGCGAACTTGAAGCCGGCGGCGTCCTCGATCATCCCCAGGAAATCGAAGGTCTCCTTGTTGGAATCCGCCGGTACCGGTGCGTGAAAAAACCAGCCCTCGCCGACATCGATGCGGCCAAAGAACTTCCAATAGCCGTTGAGATCGGGATGCATGACGCGATAGATCGAGCGCTCCGGAAAACGCTTGAGCCCCTCATGCAACTCGCGCGAGCGGAACACCACCAGCGCCATCAGTTGATTGAAGTCCTTGCCGCTGCGCGCAATGCCGGCCTGGTCGCGCACGACCGAATGGCCGCCGTCGCAGCCGACGACATAGTCGGCCTCCAGCACGTCCTGCCCCTGACCGTCCTCCTCGACGATCGTTACCCGCACGCCGGTTGCGTCCTGCGTCACCGTCTTCGCTGACCAGCCGAACCGGGCATCGACATTCGGCAGGCTTGCCATTTTCGCCCGCAGCACCTTTTCCATCTGGTATTGCGGCAGCCGGTCGTTGTCCTGGGAGTAATAGCGGCGCACCAGTTCGCGGCCCGCCGGCGCGTGCCAGTACTCGCTCATCAGATTGCCATAGGCGGTGATCTCGCCGATCGCAAAACCTTGCGGCAACAGGCGCGCCGCGCGCAATTCATCGACGATGCCCCAGAAATAGAAATGCTCCAGCGTCCGCTGGGTCAGGTTCTGCCCCTTGGGGATCCGCGACAATTCGGTGCGGCTTTCCACCAGCGCGCAGCTGATGCCGCGCAGTCCGAGATCGACCGCGAGCGCAACGCCCACTGGTCCGCCGCCCACGATTGCAACTTGATAGCGATTGGTCACACGCACCCTCTGTTTTGCAAAATGCGACAGGGATTTTTGGGTTCAGCATTGCAGCCAGCGCGAACACGCCGACCGTGAAGGTCAGCGGTGTTTCAACAGCTTCATATATTAGGCTCTCCCTGTGACCACGCGGCCGCCTACCGCAAAATCGTGCGGGCTGGATTGCAATCATCGGATGCAGGTGGAAGGCATTCGCAACTAATTACGCGCCCGGGATGTGTGGGGCCGTGTGCAGGTGCGCGGCGCGGCGCGCCGCGCACCTGCACACGATTCACCAGTACCGCCCGCTGGCACCGATCACCACCACGATCAGGCCAAGCGGCAGATTGACCGCGATGATCTGGCGGATGCGATTGAGGCTGGCGCCGGCCATTGACCAATTCTCGGCATCCACCGCGCGCTTGAGCGCAATCCACGGTCCGTGGAACAGCCACAGGAACAGCACGATCATGATCCAACCGATCAGCTGCATCAGATGCACGTGCACACCGACCCCGGCAAAGCCGCCGAAGGTCGTGAACACGATCCAGTAGCCGCTCGCCAGCAGCAGCAGGATCGCCATCCACACCCAGGGAAAGAATTTCCGGAACGTCGTGCGCATCAGCCGCAGGCGCTGCGGCGCATCCAACTCGCCGAGCGCCGGCCGCAGGCACATGTAGATCGCGAACATGCCGCCGACCCAGACGACGGCGCCGAGGATGTGGAGGCCAAGCGCAACGGCGGTCATGAGCGAACTCCAAAAATTGGATATTCATTCATGCCGGCCCATGCCGCGTTTGGCAAGCCACGATGGGCCGCCAAACAGTGCATCCCCGGCGCGTCATGCACCGGGGCCGTTTCACATCCAAGTTAAAGGCCTACTGGTCAGCCCAGCAGCTTCATCTTGCCGCCGACCGGAATCTCCGGCGCGGTTTTGTTCTCGCAGATCACCAACTCGTACTTGCCGTCCTTCTGGCGCTGCCATTGGCCGGAAACCAGCGGCGTTTTCGACACGTTCTTCACCGGCTTGCCGGTCCACTGCACCGGGCCGACAATCGACTGATAATTGGTTGCCACGATCGCATCGAGGATCGCCTTCGGCTCGACTTTCTTCGAGCGCTTGAGGGTATCGATCGCCACTTCAAACAGCGCATGTACGAAGCCGATCGGCTGTGTCCACGGCCGGTTGGTTGCCGCCGTAAAGGCATCCGACAATTGCTTGGCGCTCTGGCCGGTGAGGCCGGACTTGAACGGATGGTGCGGCGTCCACCAGATTTCGGTGGTGAGGCCGTCGCCGCGCGCGCCGAGCGATTCAACGACTGATGGGAACAGCAGCGCCTTGCCGATGGTGACGATCTTCGGATTGAAGCCCTGCTGCGCACACTGCGACCAGAAGGTCGCGAAGTCCGGCGGGATCATGTTGCCGGTGACGATCTCGCAGCCGGCCGCCTTGTAGGCGGAAATCTGCGAGGTGAAGTCGTTGTTCATCACCTGATAGCGGCCCGGATCGATCAGCTTGTAGCCGGCCTTGTTCAGGTCCGGCGGCAGGCCGCGCTGGGGATCGCCCCAGGCGTTGCCGTCGGCGTCGTTTGGGAACACCCCGGCGACGACCTTGTTGGTCGGCGCGCCGTCCCACAGCGCCAAGTACGCCGCGATCACATCCTCCAGTCCCCAGAAGAAATGATAGGTCCAGGTAAAGCCGGTCTTCGGGTTGCCCTTGCGGCCGAAGAAGTACGGCTGCCAAGGACAGTTGGTGGTGATGCAGGGCACCTCGTTCACCTCAGCCTGGTCGGCGACCGGGTTGGTGGTGTCCGGCGTCGAGGCGCCAAGCAACAGGTCAACCTTGTCGCCAAGGATGAGTTCGGAAGCGACTTCCGCCGCGCGCGAACCGTTTGACTGCAAGTCCTTCAGGATGATCTCGACCGGATAGGTCTTGCCGGCGACTGGAATGCCCTTGCCGATCGCCTTCTTCACGCCCTCAATAATGAACAGATCGGCCTCGCCGAAGCCGGCCAGCGGACCGGTACGCGGGCTGACATATCCGATCTTGATGCCCTTGCTCTGGGCATGGGCCGGGATCACCCGCAACACCGCCGGGGCGGCGACGGCGCCAAGACCGGCCTTGACCAATGTGCGGCGCGAAACACCTGCCTGTATCGGATTGCGGGTATTCTTGTCCTGCGTCATTCATTCCTCCCTGAGCGATCGTTGCGCTTAATCATGTTGGATGTGCGCTCGACTTTCAATTAGTCCAAATCCGTAGCCGGTAACACTCGCGGGCTCCGCGGCATATTGCACCGTCCTGGAGCACTTCCAGGCGAAATGGAAGCCGGTTCGCCGTCCGGAAATGCGACAAAACAAGACGATAGTGCGCTTTCATAATTCCACTTCAACCGAAAGCGCTCTAGTGCCCCGTTTCCGAAGTTCGTGATACATCGCAGCAACCTTTGACACGAACTTCGGAAACAAAGGGGCACTAGTAAGTCTATGATTCTAGAGCCGCTTTTCGATTTGAAGTTGCTGAAAGAGGTTACGTCAAGCGTTGCAGGAACTTCAAATCGGCGGCACTAGGCCAGCGGATCGGCCTCCAGGCCAAGCCGGAACTTGCCGTGATTTTCGTAGGCCGTGTCGCTCATCACCTGATGAATGCCGGCGGTGTTGAGATCGCGCAGCAGCCGGCCGATGACATGCGGATGATGCAGCCCGGTATTGCCGGCGAAATGGTAGGCCATGGTCGCAGTCTCGATCGCGACATCGGTGGCATGGACGCAAATCGCGCGCACGTCGGCGATGTCGGCGCCGTCCGGTTTGCGGCCTGCACTCCACCTTGTCATAGAGCGCGTCATAGCGTTCGTGCATCAGCGCGCGCGCCGCGCGCAATTTCAGATCGGCCTCGGCAATCTTGCGATGCACCACTTGGCGCTCGTCGAGCTTTGACGAGCGGAACGTGCCGCGCGTCGTGGTCGCGATCTTGATCAGTTCGTCGAGCGCGCGCCGCGCGCCGCCAAGCGCCACGCTGCCGTGCTCCTTGGCGACATAGGCGAACGGCGGAAACAGATAGGACGAGCCGCCGCGTACCGGTTTCGGCTCCAACAAATCCCAGATGAAGGTGAATTCCGGTTTCAGATAATAGTTCTCCACCGAGCAGTCGACCGAGCCGGTGCCCTTGCAGACCGACGACGTCGCGCCAATTGTCGTAGAGCGTGACATCCTTTTTCGGGAAACGCCGCAAACATCACGATCGGCCGGCCGCCGTTTTCGGCCTCGCTGCCCTCGACCACTGTGCCGCCGAGCACCCACTCGGCATGACGGATGCCGCTGTTGAACCGCCAGCGCCCGCTGACGCGGATAGCCGTCGCCTTCGCGCACCGCGCGCCCGGCCGGAAAGAACGAGATCGAGGCGGTGGGGATGCGTCGCCGTTCTTGAACACCTTGCGCCGAGCGCCGGCGGATGTCAGGAAGGTGCCGAGCGAGGCGATGCCGGTCGCGCCGACCATGGTGCACCAGCCGCTCGTCAGGTCATGATAGGCGAGATTTTCCAGGACCATGCATTTCGGTCACCGGATCGGCCTCGGCGCCGCCCATCTCGTGGGCAAGCTTGAGCCGGAACATGCCGGAATCGCGCAGCGCCTTGACCGCCTCCGGCGCCAGCGTGCCGAGTTCCTCGCTCTTCGGTCCCGATGCGCGCAACGTTTCGGCGATGCTGTCGACCGCCTTCGAGCAGCATCTTGCGCTTGGCCGCGCGGTCCTTCGGAAACTCCTTGATCATTCGCTTCTCCCCGCGCCGTGCAACGCGAATTGCGCAATAATTTTTACATTCGCTGCGTTCTTGGAGGCTGAATTAAAGCCGAAAGTGAATGGAAGTCAATTTTGAACGTCAGACGCAGTGAACTGGGGAATCAGGCCTCGTGACATTCAGTTTCGAGTGACCCCGGCTACCCGATCTTTGTACCAGGAACAGCAACGGTTTATGCGATTGGCGTCGATAAATCCCAGCGCTTTACTGATTGACATTCATATATGAATTGGGATGGATAATGGCATGAAAGCGTCAGCGAGCGCGAAGGACAAGATGGCCGAACGCGCGGAGACCGCGGTGACCGGCGCAAGCGCCGCAACCGCGCCGCTTTGCTGGAAGCGGGCTATCATGTCATGGCGCAGAAAGGCATCGATGCCGCCACCATGTCGGAGATCGCCGACCTTGCCGATGTCGGCGCCGGCACGGTCTACAATTATTTCGCCTCCAAGGACGACCTCGCCACCAGCGTCATGGAGCAGGTCATGGACCGGCTCTCGCAGCGCATCGAGCTGGTGACCAACACCTTCACCGATCCCGGCCAGGTCTATGCCTTCGGCATTCGCAACGTCATGAAGGCGGCGATCTCCGATCATCGCTGGCGCTGGCTACTGCGCCGCTCCGAGGTGATCGCCGACGCCATGTACCGGGTGATGGGACCCTACGCCATCCGCGACATCCGCAACGCGGTCGCCGCCGGCCGCTACCGCACCGAGGATCCCGAACTCGCCTGGCGGATGGCGACCCACGCCATTGTCGGCTTCAGCCTCGCCGTGTGCGATCAGAAAATCGCGCCGGAAAAGATCGACGATGCCGTCGTCAATCTGCTCGGCATGGTCGGCGTGCCGCGCGAAGAAGCCTGGGAAATCGCGCGGCGTCCCTCGCCGGAATTGCCGAGCGAGTAGGCGAACGAGGCGATAGGCCCGGCACGCGTCTAAGCTCGCAAGTGACCGATCACGGTCCGGACAATGTTGCTGGCCGCGTCCGCATCATTGCCGCGCCAGGCGACGATCTGATCCGGACGGATCAAAGCCAGATCGGCCTCGTAGAGATCACGCGCCTCATCACTCGCGACATCGACAATGGTCAGCGGCATGCCGGATCGCGCGGCCGCATCAACAAAAGCCTCAACGGACGGTGTCCGCGAACCGAGCCGCAGCAAGGTCCACTCGAACCCGAACAGATCAAACAACGAACGCCCGTCGTCGAGCCACAGATGCGGCGCACGGCCACCCGGACAGGCGGTCGGCTGATAGGCGTTGGCCGCGTCCGGCGGGGGCGCGGTGCCATCGGACACGATGATCGGCGAGCCATCGTAGCGGCCGCCGAACGTGACGCCGGGAATGTTGAACTCGGCGCGGCCATGGGCTTCCAGATAACGTCCGGCCTCCGCGCGCGCCGCCGCGCCCGCCGGCGTGTCGTCCTCGATCTCCGGCACCGGCACAAACAGGCCGAGCGAGTCGGCAAACTGCCGCGCGTATTGGGTGTTGCGGACGGCGAGCGGCCGGCGCTCGGTTTCGTAGGACTTCAGCAATCCGGGACCGCCATAGCCCTTGACCATCGCGGCGAACTTCCAGCCGAGATTGACCGCATCATCCACCGCGGTGTTGTAGCCGAGCCCGCCGGTCGGGGTGAACAGATGAACAGCATCGCCAGCCAAGAACACCCGGCCCCGTTGAAAGCCATCCGCGACCAGAGCGCGACCGGCCAGCCAGGAAATCACAGGCCAGGATTTCGGCCGGCACTTCGGCGCCGACCGCGGCCTGAAACAGTTTCAAGGCCCCGGCGTTGTCCGGTGTCGTCCCGCCTTCATGCGCGCGCAACTGGGTGTGAAAGGCGAACTCCCCGCGGCCGTCGACCGCCGCCATGAAGGCGCGCCGGTCGCGATTGAACGTGACGTTCATCCAGGCCGGCGCGTGCGGCACGGTCTCATAGAACGACGGCGCGCGCAGATAGATCGCGTACATCGCCCCGCCCATGAAATCGCGCACCGCGCCGGCCTCACCGCCATAGCCGATGCCAAGGCTCTGCCGCACCAGGCTGCGCGGCCCATCGGCGCCGACCAGATAGGCGCCGCGCACCGTCGCGGTCTCGCCGTCGCCAACCCGCACGATCCGCGCCTCGACACCGTCGCCGCGATCCTGATAGCCGGCCAAACGCCAGCCGTAATTGATGCTGACCCCCGGCAAGGCCTCGGCATGCTTGTGCAAGGTCGCCTCGACGAATTTTTGGCTTACCCGGTGTGGCAGTTCGGCCGCGCTCCAGGAGCCGGCCAGACGCGCGACGTTCTGCTTGGCCTCGCGCGCCGAGGGCAGCTTGAAGCGCGCCAGTTCATAGCCGGCATAACGGGTGAAATAGGCGATGTCGGTCGGGAAATCCGCCGGCAGTCCGAGCGCGCGGATTTCATCGGCGAAGCCGAGACGGCGAAAATGCTCCATCGTCCGCGCCTGGGTAGCATTGGCCTGCGGATTGAACGCGGTCGCCGCCTTCTGGTCGACCAGAAACACCGAAACGCCGCGGCGCCCGAGCTCGTTCGCCAGCATCAGGCCGCACGGACCGCCCCCCACCACGATGATCGAACAGGTGTGGGTCGTCATGACATCTCCCCGGCAAGCCAAAACGCATCAGCCCGGAACGATGTTGCGTTCCGGGCTGATCGTGCATGTAGAAAAATTGTCGGAAGCGGGCAAGTCTTCGGGACGAACGGCCGCGGCTAGTGCCGCCGATTTGAAGTTCCTGCACCACTTGACGCGAACTCATTCAGGAACTTCAAATCGAAAAGCGGCACTAGATTCATAAACTTGCTAGTGCCCCTTTGTTTCCGAAGTCCGTGTCAAAGGGTGCTGCGATGTATGACGAGCTTCGGAAACGGGGCACTAGGTCCCGCGCGACGCCGTCCACTTGCCCTCGTTGTCGCCCGCCTTGCGGACACCCTCGATCGTGTTGCCGTTCACCGTGCCGGAATATTCCGCACCACCCGCTGTGAACTTGATCTGATCGCCGGTCAGCTTGCCGTCTGAAATCGGCGCGGTGACATTGCCATTGCTCAGCGTACCGGTGACGTATTGAAACGTCTGCGTCAGTTTCAGTTCGCCGTCGCCAACCTTCCAGGTTCCCGCGACCTTGGCCGGCACCACCCAGAAATACGCGTTGCAGAACCGCTCGCAGCCGGCGCTGACCCGGAAGGTCTCCTCCGGCTTCCAGTCGCCCATGTCGAAGGTGTTCGACACCACGCGGGTGCCCGGCTTCATGTCCAGGATTTTCGGGCGCAGCCGCATGTTGATCTCGGGCAACAGGAACAGCGTCAGGACGGTCGCCTTGGAGAAGTCGGTCTCGAACAGATCGGCCTTCATGAACTTGGCTTTGTCGGTCACACCTTCCTTGGCGGCGTTGCGTTGCGACAGCGCCACCATGTCCGGATTGTATTCGATGCCGAGCGCGTTGATGCCGCGCTTGGCCGCGGTGATCACGGTGCGGCCGTCGCCGGAACCGAGATCGATGACGAAATCATCTGGCGTCGCCTTCGCCATCTCAAGCATCTTGTCGACCAGCGCCTGCGCGGTCGGCACCCAAACCACATCCTTGCCGGCCTGGAATTCCTGCGGCTCATAGTCGGGCTTCGACTGAGCCAGCGCGTTGCCGGCGGACAACGCCAGGGACATCGCGACGGCCAGGCACAAAGTGGCCACGGTACGCATCAGCGGGCGGGATCGTGACATGACTTCCTCCATTGCATGGATATCCGTGTGGCGCCCGCGTGCTTCGCACGCCGGCTGGGTTCGCACCGGCAAATGCCGCCAATACCGGCGTCTTTTCGCCCAATCAGCGAAGCGCTCTGAAACGCTGACACTCATGTTGCGCAATGACCGTTTACCGCCTCAGCGGCCGACGAATGCAATTCTAGATCGTGTGCCCAGCCGCAATGCAATTCAAAAAACAGTCATCCGCGGTGTGCCATAGCGCGGCGCGTAGTGCCGACATGGCCACCATCGGCTTGACGACCGATCTGATCGCGACCGTCATAATGGCGGCAACAATCGCGGCTATCGGGTGCACAGCCCCGGCCGGCGGCAGTTGCCTGCCCTCCTCGCACCGTATAAACGCCTGCCCTATGTCCTTGATCGGCCGCCGTCCCTGGCCGCGCGACTGGAAGAGCCCCGCTTGGAACCAAACCAGCTTTTGATAAGGACCGGTTCCGGCGAGCAATTGGAACTTGCCGCCTCGGGATCGTGGACTGCCCCCCATGCGGTGGATCTCAATCGCCTGGTTGATGGTCTCATTCGCGAGCCCCAGGCCGCGCCGGACATGACGGTCGATCTGGCCGGAATCGGTGAACTCGATACCTTCGGAGCCTGGCTGCTCGAGCGGCTGGTGCGCGACGCCGGCGCCCGGGGTTACAAGGCGCGGCTCACCGGCATTCCCGAGCGATTTCGTGGCCTGCTCGATGAAGTTCATCAGACCAATCGCCACGTGCCACGTCCGCCGCCGGCGGAAAGCTGGGTGGTGGCGCGGCTCGCCCAGATCGGACGCAAGACCGTCGAGATCGGCGGCGACCTGCTTGATCTCATCGCGATGCTGGGAGCGCTGGGCGAGGCGCTTGGCCGCGCCATCATGCGCCCGCGGACGTTTCGATTCACCTCGGCCGTGCATCAATTCGATCGCGTCGGCTGGCAGGCTGTTCCGATCATCCTGCTGATCACGTTCCTGATTGGCTGCATCATCGCGCAGCAGGGTATCTTCCATTTTCGGAAATTCGGCGCCGAGGACTACGTCGTCGATCTGGTCGGCATACTAATTCTGCGCGAGATCGGCGTTCTGCTGGTGGCGATCATGGTCGCCGGCCGCTCAGGCAGCTCCTACACCGCCGAACTCGGCTCCATGAAGATGCGCGAGGAAATCGACGCGCTGCGCACGATGGGCCGCGACCCGGTCGAGGTGCTGATCCTGCCGCGCGTGTTGGCGCTGGTCTGCGCCATGCCGGTGCTGACCTTCCTCGGCTCGTTGGCCGCGCTCTATGGCGGCGGTTTGGTGGCGTGGCTCTACGGCGGGATGAGCCCGGCGATCTATATCGAGCGCCTCAAGGAAGCGGTCTCGCTCACCCATTTCGAGGTCGGCATGATCAAGGCCCCGTTCATGGCGCTGGTGATCGGCGCGGTCGCGTGTGCGGAAGGACTGAAGGTCAAGGGCAGCGCGGAATCGCTTGGATTGCAGACCACCACCTCGGTGGTGAAATCGATCTTCCTGGTCATTGTGCTCGACGGCCTGTTCGCCGTCTTCTTCGCATCGATCGGGATGTAGCATGCGCATCAGCGATCAAGAGCCGGCGATCCGCGTGCGCGACCTGGTGGTCGGCTTCGGCGAACAAACAGTCATCGATCACCTGTCGCTGGAAATGAAAAGGGGCGAAATCCTGGGAATTGTCGGCGCCTCCGGCGCCGGCAAGTCGGTTCTGCTGCGGACCATCCTCGGGTTGATCCCGAAGCGACAAGGGACCATCGAGGTGCTGGGGACCGATCTCGACAAGGCCAGCGCCGAACAGGCCAGCGCCATCGGGCGCCATTGTGGAATCCTGTTTCAGCAGGGCGCGCTGTTCTCGTCCCTGACCTCGCTCGAAAACGTGCAGTTTCCAATGCGCGAATATCTGAAAATTCCCGACGAACTGATGAACCAGATCGCCATCGCCAAACTGGAAATGGTCGGACTGAGCGCGGAAGACGCCTACAAGTTCCCGGCCGAGCTTTCCGGCGGCATGACCAAACGCGTGGCGCTCGCCCGCGCCCTGGCGCTCGATCCGGACATCGTCTTTCTCGATGAGCCGACATCAGGTCTCGACCCGATCGCCGCGGAAGATTTCGACTCCTTGATCCGAACGCTGCAGCGGACCCTCGGCCTGAGCGTCTATATGAATACCCACGACCTCGACAGCCTGAGCACGGTGTGCGACCGCATCGCGGCGCTGGCCGATGGTAAGGTCGTCGCCATCGGGCCATTGGCCGCAATGCACGCCTGCGAGCATCCCTGGGTGCGGGACTATTTCGGCGGCAAGCGGGCCCATCTTGCGGCCCGCACGCCCGAGACAATCACAAACTGAGGCCGAGCTGATGGAAACGCGAGCGCGCTACGTATTGGTTGGCCTGTTTCTGCTGGTTGTGATCGCGGCCGGCTTTGGCTTCGTCTTCTGGTTGAACAACACCGGCGGATTGGGCAAACGAACGGCCTATCAAGTTCGTTTCCAGAGCGCGATCATGGGACTGCAGCCCGGCTCGGCCGTGCTGTTCAACGGAATCCGGGTCGGCGAAGTGACCGGCCTGCGCCTGAGCCGCGACTTTCCCAAGCAGGTCATGGCGACGATCGCCGTCGAGCCCGGCACGCCGATCAGGGTCGACACCGAGGTCGGCGTCGCGGTGCAGGGACTCATGGGGTCGCCGGCGATCACGCTCACCGGCGGCAACCCCGCGGCGCCGGTTCTGACCGCGAAGGCGGGCGCGCCGCCCATGCTGACGGCCGCTCCGGGCGCCACGCTGGACACCATGCAGGCCGCGCGCGAGGTGCTCAAGCGCATCGACCAGATCCTGGTCGAAAATGCCGAGCCGCTGAAGGGCACCATCGCCAATCTCAACACCTTTACTGCCGCGCTGGCGCGCAATTCCAATCGTGTCGATACCGTCCTGGACGGCTTGGCCCACATGCTCGGCGCGCAGACCGCGGCGCCCGCCAAGGTCTACGACCTGACCGCGGTCGCGTCGTTTCCCCCGATTGCGAAATTGCCCGAGGTGCAGCTCGCGATCCCAGACCCGACCGCCGTGATCGCGCTCGATACTCGCAAAATCCTGGAGCGGGCGTCGACCGGCGAAATCTCACCTGTCGCGGACGCGCAATGGAGCGACAACCTGCCAAAGATGTTCCAGGCCAAGCTCATTCAGAGCTTTGAGAATGCCAAGTTCATGGGCATCGCCAAGGCATCGGATGCGTTCATGGCCGATCGCCAGCTCATGGTCGACATCCGCACCTTCGATATCACCAAGGCCAAGGAACCGGTCGCCGAAGTCGCGTTCAGCGCCAAGGTCGTCGCCGACGGCAAGGTCGTCGGCGCCCGGCTGTTCAGCGCCAACGTTCCGGTCAAGGGCACCGCCCCCCAGGCGGCGGCACGCGCCCTTGATGCGGCCTTCGGCAAGACCGCAACAGAACTCGTGGAATGGTCGCTGGGGCTGATCTAAGCCAGACGCATGCCGCTTTGACGACGAATTGAATCCGCAGCGTATGCGCGATATGCAGGGATGATTTTGAACGAGCACCCGCAAGCCAATTGCGCGCCTTGGCTAGAGCATTTCCAGGCGAAGTGGAAACCGGTTCGCCGTCCGGAAATGTGCCAAAACAAAGAGATAGAGCGCATTTATGATTCTACTTAAATTGAAAGTGCTCTAGATGCTCGCCAACGCTTCCCGGATAACCAAGCCTTTCGACGCCAAACACTCCGGCGTCAAACACTTAAGGAGCTGGAATTGATCAAGGACCTCTTTCGCCGGCTGACCGGTCTGAGCCTCATCGTGCTTCCGATGCTCCTGGTGCTCGGCGGCAACCCGGCGTCTGTCGCAGCGCCGGCCGGTCCGTTTGCCGATTTCAACGGCTCATGGTCCGGCGAAGGGACGGTCACCCTGGAAAGCGGCAGCAAGGAGCGCCTGCGCTGCCGTGCCACCTACCGCGTCCGCGGCGTCAGCGCCGCCGACCTCGATCTGAAGCTGATCTGCGCAAGCGACAGCTACAAGTTCGACTTCGTCGGCAATGCGCGCGCCAATGACGGCGGCACGATCAGCGGCCAATGGAGCGAGACCAGCCGGAATGTCGGCGGCCGCGTAAGCGGCACCGCCCGCGGCAACCGCATTCAAGTCCTGATCGAAAGCCAGGCGTTTTCGGCCGACCTGATGATGATCACGCGGGGTGCCCGGCAATCGGTGTCCATGCAGTCGCGCGCCGCGGGCGAGAAGGTCGCCGTCGCGATCACGCTGCGCCGGCAGTCGCGCTAGAAGATTTCCAGGCGACGTGGAAAGCCCTTCCCGCACCGGCCATCGCGCTGCGCGAGGCAGCGCGATGATTGATCCCAGAAGGCCACCCTGCTCCGGTCAAGGCCCGGAACAATAATACCAATAGCCTTGCGTATGTTGGCCGTTGGCCCAGGTCCAGCACAGATCGGGTGACGGCGGAGCCGGCGGCGCATTGGCGGCGACCGCGATGATCGTACCCAGCGTCACGCCTGCGATCGCGGCACCCCAGTAGGCGCCCTGCCATCCATAAGGACGCACCACATAGGTCGGCCGACGATAGCCGGGATATCCGGGATAGATCGGCCGGTACCCAGGATAACCAGGCCGATAGCCCGGCGGACGATAGCCGGGACCACCGGCAACCGGCGGACGGTAGCCTGGCGGGCGGGCGCCTGGCGGGCGGGCGCCCGGTGGACGAGCACCCGGCGGACGGGCGCCGGGCGGCCGGCCTCGTGCTGCCGGCGGCTTGCCGCGAGCACGTCCCGCGTTGCCATGACGTTTCTGGGCACTGACCGCATCAGCGCGGGCGTTATCCGTAGCTAACGCTGCCGAATCACTGCTCCGCGCGAAATTTTCCGCTGCACCGGCCAAAGCCTCACGGCTTCCGCCAAGGAGAGCGCCCGCGGACAAAAGCAGCGCCGCCAACGAAAGAACAAGCCTTGCATGAAGATTCTACAATCAACCCTCCCTGAATTGGATTTCCGATATAAGGTCGCCCGGCTCCATCAACCAAACACCGCGCATCATGGCGCCGGGTTTAACCCACGATAGATCAAAAAACTTAATCAAAATTACGGTCTCATCCATGAGGCAGATCAATACCTTAAATCTAGCGGTCGGAATTCCGGCAAACACCGGTAGGACCGTAAGGGCGACCTTAAATTGCGCGCCCAATTCAGCCATGTCTTGCCGCAGATCGACCGCTTGAAACCAGCGACAATAGGTCCGGAGAGCATTGCCCGCCATGGCCCCTGAAAACGAGACCGCCACGCAAGAACTTGCACCGGAAAGCCGCGCGTTCGAGGCCGACGTCGCCAAGCTGCTGCACCTGATGGTGCACTCGGTCTATTCCGATAAGGACGTTTTCCTGCGCGAACTGATCTCGAATGCTGCCGATGCCTGCGAACGGCTGCGCTACGAGGCGATCGCCAACCCGGACCTGCTGGGCGACGATCCCAAGCCGCACATTAGTCTTCTCATCGACGCCGAAAACCGCCGCCTCACGGTTGCGGACAACGGCATCGGCATGAGCCACGACGAGATGGTCGAGGCGCTCGGCACCATCGCCCGCTCCGGCACCAAAGCCTTCATGGAGCAGGTCGAGGCCGCCCGCGGCAGCGAGGGCGCCACCCTGATCGGCCAGTTCGGCGTCGGCTTCTATTCCGCCTTCATGGTGGCCGAGCAGGTCGACGTCATCTCGCGCCGCGCCGGCAGCAACGAAGCCTGGCTCTGGTCCTCCGACGGCAAGGGCACCTTCGCGATGGCGCCCGCCACGCTGGACGACGCCCCGGCGCGCGGCACCCGCGTCATCCTCCACCTCAGCGAGGACGCCAAGAGCTACACCGAGCGGTTCCAATTGGAACGCATCGTCAAGGCGCAGTCCGGCCATGTCCCGGTGCCGATCAGCATCATCGAAAAGCCCGGCGCCGAACCGGCGGAGGTCGCCGACGGCGCGGCGTTGTGGACCAAGCCGAAATCCGAAATCACGCCGGCGGAATACACCGACTTCTACCGCAGTGTCGCCGGCCAGTTCGACGAGCCGGCGCTGACCATCCATTATCGCGCCGAAGGCCGGCACGAATATAACGTGCTGCTGTTCGTGCCGTCGACGCCGCCATTCGACCTGTTCGATCCCGAGCGCAAGGGCCGCATCAAGCTCTACGTCAAGCGCGTGCTGATCACCGACAACGCCGAAATCCTTCCGCGCTATCTGCGCTTCGTCCGCGGGCTGGTCGATTCCGCCGACCTGCCGCTCAACGTCTCGCGCGAGATGATCCAGGAAAGCCCGATCTTCGGCGCGATCCGCAAGGGCGTCACCGGCCGCGTGCTGAGCGAGTTGGAAAAGCTCGCCGACAGCGATGCCGAAGCCTACGGCAAGATCTGGGATGCCTTCGGTCCGGTGATTAAGGAAGGTCTCTACGAGGACTTCGAGCGCCGCGACACTGTGCTCGCGCTGTCGCGTTTCCAGACCACCGCATCCGGCGATGGCGTGCGCAGCCTGAAAGACTATGTCGGCGCGCTGAAGGAGAACCAGACCGCGATCTATTATCTCACCGGCTCGGATATCGACCGGCTCAAGGCCTCACCGCATCTGGAAGGCTTTCGTGCCCGCGGCGTCGAGGTGCTGCTGCTGACCGACCCGGTCGACAGCTTCTGGGTGACGATGTCGCCCGACTTCGACGGCAAGCCGTTCAACTCGGTGACTCAAGGCGCGGCCGACCTCGCGCTGATCCCGCGCCTCGACGCCAAGGAGGACAGAGGACGAGGCGCCGGAAACCGAGGCTGCGACCACCGACTTCGTCGCTTTCGTCAAGCTGACGCTCGGCGACGACGTCGCCGATGTGCGCGCCTCCGACCGCCTGACCGAGAGCGCGGTCTGCCTGGTTGCGCCCGAGCACGGCCCCGACCGCCAGCTTGAAAAGCTACTCGCGGGATCGGGCCGGCTGCAATCGGCCGCCAAGCCGATCCTGGAAATCAATCCGCACAACGGCCTCATCGCGGCGCTCGCCGGCCTGGACAACAGCGTGGAGAGCTTCAAGGAAGACGCGGTCCGGTTGCTGTTCGACGAGGCGCGCGTGCTCGACGGCGAACAGCCCGACCGATCCGCGTGAATTTTCAGAACGTCTGTCGCGCGTGATCAGCCAGGGCATTGGTAGGGGCAACGGCGATAAGTCGGCGTAACCGCGGGACACTGGCGGCGGCGAGATTGGCTCCGAACCGATAACTGGCCGATGGCGGCCGGCGTTCAATCGAACTTGATCGCGGTTGGCTGAAATTTTACGCGTTTTGACCATTATTTAATGGCAACCTGCATTTTGTGCCGCGCCGCCGATCGCGGCTTTTCGTATTGATGGAGCCTAAATTGTTCAATTTCTCCGTTCCCCAACTGCCGCCCATGCGCGCAACAGTGGTCGCTTTGCTGTTCGGACTGTCCGTCTGCACGAATCCAGCAGCAGCAGCCACCGGCCCGTTTTCGAATTTCGACGGCTCCTGGTCGGGCGACGGCACTGTGACATTGGCGGGTGGCGGCAAGGAGCGGCTGCGCTGCCGCGCCGGCTATCGCGTGCGGGGGGCAGGCGCCACGGAACTAGACCTGAGGCTGACTTGCGCCAGCGACAGCTACAAATTCGACTTTACCGGCAGCGCGAGCGCCGGCGCGGGCAGCGCCATCACCGGCCAATGGCGGGAAAACAGCCGCAATGTTGGCGGCAACATTTCCGGTCAGGCGCGCGGCAACCGCATCCAGGTCCTGATCGAGAGCCCGGTCTTCGCCGCGGATCTTCAGATGACCACGCACAGCGGCCGGCAATCGGTTGCGCTACGGTCGCGCTCCAACGGCAACGGCGAGGCGACCAACGTCGCCATCACGCTGCGCCGGCAATCCCGCTGAAGCGCACGCGGCTAGGTCATGCACTCATAAGGGGATTCCATTTTGATGCGATGCGTGATTCAACCTTCTGACTGAAGGAGGTTCGAATGGCACGCTTTTATCTGACGGATTTTGAATGGCAGGTGATCCGGCCGCTGCTCCCCACAAAGGTTCGTGGCGTGCCGCGGGTTGATGATCGTCGCGTTCTCAATGGCATCTTGTGGCGGCTTCGGACTGGCGCGCCGTGGGCCGATATCCCCGAGCGCTACGGGCCGACGACGACCTGCTACAACCGGTTTGTCCGGTGGCGCAAGGCGGGTGTGTGGAGCCGGATATTGGAAGCAGTCTCAGCGGCTTACGACGGCGACATCCAGATGATCGACTCCTCTTCCATCCGCGTTCACCAGCATGGAGCGAACGGAAAAAGGGGGGCGATCCGGTTGCATGGGACGCTCGCGCGGCGGGCTGACGACCAAGATCCACGCCCTCGTCGATGCCTGCGGTCTGCCGACGCGGCTCAAGCTCACCGAAGGCCAGGCGCATGACGGGCGTTCGGCCGAGGACATGCTCGATGCCTTGGCGCCAGCGAGTATCTTTCTGGCCGACCGCGCCTACGATTCCAATGCCCTACGCCTGAAGCTGGAGAAGCGAGGCATCTTCGACAACATCCGCCCAATGCCCAATCGTGTCTGCGTGCCGGCCTTCAGCAAGCGACTTTACCGCAAACGAAACCTCGTCGAGCGCTTCTTCAACAAGCTCAAACACTTCCGCGCCGTCGCCACCCGATACGACAAAGACCCAGACAATTACCTTGCCGGCATCAAACTCGCTGCAATCCGCATCTGGTTGCGATTTAATCAGTCGGTGACCTAGAGCATTTCCAGGCGAAAGCCTGCCACCAATCTCGGGTTAACCCGAGATTGGAATGACAACTGCGCAGGTCGAGTTAACCCGACCTGCGATTGGCTTGACCCGAGGGTGGAAACCGGTTCGCCGTCCGGAAATGCGACAAATCAAGAAGATAGAGCGCTTTCGTGATTCCATTTAAATCGAAAGCGCCCTAGAGCAGAATCACGTAAGCGCTCGAACAGGAGGCTCGCCGCTTCCCAGTTCGCGCGCCTGAGCGGCCAGGCGGATGGCGGAATTCACTGCGCCAAATCCCTTGTAGGCGCGCCGCTCGACGATCTCAAAGAAGAACAGGTCGTCGAAGCTGCGCGTATAGGCCTGCAGGTATTCGCCGGATCTCGTCCCGATCGTAAAGAATATCGTTGGCGCGCAGAACCGCGATCCGCTCCGCCGACAGATCGGTGCGCGCTTCCAGATCGTCGTAATAATTTTCCGGGATCGGCAGCATCTCCACATTGTTGGCGCGCAGGCGCGCGACGGTCGCGACGATGTCGTCGGTGGCGAACGCGATGTGCTGCACGCCGGACCCGAAATAGTCGCGTCAGAAACCGTGACGACAGCGTCTGCTGGCTCTGCGAGGCATTCAGCACGATGCGCAGCGCGCCGTCGGCGGTCTGGACCACCTGGCTGCGGACGATGCCGCCCGGATCGATGACGTCGAGCTGCGGCGTCTTGGTCACGTCCAGCAGTGAATTGTAGAACAACAGCCACGACAGCATTTCTTCGTAGTGCATCGATTGCGAGACGTGATCGATCGCCGTGAGGCCGGCGTCGCCGTTCCGCCGGCATCTGCTCGGGCACGCTGAAATCGATGTCCCAGAGCCGGCCGAAGCGCGCTTTTCGCATCGACGAAATACAGCAGGCTGCCGCCGAGACCGCGCACCGCCGGAATTTCCAGTTCGCCGGGTCCGACCGCCTGGCGGAATGGCGTGTCGTGCAGCTTCTCGGCGCGGTCGAGCGTCGCCGCCGCATCGTCGACCTTCAGGCAGATGGCGCAGACGGAAGGACCATGCGTGATCAGATGCGAATGCGCAAAACCTTCGTTGTCGCTGTTGAGGACGAGATTGATCGCCGCCCTGCGACCAACGCGTCACGGCCTTCGACTTGTGCTCGCCGACCTTGCGGAATCCCAGCCCTGCAGAACAATCGCGCGAGTTCGCCGGCGTCGCGGTCATCGGCGGCGAATTCCAGGAACTCGATGCCAAGGCAGTGCGCGCGCGGCGGGATCTGCGGCGCCGCCTCGGCAGCGCGCCGTCATGCCCGCGCAGCTGGTCCATCAGATAGACCAGCGAGCGCTGACCGTCGACCGCGACACCGCGCGGCGAGCCGGCGCGGAACTGATCATTGAAAATTTCGAGCGAGAGCAGACTCTCGATAGCCGGTGGCCAAGACCGCATCCATGAATCGATCAGCGGAAACTCGCCCTGGCCGGGGAAGCAGCGAAAATGCCGGCTCCATGACATCACGTCCATGTCCAGCCACGGCGCGTCGGCGAGCTGCACCAGAACGATCTTGTCGCCGGGGATCGAGCGGATCGCCTTCAGGTCGGTCTTGCGCGACAGAATGTGAAAGCTGTCGAGCGTCAAGCCCGACCGCCGGATGATCGGCGCGGCGCACCACCTCCCAGGAGTCGCGGTAGTCGCTGATGTGGCGCCCCCAGGCCAGCGCCTCGAAGCCGACGCGAATGCCGCGCTTCGCGGCGCGTTCGCCGAGTTCATGAAAGTCCGCCGCGGCGCGGTCGATGCCGCCGAGCGAATCCGGCGACACGTTGCTGCAGACCATCAGCAGGTCGCAGCCGAGCTCGCCCATCAGATCGAACTTGCGCTCGGCGCGGTCGAAGGTGCGGGTGCGCTGCGGCTCCGGCATGCCCTCGAAATCGCGGAACGGCTGAAAGGTCACGATCTTCAGGCCGAGCGAGGCCACCATGTCGGCGACGTCCTTCGGCGTGCCGTTGAAGGACAGCAGATCGCTTTCGAAAATCTCGACGCCGGTAAATCCCGCGGCGGCAATCGCCTCAAGCTTTTCCGCCAACCCCCCGCTGAGCGATACCGTTACGATCGAAGTCTGCATATGGGCCTCTCCTCGGAAGCCGGACGGACGACGCGGCTCCATGTCATGAAGCGTAGGCCGCAAAATTGTAAATAGGCAAGCGGATCGGCTTCGCTATCCGCAACGCAATCAATCATATCGGCAATTGATGTCAGATCTGCGCAAGGCGGCGATATCCGATCGAACGCGCTTTCGCGGAAAACCGGATCAGGTAACGCTCAGCACGACCATCAAGACGACGGTCACCGCCCGCGCAAGGTCGGCGATACGGCGATCGCCCTCATAGCGTTCCGCCGAACGCCAGACCCCGACCGCGACCAAAACATTGTAGGGCAACGAGATCGCATAACCGGCGATGAAGGCCGCGACGATCTGACCGCCGACGATCAGGGTCAGAAACAAGAGCGACGTTGCGCCGTTGACCAGAAGCCCGCCGATGATCGCCCAGGCCCAGAACGCCTGCGCCAGCGGCAGCTCGCCGCGCCACAGTCGGCCCACGGCGGTCATGCGAATTCGCCTGGTCGAACAATACTGTCGCCTAACATCGCAAACCTTTTGACACGGAAATCCTCACAACGTCGCGCATGGCGGCGCACGCGCTCCCACATGAGACAATATCCTATCCACGATGAGCCGTCGGGTCACGCCGCCTGCGAGGCCGACGGCAATATCAGCAAGTATCCCGGATAGGGGAAGCGAAATTCGGGGAGCATTGATCGGCTGCCCCGGATTTTGCACGTTTCACCCGAGCTACGCTTGCTTCTTATATAAGAACGTTGAATATTTCGGTGAAATTCCAATGGAGGATCTCGGGTGCCGAACGTTTTCTTTCTTATTCTCATACCGATGAACCACTCCGGGACGAGCTGGAAAAACACCTCGCTATGCTAAAGCGACAAGGGATTATTGAGACTTGGCACGACCGGCAAATCGGTGCCGGAGAAGAGATAGATTATGCGATAGACGACCGCGTCAACAACGATGACATAATCTTGTTGCTGGTTAGTCCCGATTTTCTTGCTTCCAACTACTGTTACAATATCGAGATGAAACAGGCGCTTGAACGTCACGCCAAAGGCGAGGCTATTGTTATCCCTGTCATACTTCGACATTCTGATTGGCATAATGCCCCCTTTGGGAAGCTAAATGCCACGCCGCCTGACGGAAAGCCGATTACCCAGTGGGCGGATCGCGATGAGGCTTTTTTAGAGGTCGTCAAGGCGGTGCGCGGAGCCGCAGATCGGCTCGCGGCCCGCGCTCCCAAACGACCCTCCAAGCCGATCGTCGAAATCCCGGCCTTACGTAGTGATGTGCGCCAACCAATCGAGCCCCGTTCGAGCAATCTCAGGATTGCCAAGACATTTACCGAGCGCGACCGGGACCATTTTAAGGTCGAGGCCTTCGAGTACATCGGCTCGCTTCTTTGAAAATTCTCTCGAAGAACTCACCAAGCGAAACCCTGGCATTGAAGGCCAATTTCGTCGCGTAGACGCCAATCAATTCTTTGCGACCGTTTATCAAAACGGAGTAGCGAAGGCTCGTTGCACTGTCTTCATAGGCGGCGGCTCGTTTGGAGATGGTATATGCTATGTGAATGGTGAGACATCGAACAGCAATTCAATTAACGAATCGCTGCGCATTGATGCGGATGATCAAGCGATGTTCCTAAAAGGCCTAGGCATGGCTTTCGGAAGTATCATTCACGAAAGAGATCCAAAGCTATCTCAAGAAGGAGCAGCGGAATTCTATTGGGAACTGCTGATAGCGCCCCTTCAGGGACGATAGGGAAGAAAAATGTTGTCGATCCACGAATTTACATGCGGCTCGCTTAGCAATGCGGAACCACCCGCGCTTATGCTTCCCCGCAGTCAAAACGAGGAGCCAATTCTTGTCGCTCAAGCCAAGCAGACGCGAATAGCATTGTTCATTGGAGCAAACCATAGCTTTCATTACTTTGAGTTCGAAAATTCAGATAATTGGTCAGGCTTAATCATTAGCGGCATAGCGATAGAGGTAGATGAAAGTGCTGTTTTTGATCCGAATTACCAGAGTTCACCACTGGGCGCTCTGATCCGTCAGGATACTGGTCTTTTTATTTGCGCGCGCAACGAGCGAAACATGGGTCGAAGCCAACTAATTTCGCTATTTGACGGGCTTGGGTCTGTGCCTATACGAAATTCGGTTGCGTTTTTGCGATGGCAGATCATTATCGGCCGAGGGATTGAAAAACGGGTTCTTTGGACGACGGACGTTCGGCCCGAAATGCTTTCCTAGTTCGTTAGTAAATTAGAAAATCGCAACTAGCAGCGCTAGCGAGATAGATCTGCCTATTTGCTTTTGCGAACCTATGCTCCTCACATACCCTACATTGCAGCTAAAACTTTTGTGTCTCTAAGAGCCATCCTGCGAGCGGCCCCGACCTTCCACCACGCTCTCAACAATCCCCGCCAGCGCCGCCGCATCATCAACAAAACCCGCCGCGATCCACGCCGCCTTCGCGGCGTTCACTTCTCCCCTCCCCCGCGCGCGTATCGCAGGCAAGTTCACGCAGCCTGCGTAAACTTGGTTGCGTGCGCGTGGCGGGGAGGGGTCGGGGGTGGGGCCAATGATTCCGCATGCACGGCATCGACGGCGGCAAGATCGTTCCCCCCACCCCGACGCTCACTGTTTTTGCGCGTGATCTATGCCGAAAACCGATTGCCACTTTTCGGGATCACGCCGGTTCGCGTCGACCCTCCCCGCCGCTGCGCGGGGGAGGGTTGGAAATCGCTCGGTTCGATTTCAGGTCGCACGTCGCCTCGAACTACTTGCTCGCGCGAACGTTCACGACCGCCCTCTCCACAATCCCCGACAGCGTAGCCGCGTCATCAACAAAATCCGCCGCGATCCAGGCCGCTTCCGCCGCGCGCATCGCCGCACCGAGGTCGGGGCCGGGCGCGAGCCCGCGCGTGATGAAGTCGGCGGCCTTGAGCGGAAAGCGCGGCGCGGTCCAGCGCTCCGGCAGATCGGCAAGCTCGCGCCAGGACGCATCACCGGCTTCCGCCACCGAGCGCGCCCAGGCCAGCAGCACGATATCAACAAAACGCTCCGGCCCGAGCCGGTACAGCAGCGCGCGCGCGGCCTGCGTCGCCATGCGCCGGATCGATCCGCCAGGCGCCCTCGCCCATCGCATTGCAGGCGGTCGTGTTCGGCGTTCGACAGCCGCAGCCGCTGCGCTCAGCCGTTCGGCGTCTTCAACAACAAACACGTTCAGCGCGCCGAGCCGCCGGATCGGATCGGGCGCAGCACCGACCACCGCCTCCACCGCCACCATGTCGGCGAACGAGGCAACCAGCGGCACGCCGCCGAGCACATCGACCAGAATTCCCGCCTCGGCCATGATCGCCAAGGTCGCCGCCGCGCGCGGCGCGGCGAGCAGCTTCAGCAATTCCATCCGCACCCGCTCGCGCGAGAGCCGGTCGAGGCCGTCACGGCCGGCGATGCAGGCGGCAAGCCCGGCCGCGTCGGCCATACCGTGGCCATAGGCGGCATGAAACCGGAAGAACCGCAGAATGCGGAGATAGTCTTCGGCAATGCGGGTGGTCGGATCGCCGATGAAACGCACCCGCCGCGCGTCGAGATCGGCAAGCCCACCGACATAGTCGAAGATCGCGCCGTCCGGCCCGACCGAGAGCGCATTCATGGTGAAGTCGCGCCGCTCGGCGTCGCGGCGCCAGTCGCGGCCGAAAGCGACCTTGGCCTTGCGGCCGAAGGTCTCGACGTCCTCGCGCAGGGTCGTCACCTCGAACGGCTGGCCCTGCACCACCACGGTGACGGTGCCGTGCTCGATGCCGGTCGGCACCGCCTTGAAGCCCGGCGCCGCGACCCGCGCGATCACGGTTTCCGGCAGCGCGGTGGTCGCGACATCGATGTCGCCGCGCGGCATCTCCAGCAGCGCATTGCGCACCGCGCCGCCGATCACGCGGGCCTCTTCGCCGTCGCGGTTGAGCACGGCAAGCAGTTGCGGCAGCGCGCCCCTCGTCAGCCATTCGGCATTTTTGAGCCGCCGGCTGGTGCGGCCGTCATCGGCATTGGCGCCGGTCGCCGTCACTGCGTCGATCCCGGCACCAAGGTACCATCCTTGATCTCCGCCGGGGTGTAGACCGAGCCCGGCGGCAGGCCGGAAAATTGCGCCAGCACGATGAAACTTCCGATCACCAGCGCGAACGCCGCGATGCACAACCACATGATCGTGCCGACCGACCACGATTGCGGATCGAACACCCGCGCCTTGGTTGCCCACAGAAACAGCGCGTAGAGCACGAACGGGACGATGAAGAGAAGGAGTTCGGTGAAAACCGGACGGATCATTTTTAGGTCTCTGAAGATTAGCCTGTTTGCACCGCCGGCAGAGCGCGCGGCGAATTACCGTCGCCAACAACAAGTCGTGTACACGCGCAAAACCACGAATTTGTCATACGCGGGCTTGACCCGCGTATCCATCAATAGAAATCAATTCTTTCAACATGATGGATTGCCGGGTCAGGCCCGGCAATGACGAACTGAAGGTCAACATCAAAGTCACGTCGTATCACTCCTGAAACAGCCGCTCATACATGTTGCGCAGAATCCCGGCGGTGACGCCCCAAATGTAACGCTCGCCGAACGGCATGGCATAATAATAACGCGTCATCCCCTGCCATTCGCGCGAATGGCGCTGGTGGTTGTCCGGCGTCATCAGGAACGCCAGCGGCACCTCGAAGGCATCGTCGACTTCGTTCTGATTCAGATGCAGCACGAAGTCCGGCGAAACCCGCGCCACCGCCGGCACGATGCGGAAGCCGAACGCGGTCATGTAGAGATCGAGATAGCCGATCGGCGCGACCTTGTTGTCCGCCAGCCCGATCTCCTCATCGGCCTCGCGCAGCGCCGCCGCGAGCGGGCTGGCGTCGCCTTGATCGATCTTGCCGCCGGGAAATGAAATCTGCCCGGCATGATCTTTCAGATGCGCGGCGCGCTGGGTCAACAGAATGGTCGGCTCGGGACGGTCGACCACCGGCACCAGCACCGCCGCCGGCCGGATCGGCCGCACCGCCGCGATCGCCTTGAGCGTCGGGTCGACATGATGGTCGCCGCGCGTCGGGAACGATATCGCCGTCGAGTCAGTCCGGGCGGCACTTCGAGCGTGAGGCGCTCGGCCGCGCGCGCGAAAAACTGCGTACTGGTGATAACGCTGCGGGCCACAGGTGCTGCGGTTTCCGTCACGGCGTCGCCTGGCCCCTCGCTCACGTCAGGTCTCCGACCTGATCGGCCGGCGCCATTGCGAAGAAAGCCGACCCCGAAGCCACCCCGAACATGCGCAAGCCGTCAACCTCCCGCTCCTCGCCGCGTGCCACCAAATCGTAGTACAGCGCCCGCGTCACTTTCGCCCACAGCCCGCCCCGGACATGCAGGTAGGGCATCGAGCCCCCCTGTCGCAGGCTCATCGCGGAATCGCAAGCCGTGTTCGAGGTCGCAGGCGACCCAGTCATCTACGTTGGTCCGAAAATGCAGTACAGGCGCTTGTTTCGCCCCAAGGTCAGCGGGATCAACCGGATCAACGCGCATCTCGACGGCGAGGAACGGCGCATCATCGACACTTATCCGGCATTTTTCCACCGGCGTGACGAGGAGGTAGTCCTCGCCCTCGCGCCGGAGCACCGAGGCGAACAATTTCACCAACGCCGGCCGTCCGATCGGGGTCGCCGAGGTAATACCAGGTGCCGTCAGAGGCGATTCGCAGATCAAGGTCGCCGCAAAACGGCGGATTCCATTGCTCAGGCGGCAATTTGCCCGGCTTGGCCGCGTCCGCGAGCGCGCGTCCGATACCATCGAGGCCCGCCGGCCGGTCCTGCCCTTGCTTCGCCATGGTTTGCTCTATACCTGAATCTCTTGACCGCTGTGTCCGCGCTTTTCCTCGCGTGATCGTGAATGCAGCGCCGGTTTTCCCGCCTATGCTCTGGTTTAGGGCAAGCCCGGAAAACCTGCACGGGGACGCACCCGCAGGATCACATCCGCCAGCCAGGCGAATGGATGGATTCGACCTGCCAAAAGGCGAGACCGCGACGATTGACACCACGCCTGAACCTCGGCCGTCCGTATAGAATTCGGTGGTCAAGTTGCGCCGTTTCCGGGCGCTGGCCCGAATGTTGCTTCGAACGTGAAATAGTCTGGATTGTTTGATTTCAGTCGTTGCCGTCATTGATGATGACGGGGTCGCTGGTGACCAAAGCTCGAAAAGCCCGGCGCTGACCGGCTCCCACGAGCCCAACACGTGAAAGAACAAGGAGTTCGTGCCATGGCGGTGCCGAGCGGCGAAGGACTTGAGAACCTGGAAGACATGATCGTCCGCGCCGCCGAAATCGACGGCCGCGAACATGCGCGCGGCCAAGAGCCGCGATCGGCGCGGTCATCTTCGGCCAGGAGATCGTCGTCGAACGGGCGCTGATCACGGTGCTTGTCCGGCGGCCATGCGCTGCTGGTCGGTGTGCCGGGCCTCGCCAAGACCAAGCTGGTCGAGACCATGGGGACCGCGCTTGGCCTCGATGCCCGCCGCATCCAGTTCACGCCCGACCTGATGCCCTCCGACATCCTCGGCTCCGAAGTGCTGGAGGAAAGCGCCGGGCGGCACCCGCGACTTCCGCTTCATTCCGGGCCCGATCTTCGCCCAGTTTCTGATGGCCGACGAAATCAACCGCGCCAGCCCGCGCACCCAGTCCGCGCTGCTGCAGGCGATGCAGGAACAGCACGTCACCGTCGCCGGCGCCCGCCACGACCTGCCGCGGCCGTTCCACGTGCTGGCGACCCAGAACCCGCTGGAGCAGGAAGGCACCTACCCGCTTCCCGAAGCCCAGCTCGACCGCTTCCTGATGCAGATCGATGTTGACTATCCCGATCGTGACGCCGAGCGCCGCATCCTGTTCGAGACCACCGGCGCCGACGAAACCCACGCCAAACAGGCGATGACCGCCGACGATCTGCTGGCTGCCCAGCGGCTGGTGCGCCGGTTGCCGGTCGGCGAGTTGGTGGTGGAGGCGATCCTGGCGCTCGGTGCGCTCGGCCCGCCCCGGCCCGGAAGCCGGCGACGAAGGCCGCTGATCTCCTGGGGCCCCGGCCCCCGCGCCAGCCAGGCCCTGATGCTGGCGGTGCGCGCCCGCGCCCTGCTCGACGGCCGGCTCGCGCCCTCGATCGACGACGTGCTCGATCTCGCCGAGCCGGTCCTCAAGCACCGCATGGCGCTGACCTTTGCGGCGCGCGCGGAAGGCGAAACCATCGCCGGCGTGATCGCCCGCCTGAAGGCGCGGATCGGATAGGCAACCGCGATGGCCGCCGAGCCCCGGACCAATCAGGACGAAATCAATGCCGTCGCGCGCGCGAGCGGCGGCGGCCGCTCGCTCGCCGCCAGCATGCCGCGCCTGATCCTGGAGGCGCGCCGGGTCGCAGCGACCGTGATTCACGGTCTGCACGGCCGCCGGCGCGCCGGCCCCGGCGAGAACTTCTGGCAGTACCGGCGCTTCGTGTCCGGCGAGCCGGCCGCCCGCGTCGACTGGCGCCGCTCCGCCCGCGACCACCAGCTCTATGTCCGCGAACAGGAATGGGAAGCCGCGCACACCATCTGGCTATGGCCGGACCGCTCCCCCTCGATGGCGTTCGTCTCGCAGCTTGGCGAGCAGATGCAAGCTCGATCGCGCGCTTGATCGTCGGCTTCGCGCTGGCCGAAGTGCTGGTCGAGGGCGGCGAACGGGTCGGCATTCCCGGCCTGATGCGTCCGACCGGCAGCCGCGACATGATCGACAAGATGGCCGAAGCGATCCTGCATGACGCATCCGAGCGCGGCAGCCTGCCGCAGTCCTTCGTGCCGTCGCCGTTGTCCGAAATCGGTGCTGCTGTCGGATCTCTGGAGCCCGATCGGCGAAATCCAGACCACGCGACCAACTGTCCGCGAGCGGCGCGCACGGGCCATGTCATCGCAGATCGTCGATCCGGCGGAGGAAGTGTTCCCCTATTCCGGCCGCGTCGAATTCGTCGAACCGGAAGGCGGCGGCACCATCACCGCCGGACGCGCCGAGACCTGGCGCAATGATTTCGAGGCCCGCATCGCCCAGCATCGCGCGCGACCTCCGCGCCGAGACCGACCGGCTGGGCTGGAGCTTCATCATTCATCGCACCGACCGGCCGGCGAGCCGAATTGCTGCTGGCGTTGCATGCGCGCATGGGCCAGGGCCGCGACGCGATCGATACGCAATCGCTGCGCGACGCCGGCTCGCCCGGGAGAGCCGCATGATCGCCGGTCTGCCGCTTGCTTTTGCCCAGCCGCTGGTGCTGCTCGGACTGCTGAGCCTGCCGGTGCTGTGGCTGCTGCTGCGGCTGATTCCGCCGCGCCCGCGCCGGATCGCTTTCGCGCCGACGCGGCTGCTGTTCGGAGATCGCGCCGAAGGAGGAAACGCCATCGCGTACGCCATGGTGGCTGATGCTGCTGCGGCTGACGCTTGCCGCGCTCGTGATCATCGCCGCCGCCGGCCCGCTCTGGAATCCGCCGATCGCCACCTCCACGCGCGACGGCGCCGCTGGCGCTGCTGATCGACGACGGCTGGGCCGGCGGCGGCACCTGGGATGCACGGCTGCGCACCGGCGATGATTGCTCGCGCGCGCCGAAGCCGACCACCGCGGCGTTGGCATTGATCCCGCTGTCCGACCCCAATCGCGACGATTTCGCTGCAGACGGCGGCCGCCGCCCGCGTGCGGCTGCGCAGATGAAGCCGAAGCCGCACACGGTCGAACGCAGCCGATGCGCTGCCGGCGATCGCGCGGTTCTCGCAGGCACGCCGCGACGCCGAATTCGTCTGGCTGTCGGACGGCGTCGACGCTCGGCGCGAGCAAGGACTTCGTGGCTGGCCTTGCGCGCATCATCGACGGCAAGCCGGTGACGGTGATCGAACGGCGGCATCAATGCCGGCGCTGGCACTGACCGCGTCGGACAATGCCGCCGGCGCGCTGACCGTCAAGGTGTTGCGCGCGGCGAGCGGCGCCGGAGACAGGCGGGTGGTGCGCGGCCGCGACCTCAAAGGGCTGCCGCTCGGCGAAGCGCGTTTTGCCTTCAGCCGGCAACGACGCGAGACCAGGCCGCCGATCAATCTGCCGGTCGAGATCCGCAACGACATCGCCCGCATCGAGATCGCCGCCGAGCGTTCCGCCGGCGCGGTGCAATTGCTCGACAAGCGCTGGCGCCGCCGCACCATTGGCGTCGCCACCGGCTCCAGCACCGACACCGCGCAGCCGCTGCTGGCGGCGACCTACTATCTGACCGCGCCTCAATCCGTTCGCCGACGTGCGGCCGCGCCGAGCGCGCTCACCGGCGGAAGCGGTGTCCCGCTTTCTCGATCAGCATCTGCCGATGCTGGTGCTCGCCGATGTCGGCAATGTTGCCGGCGACGCGCGGACACGCCTGAACAAATGGATCGAAAACGGCGGCGTGCTGGTGCGCTTCGCCGGACCTCGGCTGGCCGCGGCGACCGACGACGATCTCGTGCCGGTGAAGCTGCGCGCGTGGCGGCCGCATTCTCGGCGGCAGCCTGAGCTGGGATCAGCCGCAACCCCTCGCCGCGTTCGCACGCGAAAGTCCATTCGCCGGCATCCCGGTCCCGACGACGTCACTGATCAACCGGCAGGTGCTGGCGGAACCCGACGCGACCTCAGCGATCGCACCTGGGCAACGCTCGGCGACGGCACACCGCTGGTCACTGCCGCGCGGCAGGGCAAAGGACTGATCGTCCTGTTTCACGTCTCGGCCGATACCCGGTGGTCGAACCTGCCGCTCTCCGGCGTGTTTGTCGAAATGCTCAAACGCCTGGTCGCACTCGCCGGCTCGACGCCAGGCAGGCGGACGCCGAAGGCAACGGCGCCAAGCAGGATCCCGCGACCAGCCGGTGCCGCCGACCCGCGTGCTCGACGGTTTTGGCGTCATGAGCACGCCGCCCGGCACGACCGCGCGTCCGATTCCCGCCAACTTCTCCGGCCGCGCCACGCCGAGCATCCGCCCGGATTTTACGGACCGCCGGAAGGATTGATCGCGGTCAATACGCTCGCGCCAGGCGACCAGCTCACCCCGCTCGACTATTCGGACCGCTCAATGCGCGCATGGAGGCCTACCAGGTCAGCGAGCCCCAGGATCTGCGGGGACCGGTGTTCCTCTGCGGCGCTGGCGCTGCTGCTGATCGACGCGCTGATGGTGTTCTGGCTGGCCGGCGGCTTCGGCAGCGAGCTGACGGCGTCCGGCGCCGGCCGGCGGTCGCCGCGCGATCCTGGCGCTCGCGTGGTCGGCAGCGTCGCGCTGGCACCCAGCCGCCCACGCCCAAACGATCCGATCGCCATGAAGGCGACGCTTAAGACCCGCCTCGCCTACGTCGTCACCGGCAATGCCGAAGTCGACGGGGTCAGCAAGGCCGGACTGCAAGGATTGACCCTGTTCCTCGCCCAGCGCACGGCGCTCGAAGCCGGCGAACCGATCGGGCTCGACATCTCCCGCGACGAATTGTCGTTCTTCCCGCTGATCTATTGGCCGGTCGTGCCGGATGGCGCCAAGCCGTCGCCGCAGGCGTTGCAGCGCTCGACGCCTACATGAAGCGCGGCGGCACGGTCCTGTTCGATACCCGCGATGCGGTCGAAGCGCCGCCCGGCCCCGGCGGCGAGGCCAATACGCCCGGCATGCTGGCGCTGCGCGAGATCCTGTCATCGCTCGACATCCCCGAACTCGAGCCGACACCGCGCGACCATGTGCTGACCAAGACGTTCTATCTGCTGCGCGACTTCCCCGGCCGCTTCACCTCAGGCCAGCTCTGGGTCGAAGCGCTACCGCGTCAAACGATGAACGGACGAACGCCGGCGCGCGCCGGTGACGGCGTGTCGACCATCCTGATCACCTCGAACGATCTTGCCGGCGCCTGGGCGATTCGTCCCGACGGTCAGGCGCATGTACCGCTGGTGCCTGGCGAGCCACGCCAACGCGAGTTCGCGTTCCG
>CAWDZJ010000024.1:0-145260 GCA_963806815.1 uncultured Alphaproteobacteria bacterium | reverse complement strand
TCCCCGAATTTAATAAATCTAGCCTTTGAACTCATATTGCAATACAAAAATATCCAGCGATCTTTTTTAATGGAATGAAAGTAATCCTGTAGATCCTTTTGATCTACAGGATTTAATTCTTTATACAGACTACCTTTTAATTCAACAGTTTTCATTTTTTATTTTTTCTTTATTGGTATATAATATTACAAAGGATATGCCAAAATTTTTTATTTGATTTTAATTTATTTTGCCAGCAAATAAAACTATGCCAAGATTTAAGTAAAATTTACCTGTAAATATGATATCATTAAGTAAAAAATACCGATTTACTCGGGAGTTATTTCTTAATAGTTCCAGTTGGAAACTGAATTGATATAAAAAATGCCCCGGATTACTGCTATTCCGGGGCATAGAGGAAACGATGAGGGATCAACCGGGTATTTATGAGGGTTTTTTATTAAAATCAATCCTAGCGCCGTTTGCGGCGGCGTGTTGTCTTTTTACCTGCGGCCTTCTTCATGGCTTTTTTCCAAGCCTGTGAGGCTTTTTTTTCTGCCTCTTTTGCTCTTTTCTTCGCGGCCTTATATTGAGGATCCCTTGCCGCCTTTTTAAATACATTAACTTTTGCCATGTCTAATCCTTTTTTAATGGAATGAATTGTTTAAACTTTTCAAAATATCCTTTTATCAACTCTTTATTTTCCGGGGTAACTTTACTCCAGTCAATTTTTTTTACAAGATCTGCTATATCCGGGGGTATATCAAGAGAATTAATATTTATTCCCGGCGCTGTAGTTACATTATCCTGTAGCACCGGCGCCGCTGTTTTATTCTTAAATATTGCCGTTGCGGCTGTAAGCAACTCTTTAAAGTCTAAGCCGTTATCCTGATTTTTCATTTCAAGCAATTCCAATCTTAATTTATAATTTAATTCCTTTTCATTTTCAAGCTTTCCCGATACCTCTTTTACAAGAGATTCCATCTTATTAAACTGTTCTATAAAAAAACTTTGATCTGCTGTACCTGTATTTTTTTCGGGATTATCTTTTTTTAATACTATTGAACGCATACTAGTTGTCTTGGTTTTATCAATACCCTTAAATTTCAGGCTTACAAAATACCGGCCGTCACCTAGTTTTTCACCTAATAAAGTTTGCAAAGCATATTTTGTTTTATTCTCTAATTCGGATCCATCAATAATTAAACGTTGCTTTCCGTTTTCTATAACGTGACAATATTCCAGATCCTTAAATTTATCTGTTTGTTTCAATGTATATACCTGTAATAAATGCTAAAATAATACCGGCAAATAATAAATACTTACCATCAAAAAGAGAATTAAGTGATGCAAAATTTAAGTTATCTTTTATCTTATTTGAAAAGTCTATAACATAATCAGAAATATATGTTCTGCCGTCATTATGATCTATCCCTCGTACCAGGTAATCAGCAAGACCGCCTTTGCCGCCTAAATGAGCACCGGCTAACATTCCATAAATATTTATTTTACCTGAATGGCCGTTGTGCGCTGTTCTAAATTGTCCCGAATACTTATTATCATATCCATAACTCTCTATATATTTTAAGAGATCCTGTATATGCTTTTGATAATATTTTTCCTGTAAATCAGGGTTATCAGTAAAATAATTACCATTAATCCAGTTTGGCAATCCATAACTATCCCTTAATGTATTTAATCTGCCGGCTGTAAATTGATATTTACCGAATGCAATCGGATTTGGCGGCTGTGGATCATAACTATTCCCGGATTCACGCGCCGCCAAGTAATCTGTAAATTGATTTAAATTAGATAATACCATACTTGTATAATTGTCTTTTTGTGGGTGAGACTATACAATCAAAATTGACCTGTAGAAAATAGTCATCCTTTGTACCATTTGTAACATCAATATAAATACTTTCATCAACATAAAGATTCATATTCTGAATTCTTTCAGGAAAGTAAAGATTTATATCTTTAAACTCTTTGTCAAAGTTAAGCAAATAATTTGCTCCCTGTATTAACTGAATCATTGAACCGTTTACAAAAAAGCGAAAATCTAAACCACCGAATTCGACATTTGCTGTAATTATACGCGGCCTATCCGTACCGGCCGGGGTATTAGGGCTAACAAGATCCATATTATTAACCCCTGCGACCTCATCCAAAAATTGTATGGCCGGCGCCTGAACCGTATTAACCTTATATCTAGGAATGAATTCAATATTCCTTATTAACAATGTCCGGCCAATAAGGGCTGTTAAATCTATTCCGGCGAATAAATCCACCGCGCCTGTAGTATTGCCGCCGACAATTAACAGCCTGTAATTATTTACAGGCTGTGAATCACTTATAACATCAATCATTATTGCATACCTTTGGGAATTTTTCTTCCCCATAACTGGAATTCATAAGTTAAATCCCCACCTGTGGTATTAGTCAAAAGAAAGTTTAGCTGAGTATTAGCCGGGATCTTGATGGGATAAGCCGGCAACACCTTATTATTAGCATTGGCGCCGGCTGAAATTAGCGCGGCATCAAAGGCATAATTAGACCAAACAACACCGTTTGAATAAGACGGCTGAATTGTTATGGCTCCCTGTGCCTGGACATTCCCGCGCATCTCAAATAATTCGAAATCCGAATCACTTGATATAGTTATTTGAGGATTAGCTGTGCCATTGGCCGGGACAACTATCCGGAAACCATACACGAAGGGATTATCAATTTTACTATTCATTTTAAAACCTTTTTATTATCAAATTAGAAAAGATCCCGGATTAAACCGGGATCTTTTACTTATTGTGATTTACTTATGCAACCCTACGGCTTAATTCACCCTGGAATCTTAGCATTATTTTTTTATCAACGGCCGGGACTGTACTAGCCGGCTGTGCAAGGGTTACACTATTATTTGAGTTTGCAGGTATAGCTATCGGAGTTTTTAAAACATCAATCTTTTGCTGTGTCAATCTGTTATTTTCGACCGCATTTAAATAGTCCGCATAATAAGTTAAGGCATCCTGGATATAACTATCAAAATATTCTATATCATTGATCTTTACATTAAGACGGTTTGTATCTCTTGGATACCATAAAGAGGTATCAGGCGTGGCAACTGATTTATCTGCCATAATTACCTGGATAGATTCAACCTGAAAAGCTTCCTGCTGTGATAGGGGTAATACTTTACTGAATAATTCTTCCGACTTATTACCGTTTGAAAAGAAATTATATGTATTCGCGGCGGCAACGGCGGCAACCATGTCATACATATCAAAGTCAATTCTTTGAAACATATTGCCTTGCAATTCGTTGTATTCGAATTGCTGTAATTTATCAAACTGAAAACCTGAAATGACTGTTCTTAATGTAAATCCATCCAGCGCCGTTGCGGCGGCTGTATTTAAATGCAACCTGAATTTTACATTTGAGGTAGAATTGATAATAATCGGATTGATAAACTTTTTACATGTATTCCACCGGCCGGTATAAGTTACGTCTGTATCCGTTACACCTAAATTTTGCCATCCAAAATTAAGGATATTAACTAAAGACGTTTTATATAATTGCCTGTCATTAACAAATATTTCAAGAAACGACTGCATAAGGGCATTGAATACGGCACCCTCAATTATATCGTCTGTGGCATCTGTTAAAATTTTTAATCTATCCAAAAAGAAAACATTATCTCCTGAAAATGGGAGTGTTAAGTTTCCGGCAAATAAAGACGCCGGCACCGCTGAAAAAGGCGTATATTCTAAAGTTGCGGCCGCAACTGTGGAATCTGCCGCCTTATTTGAAATACTTCGCGCGCGCATTTTGACCAGGGCGCGGATAAGCATTTCTATTTAAGAAATCAACAACATTCATTTTTTATCCTATTATTTTAATAAATTAATTTAATTTCTGTAGCTATCCTTATAAGTGCTATATGAAGATATAACACCGGCACCCATGCCCGAAACATACTCATTTAAAGAGGGCATTGAGAGATAGTCTTTCATACCGACTTTTTTTGTATCTACGTTTGAAGTATCTACAGCCGGGGCACCTGACGTTGATGGGAGAAACGATTGAAGTTCACCTACAATCATACCATTTACAACATTAAACAATGCAAGTGCTAAACTAGCATTTGTTAGTCCGGGTTTTTTTGTCATTGTACCAATTAAAACACCCAAGCCGCCGCCGACTAAATCTTCTGTTATACCTGTAAATGGCTTTCCTGTCATACCCGAAAGTAATCCAGGAGCATCATTTACAATTAAACCAGCTAAAACAACGTCAAAAACTTCTTTCCCTGAGATCTTCATTTTTTTCATTTTGCAATCCTTTAATTAAGTTATTAATTGATTAAGTCCATTCGTTAAAAGTTATACCTAAACGATTAGACATATATTTTTTTAATCCGTTTAGTGTGCTATTACTTAATACGTTATTATAAAATTGCCAATCAGAAACGTAACTTTTAAGAAATTCTGTGCGTGCCACCGATCCCCATGTTGAATTAGCGCCCAAGTAATGTCTTTGAGTGTTATTATAAAAAGTTATCGTCCCCGTCATACCGGGGTTATTATTGGTTAAATGTTCTGCTGAGTCTAAGTATACGTCAAGCGTCTTTGTGCTTGCATTAAAAGTCACAGCAATAAAATGCCAATTCGCATCACGATAGCTGTTAACAGAGTTAACTAAAACATAATTGCCGCTCCCGTCTCTAACTTGCACCTTGACTTTGCCGTCTGTGACCGTTGTTACGTATAACATATTATTAGAGTTTGTGCCGAACCACCTAACAATACTATGCTCTGTTGCTGTGAGGTCTTGAATATTAAAAGCAAGTAGCATAGAGAAAGTCGTAATGCCGTTAAGCAAATAATTGTAAGGGCTCTGATAGAGCACAGCGCCAGTGCCAGCGCTTAAATCTAAAATGTTTAAGCCGTCAACTAATTTACCATAAACCGCAACGCAAGTATTTTGATTTTGTGCGGCGCTTCCCAAGTCGTTAACGCTTGACAGCGCTGGATAGCTTGACACAACAAGTGAGCCGGCGTCTGTGTCCGTCGTATATCCTGATTTGAAATAATGTTGTAAACCTGCCAGGCTTAACGGATCAATCGGAGCAATACCCGCCGGAAAACCGCCGCCCATATCCACAACGGAATTATTTAAAGCGATATGCTTGATTTTTTTTATACCTAAATTATTCATTCAAGAGAATCTTTTTTTACTCTACCTCTTTTTAACAAAAGGTAAATCTGTATTAGTGTATAAATTATTGAAACCGATCCGGCTATCAATACAATTATTTCTTTTGTGGCAACTATGGCCGCTGAAGTTAGTAACCAGGAAATTATAGTTTTCATTTTTATTTAATTGAATCATACAGCATCATAATTTTTGTGCGCGCGGCTCTCCATTGACTAACTGTATTTTGAGAATAATATTTTCTGCCTGTTATAGATTCCAAAGTTACTCTAATTTCACTTAATTTTTGCAAAGCATATTCTTTTTGATCCTGTGAAAGTTTTTCAGAATTAACCAGGCCGCAAATAGTTGTAGCATAATTGCAAACATCGCTAGCAATATTACAAATATTTTCATATCCAGGCGGGATATTTTGACATGCACCGGCAGCAACGTTACATATATCTGTTGAAATATTACAAACATCCTCAACAATAGGCGTAACAGTAGCACACCTGAAAGAAATCAAAGTAAATGAAACCAATACCAAAAAATAAAGAGGATTTAAAAATAATTTTATTTTTTTCATTTGTTATGATCCTTAGCTAATAATAAACCAATACCGGCTACAATAGAGGTAACACCTTCTGTAATATTACCTTTTAAGATCATGGCCGCGCCGCCTAATATAGCCGCTAGTCCTGCCGCTGTAGTTTTCCAACTCATAATAATTTTACCTGATTTTTTATTATTGTTATTTTATCATTAAATAATTTTTTTGAATCTTTTAAATCCATTATAATCAATTTAATCATTTCGGGATTGCCCGTATCCAAAAATAACTGAATATTATCTTTAATTTCTTCAATCCTGGATAACATTGTTTTTAATTCGTCACCTATGCCCATTATAATAAATCTTGAATTGTATATTTTTTCTGCTTTTTGGCGCTGTGCCTTTGTACCACCAACAAAGGTATGCTTTTTTTTATGTAGATCAACCAAATTATTTACATCATTTTTTTTCATTTGCTTTTCTTGAAATATTTATAAGATTTATATCCAATAAATGTAAGCAACGCCGCCTCTAATACAGCAATAAAGCCGTCATAACCACCCGGGAAGTTTTCACTTAACCAACTCTTAACAGATTCCGGGATAATAGAATCAAAAGCATTTTTCAAAAGATCTTTTAATGATTTAAAAGATTCAAAAAGCAAATATAACCCTGCCACTATCAGCGCCGTAATTACAAGATCCAGGAAAGCCGCGCCGGTCAAAAATCCTAATGCAACTAAAATTAAAAGAGTTGCTACAGCAAATTCAAAATCAGGATTATTTAAACTAAACCAATCGTTTGAGATCCCGCCCTGTGAGGGCGCCGCATTAATTATTTTTGAGGTATCCTTACCCATTGAGGTAATCCAATCATTAAGCGCGCCCGGATCCTGACCAACATTGACCACCCAATATTTAACACCTGGAATGGATCCAGCAAAGTCATGGTACAAAATTCCAGTCCATCCCGGCGGGTTAGTATCTGCCGGATCCTTTGGAATTAAGATCTGAGAATTGGCAACAATACCATCTTGTAAAACTATTGGCAACATTATTTTCTTACCATTAAATAAATTAAAAGACCACCGGCAACCAGGTATAATGGATTTGAAGTGATTGAAGCAATTAAATCACTTATTCCACCGGCCGCGTCTGTAGTTTCATTACTGCCGCCCGGATTTGTTATGACCGGCGGGGTATTAGGTTCCGGCGGGTGAATTGTAACATTACCGCCGCCTGTAGTTTGGTTGATAACAACATCATTAAATTGATTAGCCTGTTTAATTACCATTTTAGGGAATAGAAAATTTGGATTATCAATAAAACAAAGTAAAGTCCCTTTTACAATATTAGGCGGCCACTGAAACCACTGAAAGCCCTGATTATTAAAAGGATCCCTTTCAGGATAATAAGATTCATACGGACTTGGAGCATGCGGCGCGCGCTGTGGTTCCTGTGATTGAAAAACCAGATCCGTTTGCTGAAAAACCACCTGATCCGTCATTAGATTTTGGATCTTAAAATCTAAGGAAAACTTATTATTACCGGGGTTATAAGTTGCTCTTGATACCCGAATATAATAAAAGCCATAATCTTTATAACTTGAGAAAACAAAGGAACCTAGATCATCCCCATTAATCCAGGTTAACAATCTATTTTCAAGATCCTGAACGCCGCCAACTTTTTTAATCGCTGTAGCAAGTTGTTTTAAATGAGTTCTTAATACAGGATTGATTATATCTGATAAATGCAATTTTGTAAGCATATCAAATTACCTTCTTTTCCTTTTTTTCTTATGAGTAGCAAGGTAAAAGACCGTACCGCCGATTAAAGCTATAGGTAAAAGATTCCCAAAGCTGGATATATTATATGCAAAGCCGCCGCCTGTAGTCCGGCCGGCTGTGCCTATTAGCGGATCTGTGACCTGTCCCGGAATTATTGCGCCTGTCTCAATACCTCTTTTTAGATAACCTAAATAATTGTCTAAATTAGCCTGCCATACACCGCCTGAAAATTGCGCCGGCGGGACTTCTGTTAATATGTCATAAATGATTGATTGATCCACAACGGCCGCCACGCCGTAAGTTTGGATCCTTTGTGCCGTATAACTTGTGCGGCTTTGAAGATCCCCTGGAATAAACCGGCCGCCTTCCCAGTGTCCGGGATCAACGCCGGCAAATAGTTGCTGTAAAGCCTGTGAGATAACTGCTAGATCCGATTGTAATCGGATCCCTCATATTAACTTTATCTCTTAAAGAAATAATTTCATACATATTTTATCTCGTTAAATAATTTTTGAAAATTTATAACTATCGGGAATATCATTAAAATTTCTATTTGTTGGATCAATGATAATATCATCTTTTGTTCTTACTACAATATGGGTATACTCATTTTCTCTTTTGCCCAACAACATAAAATTAGAGGGAATGGCCATAACATCTAAAAAGGACTTAACCAATAAAGCCATATCATCACAATCCCCATATTTTAAACCTAGAATCTTCAAAGGACTAATTATAGTTTCGTCATATTGATCCGAAACATAAGAAATATTATTTCTTACAAAATTATATATGGCATAAGGAATATTTTTTGAATTAGAAAACATACACAAAGCAAAAGTCTGAAATTCTTTATTTCTTATTGCCTCATAATTAAGATTTGTAATTATTCTTAAGACGGCGGCTAAAGATTTTTGGTAATTATCCGGTAAATAAATTTTACGCCGTTTTATATATGCAAAATTAAACAGACTCATTTAATTTTTTACTTAGTTCCTCTAATTCTTTTTGGAATAAAATTTTTGTTTTTTCAGGCATTAAAGATAAAGCCCCTTTTACTTCATTTATGCCGGTTTTCAAACATATATTTAACATAATGGAGGGTATAGATTTTACAGCGCGGCTTAAATCCTCTATTTCTTTTGCTATTTGCGGGGTCAATTCAAAATCCATAATTGAATGTCCTAAATTTTTAATTTATTGTCAAGTAAAATTTACCGATTATTTAATTTTATTATAAAAAAGGATTAGAATTGCAAATTTTAATCTTTTACGAAAAGATAATCCTTTTAATGCCGCAATAATTTTTTCGTTTGAAGCTTTCCTGATCTGCCGCCTGATTTTTTTCTCTCTTTTTTGACTCATTTACGCCGCCTCTAAATTGGTAAAATATTTTTCTTTTATCTCATTGAATAGATCCAGGCGCCGGGTATTGTTTAAAATGGAATTAGAAAACCGGCGGCCGTTTATTTCCCTTTTGATTTTATAAAACTTATCCTTTGTCAAAAGATCTTTAAGTATATCCAGCAATATATTTTTATCTATGTTTTCCAGGACAAAATTTATTCCCTCATTATAAAAAAAGTCCCTTAACCAAAAACGACTAAGGGCTTTTTTCTGTAATAAAATTAATCTGATTGAATTCGGATCCAGTTTATTTAATTCAAATTTCTTTTTATCAAAAATCATATTACCTAAATTTATTAATTCTTTTTTCATTTCGGGATAGTTCAGAATTGATTGTAATGAGCTTGTTTTATATCTGTTAAAATAAGATCTTTTATTTAAGTTCCTGTATTCAAATCTCATAATATTATCCGGCGCCTTAACATTTTTTAACTCCATTTCTTTTGTTTTATCATAAACGCATAACTCCCCTGATTTATTGTAATATAAAAAAGTTTCGCCGCCAAAATTTATATTCCTTTTACGACTGAATTCTAATTGATTAAAAATAGGGGAGTATTCATTATAACTTAAATCTGTTTGAATGTTGTTAAAAATATCCAGCCTGGATATTTCAGATCCATCAAAATCCGTTGTAATACCGCGCGCTGTTAAATCCTTATAAATGAATTTTATTAATCCCGGAATTTCCGTAGCGGCTACAGGATTTAAATTATAATCCCCGGATCCTTTTATGTAATTATTAACCTTTGGTAAAGAAGTCTGTAAATATATACGGCTGTTTGATCTGAAATTTACATTCTCTTTAATTATTAAATGATCTGTAAAGCCTGTACGGTTATTAATATATTTTATTGCTCTGTTTAATTCGAAATCTGAGGATACCGTATGCTTTGGCAAAATTGTAAGATTATAAAGATCTGTATTTAAATATGCTTTTTTGCCTGTGATTATTTTCCCGGAATCCGTTACAAATAATTCAGATTCCGATTGTAAGCCTGTTGAAAATTCTACAGATCCCGGAATGACTGTAAGATCCGCTGAGTCCGTTATATGAGTCTCATTTAAAGAGATCCGCAAGGTATCAATCATTTTTCTAGTCTCATAATGAATCTAGCCTATTTTTGAAAAGTAGTACCCTCGGAGGGGACTAAGTCCGTTTGTTATACAGACGGACTTAGAAAAACATCCCCCCAAATCTAAAAATGAGACATTTAGGGAGATATTTTGAGACAGTCTTTTCTTATTTTGATACATAATTTTTAAAAGAGAAAGCCCCCGAAAAGCTAAAATTACTATCCGGGGGCTAGTCTCATTTTTGAGTTTGGGGGTTTAAATATTTATATATAACCAATGAAATTTTGACACCTGAAATTTAACAAAAGAAAATTAAGAATCAATCCTATTTAAATAAATTTGAGATCCAGGTTAGAAAAATATTAAAACCGATAAACCAAAAAAGAAAATTTAACAATAGAAATATGAGTATAAATTTTCTCATGATAAAATCAGACTCTTATAATTCTATTAATTTTATGCTATCAAGTTTTTTATTAGGATTGAATAACAACTTTACAATATTGTATTCTTTATCTCCCTTTTTTTCTGTGCCGCCGTATTCCAATTTACACAAACAGCCTGGAATTATATTTTTGATCTTTAAGTCAAAATCTAGAAAGCCCCAAAATTCCACAAAGCCGGAATCATTTATAAATACATGAATTTTTGTTTCCCTGTCTCCCTTTTCGGGATCCTGGATAATTTCTTTTTTTGTACCAACATAAAAACCTATAATTGGTTTTTTCTGATCTGATAGTGAAACGGTATTATTGCGCGGCGCCTCTTGCCATTGATCCTGCATAATTTAATCCTTTTTATTTTTAGTAAGGTGATTTAAATAATCCTGATATAATTTATCAGGATCCGAATTTGAAAAAACATGCACTTTATAATTATTAAAATTATAAGTGATACAGTCCAGGTAATAATTAAAATATAAAAAAAGTTGTGCCTGCCTTACTGCATGCTTGAATGAGGTACCTGGAATTATTTCTATATTTAATATTAGTCCCATAATTTATTTTCCTTTTATCCGTTATCTTATTATCAGTTATAACATACCCATAATCATGGCAACCACTTCTCAAAAAACCTTAATTGAAAAGCCAGCGCTAAAAGTGCAGACGGCAGCCGCAATAAAAAAAGAAATTATTTGATCCTGGATAAGAGAATAGGTAAATGATCCGGCGGCTACTGAGGAATAATTTCAGAAACTATTATTATAAAAACTACCAATGTCCATTTAATTAGTTTCATTTTTTATACTCTCCTTAGTTATAAAATAAATTTTTCTTACTAGAAAATGATGGATCTGTAAAAGATTATTAAGTCTTTTTGTTAATTCCTTTGAACCTAAATTATTTAAATCAAATAAATCTGAGATCATTTTATCAATTCGTTGCAAACTATCTACAGGATTATTTAAGTCAATGTTATATTTCTTAGAATAAAACTTTATCATTATTTAAACCTTTGTGTTTTCAAATAAACCAAAATCTACAACCGGAAATGATTTAAGAGCACAATTTAAAACATGCTCGCCCATTAATGGATTTACTAAATTTCTAAGTATTGAGGACTTCCTTTTTTTAAATTTATAGCCGTTTAAATTAAATCCATAAACCGTATCATTATATTTTATTTTTTCAGTCTGAATTGGATTCACATTTAAAGGATAAACTTTAAAATTAGTCCAAAAGACATGGCGGCCAATTATTATAGATCCGGGAATCAAAGTTTCATAATAGGGGATCACGTTTTCAACACTAAAAAGTCCTTTGAAATAATATTTTAATAAAATTATTTCCTGGTAAAGCCTCATATCGGGATACTCATAACATTTATTTTTTACCCTGGATCTACTTTGAAGTATAACTCTTTTCATTCTTGAATGAGATGGACATGGTGGACTAGTCCATATAAAATCATATTCTGTAAAATGATTTAAAAGATCATCATGTCCATCTGTAATTATTATTTTATCTTTCGGGAATTGCTTTTTATAAAACGCGGCAATCTCTTTATCATTTTCAATGGCCGTAACCTGTATATTACCCTTCCAATTTTTTCTATTTCCCCCAAGTCCGGCATAATTATTTAATATTTTTATCATACCGGCAACTCAAAAATATTTTTGATTATCCATTGATCCCCGGATTTAATAAATCTAGCCTTTGAACTCATATTGCAATACAAAAATATCCAGCGATCTTTTTTAATGGAATGAAAGTAATCCTGTAGATCCTTTTGATCTACAGGATTTAATTCTTTATACAGACTACCTTTTAATTCAACAGTTTTCATTTTTTATTTTTTCTTTATTGGTATATAATATTACAAAGGATATGCCAAAATTTTTTATTTGATTTTAATTTATTTTGCCAGCAAATAAAACTATGCCAAGATTTAAGTAAAATTTACCTGTAAATATGATATCATTAAGTAAAAAATACCGATTTACTCGGGAAGTTATTTTCTTAATAGTTCCAGCTGGAAACTGAATTGATATAAAAAATGCCCCGGATTACTGCTATTCCGGGGCATAGAGGGAACGATGAGGGATCAACCGGGTATTTATGAGGGCTTTTTATTAAAATCGATCCTAGCGCCGTTTACGGCGGCGTGTTGTCTTTTTACCTGCGGCCTTCTTCATGGCTTTTTTCCAAGCCTGTGAGGCTTTTTTTTCTGCCTCTTTTGCTCTTTTCTTCGCGGCCTTATATTGAGGATCCCTTGCCGCCTTTTTAAATACATTAACTTTTGCCATGTCTAATCCTTTTTTAATGGAATGAATTGTTTAAACTTTTCAAAATATCCTTTTATCAACTCTTTATTTTCCGGGGTAACTTTACTCCAGTCAATTTTTTTTACAAGATCTGCTATATCCGGGGGTATATCAAGAGAATCAACATTTATTCCCGGCGCGCGCCGGCGTCAACATCGTGATGTACACGCTCACCGGCAATTACAAGGCCGACCAAGTTCACATTCCGGCGCTGCTGGAGCGGCTGGGACAATGAGCCTGTTCATAAATCGTATGTCGGACACGCAACGGGGCATGCCAACGGGAGTCCTGCGTTGAACCTCGGTATCGCCTTTTCCCCGCTTGTTCCTGACTATGTGCTGTGGAGCGCCCTCGCGCTTGCAGTCTTGTTGACGGCTTTGCTGTTTGTCATTCGCAGCCGCGGCGCCGCCATTCGCGCCATCGCGCTCGCCCTCCTGGTGCTCGCGCTCGCCAATCCGTCCTTGACCCGGGAAGACCGCGAGCCGCTCACCTCGATTGCTGTCGTGGTCGTCGATCGCAGCCCGAGCCAGAACTTCGGCAATCGCGTGCAGCAGACCGAAGCCGCGCGCAAGGCGTTGGCCGAGCGGCTGGCCAATATCAAGGGTCTCGAAGTGCGCTTCGTCGATGCCGGCGAAAGCGACGGCGAGACCGACGGTACACGGCTGTTCTCCGCGCTGTCATCGGCACTGGCGGATGTTCCGCCCGATCGCGTGGCCGGTGCCATCATCATCACCGACGGCCGCGTCCACGACGTGCCGGCCAACAATGCGGCCCTGGGATTTGCTGCGCCGCTGCATGCCCTGATCACCGGCAGCAAAGACGAGCGCGACCGCCGTGTCGCCCTGGTCGCGGCACCGCGCTTCGGCATTGTCGGACAGCCGCAGACGATCACCTTCCGTGTCGAGGATCAGGGACCCTCGCCCGGTTCCGCCGAGGTCACCGTGCGGCGCGACGGCGAGGTCCTGGAAACGCGCAATGTCGTCATCGGCCGCGAGGAGCGTGTCGATGTCCCGATCACCCATGCCGGCCCGAATATCGTGGAAATCGAGGCCGCGCCGCTCGAAGGCGAGTTGACGCCGGTCAACAATCGCGCAGTCGTCTCCATCGACGGCGTGCGCGACAAACTGCGCGTCCTTCTGGTGTCCGGCGAGCCGCATGCCGGCGAGCGGACCTGGCGCAACCTGTTGAAATCGGACGCCAGTGTCGATCTCGTGCACTTCACCATTCTGCGACCGCCGGAAAAGCAGGACGGCACGCCGATCAACGAACTGTCGCTGATCGCCTTTCCGACACGCGAATTGTTTCAGCAAAAGATCGGCGAGTTTCAGCTCATCATATTCGACCGCTACGCGCGCCAGGGCGTGCTGCCGCTGATCTATTTCGATAACATCGCGCGCTATGTGAAAAACGGCGGCGCGCTGCTGATCGCCGCCGGCCCCGATTATGCCGGCACCACCAGCATCTGGCGCACACCGCTCGATACCATCCTGCCGGCCGAACCAAACGGCAAGGTCACCGAGCAGCCGTTCCATGCGCGGCCGACCGAGCTCGGCAAGCGCCATCCGGTCACGCGCGCGCTGGCCGGCGCCGACAGCAATCCACCGCATTGGAGCCGCTGGTTCCGTCTGGTCGACGCCAATGCTTCCAAGGGCACTGCCGTTCTTGAAGGTGCCGACAACAAGCCGGTGCTGGTGCTGGGACGCCAGGGCGAAGGCCGTGTCGCGCTATTTCTCTCCGACCATATCTGGTTGTGGGCGCGGGGCTACGAGGGTGGCGGGCCGCATCTCGATTTGCTGCGCAGGCTCTCGCATTGGCTGATGAAACAGCCCGACCTGGAAGAAGAGGCGTTACGCATGAGCGTGCGCGGGCGCGAGATCACCGTGCGCCGCCAGACCATGGCCGATACCGTCGCGCCGGTGACAATGACAAAACCGTCCGGCAAGATGGAGAATCTCAATCTGACCAGTTCCGAACCGGGCGTTTGGACCGGCCGGCTGCGGGCCAGCGAACTCGGCCTGTGGCGCGCAACTGACGGCAAGCTCACCGCGCTCATCAATGTCGGGCCGGCCAATCCGCGTGAGTTCTCCGAAGTGACGTCATCCACCGAAGTGATGACGCCGATCGCAACCGCGACCGGCGGCAGCGCACGCCGCATCAACGACAACGGTAGGCTGCGGGTACCGCGCGTGATCGCGGTGCGTTCGAGCGATGCCTTTTCCGGAAGTGACTGGATCGGGCTGAAGATCCGCGACGTCAGCGTCGTGCGCGGCATCGGCGTGCTGCCTGTGTTTGCCGGCCTGCTCGGACTGCTGCTGCTGGTTGGCAGCCTCGCGATCACCTGGGCGCGCGAAGGCCGCTGAATTCAGCTGAATGCGTTTTTTTGCTTCGACTATTTATTTGTCGAACAATTCTTCTGCCGCGGTACCGAGGCCAATGGTGGGATTCTTGGCGCAATATTCGCCAAGCTTGGCGGCGTTTTCCTTCATCTTAGTGAAGTCGACCACCGCGGGATCGTCCTGGCCGGTATAATATCCGTCGAGCCACATCAACACGTAGCCGATGCGATCCTTGTCGCCTTCGAAGAAATCCTTGCAGGTGATGGTGGACAGGTCGACGACCTGAGCCTGCACCGGAGCAGCGCACATCAGCGCCGCCGCGGCGATGATCAGTTGGGGGAATTTCATGGCTGGGATCGCTCTATGATCGATGAAACGACATCCACGCCATCATAGTTTGCGGCGCGCGGCGTCGATATAAAGTTTGCATCAAAATTCGACGGCCTGAGCGCGCAGGTCAGTTTCGTGAAGCCCTCAAGGAAATCACGTCAGCTTGGCGGAAAATGCGATGCGGGACTATTCCGCGGCGCCGGCAAACTTTCCGGCTCCGGCATTTGCCGAATTGGCATACCGGCTCTCCGGCCGCGGCAGACCAAGATTCTCGCGTAAGGTGGTCCCTTCATACTCGGTGCGAAACAGGCCGCGGTTCTGCAATTCCGGAATCACAAGCGCGATGAAGTCGTCAAACGCACCCGGCAGATAGGGCGGCATGATGTTGAAGCCGTCACACGCGCGGTTGACGAACCAATCCTCGATCTGGTCGGCGATCTGCACCGGCGAACCCTTGATGACGTTCTTTCCACGCGCGCCGGCAACGCGCATCGCAGTCTGCCGGATGCTCAGATTTTCGCGCCGCGCCATGTCAAGCACGTGATGACGCATTGCCTGGCTCCCCTCGGTCGGCGGAATTTCCGGCATGGGCCCGTCGAACGGGTAAGGAGAAAGATCAAAACGCCCGATCACCGTTGAAAGGATCTCACGCGCGACGACCGGATGGATCAGCGATTGGAGATACTCGTACTGATCGTTGGCCTCTGCTTCGGTCGGCGCGACGATCACGCTCAAACCCGGCATGATCAGGATGTGTTCCGGACGCCGCCCATGGCCATCCGCCCGCGTTTTCAGTGTGTTGTAGAACTCCTGTCCAGTCGGTATCGACAAGGGCGTACAGAAGATCACTTCGGCGAATTCGGCCGCGACCGCGATCATGTCCTCCGAACCGCCGGCCTGCACGATGACCGGGTGGCCCTGCGGCGAGCGTGGAATATTCAATGGTCCCTGGACCGAGAAATGCTGTCCCTTGTGTTTGAGCGCATGGATTTTCTGCGGATCGAAAAACCGTCCGGTCGCCTTGTCGCGTACGAAGGCATCATCATCCCAGCTGTCCCATAGCGCCGTTACGACCTGCGCAAACTCGCGCGCGCGGTCGTAGCGCTCGGCGTGGCCATAATGCTCGTCGCGGCCGAAGTTGCGCGCCTCTTCCTGTTGGCTCGTGGTCACCAGGTTCCAGCCGGCACGGCCGCCGCTAATGTGGTCGATTGAGGCGAACTTGCGCGCCACGTGATACGGTTCGTTGAAACTCGTCGACGCGGTTGCGACCAATCCGAGTTGCCGGGTCAACGGTGCGAGCGCCGACAGCAGCGTCAGCGGCTCCATGTTGGCGATGAATTGCGCGGACCGGCTGAGCGCCTCCATGGGCGCATCGCGCACCGCGAGATTGTCAGCGAAAAAGATCATGTCGAACTTGGCGCGCTCGGCCGACTGCGCCAGTTCCACGTAGTGCTGAAAATTGATGCCGGCGTCGGCCTGCGCGCGCGGATGCCGCCACGACGCCACATGATGACCGGTCGGATTGAAGAAAGCACCGAGCCTGAGCTGACCTTCGCGCCTGCGCATCGCGATTCCCCGTTGTGGCTCTGCACGGCGGCGCCGGGTCTTCGGCGACCACTCACATGCGGGCCGAATTGTTGTTCGATCGGCCGGCACGGTGCGCGCCTGGCCACCGTGCGTCAACTGCCGCATTGTCCGCGGGAATGCTTAGGTCACCTGACTGCCGCGCGCGATTAAGCTGCATCCCAGTCCGGCCGGATTCGTCCGCTGACGCCGGTGAAAGCGCCATCGACAAGTTCCACAACCAGCAGCCGGTCGGGATCGACCGGTCCGGGCATGGTTACCTGCCGCTTGGCAATGCGCCGGAATCCGGAGCGCTGATAGTAGGGCTCGTCCCCAACCAGCACTACCAGACGGTGGCCTTTCTCGCGCGCATCCGCGAGTGCCCGCGCAATCAGCGCCTTGCCGATGCCGCGTTCGCGAAACGGTGGCTCGATCGTCAGTGGCCCGAGCAGCAGCGCTGGTGTGTCGCCAATACAGATCGGCGTCATGCGGACCGAGCCGACCAGTAGGGTTCCGATCCGGGCGGTGTAGGACATCTCCAGCCGATGGCTGTGGCCTTCGCGCAGCCGGTACGCAGTCCGCGCATAGCGTCCCGGACCGAAGGTCCGCTCGTGCAGGCGTTCGATCGCCGGCGCGTCGTCCGGCGTTTCATGCAGGATGGTGAACGACAAATCGGTCATGGAATTGCTTGCCTGGCTCGCCGCATACCATTTGACGGCACGCCGGTCCATCGCTCGCCTGGGGGCATCCGTTCCAGCGCTGGCCGGCCGCGCCCCAACCAACGGTCGACATCCATCGAAATTGACCTACATAGGGCGGGATTGAATACGGCACCACGGAACGGAGCGGATATGGGTCAGCTGTTCGAAGGCGTCTGGCAGGACGATACCGCAATGCGGACCCAGGGCGGGCGTTTCGTCCGCACCCAGACCCGCTACCACAATTGGATCACCGCGGACGGCAGCCCGGGTCCGGCCGGCGAAGACGGCGTCCCGGCCGAAACCGGCCGCTACCATCTCTATGTCTCGCTCGCCTGCCCTTGGGCCCATCGCACGGTGATCTACCGGTCGCTCAAGCAGCTCAAGGACGTGATCTCGATGTCGGTGGTGGCGCCGATCCGCGGCCCGGAAGGCTGGCTGTTCGACGGCAGCTACGGGACCACCCTCGATACCGTCAACGGCCAGAAGCAATTGGCCGACATCTATCGTCTGGTCGACCCGCGCTATACCGGACGCGTCACCGTGCCGGTGCTTTGGGACAAGCAGCGCCGGACCATCGTGAATAATGAATCGTCTGAAATCATCCGCATGTTCAATTCCGCTTTCGATCGCTTCACCGGCAATCACACGGATTACTATCCCGCCGATCTGCGCGCCGAGATCGACCGCATCAATGAGCAGGTCTATCAGAACATCAACAATGGCGTTTACCGTGCCGGCTTCGCCACGACACAAGATGCCTACGAAGAAGCCTTCCGGAATGTCTTCGCGGCGCTCGATGAACTGGAGTCCCGGCTATCACGCCAGCGCTATGTCACCGGCTCGCGCCTGACCGAAGCCGATCTGCGGCTGTTTCCGACCCTGATCCGTTTCGATGCCGTCTACTACAGCCACTTCAAATGCAATTGGCGCCGCATCGTCGATTTTCCGAATCTGTCGAACTACCTGCGCGACCTTTATCAGATCCCAGAAATCACCGAGACCGTCGATATCAATCAGATCAAGCGCCATTATTACGGCAGCCAGCCGCAGGTTAATCCAACCGGCATCGTGCCGCTCGGTCCGTATCTCGATTTCGACGAACCGCATGACCGCGATCGTTTCCCATCGCGCTGAGTTCCGCTCAACCCGTGGACTGCCAAAAATCTGACGGAGGGGTGCCACCAATCACCTCGGTGATGCGCGCCCGCGTTCCGCGTGTCGTCTCCGCCGGCAACGCATCAGGGGCAAAAAAGCCGCGATTGATGATCTCCATTGATTGTGGTGGCGACGTATCCTGATCCCATGCGCGCACGACAAAGACGAAGACGTGATCGCGCCGTGATGCCTTTGGATTGAAGAACACGCCGTGCAATTCGGCCGGGGCCGTCAGCGTCACGCCAGCCTCTTCCTTCAACTCCCGGGCCAGAGCCTCCCGGATCGTCTCCCCAGCCTGCACGCCACCACCCGGCAATTGCCAGCCGGCGGCATAGCTGTGCTCGATCAGCAGGACCCGATCGGCCTGGTCCAGCACCACGGCGCGCACGCCGACCGTCAGGCCGCGGGTGTAGCGCGCAATCAGCAGATGCAGCCAACGGACCCGAGGCCCAGCCATCCGGCGCAGTCGATTGAAATCCATCCGCAACCTCTTCGTCCGCGCAGAATAGCTGCCTGGAGCGCATTTTGGCTTCCATCGCGGGCCCCGGGACCTTATCTATATTGGAATTATTCCAATTAAAGGAATTGGGCCCCGCCACACTATTCACCCAACCACACAAGAGACCCCCGTGAAGCAATTTTCCGACCTGACCGAACAGGAAGTCCTCGCTCTTGCCATAACCAATGAAGAGGAAGACAGCCGCATTTATCTCGGCTTTGCCGACGGCTTGCGGGAAAAATTCCCCGCCTCGGCCAAGGTTTTCGACGAAATGGCGGCGGAAGAGGTGCGCCACCGCACCATGCTGTTCGAGCTCTACCGCCAGAAGTTTGGCGAATATCTGCCGCTGATCCGTCGCCAGGACGTCAAGGGATTTATCCGCCACAAGCCACTCTGGCTGGTGCGGCCGCTGGGTCTCGACGAAGTCCGCAAATATGCCGAGGCGATGGAGTACGAAGCGGAGCGCTTCTATCGCAAGGCGGCAGACTCGGCGCGCGATGCCTCGGTGCGCGAGTTGCTGGTTCGCCTGGCGGAAATCGAGGGCCAGCACGAAACGCTCGCCCAGAACCTGACCGAGAGCATCCTCACCGAGGGCGCCCGCAGCGAAGAGGACGAGACCGCCCATCGCATGTTCGTGCTGCAATATGTGCAGCCCGGGCTCGCCGGCCTGATGGACGGTTCGGTCTCGACGCTCGCGCCCCTGTTCGCCGCCGCCTTTGCCACCCACCAGACCTGGGAAACCTTCCTGGTCGGAATGGCGGCCTCGGTCGGTGCCGGCATCTCCATGGGATTTGCCGAGGCACTGTCCGATGACGGCTCGCTCACCGGCCGCGGTGCGCCGTTGATCCGCGGCACCGTCTGCGGTGCGATGACGACACTCGGCGGCCTGGGCCACACCCTGCCCTTCCTGATTCCGGATTTCTGGCTTGCAACTATTATCGCCATCGTCGTCGTGGTCGTGGAACTCGCCGTCATTTCCTATATTCGCTTTCGATACATGGACACGCCGTTCCTCGCGGCAGCGTTTCAGGTCGTCGTCGGCGGCGTGCTGGTCTTCGCGGCGGGGATCCTGATTGGCAGCTCCTGAATGGTGAACGTGAAAATCGGCGGACTTGTCGCAATGGATTGTTCGGCATGTCAAAACTATATGTGAGTTGCGCCGAACAAATCCGGCGCAACAACGGTTTCAATGACGACATTTCGACTGGCGCATCTTTCCGATCCCCACCTGCCACCGCTGCCGATAGCCCGCATGCGGGATCTGGCCGGCAAACGCGCGACCGGGCTGTATAATTGGCGGCGCATCCGGCAGCATGTCCACCGTGAAGACATCGCGCGCCGGATTGTCGACGACATCAGGTCCCAGCAACCTGACCATATCGCCGTGACCGGCGACCTCATCAACATCGCGCTGGAAATTGAATTCATCCATGCCCGCCGTTGGCTCGAGACCGTCGGCCCGCCGTCACAGGTTTCCCTGGTGCCGGGAAATCACGATGCCTATGTCCGCTCGGCGGCGGAATTTCCGCGCCGGCACTGGCAGGATTACATGTCGGGAAACGACGGCACCGTTTCTACTGCGGATTTTCCCTATGTCCGCCGGCTCGGTCCGATCGCCATTGTCGGTGTCTCAAGCGCGATACCGACCGCGCCATTGATCGCGCGCGGCCGCGTCGGCCCCGAACAATTGCAGCGGCTCGGCGCGGCATTGACGGAACTTGGCCGCGAAGGACTGTTCCGGGTCGTGCTCATTCACCATCCACCGGTGAGCAGGGCGGCCAATTCGATCAACAAGCTCATTGATGCCGCGGCGCTGCGGACTGTTCTGGCGAACAGCGGAGCGGAACTTCTGTTATATGGACACCATCATATCCATGAACATGTCTGGCTGCAGGGACCGACCACGCCCATTCCGTCGTTCGGCGTACCGTCGGCGTCAGGACTTGCCGACGGCAAGCACGATATGGCCGGCTACAATCTTTATGAGATCAGCGAGCACGGCAACGGATGGCATTGTCAGGTGATCTCGCGCGGGCTCGATTCGGACGCCACGCGCGTTGTCGAGCTCAAACGCCTGACCGTGAACGGCAATGGCGCGGAGGTTACAGCGACCGCCGCGCCACGATGAACGCCGCAATCAAAAAAAGCACCGCAATACCGACCATGACGCCAATCGCGAACGGCCACACCGCAGAGCGCCAGCGTTGCCAGGACAGCCAATAGGGCCAATTGACGTTGGGTCCGTCCGATCCGCCGCTCGCCAAGGCACGCTCGCGCTCGATCATGCGGCGCGCGACGTAGCCCGTCACCGCCGTCACGATGTCTTCGACCTGCAGTGACTCTGCCAGCACTTTGCGGCCATAGCGGGTGTCCTGCACGAAACGGTAAAGCCGCTTGTCGCGCCCCATGACGATATGGGCGACCGCGTCAATCCACAGACGCGGCGTGTCGCCCTGGCTGATGCCGCGATCGAACAGGTCAATGCCGGACGGAATATCGTCGAATAGCGGCGTCAGTGCCTCGTTCATGACTTCAAGGCGCGCGAGCTCGGCATCGCGCAATTCGAGCACCACCGCCGTGCGCTCGGCGGAATTCCACCCGTGCGCGCCGCAACACCTCCTTTAGCCGCGAAGGCTGAGGCTGGTCCGGCTCGTCCGGACCACCTTGCTGATTGTCATTGCGTCCCCGCATGACGGCAATCTAGCAGCCGCCCGAAACGCCGCCTAGCTGATCGGCGCATCACGCCTGTCAATTCGTTAAACGCAGCGGCCACCATCTATTTCCAGAACGTTACCGGTCAGGAACTCAGCCTCGTCGGAGGCGAGAAACAATGCGGCATTGGCGATGTCCTGTGGCGTCGACAGCCGGCCGAGCGGAACGGTCGCCCGGAAGCCCTCGCGCAGTTCCTCGCTGTCACCACCGAGGAATGTCGGCAACAGCGGCGTCTCGCCGGCAACCGGCGCCAGCACAAAGACGCGGATCTTGTCGGCCGCAAGTTCGACCGCCATCGATCGCGACATCAGATGGACGGCACCCTTCGAGGCATTGTACCAGGTGAGACCGGGCCGCGGTCGGATGGCGGCCGTCGATCCCATATTGATGATGACACCGCCGCCCTGCCGGCGGAAGTGCGGCACCACTTCCTGCACAAAAAGAAAGATCGACTTCACGTTGACGGCAAAGATGCGATCGAACTCGGCCTCATCGACATCCAGAAGTGGCCGGCGCGGATGCGTGGTGCCGGCATTGTTGACCAGCACGTCGATCCTGCCGAAGGCTTTGAGGGTCGCGGCAACGGCCTTTGCGACGTCCACATGCTTGGATATATCGCAACCGATTGCGATTGCACCGCCGCCAATTTCGGTCGCAACCGTGCGCGCTGACGGCTCATTAATATCGACCACGGCCACCCGCGCGCGTTCGCGCGCGAAGGTTTCGGCAATGCCCTTGCCGAAACCCGACGCCGCGCCGGTCACGAGCGCGACCTTGTTGCGAAGACGCATGGTGGCGATCCCTGTCAGCCCGCCTTCGGCACGACGCCATAGGCGCGCGCCCAGCCCAGGCCATCCTCGGTGCGGCCGCGCGGATTGTATTCGCAGCTCACCCAACCCTGATAGCCGACGCGATCGAGCATTTCGAAGATCGCCGGATAGTTGATCTCACCTTCGTCCGGCTCGCGCCGTTGCGGCACCGAGGCGACCTGTACGTGGCCGATGAACGGGAAGTGGTGCTCGAACCGCCAGATCAGATCGCCCCGCACGATCTGCGCGTGATAAAAGTCGAACTGCACCTTGATGTTCGGTTTGCCGATCTTCTCGATGATCTCGCGGCCGTGACGCACCCGGTAGAGAAAGTAATTCGGCCGGTCGCGCAGATTGATGGGCTCGATCAGGAGCGTGATGTTCTTCTCCGCGGCCAGGTCTGCCGCCCAGCTCAGGTTCTTGATGAAGGTCGTCTCCGCGGCAGGACGAACTTCCGGCGGCACCTTGCCGGCGAGGCAATGAATCTGACAGCCGCCGATGGCGCAGATGTAATCGAGCGCCTGACGGAAATGGACCTGAAAGTCCTGCTCGCGGCCCGGCACCGCGGCGGTGCCGAATTCGTCGGCGCGTCCGCGCGTGGTGTTGAGCCCGAGCACTGTGAGGTCGTAGCGTTCGAGCTCCGCCTTCACCGCGCTTGGCGCATGGTCATAGGGAAACTGCAACTCGACCGCCTTGAAGCCCGCCGCCGCCGCCGCGCCGAACCGCTCGATCAACGGCCGCTCGGTGAACAGATAAGCGATGTTGGCGGCGAAACGTGGCATGGGCGTCCTCTCGGTCAGGCTTGCGCGGTGTTGTTCTTTTCTATTGATAGAGCATTTCGAGGCGAAGTGGGAACCGGTTCGCCATCAGGGATTGCGGCAAGGCAACGAGATTGCCGCGCTTTCCGCCCGCCACGCAGCCGAACTGACGGGGTCGTCGCATGTTCGCCAACGATGCGTTTCACATCGCCGTGCTGTCAGGCGACGGCATCGGCCCCGAAGTCATGGCGCCGGCGCTGGAATTGCTCCGGCGGGTCGAGGTTTTGACGCCAGGGCTGAATTTGCGGTTCAGCGAGGCGCCGGCCGGCGCCGGCCACTATCGTGACACCGGCAAATCCCTGCCGGATGCAACCGTCAGGCTTTGCGATGAGGCCGACGCCATCCTTCTCGGCGCGTGCGGCCTTCCCGAGGTGCGTTATCCCGATGGTACCGAGATCATGCCGCAGGTCGAACTGCGGTTCATTTTCGATCTCTATGCCGGCGTGCGTCCCGCGCGCCTGGTGCCCGGTGTCCCGAGCCCGATTGTCGGCGCGGCCGAGCACGGTATCGATCTCGTGCTGATCCGCGAGTCGACCGAAGGCCTGTTCGCCTCCATGGGCAAAGGAGTGGTAACGGACGACGAGGCCCGCGAAACCCTGGTGATCACGCGGCGGACTTCGGAACGGTTGTTCGACTTCGCGCTGCGTCTGGCACAACGTCGCAAAGCGCGCGGCGGCAAAGGGCTCTGCACCTGCGTTGACAAGGCGAACGCGTTTAAGGCTTTCGCCTTTTTCCGCAAGATCTTCGACGAGCGTGCCGCGGCTTTTCCCGGCCTGACAACCGACCGGCTCTACGTCGATGCCTGCTCGGCCATGCTGGTGCGTCGGCCCTGGGACTTCGACGTGCTCGTCACCGAAAACATGTTTGGCGATATTTTGTCCGATCTCACCGCCGGGCTTATTGGCGGTATGGGCATGGCGCCCTCTGCCGACATCGGCGACAAGCATGCGGTGTTTCAGCCCTGTCACGGCACGGCCCCGGACATCATGGGGCAGGGCAAGGCCAATCCCAGCGCCATGATCCTGTCTGCCGCGCTGATGCTCGATTGGCTGGCCGACCGCCACGATCACCCACCGGCTACGGCCGGCGCCCGGGTGCTTGAGGAGGCCGTGGATCGGGCCTTTGCCGCCGGCCTGCGGCCATGCGAGTTCGGCGGCGCGGACGGGACTCAAGCGGTTACGGGCGCGGTTTTGGCCGAACTGGAAAACCTTGGCCGCGCTTGAACACTCCGGCGACGATCGGCGCACCAGCACAAAACGCGCTCGCCACTTCTGGAGGCGTCCATCAATTCCAAGCCCGACTCCGTGCCCACCACAAATACGCAATTGGGCAGAGCAATGAATTTTGCGTCTGGTTACCCGCGATACGGAACATGCCAACGCGAATTTGCCAGATTTACCTTAAACTTGGCGACATGGGCCAAATCCCACTCATCGTCCCATCAACTTGTTGGGATGCGAAACTATTGACGGCTTGGGACATTTGATTTTATCTCGCATCCAAAGAAGGGTGGTAACCACGCCCCGTTACTGGAAACGCATCCCTTGGACCGGGCGCCGCCGACAGGGCCGCCGAAATCGAGTGACGGCAGCAATGAATCCTCAAGACCTCCTCCAGGAAATTTCCGACTATTGCCGCAGAGCAGGGCTCGCCGAATCGACCTTCGGCCGGCGCGCCGTCAATGATGGCAAACTCACAGCGCGGCTGCGCAATGGCGGGCGCATCACCACGGAAACGCTCGACCGCATCCGCAATTTCATGGATTCCAACCGCATGACCGTGAACCTATCGCGGCCGATGCTGGCCGAGCGGCCGCGCGACGTCATCTCGGCGGCGCCAGCCCCGCAAGGTACCGCCATGCCGGCGTCGCACATCGCGCACGCCCCACCGTCAGGCGGCAAGCCGTCCGGCTCCGAGGACGAAGATCCGCAACGCAACTTCCGCTTCTTCGATAACCGGCAAAAATACCTGCTGTTCGTCAATACCTGCAGCGAAAAGTGGGTGATCGCCAACCGCGTGACCTTGGAGCTTGCCAGCATCCATCCAAGGCCGCCGGCCCTTCGCCTATTCGACGCCGGTGTCGGCGACGGCACGGTGCTGGCTCGCGTGATGCGCGCGATGCATGAGCGCTTTACCCATATGCCGTTCTATATCGTCGGCAAGGAAATCAGCCTGGAAGACGTGCGGCTCGCACTGCAGAAGATGGCCGATCGCTTCTACGAGCATCCGGCGACCGTACTGGTGCTGACCAACCTGGCCTACGCCGAAGCGCCCTGGCTTGCCGTCAAGTCGTTGAGCGCGGCCTCGAGCATGGTCTGGAAGGAAGTGCCGCTGTCGGGCAATTCCTCCGCCCGGTTCGAGCAGCAAATCACCGACCTCGAACCCTTCCTTGCCGAAAGCTGGAAGGCCGGCGTCAGCCCGAAGACCGGCAACCCGGTCTATGAGCGGCCAGTCGTGCTGGTGCTTTATCGCGAAGACCACAAGTTCCTGCTCGACCCGATCATCCCCCGCCCCGGCGGAACGGTCGCGAACTACGATCTGGTCATCGCATCGCAGCCCTACCGCGCCCGCGCCTCGCTCGACTTCAAGGCCAAGCGCGTGATCGCGCCGCTGGCCCGCGCGCTCGGGCCCGGCGGACGGCTGATCGCCATACACTCCCACGGCCACGATCCAGGAATGGAAATTATTCAGAAGGTCTGGCCAGACGACAATCCGTTCCTGCACGACCGGCATCAGATCCTCAAGACCGTCAAACAGGATCTCGGCGCCGCCGGGCGCGATCTGAATTTCAATGCCTACGCCGACAACCGGTCGCTGTTCCGCTACGACATGCATACGCTGCCGTCGGAGATCTCCGAATCGATCGGCACGTCGACCCTGTTCGCGGCATGGAATGCTGCGATCTATGTCGCCCAGATCGAGGACGCTCGGCTTGAGGGTGTCGTCAATGACAGCCGTTATCTCCAGGCGACGAGTGAAGTGCTGCGGGAACACGGCGCGCTTTGGTTCTACGACGAATCCTATGTGATCTCGCGCCGGCGCGAATGAGCCGTCGCACTTGATCCGGCGAGACTGGAGTCGTCTCGCGAGCAGCGTCGTCCCGGTTACCGAAACGCGAATGGGTCGTCGCGATCCAACGTGACGCCTTTCCGATGTGAAGCGATCCGGCGAAGGACCATGACTCAGCCCAATGCGCCGTCAGTTGCGCCATCGCAACTTGCCTTTGCCGAGGTCCAGCGCATCGCCGCCTTCACGCATGGCTTTTCAATAGAGGCGACAAGGCCATCCGCCGCCGATATCGAAGCCATGCGCACGGCCGTCCCGCGCGGAACGCGCGTCTATCTGAGCGCAGTGCCAAATCGGCCGTTAGCGGAGTGCATCACGGCTGCTGCGGCTACGCGCGCGGCAGGTCTCGAACCGGTGCCGCACATTGCCGCCCGCAATTTCCCAAGCGCCAAAGCCCTCGAAGAACTTCTTTGCCGCCTCGCGGCGGAAGCGGCGGTACGCGAAGTCATGATCATCGCCGGCGATCGCGATGCGCCCGCCGGACCGCTCCACAGCGCGTTGGACATCATCACCAGCGGCCTGTTGCAACAAAACGGCATCGGCGCGATCGGAATAGCCGGATATCCGGATGGCCACCCGCGCATCGCAGCCCCGGAGCTCGAGCAATTGCTGGCCGCCAAGCTCGACGCCGCGCAACAGGCCGGACTGCAGGTCGCGATCGTGACCCAGTTCGGTTTTGACGGCCTCCCCATCCTCCGCTGGATCGAACGGCTGCGGTCCATCGGCATCGACCGCCCCATTCGCCTGGGGCTTGCCGGACCGACCAGCCTCACCACCTTGTTGCGTTACGCCGCCCGCTGCGGCGTTCAGGCCTCCACTCAGGCCCTGGTGCGCCGGACCGGCCTCATGCGGCAAATGTTCGCCATGGCGACGCCGGACGCGCTGATCCGGACCCTAGGCGCGGCGAATGGCGATGGCCGCCTGGGCAGCGTGATCCCACACTTCTTTTCGTTCGGCGGGATTCCTGCAACCGCCCGCTGGGCGGCGGCCGCAGCGTGCGCTGCGATCACGCTCGACGATGCAGGTGGCTTTCAGGTCGCGCCCGGCAACGAGACGCGCTAAGCTCCGACCCGGCAATCGTCCACCGGCGGTCCGGAGTTTCAGCGTTGTTCTTTGTCATTCATGCAACCGACAAGAAAGATGCCCTGCCGACGCGGGCAAAATTCTGGCGCGTGCACCGCATCCATCTGGACGAGGCACCATCGCAGGGCGTCCAGGTTTTGACGGCCGGACCGCTCGTTGCGGACGACGGAGAAACCCCGGTCGGAAGCCTGTTCGTGGTCGAGGCGCCGGATCGGGGCAGCGTCGATGCCTTTACCCGCAGCGATCCCTACCACCTCAACGACGTGTGGGACCGCGTCGATATCCATTTTTTCAATAAAAAACGCGGCTGACCGGGCCTCTGGTCACTGACGGCCAGGGGCCGTTACGCGCACGCAAGATGCGACATTGTCGGTCATTCCCAGCCTCGCCTTGCATCAGTTCTTGTGCAAACATCTAATGTCCCGAATCCGAAGTTCGTCGTACTATTCAGCAAGCTCCGTACGAACTTCGGATTCGATAAGTACACTAGCAAGCCTATGAATTTAGTGTGGTTTTGGATTTGAAATTCGTATGAGGGCCTGCCGCGAATTATGTAACGAATTTCAAATCCACCATACTAGTGGAGCGAATTTGACATTTGCTCGCGAGCCTGCAGCAGCGGGATGCAAATGTCGGAATCGGACCACTAGCACTGAGGCCGTCCGGCGATCGGCTTGCACGGTCCGGCCAGGTTGCCGGACCGGTGGTGTTGATACCGGACTGTTTTGCAATCTCCGTCGCGGCAATCGCCCGGAGAACAAAAAAACGCAGAGGAGGAAGACCTGATGACCACATCGCACCGTACCGCGTGCCGGCCGTCACCCGGCTCGGTCCGCGCTCTCATCATGGCCTGCGCCGGCTTCGCCGCGCTTGGTCTAGCGAGCGGGACAGCTTCGGCGCAGACCTATGGCTTCGCAACGCTACCGCCGGGAACGCTCAACTACACAACTGCATCTGCGATCGCCAAGGTGCTGAAGGAAAAAGCCGGCATGAACGTGCTGGTGCAGCCGACCGCTGGCGATCAGGTGATCATTCCACTCGTGAGTCGCGGTGAAGCTGAAATCGGCATTGCCAATGCCCCGGAATTGCACAATGCCTATGAAGGTAAGGGCGCCGGCGGCAAGCTCACCGATCTGCGCTTAATCGGTACCGCGCACACCCTGCTGACCGCGTTCTTTGTTCGCAAGGACGCCCCGGAAAAGACCATTGCCGACCTCAAGGGCAAGCGGGTCACAACCGGCTATTCGGCCATGCGCGTGATCGACACCCTCACGCGCGCCATGCTCGCAACCGGCGGACTAACCGAGAAGGACATCAAACCGGTCCCGGTTCCCAATGTCGTCCGCAGCGCCAACGACTTCGTGTCCGGTGCCTCCGACATGTTCTTCTTTGCCTTCGGCGCGCCCAAGGTTCGTGAGGTCGATGCGACCGTCGGCGGGATCCGCGTGTTGGAACTGGACGAAAAGGGCATGCCGGCCGCGCGCAAGATTTCCAAATGGGGATTCCTGGTCCCAGTGAAACCCGGGCCGATCTTTGTCGGTGTTCAAAAACCGATGAAGGTTTATGCCTTCGACAATGTGCTGTTCACCAACGCCAAGACGCCTGACGCGTTTGTCTACAAGTTTCTCGACACCTTGGTGAAGAACAAGCCCGACCTGATCGCGATCCAGCCGGTATTGCGTGGCTTCTCGGCGGCCAACGCATACAAGCAATATGAAGTGCCTTACCATCCGGGCGCCATCAAATACTACAAAGAGCATAACCTGCAGCAGAAAGCTCTGCAGTGAGCGAACCCGATCGGCGTGAGGAGGCGGCGGATTCCAAATTCGCCGCCTCTGATACGGTCGCATTCGCGACAGACATCCTGCAGGGACTGTTGATCGCCTGCGTCGTCGGCTGGGTCCTGGATTTTCCCCGGCAGATCCTTGGCGTCGCGTTCTATACCGAGCAGCTTCTTGCCATCTGCCTTGGGCTTAGCTTGGCGTTGTCCTACATCGGCGGGCGGAATCGCCAAACGCGCTGGTACGATTGGATCGGCGCGGCAGCATCGCTTGCGATCTGCGCCTATATTGCCGTCCGTTACGAACCGCTGACCTACGAACTCGCGCTGTTGCCAACAGAAGGCATTATCGGCGGAGCGATCCTGATCGTGCTGGTGCTGGAAGCGACCCGCCGCACGTCGGGTGCCGTATTGGTCGCCATCATTCTGATACTCGCGGCCTATGTCTTTGTTGGACCGCACATGCCCGGGGATTTTGCCACCCGCCCGGTCTCGTTGTCGCGATTGATCATCTATCTGGGACTCGACACCAACGGCATGATCGGCGCCATACTGGCGGTCGCCGTCCTGATCGTGGTGCCCTTCACCTTGATGGGCCAGGTGCTCGGACGCACCGGCGGGGCATCTTATTTTGCCGACCTTGCGATGTCGGCCATGGGCAATTACCGCGGCGGCGCCGCCAAGATCGCGGTGGTCGGCTCCGGCCTGTTCGGCATGATTTCCGGGGCCGCCGTCAGCAATGTGGTCGCGGTCGGCATCATCAGCATTCCGCTTATGGCGCGCTCGGGATTTTCGCGCGCGCGCGCGGCCGCCATCGAGGCCGTCGGCTCCACCGGCGGCCAGCTCATGCCGCCGATCATGGGCGCAGCCGCCTTCATCATGGCGGAGTTCCTGCAGGTCAGTTACGGCACCGTGGTGATCGCCGCGATCCTGCCGGCTGTGCTGTACTATGCAGCCCTGTTCATGCACGTCGACCTGGAAGCCGCCAAGCACCGGATCGGCGCCGCCCAGGTCGAAGACATGCCGTCGTTCCTGGAGGTTGTGAAATCGGGCTGGCACTTTCCGATCCCGATCGCCTTTCTGATCGCAACGCTCGCCTACCCGGAGGTTTTTCAAATCCCGATCGAGCGCGCCGCGATCTACGCGACCGGCATCCTGATCGTGCTTTCCCTGCTGTTTGGCTATCGCGGCAAACGCGTCACGCTCATCGAAATGCTGCGCGCGATCCTCGACACCGGACGCGCGGCCCTGGATATTGTGTTGATCGGCGCGGCGGCCGGCATGGTGGTCGGCGCATTGAGCGTATCCGGCATTTCCTTCGGTCTCACCTTACAGTTGATCGCACTGAGCGGCGGCAGCCTGTTTATTCTCCTCATCCTCACCGCCCTCGTCAGCATTATTCTCGGCATGGGCATGCCGACGGTCAGCGTCTACGTCTTGACGGCGACATTGCTGGCGCCGTCGCTGGTCAAGCTCGGCGTCACGCCGATGGCCGCCCACATGTACGTGATGTATTTCGGCATGCTGTCGATGATCACGCCGCCGGTCGCGATCGCCGCCTACGCCGCCGCCAATATCGCGCGCGTGTCGGGTTGGACCACCGGTTGGGTCGCGGTGATGGTCGGATGGAGTACGTTCTTCATTCCATTCCTGTTCGTGCTCGAGCCTGCGCTCCTGATGGACGGGCCGGCCTATTGGATCGCCTGGCAATTCGCCCGCAACCTGCTCGGCATCTTCATGGGCACGGCGGCAATCGTCGGCTACGCTTTCCTGCCGATGGCGGCACCAACACGCCTGCTCTACGGCGCGGCTGCTCTCGCCATCCTGCTGCCGCCAACAACATTCACCGGCGCGGAATACATCGACTGGATCGGATTGGCCGCCGCAATCATCATTCTGACGTTCGATTTCATGCGCAAACGCCAACGCATGTGCGCGCCCGCGGCGCAGGCGACGCAATCATCTTGAGGGAGAGTGAAAGGATGGCCGCGCCGCAATGTTCAGCGGCGCGACCTGAACGGTTAACGCTCCTCGCGCCAGATATTCAGCGCTTCCTGCATCGGCCGGTCGGAGATCGAGAACAACACTGACTCCTTCGACGCCTGATGCGAATAATGCATCCAAGGCGGCACCACGAACACGTCATTCGGGCCCCAATCGATGGTCTCGTTGCCGACCCTGGTTGAGCCGCCGCCTTCGGCGCACACGAATATGGTGCCGTCGGTCGAGCGATACTTTTCGCCCTTGAAGCCCTTCGGCAGAAGCGCCAGATGCGCGCCCATCGTCGGCAGCGCCCAGCCACCGGTCATCGGATTGACATAGCGCACGCGCGCGCCATGTACCGGATCGATGTCGCCGGACTTCTTCAGCCGCTCCAGGACCGGACGCGTGCGCTTGTAGGTGTAGTTGATGATTGGGCTACGCTTGAGATGCACCGGCGCACCGTCCGGTAGTACGCCTGAACCATAACGCTCCAGCGAGTCGCCTTCATCGCGACTGGTGTTCTGCATCTTGTCATCGAAATGACTGGCAAACGACGTCTCGAAATGATTGATCGTCGGCATGTCGAGCACGTCGAGCCAGATCATCGGCTTCTTTGAATGGTTGCCGTGGTCATGCGGCGCCCAGTTCGGAGTCAGGATGAAATCGCCGGGCGACATCAATGCCTGCTCGCCTTCCACGGCGGTATAGGCACCCTCACCGTCGAGCACGAAGCGGATGGCAGAGGCGACATGCTGGTGCACCGGCGCAACCTCCTCCGGCAGGATCAGTTGGATGCCGGCGAACAGCGAATTGGTGATCCGTGCCTTGCCGCGCTGCCCGGGATTTTCCAGGATCAGCACCCGCCTCTCGGCTTCGTCGGCCGTGATGACATCGCCGGCCTCCATCACCAGACGCTTGGCATCGGCGAAACGCCAGATCGCAGGTTCGCACTGGCTGACCGGTTCTTTGGTCACCACATCCTTCAGCACCTCCCAAAGAGGAGCCATGTGGTACTGGGAAATCTTGTCATAATAGGCCTGCCGTGCCCCCTGGATATTGTGCTTGGGATCGGCGCTGTCGGCCTTGCCGAGTGTCGCTGTTGCACCAGCCATGGCGATGTCCCTTTCTGACGTTTTCTGCAAATTCGGCGCCGTCAGTTGCATCTTATAACGACTTAAAACGGCGATATAGTCACCAATGTAACTATCTTCGGCCAAATCGTCTAGTCATGATCGGTTGTACCGCGCTATCGTGCGATAGCGACCGTTCCGGACGGCGGATCGAGAAAATTATACCGCAAAAACAATATGTTAAAAAGTGGGACTGCGTGGCTGGATAGCTGGGGATGACGCTAGGTCGTGCCGGTTCCGCCATCCACCAGCATGGTCTGCCCGGTCATGAAGTCGCTGTCGCCCGAGGCCAGGTACACCAGACTGCCGAGAAGATCCTCCGGATGGCCATCGCGCTTGATCGAGCGCGCCGCCAGGATGCGCTGGCGCGAGGTCTCCACATGGCCGGGATTCTGCTCCACTACGCTGTCGCTCATGATGAAGCCCGGTGACAGCGTATTGACCCGGATGCCGAACTCGCCGACCTCGCGCGACAGCGCGCGTGTGAACGCCATGATACCGCCCTTAGACGTCACATAGTGCAGCATCCATGGAATGCCGCGGATCGCGGTGCCGGATCCGATATTGATGATCTTGCCGTAGCCGCGCTCCTTCATGTGCGGCACCACGTGCTTGGCCATCAGGAACGGCCCGCGCAGATTGACCGCCATCACCCGGTCCCATAGGTCCGCATCGATGTCGAAGAACTTCTGCTCCTGGAGCGAGGCATAGACCGCCGCGTTGTTGACCAGAATATCGATCTTGCCGAAGCGCTCAATCGTCTTCGCCACCAGGTCCTTGACCTGCTGCTCGTCGCTGACATCGACAACCATGCTGGTCGTCGTATTGGAGCCGTGCTTGGCGGCAAGCGCCTCGGCATGTTCAGTGCCGTCGACGATATCGGCGATCATCACCTGCGCGCCCTCGGCGGCGAGCGCCTGCGAATAGTGCCGGCCGATCCCCTTGGCGCCGCCGGTGACGATCGCCGTGCGTCCTGAAAGCCTCGCCATTTGACACCTACTGATCCGCGGTCTGTTTCGCCCGCTCGTGGTAGCGGATGAATTTCTCGAAGCCTGCCAACTGCGTCTTGATCAGGCCGATTGCCGTCTCATCCAGCAGTTCAAGCGTCGTCTCGTGGAACTTCTGTGGCGCGAAACTGACAATCACCTCCGGCTTGCCGAAGGTCAGCGCCTCGACCATCGTCAAAGTCTGCCGCAGATGATATTGCATGCGCGAGCCGCCGAGCAGGCCGCGCGCCGCCGACTGGATTGCCACCGGCTTGCCGATGAATGGCTGTTCTTTCAGGCGCGACATCCAGTCGATGGTGTTTTTCAATCCGCCGGGGATCGACCAGTTGTATTCCGGAGAAACAATAATGACGCCGTCCGCGGCGCGGATCGCGTCCGCCAATTCGGTGACCGCCGCCGGAAAACCGTTCGCGGTTTCCTCGTCGGCATTGTAGATCGGAATCTTGGCCCATGATGGCGACGGTGTGATTTTCATGCCGGACGGCGCCAGGCCCGGCAACATGCGCGCAAGCGCGGCATTGTAGGAACCCTTGCGCAAGGAGCCGCACAACGTAATGACGTTCAACACCTTCTCTACCATCATGTCCTCTTCGGTTGGTCCCGGTCCGCTTAGTCTTCGCGGGTCGCCTCGGTGAAGATTTCCGAACGGCGCGCCGCCATACGGGGAAGCATTGTCAGTACCATAAGCGCGGCCGCACAGGCGAGCATGATGAACGCCAGCGGCTTTTCATAGAAAATCGCGAAGCTGCCGTCCGACAAGATCAGGCTGCGGCGGAGATTTTCCTCAATCAGCGGACCGAGCACGAAGCCCAGCAGCAGCGGTGCCGGCTCAAGCCCGACCTTCAGCATGAAGTAGCCAAGGAATGCAAAGATGATCGTCAGCAGCACCTCGAAGACGCTGTTGTTGATGCCGTAGACGCCGATACAGCAGAACAGAAAGATCGACGGAAACAGAATACGGTAAGGTACCCGCAGCAACTGCACCCACATCCCCACCAGCGGCAGGTTGATGATGACCAGCATCACGTTGCCGAGGAACATGCTGAAGATCAGCCCCCAGAACAGTTCAGGCTGCTCCTTGATGACGTTGGGGCCAGGCGTGATGCCGTGGATCATCATCCCGCCCACCAGCAGCGCCAGCACCGCGTTGGGCGGAATGCCGAGCGTCAGGAGCGGAATGAACGAGGTCTGCGCGGCCGCGTTGTTGGCTGATTCCGGCCCCGCCACGCCCTCGATGGCGCCAAGCCCGAATTCCTCCGGGTGACGCGAGACCCGTTTTTCCAGGCCATAGGATGAGAATGAAGCGATGATGGACCCGCCGCCCGGCAGGATGCCGAGCATGGCGCCCAGGCCGGTGCCGCGCAGCACCGCCGGCCATGCGCGGCGCCATTCCGCGCGCGTCAGCCACAGCCGGCCGATATGGGTCTGGACCCCGCCACGCATCTCTGGATTGTCGAGATTGTTCATGATCTCGGCGATCCCGAACATACCCATCGCAAGCGGCACGAAGCCGATACCGTCCTGCAGTTCGAATATGTCGAAGGTCAGTCGCGGAAAACCGGAATTGACATCGCGGCCGGCAAGCCCGAACACCATGCCGAGCACGATCATCGCCAGCGCGCCGATCAGCGAGCCGTGCGCCATCACGATCGCCGCCACCAGCCCCAACACCATCAGCGCAAAATATTCCGGCGATCCGAACGCCCCTGCGATATCGGCGAGGATCGGCCCAAAGACGACGATGAGAAATGTTCCGGCAATTCCGGCTATGAACGACCCGATTGCCGCGATCGCAAGCGCCGCGCCCGCGCGGCCCTTCAACGCCATCTGATGACCGTCGAGGCACGTCACCACCGATGCCGAACTCGCCTGGCACCTTCACCAGGATCGACGTGGTCGAGCCGCCATACTGTGATCCATAGTAGATCCCCGCGAGCATGGTCATGGCCGGGATCGGATCGAGATAGAACGTGATCGGCAGCAGGATCGCGATGGTCGCGACCGGGCCGATCCCCGGCAGCACGCCGATCATGGTGCCGAACATCACGCCAATGAAGCAGAACAACAGATTGATCGGCTGAGCCGCAACCTGCAGTCCAAGCGCAAGGTTGGAAAAAATATCGCTCATGGCCGCATGAATTCAGGCCATAGCGGCATGGTCATGCCGAGGCCATAGCCGAATACAAGTGTCACTGCCGCCCCCAATGACAGCGCCAGTATGATCCGCCCGCGCCATGTCGATTCACGCGCCGCAAGACTTGTGATGAAGACGCCGAGTGCGGAGGCCAGGAACAGGCCCAGCGGTTCCAGGCCGTACGCAAAGACCGCCATCGCAATCGGCACCGTGATGACACCACGGCCAACGACCGGCGGCTCATCGTATTGTGGCACGCTGAGCGCACGCACGACCATGATGGCGCCGAGGATCATCAGCGCAAAGCTGGAGACCCACGGCACAAACCCGGGACCGATATCCGCCAGTTCCCCGCGCGGATCGTTGCGCACGATAAACCACAACAGGACACCGCAGGCGACGACGAACGCTCCTGCCACCCCATCACGCCCGAGGCGCGCTGCAATGGTGCGTATCACGAATTCGTCCGCCGTCGCTTTGCGGTTTCAGATGTCAGCGTTGCGGAATTCCAGCCTTTTCCCGCACCGCATTCCATTTGGCGACTTCGGACTCCAGGAGCTTACCAAATTCCTCCGGCGACGACGCGCTCGCCAGCGCTCCGGTCTTGGCGACCTGTGCCTTGACCTCTTCGCGCGACAAGACTTCGTTCAAGGCGCTGTTGACCTTGTCCACGATCGCCTTCGGCGTTCCCTTCGGGAACAAGAGGCCGTACCAGCCGACGACATTGTAACCGGGTACGCCGGACTCCGCGACGGTCGGAATGTCGGGCGCGGCTGGCCAGCGCTTCGGTGTGCTGACGGCGAGCGCCTTCAGGTCGCCCGCCTTCACCTGGCCGATGACCGTGTGCAATGGATCGACCGCGTAGTCGACTTCACCGGAACGAACCGCCGCAATCAGAGTCGGCGTATTTTTGTAAGGCACATGCTTGACCTTGATATCGGCAAGCTGCCGCAGAAGCTCGGCGGAGAAATGCTGCGTCGAGCCAAGACCAACGGTGCCGACCTTGACCTTGCCTGGGTTCGCCTTGGCGGCGGCGATCAGTTCCTGGATGGTGTTGGGCTTGAAATTCTTGTTGGCGACAAACAGAAAGGCCGTATCGCCAACCTTTCCGATCGGCACAAAGTCGTTCACCGAGTCGAACGGCAGCTTTTTGTACATCGCCGCCGAAACCGTGTGGCCGGTGCTCGCCATCGAGGCCGTATAACCATCATTCGGCGCTTTCGCGACCAGATTGGCGGCGATGGTGCCGCCGGCGCCCGGCTTGTTCTCCACCACCACCGGCTGGCCGAGTTTCTCCGACAACGGCTGAGCAATGATGCGGGTTACGATATCCGTCCCCCCGCCGGCGCCAAATCCGAGCACGACTCGAATGGGCTTGTTCGGATAATCGTCAGCGGCCGCCGCTGGCGCAGCCTGCAGCGCCATACCGAACAGCGCCATCGCCGCAATTGCGGTCTTGCCAAATTGCAACTTTGTCATGTGTTTCTCCCATCTGGCCGGCTGGTGGTGAACCGCCGGCTCTGTCTTGATCGATCGATGGAATGCGGCGCGACTTGTTATGTCAAGCAATTCCGGGACACGCGGTGTCCCCCGCCTGCCAAAACACACGATTTGCTATGCTTTGACGTCGCTTCGCGCGATTGGCGGCGGATTGATCCCGACGGACCGCGCGGTTGCAGCAATCGCTATCCAGGTATTATCCGACAGCGGCACGCCATCCCGTAGCCGCGCTGCCCGCATGCGCCGCTCCGGCTCGCCCGGAAACAGCACTTCGTCGCCAGGCTCAGCGACGCGCGTATCCTTCACGAAGGCGAGATAGCGGGTCATCTCAGACGACAGAAAATCCTCCGGATCGATCCGCGCCGGATCGACATAGAACGAGAACATGCCGTTGGCGAACGGCCGCCCGCGCGCCGTCGCACCATTGCCGGTCAGCGCGCCGCCAAGCAATTCGCACATCAGCGCCAGACCCGATCCCTTGTAGCCGCCGAAGGCGCGAATCGCCCCGGTACCAAGTTCGTAGTTGCGCGACCCGCTCGGCTCGTAGTCGCCATAGAGATGGCGTGGATCGTTGCCGATCACGCCGTCGGCACCGATCAGCGCGTCCTCCGGCAGCGGCCGTCCGCCATAGCTGGCAACCAGCACCTTGCCTTCGGCCACCTGCGAGGTCGCGAAGTCCAGTATCAGCGGGTCTTCGCCTGGCCGCGGCACGCCGACACAGAAAGGTGCTGTCGAATACCGCCGTTCCACGCCACCGAACGGTGCCACCAAAACGCTGCCGGCCGCGGTGACGAAGTGCACCGAGATGAGGCCGCCGGCCGCCGCCATTTCGGCCCACTCGCCGACCCGGCCGATATGGCCGGCGTTGCGCAACGCGACCGCCGACAGTCCCATCGCCCGGCATTTCGCGATGCCGATCTCGACCGCCTGCGGCGCCACCGTCTGGCCGAAACCGAATTTGCCATCGACCACCGCCATTACCGGCGTATCGGTAATGACGTCGACGACCTGGTCGGGATGCATGTGGCCGTCATTCTTGCGCTGGACGTAGCGCGGCACGCGGGTGACGCCATGGCTGTCGTGGCCGGTGAGATTGGCGTTCACCAGATAGGTGGCGATGCGGGTCGCCTCCGCGCGAGAGCATCCGGCGGCGACAAAAATGTCGCGCACGAAATCAACAAGCGCGGAAGCTTCGATGGTGATCATCGCCGTTCCGTTTGCGGCGCGCCTACCGCTTTATCGTCCTCGACCGGATTGCGCAGGATGCCGATGCCTTCGATCTCGATCTCGGCGACCTGGCCATGCCGCATCCAGGCCGGCGGCTTGCGCGCATGCGCGACGCCGGACGGCGTGCCGGTGAGAAGAATGTCGCCCGGCTCGAGCGTCATGGCCTGCGTCAGGTCGACCATGGTCTCCGCCACCGGGAACATCATGTTGGCGGTATTGTCGGACTGCATCACCTTGCCGTCGATCCGGGTTTCGATCTTCAAGCCCTTGCCGCCGGGCGGCAATTCGTCGGCGGTCACCATCCAGGGTCCGAAGCCGCCGGTGCGGTCGAAGTTCTTGCCCATATCCCACTGGGTGGTGCGGCGCTGGAATTCGCGCACCGAGCCTTCGTTGAAGTTGGAATAGCCCGCGATGCAGGAGTAGGCGTTGTCCATCGTCAGATGCTTGGCGTACTGGCCGATGATCACCACCATCTCGGCTTCGTAATCCAGCGTCTCGGAAATCAACGGCCGGATGATCGGCTGCTCATGCGGAACCATCGAGGTCTGGCAGCGGAAGAAGATGGTCGGGAACTTTGGAATGTTGTCGCGGTTCGGGCCTTCCTTCACGTGGTCGAGATAGTTCAGGCCAAGGCAGACGATCTTGCCGGGCCGCGCAACCGGATAGCCGTAGCGCAATCCCTTCAGCGGCCGCCGCGCGCTTGCCGGCGCGCGCTTGGCAATATCGGCGAGCATCGCCAGACCGTCCTTATTGGCGCGCAGCACCTCGCCGAGATCGCTCGGCAGCTTCGGTTCGACCGCCTGCAGATCGATGACGTTGTCGCCATCGACCACACCGATATGCAAACCCTTGTCCGTTTCAAATCCGACGATCTTCATGACCGTTATTGCTCCCGTCGCTTTGTTGGATGTTCAATTTTCGTTTTCAGGTTACGCCATTCTCATCCGGTCACACCGCGCACATGGGCGGCCATCTCTTCGCGGGTGGTGACCCAGACGTCGCCGTGACTGCGCGCGATGCGCATGGTGTCCTCAAAGGCCGCCGCGCCTGCCGGCCGGCCGTAGACATGAGCGTGGGCGGTGACGTCGATCATCACCGCCTCGTCTTCGTTCTCGCGGCATTGCTTGAGCGCATCCTCGAACAATTCAACGAATTGCCGCGGCGAGCGGCCGAAGCGCATGGCGTGCGGCAGATCGTTGATTTCCATCGTCAGCGGGATCGCGACGATCTTGCCGCTGGAAAATTCCTGTACATAGGGCCGGTCGTCATCAAACACGTCGCCCTGCCAGGCATAGCCGGCATCCAGCAACAGCCGCGCGCTCTCCGTGCTCGGCGTGCCGCGCGGACTGATCCAGCCACGCGGGCGCTTACCCGCGACCGCCTCCAGCCGTTCGGTCGTCTTGCGGATATCGATGCGGACCTCCTCCGGCGTCAGCTTGGCCGGAATGACGTCCTGCGCCCAGCAATGCCCGACGATCTCGTGCCCGGCCTTGGCGATGGCTTTGACGATGTCGGGTGCGCGCTCGGAAAACACCCCGCTGATCATGACACTAGCCCGGATATTGGACCGCTCCAGCACCCGCAGCAGGCGCTCAATGCCGCGCGCCTGGCCGTAGTGCCCCCAGGACAGCGAATTGGTGTCGAAGGTTCCGGCCGGCAACGGATTGCCCATGGGACCGATGCCCGGCGGCTTGCCATCCGACCAGCCTTCGAAGGCCACATTGAAGACGACCGCAACATGGCGCCCGCCGGGCCACCGGAAACCGCGATCAAGACGGACGGCGCGCGCGCCCTGCGCGACCGCGTCCAAGCCGTCGGCCATGATTGATCCTCCGAAGGAAAATAAACGCCGGTGGGACCGGCGGGCGGGCCGGCACTATAGCGAAGGCCGAACCCGCGATCCATACGGGGATAGGGTCAAATCGCGGCGCGCGGAGCCGGCTGTTCCCGATGGGCTAGAACGTGGATCGAGAAATTTTTGTCGGGATCGGTAAACACGGCAACCGGCACCCATCCCGCCCCGCGCACCAGCGCTCCGAAGGATTCGATGCTGTATTTGTAGCTGCACTCGGTATGGATGGTCTCACCGGCGCGGAATTCGAAGCATTCCCCGCATACCCTCACCTTTTGCCGCACCACGGACACCAGATGCATCTCGACCCGGTGGCGCTCACGATTGTAGACGGCGCGGTGGCGGAAGCCCGACAGATCGAAATCGGCGCCGAGTTCGCGATTGATGCGGGTCAGCAGATTGAGATTGAATTTTGCGGTGACGCCGGCGGCATCGTTGTAGGCGGCGTGCAGAACGTCGGATTCTTTTTCCAGATCCACGCCCACGATCAACGATTCGTCGCGGCCAAGAATACGCGCGGCGTGGCGCAAAAACGTCACCGCCTCATGCGGCTCGAAATTGCCGATGGTCGAGCCAGGAAACATGCCCGTCCGCCGCATGCCGGCGATGGCCTCCGGCAAAGTGAACGGCTTGGTAAAATCGGCAACGATCGGATGAACCGTCAGTTGCGGGAACTCGCTGCGGGTGGTCGCGGCCTCCAATTCCAGCATCTCACCGGAAATATCGACCGGAACATAGGCGACGATCTGCGGCGACGCCGCCATGAGGAGCCGCGCCTTGCGGCTCGAGCCGCTGCCGAAATCGATCAGCGCGGAGTGGTCGGGAATGAGCTTGGCGATGTCACCGGCCTGGTCACGCAGAATCGAGAGCTCTGTGCGCGTTGGATAGTATTCGGGCTGCTCGGTGATCGCTTCGAACAGTTGCGATCCGATCTCGTCATAAAAGTATTTCGGCGGCAGACGTTTTGGCGATGCCGATAGACCGGCAATGACATCGGCGGCAAAGGGATCGGAAAACGCTTCCGGCGGGCGGTGCCGCCGCGCGGCTCGGGCCAATCCAGCCATGTCGTGAAGTCCTTAGTTGTTGATGCTGCCGCGTGAAATCTGTGGCCCCGCGAGACGCACATGCGCCACTATTCGGGGAACTCCGCGAGCCGCAGCCCGGTGAATTGCCAGCGGGACGCCGGATAGAAGAAGTTCCGGTAGCTCACCCGCGCATGCCCTGGCGGAGTCGCGAGCGAGCTGCCACGCAGCACCATTTGATTGATCATGAACTTACCGTTGTATTCACCAATCGCCCCAGGAGCGGCCCGGTATCCGGGATAAGGCGCGTAGGCACTGCGGGTCCATTGCCAGACGACCCCATAAGCATCGTCAATCAAACCGCCACGGGCCGCGACTTCCCATTCCGCTTCACTCGGCAAATGCTTTCCGGCCCAGCGCGCGTAAGCATCGGCTTCATAGTAGCTGACGTGGCACACCGGCTGGCGCGGATCGACCGGCCGCAGTCCTCCCGGTGTCAGCGAAAACCACGTGCCGTCGATATTTTTCCAATAGCCCGGGGCCGTCCAGCCATCCGCCGCAACGGTCGCCCAGCCATCGGAAAGCCAAAGCGAGGCGGTCGTGTAACCGCCATCGCTCATGAATGCAACCCACTCGCCGTTGGTCACCAGACCGCGTTGGATACCCACCGGCTGGACCAGGACCTGATGGCAGGGCAGTTCGTTGTCGAAGCAAAAGCCACTGCCCTCATGGCCGATCCGGTGAATTCCGGCAGGCAGTTCCGCCTCGCCGGGCACTGAACTAACCGCAGGCGGCTGCCAGTCGGAATCGTAGGCCGGATCAGTGGGATTGAGTGAAAACGCATGCAGGATGTCGGTCAGCAGCAGTTCCTGATGCTGCTGTTCGTGATGCAATCCGACCTCAAGGATTGGCAGTACGGCCCGCAGGTCTTCGGATGCCGCTGTACTGATCAGCTGTTCCATGGCCGCATCGACATGGGCACGGTACTCGGCCACCGCTGCCGCGTTCGGCCTGGTGATGAGACCGCGCATCGGGCGGGCGTGGCGCGGCCCGGCCGCGACATAATAGGAGTTGAACAGATAGGCGAATTGCTCGTCGAACAAACGGTAGTCTGATATATGCGCCTGCAACAAAAACTGTTCGAAAAACCATGTTGTATGAGCGCGATGCCATTTGGTCGGGCTGGCATCCGACATCGACTGCACCACCTGATCTTCAGGGGTGAGATTGGCGGCCCGGCGCTCAGTTTCCGCGCGTATGAATTGGTAGGCACTCAGACACCGCGCGCGATGGTCTTCGCGCTTTGGATCAAGCCGCGCAATATCGAGACTGACCACGCCATCACGATGTTGGCCTGGAACCGGCATTACGTTCGCAGAGGGCATTTTTCACCTTCGCCGGAGCCTGAACCGACGCTTAGGGATTGATTGCGGCTAGACCGCCTGGATGCGTTTGAACGAGAGCGATGTTGAACAAATCGTCCTTCGGACAATCGGGTCAACAACGCAAGCGACAACAACGATAAACGAACTGTCCGACTGATTGTTCCCGGCCCAACGCGATCTTGCAAACTGCGATCAAGCAGGTGCAATTTCTGATCACGGGGGCGTGATAGCGCGATTGATTTCGAATCCACGATACCGCACACGGTCCGGCCAGGAAAGTCGATCAATAGACTTAACGACAGGCGCATTTAGTTGACATTTGGCACCTGCCACCGGCAACGTCTTCACGCTCCACGCGAAACCGGCTGCTTCGTCAAACCTGCTCAATGTGACCAGCCCGTGACATCGTGAGAGCCTGCCGCCAGCAGCGCACCATCGCCAAGGCGTGATCGCACCGCTGGCTGGCCGGATTTGCGGTTCGATTATTTCAAGGCGGCGAGGCCGGCTTCTGCCACCTGGGTATCCTGGGCGCCGGAGCCGCCACTTGCGCCCATGCCGCCGATCACCTTGCCGCCGACAACAATCGGAAGGCCGCCCGGCACCGGATTTGAGTCGCCAAGCTTAAGCAGATAGAGGCTCCCCTTCCCAAGGAAATCGGAAAACACTTTGGTCGGCCGACGGAAAAGCGCTGCCGAAGTGGCCTTCTCCATCGCGACTTTCACTGAGCCATATTGGGTATCGTCGTTCTTCTCGAAATAGACCAGCGCACCATTCGGTTCGACAATGGCGATCGCCATCTTCCAACCGTTCTTCTTCATTTCGGCGGCAGCCGCAGCCGCGGCCTTCTTGGCCTGTTCGAGTGAAATTGGGGCACCGTAGCCCGGCGGTTCCTGGGCCTGTGCGCCCGCGGAAACGCTAAGCGCGCCGGCGACCATGGCGGCAAACAGAATGTTTCGCATCGATAGTCCTCCCAAGATTTTTTGAGTGTGAGATCAAGCGGTCATAGATCGGCCCCGCAAAATCAGTTCGGGATTGGCAGACCGCCACCCGAGTCCTGAACGCCGCCGGACAACGAGCACGGCTGCCGGGCGGCCGAGCTGACCGCGACGTCTACCTTAGGTCGAGCGATCAACAGCGGGCAAGCCGTTTCAAGAAACAACCGAGTTCCACCCAAGCCGACCTTCGTCGCGCTGCTTTCCCAGACCGGTCGTCCCCGCGACCTTTCACCGCCCCATTTCCATGAGCCAAGCCACCGTCAGCGCAAAAATTCTACCGGCACCGCAATATCCAACGAATTACCGCTGAACGGTAGTGACTTGCGGCGCCGTCGGTCGCGATTCCGATGCAACATGCGGGACTGTCACGCAACCGCCGCACTTGACTGTGCCGCGATCATCGACACAGTGCGACCAAGTACCAACCGATGCAGAGGCGATATGCGACAACCCGGACTGCAAAGGACACCGCGCCACGGCACAGTGGCAACCAATTTCGCTCAGCCCAAAATGCAGTCAACAGCGTGGAACAGATGCCGGCTGATAGCGGCCGCGATTGGCGCCACGGCCATTATTCTTGCAGGCGCTGCGATACCCGGGCCGGCCGAGGCGGCGAGCGCCAATTGCCGCAACACAATGAGCTTCGATCGCTGGCTGGCCGACTTCAAGAAGGAAGCCGCAGCAAAAGGCATTTCGCCGCGCGCAATCGCCGCGGCGGCGCCCTATTTGCGATATGACCAGCGAATCATCAACATTGATCGCGGCCAGCGCTTCTTTGCTCAGGATTTTTTGAAATTCTCCGACCGCACGGTGGTGAAGTACCGCATCACCCGCGGCGCCCAGCTTGTCAAAAAGCACGCAAAAATCTTTACCGCGGTCGAGCGCGAATACGGCGTGCCAGCCCCGGTGATTGTCGCCTTCTGGGCGCTTGAAAGCGACTTCGGCTCCAATATGGGCAAGGACCGGGTCCTGCCATCACTGACGACGCTGGCCTATGATTGCCGCCGCTCGGAGATGTTCCGTGGCCATCTGTTTGACGCCCTCCGCGTCATCGAGCGCGGCGATCTGCGTCCCGATGAAATGATCGGATCGTGGGCGGGTGAACTTGGACAGACCCAGTTCATGCCATCGGAGTATCTGCGCAACGCCGTCGACTACGACGGCAACGGCAAGCGCGATCTCCTCAAGAGCGTTCCCGACATGCTGGCCTCGACCGGCAAGTATCTCGTCCACCTTGGCTGGCGGCGCGGCGAGCCATGGCTCGAAGAAGTCCGAGTGCCGAACAACATGCCGTGGGACCAGGCCGACCTCGATATCAAGCACCCGCGCTCGCAATGGCGGAAGTGGGGTGTCACCCGCGCCAGCGGACGGCCGCTGCCCGCCGACAATCTGCCGGCATCGCTTGTGCTGCCGATGGGACGATATGGCCCGGCGTTCCTGGCCTACAACAACTTTCAGGCCTATCTGCAGTGGAACAATTCGCTGGTCTATTCGATCTCGGCCGCCTATCTCGCGACGCGGATCGCCGGCGCACCGCCAATGAATCGCGGCCGCAAGGGCATTCCGGTCCTCAGCTTCAATGAGACGCGCGAATTGCAGCAGCTGTTGACGCGGCGTGGCTACGATGTTGGCCGGATTGATGGCCTTGCCGGCAGCAAAACCCGCGACGCGGTCAAGGCGATGCAGAAAAAACTCGGCATGCCGGCCGATTCCTATCCGACACCGGATTTGCTGGCGCGGCTTCGCCAAGGCAAGTGATCGCATGCGGCCTAGAGCATTTCCAGGTGAAGTGGAAACCGGTTCGCCGTCCGGAAATGCGACAAATCAAGAAGATCGAGCGCTTTCGTGCTTCAACTAAAATCGAACGTACGTTAATCCTTCTGGGTGTCGCTTTCCTTCGGCCGCCAGCGCAGGAAATGATCCTCCGCTTTGTCAAGGATCGAATTGAGGATCACCACGATCGCCATCAGGATCAGGATGCCGGCCATCGTTCCGGCGGTATCCATTTGGTTGGTGTTCTCCATCATACGGTAACCGAGACCGGCGCTCGACGCGATCAGTTCGGCCACCACGGCGGCCACCAGCGCCTGCGGAATGCTGATGCGCAGGCCGGCGATGATCCACGGACTGGCGTTCGGGATCGTCACACTGCGGAAGATCTGCCAGCGATTGGCGCCGAGCACGCGCGCAACATTGCGCAGATCGAGGTCAGCGGCACGCACTCCCTCATAGGTGTTGAAGAACACCAGCAGGAAAGTGACCATCGCCGCCATCATCACCTTCGACGTCAGCGCGATGCCGAACCAGAGGATGAACAAAGGCGCAAGCGCGATCCGCGGAATGCCGTAAACCGCCAGCACAAATGGTTTTAGTACCAGCGCGACCTTCTCGCTCTGCGCAATCAACAATCCGCAAAACAGGCCCCCGAGCGCTCCAAAGAAATAGCCGATGGCGGTGGCCCGGAAAGTCAGGGCAAGGTCACTCCACAATTCCCCGCTGGTCGCCGACTGCCACAAATATTCCGCGACCAATGAAGGCCGCGAGAACCAGAACGAATCGTAGACCGGGCCGGACAGGCCCTGCCACGACACCAGGATAAGAACGGCAACGGCAACACGCCAGCCGATGAGCTGGTAGCCCTTCATCATTCTGCGGTCTGCCTCATCTCATCCGCAAGATGCTCCCAAACCTGATCGTAGAGCTCGCGGAATTTCGGGTCGGTATGGATCGTGTAGATATCGCGGGGACGCGGCAGGTCGACCTTCACGATCTCCCGGATCTTGCCGGGCCGCGCGCTCATCACCACCAGACGGTCGGCAAGCGCAATCGCCTCGGTCAATTCGTGCGTGATGAAGATGACCGTTGTCTCGGATCGTTCACGCCAGAGCTTCAGCAGCAGATCCTGCAATTGCAGGCGGGTCTGGGCATCGAGCGGCCCGAATGGTTCGTCGAGCAGGATGACCTTCGGATCATAGGCCAGCGTCCGCACGATGTTGACACGCTGGCGCATGCCACCCGACAATTCATGCCGGTAGTGATTGTGAAAGCCCTCGAGCCCGACCCGTTGCAGCAGCTGCATCGCCGTGTCACGGCGTGACGAACGGTTGCCAATGCCACGCATTTCCAGGCCGAAGACGACGTTCTCCAGCACCGTCCGCCACGGAAACAGGTTGTCCGCCTGCGTCACATAGCCAATGTCGTGGTTGATTCCGTGCGTCGGCTTGCCACGGAACAGCACTTCACCCGTTGAAGGTTCCAGCAAACCAACCATGACATTGAGGGCGGTCGACTTTCCGCAGCCTGACGGCCCGACCATGGTGACGAACTCGCCCTCTTTGATGTCGAGATTGACGTCGGCGAGTGCCGTCACGTCTCCGCGCTGCGCACGGAAGACGCGAGACACTCCCCGCATTGATATGATCGGTTCCGCCATTGACCGGCTTACTGAAACTTCGGCGTGTAAAGATCGAACAATTGCTGGCCGGTCACGTCGGTGGCGCCCGTCATTTTGATGACGTTGTTCGCCTCCGGCAGGGTCATCTGCCCGGTCTTGTTGAAGGCCGGCTTGACCTCATCGATCGCGGCAATCGCGAGCTTCGGGTCGAGCTTGCGGAAATCCTTCTGCACGACCTTGAAAACTTCAGCCGAACTCTGAGCTAGGATCGCATTGACCGCCTTCTTGGTCGCGCGGATAAACGCCTTGACGACTTCCGGATTTTTGGCGGCATAGTCTTCGGTAACGACCACGCTCTGGAAGTCAAACGGGTCCATCGACGGATCATCGCCCTTGGCATTGTTGATCCACAGCACCCCGAGACCACGATCAATTCCCATCAGATCGATTGGCGGGGAAATCGCGTAGGCATCGATCTGCTCGCGTTCCATCGCGGCCAGCAGCGCGGCGCCACCGCCGATCGCAACGATCTTGGCATCTTCAGGGGTCAGTCCGGCTTCACGCAGCAGGTGACGCCACTGAAAGTCGGTCAACGCGCCGGCACGCGTCATGCCGAGCCGCAGACCCTTGAGCACAGCCAACCGTTTCTTCAAAGGATCGGTCGGCTTCACGCCGCTCGCCTCGGCCACCTTCTTCGACAGCACGATCTGAATCAGGTTGCGGTTGTAATAGTTGTAGACGATCTTGATCTTGCGCTTCTGGCGGATCGCGCCAACCTGATAGGTGCCTGCGCTGACGTTGAATTGAACGTCACCGGAAATCAGCGCCACCAGATCCGGGCCGCCACCGCGGGTCGCGATCTGCTGCACATCGAGGCCTTCGGCCTTATAGTAGCCAGCGTTCTTGGCATAATAGAGCGGCAGGAACGAAAAGCTCGAAACCGCTTGGGTGACCTTGATCGGGATCAGTTTCTTTTCCGCCTGGGCGGCGGATGTCAGCGTCAGCAGCGCCGTTGCCGCCACCAAAAATGTTCTTCTCATCATCGCGTCATCCTCCCTCGTGATTGGCTTCGTTGGCCTCCGCAATCCGTCGCGCGACGCCAATTTGCAGCGCTTAGGGTCACTTTGACGCGACCTCTTTAACGCGCATTGCCGCTGAGTGGAAGCCAATTGCGTGAAGGCAAATGGACCGCACGGGATGCGCGCCATTTCGGAATATTGAGGAGCGAACCGCAGGTCGACATGCCCTGCACGCCCAACAAAGGACCGCAGGTCCGGACATCGCCGCGCTTCCGCCCCCGGAAAGTGGCTGTTTCACGCCAGCGCGAACGAACACAATGGTGGCATCGCATCACGCGATAGCGCAAGCGCTCATCAGCCGTTTCATGCCGACAGAATGCCGCACGTACCGGCGGCAGTGTGATCGCGCGCAAGGCGAATGGTCCCGTACGCCGATGTTTTTTTTCCGATCGCACGCTCTGCCGCCTCACCCTTGACCCGGCATGCCAACGGTATTTCTTCGACAATGCTGAATTTTCCGGCCGTGACTTTTGGTATCCAAGACCGCAACCTGGCCGGCATGCCCGGTACGAAAGCGGAACCCACAGCCTGCTCCGCGTCTGCGTTCCAATCCCGGTTGTCGAACCTTGGTGAGCTTGGCTAAATACGCGCCAAGGGGAGATTTTTTGCCGGAACTATGGCAGAGGGTTCCGCTCCGACCGCGTGGGGCGCGGATAAAGCCCAGCGGCGGCGCGCGTAGACCATATTGGCCGGGATGAAGGGGAACGAGGCCATGCGGATCGCCATCCTGACAGGCTTGCTGTTCGTGTTCTGGCTCGCCCTATCGGGCCACTATACGCCGATGCTGGTCACTGCCGGGGCGTTGAGCGCCGTCCTGTGCACACTTGCGGCTTTGCGCATGCGCATTGTCGACGAAGAGGGCGTTCCGTTCTCATTGTTTCCGGCCACGATCACCTATTATCCATGGCTCGCGAACGAAATCGCCAAGTCGGCCTGGTCGGTCACCAAGATCATACTCGACCCGCGTCTGCCGATCTCGCCCACCATGACGGTGGTGCAGGCCAGTCAGAAGACGACGGCCGGCATCGCCACCTACGCCAACTCGATCACACTCACCCCAGGCACCATCACGGTCGGCGCCGACGGCCCTGCACTGACCGTCCACGCACTGGTCAAGGATGGCGCCGATGATCTCGAAGGCGGCGGCATGGATCGCCGCGTCTGCCAGTTCGAAGGCACGGCCTGATGTTCATCGCCGCCACTGCAGCCATTCTTGTCGCTCTTGCGCTTGCCCTGGTGCGCGCGATCACGGGGCCGACGGTTTTCGATCGCGTGCTCGCCGGCAACTCCGTTGGCACGCTGGCGATCTTGCTGCTGGCGGTGATCGGGTTTCTGACCGGCCGTCCGGAATTTCTCGATATCGGGCTGACCTACGGGCTCCTCAATCTGATCGGCACGCTCGCCGTATTGAAATTTTTCCGTCATGGCGACCTCGCCTACGACGTCGAGGAGGACCGCGGCACGTGACTCAGACCCTCATCGATATCGTGAGTTGGCCGCTGATCCTCGCAGGCGCCTTCTTCACCATTGTCGGCATGCTCGGACTCGTCCGTATGCCCGACCTGTTCACCCGCATGCATGCCGCCAGCGTCACCGATACCCTCGGCGCCGGCCTGTTGATCCTGGGCATGATGGTACAAGCCGGATTCACACTGGTGACATTGAAGCTGATCTTCCTGCTGCTGCTGTTCGTCTTTACCGCGCCGGTGGTGACGCATGCGCTCGCGCAAGGCGCGCTGCATGAAGGTATCGGCCCGCAGCTCGCGGAAGATCGCCGCGCCGGCCGCGGGCCCGGCGTGCCGCCACCGGAGCCGACAATCGATCATGACGTCGGGAGGCAGCCATAGAAACGTATATCAACATGGCGCTCCTGACCGTGCTCGCGATCACCACCTTCGCGATCATCCGGCAGCGCAGCCTGTTCGGGGTCGTCATCCTCTCCGGCATCTATAGTTTTGTGATGGCAAGCTTGCTGATCGCGCTCGACGCCGTCGATGTCGCGATGACCGAGGCATCGGTCGGCGCCGGCATTTCCACCGTGTTGTTGCTGGCGACCTTGCATCTGACCAAGACCACGGAAATGCGGCCGGTCCACGCCAGCTACGTGCCGATGTTCCTCGCACTCATGGTCGGCGGCCTGCTGATCTGGGGCACACTGGTGCTGCCGCCGTTCGGCACCGCGGACGCCGTCATCCATCAGCACGTCGTGCCGCGCTACCTCGTCGATTCCATCAAAGAGATCGGCGTCCCCAATGTCGTGACCGCCGTACTCGCCGATTACCGCGGCTACGATACCCTTGGCGAGACCACGGTGATCTTCACCGCCGGCATCGGGGTCATGCTGCTGCTGCGCGGCTTGCGGCGCCGCGACAGCGGCGACGGGGAGAACGGCGAATGAGTCTCGATCTGATTTTGCGGGTCGGCACCAAGCTGATCCTGCCCTTCATCCTGTTGTTTGCACTCTACGTGCAGTTTCACGGCGACTACGGGCCGGGCGGCGGCTTTCAGGCCGGAGTCATCAGCGCCGGCATGGTGATCCTGGTCGCCATCACCTTCGGTCTCGGCACGGCCAAGCGCGTCGCACCGCAGGGCCTTGTGGAAGCCATGGTACCGCTCGGCGTGCTGATCTATGCCGGCACCGGCGTTGCCAGCCTGCTCCTGGGCAAGAACTATCTCGACTATTCGCCATTCGCGCACGACCCGGCCCACGGCCACGAGCTTGGCATCCTCATCGTGGAAACCGGCGTCCTGATAACGGTCGCCGGAACCATGGTCGCGCTGTTTTATGCCTTCGTCGAGCGGGGACGGTGATGGCCACCATCGAAACCCTCATCGGTCACTACAACTACATCATCACCATTATTCTGATGGTCGCCGGGCTCTACATCGTGATCGCGCGCGGCAATATGGTGAAGAAGCTGGTCGGCCTCGCGATTTTTCAGACCTCGGTCTATCTGCTCTATATCGAACCGGCCAAGATCATCGGCGCGACCGCGCCGATTCTCGATCCCGCCTATACGGTTTATTCCAATCCACTGCCGCACGTTCTGATCCTCACCGCCATCGTCGTCGGCGTTGCCACCCTGGCGCTCGGCCTGGCGCTGGTCGTGCGCATCAACGAAGCTTTCGGCACGATCGAGGAAGATGAAATCTTCCAGCAGGACAGCGAGAAATGAACGCCGTCCTGCCGCAATTGCCGGCCCTGCAGGTCGTCGTTCCGCTGCTCGGAGCGGTGCTGGTTGCCTTTCTTGCGCCGCAGCCTGCCGGCGTATCTGATCGCGCTGGCCGTGAGCTGGGTGATGCTCGCCATCTGCCATCATGCTGCTGATGCAGGTGCTGGCGACAGGCACCATCTCCTACACGATGGGCGGCTGGCCACCGCCCTGGGGCATCGAATATCGCATCGATCTGCTCAACGGCTTCGTCCTGGTACTGGTCGCCGGCGTCGGCGCGGTGACGATGCCGTACGCCCGCCGCTCGGTCGCCTTCGAGATCGACGAGGCCCGTCAGCCCTGGTTCTATTCCATGTACCTGCTAGCGCTGACCGGCCTGCTTGGCATCGCGGCAACCGGCGACGCCTTCAACGCCTTCGTGTTTCTCGAAGTGTCTTCGCTGTCGAGCTACGTCATGATCGCGCTTGGCCGCGATCGCCGCGCGCTGCTCGCTTCCTATCAATATCTCATCATGGGCACGATCGGCGCGACCTTCTATGTCATCGGCATCGGCCTGCTCTATCTGCTCACCGGGACGCTCAACATTGCCGATATCGCAGATCGCCTCGGCGCCGCCACCGGCGATCAGTCGCGCGCGCTCATCGCCGCGCTCGCCTTTATCACGGTCGGCATCAGCCTGAAGCTGGCGCTGTTTCCGCTCCATGTCTGGCTGCCGAACGCTTATGCCTATGCGCCGTCCTTCGCGACAGCCTTTCTGGCGGGAACCGCCACCAAGGTCGCGATCTATCTGCTGATCCGCTTCTATTATTCCATCTTCGATGTCGCCATCGACTTCGCCGCCCTGCCGGTCAACGACATCATGGTCGTTCTGTCGATCGCGGCGATGTTTGCCGCGTCGTTCGTCGCGGTCTTCGAGACCAACGTCAAGCGCATGCTGGCCTATTCCTCGGTCGCGCAGATCGGTTACATCACCTTCGGCATCGGCCTCGCCGATCAGGCCGGTCTGACCGGAAGCCTGGTGCATTTGTTCAATCACGCCGTGATGAAGACCGCCCTCTTCCTCGCTATCGGTGCGGTCTTTTTCCGTGTCGGCACCGTTCGCCTGTCTGATCTTGCCGGCATCGGCCGCCGCATGCCGATCACCATGGTGACGTTTGCAATCGCCGGCTTCGGCATTATCGGTGTGCCGGGTACGGCCGGCTTCGTCTCCAAGTGGTACTTCGCGCTCGGCGCCTACGATAAGGGCTGGTGGCCGCTGATCTTCCTCATCGTGGCGAGTTCGGTCATCGCGATCGTCTATATCGGCCGCGTGCTGGAAGTGGTGTGGTTCCGACCAACCTTGCCGTCGCTGGAACACGCGAAAGACCCACCGCTGTCAATGTTGCTGCCGATCATCGTTCTCGGTCTTGCCACGATCTTTTTCGGACTTGATACCGAATGGACCGTCGGCATTGCCACTAAGGCGGCAAACGCGTTGCTGGGGGGCACGCCATGATGACGCTGCCGCCCGAGACGCTGATCCTCATCGCCGTGTGCGCGCCATTCGTCGGCGCGCTGGTGATTCCGGTCTTCCACAAGGTTCCGAACCTGCGCGAAGCAGTCACCTTGATCACTGCCGCGGTGCTGTTTCTTGCGGTGACCGCTTTGCTCGGTCCGGTGCTGGGCGGCGCGAGGCCGGAGGTGCAGATTTTCAATGTCGCCCCCAGTCTCGACCTGGCCTTCAAGGTCGAGCCGTTGGGCATGCTGTTTGCGCTGATTGCTTCGACGCTCTGGATCGTCAACTCGATCTATTCGATCGGCTACATGCGCGCCAACGACGAGCCGCGCCAGACCGGGTTTTATGTTTGTTTCGCGATCGCACTGGGCAGCACGATCGGCGTCGCCTTCGCCAAGAACCTGTTCACCCTGTTCCTGTTTTACGAAGCGCTGACGATCTCGACCTATCCGCTGGTGACCCACAAACAAAACGCCGAAGCCAAGCGGTCAGGCCGGATCTATCTCGGTTTGCTGATCGGCACCTCGACCGCCTTGCTCCTTCCGGCGATCATTCTCACCTGGGAACTCGCCGGCACGCTCGACTTCAAGCCCGGCGGCATTCTCACCGGCACGCTCGGCCGCTCGGCAATGGGCGGCTTGCTGGCGGTCTATCATCTTCGGCATCGGCAAGGCCGCGGTGATCCCGGTCCACTTCTGGCTGCCGGCCGCGATGGTGGCGCCGACGCCGGTCAGCGCCCTGCTGCATGCGGTTGCCGTGGTCAAGGCCGGCGTCTTCACCGTCGTGAAGGTCGCCGTCTATATTTTCGGGATCGAAAGCCTCGCGGCGCTCGGCCAGTCGCAATGGCTGACCCTGGTCGCCGGCTTCACCGTCATCGTCGCCTCGCTGGTGGCCTGGCGCCAGGACAATCTGAAGCGCCGGCTGGCCTACTCCACCGTCTCGCAATTGTCCTATGTCGTGCTCGGCGTCGCGATCCTGACTCCGATCTCTGTGATCGGCGCCGCCATGCACATCGCGGCCCACGCCGTCAGCAAGATCACGCTGTTCTTCGCCGCCGGCTCCATCCACACCGCTTCGCATAAGACCGAAATCAGCCAGCTCGACGGCATCGGCCGCCGCATGCCCTGGACCATGGCCGCCTTCACCATCGGCGCGCTCAGCATGATCGGGCTGCCGCCGACGGCCGGCTTCCTCGGCAAATGGTTCATGCTCAGCGGCGCCATGGCGAGCGCGAACTGGATCGCGGTCGCCGTCATCATTCTCTCGACCCTGCTGAACGCCGGCTACTTTTTGCCGATCGTGTTCCGCGCCTTCTTCCGCGCGCCGAAAGACGTCCCACATGATGAAGCCACGCGATGAACATCACGCCGCCGCTCACGGCCACGAACATGGCGAAGCGCCCTGGCCGATCGTGCTGGCGCTGACGGCCACCGCTGCTCGGCGCCATCGCGCTGTTCTTCTTTCCCGATGTCCCCTTCACGCTTTCCAAAATGATGATCGCACGGTGACGCCATGGACGATAACTGGCTGGTACGCGACAGCACCATTCGACTGCTCTGGATCGTCTTCATCGTGCTGTCCTGACGATCCTGGTGCTGCTCGATGTCGTGGTTCCCCATCACGGTCATTTCGGCTGGGACGGCATTTTCGGTTTCGGTGCCTGGTACGGCTTTTTGAGCTGCGTCGTGCTGGTCGCCTTCGCCAAGGGCGCTTGGTTTCATTCTCAAGCGTCCGGACACCTATTATGACGACTGAGATGGCCGCGAGTTTCATCTTTCCGCCGGCCGTCGTTCTGATCCTGGCCGGCCTGCTGCTGCCGTTCGCGCGCGGCGCTCTGCGCCCGGCTTTGATCCTCGGCGCGCCGCTGATCGCGCTTTATCTGGTCTGGCAGGTGCCCAATGGCCCGGCGCTGACGCTCTCCTACCTGGGCTACGAATTGGTGCCGGTCCGCGGCGACGCGCTGTCGCGCCTGTTCGCCACGGTCTTCACGATCATGTCCTTCACCGGCGGCCTGTTCGCGCTCAACCAGCGCAGCACGCTCGAACTGTCGGCCGCCCTCGTCTACGCCGGCAGCGCTGTCGGCGTCGTACTCGCCGGCGACCTCATCACCGTCTTCATGTTCTGGGAAGTGATGGCGATCGCTTCAACGATCGTCGTCATCAGCGGCGGCGCCAACGCCAATGGCGCGGCGCTGCGCTATGCGGCCATCCATTTCCTCGGCGGGGCCGTGCTGATGGCCGGCATTGCCGGCGAGATCGCCGCGACCGGCTCGCTCGCCTTCGGCAAGATGACGCTCGACTCGGTGCCACGCTGCGCTGATCCTCGCCGGCTTCCTGCTCAATGTCGGCGCGCCGCCGCTGTCGGCCTGGCTGCCGGACGCCTATCCGGAAGGCTCCTGGAGCGGCATGGTCTTCCTGTCGGCCTTCACCACCAAGACCGCGGTCTATGTGCTGCTGCGCGGATTTCCCGGCACCGAACTGCTGATCTATATCGGCCTCTACATGGTGTTCTACGGCATCGTCTACGCGATCCTCGAGAACGACATGCGCCGGATCCTGGCCTATTCGATCGTGAACCAGGTCGGTTTCATGGTCACCGCCATCGGCATCGGCACCGAACTCGCGCTCAATGGCGCCGCCGCGCACGCCTTCGCCCACATCATCTACAAGGCGCTGCTCCTGATGTCGGCGGGCTCGGTGCTGTTCATGACCGGCAAGCGCAAATGCACCGATCTCGGCGGCCTGTTCCGCACCATGCCGATCACCACCGTCTGCGGCATCATCGGCGCATTGTCGATTTCCGCGTTCCCGTTGACCTCGGGTTTCGTCTCCAAGTCGATGATCTCCGACGCCGCCGCGGTCCAGCATCTGGAAATCGTCTGGTTCCTGCTGGCCGCCGCCTCCGCCGGCGTCTTCCTGCACGCCGGCATCAAATTCCCGTGGTTCGTATTCTTCCAGAAGGACTCCGGATTGCGCCCGCCCGATCCGCCGTGGAACATGCGGCTCGCCATGGTGATCTTCTCAGGCCTCTGCATCGGCATCGGCGTCATGCCGGGCGCGCTCTATGCGTTGTTGCCCTACCAGCCGATCGACTACGTGCCCTATACCGCCAGCCATGTGGTCTATCAGTTGCAGTTGCTGCTGTTTTCCGGTCTCGCCTTCTTCCTGCTGCTGAACTGGCTCAAGCGCACGACCACGATCACGCTCGATTTCGACTGGTTCTATCGCAAGCTCGGCCCCATCCTTTTCCGCGTATTCGACCGCTGGGCGGACAAGGGCTGGCGCGGCATCGTCGCCGCATCGGATGCCGGCGCCCGCGGCCTTGTCAACGCCGTGCGCCGCCATCATGGCCCCAACGGCGTGTTAACGCGCACCTGGCCAACAGGAAGCATGGCGTTCTGGACCGCCTGATGCTCGCGACCTATTTGGTGCTATCCTATGTCAAACCATAACTGGCGAACCGCAAACCCCGGATCAAAATCCCAGCCGACGTTCAGTGTTCACGGAATGCTGTAGCGACCGGCGTTTACGCGCTATTTTATTTGAATGCATTTCCGGACGGCGAACCGGTCCCACTTCGCCTGGAAATGCTCGAGTTTAGTCGCATTTCCGGACGGCGAACCGGTCCCCACTTCGCCTGGAAATGCTTCTATTAAGGCTTCGGCGAAGCCTGCGGCCCGATCAATTGCTTGGCGACTTCGCGATAAAACACGGCGTTTCCCTCGGCGGAAAAATGATAATCGCCGGGAATGAATAGCCGCTTGTACCAATCCTTGTCCGCGTCCTTGATCGCGAAGAAGGCCGGAAACAAATCGATGAACGCCTTGCAGTTCTTGGCGCAGAAGTCGCGCCAGATCGTGACCTGCCGGCTGTTCCGGTCGTCGAACCTCAGTTGCGTGGGCCAGGGATAGACCACCATCGTCAGCGGAATGCGATGCTGCGCCAACAGATCGGCGAGCTTTTGCATGTTCTGCAGCGACCGCTTGATGCCGCCCTCGATCCCGAGCGGCGCGTAACGCCGTGAATTGGCGTGTTCGGGCAATGTCCAGTCAACCCTCGGATGAAGACCTTCGACCGGCCTGCTGTCCGCCGGCCGGCGGCCGCGCTGACGCCTGATCTTGCGCTTGATCATCCGCCGCAGCCGGTCGGTGATGACGAAATTGTCCGCCAGCGTCTTCCCGACGCGGCGCGTGGTCTTGTCGTTCGCCAGCCGGCATCGCGCGCGATATTGCGGATCGTCGTCAATGCAGAAATAGGTGGTGGCCTCGTCCTGCACATCCGACAGGTCGGAAAACACGACCACCTCGTCGAACCGCAATCCCGCCGCCAGCAGCGCCTTGATCTTTTGATAATAGATCACCGGCGAATACGAACTCACGCCGGCATTGAGAAACTCGATCTTTGGACTGGCCGCGAGCCCCGCGCCATAGAGCAGTCCGGCAAACGATTGATCGAACGGCATGCCGATCCCCTCGGTAAAGGAATCGCCGATCAGCAGAATGCGCCGCATCTTTCCGGCCAGCGTCACATCGCGGACCGCGCCGTCTTTCATACCGAGACTGTTGGTGATCAGGCGGTAACGGATCGGCCCCCAGAGATCGAAGCCGTCGAAATTGGCCGCCAGCGTGTGATCGTAGAGATCGCTGCGGATGCGGGCACTCGGCCGCTTCTGATAGATGAAATTCGAATAGATCAGATCGAGTGCGAAAAAGATCGCCACACAATATAGAGCAATGATCAGTCCCGTGCGGAACCTTGACATCACGCGGTCACCAAGTTCGCAGGATTAATCCAATTCGTATTTGTTCTTGTAGTCTTCCGCCAGCGACGGATCCTGGTCGGCTTTTTCCAGAAATGCGTTGCCGCAAACGAAAACGTCGATGTCCGTGCCCATGAAGCAACGAAAGCCGTCTTCCGGCGTGCACACGATCGGCTCGCCGCGTACGTTGAAGGAGGTATTGACCAGAACGCCGCAGCCGGTGCGCTCCTTGAACGCCGAAATCAGCGCGTGATAACGCGGATTGGTGTCCGCGTCGACGGTCTGGATGCGCGCCGAGTAGTCGACATGCGTCACTGCGGGAATCGTCGATCGCACCACATTGAGCTTGTCGATGCCGAACAGGCATTGCTCTTCGTTGGTCATGGCGCGGCGGTGCTTCGGCAGCACGTCCGCGACCAGCAGCATGTAGGGGCTGTCGGAATCGAGTTCGAACCATTCCGCGACATCCTCGCGCAGCACCGACGGCGCGAACGGGCGGAACGATTCGCGGAACTTGACCTTCAAATTGAGATTTTTCTGCATGGTCGGCGAGCGCGGATCGCCAAGGATCGACCTGTTGCCGAGCGCCCGCGGCCCGAACTCCATCCGCCCCTGAAACCAGCCGACCGCGCGGCCTTGCGCGAGCGCGTCCGCGGTGCGCGAGATGACCGCATCATCGTCAAGCATCTGAAACTTGGCGCCGGCCGCCGTCAACCGCGCAGCCGTCTCGTCGTCGCTGTAGGACGGGCCAAGATAGGAGCCGTGCATGCGGTCATGACCATTGGTCCGCGGCTTGCCGAACTCGGTGTACCAGGCCGCCAGCGCCGAACCGACCGCCCCGCCCGCGTCGCCAGCAGCCGGCTGAATCCAGACATTGGAGAAGGCGCCGTCACGCAGCACCTTGCCATTGGCGACGCAATTGAGCGCCACGCCTCCGGCCAGGCACAAATTCGGAATGTCGTATTCGCGCGCCAGCGAGCGCGCCAGCCGCAGCATGACCTCGTCGGTCACCGCCTGGATCGATGCGGCGATATCCATGTGAAACTGCGTCAGCAGTTCGCTCTCCGGCTTGCGCACCGGCTGGCCGAACAAGTCCGCGAACCGGTCATTGGTCATGGTGAGACCGGTGCAATAGTTGAAATAGGACTGGTCGAGGCGGAATGTCCCGTCAGGCTTCACGTCGACCACGTTGTCGAGAATCAGATCCTTAAACCGCGGCTCGCCATAGGGCGCGAGCCCCATCACCTTGTACTCGCCGGAATTGACCTTGAAGCCGGTGTAATAGGTGAAGGCGGAATAAAGCAGTCCCAGCGAATGCGGGAAATGCAGTTCCTTCTCGATTTTCAGATCGTTGCCATGGCCGACCGCGACCGTGGTCGTCGCCCATTCGCCGACACCGTCGATGGTCAGCACGACGGCATCCTCGAACGGCGAGGGAAAGAACGCGCTCGCCGCATGGCTGTAATGGTGCTCGGCGAACAGCAGCTTTTCACCGACCGCCTTGTCGGCGCCGGCCTCGCGCAGTTCCTTGACCAGCATGTCGCGCTGGAACAGCTTTTCCTTCAGCCACACCGGCATCGCCTTCCGAAACGAAGTCAGGCCGCGCGGCGCGAACGCAAGATAGGTCTCCAAGAGCCGCTCGAATTTCAGGAACGGCTTGTCGTAAAAGGCGATGTAATCGACGTCGTCGAGTTTCAGGCCCGCCTGCGCGAGGCAGGATGCGACCGCCAGATGCGGGAAGGAGGAGTCCTGCTTGATCCGCGAAAAGCGCTCTTCCTGCGCCGCGGCCACGACCTCGCCATTGACAATCAGCGCGGCCGCGCTGTCGTGGTAGAATGCCGAAATTCCGAGAATATTCACGACGCGATCAGAACAATGTGTAGATGAAAGGCGCGACAGCGGAACCCTGCGTCAACACCACCAGGCCGCCGAAGATCACCGACATGACAACGACCGGCAGAAGCCAGTACTTCTTCCGCTCGCGCATGAACGCCCACAGTTCCGCCAGCATCGACATTGCAAATCCTCGAACACTCAGAATTGACGTTTCATTGTGCCCGGCGCCGGACCAGGCTGATCGCGGACGATCCAATAGCTGCTGCTTGCGGGCTCCGGCTTGATGCGCATCGGGTCCTTGCCGAACAGGCGCATCAGGAAGCCGGTCGGCACGAACACGACAATGTAGAGCAACGCCATCACGATCGGGGTCATCACGGCGCCGAGCAGCATGCCAAACCGGAACCAGGCGACATTCAACAGGCGCAATGACGATGGCCAGAGATACGCCAGCACCAGAAAGGCGACCGCAACGACAATCGCCCAGAGCCGCGGCGGCAACCCCTTGGTCAGGGGCCACAGGGCGATGATCGCGAAAACAGCGGCAAAGACCAGACCGAGCCCACGTTCGGACCCCATCTTGACGTCTTTGTGTTTCTTCAGCGGCTCAAACGTCACGTCAAATGCCCATTCCGATGCGGGGCCCCACAAATTTCCCCGATGATGCAAGACTATTGCATTCCTGGCGGCGGATCGAGTGCCGCGCAAGATGTCCGATCTACCGGGGACCGCGCGTGCGGTTCAAGCCCAATTGCCGATTCCGGACCCGGCAATGGCATTCCGCGCGGGAACCGTCAACGAGGGGCGTCGGGACCGCGGCGCCAGCAGTGACGCAACCGCGGACTCCTCGCCGGTAAAGCGCAAATGATTGTATAAAATAAGAGAAAAACCCTTTAGAAGTGTCCGGGGCGCAGTTCGGGACATGTTGTTTTCGCAGAAGACCCGGGATGAAATCCCGGAGCGATAGGACCAATCAGATGACAATAAAATCGCGTTGCAACGGGCCATTCCGTGGCCCGGCCGGTCTGTTCGGGCTGCTGCTGTGTGGGTGGGCCATGTTAATCGGGGGCATCGCCCCGGCCCAGAGCGCGCCGGTCGCGCCAGCGACGGTCGTGGACAGCAAGATTATTCTCGCCCAGGCGCCGACCCCCGAGGACCGCCGACGGCAGCGCCAGCAGGGCCAACCGCAACAGGGCCGACAGCCGCAAGGCCGTCCCCAGCAAGGCCGACCGCAACAAGGCCGACCGCCGCAGCAGAACCGCCGGCAGGCGCAGCCGCAAGGCCGTCCCCAGCAAGGCCGACCGCAACAAGGCCGGCCTCCGCAGCAGAACCGCCGGCAGGCGCAGCCAGAAGGCCGTCCCCAGCAGGGCCGACCGCAACAAGGCCGACCGCCGGAGCAGAACCGCCGGCAGGCCCAGCCACAAGGCCGTCCCCAGCAGGGCCGACCGCAACAAGGCCGACCGCCGCAGCAGAATCGCCAGCAGGCCCAGCCACAAGGCCGTCCCCAGCAGGGCCGACCACAACAAGGCCGACCGCCGCAGCAGAACCGCCAGCAGGCCCAGCCACAAGGCCGTCCCCAGCAGGGCCGACCACAACAAGGCCGACCGCCGCAGCAGAACCGCCAGCAGGCCGCAGCCGCAAGGCCGCCCTCAGCAGGGCCGACAGCCTCAAGGCCGGCCGCCGCAGCAGAATCGCCAGCAGGCCCAGCCTCCCGGTGGCCGCCCCAACTTCAACCGCGCAGGCCAACCAGGCCGGCAACCCAATGGCCAACCCAACAACAACCGCGTCGGACAACCCGAGCCGCCAGCCGAATGGCCAACCCAACACCAACCGCGCCGGGACCAACCCGGTCCGCCAGCCAATGTTCGGCCCCGGTCGGCAGCCGAATGGTCAACCCAACACAACCGCGCCGGACAACCCGGTCCGCAAAAACCGTGTCGGCCAACCCGGCCGCCAGCCCAATGGCCAGCCGAACTTCAACCGTGCCGGAGGGCCTGGCCCACAAAACTTCATTCCGGGCGGGCCGCCTAATGGCCGTCCGGGTTTTGCGCGCGACCCGCGGACTGTCAACGATCTACGCGGCCAGCGGCGCGAACATGTCGAGCGTGGCGGCCGCCGGATTATTGTCGAACCGGACCGCCGCTTCATCGTTCGTGACAACAATCGCACCTTCATCCGCCATGATGACAGCGACCGGTTCCGCCGCTTCGGCACCAACACCAACATCGTCCGGAATGGAAATCAGATCCGGACGATCACGGTTCGATCGGACGGCATGCGGATCATCACCGTGTCGGATGGCAACGGACGCATGCTGCGCCGGATTCGCCGCTATCCCAACGGCCGCGAGGTGATCCTGATCGACAACAGCTATGGTTATCGCAACGGACCGGGCGGACAGAATTTCTTCCTCGACATGCCGCCGCCGCGCATCCGCATTCCGCAAGACGAGTATTACGTCGAATCCGACAACGTACCGCCGCAGAATCTGGTGGCCACCCTCGAGGCGCCACCGCTGCAACCCGTCGAACGGGCCTACACGCTCGACGAGATTCGCTACAATCCAAACCTTGTCGCACGCATGCGGCGGATCAACGTCAACACTATCAATTTCGACTTGGGCTCCTGGGACGTTCCTCAGAATCAGATTGGAAAACTGCAGGCGGTCGCGAGTGCCATTTCGACCGTCCTTAAAAACAATCCGAATGCGATCTTGATGGTTGCCGGCCATACCGACGCCGTCGGTCCCGACGTCGACAATCTGTCACTGTCCGATCGCCGTGCCGAATCCGTCGCTGTCATCCTCAGCCAGACCTACGGCATCCCGCCGGAAAATCTGGTGACGCAGGGCTATGGCGAACAACAATTGATCGAGAGGACTGCGGGCCCAAGCGCCGCGAACCGCCGGGTCGAGATCATCAACGTCACGCCGTTCATGGCCAGTCAAAATCAACCCGGCCAACCGCAATCGGCCCAGCCAGTCTCAGGTCAACCGCAATCTGATCAGCCGGGCCCAGATCAACCGCAATCCGATCAACCGCAAAATAATGATCCCGGACCGGAGCAACCGCAGTCCGGACAACCTGACTCTGGCCAGCCGGATTCCGGCGCACCGCAGCCCGGCCAGCCGCAATGATCTAACATCATTCAACAAACAAGACCCGCCGCCGGCATCGCCGGCGGCATTTTTTTTGCATCAATGCCTTCGATCACATCGCGAAGCGATCGTCGATCCGCTGTCACGGGCGCGGCGAAATGCGTCGATTCCATGTTCCGTTCGAACGGTATTAGCCGAATACCGGAACCTGATCGTGCGCCGCGCGTTTAACCTCGCTCAACGATCTACATCCACCAGCCCGAATTGCGGCCGCATTCATTCGGTATGAAAAACTAGCAATCGTGGTGCTGATACAAAGAACCCACGCACAGAGGTATCATTTTAATGAGAAAAGGCGTTCGAACGACAGCTTGGCTCGCAGGCACAATCGCTGCAGGCGTAAGCGTTGCATCGCCCGGCATCGCCGCCGGAACCCCTCGCACGCATGCTGCGCACGAAATGTTACGGCTGGCACAGGCACCATCTGCGGATGACGTGCGCAAGAAGCGCGAGGAGAGGCGAAACGAGCGGCGCGACGACCGTCAACAAAAACGTGAACCGCGCGGTCAAAATCGTGAGCAACGCGCGCAGCCGCAACAACCGCCGAGCGCGGCGCCAAAGCAGCAGCCGGCTCAGGCGCCGCAACGTACCGAACCGCAGTCCCGTCCGCAGCGGCCTGCGCAGGCGCCCGAGCGCGTCCGGCCTGCGGATCGTCCGCCGCAACAGCCGGCTCAGGCGCCGCAGCGCGCCCAACCGCCGCAGCAACCACAACGCCCGGCCCAGGCGCCTGAGCGCGGCCAACCGCCGCAGCGACCGGCTGAGGCGAAACCCGATGCGCGTCCGTCGGGCGCGGATGCGAAAACGCCAATCCAGCAGGGCCAACGGCCGGACGGTCGTCCTGAGGGGCGTCCTTCGAATGGTCGTCCGGCACCCGACCGCGCCGATGGCCGCAACGCGCCGCCCGACCAGGGCGCCAAAAACTTTGACGATGTGCGCCGCCAGCGTCGCGAACGGGTGGAAAGCGGCGGCCGCCGGATCATCGAGGAACCAGACCGCCGCGTGATCGTACGGGAAAACAACCGCACGATCATCCGGCACGACGACAACGATCGGTTTCGGCGGTTCGACCGCAACGCGCGGGTCGAGCGCCGCGGCAACGAAATCCGCACCGTCATCGTGCGGCCCAATGGCGTCCGCGTCATCGTCGTCACCGACAACAACGGCCATCTCCTTCGCCGTGTCCGTGTCTTGCCGGGCGGTCGTGAAGTCATCCTGATCGATAACACGCGGCGTGGCGGCCCGGGCGGTCGCGACTTCTTTCTTGATGTGCCACCGCCGCGCATCACGATTCCACGCCAGCGCTACTACGTGCAGGTCGACAATGGGCGGCAAGCGGATTTCGTTGCGGCATTGACCGCGCCGCCACTCGTGCCCATCGAGCGCGCCTATACGCTCGACGAGGTTCGCTACAATCCGAACCTGGTCGCGCGAATGCCGCGTATCGTAGTCAACACCATCAACTTCGATCTCGGCTCGTGGGAGGTTCCGCAGGATCAGGCACCAAAGCTTGAAGCCATCGCCAATGCCATCAATGCGGTGCTGAAAAGAAATCCGAATGCGGTGTTGATGATCGCCGGACATACCGACGCCACCGGCGCGGACGTCGACAACCTGTCATTGTCAGACCGGCGCGCCGAGGCTGTTGCTGTCATTCTGACGGAAGCCTATGGCGTTCCGCCGGAGAACCTGGTCACCCAGGGCTACGGTGAACAACAATTGCTGGTCGACACGCAAGGTGCGAATGCCGCCAATCGCCGGGTCGAGATCATCAATGTGTCTCCATTCCTGACCGGCCAGCGGTAACGCGTCACACGGCCGCGAACAGAAAACATCCGCCGCCGGGAAACCGGCGGCGGATTTTTTTACATATATTAAATTGATTGCCGCGCCTCGGAATGGCGTCCGGGCGGCGACGCCTCGTTCGCCATCGCCTGTTTGATGGCCGGCGGGAACTGCAGCTTGCGCCGATAGTCGGCCGGCGTCACGCCACAGAGCCGGCGAAACAGATGGCGAAAATAGGCATTGTCGTCGTAGCCGACCTCGCGCGCGACCTGCTCGACCGACAGATCATCGGTTTCCAGCATCTGCTTGGCTTCTTCGATCCGTAGCGCTTGCACATAGGCGATCGGCGTATAGCCAGTGGCGGCCTTGAAGCGCCGATTGAAGGTTCGCTCCGGAAGCCCCGAACGACGCACCAGTTCTGTCACCAGATTGGCCTGCTTATAGTTCTCGGCGATCCAGATTTGCTGCTCGCTGATGATGCGATCCGAGTGCATGACGTTTTGCAACATGCAAGCGTAAGGCAACTGTCCGTCACGATGCCACTGGTACAGGAAGATCTTCGATAGCCGCATCGCCTCTTCCGGTCCGGAGTGTTTCATCACCATGAACAAGGCAAGATCCTGCCATGATGAGGCGCCGCCGCCGGAGACGATCCGCTGTTGATCGCCGGTCTGCACCAGAATGCGTTCCGGATGCAGTTTCACGTTGGGGTACTCATCGCGAAACAATTTGGTGTAACCCCAATGTGTTGTTGCCTCGCAACCATCGAGAATGCCGGTTTCCGCCAGCGCCAGCGAACCGGCACAGGCCGAATAGATCGAAGCGCCGTTCTCATAGGCCTTTCGGATCCAGGCGAGGACCCTGCGATCGAGTCCGCGCAAATCCTGCGCCGAATTGACCATTACGTTCGGGATGAATACGGCGTCGGTTTCCGCAACGTCATCGATACCGTCCTGCGCCACAATCGAGACGCCAGTCACCATGCGGAGTTCGCCCTTTTCCGCGGCGACCAAGCGCGGCTCGAACAGCGGTTCGCCAGGCGGCAGTCCCTTGAACGTGTCCCAGAACCGTCCCGCCGCCCACAGCGTGTCAAACACACCAAAAACGATCGACGGATCACATTCTGGAAACACCACAAGGCTGACGCGAGGGCGCTTTTTTTCCATGGCACGCTCCCGTGACTGGTATGCCACCATTCTGGCCAATCAGCCTCTCGCGTGGCGGCGCGCACAGCGGTACCTCAGCGCACCTCAACGATGCAAGAGCTTATGACAAAAGCCGATGCGACCAGACCATCGTTGGGACTGCCGGCAGGAGCCGGCGGACCGCCCCCAACCCAAACGATGAGAGGTATCATGAACCTGGATATGAAAAAGTTGGAGCCACTGCTGGGCACAATGGTCAACGAAATGGGTGCCGCAGCCAATGCAGCGCTGGTGTTGATCGGCGACAAGCTCGGTCTTTACCGAGGCTTGGCACAAGGCCCGGCGACATCGGCGGAACTCGCCAAAAAGACCGGCACTCACGAGCGCTATGTCCGCGAATGGCTGTCGTCACAGGCCTCGTCCGGATTTGTCGAATATGACGCAAGATCCAGGCGCTTTTCGTTGACGCCGGAACAGGCCGCAGTGTTTGCCGACGACGACAGCCCGGTGAACATGACGGGCGGCTTCTACTCACTCGCAGCCGTCTTCGCCGCCGAACAGAAGCTCGCGGAAGCCTTCAAAAGCGGCGACGGCGTCGGCTGGGGCGAACATTGCAACTGCTTGTTCTGCGGCGTGGAGCGATTCTTCCGGCCGGGCTACAAGGCCCATCTGGTGGACGAATGGCTGCCGGCGCTCGACGGCGTCGTGGAAAAACTGAAAAAGGGCGCGCGCGTTGCCGATGTCGGTTGCGGTCACGGCGCTTCAACCGTGATCCTGGCCGATGCCTTTCCGAATTCGGAATTCATTGGCCTCGACTTTCACGCGCCCTCGATCGAAGCGGCGCGCGCGCAATCTAACGGCCGCGGCAATGTCCGCTTCGAGCATGCGCGCGCCCAGGACTTTGCCGGTGCCGGTTTCGATCTCGTGACAATCTTCGACGCCCTTCATGACATGGGCGACCCGGTCGGCGCGGTATCGCACATCCGCAAGGCGATCAAGGATGACGGCACCTTGATGCTGATCGAGCCGATGGCCGGCAATACGCTGGAAGACAATCTGAATCCGGTCGGCCGCATCTATTATGCGTTCTCGACCAGTCTTTGCGTGCCGGCCTCGCTCAACCAGGAAGTCGGTGCCGCGCTCGGCGCCCAGGCCGGCGAGGCCAAACTCGGCGAGGTCGTGCGCGCCGGGGGCTTCACGCGGTTCCGCCGCGCCACCGAGACGCCGTTCAACATGGTGCTCGAAGCGCGCCCCTGAGCTCGCATCGTGCCATCAAACAGGTCGTGGGGATCGTGCAAGCGATCCCCACGCTTCCCGATGCCGTGCGCCGACTGTGATCGCCGAGCTCAAGCCTGCCAGGCAAAGACAAATTTCATGATTGTCGTGTAGACTGGCGTTGCCCGGAAATTGCTGGATTGCGCATGCCAACCCCCGCCCTTGACCTGCACGCTCCGCTCGATATCCGCTATCGCGAACTGGCCCGTGGCTTCGTCCGCGAAGCCGCGATGTCCCAGGGCGCGTCTTTGGATTTTGCGGCGCATGCGGCCCAGGACGCCTGGCATACGTGGACGGTGCTCTGCGCCCAGGCCGATAACCCGGAAGCCACCACGCTGCACACGCGTCTGATTTCAGCCGGGATCGAGACCGTCTTTCAATTGCGTGGCCTGTCGCGCTTTCCCAATGTGGCAAAACTGCTCCACGCGCAGGCGGATGAAGCCTCCGAGCTCCATTTTCAGGAAACCGGTATCGACGGCTGGCGCCTCACCTTGCGGCGCAACGCGGAACACGCCACGGAAGCGCCCCCGGCCGAAGTCGAATCGCCAAAGCCACCGGCGGCGGCCGGTACAACTACTGACGACTACGTCATCGACCTGTTTCGGCCGGAAGACGCCGCCGGCGTCGGTCGCTGCTTTCTCGCGGTCTACGGCCACAGCTACGTTCACCCCGACGTTTTTTCGCCGGCCCGGCTGATCGACGAAAACGCCGGAGGTGCCGTCATCTCGATGGTCGCCCGCGACGGCGACAGCGAAGTCGTCGGCCACCTGGCATTCCGCCGAGGTCCAAGCGACATCGTCGCTGAAAGCGGCGAAGCGGTCGTGCTGCCGGCGCATCGGCGCCATGGCTTGCTCGACCGCATGAAGGCGCGCCTGTTTGAAGTTGCTCCGACGCGGGGGATTTCACGGCATCTATGCCGAGCCACTGACGGTGCACACCATCACCCAAAAGCAGGATGCCGAATCCGACATGGCGGTGTGCACAGCCATGCTGGGCGTCAACCCGGAGCGCTTCCATCCGAAAAACATGCCGTTCCCGACCGCCGGTCAGCGGCAGAGCTATCTGCGCACCTATCGCCATCTGGTGCCGCCGCAATCGCGTATCGTCGCAGCACCGCCGCGCTATCACCACATCCTGTCGGCGATCTACCAGGGGCTGAAGCTCCCCATTGCATTCGAACCGGCCGCCGCACCGCAGGTCGAACGATCCCGCATGCGTGTGCATGTCAATGCGCGGAAGTTCGGCGCAATCGCGTTCGATGAGATCGGTAAGCAGGCGCCGCTCGAATTCACCCAAAGCCTGAACGATATGCTGTCTTTTGGCGCCAAGACGATCCATGTATCCTGCCCCATCGACGCGCCCGGCCTGCAAGTGCTGGTCGAGGTCGCCTGGGACAATGGCTTTTTCTTCAGTGGCATCGGGCCAAATTTCACGGAACGGACCGACACCCTGTTTTTGCAGAAGCTGACCGAACCGCTCGATACCGCCAAACTGCAACTTTACACCGAACAGACCAAGGAACTCATCGCTTTCATCGATCAGGACCGCGCAAGCCATGCAACTACCGGATAAGATGTAGCCATGTTCCTGTCACGGCCGCGGCTCATCGAAATCCGGTCAGCGAATTCCGATCGCATTCCAGGCGCCACCAGAAGACGGGCATCATCATGACGAATTTCCTGAAGACAGCTGCAGCGATCCTATTCGCCGCCGGCGCATTGCCAATCGCCCCCGCAGCGGCACAGCAGGCGGCGACCGGTCTCGACAAGATCGAAACCATTGTCGTCATCTTTCCCGAGAATCGCTCGTTCAACAATTTGTACGGCCAATTCCCGGGCGCCAATGGAATGAAAAATCTGAAGGAGGAGCAGTACATTCAGACCGACCGCGACGGCGGCACTTTCGTGAATCTGCCTCCGGTCTGGGGCGGCCTCACCGCCAAGGGCGCGGTTCCGCATGTCCCGCAATCGAAAACCAACAACATCGACAACCAGCCCTTCGCGATCGACGACCCGAACGGTTTCAACGTCCCGCTCAGCACCATCACCGCCAATCCGGTGCACGAGTTTTATCAGAATCAGATGCAGATCAACGGCGGTAAGAACGATCGCTTCGCGGCCTGGAGCAATGTCGGCGGACTGGTCATGGGTTATTATAAAACCGACAAGGTTCCGCTCTGGTCGCTGGCCAAGGAATACACCCTTTCCGACAACATGTTCATGGCCGCCTTCGGCGGCTCATTCCTCAACCACATCTGGCTGGTTTGCGGTTGCACGCCGGTCTATCCCAATGCAGACAAAGGTCCGGCGCGCGGCCTGATCGCGGCAGTAAATCCCGACGGCGTATCGCTCCAACTGGAACCGTTTTCGCCGATCTCGGCTTCCGATGGCCCACCGATCTGGGTCAACAACGGTACGCTGACGCCGGACTTCTACGCAGTCAACACCATGCAGCCGGCCTATCAACCGAGCCGCAACAAGCCCGCGCCCGGCGGCAATCCGGCCTTCGCCAATCCCGGCACTCCGACGACGCTGCCGCCGCAAACACTCCCGACGATCGGCGAAGCGCTCACCGCCAAGGGTATCGACTGGGCCTGGTATGCCGGCGCCTGGAAGATCGCGCTCGAAGGCAAGAACACCTATCCCGTGCCGAACTTCATCTACCATCACCAGCCGTTCAACTATTTCGCCGCCTATGCGCCGGGCACCCAGGCGCGCGCCGAACATCTTCGGGACGGCGGTCTGGCCGGCAGCGAGTTCATCAAGGTCATCAGGGCCGGCAAGCTGCCGCAGGTGTCGTTCTACAAGCCGGAAGGAAACCTGGACGAACACCCTGGCTATTCCGATTTGCTGGCCGCCGGCGAACACGTCGTCAAGATCGTCAAGGAACTCCAGCAAAGCCCGCAATGGTCAAAGATGATGATCATCGTGACCTATGACGATAACGGCGGCTTCTGGGATCATGTCGCGCCGCCAAAGGGTGACCGCTTTGGACCGGGCACCCGCGTGCCACTGGTCGTGATCTCGCCGTTCGCCAAGAAAGGTTTCGTCGATCACACATTCTACGACACGACCTCGGTGATGCGGCTTCTGACCAAACGCTTCGGGCTGCCGATGATGGACAGCCTGAAGACGCGTGATGCCGCTTTCGCGGCCAATGGCGGCACGTCGCCCGGCGACCTCACCAACACGCTGGACCTGTCGCAGAAATGATGGCGCAAACGTCCGCCGCCAACCTACCAACCGGAGCCGCCGCCACCACCGCCGCCACCGCCGGAAGAACCGCCGCCGGACGACCCGCTGCTGGAACTGCTGCTGCCGCCACTCGAGCCGGGTGGCGTTGAGGCAGACGAAATCGTTTTCGAGAGTTCGTTGCCGATGGTGTCGGCGAAGCGGACCGGATCGCGCGACCAGTCGCGTTGACCCGAATACCATTCGCCGATCACCGCGGCCGCCGCCGCGGTCGCAAGCACGCCGGCAAACTTCTGTGCCCAGGCATTCTCGACATCGAGCGCAACCGCATAGGGCAGCAGGCGCTCGAACAGTTCCGGGGTCTTTTCCGGCGGATGCAGATAATTGAGCCGGTCTTCCTCGGCGACCGCGAGATACTGACGCAAGCCTTCGATCTGATCCGTCACTGCGCGGCCGGCCGATGTGTGGGCCTTCATCCAGCTGAACGCGGAAGCCGCGATTGGAATGAGGATCAATGGAACCGAAGCCGGCAGGACTTCAACCCAACTGCGTGACGCCTGCCCCATGACGGCGATGGCGCCGATCGCAAAAGGCGTGGCAAATCCACACGCTACCAGCCGCACCAGCCATCCCTGAAGGCTCTCCGGCCAGCCGGAAGCCAGCAAGCCAATGGCCACGATGATCGCCGGAACCAGGAAAACGAGCCCCATCAGCATGGCCGTGCTTTGGCCGCTTCCCCAGATCGCGAACACCGCAAACACGATGGCGCCGACCACCGCAAACGACGCCAAGAGCCCGCGCACGGACCAGCCGGTATTGTTCTGAAACATCTCTCCGGCATAGGCCTTCACCAGTCCGACGCGGAGCGCATTCTGGGCCTTATTGAGCGCATCGTGGTTGGACTGGACCAGCTTCAATGTCGGCTTTTTCTTGAACAGCTCCTTTGCCATGGCATGCTCAGGCGCGGGGATCTCCCGGCCACCGGAACGGGACTGCAGCGTCAAGTCGCTGGAATCCTCCTTCATCTTGAGATGGCCGCGCACCCCGAGTTCGATCATGGCGGCCGTAAAGCAACGCTGGTCAAAACCCATCCGGTCGACATAGCGCACGGCTGCCGCCGACATTCCCTCGGGCGGACCAAACAGCGGAATAATTGTTCCGCGCCGGGGATCGCGCCCGACCCGCCACCAAGCGTAGACGTAGTATCCCAGCATGAGAAGCAGGCCGAGCCCGGCGACAAGCAGCGGACCATTGTCATTCAACCACCACGTGACCTTCTGCATGTCGGTGGGCGCAACGACGACGCCTTTCGGCCAGGCCGCCGCGACTGTCAGCCCGTTGCGCGGCGGCAAAGGCCGCGTGGTGCGAAAGACGATACGTCCCGGCACCTGTTCAACGACCGTGGCGTCCTTGCCGCGCGCGCCCTGCGGTCCGGTGTAGAACGCGTTCTGCAGAAACGAGGCTTTCTCCGGCAGCGTGATGCGCGCCTCGACCTGGTCGATCGCCAAGGTCCAGCCATTGCCGGTGACGTTCCAATAAAGCTCATCGAACTCCGGGAAAAATCCAAGCTGTCGCGTGGTGCGATAACGAATGGTGTATTCGTAGATCCCATTGTTCAGCAGAACGTCCTTGCGGCCGATCCGGACGCGCGTGCCATTGTCCAACGTTTCGGTGGTGAAATTTTCCGGATTGCCATTGCGCGTGACCGCCTCGACGGCGAAACCGATAACAACACGCGTGCCGTCCCGCGCCGTATAGGTGGTCGGAAAATCGCGCAGGATCCCGCGGCGAATTTCCCGCCCCTCGGCCCGCACCTGAATTGTCTCGGTTACCAGAAGATCGCCGTTGCGCTGCACATGCACGTCGCTGATGAAACGAAGGATGCGCTCCTCCGCACCGGCCGGCAGCAATGCGGCGACAAGGAAGAGAAACGCGAAACTGATGCGCCTGACCGCAATCATCACATTGCCTCACGAAAAGTAACAGTGGGTGCCACGCGGTTGCTCTCATCGGTTTCGAAGAATGGCGCCTCATGAAAGCCGAACGGTTTGGCGATCAGAAGATTGGGAAATGAGTGAACGCTGATGTTGAAGTCGCGGACCGTACCGTTGTAATAGCGGCGCGCCATCTGCAATTGGTCCTCGATTTCGGCCAGTTGCTCCTGCAGCTTGCGGAAATTCTGATCAGCGCGCAGTTGCGGATAGTCTTCCGCGACCGCGAACAGCCGCCCGAGCGATCCGGTCAGCGCACGCTCCGCCGCCGCCTGTCCGCTGACATTGTCGGCGGCGATACTCATGGCGCGCTTGGCGGTGACATCCTCGAACAGGCTGCGCTCGTGGGCTGCATAGGCTTTGACGGTCTCGACCAGATTTGGAATCAGGTCGGTGCGCCGCCGCAACTGCACGTCGATGCCGCTCCAGCCCTCGCGGACGAGATTGCGATGACGGACCAGCCGGTTGTAGATCGCAATCGCCGCGATGACGACGACCGCGAACACCGCGAAGATGATCCATTGTGTCGACAACATGGATTTGACCCCAAGCCTGGCGCAGCCGTTCCCGTGCGCCGGGACGATCGGCGCATTAGTGTCGGTTAGTGCGCAGCCGGGAAAAAAGGTTCACGGCCACCGTGACCGGCCTGCTCCCGATACCCAGCCAAGTCCAGGACATCGTCAGTCAAACAGCGCCACCGCGCGCGTCCAGCCGCCGGAGGCGCCTTTGATCTTGTGCGGAAAGCACGAGACGACAAAGCCGTCCGCCGGCAATTGCTCAAGGTTGCAGAGCTTTTCCATGTGGCAATAGGGGATTTCACGGCCGGCATAATGGCCTTCCCAGATGATCGAGGGATCGTGCGTCTCCAGCCAGCGCTTGCGGGTATGGGCAAACGGCGCATCCCAGCCCCAGCCGTCGATCCCGCACACCCGAACCCCGCGCGAAGTCAGATAGAGTGTCGCTTCCCGCCCCATGCCGCAGCCGGCGACCATATAGTCGTCCTTGCCGACGCAGGATCCGGCCCGGGTGTTGACCAGCACGATGTCGAACGATTGCAGCGCATGGCCGATGCGCGAAAGCTCCGCTTCCACCTCCGTCGCACTCACCACATGGCCGTCCGGCAGATGGCGGAAATCGAGCTTGACGCCCGGGCGCAGGAACCAGTCGATCGGCACCTGATCAATCGTCATCGCCGGCTTGCCGTCGATCGTGTGCGAATTGAAATGGATCGGCGCATCCATGTGCGTGCCGTTGTGGGTAGTGAACTGCACCAGTTCGAACGCCCAGCCCTCGCCGTTCGGCAAGTCCTCCTGCTTCAGTCCGGGAAAGCTCTCCAGCAGCATCCAGGCGTTATCGCTGTTGCTGAGATATTCGATCTTGGGCCGCATGTTGGGCGGGTCGAGCACGGTTTCGTTGTCGAGCGCGACCGACAGATCGATCATCCGGCTGGGCAGTTTCATGGGCGTTTCCTTGTTGAATGGTTCTTATTGTCCGCCAGCGTCATTCGCGCGCCGGCGCCAACTACGCAACTCCAAGCACGCGCTCGGTGCGTTCGAGAATGAGCGGCACGATCAGGTCCTCCTCATCGTCGAGATGGCGCATCAGCCGCTGCAGCAGTTCCGCGCTCGCTTCGGCATAGCGATCTCCCGCCAGCCGCGCCGCATCGCCCGGCCCCATGCCGCTTTGCAAGAAGGCATTGGCAGCGCCGGCGACCTTGACCATCGAGCCGTGGATGACGTGATGATCGCTCTCCAGCACCTCGAATCCTTTTCCCAGGCGTTTCTCGGCAGCACGAAAGCGCGGGAAATAGTGATGATCCTCGATCTGATGGTGCGTTTCCAATTGCTGCAGGAAGAATTGCAGGCGCGGCACGAACCAGCCGCGGAAATCGTCGGCCGCCACCGTCCCGCTACGGAACTGCTCGGTCGCCGATTGCAGCGCACCGCCGAGCGTGCGGAACATATCGTGACGCTCAAGCCAGAACTGCGCCATCGGCCCGAGATTGACGTGTCCCGGCCAGATTTCGCGCGGAAATTGTTCGAGGAAGAAGCGAAGGTCTTCCGGCCAGCCGGTTCGTGTGTCGAGTTCCTGCGTCATGCGAAAAAATCAGTCCCAAAATGATCGCCGTCCCGACCGCGAAAACGGCGCCGAAGTCCTCATTTTACCGTGCGACGGCCGGTGCGGACCTTCTTTGACGGCCGCGCGGGCCTTCTTTAATGCCATCAGGTGGCAATGGAAACCGCCGGCCTAGGCCCGCCTGGCAGGTGCCCGGCACCCCTGGCCGGAAGCTCGGGCGCAGCCGCGCGAATGGGCCTTAAAATCTGCCGCGCGATCGGTTATCAAGGCGCCATGACAATCGCAGACACGACCATCCTGTCGCTGGCCGACACCGCCCGCCTGCAGCCACTCGGAACCGGCGAAGGCGCGGTCATTTTGCGCCTTTCCGATGGACAATTATATTCCTGCAATGACACCGTCGTGTCGTTCGTCGAGGCCATGGACGGAACCCGCAATTTCGGCCAATTGGTCAATTCGGTGCTGGCCGAATATGAGGTCGAGCGCGCGGAGCTGCACGCCGATCTCCAGGCGATCGCGGGCGAACTGATCGCCGAAGGCGTTATTTGCGCGCAGCCGGAATGACGCCGTTCCTGTTCGATTCCCTGCCATTCAAACTCAATCTGTGGCTGTCGGCCCGTCTGCTGCCGGTCGCGGCCAAGCGCGCCGACCTGATGCCTCTTCTGGCGGTTGCAACGCCCCCCGCCGATTACCGGATCTATTCCGACAAATCCGCCGAAGGCGTGGTGTCCGCCGTCAAGGCAACCTGCGCACGCCCCTGGCGCATGCGCGGTCGGCGCTGCCTGCGCGAAGGCCTGCTTGCATTCCGGTTTCTGCGCCTGGCCGGCATACCCGCGACGCTGCATTTCGGGGTCGACCGCCACAGTGTGAACGCCGCCAAGCTGAAAGCGCATTGCTGGGTCAGCATCGGCGACGATATCGTGATCAATCCTCCCGACCCGGACATGGTCTGCATCTATTCTTACGATGGCCGCCCGGACACGGCTCCAGCCACCACCATCAGCGCCCAAGCGGTGAGCGATGCCTGACACACTTTGCACGACCAGTTTCGCGCTCAACGGCGTTAGCCTCCGCCTCACAGCCGACGACGAAAAGCAAATCGAACCGCTGCGGCAGTTCCTCGGTCCGCTCGAGCGGCCTTGCGACGAGCCAGAGGTCTATCCGCTGACGGTCCGCACCGGCAGCGATGATATCGCGCCAGGCGACTGGCCGGTTCGCTACGATGGCGAATTGCTGGAAAAGGTTCCTGGCGTCTTGCGGGAATCCGAAGAACGGCTTGCGCTCACCATTCCCGGCCGGCTGTCGATCGTCGTAGAGCCGGATCGCGCCGATGCCGTCGTCGCCACCGGGCGCGAGAATTCCCTGGGCGGCACCGCGGCGGTGCTGGTCCTCGAAGCCGCGCTCAGGCGGGTCGACCAGCATCTGGTTCATGCCGCTTGTCTTGAGCTTCCCGATCGCAGCGGCGTCGTCGTCCTGTTTGCGCCGAGCGGTGTCGGCAAGACCACCACCTCGCTGATCCTGTCGCGCACGGGTTTCCGCCTTGCCGGCGACGACTGCACCATCATCGCTGTCCGCCCTGATGGCTTCAGCGCCTGGGCACTGCCACGCGCGTTCAGGGTTCATCGCAATACGGTGGCGTTGCTGCCGTGGCTTGAGACCGCGCTCGGCGCATGGCCCGCCAATGACGACGAACAAGCGGTGGCGAAGGACGCGGTCCGCGATCTCGTCGCGGTGACCGATGGCGCGCCGGGACCGGTGCGTGCCATCATCCTGCTGGGCGAGCGCACCGGCGGCGACCACGTGATTCAACCGATCGACAAGGCCAGTTCCCTGATCGCGCTTGCGCACGACAACGTTCCCGCCGGACCGGCAGGTGTTGCCGGCCGCGACGCAACGGTCTTTCAGGTCCTGGGTAAAATGCTGAGCCGAACGCCCGCCTATTCGCTGCGGGTTGGACGTGATCCGGACACGCTCGGCCAAGCCATCACGGCGGCACTGATTTGATCGCGCACAAAGCCGATCTCGCACAAAAAAAGCCACCCGAAACCGAAGGCAGCCTGCAAATGAACGCTTGGATTTATCGGAAAAAGAACGACGGCACGCCGGATCTCACGTCCGACGGCCGTCGCTGACCTCAGGCATTGTTGCCTTGGAAAAGCGTCACCAAAACAATGTTCGCAGCAATTCCCCCAAGACGATCACGGCGAACCACGCTCGGCTTTTCATACGCCTTCTTCATCATTGCCCCTACATCACCCCGCTCGAGCCCCATCGCCCCGAGAAGGCGTGATCATCAACGCAGGCACGGCGAATGCGCAAGGGCCGCCGGGGCGATTCAAGGCAATATGATGTTGATTCTTATGTTTTTTCACCGAGCGTTGCATATCTGTCACAACCCGATCGACCGAATGGCATTTCCAAGTGGAAATAGATTATCTGACCCCTCCGCCGGTGATCACATCGACTATGCGAGCCGTCCTGATTCGCTGGACGGCCAAGGCTTTAATTTATTGAATGATCTTATCTAACAAAGTCCCGCGCCTATGCGCATCATGCCCAGAATGGAGCGTTCTCGCCTGACATGCTGAGCTTGTTTCCCACAACAACCACTGTGACCGACGCAACGGACGGGTACACGTTCTCCTGCGAGGCGTTCCGGGCCGCTGTCGGCGCGCGTGCGGCGGACTTGAAGGCGATCGGAGCAGCGCGCGGCGACCGGATCGCGATCGCGGAGCCGTCCGGTCTTGCCTATCTCGTCGACATCCTGGCCTGCTGGCAGATCGGCGCCTGCGCCGTCGCGCTGACGCCGGCCCTCACCGCAAACGAACGCGAACGAGTCGCCGAGAGCGTCGGCCCGCGCGCATGGTCGGGTCCGTCAGCGCCGGCCGGCGTCCCGCAGATGCCGCCTTGCAATATCCGCGCACGCGCCGACGGCCCGTCAACGCCCGTCACGCCTGAACCCACCGATCTCGACGCGCCCGCGCTCATCCTCATGACGTCGGGCACCACAGCCACGCCGAAAGGCGTGGTGCACAGCATGCGATCCCTGCAGGCTCGTGTCGCGCTTAACATCGCCTATATCGGCCGCGACGACCTAACACGCAGCCTGACCCTGCTGCCGATGCACTTCGGACACGGCCTCATCGGCAATACCTTGACGCCGCTGCTGGCCGGCGCCGATCTCATTGTCCATCCGGAACCGGGGATCGACGGCATCGCGCGACTTGGCGCATTGATCGACGCTGAACGCGTAACGTTCATGAGTTCAACTCCGGCGCTGTGGCGCGTGGCAATCAAGATCGCAAAACCGCCTACCGGCGGAACACTCCACCGCGTTCATGTCGGGTCGGCACCATTGTCGCGCGACCTGTGGTCGGCGATCGCGGCATGGACGGGCACGCGCCGCATCGTCAATATGTATGGGGTAACAGAGACGGCCAATTGGATCAGTGGACAGGACTTGGCGGATTTGCCCGACAACACGGACCCGACCGGACAGAACGTCAATAACCATGAGGGCTTGGTCGGACGGCCATGGGGAACCAGTGCGCGCGTGCGACGTGACGATGGTTCGTTTGCGGATTTCGGCCGCGGCGAAATCATGGTGGCGACGCCGGGACTGATGCAGGGTTATTTCGGCCAGCCCGATCTCACCGCGCGCGTGCTGAATGGCGGGTGGTTTGCCACCGGCGACATCGGCGAGATCGACAGCCACGGCCGCATCCGCATCGTCGGCCGTCTCAAGCATGAGATCAATCGCGCGGGCGTAAAAATTCCGGCCGAAGAAATCGACCTTCTGCTTGAGCGCCATCCGCAGGTGCGCGAGGCATGCGCCTTCGCGCTGCCCGACGCCGTGGTCGGCGAGCTCGTCGCCGTCGCAATCGTTGCCGCCGATCGGGCGCCGATCGATTCCGGCGCCCTGAAAGACTGGTGCAATCAGCACATCCGGCGCGAGGCGGTGCCAGCGAAAATCTTCGTGCTCGATGAACTGCCGCGGACCGACCGCGGCAAGCTCAATCGCGACCGCGTGCGCGCGGCCTGTCTGCAAACGGGCGCCGACGACCATGTTTGATCGCTGGCGAAAACGATATCCGCCGGTGGTTCTGGAAACCGATCGGTTTCGGCTGGAAACAATACGTCCCCTCGCCTTCGCCCGCGCCTCGCTGCCGTGGACCGACGATGCGGAGATCATGAATTCCATTTCCCTGCCTGCCGGCGGGTGGACCGTGCGAAAATGGTGGAGCCGCGTCCGGCGTTACCGCCATAAGAAGGCGATCGCGCTCGTGATCTGGCCCAAGGAAGGCCACGAACCGATTGGTTTTCAGTTCGCGACCATCACCGGCACCAACGGCGCCACCATCGGCGTCGTGATCGGCGACAGGTCTTGGTGGGGCCGGGACGTTGTCATCGAAACCCGCAGGGCCTTTATCGACTATTTGTTCGATGAGATCGGAGTCAATCGTATCGCCGGGTTTCCATCGGCGCGCAATTTTCCCTCGATCTACAATTATCAGCGCCTTGGTTTCAAACTTGAAGGCACGCTGCGCCGGTACGTGGGAGACGGGCATGGCGGACTGACGGACTGCTTCGTCTTCGGCATGCTGCGCGAGGAATGGGACGCTCAGCGTAAGGCTGGCGCCGGGGAGACGTGATGGCCCTTGATCGTGCACGCATTCTCATCGCCGAAGCGCTGGACCAGCCGCTCGAACATATTGCCGCCGGTGGCGATGTCGCCACGGTGCCGGGCTGGGACAGCCTCGGTCATGTCAAGATCCTGATGGCGACCGAAGCCGCGCTCGGCCGCATGCTCCAGCCAGACGAAATCGCCGCCATCCGCGGTGTCGCCGACATCGCGCGCATTCTCGACGGCGCATAATAATCCGGTGCCTCAGGCCCGCGCGATCAGTTCGCGGAAAATCTGGCCGCGCCAGGAATAGCGGCTGCGCAGCGGACATTGCCCGAGCAGCACCGCCTCCGGACCCAGCAGCATTCGCGCGAATTTGGAAGCCGCGGTACGACCAAGGCGATCGGCGAGCGCACCGCATTCCGGGGCATCGAACAGGCGGTCGGCAAGATCGAGACCGGACAGGACCGACAGCTTCGAACCGGTCCGCGCCGTCAGGTCGGCAAGCTCGTCTGCCACAACGGGCCCGGCGGCACTGCGGCCGATCAAACTTAGATCAACAATCTGCTGCAACCGGTCATAGCGATGGCTGGTCGCGCCGTGGACGGCGGCCAGCACCAGAAGTCCGGCCGGCGTCGGCTCTCTCGTGAGATCGTTGTTCGGGGCGAGATGCGAAAACTGCAATGATACGTGCGGCCGAAATTTCGGCGAACCGATCATGTCGTCATGCAGTTCGAACAGGATGTTGTCCGCTGACTCAAGCGTCCATTTCTCCTCGAAATAGCCGTCACGATCAGGCTCGGCATGAAAGCGCAAGCCACTCTCGGTCAATCCCTCTCGTGCCGCGGCCATGTCATCGGGATGCACCAGAAGATCGACATCGCCGAATGTCCGCAGCGCGGGCTTCGGATAGATGCGATCGGCAAACATCGCGCCCTTGACCAGCATCACGCGCAGGCCGCGATCGCGCAGCGCTTTCTCGATCCGGCGGCCGTGGAAGGTGATCATCATGGTCAGGCCGACCATGGCGACCAGCGTCTGCTCGGCACCGGCGAGCGCCTGCACCAGCGCCGTTTCGGCGCCCGCGACAACCACCCCACCGGCTTGGCCGGACGCCTGCACGGCGCGCAGATTCGCCACGACCGCCGGCAGCACGCCATGACCGGCCGCCTGGTCGAACAGGACGGCGACCTCATCAGCGACCAACGCACGCGCCGGACGCGCGCGGCCGGGTCGCGCCGGGTCGGCGAAACAGGCAAGCCAGGATGTGATCAACGGCCAATCCGGCATCGGTCTCCAGTCAGCGCAGGTTGTCGCGGATAAGGTTGGCGGCGGGAGGCTCGAAGGCGCCGTGCGGAACCGCCGCACGACCATCGCAACGCTCACCTTGGGTCGGACACAGCATGGCCGTCAAGCCGCTGCGGAACTTGCCTCAGCGGAGAAAGTCGGAAACCAGCCGATTGAACTTCCCCGGATTTTCCATGAACAGGAAATGCTTGCCGCCTTCGGACTCTTCAAAGATTTCGAGCCGCGATCCGGGAATCTGTTCGTGCATCCAAACCATCGACTTCCACGGGATCTGGCTGGCACGCGCACCGATAAGCAGTGTCGGCAGATCGATTCGCCTGATCACGTCGAACCAATCCTGCGGCGCGTGATTGTAAACCAGCCGCGCCGCATAGGTGCGCGGCAGCTTGAGCACGTTTTCGAAGATCCAGGCCTTTTCCGTTTCCGATGTCAGGCTCGTGAACATGCCGCCGACGAATTTCTGCGTGATGTCCGCGCCGTCCGGTCCGGCCAAGCCGGTTACGCCGTCGACCAGATGCTGCATCCGGTATAGCGTCGCGGGATCATCCCGTAACGAAGGCGGATCAAGTGCGAACTCGGCCGCCTGCCGCTGCCAATCGGGCCAGGCGGGATTCTCGGTCAGGAATGGAGATTGATCGACGAAAATAAGTTTGGACAGCCGATCCGGACCGAACAAATCCCAGTAGCACCAGACCACGCTGCAACCCATCGAGTGGCTCAGCAGATTGACCTCGTTCAGATCGAGCGCCGTCAGAAATTCGTGCAGGTCGTTCGCCAGCCGCGAAATGCGGTAGCCAAAGTCCGGCTTGTCGGATTCGCCGTGGCCGCGATGATCAAACGCGATCACGCGATGACGATTGCTGAGCTTGGCGAGCTGATGTTTGAACTGGATCGCAGCCTGCGACCAGCCTGACACCAGGACAAGCGGAGGCCCTTCGCCGGCCTCGAGATAGTGGAGGCCGACGCCGTCGTTCAGAACAACGCGACCGGATCTGAAGTGAGCGAAAGCGGAATCCGTCATTCCCACGAACCTCCCTGAGCGACGTATTCTACGATCCGTTCGGTTTTTTCCAATGTAATTGGAACGCAAGAACCGAGTTGCAATCCGTTTCGCAAATCATCGCAAAATCAGTTGCATTCTGGTACCCCAGCCGACCGCAACGTCGAACCGCCAGCAATGGTTCATTCAACACGACCGGGAGGATGCGATGGAGACTCCTGACGACACGACACGACGGCTGCTCCTGCAGGCGGCGGAGGCCGCCATTGCCTACCGCGACCAGATCGCGGACCTGCCGCAGCGGCCGCTTCGCACCTATGAGGATTATCGTGCGACAGCCGATCTCATCACGCCGGAACAGGGCCGGCCGGCGCAAGACGTGATCGCCGAACTCGTCCGCTTTGCCGAACCTGGGCTCGCCGCCATGGCGGGTCCGCGTTTCTTCGCCTGGGTGGTCGGCGCGTCCGACCCGGTCGGGGTGGCGGCCGACTGGCTTGCGACCGCCTGGGGGCAGAACACCGGTAATCATCACGCGACTCCGGCGACAGCCACGGCCGAAGAGATCGCCGCGCACTGGCTGCTCGATATCCTCAACCTGCCGCGCACCGCCTCGGTCGGCTTTGTCACCGGCGCCACCATGGCGAGCTTTGTCAGCCTGGCCGCCGCCCGCAGCCATGTCCTGCGCCAGACCGGTTGGGATATCGAAGCCGACGGCCTGAGCGGCGCCCCCGAGGTCAATGTCGTCATCGGCGACGATGCCCACACCACGGTGTTTCTCGGCCTGCAGATGCTCGGCTTCGGCCATCGCCGCCTTCGCCGGGTGGCGACCGATGACGCCGGCCGCATGAACGCTGCCGACTTCGCACGCGTCATCGCGCAATGTCAGGGCCCGACCATTGCCATCGCCCAGGCCGGACAGATCAACACCGGCGCTTTCGATCCAGTCGGCGAGATCGCCGATCTCGCGCACGCCAGGGGTGCGTGGCTCCACGTCGACGGCGCCTTCGGCCTGTGGGCGCGGGCATGCCCGGAAAAGGCCGCGTTGACCATCGGTATCGAGAAGGCCGATTCATGGGCCACCGACGGTCACAAATGGCTGCAAACGCCCTACGATTGCGGCTACGCCATCATCGCCCACCCCGAGGTTCACAACCGGGTCATGACGGCGGCCGCGAGCTATCTCCCGGCCATGGCGGTAGGCGAGCGCGATCCGTCCCACCTCGTTCCCGAATTGTCGCGGCACGCCCGCGGCTTTGCCACCTGGGCGATGATCCGTCATCTAGGCCGCCGCGGCATCGCCGCGATGGTGGCACGGCATTGCCGCCTGGCGCAGCGCATGGCCGAACAGCTCGCGCGCGAGCCTGGCGTAGCCATCTTGAACGAGGTTGAACTCAACCAGGTCATCCTGCGCTTCGGCGGCCATGTCGCGCCCGACCGCGCCGACGCGCTGACCGAGGCGGTGATTGCGCGCGTGCAGGACGATGGTGTCTGCTTTCTTGGCGGCGCGCGCTGGCGCGATCAGTGGGTGATGCGCATTTCCGTGATTTCAGGACCGACCTATGAGGCCGACGCCGACCGATCGGTCAAAGCCATCATCGAAGCCTGGCGTCGCGTGCGCGCGGCCCACGGGCTTTGAACAAGATCAATCCCCCTGGGGCCGCAGGGCACGCGCGATCATGGCTGAATCATTCGCCGGACAGCGAACCGGTTCTCACTTCGCCTGAAAATGTCTAGCCGAACCGGCCCGTAATATAATCCTGCGTACGCCGGTCCGTCGGCGCCGTGAACATCTTGGCGGTGTTATCAAACTCGACAAGTTCGCCGAGATACATGAAGGCCGTGAAATCGGAGACCCGCGCGGCCTGCTGCATGTTGTGGGTGACGATCACAATCGTATAGTCGGACTTCAACTCGTCGATCAGTTCCTCGATCTTGGCGGTCGAGATCGGATCAAGCGCCGAACACGGCTCGTCGAGCAGAATCACCTCGGGCTTGATCGCCACGGTGCGCGCGATGCAAAGCCTTTGCTGCTGTCCGCCCGACAGGCTCAGACCGTTAACGTTGAGCTTGTCCTTGACCTCGTCCCACAGCCCGGCGCGTCGCAACATCAGTTCGACCCTGTCGTCGAGCTCTTTTTTCGGCAATTTCTCGTACAGGCGGATTCCAAACGCGATGTTGTCATAGATCGTCATCGGAAACGGCGTAGGCTTCTGAAAGACCATGCCGATCTGCGCCCGCAGCAGATTGAGATCCTGATTCGGCTGAAGAATGTTCTTCCCGTCCATCAGAACATCGCCGGTGGCGCGCTGATGGGGATAGAGGTCGTACATACGGTTCAAGACGCGCAGCAGGGTCGACTTGCCGCAGCCGGACGGCCCGATGAATGCCGTGACCTTGTTCTTATAAAGCAGCAGATTGACATCTTTCAGGGCGCGACTTTCGCCGTAATAGAAATTCAAATTCCGGATGGCGATCTTTTCGATCAAGCTATCCCTGTCGATCGCAGTGAAGTCGAGATCCGAAGTCGCGACTGAAGGAATATTCATGATTTGCTTCCCGAAGCAGCCAGTGCGCGTGCGAGGACGCTGAGCGCGAGCACAGCGAGCGTAATGATCAGCGCGCCGGTCCAGGCGAGCCTCTGCCAGTCGTTGTACGGGCTGAGCGCAAACTGAAAGATGACAACCGGCAGGCTCGCCATCGGCGCGTTGAGGTTGGTGCTATAAAACTGGTTGTTCAAGGCGGTAAACAACAGCGGCGCCGTTTCGCCGCTGATCCGCGCGATCGCAAGAAGCACGCCGGTCACGATGCCGGCCCGCGCGGCACGATAGGCAATCCGCTGCACGATATAGGCGCGCGGCAACCCAAGTGCCGCGGCCGCCTCGCGCAACGAACTCGGCAACAGCAGCAGCATGTCCTCGGTGGTGCGCACCACCACCGGCACCACGATCACGGCCAGCGCGACCGCACCGGCGATGCCGGAAAAGTGCCCCATCGGGAAGACCATGACTTCGTAGACGAACAGGCCGATCACGATCGATGGCGCGCTGAGCAGGATGTCGTTGATGAACCGTATGATGCTAGTCAACCTGTCATATCGGCCATACTCGGCCATGTAGGTGCCGGCCAGAATGCCGATCGGCGTTCCGATCGCCACCGCCACCGCGGTCATGATCAGACTGCCTACGATCGGATTGAGCAGGCCGCCATCCGCGCCCGGCGGCGGCGTCATTTCGGTGAACACTTTGAGCGACAGGCCGCCGAAACCGTTCCAGAACAAGACGCCGAGAATCAGCACCAGCCAGCCCAGGCCGATAATGGTGGCGGCATAGGCCAGGCCCATCATCACGGCGTTGCGTCGACGGCGTCGGGCATAAAGACTGTTCATCGATGCCGTCTCCGACCTAACCGATCCGCCGCTCGATACGCATGAGCATGAAGCGCGCGGCCGCGAGAACAATGAATGTGATCACGAACAGAATGAGACCAAGCGCGATCAACGAGGACGTATAGAGATCGCCAACCGCCTCGGTGAACTCATTGGCAATGGACGCCGAGATCGTCGTGCCCGGCGCGAGGATCGAACCGGAAATGCGATGCGCATTGCCGATCACGAAGGTGACCGCCATGGTCTCGCCGAGCGCGCGGCCAAGCCCGAGCATCACGCCGCCGATGACGCCGGTCCGCGTATAGGGCAGCACGACATTGCGAAAGACCTCCCAGGTCGAGCAGCCGATGCCGTAGGCCGCCTCCTTGAGAACCGGAGGCACGGCTTCGAAAACATCCCGCGAGATCGATGTGATGAACGGAAGCACCATGATGGCGAGGATCAGCCCCGCCGTCAGGATCCCGATGCCATAGGGCGGCCCCTCGAAGATCACATTGAGCACCGGAACCGGGCCGAACAGGTCGATCAGGAACGGTTGCAACGTCCGTTGCAGGAACGGCGCGAAAATAAACAGTCCCCAGATGCCGTAGATGATGCTCGGAATTCCAGCCAGCAGTTCGATCGCGATTCCGATCGGGCGGCGCAGCACGGGAGGGCAAAGTTCGGTGAGAAACAACGCCACAAGCAGGCCGATGGGAACGGCAATGAGCATGGCAATGAAGGACGTCATCACAGTGCCGTAGATTGGCGCGAGCGCGCCAAATTGCTCGGTGACCGGATTCCAGACTTCAGTCGTGATAAATGAGAAGCCGAACGCTTGGAATGCCGGCAGTGAGCCGTCAACCAGCGCAACGATGACCGCGCCCAAAATCGCCAAGACCGCCAATGCGGCGGAGCGGGTCAGAATTCGGAAGGCCGCATCCCCGCGGCGCAACTTCCGAAGGACCGCGCGGCGATCAGGCGCCCCCGCGATCTGAGGGCCGGAATCCGACGCTGATGCCATGGCATCGACCATGTTTCACCTATCGGCCGACGGCTCAGGAGGCACTCCCGATACGCGTTTCAACCTTGTGTCCCCAAATGCTTCGGCTTGGCCGCCATTGAACCGGTAGCATACGCAGCCAGTATGAATTTACGGACAAGCAAATCCAGTCAAGGAAAAGGTGCCAACGCGGCACCTTTTCCAGTGTTGAAAGTGCTCAGTGCGTCAAGGCCAAGATCGGCTTGCCGTCCTTGCCCTTGATTTCGGTGGCCCAGGTCTTCTCGATGTCGGCCACCACGTTGCTGGGCATCGGCACATAGTCGAGGCTCTCGGCCATCTTGTCGCCGTTCTTGTAGGCCCAGGCAAAGAACTTGAGCGCGGCCGCAGACGATGCCGGATCTTTCGGTTGCTTGTACATCAGGATCCAAGTGGCGGCGGTCATCGGCCACGATTTGTCGCCGGGCTGGTTAGCCAGGATCACGCCGTAGCCGGGCTGCGACTTCCAATCCGCGTTGGCGGCGGCGGCCTGGAAAGCTTCCGAGGTCGGCGATACCGTCTTGCCGGACTTGTTGACCATTTTGGTATAGGTCAACTTGTTTTGCAGCGCGTAGGCATATTCAACGTAACCGACAGAACCCTTGGTGTTAGCGACGTTGTTGGCGACGCCTTCATTGCCCTTGGCACCAATGCCAACCGGCCACTGCACGGCAGTCGCATTACCAACCTTCGACTTCCAGTCGGCGCTCACGTCGGACAGGTAATAGGTAAAGTTGAACGTCGTTCCCGATCCGTCGGAACGGTGAACGACCGCGATCGCCTGATCCGGCAGCTTGGCGTCCGGATTGAGCTTGGCGAGCACCGGATCATTCCATTTCTTGATCTGACCCATGAAGATCTTGGCCAGGGTCGGACCGTCGATGACAAGCGCACCAGGCGCGATTCCCGCGAGATTGACGACCGGAACAATGCCGCCCATGACCATCGGGAACTGCGAAAGTCCGATTTTTTTCAGATCGGCGCCTTTCAGCGGCGCATCGGATGCGCCGAACGTCACCGTTTTGGCTTTGATTTGCTTGATCCCGCCGCCGGAACCAATGGACTGATAGTTCAAACCGATACCGGTTTCCTTTTTGTAGGCATCAGCCCATTTGGCGTAGATCGGATAAGGAAACGTCGCGCCGGCGCCGGATATTTCCGCTGCCGCAACCGAGGTGCTGGCGGCCGCCAATAGCCCAACCGCCGTCAATGCGTGGACGAGTTTCAAGGCTCTCTCCTGTCTGGTTTCGATCAAGTCGTGCGAATGCCTGCGGAGCCCGCGGTGGCGTGCCCTTCGACCGGTAGACCTGCGTATGCTGTTGTGTCTCTAACGTACGGCGGTATCGAATTGCCTCTGATAGCCGCCGGCAAAGCACGCGACCGGCTGTCATTGATTGAATGGCACCGCAACGCTGTTCGCTCCTTCCGTCTAGGGCCATTCAATGACAGTTCAATGACAGACGCCTATCCCGGTCACATGATTAATATTTTCACAGATTCGGCATGGTTTTATTCGCATTTTTCACCGCGCGTCGGTATGAGCGGGGTCGAATGGAGCGGTTTTGAACGAACTTTTCAGGAACCATCGGCCCCATCCGGGTGCCAACGTGACGACTCAAACTCAGCCATCCCGCCAGCGAGGTGAGAGCCGCTAAGGATTTGCCGACCGCTTTTCACCGGAGCGTAGAAGGTGCTGTCGACCTCAAAAATGTCGTCCTGATTGAGCCGGCCGACCTCGATGATCGAGCGCGGCGGATAGGGGCCTGCGCCCCAGAATTCCTCCTGCACCTTGTTCACGATCGGACGGAATCGGTACATGTCGGTCACATAAACAACGAGCCGAACCGCGTCCTGCAACGTGGCGCCTTCCGATTCCGCAATCAACTTCATATTGACGAAGGCCTGCCGGATACGCGCCTCGTCACCCGCGACCAGGGTGTTGGTGGCCGGATCGATGCCGCGCATGCCGGCCACGAACACGAAATCGCCGGCACGGGCACCAACGCTCCAGGGACCGGTGGGCTTGATGGTTCCCGCTGGCGCCAGGATCGTGACGCCGTTGGACGATGTCGGTGCGGGCATGGAACGCTCCTCCGTTTAACGCGCAAACAATGGGACGTCAGGGATACCGTCGTCTCGGTTCCGTTCCAAGCCGCGCGACCGGTTCAGTCCCGGCCGGATTTAATGGCAAGCGCTGGACGAAAATGGCACCGCCCCGACCAGGAGTTCGACATGGTGAAAGAAGCGTATCGCCGTGCTCAAAATTGCGGCGGGATGACTCGATCCAGCGCGTTTTCGAATTGAAGTCAGCCGCTGCGGTACCCGGCTCCATTCACTGTAAAAATTATGTCGCATTGGCCAACAACGTGAGAAAGGCTAAAAGCGGTCCGACCGAACCGCCCGGTTCGCGCATCCGGCTTCTTCAGAATCGAGATCGCCACAAGGGAGTTTAAAAAATGAGGAGAGTTGCGTTCGCATTGGCAGCCGCCACCATGGTGTGGGCGACCGCTGCCGCGGCCCAGAAGACCGAAACCATTCGGCTTGACCATCGCTTCGAGCCATCCGCCGGTCATTCCCGTGGGTGGCGGCGATGAAAAACACCGTCGTCGCCAAAACCAACAAGGCCCTGGAAGCCAAAGGCTCGAAATACCGCATCGAGTGGAACGAAGCCTATGGCGGCGTGCTCTACAATTTCGAAAACACGCTGGAAGCGGTCGAACAGGGCATCACCGATTTCGGCTGGGTCGGCACGTTGTGGGAGCCGGCCAAGATGCCGCTGCAGAACATCATGTTCGCCACGCCCTTCACCAACAATGACCCGAACGTCTCCGCCAAGGTGATGGATGAATTGATGGCGAAGAACCCGTCCTTTCAGAAGGAATGGGCGAAGCAGAAGGTCGTCTATCTAAGCCCGACGACGTCCGACTCCTATCAGCTCTTCACCAAGTTCCCGGTGAAGTCGCTCGACGACCTCAAGGGCCGCAAGATCCTGGCCGCCGGCGCGGTCGGCGCCTGGGTCGAAGGGCTCGGCGCAACATTCGTCAATTCCGGAATTCCGGCGATGTACAATGCGCTGCAGACCGGCGTCGGCGAAGGCGTGGTGCTCATTCCCTCCGGCGCCATCCCGATCAAGCTGCATGAGGTCGCGCCCTATGTGACCTACGTCGACATGGGCGCGGTCACCTTCGGCGCCTTCGCGGTCAACAAGCAGCGCTGGGACAGCCTGCCGAAGGAAGTGCGCGACGTGCTGCTGCCGATCGCGGCAGGATACGCCGCCGAGAACATCCGCATCGTCAAGGATCGCGAGACCAAGGGCCTTGAGCGCATCAAGAAGGAAGGCGCCAAGATCTCCACCCTTGCCCGACGAGTGAGCGCAAGAAGTGGGCGGCGAGCTTGCCCAACCTCGCCAAGAACTGGGTCGACGGAAAGGAAAAGAAGGGCATTCCCGCGCGTCAGATCATGAAGGACTACATGGCCGCGATGCGCGCGGCTGGCGCCAAGCCGGCACGCGATTGGGACAAGGTCTCTGATCCTCGACACAACCGCACCGATCGGGCGTCCGCGTCATGAGCGCCCGATCGCTCCTGCGGTATTCCGCACTCGTTGCTTGACCGCTTGAGGCGGTTCCGCAATGACGACGGAGCAGCGGCCGTTATCTCTTCGGCCGCAGCGGCATCGCCGCCAAGGCGCGCGCCCGGGCGGCGGCTGAGGCAATCGAAGCCGTGGGGACCCATGCAGACCTCCCACCCAGTTGGACGCACGGCCGCGCCGGCGGCCGGGCTGTTCAGCCCGATCGACAATGGCGCTTCACCTTCCTCGTTGTCGGTCGTCAGTTCGGCCTGGATCTTCGCCATCATGGTGCTGGTCTGCATCGACATCGCCGATGCGCAATTTCCTCAATGCGCCGATCTCCGGCGTTGCCGAATTCATCGCGCTTTCGGTGCCGGCCTGCGTTTTCCTGCAATTGCCGAGCGCGATTTCGCAGCGCCGGCTGATGCGCGCCGAAATGGCGATTGAATACGCTCGAAATCGCACCGCCCGCGCGTCGCCGCGTCTTTTCAATGCCGACCTATGCCTGATCGGACTGCTGGTTTTTGGAAGATCCTGGTTTGGGCGTGGCCGGATTTCCTAAAGGCATTGGACCAGCGGCGAATTCGCCGGCGCGCAGGGTGCCTATACGATCCCGGTCTGGCCGTTCAAGCTGACCCTGATCATTGGCACCTTTTTCGGGCTGTTGCAGTTCGCCAACAGTCCGCGATCGGAAACGATGACCTTGCTCGGTCCGACACCGGCCCGGCGCCGCCGAGAAGCAGCCGGCGCGCCGCTTGTGAGCCTGATCATTGCTGTCGTTTTCCTGGCGGCGATCGTCGGCCTTCGTCGCCTTCATGTTCATCGCCAATCCGCGTCCGCTGGAGGTCGGCGTTTATTGCCTCGGCGCCATGCTGGTGCTGGTCCTGCTCGGCATGCCGATCCCGCTGGTGCTGATGGCGCTTGCCTATATCGGCATCTGGATCGCGCGCAGCGGCGAGTTCATGGCGGTCAACACGCTGGGTCTCGCGGCTTCGAGCGCGGTCGCCTCCTATGAGTTCGGCGTCATCCCGCTCTTCATCATGATGGGGCTGGTGCTGGAAAAGGCCGATGTCGGCCGCGATGCCTTCCGGGTCGCCGCGAGCCTGCTGCGCGGCCTGCGGGGCGGCCTGGGCATGGCGACCGTATTCGCCAACGCGATCTTCGCCTCGATCGTCGGCAGTTCGATCGCCTCCGCGGCCGTGTTCAGCCGCATCGCCGTGCCTGAAATGGTCGAACATGGCTACAGCAAGCGCTTCTCGGTCGGCTGCGTGGCCGGCTCATCGGTGCTCGGGATGCTGATCCCGCCGAGCCTGCTTCTGATCATCTATGGCCTGATCGCCGAGGAATCGGTCGGCAAGCTGTTTATCGCCGCGGTGGTCCCGGGCATCTTGTTGTCGACCGCCTTCGCGCTCTCGATCTACGTCATGACATGGGTTGCGCCGCGCTTCGTCGGCAACGTGCGCTCCGCCGACGACATCGGCCCGTCCTCGGCCGCGGAAATTCTCAGCAAGCTCGCGCCGATCGTCATCCTGGTGGTGGCGGTGATCGGTGGCATCTATGGCGGAATTTTCACGCCGACCGAAGCCGCCGCCGTTGGCGCGGCGTTTGCCTTCATCATCGCGCTCTTCAAGCAGCGTCTCGATTGGGGGTCATTCCGGCAGATCGTGCTGGAGACCGGTTACGTCTCCGCCGCCATCCTGTTTCTGATTATCGCGGCTAATCTCTACACCCGCCAGGTCGCGCTGACCGGAATTCCCACCCAGGTCGCCAACTGGGTCAGCAGTGCCGGGCTCGAAATGGCGGGTTTCCTTGCCATCTATTTCGTCATCGTGCTGCTGCTCGGCATGATCCTCGATTCGGTTTCGATCATGTTGGTCATGCTGCCGATCATGATCCCGGTTTTGGATGTTCTTCATGGCGACAAGATCTGGTTTGGCATCATCACCGTGATCGCGGTCGAGATCGGACTTCTGACGCCGCCCTTCGGCCTGTCGGTCTATGTCGTGAAGGGCGTACTGCCGAAGGACTTCGTAAGCCTGCCGACAATCTTTGCCGGCGCCATACCCTTCGTCATCGTGATGGTGCTGGTGACCATCCTGCTGATGGCGTTTCCCGAACTCAGCCTGTGGCTGGTGCGGTTTTGACATCCGGCGTGAGCCGCTAGCGGGCGCGCTTTTGCGAACACCGCAATCTTGCCTGCTGCAATGCGCCGCCGGGCGGCATTCGTCTTAAACTCTTTGATATTGTTCAATTTCGCCTTATTTACACAGTAAAGTGCATGATCCTGGAGTGGATTGATCGTGTTCCAGAACCTGGGCAGGAAACTGACTGAGCGGCTCGCCCAACGCGGCGGAAAGCCGGTGATCGTGCCGCAATCCGGCGCGGTGCCCTACGCAATAGTTGACGATCGCATCGCTTTTTTGCTCGTCACCTCGCGCCGGACCGGTCGCTGGATTTTTCCCAAGGGTGGCGCGATCGAGGGGCTGACGCCGCGTGAGGTCGCGATGCAGGAAGCCTTCGAGGAAGCCGGCGTGGAAGGCGACGTTCCTGAGGAACCGATCGGCTCCTACCGCAGCGTGAAAATTGTCGGCCTGCAGCGCAACCTCATTCAGGTCGATCTCTATCCGCTGCGGTTGACCCGGCAACTCGACGACTGGCCGGAGAAGGCGCAACGCCATCGCCACTGGGCATTGCTGCCCGAGGCAAGACGACTGCTATCCAGCCCGGAACTGGTCGACATCGCGGTTCGGCTAAATCAGAGCGTTCTTTCCAGTCATTAAGGACGGTTCTGGAACTCGTTGCGGCCGGTCCGCTACCAAGCGTCAGCCGACCATCGCATTCATGAGATAATAGAGCAGTCCCGCCAGCAGGCCCGCCGCAGGCACCGTGATCACCCAGGCCGCCGCGATACCGAGCACATGCTGGCGCCGCACCAGCCGGCGCCGCTCGCGCTTCTGGAAGTTGCGCACCGCCTCCTCCGGCGTGCGGTTCAATCGCGGCGGACCAAGCAGCAACGTGCGCGGCTGCAACCGCCGGATTCGGAACGCCGGTATTGCTGAGAACCTCACGCAGGAAGCCGACGCCGAAGACAGCGCCGATCGCGATATGAGTTGACGACACCGGCAAGCCCAGCGCCGAGGCGACCAGCACCGTTATCGCCGCCGAAAGCGCCACGCAATAGGCGCGGATCGTATCCATCTTGGTGATCTTCTCGCCGACGGTGCGGATCAGTCCGGGGCCGAACAGCGCGAGGCCGACCGCAATGCCGACTGCGCCGATTGCGAGCACCCAGAACGGCAGCGCCACCCGGGCTGCATCAGCGAGCCCGCCTTCTGCCGCCGCGACAATCGCAGCCAGCGGACCGACCGCATTGGCGACATCATTGGCGCCATGTGCGAACGACAGCAGCGCCGCGGCAAACACCAGCGGCAGCGTGAAGAAGCTGGCGATGTGCTTGCGGCGGTTTTCCATGCCGCGCGAACGGCGGCGCACCCAGGGATGCGCTAGCGCCCAGCCGATCGCGAAAAACGCCGCACCGATCAACAACACGAGCTCGAGCGGCGGATGCCATACGCGCCGAAGCCCCTTGGTCGCGAGGTACATCGCGAACACGCCGCTCATCAGCGCGACCAGCACCGGCACCCAGCGGCGGGCGGCTGTCAGGCGATCCTGCCGATAGATCACCGCCCATTTGACAAACCCGAGCAGCATCGCCGCGATCACGCCCCCGAGCACCGGCGAAATCACCCAGCTTGCCACGATCGTACCGATCACCGGCCACGCCACGGCATCGAAACCGGCCGCCACGACGCCGGCGCCCGACGACCCCGCCGATGACCGCATGTGTGGTCGAAACCGGCGCGCGCAGAATGGTGGCGAGATGGATCCACATCGCGGCCGCCAGCAGCGCCGCCATCATGACCAGGATGAAGGCGACCGTGTCCATCGTCGTCGGCCGGCCGCAACAGGTCGCGCGATACCGTGTTGACGACATCACCGCCGGCGAGGATCGCGCCCGCGGCCTCACAGACCGCCGCGATCGCCAGCGCGCCCGCCATCGTCAGCGCCCGGCTGCCGACGGCGGGGCCCATATTGTTGGCGACATCGTTGGCGCCGATATTCAGCGCCATATAGGCGGCGATCACCGCCGCAACGATGACGAAATAGCTGAGCGGCCCGCTGCGGATCGACAGTTCGGCCACCATGAAGGCGCCGAGCATGAAGACTGCCAGAAGACCCGGCGTCGCCAACGAGCGCGACAGCGTATAGGTCGCAGTCTCGATCGAAACGACTTTCTTCAGGTCCTTGTCGAGGGCACTTTTCGCCACCGAATCCCAAACCTCCCCGCCCCGGTTGATGGCGCTTAGCATCATCACCGGCGAAAATCTTGGGAGTGCTGTGAATTTCCTTGGGAAATCTCCGATCGGGTGGGACCTTGCGGCGCCCAGACTAATTATTGCGATCTTCCACGGTTTCTTCGGCGTGATCGGGCATCTTCGGCCCACAATCGAATTCGGGCGGCGGCGGCGGCGGTTCGCGGGATGGCGTCAGGCGCACCGAAACCGGCTTGGGACAATGGTCGAAGGCGGCACCGGTCGCCGCATCCGCCACCATCCCGACCACGCCGCCGATCAGGATGTTGCCGGCGAAACCGGCGGCACCTTCCGGCGGCACCCGCTTGACCACCTCGAACTGAACCGGATGAAATCCCGGCTTGCTGAAACTGACATTAAATGTGTCCTTGCGCGGAATCGTCAGGACACATGGGGTCAGGCAGGCATGGCCAAGCGAGGTCTGTACATTTGCGCCCGGCGGTTCCGACAGGATCTGGATCTGGTCGGTGGTTCCGCAGGTGATCGAGGCGCATCCGGCCAGCAGGCAGGCTGTCGCCACCACAAACATGACTTTCAACATCAAAATCCCCTCAAGCCCGGAAAAAAGGTAACAAATTACTTCAACTCTGCAACCTTTGGCTGAGGGCTGGTCGCAATCTTTCCTTGGCCGTGAGGAGCGGCTATCCGGCGGCCCAGGACCGATGGCCCAGGACCGCCGCCCGGCGCCCGGCGGGCTGGAAAACATGGTGTTGCGGCGAACGTGATCGCACATCCCGACGGCGAACTGGTCTCTACACCCGTCCGGAATGTGGTCCCGGTGACCGCGTCAACGCATGGACTGCACCCCGACGCGGAATGCCGCGCGGAAGGAATCCCCGGCCGCGATCAATCGAAGACCATGCCCGCTGATCAAGGCGTTGGCCGGCGCCGTCATCGGTTCGATCGCGAGATAATTCTGATCCTTGGGCGCAAACACCTGCGCAAAGCGATAGCCATCGAGCCATTGGATGACGATGCGACGGCCGGCCCCCGAGAGACTGAACGTGGCGGTCTCGTCATGCAGGGCAAAGCCGTCATCGAACCCGCGTGCACCCAAGTCCGCATTGAACCCGTCAAAAGGACTCTTTTTGCCGGTCGGAATGCCGTTGCTGTCGAGTTCCAAATGCTGCATCGCTGGCAATTCCAGCCGCCAGGCAGCGCGCGGCAGATCGGGAATACCGAAATAGGGATGAAAGCCGAAACTGACTGGCACCGAACCCTCATCTCCCGCGATCAATGTCGTCGTCACGGTCAGATGGTCGGGCTCCAGCGTCGCCGCAATCTCAAGCCGATGCCGGAACGGAAACACCGCGAGCAAGTCTGCGGTTGACCAGTCAAGCTGAGCAACGACGCGGCGGGAATCTTGTTCGGCGATTTTCCAGGTTAGATGGGACCACGGAACGCCGTGCATCGGCAGGCCATTGCCGTCGAAGTGCAAAAGCTGCGATGCGCGATCAAGGCTGACCTCGCGCCCCGCCACGTTGTAGCGCGCCGCCGCCAGTCTGTTGGCCCACGGGTGCAGCAGCGGCAGGCCCGCGGTACTGCCCTTGGCGGCAGCAGCGGCAAGATCTTCGAGGCGCCGCAGGATCTCCGCCCCCCTGTGACGCAGCGACACCCCGAGCATCCCATGGGCCGGCAGGAACTGCGCGGTAAGATTGCCAGCCGTGAGCGTGACGGCGGTCTGGTCGTTCAGCGGGTTCAAGGATGACGATGGTGACGGAGTCATGGATCAAAGCATCTTTTCAAATAAATTTTTTGAGTTCGTATCAGATTGGCACAATAGCGAAAATAATCAAACATTGTTGACAGCACCTTTGGGCGCACAAGACAGCCAAAATGCCACGCAATCCCCCATACATTTCGGTCATTCGTATGATGCGCTGCCGGGCGTCTCTAAATAACACATTGTTCGTGGCCAATTCTGCCGCTGCCGAAGCCTCCTCCGCGAATGCGATCCGAGCGTCGTCGTTGCAGATACTTCGCGCGCAGTTTGAAATTGCCGGGCAGGTCCGAATTGTTGCGACCTCAATCGTTTCGTTTTGCCGCTTTTGCACAGCTATGGATTGATATTGGGCTCATCTGCTGGCCACCCTGGTGCAGATCCGGCCAGCCGCCTGTTTGGGCGATGACGCAAATCCCCACATCATTTCACGGCACCGGCGTGTCAACTGTGACGTCCGCACAGCGGCAATGACGCTGCGCCAATTAACCAACCTTCCATGATCCACACATTTGCCTAAAGACAATTCCAGCGATTTAGGTTAACAATTTATTAAAGCCAGTAAGTAATCTGGGGGCTATTTTATGGCGTACTCGTCAACAGTGCTGCCGCGGGAACTCACCGCGAAGGCCGCGCCTGAACTCGCCCCGAAACGCAGTCCCGGCCCTCTTACCCACCTGCTGAGCGCGGCAGACATCAATATCGACGACCTTGACTACTTCTGCCGGACGGCCGACGCGTTCGAGCGTGGGATGGCATCGACTCAGCGCGTCGCAGGCAAAACGGTTGCCCTGCTCTTCTTCCAGCCCAGTACCCGAACCCGCATGGGATTTGAGGCCGCGACTGTATCGCTCGGCTGCCACGCGATTGGCATGGAGAACATGTCCGCTTCCCGGTCGAATATGCGCACCGGAGAAACGCTGGAGGATTGTGCCGCCGTCGTATCGCGGCTTTGCGATGCGATCGTGGTGCGCCACCATGAAGTCGGCGCCGCCGCGCGCATGGCCAAGCGGTCACTCGCGCCGATCGTCAATGCCGGTGACGGCTGGAACGAACATCCGACCCAGGCACTGATTGATATCTTCGCGCTCCGACGCGGTCTTGGAAAGATCAGGGGCAGTAGCATTGCGTTTGGTGGCGATCCGCGCGGCCGCACCGTGCGTTCTCTCTTACAGTTGCTGCGCTACGAAGGGCCCCGCGAGATTGTCTTTTGTCCGCCGGCGCACCGCGAAATTCCGGCCGACTTGCTATTCGCCATCGCCGAGTATCAGATTGCCTGGCGCGCCGTCCCCGATATCAGCCATGCGCTGATTGATTGCGATGCGATCATGATGGCGCCCTACGACATGTCGGATATCGGCGAACCTGCCGCTTCCGACTACATCTCACCGCAATGCACACCGGACAGCCACGTCATTACCTACGACAAGATTGTAGGTACGGGATCGAAGGCGCTGATCTATCATCCGCTGCCGCGGCTCGATGAGATCCATCCCTCATGCGACGACCACCCCAACGCAATGTATTTCGAACAGGTTCGGCTGTCGAAATATATGCGCATGGCGGTTCTCAATCGCCTGCTGCTGCCGGTCTGAGCTGATTGTCCGACGATTAACGCGACACATCGCATATCGCACCGGACAATCCGTCCGGGCAGCCATTCCATCCGCCAGTGTCAGCGGCCGGAAGCAGCACGCCGCGCGCCCTCCAAATCCAGCACACGGGCAAAATGCTCATTGTCGGCAAGCTTGGGCTTGTCGGCCAACTTCGGCAGGATCGGCCGGCTGATAACGCGGCGCAGTTCTTCCACCGGGAGCGGTGGACTGAACAAAAATCCCTGAATGGCATTGATGCCGAAGCTGCGCATCCTTTCGAGCTGGACTTCCGTCTCAACGCCTTCGGCCACCAGCTCGATTTGCAGATCGCGCGTGGTTTGCGCGACGCCCTTGATGATCGCGGCGGTCCGAGGCGATTGATCGATGTTCTGCGAAAACTTGCGGTCGATTTTCAATTCGGAGAACGGGAAATCGTTGAGATATGACAGCGAAGCAAACCCAGTGCCGAAATCATCCAGCGAAACTCCGACCCCCTTGGCGCGCAGTTCCTCAAGAATCGCAAGCGTGGCAGTACTGTCCTCAATTAGCACGGTTTCCGTGACTTCGAGATTCAAGCGACACGGCGCCAAGCCGCTGGTGGCAAGCGCTGCCATGACAATGTCGACGATCTCGCGGCCGCGCCGAAATTGTACCGGCGACAGATTGACCGAGACATTGATGTCGGAACTCCAGCAGGTCGCCTCCGCGCACGCCGTCGTCAGCACCCAGGTTCCGATCGGGATAATAAGGCCGGTAGCCTCCGCGATCGGGATAAAGTCCGACGGTGGAATTCTCCCAAGCTTGGAATGCCGCCAGCGCAACAAAGCCTCGCATCGGATCGCACGCCCGGATCGCGGATCGACAACCGGCTGATATTCGATTTCGAATTCATCATTGCCAAGCGCGATATTGAGGTCGCGCTCGAGCGCAATCCGGTTGTCCATACTGGTCCGACAGTGCCTCGGTATAGGGCACGATCTGACCACGGCCGCGCTTCTTCGCCTCGTAGAGCGCAAGGTCGGCATTGCGCAACAACGTATCGAGCATCGAACCATCGCTCGGCGCGATGGCATAGCCGATGCTCGCACCACATCGGCTCTGGGTCATATTGACGGAAAACGGGCGGGCGAATTCGGCAAGCAGGCGCCTTGCCCTGAAATAGACTTCAGCGTTGTCGACTCCCGTCACCATGATCAGGAATTCGTCGCCGCCGATGCGTGAAATCTCGTCGCCGGGACTGGCGGTAAGACGAATGCGCTCGGAAACCTCGCACAGCACCGAGTCGCCGGCGGGATGTCCCAACGTATCGTTGATGTCCTTGAAGCGGTCGAGGTCGATGGAGATCAACGCAATGTTCTTGCTCACCTGGCGTGCGGTCTTGAGGCTCTGCTCAAGCATCTGCAAAAAAGCCGCGCGGTTCCACAGCCCTGTCAACGAATCGCGTTGCGCGAGCGTTTCGATCTTCTTGAAAGCTTCGTGTCGCGAAACGATGGTGTCAAAGACCGACCGGCACATCACGATCGTACTGAGATAGAGCACGGCGATGAAGATTGCCAGGCTGACGTGCACAACATCCGCGCGCAGCAACAGCGCGAGCGTGAACGGAATGCACGTGAAGCTGATCTGCCCGATCGTGATGAGCGGCCGGCTGGCATTGCGCGATGAGATACCGGCAATGTATCCGATGACACCACAACTGACCAGAATCTCGACTTCCGAACCGCCATGGACGATGAGCGTGTAAGCGCCGATCAAGCCGACAAGGCCGGAAAATGACCAGGCGCCAAGCAGCGCACAAGTCTCCCACCGTTTGGTCGCGGCAAGGTCGTTCTTGTCATGCGGTGTGTCGTGATAACGATAAACTGCCGCACTGCGTCCGATACCGACAAGCAAGAAGGCGACAAAGAATGAAAGGTAGAACTTGTCGCCCGTCAGCGCCCATGAAATTGCGATGAGCAGGAGCGCGGCAACGGTCGCGCTGAATATCGACTTGGGTGTGCTGTAAAGGGCGTCGACCAGGTCAAAATAGAACTTCTGATCGGGAACCGATCGTTCCCACCTGTCAACGAACCAGGCCCTCGCAGCGTTGATCCTCATATCCCGGGCCCGACTGTATTCCAATGCACGACGACTGCGTTCCGGCTCGCGGTGGTATACTTGACGATATTTGTTAAAGAACAGCGTCCGCGAAATCGAAATTAGAACTAATAATCAAAGACGGCTTGCCGGTGACGATCTCAATCTGCGTCGACGAATATGGTTATCGAAGGATTTAGCAAGACCCGACCAGAGACGGCCAAGGGCGCATCATGATAACATTAGGCGCTTTTTCGCTATTTTTCGACATGGTTGATGTCGCCAATCAAGCGGGCGCAGCGCAACCTTCACCGCGCAATCCATTGTTTGCCATGGTTAAGCCTGGCTTCCCAAAATCATTAAAATTAGAAGCAAATTCAGGAACGCCAAGACGCTTTCGAATGGCGCTATTTAAATCCAATCCGGCGTGCGGCATTCAATGCCACCAGACTGATTGCAGCCGCGAGCATCAGATAGAAACTGGGTGCGAGCTTGCTGCCTGTCATCTGAATCAGCCACGCATTGATGAACGGTGCAAATCCGCCGAAAATCGTGACGCCAAAGGCATAGCTGATCGAAAGTCCGGTCGTTCGCATCTTGGTCGGGAAAAGCTCCGCCATCAGCGCCGGAAGCGGCCCCAGATAGGCCGCCATCAACACGCCGATGAACGCCTGTACGACCAGCAAGGTCGCCAGCGTGGGCACGGACGCCAGCCAGAAGAACAGCGGATAGATTGTTACCAGCATGATGACGGCCGCCGTGACGGTGAACGGCAGCCGGCCATAGCGATCCGACAAGGATCCGAACATTGGAGCGAGGCCAAACTGAATGGCGCCGGTTAGGAACGCAGCAAAGAAGCTCCCGGTCGCCGCCAGTCCCAACTGCCGCGTCGCATAGGTCGGCATGAACAGGACGGTATAGGTCGCCACCGTACAGAGAACGACCGCCCCGAATGAAATCAACATCCGGCTTTTGTTGCCGGCGAGCGCGTCCTGCAGCGGCTTCCGGCTCGCTGTGATCGACCGAAATTCGAAGGTCTCGTCGAGATGCACGCGGACGTAATAGGCAATCGGACCGATCAACAGCCCGAAAAAAAACGGGATACGCCAGCCCCACATATTCAACTGGTCGACGCTTAGCAGCCCGGTCAAGACCACGCCGAAGCCGGTCGCCAGAATGGTGGTCAAGCCCTGGCTGGCGAATTGCCAGCTGGCGTAAAAACCCCGCCGCTGCGGATCCTGCTCCGCCAGGAAGGCCGTTGCGCTGCCAAACTCGCCGCCGACTGAAAACCCCTGCGCCATGCGCGCAATCAATATAATGATTGGTGCCAAAATACCGACGGCTGCATAAGTCGGCGCAAACGCGATCACCGCCGATCCCGCCACCATCAATACGATGCTCAGCGTGAGCGCGGCCTTGCGGCCGTACCGATCGGCATAGTTCCCGAGGACGATGGCCCCGAATGGGCGGATGAAAAATGTCAGACCGAATGTCGCGAAGGTCCACAGCAGTGCGACTGTCTCGTCGCCTGCCGGGAAAAAGACCTTTGCCATTGTCCCGGCGAAAAAGCCAAAGACCACGAAGTCAAACCATTCCAGCGCATTTCCAACCGAAGCCGCGGCGACAGCGCGCCAACGCTGAGGTTGGTCCAGTGACGATTCCGACGTCATGACTGTCATGGCACGGTTCCGGTTGCGGATATCAAGCGGTATCGACATCAAGCGACCGGAATTGTTCCGCGGCCGGATGATTCGTATACACCTGCGATCTGTATATCCGAGTCGTGATTACGATGCCTTAATTCCACCGCCAAAGCGGCGCCGAAACGACAAGAAATCGACATTCAAGCCCGACAGAAGCAGATGATGGTTGCCAAAAAATTCCCTAATGCGACTTAGAGTAGCAGCCCGAAACACGAACACGTCGAAATGCGCGTTGCCGCACGGGTCAAGCCTGAACGGCGCCGCCTCAGACGTCGCCCGGACCCAGGCCGCTGGATTAAATGAATACCGTCCCGGATCGCCCGGAAATTACCGCTCGCGATGCGGGATGGCAGGCATAGAGCTCAAACCGCCAACGCCACGCGAAACGCCCGGAGCCAAGGACCAAATTGCCGAAAAGCACGGTTACCGAAAAGCACAGTCCAAAAGCACGAATTGGTAGCGGAGGAGGGACTCGAACCCCCGACACGCGGATTATGATTCCGCTGCTCTAACCAGCTGAGCTACTCCGCCATCCCAGTCATATCAACGCGTTAGCGAGATGCAGCGCCATCCACAACGTCAAAATGGCGTCATCGCGGCAACCAAAGCGTCCATGACAGCTTTCGGGAAGCGGGGGAGATATAGGAAAATTGCGGTCGGTCGTCTAGCTCCGACACGAGCGCTATTCAGGCTTGCGGTCAGGTCAAATCCAGACGCGATATCGCGCCCCGGCCGCGGCACCGGCATCGAACACGGCACATGGCCCGGCGAGTGCCGGCTTGCCAATGTCATTAGCTCGAGCTCAGCTTCCCTTCCGGCTCCCACCCCAGCTTCCGGGAAATGGCTGCCGCCGCCTCAATCAGACTGCCGATGGCATCGTTGGGGACACGGACAATGCCGGGATCGGAACTCACCAGGGAAATCGCCGCCCGCAGATTGCCTTGCAGATCAAGAATCGGTGCCGAGACCGCCCGCAGCCCGGCCACCATCGTACCGTCAATCGTCGCAAAGCCGTTGGCGCGGACCTCATCCAGCATCCGATCGATGTCCGCTTCGCTCGGACGGTCTCTCTCGAACCGCGCGAGCTCGGCCTGCAGCAACGGCCGGGTCTTGTCCCGCGACTGATAGGCGAGAAAGATTTGTCCGGTGGCGGATCTGATCAGCGGCAACACGCCGCCAAGCCGCACATTGAGGAATGGAACGATGGTGTCGCGCTGGCGGATGATGGTGGCACCGTAATCGCCCCAGACCGAGATATGGCCGTCCATGTTCAAATGCAGCGTCAACTCGCGCAGATGATCGTCGGCAATCTGGATGAAGTCATTGCGGTTGAGCGCGGCAAGCCCGAGCCGCAACGCCAATGTCCCGAGATCATAGTGCCCGGTGGCGGGATCCTGAACGATCAGTTCAACGCGAATGAAGCTCGCCAGATAACGGTGTGCCGTGCTCGGCGACATATCGGCCATCTGCGCCAGCAACCGCAATGGCAATGCACGCCTGGAACGGATCAGCGCTTCCAGCAGCCGCGCGCCCTGTTCGACCGACTGGACGCCCTTGCGCAACTCGACCAGAGCAGCGCGATCGGATGGATCACTCACCATGCGTGCACGTCCCATGCGTTACAATTTTTTGAACACTACCGAAGATGTCGAACAACCATTTGTCAGCGGCAAAGCGCCATCTCCCGCCATTGTCGATTGCGAAATGAATTGCACAGTGTGGATTCACATGCAATAAATCCAAAAATGACATGTCGCGCACAGGCTATTCGCGCGTCAACAATGATGACGAAACGACGGGGGAGGAAGGATCGCAGCGTGCGAGCTGGAATCATTGGCGGCCACCCGACTTCAATAGCTGAATCTGAGCGCACGCGATCATGCCGATCAGCGGCGAAATCGCGCGCGGCAAATCGGCCAATGCTGCTACGTCGCGCGGCGCCGCCGTCCCGCATTTCTTGTAATGATACCCGGCATTGAGGCGCCGAAAATGTCCATGCGGTGGGCGTGTGCAACGCGCCGGCGCGGCGTCGATGGCGCGCCGGACCGCTTAGCGTGGATGGACATTCCAAACCGCGCATCTAGGCGCGAACCAAAAACAGGGAGGACTGGCAATGAAGCGTAGAATTCTGACGGCTCTGTCCATTGTCATGGCTGCGTCCGCGTTCGGATTGGGCACGGCCGTCACGCAAACAGCAAAAGTGACGCCCGAACTGGCAAAGGTCATTGAAGGCGCCAAGAAGGAAGGCAAGCTGATCCTGCGCTCGACGACCAGCGTCAATGGCGCCGCGGACGGCGCCAAGGTGGCGCAGGCCGGAATCAAAAAGATGTTCGGCGTCGATCTTGATATCCAATGGGTTCCGGGACCGCCATTCGCGCCGCTGGCCGCTGCGTTCTATCAGGAGAAGCAGGCCGGCCAACCGTCATCGGGCGACGTCTATGTTGCGACCGCGATCCAGATCACGCCCTATCTGACCCGCGGCCTGTTTCTTGAAGTCGACTGGGCCAAACTGATGCCGGACCGCATCAAGCCTGAATTGGTCGAAGGCGACCACAAGGCGCTGCGCTACATGACCGGGCTTCCCGGCATCAACTACAATACCAAGGTCGCAACCTGGGTGCCGGAGATCAAGTCAATCGCGGATGTCCTCAAGCCGCAATACAAGGGCAAGTTCGTGACCACGCCGTTTCTGGCCGGCTTCGACGTGATGCTGGCGGACAACAAATGGGGCGACAAAAAGACGGAAGACTTCATCAAGAAAATGTCCGGCCAGATTTCCGGCCTGATCGGTTGCGAAGCCGAGGACCGGATCGCGTCCGGAGAGACGCCGGCGCTGGTGCTGGATTGCATGGGCGGGTCGCAGAACCGGCTGCGCTTCCGCGGCAAGGGCATTCTCGACACCCACATCATTCCGGACATCGCCCAGAGGCGATTCTCGTACCTGGCAATTCCCGCGCACACGGCTCATCCGAATGCGGCCATTCTCTACACGCTCTACCTGTCCTCGCCCGAGGGACAAGAAAAGGTGGTCTGGGACTATTACGGCTGGGATCTCGACCTCTATCCCGGATCGCATGCCGCCCAGCGAGTCAAAGCGTTGCAGGACAAGGGCGTCAAATTTACCGAAGTGAATGTCGACTGGTGGAAAACCAATCAGGGTATCGCGAAGGAACATCGCGACCTCATCAAGATCATCCGTCGCCGCTGATTCTTGCCGGACTGACGCCGCGACCTGGAACCCTCCGGTCGCGGCTTTTCGTGGAGACACAGCCGTGACGACGGCCACGACGCTTCACCCTTCGGCATGGCGCCGCTTTGACCTTGCACAGACAACGATCATCGCAATCGTCGTCCTTGCAACGTTCTGTGTCATGGCATTGCTGGCGACGATCCTCTGGCTGAGCTTTGTTTCCGGCACGCCAGGCGACCCCGATCTCGGTTACACCTTGCAGAACTACGCGGACGTCTTTCTTGATCCGTTCACCTACCGGGTTCTTCGGAACACTTTCCTCTTTTTGATTGTGACATTGATCGTGGCGTTTTCGCTGGCGCTTCCGATCGCGTGGTTGGTCGAACGCACCGACTTTCCCGGCAAGCCGGTTGTTTTCACTCTAATGACCGTCGCGCTGCTGATACCCGGCTTCGCGGTCGCGCTCGGATGGGTGTTCCTGCTGCACCCCCGGATCGGCGTGATCAACCAGGCCCTGATGGGATTGTTCGGACTGACCCAGGCGCCGTTCAACATTGCATCCATCCTCGGAATGGGCGTTGTCGAAGGCTTCAGCCTGACACCGCTGACATTCATCATGGTGTCCGTCGCGCTGCGTTCGATGGACCCTTCGCTCGAGGAAGCCGCCGCCATGAGCGGCGCCAATCCCTGGCAGTCCAGCGTCAAGGTAACCTTGCGGGTGTTGTTTCCCGGGCTGCTGGCCGCCGCGATCTATGTCGCTGCGGTATGCTTCGCCGCTTTCGACGTTCCCGCCATCCTGGGCCTGACCAGCCGCATCTACACCTTCTCGACCTATGTCTTCTATCAATTGACGCCGACCGAGGGATTGCCGGAATACGGCAATGTCGCAACGCTTGGCGTCATCATGGTTGCGCTGGCCTTGCTGATGAGCTTCTGGTACCGCCACATCCAGCGGCAGGCCCCGCGCTACGCGGTCGTGACCGGCAAGGCCTATCGCCCCCGGATCATTCCGCTGCGGCGGCTCAGAACGCCCGCGATCTGTTTCGTGGCGGCATTCTTCATCATCAGCCAGGTAATGCCGTTGCTGATGCTGGGCTGGGCATCGGCCCTGCCCTATCTGCAACTGCCCTCCGCGGCCGCGTTGGCGCAGACGTCATTCAACAATTTCCGCAGCATACCGACCGATCTGCTGACGCGCAGCGTCAGCAATACCGTCTTCCTCATGCTGATCGTGCCGACGATCACCGTTGCGATCAGTGTCGCGGTCTCTTTCGTCGTGCTGCGTTCCAAGACCCGGGGCCGAGCGGTGTTCGACTTCTTCGCCTTCCTGCCGGTGACCGTGCCGCCGATCGTCTTCAGCATTGCCGCGCTGTTGTTGGCGCTGTTCGCGCTGAACCGTATCGTGCCGATCTATGGAACGATCTGGATTCTCGTTCTGGTCTATTGTATCGCGCGACTGAGCTACGGCACGCGGATGACCAACAGCGCGCTCATCCAGATCCATCGTGAACTCGATGAGGCAGCCCATGTCAGCGGCGCCGGCACCGCCGGCGTGTTGCGTTCCGTGCTCGTCCCCCTGCTGGCGCCGAGCATGCTCTATGCCTGGATCTGGATTGCGCTACTCACCTACCGCGAACTGACCTTGCCGGTGGTGCTGGCATCCAGCACCAACATGCCGTTTTCGGTTCTGGTCTGGGGCTATGTGCAATCGTCGTCCTACGGCCGCGCATCAGCCGCCGCCCTCATGATGCTGGTGTTGATGGTGCCCTTCCTTCTGCTCTACTGGCTGATCGCGCGTCGGGTCGGCATTGTCGGCATGACGGACAACAGCAGGCCGAGCCGATGATCCGAATTCGCGACCTCTGGATGACCTACCGCTCGGCGCACGGCGAACATACCGCCGTCAAAGGCATCTCGCTCGACATCAAGGAAGGCGAATTCTACACGTTGCTCGGCCCGTCCGGTTGCGGCAAGACCACGACGTTGCGCTGCGTCGCCGGCCTGGAACGGCCGGATCGCGGCGAAATCGAGATTGCCGGCGACATCGTCTTCTCGTCAGAGCGCAAGATCTGGGTCGAGCCCTATCACCGCAATATCGGCATGGTGTTCCAGTCCTACGCGATCTGGCCGCACATGACGGTGTTCGACAATGTCGCCTTTCCGCTGCGACACAAGCGGCCGCGGCCGGCGCGGCGTGACATTCGCGACCAGGTCATGCGTGCGCTCGCACTGGTGCATCTCGATGGTCTGGAAGACCGGCCGGCACCGTTTCTGTCCGGCGGACAGCAGCAGCGGCTGGCGCTCGCCCGCGCGCTGGTGGCCGAGCCGCGGGTCCTTCTGCTGGACGAGCCGCTGTCCAATCTCGACGCCAAATTGCGCGAGGAAATGCGCAGCGAATTGCGCGACGTCGTCGAGCGCCTGCGCGTGACCACGCTGTTCGTGACCCACGAGCAGATCGAAGCATTGACGATGTCCGATACCATTGCCGTGATGAATGACGGGGCGATCGTTCAGGAGGGTTCGCCTACCGGGATTTACAATCGGCCAAGCGGCGAGTTCGTCGCGGATTTCATCGGCAAGACCAATATCCTGCCCGGACGCATCGCCGCGATTGAAATCGTCAACGCGCAGCCCGTCGCAATGGTCGAAAGCGCCTTGGGCAGGTTGCAATGTCCCGTCGGTAATGACATGCGCGTCGGCGAAGCGCTGGTGCTGACGGTTCGACCGGAAAACATTGTCCTCGCCAGCGACCCATCGTCATTGGGTGACAGCAATGTCGTGCCGGGCAACGTCGAGGCCATCATCTATCTTGGCAATATCATCGAATGCACGGTCGCCGTCGGCAATGAGCGGCTCCGGCTGCAACTGCACCCATCCAACGTCCCCGCGCGCGGGTCGCGCGTCCACCTTCACCTGCCAAGCGAATATTGCCTGGCGATGCGCCGTTAGCATCCGCCGGAATTTCGATGAATTCCGCGGCAAACCCAGCCATGAGACAGCAGAGCAATATTGATGGCACCGCAATCCAAGCCGACCAAGAAAAACACTGCCAAGAACGATCCGAGCTTTCGCCTTGCCGCGGATATCGGCGGCACCTTCACCGACATCGCCGTTTTTGACGAGCGCAGCGGCAAGCTCATTTTCGGCAAGGCGCTGTCGACCCCGCAGCAGCTGGTCGAAGGCATCAATGCCGGCGTCGACAAGGCCGGCACCGACTATCGCTCGGCGGGACTGTTCCTGCACGGCTCGACCATCGCCATCAACACCATCCTGGAGCGGACCGGCGCGGCCACCGCGCTGCTGACCACCCACGGCTTCCGCGACATCTACGAGATCGGCCGGATCAACCGGCCGGATGCCTACAATCTGTTCTTCAAGAAGCATGAGCCGCTGATCGAGCGGGCGCTGCGCTTCGAGGTCAACGAGCGCATGCTTGCCGACGGCGAGATCGATATCCCGCTCGACGACCAGGAGATCGTCGCGCTCGGTCAAATGCTCGCCAGGCGCGGCGTCGAGGCGGTCGCGATCCTGTTCCTGAACTGCTACGCCAACAGCGATCACGAATCGCGCGCCAAGGCCATTCTGGAAGCCAATCACCCGGACATGTTCGTGTCCGCCTCGCATGAACTGTCGCAGGAATACCGCGAGTTCGAGCGCTGCTCGACCGTCGCCGCCAACGCCTATATCGGCCCGAAGGTCCGGCGCTATGTCGGCGAGATCGACGCACATATTCGCGAGGCCGGATTCGACGGCTCGTTCCTGGTCGTGCAGTCGACCGGCGGCCTCTACGAAGCCGACCAGGCGCAGTCGCCAATGCATCCGCATGCTGGAATCCGGCCCGGCGGCCGGCGTCATCGGCACCCAGGCGCTGTGCCACGCTCGGAATCGAGAACGCCATCGCCTTCGACATGGGCGGCACCACCGCCAAGGCCGGCGTCATCTACGACGGCGAGGCGCTGACCACCGGCAGCGCCCTGATCGGCGGCTACGACCAGGCGCTGCCGGTTCAGATCGCCATGATGGACATCTTCGAGGTCGGCACCGGCGGCGGCTCGATCGCGCGAGTCGAGGACGGCGGCCTGCGCGTCGGCCCGCAGAGCGCGGGCGCCGAGCCCGGCCCGGCCTGCTACGGCCGCGGCGGCCGTGAGCCGACCGTGACCGACGCCAATCTGGTGCTCGGCCGGCTCGGCGCCGACCGGTTCCTCGGCGGCGAGATGCCGCTCGACGTCGAAGCGGCGGAACAGGCGCTCGAGAGCCGGATCGCCAAGCCGCTCGGCATGAACGTATCGCAGGCCGCCGACGGCATCCTGCGCATCGCCGCGACCGCGATGTCCTATGCGGTCAAGGGCGTCACCACCGAACGCGGCCTCGATGCCGGCGACTTCGCGCTGGTCGCCTATGGCGGCGCCGGGCCGCTGCATGCCGTGCGGTCGCGCGCGAGATCGGCATCCGCAAGGTGATCATCCCGTTCGCGCCGGGCGTGTTCTCCGCCTTCGGCATGCTGTTCTCCGACCTGCGCTACGACTACGTCCGCACCTGGCTGACCGCCTCGAAGACGCCCCGTTCGACGATATCGAGGAGATCTATCAGCGAGCTGGAAGACCAGGGCCGCGATGCGATCGCCGCGACTTCGGTCACGCCGCGCAAGATCGGCATCAAGCGCGCCGCCGACATGCGCTACGTCGGGCAGGAGCACGCGGTGACGGTCGACCTGCCGATGGCGGTGTTCACGAAGCAGGACCGCAAGGCGATCAAGCGCCACTTCGACGCCGTGCACCTGCAGCGCTACGGCACCTCGGCGCCGGACGAGCGCGCCGAAATCGTCAGCCTGCGCTCGACCGTCACCGGCCTGATGCGCAAGCCGCCGCAGCGAGAAGATACGCGCGCGGACAGACGCACGCCGCCGAAGAGCGCCTTCACCGGCAAGCGCAAGGTCTATTTCGGCGAGCAAGGCGGCTTCACAAGACGCCGACCTATCAGCGCGGCGAGCTGCTCGCCGGCAACCAGATCACCGGCCCGGCGCTGATCGAGGAGCACGCCTCGACCACCGTGCTGCTGCCCGGCGACCGGTGACGGTGGACGATTACGGCAATCTGGTGATCGCGGTCGCAGGAGGCGAACACTGGCATGCATGGCCAAGCAAGACGCAAAGTCAAGACAGCAGTCAAGCCAGGCAAAGCCAGCCAAGGCAAAGACCACAAGTCGCGCTCCAAGCGCGAAGCGCGCGCGCGCAGCGCAAGGTCGATCCGGTCGTCACCGAGATCATCCGCAACGGCGTCATCGCGGTGACCGAGGAGATGAAGACCAACCTCATGCGCACCGCCTACAACATCATCATCTACGAGGCGCTCGACTTCACCACCGGCCTGTTCACGCCGGAGGGCGAGACCGTGTCGATCGGCATCGGCCTGCCGATGTTCATCCGCGGCATGGCGGAGACGGTGAAGGCGAAGATCCGCCATTTCGGCATCGAGAACATCAAGCCGGGCGACATCTATGTCACCAACGACGCCTACATCACCGGCAGCCATCTCAATCACTTCACCTTCACGCTGCCGATCTTCCACAAGGGCAAGCTGGTCGGCTTCTCCTGCTGCATGGCGCACTGGCTCGACATCGGCGGCACGCTCGGCGGCATGACCACCGACATCTATTCCGAAGGCCTGCAGATCCCGATCGTCAAGTATCAGGATCGCGGACGGTCAATCGAGGACCTGGTCGACATCATCCGCAGAACGTGCGCCTGCCGAGCCGCGCGATGGGCGACCTGCGCGCGCAGATCACCGCGGTCAAGACCGGCGAGCGGCGCTTTCTGGAACTGCTCGACCGCTACGGCCAAGGGCCGGTGCTCGATGTCGCATCGCCGCGATCATGGACCAGGCCGAAGCGGCGGCGCGCGCGCGCACCCAGACGATCCCCGACGGCGTCTACGAGGCCGAATCGTTCATGGACGACGACGGCGTCGACGTCGGCAAGCGCGATCCCGATCCGGGTCAAGGTGATCGTCAAGGGCGACGAGATGACCGTCGACCTGACCGACGTGTCCAAGCAGGTGCGCGGCTTCTACAATTCCGGCATCACCACCGGCTACGCCTGCGCGCAGGTCGCCTACAAGTGCCTCACCTCGCCGACCGATTATCCGATCAACGACGGCTCGTTCCGCAACCTCAAGATCATCGTGCCGCCGGGCCGGGTCGTCAGCGCGACACGGCCGGCGCCGATGCGCTGGTGGATGACCTTCCCGATGACCATCATCGACACGATCTTCAAGGCGCTGGCGCCGGCGATTCCCGACCGCATCATCGCCGGCCACCACGCCGACCTGCTGGTCGCCGCCTTCCACGGCATCAACCCGCGAACGCTCGGAATTCTTCATCGGCAATTTCGGCCCGCTCGGCGGCGGCTGGGGCGCCAAGCACAACGAGGACGGCGTATCCGGCACCGTCTGCATCAACGACGGCGACACCCACAACAGCCCGAACGAGCAGGCCGAGGCGAAATTCCCGATCGTGATCGAGCGCTATCGCGCTGGTGGCGAATTCCGGCGGGCGCCGGCCGCCATCGCGGCGGCCTCGGCATCGAGCGCCGTGCGTGCGCGCGCGCACCAACATCGTGGTCAACACCCAGATCGACCGCGCCCATTGCCGGCCGTGGGGCCTCGAAGGCGGCCTCGACGGCACCGGCAACCGCGTCGCCTTGCGCCTCAACGGGGACCTGGAAGAACGACTTCCCCAACGCCAAGGTGCTGGTCGCCGCCTCAAGGAGGGCGACGCATTCCGCCTGCACTCCGGCGGCGGCGGCGGTCATGGCGCGCCGTTCGAACGCCCGATGGAAGACGTCCAGAGCGACGTCCAGCAGGGCTATATTTCGGTCGAAGCCGCGGCCGAGTCCTATGGCGTCGTGATCGATCCAACGACATTCGAGATCGACGTCACCGCCAGCCGGGAACTCCGCGCGCATCGGAACGCCGAAGCCAATGCGGGCACGGCCCCGGCCGCTGGCCAGCAGGCATCGTGACCGGCCGAACGAAAGATGGTTTTGGATATCAGCTGCGGTGCCGGATTTTTGTCGTATAGGAGAACGCGCCGCCGCCGCAGCACGGGCAACTCATCGCAACGAGAATATTTTGCTTCTGTTCTTCGTCGAGATCGCTGCCGTCGAGAATATCCCGGACCTGCCGGTCGAACAGTTCATGCAATGACAAGTTGCTGGCAGCGACCTGATCATCGGCGGCGACGGCGTCTTGCGCGGCATCCGCGGATGGCCCGGCAGGCGTCGCCGGCTCCGGTCCGGCCACCGCGCTGTCATCACGTCTTGTCTTTGTACGTTTCGTCATTTGGTACCGCCCTGTATTTTCATTATCGCATGAACGACGTTCGAGCGACAATGGCGGATGCCGTAGACCTACAATGACGATATAGAATGAAAATCCAGCTCATCGTCAGTCTCGTCACCGAGGCCACGCCGCCCGCCTTCTTGCTCGATGGAATCAGGAACCCACAACCATGACTGCAAAAGTTCGCCCCGCCGGCTCGCGCTCGGTCGACATCCACGCGCATATGAATATTCCGGAAATCATGGAATGGGCCAAGGACCACCGGACGCCGTACATTGATCCACCGGCGGAGCGTATCACCGACGCGATGCGGCAGGAGACGGCTGCGTGGGCCGCGAAGAATGCCACGGCAATGCGGGACATGACTGTGCGTCTCGACATCATGGATCGCACCGGCGTCGATGTGCAGGCCCTGTCGGTCAGCAGCGTCATGACGCCGACCTGTTGGGCGCCTCCCGATGAGGCCTTGAAAATGCAGCAGCGGCTCAATGCCCGCATCGCGGACATGATCGCGGGCCATCCCGACCGGTTCCTTGGGCTCGGAGAGATCCCGCTTCACAGCCCTTCGCACGCCGTCGCCGAACTGAAACGCTGCATAAACGATCTCGGCTTTATTGGTGTTCAGATTCCGAGCTCGGCCGGTGACATGGAACTCGGCGATCGGCGTCTGTGGCCGGTCTGGGAAACGGCCGAGACGCTTGGCGCGCTCATCTACCTGCATCCCTCGGGAGTGACCGACCCGCGCCAGGGCCCGTGGCAGATCTGGAATTCGATTGGGCAGCCCTTCGAGGAGGCGATGGCGATGGCTTCCTTGATGTATGAAGGCGTGCTCGACGCGTTTCCCAAATTGAAGATCTGCGTCGCGCATGGCGGCGGCTACCTGCCGTATTACATCGGGCGCCTCGATCGTAACTATGTGGAAAAGCCGTTGACGCGTGTCAACATGACCCGTTCGCCAAGCGACTATCTGAAATTCTTCTATTACGACAGCTGCGTCTACGACGTCGAAATTCTCGAGCGCCTCGTTGACAAGGTCGGGGCCGACCGCATCATCCTTGGTTCGGACTTCCCGGTCGGCGAGGAGGAGCCGGTCGAGTTTGTTCGCAAGTCCACGCGGCTTTCCGATGATGAGAAAGACATGATCATTTCAGGAAACGCCGCGGCGCTGTTTGGCGTTCCGGCGCAACCGGTTCAGGCTTAACGCGGCCGGTACCAGTTCGGACTGCGCTTTTCCCGGAAGCTGGCACGGCCTTCTTCCGCCTCCGCCGATCCTGCCGCTTCGTCGAACGCGGCCTGCCTGTCGGAAAACCACTCCATGCCCGGAAGTTCGGCGTGATCGCGCAACGCTGCTTTCGCTTGCGCCAGCGCACCGGGAGCGGCCTTGAGATAGTGATCGACGATCTGTTCGGTCAGGGCATCAAGCGCCACCCGGTCACAGATTTCATGCACCAGGCCGATGCGCTGGGCTTCGCTCGCCCAGAAGCGTTCGCCGCTGAGAAGATGGCGGCGCAGTGCCCGCGCGCCCATGGCGCGGACGAAGAACGGGACAAGCGGCCCCGGCGCGAAGCCGAGCCGCACTTCGGGCAGGCCAAAGGACGAGTCTTCGGCTCCAAGCACACAGTCGCAACAACTCACCAGCGCCACCGCGCCGCCGATACAGGCGCCCTGAATGACGGCAATTGTCGGCTGCGGCATGGCGTCGAGCGTGAGACAGACTTCGACGGTATTGCGCAGACGCTCCGGCGGCGCACCGGCCGCGGCAGCAGAAGGCGCGCCGACGGCCGCCCCGGCCGAGAAGTGCTTGCCGGCGCCACGCAGGACGACGGCGCGAACGGCTGCATCGCCGCGCCAACCTTCCAGTTGGGCGCCGATCGCATCGAGCATTACGGGGTCATAGGCGTTGGCCTTGTCCGGCCGGTTGAGCGTCAAGGTCGCGACGCCGCGATCGTCGATCGCGCTCAACAGGAAATTCGCGCTCACGCGCCGCCCTCCGCCAATTCCCACGTCAGCGCCGAGAAGCGATTGACGTGGTTGATCTCGTTGCCGTACTTGGCCGCGAGCGCGGTGGCGCGCTTGTAATAAAGCCCGATATCGTGCTCGTCGGTGTAGCCGATGGCACCGTGCAGTTGCAGCGCCGTGCGCACGGTCTCGAGCGCGCCGCGGGCGATGCGCGCCTTCGCCGCCGAGATCATCGCCGGATGACAGGTGCCGTCGTCCCAGGCCGTCAGCAGCCGGAAGATCAGCGAGCGGCTGAGTTCAAGGTCAACATGGCAATTCACGATGCGGTGCTGCAGCGCCTGGAAGCTGCCGATCGGCCGGCCGAATTGCTGGCGCAGTTTCAGATAGTCCGTGGTGATGGCGAAGGCGCCTTCCGCAAGGCCCAGCAGTTCGACCGCGGTCAGCAGAAGCAATAATTCACGCTGGCGGCCTGTCAGCGCGGCGGCGCTGTCGCCGCGCGCAACGGCAGTATCGCCGGCAACGGCCACGTTGCGAAAAGACAAGGTGGTGCTTGTGGACCCATCCACATTGCGCGCCGTGGCGATCGACAGCCCGGGGGCCTGGCGCGGCACCAGGGCAATGAACGCCTCGCCATGGCTGCCGGTCGCGTCGACCAGCAACGCATCGGCGATGCCGGCAAACGGAATCCATGCGACCGTGCCGTTGAGCGCTGCGCGTCCGCCATCGAGCCGCAGTCCGTCCGGCGCCGATGCCCCGTCATAGCGCCAGTCCCGCGACTGCGTGGCCGCGATCACGAGGCTGGTTCCGTCAAGAATACCGGCCAGGGCCGGCGGCACGGGCTGCCCGGCGGCGGCCTGCGACAGTGCCCAGGCGGCGGCCGCGGATTCCACCAGCGGCGTCATCAGCATCTGCCGGCCGGCCTCCTCGACCACCAGCGCAAGATCGAACGCGCCAAGGCCGAGGCCGCCATGGTCTTCTGCCACCATGGTGGACAGCCAGCCCGCTTTGACGATCGCGTCCCACGCTTGCGCATCGTGTTCGACGCCGGCGTTGCGCAACGCGCGCGCGCGGCGCGGACCGCCCTTGTCGGCGCAGAGCCGCGCGGCGGCATCGCGCAGCAGGCTTTGTGCTTCATCGAGCAGCAGTTCCATCGCCCTGATCTCCCGCCGTCACGACGGCAGGCCAAGCACGCGCTTGGCGATGATGTTGCGCTGGATCTCCACCGAACCACTGCCGACCGTGATGCGGCGCATCTCGAACATTTCGGCGGCCGGATTGATCGCGACATTGCCGATCGACAGGTCTTCGACGCCGGCACCAAGCGGGCCGGCCGCATCGACCAGCAATTCGGAGGCGCGCTGGCCGATCTCGCCGCCGGCAATCTTGATGACCGGCGCCATCGACACCGGCGCCTTGCCCGCGGCGTGCAGGCTCGCGGCGTGGCGGTAATAGGCGGCGAACGCCAAAAGATCGATTTCCAGAAGCGCGAGCCGGTGACGGAAGGCCGGGTCGCGGACCGCGCCGGAATAGTCGGCAACCTGGCGCGCCTTGTTGAGGATCACCGCCGCGTTGCGCGGATGGCCGGTGGTAAAGCGCTCCGAGCCCAGCAGCGTATTGGCGACCCGCCAGCCGCCGTTCAGCGGGCCCAGCATGTTCTCCTGCGGCACGCGCACGTCGACAAAGAATTCCTCGGCGAATTCGGCATCGCCCTTGATGGTCTGGATCGGCCGCACCGTGATGCCGGGCGTCTTGAGGTCGATCAGCAGCATGGTGATGCCGGCATGACGCGGCTGCGCCTTGGGATCGGTGCGCACCAGCGCGAACATCCAGTCGGCGAAATGGCCGTTGGTGGTCCAGGTCTTCTGGCCGCTGACAATGAAGGTGTCATCGTCCAGCACCGCGCGGGTTTGGAGACTGGCGAGATCGGAGCCGGCGCCCGGTTCGGAATAGCCCTGGCACCAGGTGACATCGCCGGTCAGGATCGGCGGCAGATGCCTGGCCTTCTGGTCCGGCGTGCCGGCTTCGATGATCAGTGGGCCGATGAAATTCAGACCATGCGGAAACGGCGTCGGTGCGCCGACCCGGCTGATCTCTTCGAACAGAATGATCTGCTGGGTGAGTGTCGCGCCCATGCCGCCGTAGTCCTTCGGCCAGTGCGGCGCGATCCAGCCACGCTCAAAGAGCTTGCGATGCCACGGCTTGAGTTCCGGCGGATCGATCCGGGTCGAACGATTGCAAAGCTCGGTCGGACAATTCTCCGCGATCCAGGTCCGCACCTCTTCGCGAAAGGCGCGGTCGCCCGGATTGTCGTCGACAAACAGCGTGGTGTTGTCCCAACCCATCATTCACCTCAAGACCGCAAGCCCGTTGGTCAGGACAATTTCGTCACGCTCGACAATTCGGCAACGGAACGACACCTGCGGGCCGTCCGTCCACATTTCGGTGCGGATGGTCTCGCCCGGAAACACCGGCCGCGAGAACCGCGCCTCGATGCTGGCGAGCCGCGCCGGCTGATAGTCGGCGAGCGTGCGCAGGATCGCGTGCGCGGCGACGCCGAAACTCGCGACCCCGTGCAGGATCGGTCGCGGAAAGCCGGCCACCTTAGCGCGCTCCGGATCGGCATGCAGCGGATTGAGATCGCCGTTGAGGCGAAACAGCAACGCCAGATTGGGCGGCGTCGGCAGGTCGCAATGCACATCCGGCGCGCGCTCGGGTACCGCGTGCGGTTCCGGCACCTCGGTTACCTTGCCGCCGAAGCCGCCATGCTTGCGCGCCAGCGTGCTGTTCTCGACGGTGGCAACAAGCGCGCCATCCTCGGCCAGGAGATCGCGGGTGAATTGCAGGATGGCGTTGCCGCCGGCACCGCGGTCGATGATCTCCTTCACGCGCGCACGGCTTATCAGTTTCGCCTCGGTGGCGAAGGGCCGATGCAGCACGACCTTCAGATCGGCGAGCACCACCATCCGCTCGTCGATGCCGAATTCCGGATCGTTCATGCGCCCCATCCAGCCCAGCACCGACGGCATGGTCGGGAAGGCGGCGAGATTGCGCTCATAGACGAACTGCAGCTGGCCCTCGTCCATCGGATCCATGCCGATGCCGATGCCGAGCGCATAAAGGATGCAATCGCGCGCGTTGTAGGCGGCCGAAATGTCGCCCGGCCGATAGGCCATGATTGTCTCGTAGTTGAGCGCCATCGCCTATCCTTGCGTGTTTAATCGCGCGTTTGCCGGAAATGACCAAGCGGTCGCTGCAACGTTCGCGCTCAGTGTCGGCGCAGGCGATGATCGCGATAGGCGTGCCGCGGAGAAATTTCATATCGCTGCTTCGCTGCGCCGACGACGCCGTTGCCTGAGCCGCTACCTGAGCCGTTACGCTACTTGTCCAGCTTCACACCCGAGACGGCGACAAGATTGGCCGCGACATCGCGATCATTGGCCAGAAACTTGGCAAACTGCGCAGGCGTATTGCCGACCGGCGTGAAACCCTGCGGCGTCATATACCGTTCCACGAAGCTCTTCGTCTTCAGGATGGCGGAAATTTCCGTGGACAGCTTGTCGACGATCGCCTGTGGCGTCCCCTTCGGAGCGAACATTCCGAACCAGGGCAGATAGGCTGTCTCGTCGTCCGAGAGCTTGGCCTCGGCGAAGGTGGGTACCGTTGGAATGAGCGGCGACCGCTTGGCGCCCGGCGTCAACAGACCCGTAATCTCGCCGCTTTTGATCTGACGGATAATGTCGGGATTGCCGATCAGCAAGGTGATGAGCTGGACATCGCCACGCTTGAACGCCAGCAGCGCGGGCGACGCACCCTTGTAGGGAATGTGGGTGATCTTGGCGCCGGTCTTTTGTTTCAGCCATTCGATGAGCAGATGCGAGTCACCGCCGATCCCGAAAGAACCGAAGTTGAGCTTGTCGGGATTCTTTTTCGAATATTCGACAAACTCGGCAAACGTCGTCACCGGCACCGCTTTGCTGAGAATGATCACCTGCTGTCCGAAGAACAGATTGGTCACCGGCTCGAAATCCGACAGGCCGTAAGACAGCTTCTTGTAGAGCGCCGGATTCAGGGAAATCGTGCTGCGCGTCAGAAGGCAGATCGTATAGCCGTCCGGCTTGGCTGACTTGCAGGCATTCGCCGCCACGATGGTGTTGGCGCCGGGCCGGTTTTCAATGACGAAACCCTGGCCGGTGCTCTGTTCGAAGGCCTTGCCCAGAGCGCGTGCGAAGACGTCGATGGCGCCGCCGGCCGACAACGGAATAATCACGGTTACCGGACGGGTCGGGAATTTATCCTGGGCGTGACCGACGGCCATGGAACCGGCGACGAGCGCCACAGTGGTTGCGGCAAGCAGCGCCGTACGGCGTAACCCTTGAAGACCCTTCATGAACATTTCCTCCGTGCTTTGTTTTTTGTAAATTGATTTTTTACGTCATTTGTTTGGTTTCGTGCGCTCCTATTGCGACGTGGATGTCACTGGCACCTTGCCGGTTGGGTCCCCGCTCACCCATTGGACCGAATACGGTGTCGGATAGAATTTCATCCGCTCGCGAATTTGTTCTTCCACTGCCTCGCGGCTGTCGCCGTCACCGGGCGCGATCATGATGACGGCACGACTGCCCTTCTGCGAGTCCGGCACCACGTCGACGGCGACGTCCCCCTTGCCGCCAACAACGTCCTGGAGTGCGGCGGTAAATGCGCGGCGCGCCGCATCAAACCGCAATTGCGCCTTCTGCGGCTTGCCAACGTCCGTCAACGGCATCTTGTCGAGAATGATGATCTCTTTCGGCGTCGCCGCGCGCTCGGGGGTGTGGGATTGCACAAAGGCGATCAGTTCATCGGCGGTCGCCTTGGCGCCCTTGACCAGTTCGACATAGGCGATCGGCAATTCGCCGGCATAGGCGTCCGGCTTGCTGACGGCGGCCGCCAGCAGCACGTCGCCGTTCTTGAGCAGCGTCTCCTCGATCACAAGCGGATCGATGTTGTGGCCGCCGCGAATGATGACGTCCTTGGCACGACCGGTCAGCCATAGGTAGCCGTCCGAATCGATGCGGCCGAGATCGCCGGAATTGAACCAGCCGTCGCCGATGAAAATGCCGGCATTGTATTTGTCGTCGACATAGCCTGGGGTGATGCTCGGCCCCTTGACCACGACAAGGCCGATTTCGTCGGCCGCGCATTCGCGGGCGATTGCGCCGTTGTCATCAAGCGCAACGATCTTGATCTGGGTGTAAGGCAGCCGAATCCCAGCCGAGCCGTATTTCGCGTCGCCGTCACGCGGCGGCTGCGCAACGTTCTGGGTATACTCGGTCGCGCCGTAGGAGCCGAACACGCGGACCCCGATCTGCCGCTCCAACTGGCGCGCGATCTCCGCCGGAAACGCGGTGGAACCGGTCACGGCATAGGGGCGCAGCGATGTGATATTTTCATTTTTCGGCGGCGTCTTCGACAATTGCGCCAGCGTCGTCGGCACGCCGGAAAACATCGTGATGCCGAACGTCTCCACGAACTTCCAGTAATTCTCGATGAAACGCTTGTCGCGCGCGCCGAGCGGCGAAGGGATGACGATCGACATGCCGTCGGCGATCGCCATCAGGCCGCGGCCGAAGAAGCCGGCGATATGAAACATCGGATAGTCGGAGAAGATGACGTCGTCGGCGCTGTGCGCCATCACCAGCGTATTGGCCCAGAATTTGTAGGACAGGCCGCGATGGGTGATCCGGACCAGTTTGGGCGCGCCCGTGGTGCCGCCGGAATGAACATAGGCGGCGATCTCGTCGGGCTGCGCATGGTGCTCGAAGATCAGCCGGTCGCCGGGCTGCCGCGCCGCGAGTGTTGCAAAATCGGATTGTTCGATTTTTTCTCCGCCGGGCCCTTGAACCGCCAGCAGCCGCACATCGTTCGGGATCTGCTCGCGGATGGTGTCGAGTTTCTGCCAGATCTCAAAGCCGGGCGTCGGGCCGAGCGCAACCACGACCTTGGCCCCGGAACTCCGGATCAATTCGGCCCAGTGCGCCGGCTCCAGCATCCAGTTGACGCCGCAGGAGATGCCGGTCGCGAGCGAGCCGAGCATCACTGTATAAAGGTCCGGAATGGTGGGAAGCAGATAGAGCACGACGTCGCCCGGCCGCACGCCAAGCGAATGCAACAGGTTCGCCGCCTGGGTGGTCCGGTGCTTCAGTTCCGCGTAGCTGATCGCCACCGCAACGTCTGCGGGGTCACCATTGTCGACATAGCGGATGGCAATTTTTTCAAGATTCAGATCAAGGCCGTGTCGGATCCAATCATTGGCATCCCACGACAGCAGCCTTTGTTCGAGCGGAACGCGCTCGAGTTCCTCGATGTCGTGAACATTGCGGATTGGAGGAAAAGTACTTGCGTTCATACGAAAACCAACCAATCACGCAACCAAGAGGCGAACCACCCTGCGCCGGACTCGTGCCGGCTACCGTTTATATAACAGGCTAGCGAAACTGTTGCAGCGTCGCAAGGCTGCGGAATTTCACAATGTATTCTGAAAAACCGATCAATGCCGCACCGCTCAGTCGCCAATCGGTTCCCGCCGATCTGGCAAATCGCGACGCCGGAGCCGCGCCTCGGTTTTTGAGCGCGGCGTTCAGCCAGCTTTTCGCACACTGTCCCACCACGGGCAGGCGCCCGGGGCCAGACGGTGATTGCCATCAAGCACGTTCACCGGCGCGCGCAGGCCATCGGCCGCGGCCTTGAGCTTGAGGTCGAGCGCGGCAGCCTGCCGTTCCGGCGATATCCAGTCGCGGTCATGGCCCCAGAGGCTGGCGCCATAGGTTACTTCCTCGGGCGTCCAGGTCGCTGGATCGATTGACCGTCCGCCCCAACCGTACTCGATGAAAAAATCCGACGGCGTGCGCGCATAGAATGACACCATGTGATCGTTGATATGGCGCCCGAACGTGGTGGCAATCCGCCCGTCTTCGCGCAACGCAAGATCATAGCACTGGCCGACGTCGTCGAGCATGTATAGTTCCATCATCAAATGATGAATGCCATTCTGACCACTGTCGACGATCGCGAAACTGTGGTGACGCGCATTGACGTGGAAGAAATAAACTCGGTAGGGCACCGTGAAATAATCGCTGACATGAAGACCGACGACGTTGGCGTAGAAGTCGAGTGCCGCATCGAACTGCTCCACATGCAGCACCGCGTGGCCCATGCCGAGCGGCCCGGTCCGGAAGCCGGAGATCGACCGTCCCGGACGGAATGGATCGCTGGTGACTTCCGCGCCGTAAAACGCTTCGAGCCGGTTGCCGACCGGATCATGAAAGGCAATTCCCTCCTTGACGCGACGCTGGCCGGCGACGGCGACCGGCAGCCGTTCCACGCGCACGCCGGCGCCTTCCAGGCGCGCGACGAGGGAATTCAGCGCGCGACCATCCGCGACTTCCCAGCCAAAAAATGCCGGACCGTCGCCCGCGCTGTCCGTGTCAGCCGCGATCACGAGGCGCTGGCGGCGATCGTCCATCCGAAAGTTCAAATGCGTCTTGCTGCGCTCGACCAGTTGCAGACCGAGAAACTTGCTGCCGTATTCGGCCCAATCATCGAGTACGCCGGCGCGGAGACCGATATATCCTAAAGCCTGAATCTCCATGGCCATCCTCCCGTCATTGCCGCCGCCCGTCCAGAAACGCCGTGATCGCCGCATCGGTGCTCGGCCGCGCCATCAGCCGGGCGGCATAGGCGGCGAGCCGGGGCCGCCGGCCGCCGTGCCAATGGTGGTCGAGGCCGCACTCGGTGAAACGGTAGATCACCGCCGTCCAAGCAATATCGGCCAGCGAATAATCCGGTCCCGCCAGATAGGCAGCGCCGAGCGCGCCATCCAATTGATCGAACACAGCATCGAGTTGCCGGAGTATTTCTCCCGCATGCACCGTATCGGATTCGATCCGGCACCATTCCTGTATTTCATCGTGCTTGCGGCGATAAAGCCCGCTCAGGTCCGGATCGTCGCCATGTTCGTTCATGAGGCGCGCCAGCGCATCCAGACGATCGCGCCAACCTTTGAGCTGCCGCGTTCTCAGGTCGTCTGGAAGATTGGCAACGGAAAGGTACTTGACCGGCACAGCTTCGGCGACGCCTATCCAACGCTCCATGTGATCGATCGCGTCCGGATCGTCAGGGCAAAGCCTGGGTCCGTCGAATCGCAGGTCGGCAAAACGTATGATCCGCGTTGCGTCCCGCACGATCCGGCCACGATCGGTAAGCGTCGGCACCACCATGTGCGGATTCATCCGCGCATAGGCCGGCGCGAAATGCTCGGCCTGGCCCAGATTCAACGGACGGCTGATCCAGTCGACCTGCTTTTCTTCAAGCGCAATCCGGACCTGCTGCGCGCAATAGGAGCGCGCGGCATGAAACAGCACGACGGCATCGGACGGGACATCAAAATAATCGGACGTCATCATGGCGCATCACCGACCAAGTCGAGGGGCTTGCCGACCGCGAACGCGGCATTGCCTGTCCCGGAGTTCGCGCCACGGACGCGATCGATCAGACCGACGGCATCGTCCGGCACGGCATCGCCGCGCCAGGCGACATGACCATCGGGACGGACTAACGTCATACGCCGCTCGTACACCGCCAGCACCGACGCGCGGTCACTGGTCGCCAGCCGGATCGGCATGCCTCGCGCGGCGGCGGCGTCCAACAGAGGCTTGGCCTCGCTTTCGCTGCCGTCGAGGCACAACAGCGTAAAGCCTCTGCCAAACAGATCGAGCGTCGATTGACTGGGACCGATCCAGGCATGCGGCGCCCGATGACCCGGACGTGCGGTCTGCCGATAGTGGCTCAGGTCCGTCTGCGGCAGCGGTTCCGCCTCGGTGCACACGATGGCGGAGCCTTCGTAGTGATAGCCGAAGGTCAAGCCATCGCTCTCGTACTCGCGATGAAATTCGTTGTTGTAGATGAAATGCGCGGCCTCGCGGCGCAGTCGATTGCCGTCCGCGCTACGCTGCGCGATGGCCGGACCGGAGGGGATGGAGGCGAGCTTGAAGAAGTTGCGCGCGCCCTCGCTGGTCGCGAGGTCGGCGATCGGCAGCCGCTCCCGCTCGTAGCTGTCGAGCAGTTCCGGCCCAGCCCACCCGTCCAGTTCGGCGGCCAGTTTCCAGGACAGGTCCATGGCGTCGCCGATGCCGGTATTCATCCCGAACCCGCCGGTCGGCGACAATTGATGCGCGGCATCGCCCGCGAGGAAGACGCGCCCCTTCCGATAGTGTTTGGCGACGACGCGCCGTCGCGTCCACGGCAGCACCGACTTGATGTCGTATGTGAAATCGCGCCCGGCAGCCTTGCGGACCGCTGCATGGGCATCGGCCATGCTGAGCTTGCCGCCGGGGCCGACATCGCGAACTCCAAGTCGCCACTGGTTGAGCCCGTCAACCGAGACCAGCGCGCTCCAATAGCCTTTTTCATCGACCAGCCATTGCATGATCGACCTGCCGCGCGGCATCAGCACGTCCGGGCTTTCCGATGTAAAAAAGATGTTCCCCGAATGGCTGAGTGCAAGGTCGCCGACGAGGGCAACGCCAAGCTGCTCCCGCACCGGACTGTCGGCGCCGTCGCAGCCGGCCAGAAAGCGCGCGCGAACAATTTCAATCTCGCCCGTGCGCGCGTTCTCGAGCCATGCCGTAACGCCATCGGAATCCTGCTCGAACCGCGTCAGTATTGTCTCGTAGCGCATGTCCACGACGCCATACGACTTGGCTTGCCTTTGCAGCAAAGGATCGAAATAAAGTTGCGAGCATCTTTGCAGATAGACCGGCGAATGTTCCGGCGCGCTGTCGCGGCGGCTCGGATAGTCGAACCGCGCGATCTCGTAGCCGGTGGCGCTGGTGGCGAACTGAATATTTCGTGGAAAGTCATCCGGCATGCTGAGGCGCCGCACGTCATCTGCAATGCCCCACTTGCGGCAGAATTCCATCGTCCTGCCGCTCACCATATTCATCTTCGGCAGTCCGACGCTGCCGTCGCGGCGCTCCACCAGCATGCAGGACACGCCGCGCCAGCCGAGATCGGCCGCCAGTGCAAGGCCGACTGGTCCGCCGCCGACGATCAATACGGCCGTCGTCAATGAAGGGTGGGTTGCATTCGTCATCGATAGGCACCGCGACAAAATCCAGGGCCCGGGCCTGCACCAGCGGTCCCGGGTGCTTCCTAACTAGCGCAACGGGGTCCTCCAGCAGAAATATTGTTCTGTCGATCAGTAATGCCGTATTGATATGACTGAATTCGCCGCGGGAGGGCGCCTTGGATATTCGTCATCTCATTATCCTCCATCAGGTCGAACTGTGCGGCAGCATCACCAAGGCCGCGGCGGCGCTGAATACCTCGCAGCCGTCCCTGACCCGCGCGCTGCAACAACTCGAGCAGAAAGTCGGCCTTCCCCTGCTCGAACGGTCGCGGCGGGGCACCGCCCTGACCGCGCCGGCACAGGCCCTGGTGCGTCATACCCGCGCGATACTCGCCGAAATGCGCCGCGCCGAGGACGACATGACCGCTTTCAAGACATCCGGCGGCGAACGTATTGCGATCGGAACGATGCCGGCCGGTTCCTCGCAATTGCTCCCGGAAACATTGCTTCGTTTTCAGATAAAATGCCCCGACGTGGCGGTCTCGGTGTTCGAGAGCACCGGCCCGCTGCCTGAAATGGTAGAGAAAGGCGAACTCGACCTCGCTATCATGACTTTGTCCGTTGACAGCCTCAGCATTGGCCTCACCGACGAGACGCTTCTGTATGACCGTCTGGTCGTGGTGGCGCGCCATGGTCATCCGCTGCTGCGGAAACGGAAAATCACGGTCCATGATCTGGCGGCGGCGGACTGGATGCTGCCGATGGTGGTGGGAAAGCCGCGCCAGGAATTCGAGAACGCCTTCTGGCGGCTCGGCGTCGAACCGCCGCGCCGCAAGCTGGAAATCGGCTCGGCGCGAATGCTGCGCGCGATGTTGCTGGCGACCGACAAGATCGCGCCGATGGTTGAACTGACAATTTCGGATGAGGAGCGCCGCGGTGTGCTCGCGGTACTTCCCGTCGAAATCGACTTGCCGGTACGCCGGGTGAGCCTGCTGATGCGCAAGGGCGCCGCCAAATCGCCTGCGCTTGAAAGCTTTGTCGCCACTTTGCGCGAAGTCGGCGAAATGCTCGCCGAACGGCCGCCGGCCGGCAAGGTGCGCCGCGCGCGAACCGCGCCGGGTTAGGATGGCCTACCTTGCTCATGCTGTTTTGGCATGACAGGTCCACAAATTCATATTTCAGCGAGATCGGAAAAATGCGGCATAAAGATCGGCACCTTGAAGGGTGCCGCTGCGACGGCCGTCAGGCGAGGGCCGTTCGCAGCCATGCGCGAAGATGGGCGGGAAGCCCACTGGTGCGAAATAAATGACGCATTCGAATTGGGAGGACGCCATGAAGTCGAGAATGATCGCGCCGCTGGTCGGCATTGCCATTTTGGCTGCCATGTCCATGCCGGCGGCTCACGCCCAGGATATGAAACTGAAGTTTGCCATCTTCGGCACCCCCAACAATCCGATCAATCAATGCGGCCCCAAATCGTTCATGGACGCGCTGACCAAGGCGTCGAACGGAAAATTGACCTGGGAGACGTTCTACGGCGCCTCGGGATTCTCCACCCCGAGCAAACTATTTGAACAGACCCAGCGCGGAATCACCGACGTCGCCTGGGGCCTGCCCGACTACACGCCCGGTCGTTTTCCGGTCAGCGAATTGATCAGCTTGCCCTTCGCCGTCGATGACAGTGTGCTGGCGGCAAGCGCGATCATGAAACTCGCACCGAAATATCTCGCCAAGGAATATAGCGGCGTCCATCTTGTAAGCATGACGATGGTCTCGCCCTATCAGTTCCATCTGCGAAATGCGCCGAAGGCGCCTGACGACTTTACCGGATTGCGTCTGCGCGCGGCCGGCAAGAGCACCAAGGCGGCGCTTGAACAGCTTGGCGTCGCGGTAGCCGCGCTGCCGGCGCCGCTGACCTACGAGAACCTGCAAAAGGGCGTGATCGACGGCACGCTCGGCACTTGGGTCATGCTGATCGCGTTCAAGGTCGCGGAAGTCACCTCGGCGCATGTCGTGGCGAACTTCGCCTCGTTGCCGCTTTACCTGGTGATGAACAAGGCGACCTATCAGAAGCTGTCGCCAGAGGTGCGCGCGGCGGTCGACAAGTTCTCGACGCCGGAAGCCGCCGCCGAGTTCGCGCGCTGTTTCACGCGCGTCGACGCGAAAGCGATCGCGCTGGCAAAAAGCAAGGGCCATACCATCGTAACGCTGTCGCCAGCCCAGCGCGCCGCGCTGCGTGCCCGTGTCCAGCCGGCAATCGACGCATCGATCAAAGCAGCCGAAGCCAAGGGCGTACCGGCGCGCGCGTTTGTCGCCGATTTTACCAAGGCGATCGCAAGCGAAAGCGCCAAGAAGTAGAGCATTTCCAGGCGAAGTGGAAACCGGTTCGCCGTCCGGAAATGCTACAAATCAAGAAGATTGAGCGCTTTCGTGTTTCAACTAAAATCGAAAGCGCTCGAGTGGTCCGATTCTAACATTCGCATCCCGTTTCAGCCGGCACCTTTGCGAAAGTTAGAATCGTAGGATCACTAGCAAATATATGTTTCTAGTGGAGCTTGAATTTGACATTCGCTTTTCTGATCGGCTGCCAGGAGGGCAGCGAATGTCAAATCCACTCCACTAGACTGGCTCGTCCGCACCCTGCCCTGCGGAGCCCGCTTGCGAGACGCCGATGACTGCCGTCCTGATTGCCTCGGCCGGCTTGCTGTTGCTGCTCGCACTCATCGCGTTGCGCATGCCGGTCGCACTCGCGCTGGCGCTGACCGGCCTCGGCGGCACCTGGCTCATCAGCGGCTGGACCACCGCTCGTTTCGTCCTGCAGACCGCGCCGGTCGAAGCCTTGTCGAACTACACCATCTCGGTGCTACCCTTGTTCATTCTCATGGGCGCGCTGACGGTGCGGTCCGGCCTGTCCGAGAGCCTGTACCGCGCCGCCTACGGCTTCATGGGACATCGCCGTGGCGGGCTGGCGATGGCGAGCGTTGTGGCCTGTGCCGGCTTCGGCGCGATCTGCGGCTCGAGTGTCGCCGCCGCCGCCACTATGACCAAGCTGTGCGTGCCGGAAATGCTGCGCTACGGCTATTCGCCCAAACTGGCGACCGGTTCGGTCGCGGCCGGCGGCACGTTGGCAATTCTTATCCCGCCGTCATTGTTGATGATCGTCTATGCCTTTCTGACCGAGACTTCGATCGGCCAACTGTTCGCGGCCGGTTTGGTTCCGGGGGTCCTGGCAACCGTGCTTTACGTGGCAGCGATCTGGATCTGGACCGGCATGCGGCCGGATATTGGCCCGGCCGGACAATTTACCGGATGGCGTGACCGGCTCATCCTGTTGCGCGACATCTGGGGCGTGCTGGCGTTGTTCATCATTGTCATGGGCGGCATCTTTGCCGGCCTGTTCACTGCGACCGAAGGCGCCTCGGTCGGCGCGATCGGCGCGCTGTTAATCGGCCTCATCCAGCGCAAGCTTGATTGGCGCGGCATCATCGCCTGCGTCGCCGATACCGTGCGCCTGTCCGGCATGCTGCTGTTCATCATTGTCGGCGTGACCTTCTTCAATTTCTTCATCGAGAGCGCCGGGCTGCCCCAAGCCATCGTCAGCTTCATCGAAAGCCACGACTTCGGCCGGTGGACCGTGCTGCTCGGCATCATGGCGCTGCTGGTCGTTCTCGGTTGCGTGATGGATTCCATTGCCATCGTGTTCATCACCACGCCGGTGCTCTATCCGATTGTCGTCAAGCTCGGCTTCGATCCGGTCTGGTTCGGTCTGCTGATGGTCATGATCGTGGAACTTGGCCTGATTACGCCGCCGTTCGGCATGAATGTCTTCGTCATTTCCAACATGGTGCCGGAAGTCGATACCTGGGGCGTGTTTCAGGGTGTCACGCCGTTCATCATAGCGGACCTGGTGCGTCTCGGATTGTTGTTGGCGTTTCCGGCCATCGCATTGTGGCTTCCGCGGCTCTTATACGGGTAGTAGGCATGATCGAGCGTCGCTTTGTGGAAAATGGTCCAATGTGGATGATGGCGATCGCCAGTGCCGTGCTTGCCGGCATTGCGCTGTGCGGGCTCGCGCTGGTGACCATCGCCGACGTGATCATGCGCACGATGAATTTCAATCTCTTCAGCGGCATGATCGAGATTTCCAATCTCGGTGTGTTGTGCCTCGGCTTTTTCGCCTTGCCGTACTGCTTCATCGTCGGCGGGCACATCGTTGTCGACTTTGCGACGGCGGCGGCGGCGGACAGTTTCAACCGCCGTGTTGACGGGCTGTGGAATCTGGTCGCGGCGGTGTTTCTGGCGGCGGCGGCGGTCTCCGTCATGCAGAACGCGATCGCGACCCACGAGGCCGGCGAGCGCAGCGCGACCCTGCAATGGTCGCCGCTGGTATTTCAGATCCCCGCGGTGGTCGGCATGGTGCTCGCCGCGCTGATCTGCGCCTGGCTCGGGCTGCGCGCCCTCGCCGGTCGACAGGCGGCGGAAAACTGATCAGTAGACACACCGAGAGCCGAGCGCTATCGAGAAAGGCAAGCCATGGCGACGTTGACCCTCTACCACAACGACATGTCGGTCTGCGCGGCGAAAGTCCGAATGCTGCTCGCCGAGAAAGAGCTCAAGTGGGACGGCATTCATCTCAACCTGCGCGCCGGCGACGCCCACAAGCCGGAATACGTCAAGCTCAATCCCAACCGCGTGGTGCCGACCCTGGTCCATGACGGCTATCCGGTGATCGAATCGAACGTGATCTGCGAATACGTCGAGGACGTCTGGCCGGAGCGGCCGCTGCGCCCGGCGGATCCGCGCAATCGCGCGCGGATGCGGCTATGGATGAAGCAGCTCGATGAGAGCATCCATGCCGCGACCGGCACGGTGAGTACCTGCATCGCGTTCCGTTTGCAGCATCTCAAGCGCGATCCGGCGGAATTGAGCGCGTGGTTGGCCGCGCTCGAACCGGCGCGGCGGGAACGCACCACGGCGGCGCTGGAGCTTGGCACGGATTCGCCATTCTTCGCCGCCGCCGTGCGCCGCCTCGACAAGCTCACCCGCAACATGGACGAGGCACTGGTAAATGGTGCCTGGCTCGCCGGCGATGCGTTTTCGCTCGCCGACCTCGTCTACGCCTCCTACATGGCGCGCTTTGCGCAACTGGGCCTCGACGACATGGTCAAGGAGCGGCCCCGTGTCCTGGACTGGCGCGAGCGCCTGTTCGCTCGGCCGTCCTACAAATCCGAGATCGAAGCCTGGAACAATCCGAAGTATCTTGAGATCTTCGACGCCCAGCGCGACCAGGCCCGCGCGGCGGCCCGCGCCATCCTGGCGGTTCCGGCCGCGGCCTGATAAACGCGACGGTAGATCGCGATGTATCGGATACAGCGGCGACGGCCGCCGCCTCCGTCATGTTTGGATTACCGAGAAAGGATCGTGCCGTGAGTCGACCGGTGATCGTAACCTGTGCATTGACCGGCGCGGCCGAACTGTCCGGCAGGAACCGGGCGGTGCCGGTGTCGCCGCAGCAGATCGCCGAATCGGCGATCGATGCCGCCATGGCCGGCGCGGCGATCGTCCACATCCACGTTCGCGATCCGCAAACCGGGCGCCCCAGCATGAGCGGGGAGCTCTATCGCGAAACGGTCGAGCGCGTCCGCGAGGCCGGCACCGATGTGGTGTTGAACCTCACCACCGGCCCAGGCGCGCGCTTCATCCCCGGCACGGACGACCCCCAGGTCGGTGCGGCCGGCTCGACCTTGCGGCGCTGGCCAGAGCGCATCAGCCACGTCCAGGACCTCAAGCCGGAGATTTGCAGCCTGGATGTCGGCAGCATGAATTTCGGCGACCACGTCTTCGTCAACACGCCGAGCGACCTCCAGGCCATGGCCGACGCCATCCGGGCAAACGGCACCAAGCCGGAACTCGAAGTGTTCGAACTCGGCCACATCCGGCTCGCCAAGTTTCTGATTGACCGCGGCGTGATCGCATCGCCGCCGATGTTTCAGATCTGCCTCGGCATTCGCTGGGGCGCGCCCGCGACCCCGGAAAGCATGATGGCGATGCGCGACCAGTTACCGCCGGGCGCGCTATGGGCCGCGTTCGGGATCGGCGCCGCGCAATTTCCGATGGTCGCGCAGGCTGTGTTGCTGGGCGGACATGTCCGGGTCGGGTTCGAGGACAATCTCTATCTCGCGGCCAATGTGCCGGCACCGAGCAATGCGGCGCTGGTCGAGAAGGCCGTCCATATCATCGAACAGCTCGGTCACCACGCCGCGACGCCGGACGAAGCGCGAAAAATTCTCGGCCTCGGCACACCCGCGACCCGGTCAACACGGATGCCCGCGATCACGCCGGCATCGCCATAGCACAGCCGGACAGTCGCGCTTCGTTGTTTGATTTTGACAGCCTTCGGAGCGCGCGCATCACCGAATCGCAGCGCAGCATTTTTCCGGCCCGCGAATCATTTGACGGCTTCAGATCGGCAACCAACACGTCGCAGGAACGTCGCGGGTCGCGCCGCGGCATGGCGGCGACCCGAATCTAAAATCCCGCATCCCCTCGCATGAGTCTGTAACGGCTTGCATTTTTCCCGCACGCCAATGCACAGCTGCGTTTCGGAATACAAGTTCGTTTATAATTTTGGTGATTTCAGCCAACGCAAATCTTGTCAAAAAAATGTTGAACACGTATGTTTAATGAATGGCCAAGCGTCGCTATACGAAGAAAAAGCGCGCCGATTCCCAGCACGACACGCGCACGCGGATCGTCACGGCGACCATGGAATTGCACGAGGAAGTCGGCCCCAGGGCGACGACCATCAGTGCCATTGCCGAGCGCGCCGGCGTCCAACGCCTCACCGTCTACCGCCACTTCCCGGACGAGTCGGTGCTACTGCAGACCTGCACGACGCAATGGCTGGACCTGCATCCGCCGCCAGACCCGGCCGCCTTCCGTGCCATCCCGGACGGCATGGAGCGCTGCCGCGCGCAACTCGAATCGATCTACCGCTATTACCGCCGCACCGCCCGCATGTGGACGGTGGCGCATCGCGACGAGCCGGAGGTCGAGGCCCTGCGCCAGCCGATGGCGGGTTTCCGGCTTTATCTCGACCGCGTGCGCGATGATGTCATCACCGCCTGGAAGCCGCCGGCCGAGGCGCGCCCGGCGCTGACGGTCACGCTCAGCCATGCCCTGCGCTTTTCGACCTGGCAGTCGCTGTCCCACGAGGGGCTCGCCGACTGGCTGATGGCGAGCATCGTCACCGCCTGGCTCGCCGGCATGGACCCGTCGCGCACCGGCGTGACGGTGCGCTAATCCGACAGCGCCCTGTTGATTGTCAGCCCGCTTGCGCCGCGGCTGCTTGCGCGTGGGGTGCCGCGCGTTGCGCGACGCGCCGGAATCGGATCATGGAAAACTGCCCCAGCGGCGGCATGGCTTGCCGCTCGATCAGCGCGACCTGCCCGTTACGCTCGGCCCATTGCGCGATGCGGGCCCAGAGAAATTCCGGCCGCCAGCCGAGCCGGCGCGCGATCGGCGCGAACCATCCTTCGAAGACTTTGCGGATGCCGTCTTCAGCGCCGAGATGGTTGACCAGAATGATGTCGCCGCCCGGCCGCGTCACCCGCACGAACTCATCGAGCGTCGCCTCCGGGTCGGGCACCACGGTAATGACGAACTGGGCGATCACCACGTCGAAGGCGTCATCCGCGAAGCCGAGATGCTCGGCATCCATCACGGCAAGCCCGTCCACATGTAGCAGGCGCTGCTGGTCGACGCGCTTCTTGGCCTTGCGCAGCATCGCCTCGGAAAGATCGATGCCGACGATCCGGTTGGAGCGCGCATAGTTCGGCAATGAGATGCCGGTGCCGACGCCGAGTTCCAGAATGCGTCCGCCGGTCTCCTCCGCCGCCGCGATCGAAGCCTTGCGTCCGGGCGCGAACACCGCGCCGAATACGAGATCGTAGATCGGCGCCCAGCGCGCATAGGCCGCCGTGATCGTCGACTTGTCGAGGTGTTCCCCCATTCGCCCCCCGTCGCCGCCTTTTTCTCTGGACTTTCTATGAGCCTTGCGCGCCGCCGGCGGCAACTGCTGGCGCGGCGCGCCCGTGCCGTTCCGTAGCGGCCTCGGCCATCGACAACGCGCTCTGGATGAAGCCGCCACCGAGTACGCGGGCCTGACCGTCTGGGGCATCATAGAACACGCAGGCCTGTCCCGGCGAGACGCCGTCTTCGCCGTCCGCCAGTTCGACCGCGATCGTATCGCCGGCGCGGCGCAGCCAGCCGGGCCGCGGCGCCCGGGTCGAGCGCACCTTGACGAAGACCTCACGGCCACCATCATCAACGGCATCGTTCAGACTGCCGTCACCGAGCCAGTTCACCTCGCGCAGGCGAATGCCGCTGGTCCGCAAAGCCTCGCGCGGTCCCACCACCACGTGTCGCTTTCCGGCGTCGAGCCGCACCACATAGAGCGGATGACCGGCGGCGACGCCAATACCGCGGCGCTGCCCGACCGTGAAACGGATAATACCGTCGTGCCGGCCAAGAACCCGACCGCCGAGATCGACAATGTCGCCCGGCTCCGCGGCGCCCGGCTTGAGCCGCTCGATCACCTCCGTGTACCGCCCCGACGGCACGAAGCAGATGTCCTGGCTGTCGTGCTTGTCGGCAACCGGTAGGCCGAAGCTCCGCGCCAGTTCGCGCACCTGAGCCTTCGGCAGATCACCGAGCGGGAAGCGCAGAAATTCCAGTTGCTCGCGCGTGGTCGCGAACAAAAAATAGCTCTGGTCGCGTTCTTCTTCGCGCGCCCGATAAAGCGCTCGCAAACCAGATGGCGTTCGGCGCGAGGCGACGTAGTGACCCGTCGCAAGCACCTTGGCGCCGAGTTCGCGTGCGGTATCCAGCAAGTCGCGAAATTTGATCAGTTGATTGCATTCGATACAGGGAACCGGCGTCTCACCGGAGACGTAGCTCTCCGCGAACCGATCGATGACCGCCTCCCGAAAACGATTTTCGTAATCGAGCACGTAGTGCGGAATCCCGATCCGCTCCGCGACCGCGCGGGCGTCGTGAATGTCCTGGCCGGCGCAGCAGGCGCCCTTGCGATGGGTCGCCGCGCCATGGTCGTAGAGCTGCAAGGTCACGCCGACGACATCATAACCCTCAGCCTTCAATAGCGCCGCCGTAACCGAGGAATCGACGCCGCCGGACATGGCGACCACGACACGCGAATCCTGCGGCCGACCTTCGAGATCAAGACTGTTCAGCATCCCGGCTGCGGCACCCGCCGCACTCCTGTTCGAGTCCGAGGTCGGGATTGCCGCGCGCAGCCGCCCCGTCCCAACCTATTACTTTGCGCGTGATTTCATGCGGAAACCGGTTCCGCTATCCCGGGTCACGCGCAAAACCCTGCCAATTCCGTCCAAATTCAGCGAGCAAGCCCGGTCAGCGCACCACCCGGCCGCACCGTCCGCCGCAGCACCTGCCCTTAGTATAGGGGTCGGACGCCGCCACGCAATGCGCGCCCGCCCGCGCCGCCAACATTAGAACACCAATAAAACGGGCAACTTGGCGGCATTCTGGTAGCCGGCACGGTCCCCCGCCAACCCGGGGCGGGCACATGCGACGACCGAACAAATGAGGCACCGGCACCGCACACAAGCCCATGGCATGAATTTTGCGGTTCCGCTTAGGCAAATCTTAAGCGGAGCGACCTAAATTCAATTTTCAGTGTGATCAGTGATTGCGTGAGTATGCCATGACAGAACCGCTGCGTCCGCGGGCGAAATATGTGATTGGGCCGGATGGCAGTCCGTTGACCATAGCCGATTTGCCGCCTCCGACGACCAAACGTTGGGTGATCCGCCGCAAGGCGGAAGTCGTTGCGGCCGTGCGTGGCGGGCTTTTATCGCTCGAAGAGGCCTGCAGCCGTTATACTTTGACAGTCGAGGAATTTCTGTCCTGGCAATATTCGATCGAGCAGCATGGCCTCGCCGGCCTGCGCACCACGCGGATCCAGCAATACCGGCAATAAGGCCGGTAACGCTCTCCTAACACATCTTACTAAAAGATTGATAACAACGCCGGTCCTTCGACCGGCGTTTTGTTTGTTGCTATCGCGCCGCACCGGGCTGTCGCCGATTTTTGTTTGATTCGATCGCAGGCCGCATTCCTGATTTTCAGGCAGTGCCTTTTGAATCGAATTTTCAGATAAATTGGCGCTCGTCGGCCGCGCCTTACCGGACCGGAAAATTGAAATATGTCGCCGGATAGGGTTCGCCGGCGAGCGTGAAATGCCACCATTCCTGCGGATAAGGCTTGAACCCGTGGCTGCGCATGGCGCCGGCGAGCAGCATGCGGTTGGCATGCTGCTCCGGCGTGACCGCCTTCGAGCCTGGCCAAGATTTCAGACTGAACAGATCGAAGCCCGAGCCCATGTCCAATTCCTGGCCGTCGGCGAGCCGCACGATGGTCAAATCGACGGTGGAGCCGCGCGAATGGCTGGAGCGCTCCGCGATGTAGCCGTCCCTGAACAGATTGCGCTTGTCGACATCGGGGTAGAATTCGGCCTTGTTCTTCTGGTCTGAGAGGTCCTTCGCCCACCGCACGAAATGCGCGACCGCGCGCGTCGGCCGGTAGCAATCGAATACCTTGAGCCCGAGCCCCTGTTTGGCGAGATCGCGCTGCACTGCGGCAAGCGCCTGCGCGGCCTTGCTGGTTAGCAGGCAGCGCGGCGCGTCATAGCCGTCAATTCGCGCGCCGACGAAATTGTGCGCGCCGTAATAGCGCGCATCGACCACCAGGCCGTTGACGGTCTCGGCCGCATCGACAATGTCTGCCGGCCGCTCCTCCCCCCGCGCGCGCGGCGCGACCCAGAACAGGGCAAGGACCAGCAGAATGCGGGCGGCAAACGGCAGCGACGGCTTCATGCGCAATGATCTCCGTTGGTCATGTCACCTACGCTGCAGTGTCAAACGCCATGCGGGGTGATACAAGCCTGCAACCGGGGGAGGTTTTTCAAACTGCATCAGTCATGACACAGTGTGTTCCCCCGAATGACGATCAGCCCCCGACAGGGGCGAATGGCAGAGACCTCAGGATGAATCCATACTCGACGCGTTTCACGCTGCGTAAGCTGGCCGTGACAGCGGCAGCCGTTGCGGCGGCAGTGATGTCATGGTCCAACATTGCCGCCGCGCAGGTCGCGATCCCCTACTTCTACGATGCGCCAGCGCGGGAACTACCGGGCAAGCCAGGCTCGCTGATCCGTTTCGAGCGCTACGCCTTCGCGCCGGACGGGGCGATCGCCTATAAGGTCCTCTATCGCTCGACCGGTCTGAGAGGCGAACCGATCGCGGTCTCCGGCGTGGTGCTGATTCCGCCGACGCCGGCCCCGCCCGGCGGCCGCAAGATCGTCGCCTGGGCGCATCCGACCACCGGCGTGGTGCGCGCCTGCGCGCCGTCGCTTTATCCCACGGTGTTCCGCCACATTCCCGGCCTGCGCGACATGCTGCGGCGCGGCTATGTCGTCACCGCCACCGATTATCCCGGCCTCGGCACCGCCGGTCCGCATCCCTATCTGATCGGGGTCAGCGAGGCGCGCGCGGTGCTTGATTCCGTACGCGCGGCCCGCGCCATACCGGGCGCCGCGGCCGGCAACGCGTTCGTGGCCTGGGGCCATTCGCAAGGCGGCCACGCCGTCATGTGGACCGGCGAACTCGCCAAACGCTATGCCCCCGAATTGCGGTTGGTTGGGCTTGCGGCCGCCGCGCCTGCCAGCGAACTCGCCCGCCTGTTCGACCGCGACCGCAAGGAATTCACCGGGAAGGTGCTCACCGCCATGACGATCTGGTCGTGGAGCCACGTGTTCGGTTATTCGACTGCCAAACTGATCGATCCGGCGATCGTACTGAGCTACCGCAAGGTCGCCGAAGCCTGTTCGGAGTCGCTGCTCAGCGGCGTTGAAGCCCTGTTCGCCGAAAAGCCGCTACAGCGCGAATTCCTCTTGGCCAATCCGACAAAGATCCAGCCCTGGCGCGGTCAGATGGACCGCAACACCACGGGCAATGAACCCGCCAGGCTGCCGGTGTTCATGGCCCAAGGCCTCGCCGATAAGATCGTGCGGCCGAAGATTACCGAAGACTACGTCCGGCGGATTTGCCGTCGCGGCGACACCGTCCGCCTGGTGCTGATGCCGGGCGTCACGCATCACGTGATTGCGGTGGAACTCCGCGCAATTGGCGGTCGAATGGATGGCGGGCCGCTTTGCCGGCGCTCCGGCGCCGAACAATTGCGCCGAAGTGCCGCCGATTTGAAGTTCCTGCAGCAGCCACCGCAAGCTCGTCCAGGAACTTCAAATCGAAAAGCGGCACTAGCATCATAGACTTGCTAGAGTCCCTTTGGCTCCGACGCTTGTAAACGAACGTGCTGCAAAGGGATACAAGCGTCGGAGCCGGGACACTAGTGCCACGGTAGAGGGCTTTCGAAATAAACAGCATCACGAAAGCGCCCGATCTTTTTGAGGTGTCGCATTTCCGGACTGCGAACCGGTTTTCACTTCGCCTGGAAATGCGCTACCCGATCCGCACCACCACGTTGCCCATGGCGCGGCTATGCTCGACCGCCTCGTGGGCATCGACGATCTGATCGAGCGGCAGCGTCAGCGCGACATTGTTGATCAACGTCTTGTCCGCCAGCATGTGTGAGATGTCGGCGATCGCCTCGGCGCGCTCTTCCGCCGTCAGTTCGTAGACGAACACGAACTGCAGCCGCATGGCATTGACCAGCATGGTCTGCGACGGGATTGTCGCTTCCGGCGCGCCGGTGCCGTAGACCACGACCGTGCCGCGCGGCGCCAGCACCGCCGCAATGTGCTTGGCGTTGGCGGCGAGATCCATCTCCACCACCGCGTCGACCCCGCGCCCGCCGGTGATCTCGCGCACCCGTTCGCCGACATTTTCCGTCTTGTAGTCGATGACATGATCGGCCCCGGCGCCGCGCGCGAGCTTGGCCTTGTCGTCCGAACTGATCGTCGTGATGACATGCGCGCCCTTGGCCTTGGCGAACTGGATAGCGTAATGGCCGACGCCGCCGGCGCCGCCGGAGACCAGCAAGGTCATGCCCTTGCCGGCGCCGGCGACCGAGACGGCGTTTTGCGCCGTCATCGCGGGAATGCCGAGGCAGGCGCCGGCCTCGAAACTGACATGCGGCGGCAGCGCCACCGCCAGCGACGACGGCAAGGCGACGTAATCGGCGCAGGTGCCGAACGGCCGCTTCCATTGCCCGTTCCAGATCCACACCCGTTCGCCGACGCGGGTCGCGGGCACGCCCTCGCCGACCTGGTCGATCACACCGGCGCCGTCGCTGTGCGGAATGACGCGCGGGAAAACTCATCTTGCGGGTGCGGCCCTCGCGCGACTTCACGTCCGACGGATTGATGCCGGAGGTCGCGAGCTTGACCCGCACCTCGCCGGGCCCGGGCTTCGGCGTTTCCACCTCACCGAGCGTCAGCACTTCGCGGGCGGAGCCGTTCTTCTCATAATGGGCGGCGCGCATTGTTTCCTCCTGGTGTGGAGCGAGTTGAAGAGTACGACGAACTTCGAATTCAGGACACTGGGTCTGATTGAATGCTGTTGGCCCTTCAGCGTCTATCCAGCGGTCTCGGTGATCGATTTGTCCTGGACAGCATCGTCGGTCTCAAGACGTCCATCGACCGACAGCAGGATGGCGATCCAGCGCAGTTCGGGAACATTGCGGCAGATGATGACCAGGGACGCGGTAATCGGGACGCTCAGGAACATGCCCGGTATGCCCCAGATCGTGCCCCAGAACGTCAACGAGACGATCACGACAAAGGAACTGAGGTTCAAGGTCCTGCCCATGTATTTCGGCTCGACGATATTCCCGATCACGAACTGCACGCCGATCATCAGAACGAGGATCGTCAATGCGGTCCAGACCGTATCGAACTGCACCAGCGCCAGCAGCGACGGGATGATCACTGCGATCGCCGAGCCGATATTGGGAATGAAATTCAGAAAGAAGATCAGCAGGCCCCAGAACTCCGCGAAATCGACCGCATAGACTTTCAGGACGATGTAGCACAGCCCGCCGGTGACCAGGCTCATCAAGGTCTTGACCGAAAGGTATTGCCGGATGCCCCGGCCGACCGCATCCATGACGGCCTGAAGTTCGGCATTTCTTTTGGGGTCAGGAACGAGATAGCCGAACTTTGACGGCAGGCCGCCGCGTTCGGCCAGCAGGAACGCCGCATAGAGCATGATGAGCACAATGGTGGCGAAGAACGACCCGGCCGACCCGGCGAATTTGGAGACCAGCCCGGCCAGGTCGATGCGCTCCATCAGTTTGGTCAAGCCTACCGAAACGTCCTGGCCGGCCCACGCCGTCAGATCGGCAAGAATTGCGTTGAACCGCGTCACGTATCGCGGCCACACCGCCGAGATCGCGGCCGCCTGATCGAACAGCACGGTGCCGACGAAAAACAGCACCACCAGCAATGCGCCGATCGCGAGCACCGTGGCGAGCCACGGCGGCAGGCCCATGGCCTCCAGGCGCACGATCGCCGACGACAGCAGCGTCGTCACCAGCAGCGCGATGACCAGCGGAATCAGAAAGACCCGGCCGTAGACCAGCAGCGCAAGCACGGCGCAGCTTGCCAGGATGACAAGCGCGACGGTCTGGATTCTGGGCAGGCCCCGCGTGTCGAGTGTCACGGTCTTGTCCCTGGTCTGCGCGCTGATCGGCACGGCGCTCGTCCGGCCAAAATGTCATATTCGCGCGGCGGCGGGAACCGTGGCCAGCGCAATATGTTCGCCGCCGCAGCATCCGCCCCCGGATCGCCCTGCGGCAACCGCTTGATCTTCGGCAGCCAAAGCCCTTCTATACCGCGCGCGGCCGAAAACGACGCCGCGAGGCCGGGAGGAAACATGGTTCAACTCGTCGACAGCGACATCAAGACCCGTGAGGTGCTCGACTGGAAGGGCGTGCATGTGCTGCATTTCAAGGGCTCGTCGTGCTCGCAGAAGCTGCGCACGTTCCTGAACCTGAAGGGCATTCCCTGGCAATCCCATCATATCGACCTGCCGGGCAACGAGAACTTCCAGCCGTGGTTTCTCGGCATCAATCCGCGCGGTCTGGTGCCGGTGCTGGTGCATGACGGCGCGGTGCACATCGAGAGCAACGACATCATCACCTATCTGGAAAAGACCTTTCCGGAGCCGCGGCTGATTCCCGCCGGACATGAAAACGAAGTCGCTGCGCTGCTCAAGCACGAGGACGACCTGCATCTCGACCTGCGCACCCTGAGCTTCCGTTTCGTGTTCGCCCCGCCCGGCCCGCCGAAATCCGCCGAAGCGCTGGCAAACTATGCCGCCAACGGTTCCGGCACCGTGCAGGGCACGGCGGACCGCGACAAACAGATTCAAATCGAGTTCTGGCAGCGCGCCGCCAAGGAAGGCTTCACGGATGAGAACGCGCGGGCCTCGGCACAGAAATTTCGGGCGGCATTCGACGTCCTCGACCAGCAACTGGCCCGGCTACCCTACATCATGGGCGCGGATTTGACCGTGGTCGACATCGCCTGGCTGATCTATGTCCACCGGCTGTCGCTCGCCGGCTATCCGTTCCAGCGGCTCCATCCGCATGTATTTGAATGGCAGCAACGGTTGTCGGCGATGCCGGAATTCGCCAAGGAGATCGAGCCGCTGCGCCATTCCAAAGAGCACGTCGAGACAACACGCCGCACGCAGGAGCAGGCCGGCAAGACCTTGGAGCAGGTGGCGGGGTTTTAGAACGCGCGGCATTCGTCGTCATGGCCGAGCCCACAACACCACAACCGGAATCAACAGTGACCAGCAATCCTGTCATCATCGCCGGCGGCGGCATCGGCGGCCTGGCGACCGCGCTGACGCTTCATCAGATCGGCGTACCATGCGTTGTCTTCGAGGCCGTGCGCGACATGCGGCCGCTCGGCGTCGGTATCAATCTGCAACCCAACGCCGTGCGCGAACTGCTCGATCTCGGCTTCACGCTGGATGATCTCGACGCTGTCGGCCTGCCGGCAAAGGAATGGGCGCTGGTCGGACTCAACGGCAACGACATCTATTCGGAGCCGCGCGGTTTACTCGCGAGCTACAACTGGCCGCAATACGCGGTCCATCGCGGCAAGTTTCACATGCTGTTGCATGACAGGCTGGTCGCGCGGGCCGGCCCCGATGCCGTCCGGCTTGCAAGCCGCGTCACCGGCTATCGGAAGAAACCCGGCGGCAGCGTCAGCGCGCTGATCGATCACGCCGACGGCGCGACCTCCGTAGTCGACGGTGCGCTGCTGATCGGCGCCGATGGCATCCACTCCGCGGTCCGCGCCCAGATGCATCCGACCCAGCCGCCGATCCATTGGGGCGGCGCGGTGATGTGGCGCGGCACCACCTGGGCAAAGCCGATCCGCACCGGCGCGTCCTTTGTTGGTCTTGGTACCCATCGCCAGCGCATGGTGTTTTATCCGATCTCGCATCCCGACCCGCGCACCGGCCTCTCGATGATCAACTGGATCGCGGAGGTCACCATGGACAACAGTGAGGGCTGGAAGCAGACCGGCTGGTTCCGGCAGGTGGGCATCGACGAATTCGCGCATCATTTCGCCGACTGGATCTGGGACTGGCTCGACGTGCCCGCCTTGTTGCGGCAGGCGGATTGCGCGTTCGAAAACCCGATGATCGACCGCGATCCTGTACCGACCTGGCGCGACGGGCCGGCGGTGCTGCTCGGCGATGCCGCCCATGCCATGTATCCGACCGGCTCCAATGGCGGCAGCCAGGCGATTGTCGATGCCCGCATTCTGGGAGCCGCGATGGTCGAGCACGGCGCCACACCGGAGGCGCTCGCCGCATTCGACGACAAGCTGTGCGGCCCGATCTCACAGGTCGTGCTGCGCAATCGCGGCGCCGGCCCGTTCGGTTTGTTGAACATGGTCGACGAACGCTGCGGCGGCACCTTCGACGCCATCGACGACGTCATCCCGGCCGAGGAGCGCGCCGCCTTCATGGCCGGCTACAAGGCTGCCGCCGGCTTCGCGATCGACAGCCTCAACACCGCACCGCGAACAATTCCGGAAGGTGCGCGGGCGCGCGTCACAGCGCAAGTTGGTTGAGGACTTCTGGTCTGCGGGGCGCCGTGTCCCCGAAGAGAGATCGCGCCGGTTCGCGGCCGCGCCACATGCATTCTTCGTTCTTTGATACGGAGGCGCAAAGCTGGCCAGCGTGTTGGTTCAGAAGTTTGCTCGAAGGATTCGCTGCTAAAGCATTTCCAGGCGAAGTGGATACCAGTTCGCCGTCCGGAAATGCGACACAACAGCAAGATAGAGCGCTTTCGTAAGTCGGTTTAAATCGAAAGCGCTCTAGGCGAAGCGAACTTCCAGATCGGGACACTGGCGAAACACCGTGTGATGAACTAATTTTCAAATAGCGATCGAGCAGGCTTTCTTAGCGGTTCACGCGCAAACAAGAACTTTGTCCTGTCAGGAGACGTACCATGAGCGACAGCATCATGTACCACGAAGGTAACCGGCGCCTTCAGGACCGGTTCGACAGCCGCCGCATCTCCGACCGCCTCGAAGAAAGGTTGACGCATACGGCGTTCACCGACGACGACCAGGTGTTCATCGAAGGCGTATCCTATTTCTTTCTGGCGACGGCGGACGCCGACGGCCGTCCCGATTGCTCATTCAAGGGCGGCATGCCTGGCTTTGTACGCGTCACCGGGCCGTCCGAGCTGGCATTTCCCGACTACGACGGAAACGGTATGTTCAAGAGCCTGGGCAATGTCCTGGTCAATCCCCAGAGTCGGGATCCTATTCATCGCCATGCATGACAAGCCGCGGCGCCTTCGCGTCAATGGCACTGCCACGATACGGGAGGACGATGTGCTGCTCGGCGAAACGGTCGGCGCACAATTGATCGTGCGCGTCGTTGCGACGGCGATTTTCCCGAATTGTCCGCGCTATATTCCGACCATGCAGCTCGCGGAACAATCGATCTACGCACCGCGGGCTGGGCACGAGGCGCCTGAGCCGGCGTGGAAAAGTTTTGACAGCTTCAAGGACTGCGTGCATTCGCGTCAGCCGACTTTCAAAGGCTGATAGCAGGCGTAGGCCGGATTGAGCGCCGGCGAAATCCGACACCGGCGTTTCCGGTTTCAACGCCGCGCCCGCATTTCGCTCACGCTCATGCGGGCTACGGTCATTGACGGTCACACCGTGCCCGCCTAAGCGGGATGGCTGGGTCTCGGCGCTTTGCGCCGGCCCAGACATGACAAAGTGAGTGGCCGCACGGTGCTATTCCAGACTTGGTGCGGATTTTATTCGCATTTATATACTTGACTTAGCATCACGGATCATGGATATTGGGCTCATAGGAGCTAAGCCATGACCGCATTAACCGCACCCCAGTTCACCAACGAAGACGCCGCCGTAGCCCATTTGGAAGCCTCGCGCTGGCCGAACGGTGACGTGACTTGCCCGCACTGCGGTTCCGATAACGTCCACAAGATGGGCGGCAAAACGCAGGCTGGCATTTCCTTTGCAACGATTGCCGCGACAAGTTCACGGGGCGCACCGGCACGGTTATGGAACGCTCCAAAATTCCGGTTCATAAGTGGCTGCTGGCGATCCATCTCATGTCGTCCAACAAGAACGGCATCTCGGCCCATGAACTGCATCGCAATCTCGGCATCACCTACAAGTCGGCTTGGTTCCTCGCCCATCGCATTCGTGAAGCGATGATGGACGGCAAGCCGTCGCCAATGGGCGGCGAAGGGTCCGCTGTACAGGCCGACGAAACCTACTACGGCAACACATCCAAGCGTGCGAAGGGCTACAAGAAAGGCCATTCAAAAAAGGCTGGCGTTGTCGCCCTTGTCGAACCCAAGACCGGCAAAGTACGCGCTAAGGTCATGAAGGCCACAGCCAAGAACGTCCGCGAATTCCTCGTGACCAACGTGGACCGCAAGTCACAACTGCACACCGATCAGAGCTCCGCTCTACACGAATACCGGCAAGGAATTCGCCGCCCACAAGACCGTCAATCACGGCTGGAATGGGCGCGGCGAGTATGTCGAGCAAGGACGGGTCAGACCACCAATAACGTCGAAAACTTCTTTTTGCAGTTCAAGCGCGGAATGCGCGGCACGTTCATCCATTTGCGAAGACGCAGCACTTGCAGCGTTACCTGAATGAATTTTCGTTCCGCTATTCAAACCGCGTCGGCCTCGGCGTGAACGACACCGAGCGCGCCGAATTGCTCTTGAAGGGTATCGAAGGCAAGCGCCTCACCTATCGACGGCCTGACAACGCCTAGGACAGTTAAACATACGGCCAAACGCTTCTTGGCATGGAAGAAACGCCACCATGGGAAGCGATGATCTGTACTTCGGTGACTTCGAAGGTGATGGCGAGGACGTGGTTCGCAAGAACCTCGCCCTCAATCTTTATCAGCCCAAGAAAGCTGCGCTCGCAAGAGAATGGCTTTTGCGCAAAGATCAGTCCCGCAAGGATGCTTCAATTTCTGAACAAATCCGCATTGCTCGGAGCGCGAAGAATGCGGCATGGATGGCCGCAACAGCGGCAATAATTGCTGCGATTTGCGCTGCAATTGCCATCGGCATGAACCTTCTCAGATAGTTTGCAGCCTATTCCGCCGCCTTCTTTCCCGCCCGTTTAGCGGGACTCTTCGCCTTTTTGCCCTTAGACTTCCCAACCTTCATTTCGGAATGCGGTTTCGGGGGCGTGTTGAGTAGATTTTTCAGCACGCGCTGAAATTCCGGGTCTTTTGCAGGGTCTGCTTTTGCCATGGTAGCCAACGTAGGAAGCCTAAATCCAGTTGTTCGCGCCCTTATGGGATACGATGAATATTACAGATTGCTCGGTCATTTCATATCCATGTTCTCCGACACAGAGAAACTGGTTGTCGAGGTGCTTCGGCATGTGTCGGGCGCATCAAAGCCGGTGGCGCGTGCCCTATTCTCCGGGACCAGAACCGATGCAGCGTGCAGCTATATAAAGCGAATTGGCGACGCTAAAAAATGGCCAAAGGAGAGACAAGAGGCATGGAAAAACATATCTGACCACCTCAGCTACATTTCTTTGCTGAGAAACCATATTGTCCACTATGGGGCAGACTGGCGAAGTCTTGACCAGTGGGTTGTGACCAACAAAAATATTGCCTTAACCCCGGATTCCACGATCAATCTACCGATATCAAGGCATATTTTTGAAGCGGCCATGGCCGATCTCAATAAGATTGACTGCCATCTCTTGGTATTTGCCTGGCCGAAAAAGTTCTCGCATTTGGCAGAAGTCCATGAGGCTCTAGCGCGCGCATGGCTCTATAAACCGCCTCCACAAGGGGGCCGTCCGCAAAGGACCCAGAATAAGCCTCAAGCGCGGAAACACCCGCCGAAATCATCTCGGCGGTGACATCAACTTCTCTAGGACTTTCATCCTCCATGCTCATGGCAAGTCCTTGATTGGGCTTGCTTAGCGCCGGCCTGTCTTTTCAATGGGTAAGGACAGGATTCCGCTAAGTCAAGTATATATATGCGTATTTATTCCCATTTCTGCGAAAATATACCTATCGTTCAAACTGACCCACTACCCTTTTCCTAGGAATTAATACACATTCCCCTCACCCCGCTCACCGAGGGGCGTCTTCCGGAGACGTTCGGTGGATGGAGCGGGGTGCGGCTCCTGCTGGCGCGGCTCGTAACCGCGCCACCGGGCGTCCCGGGGCCCCACCCGGGGGTTACTAGGAACCCCCCGCCAGGAGCTGGCTGATCAAACCCGGCAGCGGGTTTGGAAAGCGTGGCCCGGGAACGAAAAATAGCCGCGACTATTTCGCTGGTGCACGCGCCGGCGGGCGCGCGCGTCGTCGCCAGACGCGCGCCGCGCTTCGCCAAGCGCGGCATCGATTGGATGCGTCTCCCGGCGCTCCACCCCCCTCGGCTCGCGCCGGGGGAAAACTTGAAGGGCGAAACCCGGCGCCTCACGCATCCGGGCAGCGGAGCTATGGCGAAGGAGGATGAAGCATTTGGAACGAACACTCCGAATTTCAGATCGCAGCCGCGCGTCCCGCAAGACCTTCGGGCCTCATCCTGAGGAGCCCGCCGAAGCCGTGGCGAAGGCGGGCGTCTCGAAGGATGCGGCCACCGATCGGACCGCAGCATCCAGGGCCTCATGGTTCGAGACAGGCGCGTTGCACGCGCCTTCCTCACCATGAGGATTGAGGATTGCCACCGGACGGCGAAGCGCTTTCCCGGCGCGTCAAACTGACGAGCAAACAAAGATGGTTACCGAATTGTAACCTTAGTTGCTTGCGCGCGCACCCGCCGCACCTGCCAAACTTACCGCCGCGAGCAGGTATCCAAAAATCCGCGGCCAAACGGCGCAGCCGGATGGTCTGGCGGGCGCAAATCCGCACAAACCCCCTAAAATCGCGGGCTTTCACCCCTTCGTGACCAAGCCTAGGAAACCAAACCCGGAACTCCTACGTAAACAGGACATCAAACGGGGGACAGGGCCGGTGCAACGACCTTCTGCGGAAGGCGCGGCGGCGGCGTTTGTCCAACGCGCGCTTGGTAACGAACTGCAAACGCTAATTGCAAACTTTCGACTTTGGATAAATTTGGCTGGTCCCGTGAACCTTTTATTCGCACTAGCCGACCAAAATGGACAGACCCGAACAAGACCAGAAATTCGGGAGGGTGTCATGAACAACACGTCGATGTTTACTGCTGATCGCGCCACGCACATGAAGATCGTGGTCGTCTCCCTGATCGCCGCGACACTGGTCGCCACCGGCGGACTGTATGCGCGCGTTGCGAGCTACAGCACCAACACCGATCTGCGCGCCGGTGCACCGATTGTGATCAAGACCGGCCAGCCCGCGATGTCTGCCAAGCGCGACGGCTTCGTCATTCGCTAGAGCATTCCCAGGCGAAAGCCTGCCCTCGGGCTTGACTTGAAGGTGGAAACCGGTTCGCCGCCCGAAATGCGACAAAACAAGAAGATAGAGCGCTTTTATGATTTTACTTAAATTTAAAGCGCTC
>CAWDZJ010000023.1:0-235704 GCA_963806815.1 uncultured Alphaproteobacteria bacterium | reverse complement strand
ATCCGGTCACTCCGTTTTTCCGATTTCCAGGGTTTTCCTCTAACCGGCCGGTTCTGGACCGGCTGCAGCAACGTGGCATTGTGGTATTTGGCGCCGATCTTTGGGCCAGCGACTGGAACCCGATGACCCCGGCACAGCAATTGCGGCTTGTGCTGGAAAGGCTCGACGCCGCCGGCCGTGGGATCATTCTGTTTCATGATACCAAGCGCCAGACCGCTGCCATGCTGCCTGCATTCCTGCGCGCGTTGAAGCGGCGCGGCTATCGAATTGTTCATGTCGTGGCGATTTCCGGCGGCCGCCAGACGGCAAAGGCCGGCTAAGGTACGCGAAGGCGCTCAAAACGGCCCTCATGTGACAAAAATCGCGCTTCCGGAGGAAATTTCCACGGTTAAGCCGACTTTAATGTGCAGTTCCGTAGTTTAGCCAACGTGACAATGCTAGATAGCAAAATCGATTGCGCCTCCGGGCGGTAAATCGCATTTTGACCTTCGCGAGGTTGATCCAGAAATGCGTTGGAGTATCGCTGCATCCGCTTTTCTCGTTCTGGCTTCAATCGCGCCTGCGATGGCATCCAGTTGCCCCGGAAATCCCAACGCGCTCGGCACCAGCCGCACGATCGTGGTCGACCCGGCCGAACATTTGCGGCTTGGCACCATGCAATACCGGGAAACCTTGCCGCTGCGGGAAAAAGAGGTGGTGCTGACCTTCGACGACGGGCCGCTGCCACGCTACAGTAATCGCATCCTGGATATTCTGGCGTCCGAATGCGTGAAGGCGACCTATTTCATTGTCGGCCGTATGGCTCGCGCTTATCCTCAGGTGGTTCGACGCGCCTATGCGGAGGGCCACACGATCGGCACGCACAGCCAGAATCATCCGTTCAACTTCGGCAAGATGCCACTGGCGCGTATTCAGAGCGAGGTCGAAGGCGGCATTGCTTCGACGGCAGCGGCATTGGGTAATCCTAACGGTGTCGCACCCTTCTTCCGGATTCCCGGGCTGGCCCGCTCCACGCGACTCGAGAACTACCTCGCATCCAATGGCCTGATGACCTGGAGCGCCGACTTTCCGGCGGACGACTGGCGGCATATCAGTGCCAAGGAAGTCACGGCACGCGCATTGTCGCGGCTGAAAGCCAAGGGACGCGGCGTTTTGCTGTTGCATGACATTCAGCCGGCGACCGCGCTGGCGTTGCCGGGTCTTTTGAAAGAATTGAAGGCGCGCGGCTATCACATCGTGCATGTCGTCCCGGCGACCACGAGTCGGCGTCAAGACGGCGACCATACCGGAAGATTGGGTGCTGCGCGGAAACAGGAAATCATGGCCCCGGACAGCCGCGGACCTCGGGTCGGGAACACGACCGGACTTGGCGCCGTCCTTGGAAAGTTTCGGGATTGCAGCGACCGATTCGCCAGACGCACCATATGACCTCACGCGCGGCTTCCTCCTGTCCGAGATTCCCCAGTCTTTTGAGTTGTTGCCCGCGACTTGGCCAAGCGCCGTCGGCTTGTCGGACGCCGAATCTTCGGACGCCATGCCGATTCCGAGCATCGTGACGCTCGCTCTTCGTTATCAGGAGCCGGAGGGCGTCACGCAAACCAATTGGCCGGCGTCACCGCTGGCCCGGCGCGCGATCAGGCGCGCTTCGATTAACCGCGGAACAACGCAGCCTCGCGCAACCACGAAAAACCGGCCACAGGCATCCGCCGTTCGCCGCCAGCCGCGGCCGCCGTCTGGAATATTGCGGCACTCGCGCAATGATCAGTGACCACCGCACGGCACCGTGAAAACAGCGGCAACGCCGGATTTGCCCGGCGTCATGCCGCCAAAATGAATAATGGTGCGGCCAAGAGGACTCGAACCTCCACGGGTCTCCCCACTAGCACCTCAAGCTAGCGCGTCTACCAATTCCGCCATGGCCGCAAAAAGGACCGGCATTCGCCGCGAGGACGTACGCCAAGCGCGCCCCTGTAACAAATCGGATGTGGGGGGACAAGGGCCGGACACTATCGGCTGGATTGGTGGGCGAAAGACGCTATGTTCCGGGAATGCTCAACGTCCGAAATGACTTGCCCGTTGGCCTGAGAGCGCCGGATGGCGCTCCGGCCACCCAATGGCAATGCAGCGAGGGCCTTGTCCCCTACGAAGCCGCGCTCGCCACCATGGAGGCACGCGTAACCGCAATCGCCGCCGGCGAGGTGGGTGAACTGGTCTGGCTTGTGGAACACCCTGCCCTCTATACCGCCGGCACCAGTGCCAAGCCTGACCAATTGCTGGAGGCCCGGTTTCCGGTGCATGTCGCCGGACGTGGCGGCCAATTCACCTATCACGGTCCCGGCCAGCGGGTCGCCTATGTCATGCTGGATCTGAAGCGGCGCGGCCCGGATGTCCGGCGTTTCGTGGCCTCTCTCGAGGAATGGCTGATCCGGACGCTGGCCGGCTTCAATGTGCGCGGCGAGCGCCGCGAGGATCGCATCGGCGTTTGGGTCCGGCGGCCGGACAAGGGCGACGGGCACGAGGACAAGATCGCGGCCATCGGCATCCGGGTAAAGCGCTGGGTCAGCCTGCACGGCATCGCGCTCAACGTTGATTGCGACCTCTCGCATTTTCTGGGCATCGTGCCGTGCGGCATTGCATCGCCGCGCTATGGCGTCACCAGCCTGCACGATCTCGGCCATATCGCGACCATGCCCGAGGTCGACATGGTGCTGCGCCAGGCGTTCGAACCATTGTTCGGGCCGACGCAAGCCATCCCCGGCGATCCGCCGGAGTGGATGGCTCTGACACCGGCGGCCGTTAGCTGAAGGTCACAACGTCGGCAGCACCGAAAATCGCTCACCGGTACGGCGCGGCGACAGAGCAGCCGGACTTGCCTCCCAGACATCCACCGCATCGACACGCGCGCTGGCCGGCCCAGAGCGGCAAGCCTGGACCATCGCGTCGACCACATCAACGGGCCCGGCAAAAACTGCCTCGACCGTACCGTCGCGCCGGTTGCGCACCCAGCCTTCGAGATCACGGGTGAGCGCCGTTTGCTCGGTCCAGGCGCGATAGCCCACGCCCTGCACGCGTCCGCGCACCACGACATGGCAGACCACCGGCGGCGTGCTCATGCGATGTCTCCAATGTCTGTTGCGCGGGCCCCCTGCCATCGCGTGTTCGACCATCGTCCGATCTCGCGAATGTAGTTTTCCGGCAAGCCCCAGCTACAGGCAGCTGCCACAATCAGCGAGATGTAACCGGGGCGCGGACGGCCGGGTGTCCGCCGCCACAGGATATAGACCATGGCCGGAACACGGCGCGCGCCATCCCGAACCGGTACAGTGCGCACATCGTAGAGTCCGCTATGCCGCAGTTCGAAGGCATCGAGAGCGGCGCGATCACGAATTGTCAGCCGCCAAAGCACTCCGTGGACCCTCGCCCCGGTGGCCGGCATCACCGAACCCCATCCTCCCGAGCCGATCATGAAGCGATATCCTTCAAGAACGGCCGGCCCGATCGCCTGCGCACTTGGACAGCGTTGCCGCATGCCGTCGCGATCGAGGTTGGCTCCATAGGCGAAGTACAGCATCATGGTCCCGATTTAATCAAACAATCATTCAGTGCGTACAGTTGCCTATGCACCGCAAAAAGCGCTCAACACTAACCTGCTGTCCGCCGCGTGCCGGCCCAGACTGTAAAGCCAATCGCGATGACGGAAGGCATTGCGGCGATTAACGCCCCGCCTGCCAGCATAGTGCCAAGCGCGCCCGCGCCGCCGGCCTCCGATGAGACGCCGATCAAATAGACGATAAAGATCAAGAGCGCCGCACTCGGGCTCGGAAGCGTGCCGGCGGTCGCCGCCCCTGCTCCCTGAAAGCGATCGGTAGCCATCGAGGTAGCTACCAACAGAATTGCGACTGCAAGCCCATAAATGACGGCAATGACAATCGCCGGAACCGTGGCTCTGTCCGCGTCATGCAGACGTTTGACGTGCAGCGCATACCAAGACCAAATCAGGACCGCCTGCGCCAAAGCGAATGGCCAATAACCTGCCGAAGATGGCAGAAACTGCGAAGCAAAGCCGAGCGCATAGACAACAACAACTGCCAACCAGAATTTCTGTGGCGGGAGGCGGCCGGCAGGTGAGAGAAAAGTAGCGGCGGGGTTTGTCATGGTGCCCGCTCCATGCCGTTCGCCTGGAGCACGTTTAGACAAACTCCATGATCACCGCATCGACCGCCAGGCTGTCGCCGGGCTTGGCGCGGATCGTCTTGACGGTGGCGTCGAATTCCGCGCGCAGCACGTTTTCCATCTTCATGGCTTCCACCACGACCAGGGTCTCACCGGCCTTAATCTCCTGTCCTTCCGCGACTTCGATCGAGACCACCAAGCCAGGCATCGGGCAACGCAGCGCCTTGCCGGCATCGGCGTCCTTCTTCTCGGGCATCAGACGCGCGGCGTCGGCCTCGCGGGCAGTATAGACATGGGCTCGGGTTTCGACGCCGCGATGGGCCAGATTGAAACCATTCAGCACTGGCCTGACCTGAACCGCAATCGGCCGATCGTTGATCGACCCGGTCCAGACCGGATCGCCTGGCTTCCAGCTCGATGACAGAACGTGGCGTTCCTCGCCATTGTCATCCGTGAAATCCACGACGATGGCGTCACCGTGCCGCGCGACGTCTAATCGATATTCGGTTTTGCCCAGCCACACCGAACGGCTTTGCTCGCGGGTCACCGCGCGTCCCGTCATCTGTCCCGAGATGCGCCGCTTGCGTTCGCCCAGAAGATGATCGATCGCGGCGGCAACCGCCGCTAGGACGCTTGCTGTTTCGCCCGCCGGCTCGGTCGCGTGAAACCCATTCGGGAATTCTTCCGGGATGAAGCTGGTCGACAACGTTCCGGCCCGCCATCGCGCCCGCTGCATCACAGCCGACAAGAACGGAATGTTGTGCCGGATGCCGTCAATCACGAAAGCATCGAGCGCGGCGGCCTGCGCCGCAATCGCCTGCTCACGATCAGGCGCATGGGTCACGAGCTTGGCTATCATCGGGTCGTAGTAGAGCGAGATTTCGCCGCCTTCATAGACGCCGGTATCGTTTCGCACCGTAATTTCGGCGGCCGTGCTCTCCGCCGGCGGCCGGTACTTCACCAACCGCCCGGTCGACGGCAGGAAATTGCGATAAGGATCTTCCGCGTAGACCCGCGATTCCACAGCCCAGCCTGTGAGCTTGACGTCGTTCTGCGCAATCGAAAGCCTTTCGCCGGCGGCGACCCGGATCATCTGTTCGACCAGATCAACGCCGGTGATGAGTTCGGTCACCGGATGCTCGACTTGAAGCCGCGTGTTCATTTCCAGAAAGAAGAAGCTGCGATCCTGGCCGGCGACAAACTCGACCGTGCCGGCGGAGTCGTATCCGACGGCTTTCGCCAACGCGACCGCTTGCGCACCCATCTTCTTGCGTGTCGCTACATCGAGCAGCGGGCTCGGCGCTTCCTCGATCACCTTTTGATTGCGGCGCTGGATCGAACACTCGCGCTCACCCAGATAGATGACGTTGCCGTGCTTGTCGCCAAGTACCTGGATTTCGATGTGCCGCGGTTCGACAATGAACTTCTCGATGAAGACCCGGTCGTCGCCAAAGGAGGACTTCGCCTCTGAACGCGACCGCGTAAAGCCTTCAGCGACCTCGGACCTGGAATTGGCAATTCGCATGCCCTTACCGCCACCGCCAGCGGAGGCCTTGATTATGACGGGATAGCCGATCTCGTCGGCGATCCTGACCGCTACCTGCTCGTCAGCAATCTCGCCGAGATAGCCCGGAACAGTGGAAACGTTGGCGCGCGCGGCGGCCTGTTTGGAGGCGATCTTGTCGCCCATGGCCGCTATTGCTATCGGGTTTGGGCCAATGAAAACGATGCCGGCTTCGCTCAAGGCCTTTGGAAATGCCTCGCGTTCCGACAGAAAGCCATAGCCGGGATGAACCGCTTCCGCGCCGGTCTGGCGACACGCGTCGATCATCCGCTCAATGAGCAGATAGCTTTCAGACGCCGGTGGTGGGCCGATACGCACCGCCATATCGGCAATTTCAACATGCAGCGCGTCTTTGTCGGCATCAGAATAGACCGCCACCGTCTCGATGCCCATTCGGCGGGCAGTTTTGATGATCCGGCAGGCAATCTCGCCACGATTTGCAATCAAAATGCGCTTGAACATGCCCCGCAGTCCCATTTTTCAACGGAAACAAGCGTTGCTGTCCCGGCGAACAAATGTCAACGCCGCGTCACGGGCTGACCAACCCAATCGTCGCCCATAGCGCGATCGCCGCAGCCGCGAGGCAGGCCGCGGTCGCGGCCGCGAGTTCGACAGCGAAGCGGCCGTGACCCGTTGCGGCGCCGATCGCGAGTTTGCTCACCGTGTTGCTGGCAACGGCCGTCAGGATCGCCAGCGCGGCGCTTTGAAATCCCAAAGTCTCCGGCGCGAGACGGGTCATGGAAATCGTAATGGCGTCGACATCGGCAAGACCAACGGCAGCCGCGCCAACGATCGCGCCGGCGGTCCCAAGGGATTCCCCGACTGCGCGGCCGAGCATGATGATGGCGGCGAGAAACAGCGCAAAGCCCACGACCGGCCAAAACTTGAACGGATTGTTGAGGCGTATGCCATCCCGGCCGCCCTCACCGTCGCCATCGCGACGCCAGTAAACCGTTCCAAACGCATAGGCGGCCGCGACGATGGCGGCTGCCAGCAGGGCCGGCGCCACGAAAGCCAGCAGTTCAATTTTAAAGATCGCAACGATGACGCAAACGCGGACCAACGATATCGCGGTCGAAAGGATCGCACCGGCCGCCAGAAGTCTTGCACCACCGTTGCCGGCCGCCGCGAGCCGCGCATTGGAAACTGTAACCGCCGTGGAGGAAACGAGACCGCCTGCGGCGGCCGCAAGCAGGACGCCCCGGGTGGCCCCGAAATATCTCACCGCGCCGTAGCCAATGAATGAAACGCCCGCGAGCACGATTGCGATCAGCCAGACCTCACGCGGATTGACGCCGCCAAACGGGCCGATCGCCTCATCGGGTACGATCGGCAGAGCGACAAAAGTCATGGCCAGCAGAACAAGACCGGAGCGGAGTTCAGGCCAAGTGATTTGTTCGACCCAGCCATGCAGCGCCTGCCTGGATGCCAACAACCCGGCGGTGGCCACTGCTGCCGCCGCAGCGATGCGTTCATCGCCGAGCACGGCATAGGTGCCGAGCGCAAAGGTTACCAGCGCGGCAATCGCCGTCGTTGCTGAATAGGTCTGCTGGGCGCGATTGGCGTCGCGGCTGAAAATCGTGATGACTGCCGCGTAGGCGACAAACCCCAGGCCAATGACCAGCGCAGCCGTTGTGCCGCTCAATCCGTCCAGCGACTTGCCAATTGCAGCGAGCACCCCGCCGAGCAATCCCGAGATCGCAAAGGTCCGGATCCCGGCTGCACGGCTGCCGGCAACCAGATCACGGGTTTTCCATCCCCGCTCGATGCCGATCAGCAGGCCGATACCAAGCGCTAGCGCTAGGCGAGGCAGAAGGTCTTGAATATCCATGGCAGCTCGAACGATAACGCCCGAACCTTAACGGCCTTCCGGGAGGCCCGCCATAAGCCGCGAAAAGCACCGGTTGAGGGCTACGCGGCGAAATCGATCATGGAAGCGATCGATGTCGCGAGCGGCGCGATCGTCGCGCCGCCAAGTAAGACAAACAGGCTCATCAGGCTGCCGCCACGCCTGCGGCGGCGGGCGTGGCCGGCGAGCCATTCCAGTACTTCGGTATCGGCATTTGCGGATCGAGGGCGCGCAACCCAGTCGGTCAGCGCGGTTTCCGGCGCGAGCGCGAGCGCCCGGGGCGGCACAGGCTGCCCGGCGGCCGATAGAGCATAGTGCGCCACCGCTTTGGCGAGCAGGTCATCGAAGCGGCCACCATCTTGGCGTTCCGCAGCGGCCGCATCGATTGACATAAGAACGTCGGCCTCGTTACGGGACACGGGTGTACCACTTTCCCCACCCGCGCCGGCCAGAATGCGGGAGCAGTATTCGGTGTCGGTGGTGTCGATCGTACGCGAATAGTGCACCCGGCCACCGGCGGTGGGACCCTCCCCGGTCATGACGCCGTGGCAAACCTGAGAGAGCGCGGTGACCGCAAGTTCCGGAACATGGATTGGCGAGCCTTCAATCGCCGCCATCAACGATTGAAATTCTGCCGGTGCAATCGGTTCAATTGCGGACATGTGCTGACTATCCCGTTTGTCTCGTTATTGCCTGTAAGGCGTTACCCTTGGGTAAATGCTACCGGATGCGCAATCGTTCCTAGCGCTCCCTACATTGGTCGTTGGAGCGGGCAAAAAGGTTCGATTGAAGCAGCGATGGTGGCGAGACCGTGACGCTTTTTCGACGATCTCGCGATGCGCCCAGTAAGGCCTGCACAGGGCGACGCTGGAGCCGCGCTGATGGTTACTATTCACTATAAATTGTCATTAAATGTCGCACGGCCTCGCAAAGGCCATTAGCGAATTGCGGATTGCGAATAGAAGCCCCAGATTTCAGTTGGAATGGAGTTGCTTTCAACGCTCAAGGTCTTTGGCCAACAACGGACGCCGCAACAACCAAAACCGATGCAAGTCGGCATCCACCATATTACCGGGATCACCCGGAACCCGGCCCGCAACGTGGGTTTTTATTCGCGTGATCTTGGCCTTCGGCTGATCAAGAAGACTGTCAATTTCGACTATGCCAAGGTCTGGCAGATATACTTCGGCAACGAGAGTGGGCACCCGGGCACGGTGTTCAGCTTTTTCGGTTGGACAGAGGCGTCGCCTGGCCGCAACGGAGCCGGTATGGCCAGCGAGTTGAGCCTCAGTGTACCTCAATCCGCGATTGGATATTGGCGTCAACGCCTATCGGAAAAGCAAATTCAGCACGACCCACCGGAAATGCGGTTCGGCACGACCGTTTTGCCATTGCGTGACCCCGACGGGACCCGATTGGAGTTGGTCGCAACTCCTGATGTCGAGCGCCTCCCGGCTTGGTCAAACGGTGAAGTCCCGCCGGACTGCGCCGTTCGTGGCATACACGGTGTGACCTTGTGGGTCGAAAATGCAGAACCGACAGTCAACGTCCTGACCGGCGCTTTTGGGTTTTGTGCAGCGGGCCGCGAGGGAAACGTTTATCGCTTGCGCTGCGACCGCCTCGCGCTTGGCGCTACCGTGGATGTCCGCGTTGCCTCCGGTTTTCCCGCGGGACGCCAGGGCGGTGGCTCGATTTCATCACGTCGCCTTCCGCGCTGCCGACGATGCCGTGCAAAAGGACATCATTGCCTCATTGCATGCGCAGGGCATACGAACCACCGATCAATTCGATCGATATTACTACCGCTCAGTCTATTTCCGCGAGCCCGGTGGCGCGCTATTCGAAGTCGCCACCGATGGGCCAGGCTTTGCGGTCGATGAGTTTTTGAGCGAACTCGGATCGGTTCTCAAATTGCCGTCATGGCAGGAAGGTCTCCGCGCTGAAATCGAGGCCGAACTGCCTCCGCTGAGCTGATCCGAAACTCGAGAATTATTTTTTCCGACGCGGCCATTGACGAAAATCAACGCGCCGCCCTCACCGCACGCGCTTATGCAGCGGCAGAAATACGGCCATCTTAGACCCCTGGTTCCCCTGACAGGTTCGGTCTATATAAACGCTGCACCTGATCGGTACCCGCCTACTTCCGTCCGAATTGGAGGAGAGCTATGACTCTTCAGATCAACGAAACCGCCCCTGACTTCGAAGCCGAGACCACCCAAGGCAAAATCCGATTCCATGACTGGATCGGTGATTCCTGGTGCATCCTGTTCTCGCACCCGAAGGATTTCACGCCGGTTTGCACCACCGAACTGGGCTACATGGCCCGGATCAAGCCGGAATTCGACAAGCGCAATGTCAAGATCATCGGCCTGTCGGTCGATCCGATCGACAGCCACGCGAAATGGGTGGCTGACATTGAGGAGACCCAGGGCTATGCGCCGAACTATCCGATGATCGGCGATGCCGACTTCAATGTTTCTAAGCTCTACGGCATGCTGCCGGCCAGCACGTCAGGCGATCCGACCAAGCGCACCCCTGCTGACAATCAGACTGTCCGCAACGTGTTTGTCATTGGGCCGGACAAGAAGATCAAGCTGATCCTGGTCTACCCGATGAGCACGGGCCGCAATTTCGATGAAGTGCTGCGCGTGATCGATTTATTGCAATTGACCGCCAAACACCGGGTCGCGACGCCAGTCAACTGGAAGAACGGCGAAGACGTCATCCTCACCAGCGCGGTCACCGAGGAAGAAGCCAAGAAGCTCTATCCGCAGGGTTGGAAACAGCCGAAGCCGTACATCCGCATCGTACCGCAGCCGAAGTAAACGACAAAGCACTATGCAATGCTCAAGGGCGCGGCCAGATCGCCGCGCCCTTTTTGCTGTCGCAACTGCCGCCACTGCGCAATTGGCAATCCCCGTTTGGCTCATTGGCCAACACGATACTCGCTTTCGTCCATGATGCGTGTGGCTGAGGCAGCAAGCTCGGCGCGGCGCTGTTCGAGAATCTCGACGGGGAAGGTCAGCCGGCCGCCGCGCTTGCGTACCTCGCCATCGACGATCACGGTATCGACATTGCCGGCGTGAGCTTGGCTGAGGACGCTGGCGATGGGATCGTAGACCGGCCAGATGTTCGGGTCGGTCGTACGCAGCATAATGATATCGGCCTTCTTGCCCGGCGCCAGCGACCCGATGCGGTCCGCCATGCGCAGGGTCTTGGCACCATCGATGGTTGCCCATTCAAGCGCCGTTCGGCTGTGCACCGGCATGCCGTCGAGCGGCGGCTCGCCGCGCGCCGCAACGTCGGCATGAACGCAGGCGCGCGCATGCAAGAGGGCCGCCTGCATCTCTCGGATCATGTCGCCGCTCATCACCGTCTCCACGTCAGTGCCGAGCGACACCACGCCGCCCATCTGCGGCACACGCGTCGACAACGGCCGGGGAAACGCATCGGTAAGTTCCAGCTGTACGGTGGAGGTGATGGTGACGCCCTCCCCGATGATGATTTTTAGTTCCTCGTCTGGCAGGTTGTTGCCGTGGACGATGTTGTGGTCGGGACCGAGCAGACCGAGTTTGGCGAGTGTGCGATAGCCCTCCGGTGCGCGGCGCTGGCCGGCCCGGCGCGACATGTGCGCGGTCGACAGCAAGCCGAACTCGCGGGCCAGGCGCTGATCAGAGATGGTCACTTCGAGCGTTCCGTTGTCTGGCCCAAGCACCGCCATGGCGAGTGTCACCCGGCCATCGTCGCTCGACAGACGGCCTTTGCGCAGCGCCGCGATGCGCTCGCGCGGATGCGGGATTTCCCAGTGCGGACGGTCGCCGTCCTTTGGCAATGGCTTGGCGGTGCCGTGCGCGAACACCGCTCGGATACCGGATTCCATGAGCCCGTCTATGGAGCGCTCGGCCATTTCGAGCGAGGTGAGATTGTGGCACCAGTCGAGCAAGGTCGTGGTGCCGCCTTCGATTTGATTGAGCGCGCCGATGAGATTGGCGAGATAATTGTCCTCGGCCTTGAACCGGGTCGCGAGGTTGGCATGCAGGTGACGCTGATAGGCCGGGTAGGTCCATTCCGCGCCGATCGCCCGCAGCCCGGCCTGCCATGTATGCAGATGGGCATTGACCAATCCCGGCATCACAATCATATCACGCGCGTCGATCTCAGCGTCGAAGGTGCCATCCACCGCGCCACCGACATGTTCGATCCGGTCGCCGGCAATCACCAGCGTTCCATCCTTGATTGTCCCTACGCTGGGCTCCATGGTTACGAGCCAACCACATGTCACGCGAGTGCGCTGCATTGCCCTGTTTTCCCGATTTGAGACGTGATGGTCCCTGCCTTCTAACCGGAATAGAATGATAGTGGCCACATCGCAAACAGTCTGACCATTGCGCACCGCAATCCGTTATCTTGGGAATTCCTGTAGAATTCGATCGGTGGTCCCACGATGCCGCAGACGCTTTCCGGCTTCATCTATCAATTCATACCAGCGGAGAATCCATCACTGCCGCCATTGCTGCTGCTGCATGGCACCGGAGGTAATGAAAACGACATGGTGCCTCTGGGCCACGCGATCGCGCCGGGCGCGGCCATGCTGTCGCCACGTGGTACGGCAAGCGAAGCCGGCATGCCGCGTTTCTTTCGCCGGATCGATGAAGGCGTGTTCGACCGCGACGACCTCGATAGCCGCACCGACGAACTCGCCACCTTTGTCCGCGAGGCCTTGAAACAACACGGTTTGGCGAAGCCGATTGCGGTCGGTTTTTCCAACGGTGCCAACATTGCCTGGTCACTGCTGTTGCAGCATCCGGACGCACTCGCAGGCGCGGTGTTGTTGCGCGCCATGCTGCCGTTCGATCCGCCGGAGGTCCCGGATCTCAAAGGTGTGCCGGTACTGATCCTCTCTGGTAGCAGCGACGAACTGGTCCCGGCCGCGCAGCGTAATCGGCTTGCCAAATTGCTCACGGACGCAGGCGCCGCGGTCAGCTACGAGGTGCTTCCGACCGGCCATGGCCTTATCCAGGACGATGTCGCGATTATCAAACGCTGGATCGCGCAGCGTCAGACCTAAATTCTCCGGCCATTCCTGTACCTTGTGCGCATCTACAATTGTTCCGTCGCCGCCAGGCGGCTGCGCCATGACGGTGCCCAGCCGATGATGAGCACCACCAGACCCAGCGCATCGATCCAGATACTGGTCGGGAACAGCAGGCAGAACGCCGCCAGCGCGAACAGTCCGCGCTGCCACAATGCAATCCTGCCACGCACCGGTTCCGCGCCCTGAATCACCATGGCCAATGCCATGTAGCCAAAAAGATAGCTGGCCGCAGTCAATACGATCTCAGTCCCGGATCCATACAGCAACAATGCCGGCGCATAGACGAAGCTGAATGGAATCAACGCCAACGTGACGCCGAACTTCAGCGCCGAAAAACCGGTCCGCATCGGATCGGAGCCAGCGATGGCTGCCGCCGCATAGGCGGAAACGCAGACCGGCGGCGTGATGTTGGACAGGCACGCCGCATAGAACACCACGAGATGGGCGGCGACTTCCGGCACGTCAAGTTGGATCAATGCGGGCGCGGCGACCACCGACAGGATGATGTAGGAACCGGTCGTGCTCGACCCCATCCCGATGATGATTGAGATCAGCGCGACCAGGACGATCGTGAAGAACAACTGCCCGCCGGCGAACTCAACCAGAACGGCAGAGAACTTCAGTCCCAGTCCAGAGAGGACAATGCCGCCGATAATGATGCCGAGCGTGCCGATCGCGGCGCCGGCCGAACTGTTGTTGTGGGCGCCGACGATGAGTGCATCCAGAATGCGGCGCGGTCCCATGCGGGTATCCTTGCGCCGAAACGACAGCACAAAGGCGGAGACGGTTCCCCAGAAGGCGCCGAAATCCGGCGAGTAGCCCATGAACAACAGCCCGAGGACGACCACCAGCGGAATGAGATAGTGCCAACCGTCGATCAGGACCCTGGCGGGGCTTCGGAATTTCATCCGCATCGAGGCCCTTTAATCCGCTCTTCAGCGCCTCCAGATCAACCATGTAGAGCAGGAAGAAGAAAAACAGGATGGCCGGGATCACGTTCATCAAGGCGATCTGGAGATATTCAGTCTGCGTCAGCGTCGCGAGAATGAAGACGCCCGCGCCCATGACCGGCGGCATGATCTGACCGCCGGTCGACGCGATGGCCTCGATGGCACCGGCATGATGGGGCTTGAAGCCGATCCGCTTCATCAGCGGGATGGTGAATGTCCCGGTCGACACCACGTTGGCGACCGAAGAACCTGAAATCGATCCAAACAAAGCGGAGGTCAGGACCGCGATCTTGGCCGGACCGCCACGCCATTTGCCTGTCAGTGCGGTGCCGAGATCCATGAAGAACTGCCCCGCCCCGCAGGCTTCCAGGAACGCACCGAAAATCATAAAGGGGAATACGAAAGTGGCGAATGTCGCCGTGACCACGCCGAACATCGCTTCCTGTGTCGAATAGGTGAATTCGACAATCCGGGTCACGTCCAGGCCGGAATGAGCTAGCTTTCCGGGCAGATAGTTTCCGAAGTAGAGCTGAGCGAGAAACAGCAGACCGATAATGACGATGACGATGCCCAGCACCCGCCGGCTGGTTTCGAGCATGACCGCGATGGCGATCAGACCCATGACGAAATCCCATTGATTGGGATCACTGACACGGTTGATGGCATAGTCGACGTATTGATTGACCCAATAGCCGACCGAAACAATTGCACCGGCAATCCAGATCAGATCGACCAGGCTCGGCCGGTCCTTCGGTGATGTCGCGTGCGCCGGATAAAGCAGAAAGACCAGGACCGAAGTCAGCATCAGATAGAAGCCGCGGTTGGTCTCGGTCGATACCAGCCCAAAGCCGGACGTATAGAGATACCAGAGGCTGAAGGCGATGGCGGTCACGGCGTAGGTGAACGCAAAAGCGCCGGTGAGCCTGCGGGTCCGGCCAGCAATCGGCTTGATCCAGGGCTCGCGCTGCGGCTTTCCCTCGTCTGTCGCGGTCACGACCCCTGCCCCCATTCCGTAACAAACAGCTCAATTACTGTCGCGAGAACGCTCACGAAAACGGGCCGCCCGCGCGAACGGGCGGCCCCGGCTTTTCGTCAAATATGCTTATTCCTTCCAGAGGCCCTTCGACTTGTAATAGGCCACGGCGCCCGGATGCATCGGCACGCCGAGCGCAAGGAAGTTCTTGGTGTCGGGCTCCATCTGTCCCCATGCCTTGTGGCCTGCGGCCAGACGCTTCTTGATGGCGGGCTGATAGACGAGTTCCAGAATGTCCTGGACCGCCTTCGCCGGGACGCGCTCATGGGCGACCCAATAGACCGTCAGGAACGGCAGCGTGACCGCGGGAACGCCCTTGTAGGTACCGGCCGGCATGGTATCGGTGACATAGAATGGGAACTTGGTCTTGATCTCCTTCATCTCGGCGTCGGAGTACGGCAACACCACCGCGCCCTTGGTCTCGGCAAGTTCCTTGACCGCCGCGGCCGGTGCCGAGGACTGACACAGCGCATCGATCTGGCCGTTGCCGAGCGCGCGGCCGGCGTCGGCAAACGTCATATATCGCGCCTTGATGTCTTTCAGGATGCCAACCGCGTTCAGCATATTGTTGCAGTTGAAAACCGTGCCGGAGCCGGGCGGCCCCATGGCAACGGTCTTGCCCTTGAGATCCGACAGCGACTTGATGCCTGTGCTGGGCAAGGTCACAAAGTAGGTCGGCCCCTTGTAGGCCTTGGCCACGCCGCGCAGCATGGTGCCCTTGGCGCCGCCTTTGAATGGCCCCTCCGGCTTCTGCGCCATGTAGACGTGGGCGCCATAGACGATGCCCATGTCGAGTTCGCCCTTGATCAGGCGCTTGGCGTTTTCGGTGGACCCGCCGGTGGTGACCTGCGTGATATTGTACTGTGGTAGCTTCTCCGAAATGATCGTGCCGGCGGCACCGACCATGTAGTACATCACGCCGCCCGGGTTCGAACCGCCCCAGGCAATATTCTGCTTGTCTTGCGCCAGCGCGATTGCCGGCAGCGACACGGCCAGTACAGTGGCTATCGCCAATGTTTTTTTCATCATCTTTCCTCCCTTTGCCGATGACGCATTGATCCTCGTGTTCAGGACGACGTTCATCGTTACGCAGGGCCAAATTAGCCTCCAGATGCCTGCAGGGCCACCCTTGTGCGGCAAAAAGAGCCACGCTGCCGGGCGGAAGCCGCTACCGGCGTGCATGTGGGTCCTCTTCCGAACAATTTGGGGTTCAATGCGCCACCGCGCCGCGATAGGTTGCGCCGCGGCAGGCGGTCGCCGAGCCGAAGATGAAGACTTTCTGGGACCTGGAGATCGACGATGGACGTGCGTGCGGCAGTGGCAGTTGCGGCGGGAAAGCCGCTTGAAATCACGACGGTTCAACTCGAAGGCCCGAAGGCCGGCGAAGTGCTGGTCGAAATCAAGGCGACCGGGATCTGCCACACCGACGAATTCACGCTGTCGGGCGCAGATCCGGAAGGGATGTTCCCGGCGATCCTCGGCCATGAAGGCGCGGGCGTTGTCGTCGATGTCGGCCCCGGCGTCACGTCGGTCAAAAAGGGCGACCACGTCATTCCGCTCTATACGCCGGAATGCCGGCAATGCCCCTCTTGTCTGTCGCGCAAGACCAATCTGTGCACCGCGATCCGCGCAACGCAGGGCCAAGGCGTCATGCCAGACGGCACTTCCCGCTTCTCGCTCGAAGGCAAGAAGCTTTTTCACTATATGGGAACCTCGACATTCGCGAATTTCACGGTGCTGCCGGAGATCGCCGTCGCCAAAGTGCGCGAGGACGCGCCCTTCGAGAAGATTTGCTACATCGGTTGCGGCGTCACCACCGGCATCGGCGCGGTGATCAATACCGCCAAAGTCGAGCCGGGTGCGAAGTGCGTGGTGTTCGGCCTCGGCGGCATCGGCCTCAATGTCCTTCAAGGCCTGCGGCTGGTCGGCGCCGACATGATCATCGGCGTCGATACCAATAACGGCAAGAAGGAATGGGGCGAGCGCTTCGGGATGACACATTTCGTCAATCCAAAGGAAGCTGGCGCGGACCTTGTTGCGCACCTCGTCAATCTGACCAAGACGCCGGCCGATCAGATCGGTGGTGCCGATTACACTTTTGACTGCACCGGAAACGTCGAAGTCATGCGCACGGCCCTGGAGTGTTCGCATCGCGGCTGGGGACAATCGATCATCATCGGCGTAGCGCCGGCCGGCGCGGTGATCCAGACCCGGCCGTTCCAGTTGGTCACCGGACGGGTCTGGAAAGGCACCGCCTTCGGCGGCGCACGCGGGCGCACCGACGTGCCGAAAATCGTCGACTGGTACATGGACGGCAAGATCGAGATCGACCCGATGATCACGCATGTCATGCCGCTCGATAAGATCAACGAGGGCTTCGATCTGATGCATGCCGGCCAATCGATTCGGAGCGTCGTGACGTTCTGACATCGGTCGCAAGGCGTGCGCCGGTCTCATTGACCGATCAGGTGGAACACCGGCGCCGAGGCCACCGCAAGCGGCCCGATGAACGGCCGATCGTGCGCCAGGATCACGAAGAACGCCGCCGATGCAGCCGTCGCATAAGCGAGTGTGGCGAGGATTTGAAATTTCGGCCGGTCATTGTGGCAGATCGCAATCACGATCAGCACGCCGATGCCGAGCACCAGCATGGCGACCCATTGCGCGACCGAGACGCCGCTTGCGGCAAGCGTAATGCGCGCGAGCCGCGCGCTGCGGGCAGCGACGATCTGATTGACCAGGACAGTGACCAGTGAGGTGGAGCCGACCTTGGCGTGTTCGGTTGCGATGCGATCGATGAGATTGACCAGGATCGAATCGGTTCGATCGTAGATCGGATCGTTGACACTGAAGCCCTGTCCCATGGCCGGCCAGTCCGTCTTGATGACCTCGGCCGCGTAGTATTTGACGCCGTCCCGTACGACCGGCTGCAGGTCCGGCGGTAAACTTCCAGCCAGCGCCAAAACGTTCTCCAGCGCATTGGCCTCGCGTTCCACCGACGAACGCGCCTGCACGATGTCGTTCCAGATACCGGCGGCGGAGAACGCCAGCATCAGGGCGAAAATCCCACCCGTTGTATTCATCAGCGAATCGCGCAGCCCAACCGACTGGCCCGGACGAATTCCGAATGCGCCGAGGCTTGCCCGGACCGCGAGCAACGCCAACCCGCCAATTGTCAGGCCGATCGCCAGCGTGAGGACAAACAGGGGAAAAAGCGGCAGACTCTGGAAATAGGCCATCGGTTACATGATCCCAGTCGACGTCAGAACGTGTAGCGCTTGCCGACCGCGGACGGCGCGAGGACCTGATCGCCGAAGGCATTGGCGAGCGCAGTCATGGCGCGCCATCCGGTGCAGTGGCCGGCGGCGATGGTTCTCAGATCAAAGTCGCGCATTCCTTCCACCGTCTGCGGTATCACCTTTTCGTTAGGACCGGAAAGATGCAGCCCGCCCATGACCGCGTGCAACGGCACGCCCGGGAAACTGTCGCGCGCATGCGTCAATACATTGACGATGCCGGCATGCGAACAAGACGACAGCACGACGAGCCCCTTGTCCTTGACGTTGATCCCGAGCCAGCGTTCGTCGATCAGGAGTTCGTCCGGCTCCCAGTCCTTGCCGTCGGCGGTGCGCCGGACCTGCCCCGGATAGCCGACCTCAAAACCTGAGACCCGTGGCACCTCACCACTGACCAGAAACATGTCATCGAGAATGATCTGCGGCTCACGGGTATTGACGACCTTTGCACCGTGGTCCGAGAGAACGCGAATGCTTGGCACGTCCTCCATGAGACGGATCGCGCCGTTCGGCGTGCGAACGCCGCGGGCGTGAAACATCTCCGGATGCGCGTAGTAGGGAATCTCCCGGCCGCCGGCGCGGCTGCGGATCATGTTGAGCGCCGTCAGCATGGCGCCGGCATGATCCCAGTGGCCGTGTGACAAGACGATCCCCTCCACAGTTCCGAGATCGACACCAAGCCGGGTGACGTTGCGCTCGAAGACGTATTCTTCCGGCCCGGTATCGAGCAGAACGGTGTGGGTGCTGCCGCCGCGATGGGCGGTGACCAGACATGACAGGCCATGCGCGGCGCAGCACAGGCAACGGCCCGGTGTCAGGCGGAATCCGCGGCGGCTCAAATAGGCGACTTCATTTTCCACATAGGGCGGCGTCGACGACAGAAAGTCGGTCGCGTTGTCGACCAGAACGTGGATCTCGACCTTGTCGACCGGCTGCAGGTTCATCGGCGTCGCCCCCTGTTTCGTTTCTTTATGGTCTTGCGTTTGCCCACCTTCGACGACACGGGCCGTCTGCTCACCACTCAAAGGCCGAATCGATCGGCACACGATAGCCGTTGACAAGCCTGTTGGTCTCGTTGGCCATGCCGACCACCGCCATCAACTCGCCGAACATCGCCTCGGTCATGCCGGCCTTGCGCGCGGCCGCGCCATGGCTGGCGATGCAATAGCCGCAGCCGTTGGTGACGCTGACGGCGAGATAGACCATCTCCTTGGTGCGAACGTCGAGAGCGCCGTCGGCCATGATCTCCTTCAGGCTCTCCCACGTCCGCTTCAAGATCGCGGGGTCGTTGGCGAGGTATTTCCAGAAATTGTTGACGTCATCGACCTTGCGGCTCGTCTTGATGTCGTCGTAGACGGCGCGCACCGCGGGCGACGCATCCTGGTATTCGATCGGATTTGGCACGGTTGTCATCCTTCCTTGGTCATCTTCGATCCGGCGGCATTCTTACGACCAGGCAGCCGTTTGTCATTCTGCGCAATGCCACGGTTGGTACGCAGGCGTGCCCGCGGAGGGCCTTAGCCAACGCTCCGCCGCCCGGGGGTTTAAGGACGCCGGGGCCGCCCTTTCCTTCTTTCGTCCCTCGGCCGAGCCGAGGGGTGGAGCGCCGGGAGACGCATCCAATAGATCACCACGCCTGGCGAGGCGTGACGCGCGTCTGGCGATGACGCGCGCGCCTCCCGGCGCTCCACAGCATGCAACCGGCAAAAGCATGCCCCGGGCTTGATCCGGGGTGGACGCCAGTCGCACGCCGCTATTTGGCGGCTATTTTTCGTTCCCGGGCCACGCTTTCCAAGCCCGTTGCCGGGTTTGATCAGCCAGCTCCTGGCGGGAGGCTCGTAGTAGCCTCCGGGTGGAGCCCCGGGACGCCCGGTGACGCGGTTGCGAGCCGCGCCAGCAGGAGCCGCACCCTGCTCCGCTCTCAAGACGCCTCATGAAAGCGCCCTCGATGAGCAAGGTGGCTAGGATTATAGTCCAAAACTCCGGCGCGGGGATAGATTTGGGACCCATTTTTTCATCCTGTCTCAAGCAATCCCCAAACGTCCCGGATACCGGTCTGGACATCGGCTGCGGATACGCCGAACAATGCCATCCATCGTTTCGGCCCCGCTGCGCTTGCGGGCCGTCCATCAGCGTGAATTATCGGGTTCAGAAGGAAATCAGCCGGTGAGCAATCTGTTCGACAATGTCTTCGACTTCATGCTCAATTCCGGCTGGTTGTTTTTCGCCGCAGGCGCCGTCATCTGCATCGTCATTGGTTTTACCGCCGTGCGAAAGATGTTCGCCGGCGCCAGCAGGGCCGAGCCGAAAGACCCGCCCGAGCACCGCCATCGCAAGCACTGACGTTGGTCGCGATTGGTGCGGGTTGTCGGCGGCCAATCAGCGAGAGGGTTTCCGCATCCGCAGAAATTACGCGCGTCACTGACGTGCGTTCCCGGGTGCCAATTCCGCCTTGCATAAATTAAGAAAAATTCGCCAAGCCGGACGCGGCGATGGACGGATCATAGACCGGCTCCGCCGCGTTCGCGACGCAGCGGATTGCGATCATGGCCGAAGGCGCGATCTCATTTGCGTGGGGGAAACAACGCCATCGCTTGGTCTGCCAGTACGCCGCCGGTGATTTCGATCTTCACGAACGGCGTCTTGGCCGCGAGTTCCGCGCTGGAGATCATGATCTGGTCTATCCGGGTCGCAAGCTGCGTGACCGACGCAGCAAACACCAACCGACCCATGTGACACCACAGAATCGCACCCATGCACATGGCGCAGGGTTCGCCGGAGGTATAGATCGTGCTGCCGCGGAGCGCGCTGCCCCCAAGTGCAGCGACGCCGTTGCGGATCGCCACCATTTCGCCGTGCGCGGTCGGATCATTGTTGGTGCGTCCGAGGTTGCGGCCGCGCGCGAGAACCGTGCCGTCCTTTACGATCACCGCGCCGAACGGAAAATCGGCTTTGCGCGCTTCGTCAAGGGCGACAAGCATATATTTTTCATCGTCCGCGGTGACCGTGCTGCTGGTTTGTGCGAACGCGGCATCACTCGCGATTGCGGCGCAGGCCAAGCCGGCCACAAACGCACGCCGGCTCGGATATGTCCCGGCGTTTCCGGAGCTACAACTCGGACATTGCATGGTTTGACCTCCTGATCGAGATACGAGGCTGGTTCAATCGGATTACCTCAGTGGCCTGTGATTTCGCGTGAGTATGTGCGCCGTTCCGATCGGCCTTGCAAGCTGGCCTGGCACACAGGCGGCCGCCATCGGTGTTTCGGTTTGCAGAACCAATCGAGTGCAAATGACAATTCAATTCGAAGCCAGGTTCAAAACAAACGGACTTGCCTACGATCAGCCTGCGGTCCAAAGTCACGCCAACCTCACACTTTCTGATGACTTCTCAACAATCAATGCGGGTATTACGCGGACCAACTGCGTAATTTGAAATCCGCTCCATCTCCGGGAGGAAGAATGACCGAACTCAGCGTTCACGCCGGCGCAACCGAAACGCTTCTGCCAGCGGACTTCCGCTGGCCCGGCGGCAAGCGCCTTGCCGTGTTCTTTCGATGCGCGTTCGAAGGTTGGTCGGATGGCCATTGGCCAGGTGTCGGTCCGATGGGCAATCCGCTGAAGCCAGGCTTTCCCGACCTCAATGCCATGGGATTTGCCGAATACGGTCACCGCCGCGGAATTTTCCGCGTGCTCGATGCCTTCGCCCGCCACGGCATCAAGGGCACCATCATGCTGTCCGGCATTATGGCCGAGCGCCATCCCGAGATCGTGAGGCGGATTTCCGACGAAGGCCATGACATCGTCGCGCATTCCTATGCCATGGACGTGATCCCGATCTATCTCGACGAGGATGCGGAGCGCGCCAACATTCGGCGCACCGTCGACCTGATCGTCAAGGCGACGGGCAAGCGCCCGACCGGTTGGATCAGCCCGCGTGGAACGCCGAGCCCGCGCACCGGCCGGCTGCTGGCGGAAGAAGGCTTCGCGTGGCATGGCGATTTGCTCAACGACGACCTGCCCTATCTGGTCCATTTTCCGGCCGGCACCGTGGTTTCGTTTTCCAGCAACATGGAATGCAACGACCTGCCGCTCTACATGCGCTACGGCAATCCGCCGCGAGTCATGCTTGAGATCTTTGAGGACTGGCTCAATTACGCCCGCACCTATGAATTGGGCCCGGCGCGCATCGATCCGACCATCCATTCGCATGTGTTCGGACGGCCGCTCGGCATGTCGGTCTTTCACCGCATGATCGAAATCGCCAAACAATCTGACGACATCTGGATCGGCACGCGGTCTGAAGCGGTGAAATACATTCTGGAGACGGTTCCGCGGTAACGCTGGCGCTTCCACCGCACGACACAACACTGAAAAATTAAACGAGAATTGGGAACAAACAGGGAGATCGATCATGCATTCATCGCGATGGATTTTGGGCGCCGCGCTCGCTGCGATCCTGGCGCAGCCGATGCTGGCGCAGCCGGCGACGGCGCAGCAATATCCCAACAAGCCGATCACATTTATCGTGCCCTATGCGCCGGGTGGCAATGTCGATGTCAGTACGCGGATCCTGCAGAAGGCGATCGGCGACTTGCTCGGCGTACCGCTTGTGGTCGAGAACCGGCCCGGCGGCGCCGGCCAGATCGCGGGTGATTATGTCGCGCGGTCGGCGCCGGACGGCTACACGCTGTTCGTCGGCTCCAACGGCCCCGTTGTGCTCGGCCCGCTCACCCTGCCGAAGCCGCTCTATCAGTGGGACAAGGCGTTCGCGCCGGTGAGTTCGCTGGCCTTCGCGACCAACATGCTGCTGGTGCGCTCGTCGCTGCCGGTCAAGTCGGTGAAGGAACTGGTCGCTTATGCCAAGGCGAACCCGGACAAGCTGACGATCGCGACGAGTTCACTTGCCAGCATCAATCATTTCTTGGCGCAGATGCTGAAGCTGAAATCCGGCATCACCTGGACCGAGGTGCACTATCGCGGCAATGCGCCGGCGATCAAGGACCTGATCGCCGGGCACGTCGATGTCGGCTTCCAGCAACTGGTCGACGGCATGCCGCACATTAAGAGCGGCAAGCTGCGCGCTTTGGCGGTGCTCGGCAAGGAACGGGTCGCCGCCCTGCCCGACGTCCCGACTATGGCGGAAGCCGGCTTTCCGGACGTTCAGGGCGTGACGTTCAACGGTGTGCTGGCGCCGCGCAAAACGCCGAAGGCGGTAGTCGACAAATTGAGCGCGGCCATTCAAAAAGCGTTGCTGACAAAAGACGCGCAGGAAAAATTCGCCGCGCTCGGCTCAAAGGCGCAAGGCAGCACACCGGAAGCGTTCAACGCCTTCCTCACAAACGAGACGCAGAAGTGGGGCGACCTGTTGAAGACGATGAAGACAAAGAAATAGGCCGATAGCGCTGCAAGAGACACGGCGGACGGCGTCGTATCACAGACGACGTCCGTCGCGGGGTAGGCCGGTGATGCGCCCGGGCTATTCAGCCTTGATCACGCCATTGTCCCGCAACTGTTCGGAAATCATTTGGACCAGCCGCGCGGGATCGAATGGCTTCTGCAGCAACGGGTGCGCGGCATAGTCCTTGTCCAAACCGACTGTTCCGTATCCGGACAAAAAAAGAAACGGAATGCCGCGCGCGACCAGTTCATTGGCAACCGGATATGACGTGTGCCCGCCGCCAAGATTGACGTCCAGCACCGCGCCATCGAGATGGCCGTTCTCAAGGTAACCGAGGGCCTGTGCAACGTCGCTTGCCGGCCCCACGACCTCGAAGCCGTGATCGGCCAACGTGTCGTCAATCAGCATTGCCACCAGCGCCTCGTCCTCGACCACAAGGACACGCTTCCGGTCGATCGAAACCTGTCCGTTCATGGCGAAGTCACCGCAACTTTTTTCGACAACGGTTCCGTCAGTGGCAGCCGAATGCGACACAAAAGCCCCTCGGGACGATAGGCGAGATCGATATTTGCACCGGTTTCCTGCGTGAGACCCTGCTCGATCAGCCGCGACCCAAACCCGCGCCGCCGTGGCGGCGACACTGTTGGGCCACCCGATTTAAGCCAGGTGATTTCGACTGCCGGCTCCTCGCCACCTTGCCATTTGACTTGCCAGGCGACCGACACCCGGCCCGCGCTGCCGGACAATGCGCCATATTTGGCGGCGTTGGTCGCGAGTTCGTGGAAGACCATTCCCATCGTCACCGCAGTGGACGGCTTCAGCCAGGCAGCCGGCCCGGTCAGCGTGATGCGGCCGGGATCGTCCTCCACCTGGAACGGCAACATCACGTCGGCCAGAATGTCCGACAGCAGCGCGCCTTGCCAGATCTCGCGGGCCAACAGGTTGTGGGCATTCGACAGCGCCAGGAGGCGCGCGGTGAACTTCTGTTCGAAGTCTTCAAGCGACGGCGCGTCGCGCATGGATTGGCGCGCGATCGACTGCACGGTCGCGAGCGTATTCTTGACCCGGTGATTGAGCTCGTTGACCAGGAGCCGCTGGCGCTGCTCGGCCTCCTGCATTTCGGTGATGTCGGTGTTGGTGCCGAACCAACGCACCACCTGACCGCTGTCATCGCGGACCGGCAAGGCGCGCGACAAAAACCACCGCCATTCGCCGTCATGCCGGCGCAGTGGAAAGGTGTCTTCCCATGGCTCGCCGGTGTCCCAGGAACGCTGGACACGCGCCACGACACGATCGATGTGGTCGGGATGATGCACCATGCGCCATCCCCACCCCTGCATGTCTTCCAGCGTCGTACCCGTGTAGTCGTACCAACGTTGATTATACCAGAAGATCCAGCCGTCCGGATTCGCCATCCAAGCCAATTGCGGAATGGAATTGGCCAGCAGGTGGAAGCGCAACTCACTTTCGCGAAGCGCTGCTTCCGCACGCAGCCGGCGCGCAAGATCGGTCGTCATGCTGCAATACCCTGCCCTTCAACCGGATCGAAAATCCCCCGGCCCGGTTGGGGCCTGTTGTTTCCTGAACCCTACCAAACGCCCGAGTGTCGGCATGGTTCCGGTTCCGGGAAAACAATTTCGAAAAGTTTTACTCCCGTATTATCAATCACTTATGGAATTTCCGGTCCGGACCTGTCACCGCCGCCGGAGCGGGCCTTGGGGTGAAACCAGAGTGCGCGGACAGCGGCGATCACCATCGGGATCGCCACCACCGCGATCAACACCGCCAACAGGATATCGGCCCCCTCGCCCATGAGTTCGTCGCCGGCATAGGCCAGTGCAAATGCCATCGGCAGAATGCCGATGAAGGTCGCCAGGGCAAAACGCCAAAATGCCAGCGGCGTCAGGCCGGCGGCGTAGCTGACGGCATCGAATGAGATGAACGGCAAGAGCCGCGACGCTAAAATCACCCCCATCAGCCAGAGTTGCGAGCGTTCGCGGGCGAGCATGCCGAGCACCCGCTCCGCGCCGCTCCAGCGCCGGATGAATTCGTAGCCGAGACAGCGCGCGATGAGAAAGGCGATCATGGCCCCGCCGACCGCGCCGATGACGGTCAGCACCGTGCCATAGACCGAGCCGTAGGCGGCCCCGGCGGCCAATGCGACCGGCGCGCTGGGCAGCGGGCTCGCCACGATGGCAATGGCCTCCAGCGCCACGATGGCGACCGGGCCCCAGGCGCCGAGCCGCTCGACCGCCGCCCGCAAGGCGGCCCGGTCCTCGATCAGCGCGATCAACCCGGTATGCGCCAGCGCCCAGTAGACTGCCGCGATCGCCACAACGACGATCATGCCGATGAGGATGCTCGCGCGGATCGAGGGGGCGGACGGCCTTGGGTCGGGCGCGGCGTGTTCCGCCCCCGGCGCATGCTGCTCGGCTTCCGGCGGCACTCGGACGGTCCCTGCCATTTTGCGGTTATAGCCCGAATTATAGGCCGCAAATACAAGTTCACGGGTCCCGCCGCGCCTGCCAGGGCGGCTATCGTGTCGCCTGTATTCCGCGTTGGCGAAATGCCGGTTGAGGCGGCCATGCAGGCCGGCGTATCCACGATCATGCGGAATTATCCACCGCGTGAACTCTGCGGAAAAGTCGCCAACTTTTCCAGTATAACGCCCTCACTTGCTGTAGTGTCCCGCGAAAGGGATCAGCCAAAATGACGCAAGCGCTGTCGGACGATGACGTGGGACGCCAGATCCTGCGTGTTTTCATGCGGCACAAGGTGGGTGCCCGCGGCACCTTACGCCGGAACTATTTTTCCGACGTTCGCGACGGCGATTTTCAGCGCGGGCTGAACAGCGCGATCGCCAATGACTGGATCAAGATCAAGCCGCGTGACCGCTACACGTACGAACTCACCGAAACCGGTTTCGCCACCGGACTGCGCGTCGAGCAGTCGGAGATGGATGGCTGACGGGTGGGATGGCTGGAGCATTTCCAGGCGAAGTGGAAACCGGTTCGCCGTCCGGAAATGCGGGAAGAGAATTTTTTTCAGATCACTCTCTCTCCCGGATTTTGCTTGGCTCAATCCGGGAGATTTGTCGAGACCGCGACAGACCAACTTATCGCCTGTCGCGTCTTCGCTTTTCGTTATTAGCGCGCGTAGCGCCCGATCATGCTGGTCGCGCCGACCCGATGACCTTCCGTGGCCTTGATCAGCCCCTGCTTATCGAGACCGGGCGCGAGTGCGTCGGGCGCGAGATCCGTCGCGATGATCATGAACTCATAATGATGCGGATTGTCGCCGACATCCGGGCACGGACCGAAGTAGAACGGCTTGCCGATGCGGTTCTTGCCGCCGACATAGTTGCCGTCGTGCGGCGGCTTGCTGACGGCGCCTTCCGCGAACGACTGTGGTCTTGATGCCGGAATGCCGTATGCGATCCAATGATCGATGCCGAGACCGTGGCCGCCGGCAGCATCATGAATGACAATGGCGAACGACTTGGTGCTTCGCCGGGCGCATTCGACCATTGCAGCGGCAGCGAGACGTTTTCGCCGTCGCACTTGTCGCGGGCCACCCTTGGCGGCGTATTTCCGGTCCAATAGGCCGTTGTCCTTGAATGCCGGCGACGAGATTTCAAAAGCGCCTGCTGCGTGCGCGGGCTCGGCATTGACATAAGTGATCGCAAGCGCCGCGACCCCGGCAAACATTGCCATGACCTTATCGAGTCTCATTGTCTTCTTCCCAATGTGACGGTCCTATTTTCGGACCAGAGTTATTGTTAGTCCTCAGTTGTAATTCCCGCAGTGCGATAATGAAACCCATAAATCAGCCGGACACAAACCGGCCATTCTGCGGCGAACGCGCCATCCTCGGCCGAGATGAAGGCGCCGAGTGTGACAGCCTCGCCCCGCTCGGCGTTGATGTACGGGTCCGGCGCAATTACGCGATAGCAATCTGTCAGACGCTCGGCCAGCTTGCACCATTGCCGCGCCCCGCTCATCGAGCCGTGGACCAGCAGGCGGGTCAGTGCCGACGTCATCGTAGAAGCGCGTCAAGCCGGAGATGGTGAGGGATTTCATGGGCTGAAAATTAGAGCGAAAGACGAAGATGGCAACAACCGGCAACGCCGGCATGTACGCGAATAGTGTGGACGTCTTGTTTCTGCGAGCTGAGATCGATCGCCTGGACCGACGCTTGCGCTCATCAATTTCGGCTCGCCTCACTCGGCATCATCGTAAAGACAGCCAGATTGGCGAAAACGCCGACGACCAAACCGTCGATATCGCCTGGCTTTTCAAGAACGTTGTTCCACAAGGTCGCGACCAGAAGCCCGCTCAAGGCGCCGACCAAGAATCCGGGCACGCCTTTCCGATAGCCATAAATGGTCGCGACCAGCGGCACCAGCACGACCGGCGCCCAGTAGGTGTAAGCATAGATCAGAATGTCGAGAATGCCTTCGATCGTCACCGCGAAGATCACGGACAAAACGCCGACGACAAACGTGACGACCATCGCCAGCCGCAAGGACTGTGCCGCGATTGAGCGGTTTCGGCTTTAAGGGCTTTACGATGTCATTGATGAACGCGATCGATGCGGAGTTGAGAAAGGAATCGGCTGACGACATGACAATGGCGATGACAGCGGCGATCACCAGCCCCTTCAACACGGGCGGCAGCACCGTCACCACCACATGCGGCAACGCGAGATTGGCGTTGAGCGTCGGGTCCATGGCCAATGCCACCAGGCCGATCAGGCCGGTTATGGCGAAGAACGGGATTGAAAACAGACCGGAATAGAACGTGCCGCGTGCCGCGTCCGTCGCAGAGCGCCCAATGCACAGGCGTTGAACATAGGGCGGCACCAGGGTCTCACCGAACAGAAAGACAAGGAACAACGCCGCCATCCCGATCCAGGGATACTGACTGCCGGGAATTTCGAGGCGGTCGGCCGGTACGGCAGCCATCAGCGCATCAATGCCGCCGACATGAGCGACGCCGAAAATCAGGACCAACGGCAGGCCCACGGCGAGAATGACAAACTGCATAACATCGGTCGCCACCACCGCGCGCATGCCGCCGAACGTGGTGTAGAGAATGACGATGCCGCAGCCGAGACCGATGCCCCAGAGGCGGTCGATGCCATAGAAGACATTGAAGACGATACCCATGGCGCCGACCTGCGCACCGACAATGCCGGCACAGAGAAACAACGCGCACATGCCGGTGACGACCTTGCCGGTCCGGCCATAGGCCGTAGCCATGATGTCGCCGACCGAGATGGCGTTCTGAAAGCGGTCCATCTTGGGCGCGATATAGCGGGCGACCAGAAGCTCCTTCAGACTGAAGCCCCACAGGCCGACGATGTTGGCGATGCCGAACAGAAATACCTTGGCGGCGTTGCCGGTCGAAAAGCCGCCGCCGATGAAGGATGCCGACATGGTGGCGAAGATGACCAGCGGGCCGAACGACCGTGACGCGACCGCATACTCCTCAAGCGTCGAATGTTTGCGGCCGGACCACAATCCGATCGCCAAGACCGCCAGAAGATAAATCGCGACCACCGCAACATCGATCATCTGCCCCCCTTCCCGGATTCCGCGCCGCGCAGCGACCCCGACGACAAGGCGATATTTGAACGCCGATGCCGGGCAAACTTGGCGTCGGTGGCCATCGCCCTTCGAGGCTCGGCCTTCTGCCGAGCACCTCAGGGTGACGGTGAAAAGACAAACAGCGGAGAAATTACAACGGCAGATTATCGTGCTTCCGCCACGGCATTTCGACGTGCTTGTTGCGCAGCATGGCGAGCGCGCGGGCGATGCGGCGCCGCGTGGCGTGCGGCATGATCACCTCGTCGATGTAGCCGCGCTCGGCGGCAACGAAGGGTGACAGGAAGCGGTCCTCGTATTCCTTGGTGCGGGCGGCGATCTTGTCTTTATCACCGATATCGGCGCGGAAGATGATCTCGACCGCACCCTTGGCGCCCATCACCGCGATCTGCGCGGTCGGCCAGGCGTAGTTGACGTCGCCGCCGACATGCTTCGACGCCATCACATCATAGGCGCCGCCGAACGCCTTGCGGGTGATGAGCGTCACCAGCGGCACGGTGCATTGCGAATAGGCGAACAGGAGCTTGGCGCCGTGCTTGATCAGGCCGCCATATTCCTGGTCGGTGCCCGGCAGAAAGCCCGGCACGTCCACGAAGGTGACGATCGGAATATTGAAGGCATCACAAAAACGGACGAAGCGCGCGGCCTTGCGCGAGGCGTCGCTGTCGAGCACGCCGGCCAGCACCATCGGCTGATTGGCGACGAAGCCCACCGTCGCGCCGGCCATGCGGCCGAAGCCGGTGACGATATTGCGGGCATAGGCGCCCTGGATCTCGAAGAAGTCGCCCTCGTCCACCACCTTGGCGATCAGTTCCTTAATGTCATAGGGCTTGTTGGGGTTGTCGGGCACCAGGGTGTCGAGCGAAAAATCCTCGCGCTCGACGTCGTCGAATGACGGCCATTCCGGCGCCAGGGTCTGGCTGTTCGCCGGCAGGAAGTCGATCAGCCGGCGCATCTGCAGCAGGCATTCCACGTCGTTGTCGTAGGCGCCGTCGGCGACGCCGGACTTGGTGGTATGCACCGAGGCGCCGCCGAGCTCTTCCGCGGTCACGACCTCATTGGTCACGGTCTTCACCACGTCGGGGCCGGTGACGAACATGTAGGCGGTGTCGCGCACCATGAAGATGAAGTCGGTCATAGCGGGCGAATAGACATCGCCGCCGGCGCACGGGCCCATGATGACGCTGATCTGCGGGATGACGCCGGAGGCCATGACGTTGCGCTTGAACACCTCGCCATAGCCGCCGAGCGCGGCGACGCCCTCCTGGATGCGCGCGCCGCCGGCATCGAACAGGCCGACGATCGGCGTCCGCGCCTTCATCGCCATGTCCTGGATCTTGACGATCTTCTCGGCGTGGCTCTCCGACAGCGAGCCGCCGAACACGGTGAAGTCCTTGGCGAAGGCGAACACGGTACGGCCATTGACCGTGCCCCAGCCGGTGACGACGCCGTCGCCGGGGATCTTGGACTTCTCCATGCCGAACTCGGTGGCGCGGTGTTCGACGAACATGTCGAACTCCTCGAACGAACCCTTGTCCATCAGGAGTTCGATGCGTTCGCGCGCGGTCAGCTTGCCGCGCTTGTGCTGCGCCGCGATACGGGCCTCGCCGCCGCCAACCCGCGCGCGGCCGCGGCGCTCTTCCAGTTTCTCAACAATGTCTTTCATCACCCCGTCCAAGCTCGCCCAAACGCTATCCGGCACCAACTTGTAGCACGGTTGCGGGCAGGCGTTGATCCTGGCGCCGCGGCTAGCGGCCGCCCAGGGCGGCGAGTTGGCCGATGCGCCAGTCATAGGCGGCGGCAAGGCAGGCGTTGATCCTGGCGCCGCGGCACTGGTTGCGCTGGCGCAGCCAGGCACGCTGGGCATCGCGCAGGGCGCGGCCGCTGGCGGGATCGACGCGGCGCCGGAGCTGTTGATAGAGGTCGGCAAGCCGCCGGTCCCTGGCCGACAGCGAGGCATCGGCGCAGATCGTCCGCTCGATGATGCCGGTCTCGCCCGCGCAGTCGAAGCTCGGCCGAACGGCGACCACCGGCGGCGGCGCAGGCCGCGGCGCGACCGGGCTGGTGCTGCGCAGATTGGAGAGCTGCTTCAATCCGCCGGACAGGCCCTGCAATTCGGCAATCCGGTCGTCGTAGACGCGCGCGATACAGGACGCGATGCCGTTGTTGGCCGCACTCACGCAGTTGCCGCGCCGCTTTATCCAATCGCGCTGCACGCTGCGCAGTGCTTCCCGCTCGCCGGGGCCCAGCACATCGGCCATGCGATAATAGAGTTCGGAGAGAATGCGGTCGCGGGTCGCCAGCGCCGGATTGGCGCAGATCACCTGCTCGATCCTGCCGGTGTCCTGGGCGCAGTCGAAACTCGGCTGCGACAGGCTCGCCACCGGGGGGCTCGGCGCGATGGGCGGGCTCGGCGCCACGGGCGGCAACAGTGCCACCGGCGGCGACGGCTGCGACGTTCGCGGCGGCTCGACCGGAGGCGAAATCGGCGAGGACACCGGTCGACTTCCGGCGGATTTCCAGCTCGCGGATTTTCGCAGTCGCAATCGAGGCAAATACGGCGCGATTGCCAAACTTGCCGAGATAGTCGCGGAACAGCGCGGCGTTGCGCGCGTCCTTGATGGAATTCCAGAATGCCAGTTCGATTTCCGGCGAACCGCCGGCGACGGTCGCCGGTTTGCGGGTCGGCGGCACGAAATAGAACGGCGGGCCGGACAATTCGTCATAATACGCCGGCCGCTGGGAATGCCCGATGGTCGCAGCCAAGGCCTCGACATCCTCGCGGACCTCGCGCGCGATATCAGTGATCGGCTTGCCCTCGACGGTGAGCTTGCGCAGCAAGGTCCTGGTGTAAACTGACGTCGGCTCGGGATCGTTGTCGGCGAGCCGGTCGGCGGCGGTCTGGCCGTAGCCGGCCGAATAGAGGATGAACACCCCACCCGGCCCGCGCGGCGGCTGGATTTGCGCGAGCCCGCCACGGGTGCCGACCGAACGTTTGCCGGAGCCGGCATAAGGGTTATCGCGGCAGGCATCGATGATCAGGATCTCGGCGCGGGCGCCGGAGGCGCGGACACGCTCAAGAATACCGGTCAGCGGCATGCCCTCGAGCTTCAGCAGTTCCTTGTCGCCGTTGCCCGGCGCCGGCACGTCAACCGGCAATAGATAGTTTTCACCGTCGAGGGCGACGCCGTGGCCGGAGAAGTGAAACAGCGCCACGTCTCCAGGACGCAGCTTCCGGCTGAAGTTCGACAGCGCGACATTGAAGGCGCGGCGGTCGGGGTTGATCACGAGATCGACCGTAAAACCGACCCGTTCGAGCGCCGTTTTCATGGCGCGGGCATCACCGACCGCCTTCAGCAGCTTCGGAACATTCTGATAGTCGTTAACGCCGACGACAAAGGCATGCCGGCCTTCCGTAGCCGGAGCGGCTTCGCCGCCGGCTATCAGCAATCCAATCCCAATAAGGCCAATCAAGCCGTTGCGAAACATCGCGCCCACGCTCCAACGGTGAGTGTCCGGGGTACTTTCCTATAGAGCATTTCCAGACGAAGTGGAAACCGGTTCGCCGTCCGGAAATGCGACAGAATCAAGAAGATAGAGCGCTTTCGTGATTCAATATAAATCGAAAACGCTCTATTGGTCCCGGCGTTGCAACCACCCGCTATCGGCTCGTCATAGCCGCGCAGGCTCAGGCAGTCGCGGCCCGGCGGTGATTTATCGTCCAGATCGCGAATGCGATGGCCAGCGCGATCAGTCCGGCGACCAGCACCGAGATCGGATTGGCGCCGAGGTGCTCGAACCATTGGGTATAGAAGTGGATCGCGCCGAACACCGCGGCCAGGTTCAAGACCCATGGCCGGTTGGCGCGCGCCGCCCACACCGCGACCGCGATCAGCGCGATCGCCCAGACGATGGCGAATTGCCAGTCCGGGATCACGACGGTTGCCCGGCGCGAAAAACTGAAGCTGGTATCGACCTGCTCACCCGTCATCTGACGAAGCCACACCAGCCGGTCACCCCAGAGCGATCCGATCCAGAAACCGAAATTGACCATGAACAGCGAGGCTCGCGCGGCGATCAGCGCGAGCCGCTCGTAGGCCGCCGGCAACTGCTTCGAGATCAGATAGGTCACCAGCGCCAGCGCGCTGAACACGACGATGGTCAGCAGCGGCTCCTGAATGCCGAGGAAATACGCGGCGTGAAAATAGGCGGTGCGCGCGCCGAGACAGGAGGAGAGCGCAAGCACGGCGCCGACCATCAGCAAGCCGCTGCGCGCGGCAATCCCGGCAACCGCAAACAGCACGGTTACGAGAGCGAAGGACGCGATCGATCCCTCGCCGAATTTGATGATGCCGCCGGCCACCATCACGGCGCCGGCGAGAATGCAGATCTGGGCGAGCAGGCCCCATTGACGGGCGTTGGCCGCCAACAAGCCGCCTCCGATCGCACCAACGACGAGACCGATCACGATCGCGGTCATCGGGGTCGGCACCAATGCAAGCGCAGCGCCACCGACCGCGACGATGCCGAACGCGACTAGAATGTTGAAGGCGACTGCGCCGGTACCCTCGGCTGCCAAGCCACTAAGCTTGTCGTACTCGGCCTGGGTGATGCGGCCTTCTTCCCTGAGTTTGGTCAGGTCGAGCGTAACCTTCATGGCGATCCTCGCGAGGCCGGCGTTTCACTGTAGTCGATAGATTGTCGCCAAAGGTTCAAGGCCGCTAGAGGATCAACAAGCGATCAACAGCGAATCGAAGACCTGCAGTACGCGAGTATGGTTGCCGCCGCCTGCATGTCTATAAATCGAAAGGCGCGGCGCTGGAGCGCCGGCTCATCGCGCCCCCATTGTTCGAGATTCGCAGTCCTCGTCGACATGCGCGGCCGCCCAGACCTCATCCGCCGATAGCCGGCCATGGGCGAGCGCAAGCGCGAGCAGCGCTGACCCCGTCAAGGTGGTGACCGAGTGGACCGCGCCGAGCCGCCAGGGATCGGCCGGAATGGCGGTGCTGGCTGCGGCCAAAGCCGCCTCCGGCTGGGCGACAGGCATGACGCCCTCGGCCAGCACGAAGCGGGCGCCGAGATCGTCCCGCGCCCAGGCGACGATGGGATCCCAGGCCGCGCTCTGGCGCGCGACCAGCCCGGCCGGGGTATCGGCCTGATAGAACAGCAGATCGCTGCCGAGATATTTCGCCACCTCCGCGGCGACCTCCGCGGTTTGGTCGGCCACGCCGTCAATGATGGTGTTGGCCAGCCGGGTCAGCGGCATCACCGCCGGGTCGATGACATCGCTCTGGGCCTGCCATTCGCCAGCGAGCGCCTCGGCGAGCCCGCGATTGGGGGCCGCGAGCAGCCGGCGCGCCGGCGTGCGCACCGGGCGGCCGTCGAGCCGGATCGCGAAGCCGCCCTCCTCCGCGCCGACCTCGACCTTGTCATAGAAGCGCTTGCGCAGTTTCGGCCGCATGGTGCGGCGCGCCGCCTCGGTGGGGTCGAACGGCTGGTTTTCGAAGATGTCTTCCAGAATCTCGCGCATGCCGGAACCTTATTCGATTTTTGCGGGCGCCGGCATTGTCCCGGCCCAGACCCGGTCCAATGCCGGCAGGAGCGCCGGAAATTCATCGATCACAATATGCGCGCCGGCTTCGCTGAGCGCCGTGGGAGGGTGATAGCCCCAGCCGACCCCGATGCCCGGCGTGCCGGCGGCGCGCGCCATGGTGATGTCGAACACTGTGTCTCCAATCATGACCGTGTTCTTAGCGATCGCGCCGGTTTCCCGCATGGCGTCGAGCACCATGGCCGGATGCGGCTTGGAGGGCGCGTCGTCCGAGGTCTTGATAATGGCGAAGCGATCGAGCAGCCCATGGCGCCCGAGTACGGCCGCGACACCACGCTGCGACTTGCCGGTGGCGATGCCGAGCAGCACTTCCGGCTGCCGAGACAGCACCTCGATCGCCTCGCGGGCGCCCGGATAGAGCGGCTCGACATTGTCGCCGCCTGCGCGCAATTCGAAAAACGCGGCCTTGTAACGCTCCACCATTTTCGCCACTGGAAAATCCGGATCGTGGTCGCACAATTGGTGAAACGCTTCGTTCAGCGACAGTCCAACAATCGAGATCAATTTTTCGCGTGCCGGCATCGTTAAACCTAGGCCGCCATAGGCGTGTTTCATCGCCGCTACAATCATGTGCTGGCTGTCGACCAACGTCCCGTCACAGTCAAAGATGATTAGTTTCAAAGGCTTACCCATTCGACCTCAGACACATTCCGCAATCATAAAATGGCCGGCGCGATCACGATGTGTTGCAAATATCCCTCATATTCCTGATCACTGTTTCCAAAAATGGCACCAATTGTCCGGTTATGGTGGCATTCAGTTTGTTGCTCCTCTAACATTGTTAAGCGGAGTTGACGATATAGGTCGCCGCGGAGGAGTTCGGAGCCGGCCGACACCTGCCCAAACGGGACCATTCTGGTGCCGCCTTGGGCGCAAAAAGGTGCGCGCACGAGGAGTGAATGAAAACGACCGATATTGCGGACCCCACTACTTCCACAAGGTCGTGGATTGCCAGTGGGCCTGTCCGGCGCACACCCCCGTCCCCGAATACATCCGATTGATCGCCGCAGGCCGCTACAGCGACGCCTACATGATCAATTGGCGGTCGAACGTGTTTCCGGGAATCCTCGGACGCACCTGCGACCGCCCCTGCGAACCGGCCTGCCGCCGCGGCCGCGTCGAGAAGGAGCCGGTCGCGATCTGCCGGCTCAAGCGCGTCGCCGCCGACTACAAGGACGACATCCGCGGCGCGGCTGCCGCAGCCGGTCAACGCACAAGAACGGCAAGCGCATCGCGCTGGTCGGCGGCGGCCCGGCCTCGCTGACGGTCGCACGCGATCTCGCCCCGCTCGGCTACATCTGCGTCGTGTTCGATCAGGACCCGAAGGCCGGCGGCATGATCCGCACCCAGATCCCGCGCTTCCGCCTGCCGGAATGCGGTGCATCGACGAGGAATGCGGCTACATCCTCGACCTCGGCATCGAGTTCCGCGGCGGCAAGCGCGATCGACAGCCTGAAGGCGCTGCTGGCCGAGAAGACTGGGATGCGATCTTCGTCGGCTCCGGCGCGCCGCGCGGGCGCGACCTCGACATCCCCGGCCGCGAGGAAGCCGCCGCCAATATCCATATCGGCATCGACTGGCTGTCCTCGGTCTCGTTCGGCCACATCAACAAGATCGGCAAGCGCGTGATCGTGCTCGGCGGCGGCAATACCGCGATGGACTGCTGCCGCTCCTCGCGCCGGCTCGGCGGCGAGGAAGTCCAGGTCGTGGTGCGCTCCGGCTTCGAGGAAATGAAGGCGTCTCCCTGGGAAAAGGAAGACGCCATGCACGAAGACATCCCGATCCACAATTTCCTGGTGCCGAAGGAATTCATCGCACGACAACGGCAAGCTGACCGGCGTGGTGTTCGAGAAGGTGAAGGCCGAATACGACGACAAGGGCCGGCGCAAGCTGGTGCCGTCCGGCGAGCCGGACCAGCTCTTCCCCTGCGACGACGTGCTGGTGGCGGTCGGCCAGGAGAACGCCTTCCCCTGGATCGAGCGCGACATCGGCATCGAATTCGACAAGTGGGACATGCCGATGGTCGATACCGATCACCATGCAGTCGACCAATCCGAAGGTGTTCTTCGGCGGCGACGCCGCGTTCGGACCGAAGAACATCATCTGGGCGGTGGCGCACGGCCATGAGGCCGCGCTGTCGATCCACCGCTTCTGCAATGGCGAGGATATCACCGACCGGCCGCCGCCGGCGGTCGAGATCGATCAGCCAGAAGATGGGCATCCACGAGTGGAGCTACGACAACGACATCGCGCCGGACAAGCGCTACCGGGTGCCGCTGCGCGACAAGGTGGTGGCGCTGCGCGACATCAAGGCCGAAGTCGAGCTTGGCTATGACGTCGAACTGGCGCTGAAGGAAGCGCACCGCTGCCTGAACTGCGACGTGCAGACGGTGTTCACCGCTCCGCTCGTGCATCGAGTGCGACGCCTGCGTCGACATCTGCCCGATGGACTGCATCACCTTCACCGAGAACGGTGAAGAAGCCGAGTCTGCGCACGCATCTGATGGCGCCGTCGACCAACCTGACGCAGGACCTTTACGTTCGCCGACCTGAAGACCGGCCGCGTCATGGTCAAGGACGAGGACGTCTGCCTCCACTGCGGCCTGTGCGCCGAGCGCTGCCCGACCGGCGCCTGGGACATGAAGAAATATCTGATCGATATGACCCACGCGGGTGAGCCATGTCAGACAGCCAAGCGCGATCAGCAGCGTAAACGATTTCGTCGTCGGCTTCGCCAACGTCAACGGCTCCGGCTCCGCCAGCGCCAACGAGCTGTTCGCCCGCTCCGTGCTGCGCATGGGCATTCCGGTCTCGCCGCGCAACATCTTCCCGTCCAACATCCAGGGCCTGCCGACCTGGTACGAGGTGCGCATCTCGGAAGCCGGCCATCTCGGCGCGCGCGGCGGCGTCGACCTGATGGTGGCGATGAACCCGCAGACCTGGGACAAGGACGTCGCGACGATCGAGCCGGGCGGCTATCTGCTCTACGACTTCACCAAGCCGATGCCGGCGTCGAAATTCCGCGAGGACATCAACGTCATCGGCGTGCCGCTGACCGCGATCTGCAATCGCGAATATACCGATCCGCGCCAGCGCCAGCTGTTCAAGAACATCATCTATGTCGGCGCGCTGTCGGCGCTGCTCGACATGGACGTGGCCGAAATCGAGAAGCTGATCGGCGAACAGTTCAAGGGCAAGGAAAAGCTGATCCCGCCGAACATCCACGCGCTGCACCTCGGCCGCGACTGGGCGCTGCAGAACCTGGATTGCCCGATCGGCCTCCAAGCTGCAGCCGCTCCGACAAGGTCGGCGACCGCATCTTCATCGAAGGCAATGCGGCCGCCGCGCTGGGCGCGGTCTATGGCGGCGCCACGGTATGCGCCTGGTACCCGATCACGCCCTCCTCCTCGCTCGCCGAGGCGTTCACCCGCCATTGCGGCCGGCTGCGGGTCGACCCGGAGACCGGCAAGAACAAGTTCGCCATCGTCCAGGCCGAGGACGAACTTGCCTCGATCGGCATGGTGATCGGCGCCGCCTGGAACGGCGCGCGCGCCTTCACCGCCACCTCCGGCCCCGGCATTTCGCTGATGCAGGAATTCCTGGGGCTGGCCTATTTCGCCGAAATCCCGGCGGTGCTGTTCGACGTGCAGCGCGCCGGCCCCTCGACCGGCATGCCGACCCGCACCCAGCAGTGCGACCTGATCTCCTGCGCCTATGCCTCGCATGGCGACACCAAGCACGTCCTGCTGCTGCCGGAGGACCCGAACGAGGCATTCGAGTTCGGCGCCGACTGCCTTCGATCTCGCCGACCGGTTGCAGACGCCGATCTTCGTCATGCTCGATCTCGACATCGGCATGAACCACCGCCTCTGCCACCCGTTCGAATGGGACGACAGCCGCATCACGACCGCGGCAAGGTGATGACCGCCGGCCGATCTCGACGCCGGCAAGGATTTCGGCCGCTATCTCGATGTCGATGGCGACGGCATCCCGTACCGCACCTATCCCGGCACGCATCCGACCAAGGGCGGCTCGTTCTTCACCCGCGGCACCTCGCGCGACCGCTATGCGCGCTACACCGAGGAAGGCGCGCCCTACGCCGACAACATGCAGCGGCTGCTGCGCAAGTTCGAGACCGCCAAGGACCTTGTGCCGCGCCCGGTCCGGCGCGACGCGGCGAACGGCGCCAAATACGGCGTGATCTATTACGGCTCGACCGCACCGGCGATGGATGAAGCGATCGGCATGATCGAGGCGCAGGGCAAGCCTCTCGACATGATGCGGGTGCGCGCCTTCCCGTTCCACCAGGCCGTCGACGACTTCATCGCCGACCACGACTTCGTGTTCGTGGTCGAGCAGAACCGCGACGCGCAACTGCGCTCGCTGATCGTCAACGAATGCGGCATCGACCCGGCGCGGCTGGTGCCGATCCTGCACTATGACGGCACGCCGATCACCGCCCGCTTCATCGCCAAGCGCGATCGGCGACCAGCTCGACGCCCTGAAAGTGACGCCGCTGCGCAAGATCGGCGCGTGAGTGCGATGCCGCCGTTATCGCCGGCGCAACAAGACTGAACGAGCCCAGGCAACGACATGACCTACATCACCAAGCCAAAGTTCCACCATCCGACCCTGCCGAAGAACGCGCTCGGCTTCACGCATCGGGATTACGAAGGCTCGGTCTCGACGCTGTGCGCCGGCTGCGGCCACGACTCGATCTCGGCCGCGATCATCGAGGCCTGCTTCGAACTCGGCATCGAGCCGCATCGGGTCGCCAAGCTCTCCGGCATCGGCTGCTCGTCGAAGACGCCGACCTACTTCCTCGGCCAGTCGCACGGCTTCAATTCGGTGCACGGGCGCATGCCGTCGGTGCTGACCGGCGCCAACCTCGCCAACCGCGACCTGATCTACCTCGGCGTCTCCGGCGACGGCGATTCCGCCTCGATCGGCCTCGGCCAGTTCGCGCACTGCGATCCGGCGCGGCGTCAACATGGTCTATATCGTCGAGAACAACGGCGTGTACGGGCTGACCAAGGGCCAGTTCTCCGCCACCGCCGACCGCGGCTCGAAGTCCAAGCGCGGCGTCGTCAACACCGACCACTGCGATCGACCTGGTCGGCGATGGCGCTGCAGCTCGGCGCGACCTTCGTGGCGCGCTCGTTTCTCCGGCGACAAGGAGCAGCTGGTGCCGATCATCAAGGCGGCGATCGAGCACAAGGGCGCGGCGTTCATCGACGTGATCTCGCCGTGCGTCGCCTTCAACAATCACGCCGGCTCGACCAAGAGCTTCGACTATGTGCGCGAGCACAACGAGGCCGTGAACTAGCTCGACTTCATCACCGGCCGGGCGCCGATCACAGTCGACTACGCGCCGGGTACGGTGCGAGATGGTCGAGCAGCACGACGGCACGACATCGGCGCTGAGCAAGCTGGCCGCCGACTATGACGTCAACGACCGCCTCGGCGCCATGAACTTCCTGCAGCACCACGCCGCGATGGGCCAGGTCGTCACCGGCCTGCTCTACGTCGAGCCCGATGCCGAAGACCTGCACGAGCATCTCAACACGGTCGCGGCACCGCTCAATACGCTCTCCGAAAAAGAGTTGTGCCCTGGCTCGCAGCGCTCAACAAAATCAACGCCGGACTGCGGTAGCACTTGTCGCGGGATGACTTGGTCATCGGATCGCTGTCCTGCTCAAATCATTATTTTGCGCGTGATCTTATCCGAAAACCGGTTCCCACTTTTCGGGATCACGCACTACTCCTCCGGCGCATCCACGATCGGGTCGTAGCGTTTGGCGTCGAAGCCGAGCAGGTTGAAGCTCTGCTGCATGTGCGGCGGCAACGGCGCGGTGACGTCGATCATGCCGCCGCGCGGATGCGGGATGGCGATCCGCCGCGCCAGCAGATGCAGACGCTGCTGAATACCGCCCGGCAGTTCCCAGTTCTCCTTGGTGAAGTACTTCGGATCGCCGATGATCGGATGATTGATGTGCGCCATGTGCGCGCGAAGCTGATGCGTACGACCGGTCACCGGCTTGAGCGACACCCAGGCGAGCCGCGGTCCCGCCGTCTCGACCACCGCATAGTAGGTGACGGCGTGGCTTGCGCCTTCGTCGCCGTGGCGCGGCGACGCGCATGATCGAATCGTCCTCGCGCTCCTCCTTGGCGAGGAAGGTGGAGATGCGTCCCTGCTTCGGCTTCGGCACGCCGGCGACCACCGCCCAGTAGATCTTGCGCGCCGAGCGCGTGCGGAAGCTCTTGGCCAGCGCGGTCGCGGCAAACCGTGTCTTGGCGACCAGCAGGCAGCCGGCGGTGTCCTTGTCGATCCGGTGCACCAGCGCGCGGCTTCTGCCCCTGGCGGTCGCGCAGCACCTCGAGCATGCCGTCGATGTGGCGCGTGGTGCCGGAACCGCCCTGGACGGCGAGCCCCATCGGCTTGTTCAGCACCAGCACGTCATCGTCTTCGTAGAGCGTGATCGACTTGAGAAACGCGCGCGTCTTGGCATCGCCTTCGCCGGTCAGCGCTGGCTTCGGCGCATCGAGTTTGAGCGGCGGAATGCGCACCGCCTGCCCGGCCTCAAGCCGATCCTTCGGCTCGACCCGCTTGCCGTTCACCCGCACCTCGCCCTTGCGGACGATGCGCTGGATGTGACTGAACGACAGCCCCGGAAACCGCGCCTCGAAGAAGCGATCGACACGCATGCCGGTTTCGTCGGGAGTGACGGTGACGGTCTGGACGCCGGACGAGCATCCAGCGCCGCAATCGGCTTGGGTCTCCCGCGCCAGCCTCAGGTTCACGCGGGACTGTGCCTTGACGGATGGCCGGCTTTTATCCTGCCGATGTCGGGCAGGCCCGACGGCGCCGCCGCCCTTCTCGGCTCGCGGAGCCTGTGCCCGAACGGCGCGAAGCTCTGATCCGGGTGCTCGCGCCTCTGGGTGACGGGTCCTCCGCGTCCACCGCGGTCGTGCGCCCGCGGGCCGGCGATCTGCCGACCACCACCGGGCTGTCTTGGTCCTGGCCGGCCACGCGCCATATGCCTCGCCCCCCTTACTCTGCCTTGCGCTGGTTACGCAGCTTCGCCCAATACTCCAACCGCTTCCTGATTTCGCGCTCGAAGCCGCGCTCGGGCGGATTGTAGAACTGCTGCCGTCCAAGCGCCTCGGGGAAGTAGTCCTGACCGGAAAAGGCTTCCGGCGTATCGTGATCATAATCGTAGCCCGCGCCGTAATCTTCCGCCTTCATCAGCTTGGTCGGCGCGTTGAGGATATGCTTGGGCGGCAGCAGCGAGCCCGCCTCCTTGGCGGTGCGCATCGCCGCGCCGAACGCCTTGTAGGCGGCGTTCGACTTCGGCGCGGTGGCGAAATAGATCACGGCCTGCGCGATCGCGAGTTCGCCTTCCGGGACTGCCGAGAAAATCGTAGGCGTCCTTGGCGGCGTTGCAGATCGACCAGCGCCTGCGGATCGGCGAGCCCGATATCCTCCACCGCCATGCGCACCACGCGGCGCGCGAGAAAGAGCGGATCCTCGCCGGCATCGAGCATACGGGCAGAGGTAGTAGAGCGCGGCATCGGGATCGGAGCCGCGCACCGATTTATGCAGCGCCGAGATCAGATTGTAGTGGCCGTCCTGGACTCTTGTCGTAGATCGGCGCGCGGCGCTGCACGATCTCCTGCAACGCTTGGCCGAGTCGAAGGTTTCGCCGGCCGCGCGGCGCGCCAGACCTCCTCCGCCAGTGTCAGCGAAGCGCGGCCGTCGCCGTCCGCCATGCGGATCAGGGCAGCGCGCGCATCGTCGTCGAGCGGCAACGGTTTGCCTTCGATCGCCTCGGCGCGCGCCAGCAGTTTGCCGATCGCCTCGGCGTCGAGCGACTTGAACACCAGCACCCGCGCGCGCGACAACAAGGGCGCGTTGAGCTCGAACGACGGGTTCTCGGTGGTGGCGCCGACCAGTACGATGGTGCCGTCTTCCATCACCGGCAGGAACGAGTCCTGCTGGGCGCGGTTGAAGCGGTGGATCTCGTCGACGAACAGCAGCGTCCCCTGCCCCATCTCGCGGCGGGCCCGCGCTGCCTCAAACACCTTCTTCAGGTCGGCAACGCCGGTGAAGATCGCGGAGATCTGCTCGAAGTGCAGGTCGGTCGCCTGCGCCAGCAGCCGCGCCACCGTGGTCTTGCCGGTGCCCGGCGGCCCCCAGAACACCAGGCTAGCCGAGCGAGCGCGTCTCCAGCATCCGCGTCAGCATACCGTCTGGTCCGAGCAGATGATCCTGCCCGACGACGTCGGCAAGCGCGCGCGGCCGCAGCTTGTCGGCAAGCGGCCGCGGCGCATCGTGATCAAGGCCGGCCGCGGCGAACAGACTTGTGCCGGCGGCCCGCTCCGGGTCTTGGGCGAAGGACTCATGGCGGAACCGTGGGCCGATTCATCGCGCAATCCATTCACGCGATTTCGGCGCCCGCGCAAACAAAATCGGCCGCAGCGCGGCGCCCGCGCGATCGCAATCAGCCGCTGAAGGCAACGGTGATCGTTGGCCCTCGCGCACGATGGTGACCCGCCACAGCCGGCGCGTGTCGCGGGCCAACCGATCGAGATCCCGCGTACGCCGCATCGTGACATTGTTGACCGCCAGGATAAGGTCGCCGACGCGAAAGCCATCGCTTGCGAGACCGATCCGCGCGCGACGTCGACGATCAACAACGCCCTCGGTCGACGGGATCGAGCCGCATCTCGTCGGCGAGCGCCGGTGACACATTCGACGACTTTGGCGCCGAGAAACGGCGAGCGCGAACGGATCACGATTTCATCGAGCGGCGTATCCGGCGCGGCTCTGCAGCGGTCACCGTCAACCTCGAGCCTCACGCCCGGCACGGATAACCCGAACGCGGGCGGTGCCGCCGATCGGCTTGGTCGCGAAGCGGTACCCGAACGCGATTCGGATCATCGACCGACAAGCCGTCGATCGCGATGATCAGATCGCCGGTCGCGCAGGCCGCCGCGCGCGCCGGGCTCCCTTGACACAACGTTCGCCACCAGGGCACCGGCCGGACGCTTCAGACCAAGCGTCTCGGCAATCTCCGGCGTCACCGCCTGCAAGCTTGGCGCCGAACCACGGCCGCTTGACGGCATCTGCCGCCGCCCTGGGCGGACGCCACCACCACCTTCACCATGTTGACGGGAATGGCGAAGCCGATGCCCATCGAGCCGCCGGAGCGCGAGAAGATCGCGGTGTTGATGCCGACCAGCTTGCCGGTCATGTCGACCAGCGGCGCCGCCGGAATTGCCGGGATTGATCGCCGCATCGGTCTGGATGAAGAACTGATAGTCGGTGATGCCGACCTGGGTGCGGGCGACCGCCGAGACGATGCCGTGGGTCACGGTCTGCCCGACGCCGAACGGATTGCCGATCGCGAGCACCAAATCGCCGACCTCGAAGCTCGTCGGAGTTGCCCAGCTCGACGGTCGGGAAACCGCTCCTTCTTGGCCTTGATCCGCAGCACGGCCGAGATCGGTACGGGCATCCTTCAGCACGATTTCGGCCTCGAACTCGCGCTTGTCGGCGAGCGACACCTTCACCTCGTCTGGCGCCCTCGATGACGTGGTTGTTGGTGACGATCAGGCCGGACGGCATCGACGATGACGCCGGAGCCGAGCGAGCGCTGAACCTGGTCGCGCGGAATATTGAAGAAGCGCCGCACCACCGGATCGTCAAAGAACGGATCACGCGCTTGAGCGACCCGCTTGGCGGCATAGACATTGACCACCGCGGGGGCGGCACGCTTGACGATCGGCGCATAGGACAGGCGAACGTCGGCGGCGGAATCCGGAACGCGCCGGGCTTGGGGCGCCTGGGCGGACGCGATCGATGGCAGCGCTGAGACCGCGAGAAGGGCACACAATCCGGCAAACAGGCGAAGGCGGTCAGGCATGGGCTCGTTCCGATTGGATGACATGGTTAGGTATACCCAGATGGTGGCGCCAATTGAAGCGGGCATTTCGGCGCGCAGCTGTGCGCGCCGGCTTGGATTGCGGCAAACCTGGGATGGAACCCATGACAATCGTCCCGACGGCACCGGCTTCCGCCCGATCCAGGCGGCTGGTAGAACGCTGTGCGGCGCGCGGCGGCGGCAAACGACGCATTTCGCTGCCGCCGATTGGGGATGCCCGTGGACGAGACTCATACCGAGACGTTAAACCCGGGGGCCGGAGCGGACCGGGCGCCGGCGCATGATACGGTATTCGTGATCTACCTCGTCGCCTTCGTGATCGGGGCGATCGTGATGAGCTTCGAAATGCTGGGTTCGCGTTATCTCAATCCCTATTTCGGCAGCGGCATCTATACCTGGGCCTCGCTGATCTCCACCGTGCTGGTCGCGCTCACGCTGGGGTATTTCTTCGGCGGCTGGCTCGCCGACCGCACCGCCTCGGCGCCGGTGCTCGGGACGACAGTCCTGATCGGCTCGGCCTACATCCTGGCACTGCCGCTGTTCGCGGCTGGCGTGCTGGAGCTCGTCCTCAACAATGTGAACGACATCCGCGCCGGCAGCCTGCTGTCGGCACTCGCCATCATGGTGTTTCCGGTGACATTCCTTGGCATGTATTCGCCGTTCGCGATCCGGCTGCTGCTGCGGTCGGCGAACCGCTCCGGCATGGTGTCCGGTACGGTCTACGGCATTTCTACCGCCGGCAGCATTGTCGGCACGCTGGGAACGACATTCTTTCTGATCCCAAGCATCGGCTCACGCGCCATCACGCTGACCCTGGGCGTAGCGGGCCTGCTGTGCGGGCTGGCGCTGCTGGCCATGCCGCGTCTTGGCCGCCGGGCCCGTGGCGCGCTCGCGCTGGCGGTGTGTGTGCCATTGCTTTCCGGGCTCGCGTTGAGCGTCGCGGCCCAAGCCGAAGAACTGCTCGACGCCGACGTGCGGGCCAATGTCCTCAAGGGACCGAACGGCCGGATCGCCCACATCGAGACCGAATACAACGACATCTTCATCACCAAACGAAGCAACGAACTGACGATGTCGTTTCAGCTCAAGGGCTGGAACTATACCGAGTCGGTCACCGACCTGCGCGATCCCGACGCCCTGCCCGTCCGCTACACCCAGGTCATGACGATCGCCACGATCTATCCGGAGCATTCGAAAAAAATCCTGATGCTGGGTCTCGGCGGCGGCTCGATCTCGACCTATCTCGGGCGCTTCATGCCGGAGGTCGAAATCGACACGGTCGAGGTCGATCCCGGGGTGATCAATGCAGCAAAGAAGTATTTCGGGATTCGTGGCACCGCGCGGGTGCGCTATCACGACGGCGACGGGCGGGTATTCCTCAATCGCAACAAGCAGCTCTACGACCTCATTCTGGTCGACGCCTATCATGGCGGCTATGTGCCGTTTCATCTGTTGACGAAGGAATTCTATACGCTGATCAAGCAGCGGCTGGCGCCCGGCGGCGCGGCCGCTTTCAACGTGCATGACGGGACCAAGCTTTACCACTCGACCGTCCGCACATTGTCAGAGGTGTTCGCCGGGCTGGATCTTTATCCCAACGGCCGAGGCGAAGTCACCGCCGTCGTCATGGCGCAAGCCGCGCCCGACAAGGCCACGCTGGCGGGCCGCGCGGAGGCGCTACAACAGCGCTACAAATTCCGTTACCAGCTCCCGAAACAATTCGAGCTGAGGCTGGAATATCCGCTGTTGCAGGCCGGAACCGGCGAGTTGATCACCGACGACTTCGCGCCGGTCAATCTCTACGACTTAATGGGCGGACGCGGGCCGAACCGCAAATAATAGTTGTTTCCGGACGCGGCGCATGTCGGGAACGACGCGCTGCGTCCGGATCTCATTTTCGCTTCGCGCGAAGCCTGATCAGTTCACCGCCGGCACGGTGCGCAGATAGGCGACGATCGCGTCGAGGTCGTCGTTCGTCATCTTGGCATACATCGGGAAACCCATCGGCGGCTTGAGATGGCTGCCGTCCTTGCTGATGCCCTTGGTGATCGCATTCTTGATCTCGGCGTCGGTCCAGCCGCCGATGCCCTTGGTCTTGCTCGAGGTGATGTTGCGGGACACCGACTTGCCCCACGGACCGGGGAACTCCTGGCCGCCCGCGCCATATGATGTCTTGAATTGCAGTTCGCCTTTCACCCGCGGCGTATGGCACTCCATGCAATGGCCGATGGTAACCAGATAAAAGCCGTGCTTGACCTTGTCCTTCATGTCGGCTTCCGACATCGCCTTGTCGGCGTTCGGTACATTCTCGGGATGAACCGGCATCTTGTAGATCGGATCCGGTACCCTGTTCGCGATCGGCTTTACGGTTTTCAGATAGGCAACGATGGAGTTGAGATCGCCCGGCGTAAGGACCTTGTAATAGGAATACGGCATGACGGCCGCGATCGCCGAACCGTTGGGCCGGACACCTTCCAGCAATGCCTTCTTGATATCGGCTTCGCTCCACTTGCCGATGCCGGTATCCGGATCGGGCGTGATATTGGCGGCAGTCACCTTGAACGGCGGCTCGTCAAACGTCAGACCGCCGGACAGATCCTTGGAAAATTCCATCGCGCCCTTGGCACCGCGCGGGGTGTGGCAGTTCTGGCAGGTCATGATGGTATTGACGAGATATTCGCCACGCTGCACCGAACCTTGTTGCGCCATGGCGCTACCGGCCATCAGGCACGTCACGAGACTAACGAATGCAAGACGATACATGGGGTCCCTCCGGCTTAACGAACAAACCTTAGAGCGATTCCAAGGCAGGGGGACAATATCGAGTGGCAACCGGAAGGCCAATATCTCTGCACCTCTTCAACCGATATTTTTTTATTAGTTATGATTTTTTTGTTATCTTATCGACGGATGGCTCAGCCACGCCTCTACTTTCCGCGCACGCGCGCGAACAACGAAGCAATATCCTTGAAGTTGCGTCGCTCGGCATGCTGCAACGCATTAACTCCGTCTTGATCGGCGATAGTTACGTCCGCACCGGCCTCGACGAGAAGCCGAACGATTTCAACATAGGCCGCACTGCCGTCACCGAGAATGACGGCTTCGAGCAACGCGGTCCAACCAAGATTGTTGACGAGGTTGATGTTGATCCTGGTCGCCAACAATATACGCACAGTTTCGACGTGGCCGTGATGACAGGCCGGTATCAGCGCGGTACCGCCGTAACGATTGACACTTCTGAGATCGGCGCCGGCCGCCAGGGTCATCTTGAGGATATCAACCAGGCCCTCCGCGCCGGCATAGAGAAACGGCGAGTCTTGAAGATCATCCTTGGCGTTCACGTCGGCACCGGCTGCAATCAAGAGGCGTGCAACCGCCGGGTGATTGCCGCGTGTGGCTGCCATCAGGGCGGTCCGGCCGGCATCGTCACGCGCACTGACGCTTGCACCCCTCGCCAGCAGCCGCTCGACTTCGCGACTTTCGCCGCGACCAGCCGACACAATCAGTGCGCGATTGAGCGTCGTTGAATCCGCCAGGGTCGGCGACGACCATCCCAGAACCGACAAGGTCGCAGCCAGGATGTTGCGGCGCGACAGGACTTTTACGCGCATTGCCGTGATTCCAGATCGGCCAGCCATCAGGCTCGTTCGCGCATAATACCAAAAAAAACAGGGCGGCCGAAGCCGCCCTTTTTCATCTCAGTTGCGAAGGTCAACAGCGGCTAGGCCGCAGCAACCGCGTCCTCGTCCTCGCGAACCCGCCGCTCCTGAACCGGCCCGGAATCGAGGCCCTTGGCGTCGACATCGCGATCGACAAATTCGATGACGCCGACCGGAGCGGAATCGCCATAACGGAAGCCGGCCTTCATGACGCGCGTATAACCACCATTGCGGTCCTTGTAGCGCGGGCCAAGCACCTCGAACAGCTTCTTGACCATGGCGACATCGCGCATCTCGGCGACGGCCTGCCGGCGCGCATGCAGATCGCCGCGCTTGCCCAGCGTCACCAGCTTCTCAACGATCGGCCGAAGCTCTTTCGCCTTCGGCAAGGTGGTGACGATCTGCTCGTGCTTGATCAACGCTGCGGCCATGTTGGCAAACATGGCCTTGCGATGCTCGGGCTTGCGGCCGAGTTTCCGATGAGCTTTGCCGTGACGCATCGCAGTCTCCTTGACGCTCTTGCCTGCCGCCTCAATCCGCTGAGGCCGGCACTATCAGTAATGATCTTCGAACCGCTTGGCGAGTTCGTCGATGTTTTCCGGCGGCCAGCCCGGCACTTCCATGCCGAGATGCAGGCCCATCTGCGCCAGCACTTCCTTGATTTCGTTGAGCGACTTGCGGCCGAAATTCGGCGTGCGGAGCATTTCGGCCTCGGTCTTCTGAACGAGGTCGCCGATATAGACGATGTTGTCGTTCTTCAGGCAGTTGGCCGAACGCACGCTAAGCTCCAGCTCGTCGACCTTCTTGAGGAACGCCGGATTGAACGCCAGATCGGGAATGACCTCGGCGGCGGCTTCCTTGCGCGGCTCCTCGAAATTGACGAACACATTGAGCTGGTCCTGCAGGATGCGCGCGGCATAGGCCACCGTATCCTCCGGGCTCACCGCGCCGTTGGTCTCGATCGTCAGGGTCAGCTTGTCATAGTCGAGGATCTGGCCCTCGCGGGTGTTCTCGACCTTGTAGGACACCTTGCGGACCGGCGAGTACATGCTGTCGACCGGGATGAGACCGATCGGCGCATCTTCCGGACGGTTGCGCTCGGCGGGCACATAGCCCTTGCCGGTGTTGACTGTGAATTCCATGCGGATCTCGGCGCCCTCGTCGAGGGTGCACAGGACAAGCTCCGGATTGAGCACGACCACATCGCCGACGGTCTGAATGTCGCCCGCGGTCACGCTGCCAGGCCCCTGCTTCTTCACCACCATGCGCTTGGGGCCTTCGCCCTGCATCTTGATGGCAATGTCCTTAATGTTGAGGACGATGTCGGTCACGTCCTCACGCACGCCGGGGATCGAGGAGAACTCGTGCAGCACACCGTCGATATGCACAGACTGCACCGCCGCGCCCTGCAGCGAGGACAACAGAATGCGCCGCAGCGCATTGCCGAGCGTCATTCCGAAACCGCGTTCGAGCGGCTCGGCAACCAGCGTTGCATCGGAGCGCGGATCGCGTCCCGGAGAGACCTGGAGCTTGTTCGGCTTAATCAGTTCTTGCCAATTTTTCTGAATCGTCACTTTGTCACCCATCACGTTGAGCGGTGCGGCTATCGGCCGCGCACCCCACTCCGCCCCGTGGGAAAATTCGGCGGCGGCGAACGACAATCCATTCGCCGGATGAGACGGAATCAAACGCGCCGGCGCTTGCGCGGCCGGCAGCCGTTGTGCGGAATCGGCGTCACGTCACGGATCGAGGTGACGGTGAAGCCGGCCGATTGCAGCGCGCGCAGCGCCGATTCACGGCCCGAACCCGGACCTGCGACCTCGACTTCGAGCGTCCGCATGCCATGGTCCTGCGCCTTCTTGGCGGCATCTTCCGCGGCCATCTGGGCGGCATAGGGGGTCGATTTGCGCGAACCCTTGAAGCCCATCGTGCCTGCCGACGACCAGGCGATCGTGTTGCCCTGGGCGTCGGTAATATTGATCATGGTATTGTTGAAGGTCGCGCTGACATGCGCGACACCGGAGGCGATGTTTTTGCGTTCGCGGCGGCGAACGCGGGTGGCTTCCTTGCCCATTGTCGACCCTTTCGCGGCGCGGCCCGGTTCCGGCCGGCGCTATTCAAATACGATGGCCCCGTGGCCTATTTCTTCTTGCCGGCGATCGGCTTAGCCGGCCCCTTGCGGGTCCGCGCATTGGTATGTGTGCGCTGTCCGCGAACCGGCAGGCCGCGGCGATGCCGCAGGCCGCGGTAGCAGCCGAGATCCATCAGCCGCTTGATGTTCATCGCAACCTCGCGCCGCAAATCGCCCTCGACCATGAAATCACGGTCAATCATTTCGCGAATCTGCAGCACTTCCTGGTCGCTCAATTGCGAAACGCGACGTTCATCGGGAATGCCAATGCCATCCACGATGTCGCGCGCCTTCCTGGGCCCGATCCCGTGGATATACTGCAATGCAACAAGAACGCGCTTGTTGGTCGGAATGTTCACGCCGGCGATACGGGCCAAGGCCTTTGCTCCTGTTGCCGGTCACGTTCAACGGCCGGCCAATCTTCAAATTTCACGTTCGCTGCAGGGCACAAACGCATAACACGACACCTTCCCCACCCTGCGGGGCCGGCATCGCGCTTTACTTTCGCAACTGGATGCCGGTTATTAAGGGATTCACTGGGCCTTCGTCAACCTCCGCGAGCCTCGTTTCGGCGCTCGCGCTGAACGCCCGCGTCCGCTCCTGGCCGAAGCCTTGGCCCTGCTACTTTTACGTGTGACAGACTTCCTGACTCCCGCGACCTTCTTTTTGGCAGCCGCTTTCTTGCCGACCGCCTTCTTGGTCATTTTCTTCCTGGCGGCCGCTTTCTTGACGGCATTTTTGGCGGTCTTTTTAAAGGTTTTCTTGGAAACGGCTTTCTTGGCGGCCTTTTTCTTGGCGCTCTTTGGCGGGACCTTCGCAGCCGCGGTTTTCTTGGTCTTGGTTTTCTTGGCCTTCTTAGTCCCGACCTTCTTGGCCTTGGCCTTCCTGGCCGCCGCCTTCTTCGGCGTGACGCCGCCTGTCAACACGCGGTCAATCTCGGCCGCGACCTGAGGAATTGTGACCATGCCATCGACCGGCCGCAAATCACCTTGCATGGCGTAATAGGTCGCAAGCGGCGCGGTTTGATCGCGGTAGGCCGCGATCCGGCGGCCCAGCACCTCGGGCGTATCATCCGGGCGCACACTCTCACCCCTGGCCCGCATATCGGCGACACGGGTCTCGATGCGCTTGAGGAGCGCGCTTTCGTCGACCTTCAGCGCGATCACACCATCAAGCTTAAGGCCCTTTTTCTCGAGCATGCGATCGAGCGCGCGCGCCTGCGGCACCGTGCGCGGAAAGCCGTCCAGGATGAAGCCATTGCGCGCATCCGGCTCGTCGATGCGATCCGCTACGATGGCAACGACCACGTCGTCCGGTACCAGTTCGCCCCGTGCCATGATGTCCTTGGCACGCTGGCCGACCGGCGTACCGGCGGCGACTGCCGCACGCAGCATGTTGCCGGTCGAAAGCTGGACGATATTGTACTTCTCGACTAGGCGCTGGGCCTGGGTGCCCTTCCCGGCCCCGGGCGGCCCGAGCAGGATCAGCCTCATCGCCGCCGCCCTCGCAGCTTCGAGCGCTTGATCAACCCTTCATATTGATGGGCAAGCAGATAGCCCTGAACCTGCGCGACCGTATCCATGGTCACGCTGACCACAATCAGCAACGAGGTGCCGCCGAAATAGAACGGTACGGCGGCATAGGAAATCAGTATTTCCGGAAAAAGACAGACAAGCGCCAGATAGGCCGCGCCGATGGCCGTGATCCGGGTGAGCACGTAGTCGATGTATTCCGCGGTCCGCTCGCCGGGCCGAATGCCAGGAATGAAGCCGCCATGCTTCTTCAGATTGTCCGCGGTCTCGGTCGGGTTGAAGACGATCGCGGTATAGAAGAAAGCGAAGAAGACAATGAGCGCGACATAGAGAATCAAAAATAGCGGGCGGCCATGGCCGAGCTGCGTGGTAATCGCGGTGAGCCAGCCCGGTCCGTTGGCGCCCTGGAAGCTTGCAACCGTCGTCGGCAGCAACAGCAACGAGGATGCGAAGATCGGCGGGATGACGCCAGCGGTATTGAGCTTCAAGGGCAGATGCGAAGACTGCCCCTCGAACATCCGGTTTCCGACCTGTCGTTTAGGATATTGTATCAACAGCCGGCGCTGGGCGCGTTCCATGAACACGATGAATGTAATGACGAGGACCGCCATCAGCATCACCGCCAGGATCAGCGGCGTGGAAATCGCGCCTTGCCGGCCGAGTTCGAAGGTGCCGGCGAGCGCGGTCGGCAGTTCGGCCACGATCCCGGCAAAGATGATGAGCGAAATGCCGTTGCCGACACCGCGGGCGGTGATTTGCTCGCCCAGCCACATCAGAAACATGGTTCCGCCGGTCAGCGTAATCACGGTCGAAATGCGGAAGAACCAGCCCGGATCGGTGACGACGCTCCGGGCGCCTTCAAGACCGATGGCAATGCCGTAGGCCTGGAACGCCGCCAGCAGCACCGTCAGATAGCGGGTGTATTGATTGATCAGCTTGCGGCCCTGCTCGCCCTCTTTCTTCAGCTGCTCGAGTGTCGGCGACACCGTCGTCAGGAGCTGGAGAATGATCGAGGCCGAGATATACGGCATGATGTTCAAGGCAAAGATCGCCATGCGGTGGATGCCACCGCCGGAGAACATGTTGAACATGCCGAGAATGCCGCCCGACTGCGAACGGAAGAGCGCGTCCCACGCGTTGGGGTCAATACCTGGCAGCGGCAGATAGGTGCCGAGCCGATAGACCAGCAATGCGCCGAGTGTGAACCAAATTCGCTTCTTCAACTCCTCGGCCTTGGCAAGTGCCGAGAAATTTAGGTTGGAAGCCAGTTGTTCCGCTGCAGAAACCATGTGCGTGACGCTCCGGAGGCCGGCCGTTGCGGCCGGTCCGATCTATATAGGCATCAGGCCGCTTGTTCACCCGTCTCGCGGGCCGGGGCGAGAATTTTTACGGAACCGCCGGTCTTTTCGACCGCCGCTTGCGCCGACTTCGACGCACCGTAGACGGCGAAATCGAGCTTTGCCTTGATTTCGCCATTGCCAAGCAGCCGCACGCCGTCCTTGACGCGGCGCAGAATGCCCGCCTTCACCAGGGCTTCAGCGTCGATCGTGCCGCCGGTCTCGAGCTTGCCAGCATCAACCGCGGCCTGGATGCGGCCGAGATTCACCTCATTGAGCTTCTTGGCGAAGATATTGGTGAAGCCGCGCTTCGGCAGGCGCCGATGCAGCGGCATCTGGCCGCCTTCGAAGCCTTTGATGGCCACGCCGGTTCGCGCGGTCTGGCCCTTGCCGCCGCGGCCGCCGGTCTTGCCCTTGCCGGAGCCGATGCCACGGCCGATGCGCATGCGGGTCTTGCGGGCACCTGGATTGTCGCCAATTTCGCTGAGCTTCATGGCCCTGTTCCTTTCGTCACCTTCAGCTGTCCGAAGTCCCGGGACATTTCCCGCTAGCTTGAAGCGGACGGCCACCGTGCTCATTTCGCCGGCCGACGCTGCGGCCCTCCCGAAACGAGAGTTATGATTGTTCCTCGACCACCTGGACCAAATGCCTGACTTTGGCGATCATCCCGCGGGTCGCCGGATTGTCCGGCAGTTCTGACACGCGGCCGATCTTGTTGAGGCCGAGCCCTACCAGAGTCTCGCGTTGGGTGTGGTGGCGGCGGATCGGACTTCCGATCTGCTGCACCTTCACCGTCGTCTTACTTGACTTGCTCATTACGGGCTCCCGCACGCTAACGGCTTTAATCAGTCGGCCGGCTGCTCGGTGTCGACCTCACGCCGACGCGCCTGCAGGGCCGAAACCTTGACGTTGCGCCGCGCAGCGACGGTGCGCGGCGAATCCTGATGCTTGAGCGCGTCGAAGGTTGCCCGCACCATGTTGTAGGGATTGGAGGAACCGAGCGACTTGGCGACCACGTCCTGCATGCCCAGGGTCTCGAATACGGCGCGCATCGGACCGCCGGCGATGATGCCCGTGCCGGGAGGCGCCGCGCGCAGGAACACCTTGCCGGCACCATGGCGGCCGGCCACGTCATGATGCAGTGTACGGCCTTCGCGCAGCGGAACACGCGTCAGACCACGCTTGGCGGCTTCGGTCGCCTTGCGGATGGCTTCCGGCACTTCGCGTGCCTTGCCGTGTCCGAATCCAACCCGGCCCTTCTGATCGCCGACGACGACCAGTGCGGCAAAGCCGAAACGCCGACCGCCCTTGACCACCTTGGCCACCCGGTTGATGTGAACGAGCTTGTCGACGAACTCGCTCTCTTCCCGGTCGCGCTCACGTGCCATAGCGATAATCCATTTTCATAAAGCCGGTCACACCGGCCTTGAGCCCATCAGAAATTCAAGCCACCTTCGCGCGCGGCATCGGCCAGCGCCTTGACGCGGCCGTGATAGCGGTAGGCGCCACGGTCGAAGACGACGTCCTTGACGCCCTTCTCCAGCGCGCGCTCGGCCAACAGCTTGCCGACGGCCTTTGCGGCGGCGATATCGGCGCCGGTCTTCATGTCCGCCCGCAACGTCTTGTCGATTGTGGATGCCGCCACAACCGTTCCGCCCTTGTTGTCATCGATCACCTGCGCATAGATATGCTTGGATGATCGGAACACCGAAAGACGCACCCGGTCACCAGCGGCGCGCTTAATCGCCCGGCGCACCCGCGCCGTCCGCCGCACTGCCTGACTATTGCGCTTCGTCATCGCGCATTCCCCTTACTTCTTCTTGCCTTCCTTGCGGAAGATCTGTTCGCCAGAATATTTGACACCCTTGCCCTTGTAGGGCTCGGGCGGACGCATGCCACGGATTTCGGCGGCCACCTGGCCGACCTGCTGCCGCTCCATGCCGGTGATCACGACTTCCGTCGGGCGGGGCGTGGCAATGGTGATGCCCTGCGGGATCGGATAGACGACGTCGTGGCTGAAGCCGAGGGCGATTTGCAAATTCTTGCCCTGCACCGCGGCACGATAGCCGACGCCGTTGATCTCCAGCCGCTGTTCAAAGCCGGAGGTGACCCCGGTGATCAGATTTGCAACCAGCGTCCGCGAGGTTCCCCACAGCGAGCGCGCGCGCTTGGTCTCATTGCGCGGATCGATCTGGATTCCCCCGCCCTCCAACTTGACCATGACGTCGTGGTGCAGTTCGAGCTGCAACGCGCCCTTCGGGCCCTTCACCTTGACGGTCTGGCCGTCAACGTTGGCGGTCACACCCGAAGGGACCGGAACCGCTTTTTTACCAATGCGCGACATGAGCCTGTTCCGTTTCCCCTCTGTCCTAGAATACCGTACAGAGAATTTCGCCGCCGACATGCGCCTCGCGGGCATCATGATCGGCCATCACCCCTTTCGGGGTCGAGAGAATCGCCACGCCGAGACCGTTGTTGATGCGCGGCAGATTTTTCACCGAGACATAGACACGCCGGCCAGGTTTGGAGACGCGCGCAATTTCCCGGATCACCGGTTCGCCGTCGAAATATTTCAACTCGATCTCGAGTTCCGAGCGGCCGCCAGCGTGATCGACCGACGCATAGCCACGGATATAGCCCTCGTTCTTGAGGACATCGAGAACGCTCTCGCGAAGCCGCGAGCCGGGGCTGGAAACCTTCGGCTTGCTGCGCATCTGCGCGTTGCGGATGCGTGTGATCAGATCGCCGACCGGATCGTTTAATGCCATCGACCGATCCTCCCTACCAGCTCGACTTGACCAGGCCCGGGATCAGACCCTTGGAGCCGAGTTCACGCAGCGCGATACGCGACAGCCTGTGCTTGCGGTAGAAAGCGCGCGGCCGGCCGCTGACTTCGCAGCGGTTGCGAATGCGGGTCGCGGAAGAATTGCGCGGCAGCTCGGCAAGCTTGAGCACCGCGGCGAAACGATCTTCCATCGGAAGGTCCTTGTCGCGCGCGATCGCCTTCAGCCGCGTACGCTGGCCCGAAAACGATTTCGTCATCCGCCGTCGCCGGTTGTTCTTCTCAACTGAACTCTTCTTCGCCATTCGTGTCTCCTGGCTATCCGCGTCTGAGGACGGTCGCCCGCCTCACTGCCGGAACGGGAAGTTGAATGCGGCCAGCAATTCGCGTGCTTCTTCATCGGTGCGCGCGGTCGTGCAGACCGTGATGTCCATGCCCCATACGTCCGAGGTCTTGTCGTAGTCGATCTCGGGGAACACTAGGTGCTCCTTGATGCCGAGCGAATAATTGCCGCCGCCGTCAAAGCTCTTCGGGTTGAGCCCACGGAAGTCGCGAATGCGCGGCAGCGCGATATTGATCAGCCGGTCGACGAATTCGTACATGCGCGCTTTGCGCAACGTCACCTTGCAACCAACAGCTTGGCCTTCGCGCAGCTTGAAGGTTGCGATAGATTGGCGCGCCATCGTGATTACGGCCTTCTGGCCGGCAATCAGGGCGAGATCGGCGGCAGCGGCGTCCACCTTCTTGCGATCACTGACGCCTTCTCCGATGCCCATATTGATAACGATCTTGTCCAGCACCGGAACCTGCATGCGATTGGCATAGCCAAACCGCTCGGTCAGGTTGGCGCGTACGACATCGTCAAAATAGGTCCTCAGGCGCGGCGTGACGCGCTCCTCAGGTCCGGATGCCAGCTTCGGCGCGGCCTTGGCGGGCGGCTTGCCCTTCGCGCCCTTCTTGGGCTTGGAGGCTTCAGCTTGTTGTTCGGTATCAGCCATCGATCTCAACTCCGGAACGCTTGGCGATGCGTACCTTCTTGCCGTCCGCAAGAACCTTGAAACCGACACGGGTCGGCTTTTTGGTCTTCGGGTCGGCGACCGCCAGATTGGACAAATGCACGGGCGCTTCCTTGGAGATGATGCCACCATCCTGCTGCGCGGACTGGCGCTGATGGCGCTTGACCATGTTGACGCCACGCACCAACGCACGGCTCTCGGCCGGACGGACCTCGATCACCTCACCGCTGCGGCCCTTGTCCCGTCCACAGAGCACGACCACCTGGTCGCCTTTCTTAATCTTCGCAGCCATCACAACACCTCGGGCGCGAGTGAAATAATCTTCATATGGTTCTTGGCGCGCAGTTCACGCGGCACCGGTCCGAAGATGCGGGTTCCGATCGGTTCGGACTGGGCATTGATCAGCACGGCCGCGTTGCGGTCGAACCGGATGACCGAACCGTCGGCGCGGCGGATATCCTTGGCGGTGCGCACGACGACGGCCTTCATGACCTCGCCCTTCTTCACGCGGCCGCGCGGGATCGCCTCCTTCACCGACACGACGATCACGTCGCCGATCGAAGCGTACTTCCGCTTCGAGCCGCCCAAGCACCTTGATGCACATCACACGACGCGCGCCGGAATTGTCGGCTACGTCCAAATTGGTCTGCATCTGAATCATGATGCCAGCCTCATTTTCCAGTCCCGGCGCACCGCGCCATCTTGTTCACGGCGCAATGCGCCAATTCGCTCATCCGCCCGCGGCGCGTCGCGCCTAGACGACCTTCTTCTTATCGCCCTGCACCACCATCCAGCGCTTGAGCTTGGATATCGGCGCACGTTCCTCGATCCAGACGATGTCGCCGACGGCGTATTCGTTGGTCTCGTCGTGGGCATGAAACTTCTTCGACCGGCGCACGGTCTTCTGCATCAGCGGATGGGTGAACCGGCGGTCGACACGGACGACGACGGTCTTGTCCTGCTTGTCGCTCACGACGACGCCTTGCATCATTCGCTTCGGCATTTCGATCCTCTTACTTCGCTGTCGGCGCGGCTTTGCGCTTCTGCTGCGCGACCGTCTTGACGCGGGCAATGTCGCGGCGCACCTGGCGCACCCGCGACGTGTTTTCCAACTGACCGGTCGCCCGCTGAAAGCGCAGGTTGAACTGCTCCTTCTTCAGCTTGAGCACCTCGTCGTCGAGCTGATCGACGGTCATCGCCCGCAAGTCCTCGGCCTTCATGATGTCCGCTCCGTCAACTTCCTATTCGGCAATGCGCGCAACGAAGCGCGTCTTGATCGGCAGCTTCGCAGCAGCCAGCGTGAGCGCCTCGCGCGCAACCTGCGGCGGCACGCCGTCGACCTCAAACATGATCCGGCCCGGCTTGACCCGCACGACCCAGAATTCCGGCGCGCCCTTGCCCTTGCCCATGCGCACTTCGATCGGCTTCTTCGACACCGGCACGTCCGGGAAGATGCGGATCCAGACGCGGCCGGCACGCTTCATGAAGCGGGTCATGGCGCGGCGGGCCGCTTCGATCTGGCGCGCGGTCACGCGTTCCGGCTCCAGCGCCTTCAGGCCGAACTCGCCGAAGGCGAGCGTCGTGCCGCAAGTCGCCACGCCGTGGATGCGGCCCTTGTGCGCCTTGCGGAACTTGGTGCGCTTTGGTTGCAACATGGCTTTCGCCCTTCCTCAATCTTCCAACTTGCCGTCAGGCGCCATCGCGCCGCGGCCGGCCGACATCGGCCTCGGCCATTTTCTTGTCCTGCGCCATCGGGTCGTGTTCCAGGATCTCGCCCTTGAAGATCCACACCTTGACGCCGCAGGTGCCGTAGGTCGTGAAGGCGGTGGCGACGCCGTAATCGACATCGGCGCGCAAGGTATGCAGCGGCACGCGGCCTTCGCGATACCATTCCATGCGCGCGATTTCCGCGCCGCCGAGCCGGCCCGAGCAATTGATGCGGATGCCGCCGGCGCCGAGACGCATCGCCGATTGCACCGCCCGCTTCATCGCCCGGCGGAACGCCACGCGGCGCTCAAGCTGCTGGGCGATCGACTTCGGCAACCAGTTGCGCGTCGAGTTCCGGCTTGCGGATTTCGACGATGTTGAGAACAACCTCGGAATCCGTGATCTCGGCGACCTTCTTGCGCAACTTGTCGATATCGGCGCCCTTCTTGCCGATGACAACCCCGGGACGCGCGGAATGGATCGTCACGCGGCATTTTTTGTGCGGACGCTCGATCACGATCTTCGACACCGCGGCCTGCTTCAGCGCCTTCATCAGCATTTCGCGGATCTGCATGTCCTCGTGCAGCAGCTTGCCGTATTCGTTCTTGCCGGCGTACCAGCGCGAATCCCAGGTCCGGTTGATACCGAGCCGCAGTCCGATCGGATTGACTTTCTGACCCATCAGGTCCCTCTCCTGCCTAAGCCTGGGCTTCGACCTGACGAACGACGATCGTCAGATGCAGAAAATGGCTTCAAGATCCGACCCATGCGGCCGCGGCCGCGGGGCGTGAAACGCTTCATCACCAGCGCCTTGCCGACATGAGCCTCGGCGACGACCAAATCGTCGACTCGAGATCGTGGTTGTTCTCGGCATTTGCGATGGCCGTTTCCAGCCACTTGCGCACGTCGCGCGCGATGCGCTTGCGCGAGAACTGCAAGTCCGGCCAACGCCATTTCGACCTTCTTGCCGCGGATCAGACCTGCGACAAGATTGAGCTTCTGCGGGCTCACCCGCAGCATGCGGGCGACCGCCTTGGCCTCGTTTTCAGCGAGCGATCTTGCGCGTGCGCTTTTACTCATGATCTTACCCCTGGCCTCAGCCCCTCTTTGCCTTCCGGTCGGCCGTGTGGCCGTAAAACGTACGGGTCGGCGCGAATTCGCCGAACTTGTGACCGACCATTTCCTCGGTGATCGACACCGGGATGTGCTTTTGGCCGTTGTGGACGCCGAAGGTCAGCCCGACGAACTGCGGCAGAATCGTCGAGCGCCGGCTCCAGATCTTGATCACCTCGTTGCCGGCCCGACGCCCGCGCGGCTTCCGCCTTCTTCAGCAGATAACCGTCGACAAACGGACCCTTCCAAACCGAACGCGTCATGATGCTACGTCCCTACCTATTTCTTCTTCTTCCGCGCGTGGCGGCTTGAACGACGATGAATTTGGTGGTCGACTTGTTCTTGCGGGTCTTCTTGCCCTTGGTGGGGATGCCCCACGGGGTCACCGGATGACGGCCGCCGGAGGTCCGGCCTTCGCCGCCACCATGCGGATGGTCGACCGGGTTCATGGCCACGCCGCGATTGTGCGGCCGACGGCCCAGCCAGCGCGTGCGCCCGGCCTTGCCGATCGAGTGTTCGATGTGGTCCGGATTCGACACCGCGCCGACAGTCGCCATGCACTGGCCATGCACCAGGCGCTGTTCGGCCGAGTTCAGCCGCAGGATAGACGTATCCCTGATCGCGGCCGACGATCTGGGCATAGGTGCCGGCGGAACGCGCGATCTGGCCGCCCTTGCCGATCTTCATCTCGATATTGTGGACGATGGTGCCGATCGGAATACTGTCCAGCGGCATCGCGTTGCCCGGCTTTACGTCAACATGCTCGCCGGCGACCACCGTATCGCCCTTGCCCAGGCGCTGCGGGGCCAGAATATAGGCCTGCTCGCCGTCCTGATACTTGATCAGCGCGATAAAGGCGGTGCGGTTGGGATCGTATTCGAGCCGTTCGACTTTGCGCCGGCACGTCGAACTTGCGGCGCTTGAAATCGACCATGCGATAGGTCCGCTTGTGGCCGCCGCCACGGAAGCGCACAGTGATGCGGCCATTGTTGTTGCGGCCGCCCTTGGAGCTTGCCCTCGGTCAGTGCCTTGACCGGCGCGCCCTTGTGCAGGCCGGAACGGTCGACGATGACCAGCTGGCGCTGGCTCGGCGTCACCGGATTGTATTTTTTCAGTGCCATGGTCTCCCTCGCCTCGCGCCTACAGCCCGGTCGTCATGTCGATGGACTGGCCCTCTTCGAGGGTCACGATCGCTTTCTTGTCGTCGGTGCGCCGACGGCTGCCGCGGAACCGCTTTACCTTGCCTTTGCGGATCAGCGTGTTGACCGCCTTGACCTTGACCTAGAACAACGTCTCGACCGCCTCCTTGATCTGCGGCTTGGTCGCATCTTCGCGCACGTTGAATACGACCTGGTTGTGCTCGGACGCCATGGTGGCCTTTTCGGTCACCACCGGCGCGAGAATGATGTCGTAGTGGCGCGGATCCTGGTGCTCATGAGAAACGCGCCTCCAGCGCCTCGAGCGCAGCCTTGGTCAGCACCAGCTTGTGCCGCCGCAGAATGTCGTAGACGTTGATCCCCTGGGCCGGCAGCACGTCGATCTGCGGAATGTTGCGCGCCGCCATCGCGAAATTGGCTCGATCTCCGCACCGTCGATGATCAGCGCATTGGAAAGTCCGAGCTTCTCAAACGGCTGCGCAGAGCCTTGGTCTTGCCCTCGCTGAGACCGACCTTGTCGACCACGACGATGCGAGCCGCCTTGGCCTTGGCCGAAAGTGCATGCTTGAGCGCGAGCGCCCGCACCTTTTTGGGCAGTTCGATCGCATGGCTGCGCAGACCGGACCGAACGCCCGACCGCCGCCACGGAAGATGTTGGCGCGCGCGCGGAGCCATGGCGGGCCGACCGGAGCCCTTCTGGCGATACATCTTCTTGCGGTCCGTGGCGATCTCGGCGCGGTTCTTGACTTCGTGGGTGCCGGCCTGACGCTTGGGGAGCTGCCAGTCGACCATAGCGCTGCAAAAGATCTGCGCGCGGCTCCAGGCCGAAGACGGCGTCGGAGAGCGTGACCTTGCCGGCGTCCTTGCCGTCGTCGAAGGTGGTGAGCTTGAGTTCCATCTCACGCCTCCCCCTCGGCCGGCGTCGCTGCCTTCGGCCGGCGCGGCATCGGCCGCTTCGCGGCTTCCCGCCATTCGCCAGGCGGAATGTGCCCGGCCGCGGCGCGTCCTTCGGCATCGCCTTCTTCACCGCGTCACGCATGGTGATCCAGCCGCCCTTGGCGCCCGGAACCGCGCCCTCGACCATGATCAGGCCCGCGTCACATCGGTCTGGACGACTTTCAAATTCTGCGTGGTCACCCGGGCATCACCCATATGGCCGGCCATCTTCTTGCCCTTGAAGACCTTGCCGGGATCCTGGCGACTGCCGGTCGAACCGTGCGAACGGTGCGAAACCGATACGCCGTGGGTGGCGCGCAGGCCACCGAAATTGTGCCGCTTCATGGCGCCGGCAAAGCCCTTGCCGATCGAAGTACCGGTCACGTCGACCAACTGCCCGACCACGAAATGATCGGCTGTGATTTCGGCGCCAACCGGATCAGATCGTCCTCGTTGACACGGAATTCCGCGACCTTGCGCTTGGGCTCGACCTTGGCAACCGCGAAATGACCGCGCTCGGCCTTGCGCGTGATATTCTTCACCTTGCGGGTGCCCGAACCGAGCTGCAGCGCGACGTAACCGTTCTTGTCCTTGCTGCGATGGGCGACGACCTGACAATTGTTCAGGCGCAACACCGTCACCGGCACATGCTCGCCGGCCTCGGTGAAGACCCGGGTCATCCCTAACTTCTGGGCGATCACTCCGGAACGCATCGGATTTGTCCCCTACCTTCTCGTGCCTGACCGATCAGAGCTTGATTTCGACATCGACGCCGGCGGCGAGATCGAGCTTCATCAGCGCGTCTACCGTCTGCGGGGTCGGATCAACGATGTCGAGCAGGCGCTTGTGGGTGCGCATCTCGAACTGCTCGCGGCTCTTTTTGTCGACGTGCGGCGAACGGTTGACGGTAAACTTCTCGATCTTGGTCGGCAGCGGAATCGGCCCGCGCACCTGTGCGCCGGTCCGCTTGGCCGTCGCCACGATTTCCCGCGTCGACGAATCGAGAATGCGGTGGTCGAAGGCTTTGAGCCGGATCCGGATATTCTGACCGTTCATCGTCTCTATCTCTCTTCCGTGTCAGGCCCGGCTTCTCGCCGGACGGCCACGACCTTTGCGGCTTGCTCTACCAAAGACGTGGATGGCCGCGACGCGCCCGGCCATGACACTGGTTACTCAATAATTCTCGCGACGACCCCGGCCCCGACCGTGCGGCCGCCTTCGCGGATGGCGAAGCGCAGCTTCTCTTCCATCGCGATCGGCACGATCAGGTGCACTTCCATCGTCGACATTGTCGCCCGGCATCACCATCTCGGTGCCCTCGGGCAGATGCACAACACCCGTCACGTCCGTCGTGCGGAAATAAAACTGCGGACGGTAATTGGTGAAGAACGGCGTGTGACGGCCACCCTCCTCCTTGGTCAGGATGTAGGCCTCGGCCTTGAACTTGGTGTGCGGCTTGACCGAACCCGGCTTGCACAGAACCTGCCCGCGCTCGACATCCTCGCGCTTGATGCCGCGCAGCAGGCAGCCGACATTGTCGCCGGCCTGGCCCTGATCCAGCAGCTTGCGGAACATCTCAACGCCCGTCACCGTCGTCTTGGTGGTCGCACGGATGCCGACAATCTCGACTTCCTCGCCGACCTTGACCACGCCGCGCTCGATCCGGCCCGTCACCACCGTGCCGCGGCCCGAGATCGAGAACACGTCTTCGATCGGCATCAGGAACGGCTGGTCGATCGGACGCTCCGGCTGCGGAATGTAGTCGTCCACCGCCTTCATCAGCTCCAGGACCGCTTCCTTGCCGAGCTTCGGGTCCTTGTCCTCCAGCGCCACCAGCGCCGACCCCTTGATCATCGGAATGTCGTCGCCGGGGAACTCGTACTTCGACAGCAGTTCGCGAACCTCAAGCTCGACCAGCTCCAGAAGCTCCGGATCGTCCACCATGTCGACCTTGTTCAGGAACACCACCAGCGCCGGAACGCCGACCTGGCGCGCCAGCAGGATGTGCTCGCGGGTCTGCGGCATCGGGCCATCGGCCGCCGACACCACCAGGATCGCGCCGTCCATCTGCGCCGCACCCGTGATCATGTTCTTCACGTAGTCGGCATGGCCCGGGCAATCGACGTGCGCGTAGTGGCGCTTCTGCGTCTCGTACTCGACATGCGCCGTCGAAATCGTGATGCCGCGCGCCTTCTCTTCCGGCGCCTTGTCGATCTGGTCGTAGGCCGTGTAGGTCGCCCCGCCGGTCTCCGCCAGAACCTTCGTGATCGCTGCCGTCAACGACGTCTTGCCATGGTCAACATGGCCAATCGTGCCGATGTTGCAGTGCGGCTTGGTACGTGAAAACTTCTCTTTGGCCATGGGACTCTCCGTTTCGGGTCTCTCTGGCGTTGCCCGGACAGTTGAATGCGATCAGGCGTATTTCGCCTGAACCTCTTGCGCGACGTTCGAAGGCACCTGCTCGTAGTGATCGAACTGCATAGTGAAAGTGGCGCGGCCCTGGCTCATCGAACGCAGGGTATTGACGTAACCGAACATGTTGGCCAGCGGCACCATCGCGTTAATGACGTTGGCGTTGCCACGCATGTCCTGGCCCTGAATCTGGCCACGGCGGGAATTGAGATCGCCGATCACCGACCCGGTGTAGTCCTCCGGCGTCACGACCTCGACCTTCATGATCGGCTCGAGCAGAACCGAGCCGCCCTTCTGCAGCGCTTCGCGCAAGGCGGCACGCGATGCAATTTCGAACGCCAGTGCCGAGGAATTCGACGTCGTGATAGCGACCGTCGATCAGCGCGACCTTCAGGTCGACGACCGGGAAGCCGGCAAGCACGCCGGAACCGAGAACCGATTCCAGACCCTTTTCGACACCGGGGATGTATTCCTTCGGCACCGCGCCGCCGACAATTTTGTTGTCGAACGAAAAGCCTTCACCCGGCTCTGTCGGCATGACCTCGATCTTGACCTGAGCGAACTGACCGGAACCGCCGGTCTGCTTCTTATGAGTATAGTCGATCGTGACCGGCTTGGTGATCTTCTCGCGATAGGCGACCTGCGGCGCGCCGATATTGGCGTCGACCTTGTAGGTGCGCTTGAGGATGTCGACCTTGATGTCGAGATGCAGTTCGCCCATGCCCTTGAGGATGGTTTGCCCGCTCTCCTGATCGGTCGAAACACGGAATGAAGGATCTTCCGCCGCCAACTTGGCGAGCGCGACGCCGAGCTTTTCCTGGTCGGCCTTCGACTTCGGTTCGATCGCGATCTCGATGACCGGATCGGGGAATTCCATCTTTTCCAGGATCACCTGTTTGTTCGGATCGCACAGCGTGTCGCCGGTGCGGACTTCCTTCAGGCCGGCCAGCGCCACGATGTCACCGGCATAGGCTTCCTTGATGTCCTCGCGGTTGTTGGCATGCATCAGCAACATGCGACCAACACGCTCTTTCTTTTCGCGGGTGGAATTCACCACGCCGGAACCGCTCTGCAGGATGCCGGAATAGATGCGGCAAAACGTGATGGTGCCGACGAACGGGTCGTCCATGATCTTGAACGCAAGCACGGCCAGCGGTTCGGTGTCCGACGACTTGCGGATCAGTTCTTCCTCGGTTCGCGGGTCGATACCCTTGATGTCCGGAACGTCGAGCGGCGACGGCAGATAATCGACCACGGCGTCAAGCAACGGCTGCACGCCCTTGTTCTTGAAGGCCGATCCACACAGCACCGGATAGAAGGCGCCGGTGATGACGGCCTTGCGGATCAGACGCTTGAGCGTCGCTTCGTCAGGCTCGTTGCCGTCGAGATAGGCAGCCATGGCATCGTCGTCGAGTTCGACGGCGGCCTCGATCATCTTCTCGCGATATTCCTTGGCCTGATCGAGGAGATCGGCGGGAATCTCCACGTCGTTATATTTGGCGCCGAGGCCCTCGTCTTCCCATACCACGGCGACCATGCGCACCAGGTCGATGAGGCCCTTGAACTGATTCTCAGAACCGATTGGCAGCTGGATCGCGACCGGCTTGGCGCCCAGGCGATCAATAATGTCCTGAAGGCATTGGAAGAAGTCGGCGCCGACCTTGTCCATCTTGTTGGCAAAGACAATGCGCGGCACGCGATACTTGTCGCCCTGGCGCCAGACCGTCTCGGTCTGCGGCTCTACACCCTGATTGGAATCGAGCACGCAGACGGCGCCGTCGAGCACGCGCAAGGAGCGCTCGACCTCAATGGTGAAATCGACGTGGCCGGGGGTGTCGATGATGTTCAGGCGCTTGTTGTTCCAGATGGCGGTGGTCGCGGCGGACGTGATGGTGATGCCGCGCTCCTGCTCCTGCTCCATCCAATCCATCGTCGCGGCGCCTTCATGCACCTCGCCGATCTTATGGCTCTTGCCGGTGTAGTAGAGGATGCGCTCAGTCGTCGTCGTCTTCCCGGCATCGATGTGAGCCATGATGCCGAAATTCCGGTAATCCTCGATCCGATGTGCGCGCGGCATAGGGAACGTCCTTGTAATCTTTTGCGTGTTTTAACGAACAGCGCTACCAGCGGTAATGCGAGAAGGCGCGGTTGGCTTCCGCCATCCGATGGGTGTCTTCACGCTTCTTGACGGCATTCCCCCGATTGTTTGACGCATCGAGCAACTCAGCGGAGAGCCGCTCCGTCATCGTCTTTTCATTGCGGCCGCGCGCGGCCGTTATGATCCAGCGAATTCCCAGCGCCTGACGGCGCGAGGTCCGCACTTCGACCGGCACCTGATAGGTGGCGCCACCAACTCGGCGGGAGCGCACTTCGATCGTCGGCATGACGTTGTCGAGTGCCTGCTCGAAAACGCCGACCGGGCTCTGCTTGGTCTTGCCCTCGATGATGTCGAGCGCGCCATACACGATCTGCTCTGCGACCGACTTCTTGCCGGCGTACATGACCGAATTCATGAATTTGGTGATGACCTCATTCCCGAACTTCGGATCGGGAAGGATCTCGCGTTTCTCAGCACGGTGACGGCGGGACATCGCTCAACTCCGAATCACATAAACCGAATCACTTGGGCCGCTTGGCGCCATACTTGGAACGGCGCTGCTTGCGGTTCTTCACGCCCTGGGTATCGAGCACGCCACGCAGAATGTGATAGCGCACGCCCGGCAGATCCTTCACGCGGCCGCCACGGATCATCACCACCGAGTGCTCCTGCAGATTGTGGCCCTCGCCCGGGATGTAGCCGATCACCTCAAAGCCATTGGTGAGACGGACCTTGGCGACCTTGCGCAGCGCCGAGTTCGGCTTTTTCGGCGTGGTCGTATAGACGCGCGTGCAGACGCCCCGCTTCTGCGGGCTCGACTGCAAGGCCGGCACCTTGTTGCGCACCTTCTGAGGAACCCGCGGCTTGCGGATCAGCTGGTTGATCGTCGGCATATTCGCGCCCTACGTCCTTCCTTAAGTCCTCGTCCAACCTTTTGGGCAATTGCCCAAAACGACCACGAGCCGACTTGCGACTCGCGCAAAACGAAATCGCGCCACCCGCTCCCGGCGCGGAGGGCGCTTGACGTTGCCAGAGGACCGCAGTTCTTGAGCGCGTTGGCGCTCCCGAGCTCCGCGGTCATGCACTCCATATCTGACAGTCGATGTCAGAGGCAGCGTCTGAGCGTCATTCGTCGAGGCACTGGGGGCCGGTGCTGGTAAGCAAAAAAGCTTTCGCTTCCATATGCTTAACTGAACTGGCAGCCGTTCCGACTGGCGATGCTCACCGCCTGCCTAAAAGTGGGCGGGTTGTATCGGCGACGCGATATGAAGTCAACCCGCAAAGTGCCCGTGACATCGGCATTTTTTGCCGCGCCAGCCGCCTGACCATCGGCGGCCCTGATCCCATGCCACAGCCGTTTCCGGTTGCGGAATGGTAACCGGACGCGGAAAGCACGATCGCTCCCGCGTCCGGCCAGTCCGTTGGGACGTTATTCGGCCGCCGGCAGCGCCGGTACGCTCTCGGCCGCTTCCTTGGCGGCGGCCTCCTTCTCGCGCTCCTCGAGAATCAAGGCATCGCGCTTGCCGGCCACCTCACGAAGCGTGTTCATCATGGCGCCGGTCCCGGCCGGGATCAGGCGGCCCACGATGACGTTCTCCTTAAGGCCGTCGAGGGTGTCGATCTTGCCGTTGACGGCCGCTTCGGTCAGCACCCGGGTCGTCTCCTGGAAGGAGGCGGCGGAGATGAACGAGCGGGTCTGCAGCGACGCCTTGGTGATGCCAAGCAGCACCGGATGCGCCACTGCCGGCTTCTTGCCCTCCTCGATCGCGCGGGCATTGATCTCGTCGAACTCGATTCGGTCGACCTGCTCGCCGTTCAGCAACTCGGTCTCGCCGATTTCGTCGACTTCGACCTTCTGCAGCATCTGCCGAACAATCACCTCGATGTGCTTGTCGTTGATGCTGACGCCCTGCAACCGATAGACCTCCTGGATTTCGTTGACCAGATAAGCGGCGAGGTCTTCGACACCCTTGATCGCCAGAATGTCGTGCGGTGCCGGGTTGCCTTCGACGATGAAGTCGCCCTTTTCGACCACGTCGCCGTCCTGCAGATGGATGTGCTTGCCCTTGGGAACCAGATACTCCTTGGGCTCCGCATCCTTCTCATGCGGTTCGATAATGACCCGCCGCTTGTTCTTGTAATCCTTGCCGAATCGGACCGTGCCCGATGCCTCGGCAATGATCGCGGCCTCCTTCGGCCGGCGTGCCTCGAACAGCTCCGCCACCCGCGGCAGACCCCCGGTGATGTCGCGGGTTTTGGCGCTCTCGGTCGGGATACGGGCAATCACATCGCCCGCTTTCACGTGTCCGCCGGGATCAACCGAAATGATCGCGTCGACCGCCAGTTGATAGCGGGCATCGCCGCCGCGGCTGAGCTTGAGAATATTGCCGTCCTGGCCCTTGATGACGATGGCCGGCCGCAAATCCTGCTGCCCGCGCACCGAGCCCGAGCGCCAGTCGATGACCACGCGCTTGGCGATGCCCGTCAACTCGTCGAGGGTTTCGGTAATGGACTGACCTTCGACCAGGTCCTCGAAGGCGATCGTGCCCTCCACTTCCGTCATGATCGGACGGGTATAGGGGTCCCATTCAGCAATGCGCTGACCGCGCTTGATCTTATCGCCCTCGTCGACCCGCATGCGCGAGCCGTACTGGATGCGATGGGTGGCGCGCTCGGTCCCATCGGGATCGACCACGGCCACGATCATGTTGCGGACCATCGCGATCAGTTCGCCATCGGAATTGCGCGCGATGTTCTTGTTCTTGATCTTTACCGTGCCTTCGAAATTCGACTCGATGAAGGACTGCTCGGAAATCTGCGCGGCACCGCCGATATGGAATGTGCGCATGGTGAGCTGGGTGCCCGGCTCGCCGATCGACTGGGCCGCGATCACGCCGACCGCCTCGCCCATGTTCACCGGCGTCCCGCGCGCCAGGTCGCGGCCGTAGCAGGCACCGCAAACGCCGGACGTGTTCTCGCAGGTCAGCACCGAACGGATGCGAACCTCCTGGATGCCAGCGTTGGTGATGGCCTCGACCTGCGGCTCCTCGATCAAGGTGGCGGCCGGGACAATGACATCGCCGGACGTCGGGTCGCGCAGATCCTCGGCCGTGGTACGGCCGAGAATCCGCACCCCGAGCGATGCCACGACCGTGCCGGCATCGATGATGGCACGCACCTTGATGCCTGCCGTGGTGCCGCAATCCACCGTGGTGATGATGCAGTCCTGCGCGACGTCGACAAGCCGGCGGGTCAGGTAGCCCGAGTTCGCCGTCTTGAGCGCGGTGTCGGCAAGACCCTTGCGCGCGCCGTGGGTCGAGTTGAAGTACTCGAGCACGGAGAGGCCTTCCTTGAAGTTCGAGATGATCGGGGTCTCGATGATCTCGCCCGACGGCTTGGCCATCAGGCCGCGCATGGCGGCGAGCTGACGCATCTGCTCACGCGAACCGCGCGCGCCGGAATGCGCCATCATGTAGATCGAGTTGATGGGGACTTCACGGCCCGACTCGTCTTTCCGCACGGCGGAAATGTGCGCCATCATCTCCTCGGCCAGCCGTGCCGAGCATTTGCCCCAGGCATCGACCGCCTTGTTGTACTTCTCGCCCTGGGTGATCAGTCCGTCCTGGTATTGCTGTTCGAAATCCTTCACCAGGGCACGGGTTTCGTCGACGATCCGCCACTTCGAATCCGGCACGACCATGTCGTCCTTGCCGAAAGAAATACCGGCCTTGAACGCGTGGTAGAAGCCGAGCGCCATGACGCGATCGCAGAAAATGACCGTCTCCTTCTGACCGCAATGGCGGTAGACGGTGTCGATCATGTTGGAGATTTCGCGCTTGGTCATCAGCTTGTTGACGACGTCGAACGGCGCCTTGGCGCTGCGCGGCAACACTTCGCCGAGCAGAACCCGGCCCGGCGTTGTGTCGTACCAGGCGCTGTAGGTCTCGCCTTCCTCGTTGATGCCGTACCAGCGATACTTGATCGGCGTATGCAGACCAATGGCCTTTGCCTGCAGCGCATGCGCGATGTCGGCTGTGTTGCCGAACAACCGCACCTGATCGTCGAGCGGCTCGCTCATCAGCGTCAGATAATAAAGCCCGAGCACGATGTCCTGGCTAGGCACGATGATCGGCGAACCGTTGGCCGGATGCAGGATGTTGTTGGTGGACATCATCAGCACGCGCGCTTCGAGCTGGGCTTCCAGCGACAGCGGCACGTGCACCGCCATCTGGTCGCCGTCGAAGTCGGCATTGAACGCCGCACAGACCAGCGGATGAAGCTGGATCGCCTTGCCCTCGATCAGAACCGGCTCGAACGCCTGAATGCCGAGGCGATGCAAGGTCGGCGCGCGATTGAGCAGCACCGGATGCTCGCGGATCACCTCATCGAGGATATCCCAAACTTCCGGCCGCTCCTTCTCGACCAGCTTCTTGGCCTGCTTGACCGTGGTCGACAGGCCCTTGGCGTCCAGCCGCGAATAGATGAACGGCTTAAACAATTCGAGCGCCATCTTCTTCGGCAGGCCGCACTGATGCAGCTTCAACTCCGGGCCGACGACGATCACCGAACGACCGGAATAGTCGACGCGCTTGCCGAGCAGGTTCTGCCGGAAACGGCCCTGCTTGCCCTTGAGCATGTCGGCGAGCGACTTCAACGGGCGCTTGTTGGCGCCGGTGATGACGCGGCCGCGCCGGCCATTGTCGAACAGCGCGTCGACCGACTCCTGCAGCATCCGCTTTTCGTTGCGGATGATGATGTCGGGAGCGCGCAATTCGATCAGCCGCTTGAGGCGGTTGTTGCGGTTGATGACGCGGCGATAGAGATCGTTGAGGTCGGAGGTCGCGAAGCGGCCGCCGTCGAGCGGTACCAGCGGCCGCAGATCGGGCGGGATCACCGGCACGACAGTCAATATCATCCATTCCGGCTTGTTGCCGGACTGGATGAAAGCCTCGATCAGCTTCAGCCGCTTGGCGAGCTTCTTCGGCTTGAGTTCGGTCGTCGCTTCAGCGATCTCGACCCGCAGGTTGGCCGCGATCTTTTCAAGATCGAGCGCCTTGAGGATTTCGCGGATGGCTTCGGCGCCGATCATGGCGGTGAAGCTGTCCTGGCCATACTCGTCCTGTGCCCGCAGGTAATCGTCCTCGGACAACAACTGGCCTTCCTTTAGCGGGGTCAGGCCGGGCTCGAGCACCACGTAGCTCTCGAAATAGAGAATGCGCTCAAGATCCTTGAGCGTCATGTCGAGCAACAGACCGATGCGCGAGGGCAGCGACTTCAAGAACCAGATGTGCGCGACCGGAGCCGCGAGTTCGATGTGGCCCATGCGCTCGCGCCGAACCCGCGACAGCGTGACCTCGACCGAGCACTTCTCGCAGATGATGCCCTTGTACTTCATGCGCTTGTACTTGCCGCACAAGCACTCATAATCCTTGATCGGTCCAAAAATGCGCGCGCAGAACAGGCCGTCGCGCTCCGGCTTGAAGGTCCGGTAGTTGATCGTTTCCGGCTTTTTGATCTCACCGTAAGACCAGGAGAGAATCTTTTCCGGGCTCGCGATCGAGATCCGGATCTGGTCAAAGACCTGAGCCGGCGCCTGCGGGCTGAAAAGACTTCATAATCTCTTGATTCATCGTATTCTCCTTGACATCGCGAGAGCCAATGCTCCGCGCGTCGCATAAAGCTCTGCCACTCGTCCCTCCCCCGTTGGTGGGGAAGGATCAGGACGCGGGCCTCGCCAAAAACCCGCGCCCGGACCGCATCGCTGCTTCGCTTGCGCAGGCCGCGTAAGCTTGCCTGCAAGCGGTCCGACCTCCCCCGCCGGGCGGGGGAGGAAAACGTTTCTCTACTCGGCCGCCTCGGCGGCTTCGCCGGGACCCGGCCGATCCTGCTTGGAATTGTGCAAGTCGACATTGAGGCCGAGCGAACGCATTTCCTTGACCAGCACGTTGAAGGATTCCGGGATACCGGCCTCGAACGTGTCGTCGCCACGCACAATCGCCTCGTAGACTTTGGTACGTCCGGCGACGTCGTCGGACTTCACGGTCAGCATTTCCTGCAACGTGTAGGCGGAACCGTAGGCTTCGAGCGCCCACACCTCCATTTCGCCGAAGCGCTGGCCGCCAAACTGTGCCTTGCCGCCCAGCGGCTGCTGGGTGACCAGGCTGTACGGCCCGATCGAACGCGCATGTATCTTGTCGTCGACCAGATGATGCAGCTTCAACATGTAGATATAGCCGACGGTGACCTTGCGATCGAACGGCTCGCCGGTCCGGCCGTCATAGGCGGTGACCTGACCGGAATGATCGAGACCGGCAAGGTCGAGCATCTGTTCGATGTCGGCCTCCTTGGCACCATCGAACACCGGGGTGGCGATCGGCACACCGTGGCGCAGATTGCCGCCGAGTTCGACCAGTTCGTCCTCGCTCAGTGACTTGATGGTCTCATCGTCGCCGTAGATCTTCTTCAACGTCTCTTTCAGCGGCTTGATGTCGTGCTTGGCCTGATAGGCATCGACCGCCTGACCAATACGCAGACCGAGGCCGGCGCAGGCCCAGCCGAGATGGGTCTCGAGAATTTGGCCGACATTCATCCGGCTCGGCACGCCGAGCGGGTTGAGCACGATATCGACCTGGGTGCCGTCCTCCAGGAACGGCATGTCCTCGACTGGCACAATCCTGGACACCACGCCCTTGTTGCCGTGACGTCCGGCCATCTTGTCGCCGGGCTGGATCTTGCGCTTCACCGCGACGAAGACCTTGACCATCTTCATCACGCCCGGCGGCAGCTCGTCACCGCGCTGCAGCTTCTCGACCTTGTCGAGGAAACGCTGTTCCAGAAGTTTCTTGCTCTCGTCGTACTGCTTGTGGATGGCTTCGATCTCGGCCATCAACTTGTCGTTCGGCGAGGCAAACAGCCACCATTGCGAGCGCGGATATTCGTCCAGCACCGCGCGGGTGATCTTGGCGTCCTTCTTGAAGCCTTTCGGTCCGGCGACGCCCTGGCGGCCTTCCAGCAACTCGGCCAGCCGGCCATAGACGTTGCGGTCGAGGATCGCTTGCTCGTCGTCGCGGTCCTTGGCGAGCCGTTCGATCTCCTCGCGCTCGATGGCGAGCGCGCGCTCGTCCTTCTCGACGCCGTGGCGATTGAACACGCGCACTTCGACGACCGTACCCTGCACGCCCGGCGGTACCCGCAACGAGGTGTCGCGGACGTCGGAGGCCTTCTCGCCGAAGATCGCGCGCAGCAGCTTTTCTTCCGGCGTCATCGGGCTTTCGCCCTTCGGCGTGATCTTGCCGCAGAGAATGTCGCCGGCGTGGACTTCCGCGCCGATATAGACGATGCCGGCCTCGTCGAGGTTCTTCAGCGCCTCTTCCGACACGTTCGGAATATCGCGGGTGATTTCCTCCGGCCCGAGCTTGGTGTCACGGGCCATCACTTCGAATTCCTCGATGTGGATCGAAGTGAAGACGTCGTCCTTCACGATCCGCTCGGAGAGCAGGATCGAGTCCTCGAAGTTGTAGCCATTCCACGGCATGAACGCGACCAGCACGTTACGCCCGAGCGCGAGTTCGCCGAGATCGGTCGAGGGACCGTCGGCGATGATGTCGCCCTTCTTGACCTGATCACCGACCTTCACCAGCGGACGCTGGTTGATGCAGGTGTTCTGGTTGGAGCGCTGGAACTTCATCAGCCGGTAGATGTCGACACCCGGCGTGGTGGGGTCGGTCTCCTCGGTCGCGCGGATGACGATACGGGTGGCGTCGATCTGATCGATCACGCCGGTGCGGCGCGCGGCGATCGCAGCGCCGGAATCCCGCGCCACCACGCCTTCCATGCCGGTGCCGACATAGGGCGCCTCGGCGCGCACCAGCGGCACGGCCTGACGCTGCATGTTGGAGCCCATGAGCGCGCGGTTGGCGTCATCGTTTTCCAGGAACGGAATGAGCGCCGCCGCCACCGACACGAGCTGCTTCGGCGACACGTCCATGAAGTCGACCTTCTCGCGCGGCACCATGACGTTTTCACCGGCATGGCGGCACACGGTCAGTTCGTCGACCAGCTTGCCCTTCGGATCGAGCACGGCATTGGCCTGCGCGACCGAATAGCGGCCTTCTTCCATGGCGGAGAGATAGACCACATCGTCGGTCACCCGGCCGTCCTTGACCCGGCGATAAGGCGTCTCGACGAAACCGTACTTGTTCACCCGCGCGAATGTCGCGAGCGAATTGATCAGACCGATATTCGGACCTTCCGGCGTTTCGATCGGGCAGATCCGGCCGTAATGGGTCGGATGCACGTCGCGCACTTCGAAGCCGGCGCGCTCGCGGGTCAGACCGCCGGGACCCAATGCCGAAAGCCGGCGCTTATGGGTGATCTCGGACAGCGGATTGGTCTGGTCCATGAACTGCGACAGCTGCGAGGAACCGAAGAACTCGCGCACGGCCGCCGCAGCCGGCTTGGCGTTGATCAGGTCCTGCGGCATGACGGTGTCGATGTCGACCGACGACATGCGCTCCTTGATCGCGCGCTCCATGCGCAGGAGGCCGATGCGGTACTGGTTCTCCATCAATTCGCCGACCGAGCGCACTCGGCGGTTGCCGAGATGGTCGATGTCATCGATCTCGCCCTTACCGTCGCGCAGATCGACCAGGGTGCGGATGACCGCAATAATGTCTTCCCGGCGCAGCACCCGCATGGTGTCGGGAGCGTCGAGGTCGAGGCGCATATTCATCTTGACGCGGCCGACCGCGGAAAGGTCGTAGCGCTCGGAATCAAAGAACAACGAATGGAACATCGCCTGCGCGGTATCGAGCGTCGGCGGCTCACCCGGACGCATGACGCGATAGATGTCGAACAGCGCGTCTTCACGCGTCATGTTCTTGTCGATGGCCAAGGTATTGCGGATGTAGGCGCCGATATTGACGTGGTCGATATCGAGCAGAGGCAGGTCCTTGTAACCTTCCTCGTTGAGCACCTTGAGGTTCTTCTCGGTGATCTCCTCGCCAGCTTCCGCGAAGATCTCGCCGGTCTTCGGATTGACAATATCCTCCGCGAGATAGTGACCGATGAGTTCCTCATCGGTCATGCGCAGAGCCTTGAGGCCCTTTTCCGCAAGCAGGCGGGCCTGGCGGACGGTCAGCTTCTTGCCGGCCTCCAGCACCACCTTGCCGGTATCGGCATCGACCAGATCATTGATCGCCTTGTAGCCGCGCATGCGGGTGGAGTCGAACGGTACGCGCCAGCCGTCCTTGGAGCGCTTGTAGTTGATCTGGCGATAGAAGGTGTTGAGGATCTCTTCGCCGTCGAGGCCGAGAGCAAACAACAGCGACGTCACCGGAATCTTCCGGCGCCGGTCGATACGCGCATGCACGATGTCCTTGGCGTCAAACTCGATGTCGAGCCAGGAGCCGCGATAGGGAATGATGCGGGCGGCGAACAGCAGCTTGCCGCTCGAATGGGTCTTGCCCTTGTCGTGGTCGAAGAACACGCCGGGCGACCGGTGCATCTGGGAAACGATGACGCGCTCGGTGCCGTTGACGATGAAGGTGCCGTTGTTGGTCATGAGCGGGATGTCGCCCATGTAGACATCCTGTTCCTTGATGTCCTTGACCGACTTGGCACCGGTCTCCTCATCAATATCAAACACGATCAGCCGCAGCGTCACCTTGAGCGGCGCGGCATAGGTCATGCCGCGCTGGCGGCACTCGTCGACGTCATATTTCGGTGGATCGAATTCGTACTTCACGAATTCCAGCATCGAGGTGCTGGAAAAATCGGAAATCGGAAACACCGAACGGAAAACGGCCTGCAGCCCCTCGTCGGGGCGACCGCCCTCGGGCTCATCCACCAGCAAAAATTGGTCGTAGGATGCCTTCTGAACCTCGATGAGGTTCGGCATCTCGGCAACTTCCTGAATTTTTCCAAAGAACTTACGAACGCGCTTGCGACCGGTAAACGTCTGCGCCATCTTGGCCTCTCGTTTCGCCTGACCGTGGTGGCTCCGGCACGGCACGCCGGAACCCTCGGGGGGACCCGCGGGCTTGCGGCCTTAAAGACCGCCAACCCTTCTTGTCACACGATTCGGGGGGTCAGGTCCGAATCGGCTGATGCTTGTCACCGTCCCCGAAAATAACGCCCCTCCAACATTGAGATTTGCCGAATTCGGGATCGACGATTCCGGAATTCCTTCCGTCAACCGCCGGCACTTCGCAGCTATATCCTTGGGCTTCCTGTCCGAATCTTCTTTTCTCTTTGTTGCGCCTCTTTGGGCGTCTTTCGCGCGCTTGATCGGTACACGCACCCGCCGGCGCCGAACCGCCAGCCCGGCCGCGTAACGCAGCCGGGCCGCCGGAGGCGATTTTTTCTTACTTCAGCTCGACCTTGGCGCCGGCCTTTTCGAGCGCGCCTTGACCTTTTCGGCCTCGTCCTTGGTCACGCCTTCCTTCACCGGCTTCGGCGCGCCTTCGACCAGATCCTTGGCCTCCTTGAGACCAAGACCAGTGAGCGCCCGCACTTCCTTGATCACCTCGATCTTCTTGTCGCCGACCGCCGCCAGAATGACGGTGAACTCGGTCTGCTCTTCAGCGGGCGGCGGCAGCCGCACCACCCGGCGCGGCGGCAACCGCAACCGCGGCGGCAGCCGAGACGCCCCACTTCTCTTCCAGCAACTTGGCAAGTTCCGCCGCCTCGAGGACGGTCAGGCTCGACAGATCGTCGGCGATTTTCTGCAGGTCAGCCATTATATAGTTTATCCTTTCAGATTCGAACCAGTCTGCTGTTGCGAAGGGCGCTACGCCGCTTCGCTCTTGCTGGCATAGGCCTGGACCACGCGGGCGAGTTTCGCCGCCGGGGCGTTGACCAGTTGGGCCACCTTGGTCGCCGGCGCCTGGAGCAGGCCGACGATCTTGGCCCGCAGTTCATCGAGCGACGGCAGCGCGGCAAGCGCCTTGACGCCGTCCGGGTTCAGGGCAGTCGGCCCCCATCGCGCCGCCGAGGATCACGAACTTCTCGTGCCCCTTGGCGAACTCCACCGCGACCTTGGGCGCCGCCACCGGATCGCCGGAATAGGCGATCAGGGTCGGCCCCTGCATCAGGGACGCGATCGAGGCGACGTCGGTGCCATCAAGAGCGATCTTGGCGAGGCGGTTTTTCGCGACCTTCACCGTGGCGCCGGCCTGCTTCATCTGACGACGCAGAATTCTGCATTTGGGCAACCGTGAGGCCGGAATAGTGAGCAACGATGACGACGTTCGAGGTCTTGAAGACCTCGTTGAGCGACGTGACGAGCTCCTCTTTATCCGCTCGATCCACTACAGCTCTCTCCGGTTGGCGGTTCTTAAACGCTCTGCGCGTGAACCGCCGGTTGCATCAGCCGTTCCGCCCGCCTTCAGGTCTGAAACCGGGGCCGGACGGCGCTTTATGATGCCCTGCCCCCCGAAATGCGGCGATGCCGCCCCGGGTCTCCGAGGTTCGAACCGGTTGTAGCGCGCCAAAAGCGCGCCAAATCCGTCTTAACCCATCTATGCAGGCCCAATTTCGAATTAAGCCGGACAACGCCCGGCGCCTGCAGTCTCGGACAGGACTGAACATTGCGACCAAAACCGGCCAAGAGGCTGAACTTGATCGAAATGCCCACGCACGTCACTGAAAAAACAGCAAATCGGCTCGCCTTCCCTTCAGTAGATCCCGCAGGATGTGCAAAAGGAATTCGATCCTCAGCTGTGTTTGCCAAAAGACGCGCTAAGACGCGCCGACAAACGGGTCCGGCACGCCCATGGGCTTCTACTTAGCGAGTTGGAGAGGGTTTGCCAAGTCTCCAAGCCACAATTTTATCGCTTCCCGCATACCAGCCCCCCAGATTTTCACATTGCGGGCAGGCCGGGATCGCAATGCGGCCAGCACCCGTTACCGGCTGCCACACCGGCGCGAAGTGCTAAGGAGTGCACCCCGCACGGAGGAAATGTAGCAAGGACAATGGCCCGCACAACCGATCGTATCCTGACAACTCATGTCGGCAGCCTGGTCAGGCCGCCGAAACTGGTAGAATTTCTTCGCTCGATCGAAGACAACAAGCCTTACGACGAGGCCGCCTATGAGCGCTGCCTGACGGAATTGATCGCGGAGCTGGTGCGCCAGCAAGCCGATGCCGGCGTCGATATCGTCAGCGACGGCGAGTTTTGCAAGGGCGTCAACTGGGCCTTCTATATCCATGAACGGCTCGGCGGCATCACGGTCCGGCCCGATGCCGGAGCGAAGCCGAGCGACCCGCTGTCGACCATTGGCGGCGGCCACGACCGGGTCGCCTTCCCGGAGTTCTATGACGAGTATGACGAGGCCTCCGGGCTCAGCAACCGACTTGGGCGGCGCATCGTCGTCGACGGACCACTCACCTATCGTCGGCCAGAGCCGAACTCAAGCGCGATATCGCCAATCTCAAGGCCGCCGCTGGCAAAGCGAACGTGGAAGCGCGTTTCCTTCCCGTCGTGGCGCCCGGCCAGCGCGCTGCCGGCTGCCAAGAACGAGCACTATCCGGACGAGGCCAGCTTCCTGTTGGCCCTCGCCGAGGCCCAGCGGGATGAATACAAGACCATCGTCGATGCCGGGCTCTATGTGCAGATCGACGACGCCTTCCTGCCGTACATGCACGAGAAGCTGGTCCCGCCGCAAACGCTTGCCGAGTATAAGAAGTGGGCGCAATTGCGCATCGACGCGCTCAACCACGCGCTCGAAGGCATCCCGCAAGACCGCGTGCGCTATCACATCTGCTGGGGAAGCTGGAACGGCCCGCACGCCTTCGACGTGGAGATGAAGGACATCGTCGACCTGGTGCTCCAGGTCCGCGTCGGCCCTACTGCTTCGAGGCCGCCAATCCGCGTCACGAGCACGAGTGGACGGTGTGGCGCGATGAAGCTGCCCGCCAGGCAAGATCCTGGTCCCGGGCGTGCATCAGCCACGCCACCAACATCGTCGAGCATCCGGAATTGGTGGCGCAGCGGCTGGTCCGCCTGGCCAAACTCGTCGGGCGCGAGAACGTCATGGCGCGGCACCGATTGCGGGTTTGCCCAGAGCCCGTTCGCGCAAACGCGTTCACGCCAGCATCATGTGGGCGAAGCTGCGCGCGCTGGCCGAAGGCGCCAAGATCGCAACGCAGCAGCTCTGGGGGCGGCGCTCGGCGGCGTGACGGGAGAATCGTCCAATTAAAAAGGCCGGGCTCTGATGAGCCCGGCGTAATTAATGTCTCGCCGTCACGTCAATCAAGCGATCGTCAAGGAACCCGGCTCGACCTTTACGCCGGGGCCCATGGTCGAGGAAACCGCGACCCGCTGGATATAAGTGCCCTTGGCGCCGGCCGGCTTGGCCTTCGATACCGCATCGGCAAACGCCTTGATGTTTTCCACCAGCTTGTCCTCAGTAAAGGACGCCTTGCCGATTCCCGCCTGGACGATGCCGGCCTTTTCGACCCGGAACTCGACCGAGCCACCCTTGGCACCCTGAACGGCGGCAGTGACGTCCATGGTCACGGTGCCGACGCGGGGATTGGGCATCAGACCGCGCGGGCCCAGCACCTTACCGAGGCGGCCGACGAGCGGCATCAGATCGGGCGTGGCGATGCAGCGATCAAATTCGATATTGCCGCCCTGCACCGTTTCAACCAGGTCTTCGGCGCCGACAATATCAGCCCCGGCTGCGCGGGCCTCGTCCGCCTTGTCGCCGCGGGCGAACACCGCAACGCGGACCGTTCGGCCGGAGCCGTTGGGAAGATTGACGACACCGCGCACCATCTGATCGGCATGGCGGGGATCAACGCCGAGATTCATCGCCACTTCGATGGTCTCGTCGAACTTCGCGGTCGCACGGGACTTGATCAGTTTGACCGCTTCTTCGAGCGGATAAAGCTTGTCGCGGTTGATTCCCTCACGCGCGGCATTTGTACGTTTTGCGAGCTTTGTCATGATGATTACCCCTGAACCTCGATGCCCATCGAACGCGCAGACCCTTCGATCATCCGCATCGCTGCCTCGATCGAACTGCAGTTCAGGTCCTTCATCTTCAGTTCGGCGATTTCGCGCACCTGGGCGGACGTGACCGAACCGACCGGGTCGCGACCCGGCGTCTTTGACGCGCTTTTCAGATTGGCCGCCTTTTTGAGATAAAAGGACACCGGCGGGGTCTTCATTTCGAAGGTGAAGGAACGGTCCTGATAGGCCGTAATCACCACCGGAACCGGGGTATTCTTTTCAATGCTCTGCGTCTGGGCATTGAACGCCTTGCAGAACTCCATGATGTTGAGACCGCGCTGACCAAGCGCGGGGCCGATCGGTGGCGACGGATTGGCCGCCCCGGCCGGCACCTGAAGTTTGATGTAACCGGTAATTTTCTTTGCCATGACTTACTCCGTTGCGGACCGGTCTAGGCCGGGCCCGTTTCAGGTTCGTGGTCCGGTTCCAGCGGTTGGCGGCCGCCTTCTCCTCCCACGCGCTCAATCGGGTCGCATGACCCGAATTTCGACGACACGCTTGTCTTAAACCTTCTCCACCTGTGTGAATTCGAGTTCGACCGGTGTCGCGCGGCCAAAGATCGAAACCGCCACCTTCAGGCGGGAACGGGCCTCGTCGACTTCCTCGACGACACCGTTGAACGACGCGAACGGGCCATCGGAGACCCGGACCTGCTCGCCGACCTCGAAGGACACCGACGGCTTCGGCCGCTCGATGCCTTCCTGGACCTGGTGCAGAATGCGCTGGGCCTCGGCTTCGGAGATCGGCATCGGCTTGTTGTCGGTGCCGAGAAAACCGGTGACCTTCGGCGTGTTCTTGATGAGATGATAGGCCTCGTCGGTCATGTCCATTTTGACCAGAACGTAGCCCGGAAAGAATTTGCGTTCGGCATCCACCTTGCGGCCGCGGCGCACTTCGGTGACCTTCTCGAGTCGGCACCAGGACCTCATCGAACAGATGTTCGAGATGGCGCTGCTTGGCCTGCTCGCGAATCGAATCCGCGACCTTCTTCTCAAAATTCGAATAGGCGTGAACGATGTACCAGCGCTTCGCCATGCTCTCGATTCCGGCGGTTTGCATCAGTTTCCAACGCTCAAAATGAGTGACACTGCAAGGCGGATAACCTGATCGGCAACCAGGAAGAAGACCGCGGCAATCGCGCTCATGACGAACACCATAGCGGTCGTCACGGCGGTCTCGCGCCGCGTCGGCCAAGTGACCTTGTCGCCCTCGGCGCGGACCTCCTGCAGAAACTTGAACGGACTAATTCTTGCCATGACCTTCTCGTCACTTGCCGGATTTTTCAGCGCCCCGGCCAATCGGCCAGCCTAATGTAGGCACCGGCCCCGATATTAACAGCCATCCAATACGTTACGGACATCCAATTTCCGACCGACTGCAACGCCGGAATTTGTCCTTCGGACAATGGAAATCGACCCCTTTTTGATACCCGAGCCCCTCTACGATTGGCAGGAGTGGAGGGACTCGAACCCCCAACCCCCGGTTTTGGAGACCGGTGCTCTAGCCAGTTGAGCTACACTCCTCCGGAAAGGGATGCGGCGGAATACAGGAAGGGTCACCTGGCTCCGCCGCGGATTTCTCATGCATGATCAATGGCCGCAATGCAAGTCCGATGGGCCGTTCACCTGATCAGGCCCGCTCGACCACCACCGCGCTGCCATAGGCCAGGACCTCGGTAATGCCGGAGGCCATATCGTTGGCATCGTGGCGCATGGCAAGAACCGCATTGGCGCCCAGTTCGGTCGCATGGGCGACCATGAGATCGTAGGCCTCGGCGCGGGTCTTTTCCGCCAGTTGGGTAAACAGCGAGATGTTGCCGCCGAACATCGACTGGATGATCGCACCGACGCTGGCGAAAACATGCCGCGAGCGGACCGTCACGCCCCGGACCAATCCGAGATGGCGGACGACCCGGTAGCCCGCAAGGTCATTGGTGGTGGCGACGATCATTCGATCCTCCCTCAGTCCCTACAGGTTGGCTCAAACCAGCGGTACCGCCTTGGGAGGTCGAGGGCTCCGCGTCGATCATGCGATGATCGACGCGAGACCACTTCATCGAACCGCAAGCGCGAAGTTCCGCGCTTGCGGCGCTTTCTACCCGGTTCTCGTTAACGAATTTGGCGCAATGCCTATTCGATGATCGACGCGACGACGCCCGTGCCCCGAACCGTGCGGCCGCCTTCGCGGATGGCGAAGCGCAGCTTCTCTTCCATCGCGATCGGCACGATCAGGTGAACTTCCATCGCGACGTTGTCGCCCGGCATCACCATCTCGGTGCCCTCGGGAAGATGCACAACTCCCGTCACGTCCGTCGTGCGGAAATAAAACTGCGGACGGTAGTTGGTGAAGAACGGCGTGTGACGGCCACCCTCCTCCTTGGTCAGGATGTAGGCCTCGGCCTTGAACTTGGTGTGCGGCTTGACCGAACCCGGCTTGCACAGAACCTGGCCGCGCTCGACATCCTCGCGCTTGGTGCCGCGCAGCAGGCAGCCGACATTGTCGCCGGCCTGGCCCTGATCCAGCAGCTTGCGGAACATCTCAACGCCCGTCACCGTCGTCTTGGTGGTCGCACGGATGCCGACAATCTCGACTTCCTCGCCGACCTTGACCACGCCGCGCTCGATCCGGCCCGTCACCACCGTGCCGCGGCCCGAGATCGAGAACACGTCTTCGACCGGCATCAGGAACGGCTGGTCGATCGGACGCTCCGGCTGCGGAATGTAGTCGTCCACCGCCTTCATCAGTTCCAGGACCGCTTCCTTGCCGAGCTTGGGGTCCTTGTCCTCCAGCGCCATCAGCGCCGACCCCTTGATCACCGGAATGTCGTCGCCGGGGAAATCGTACTTCGACAGCAGTTCGCGAACCTCAAGCTCAACCAGTTCCAGAAGCTCCGGATCGTCCACCATGTCGACCTTGTTCAGGAACACCACCAGCGCCGGAACGCCGACCTGGCGCGCCAGCAGGATGTGCTCGCGGGTCTGCGGCATCGGGCCATCGGCCGCCGACACCACCAGGATCGCGCCGTCCATCTGCGCGGCACCCGTGATCATGTTCTTCACGTAGTCGGCATGGCCCGGGCAATCGACGTGCGCGTAGTGGCGCTTCTGCGTCTCGTACTCGACGTGCGCCGTCGAAATCGTGATGCCGCGCGCCTTCTCTTCCGGCGCCTTGTCGATCTGGTCGTAGGCCGTGTAGGTCGCCCCGCCGGTCTCCGCCAGAATCTTCGTGATCGCTGCCGTCAACGACGTCTTGCCATGGTCAACATGGCCAATCGTCCCGATGTTGCAGTGCGGCTTGGTACGTGAAAACTTCTCTTTGGCCATGAAACTCTTCCCGTGATGCGTCGTGCCGCCGACCGGTCTGCCGTCAGCGCATGCGTGGACTTGCCACCAACCGGCGCGGGATTAGGGGCGTTTGACGGAAAATGCAAGATCGTCCGGGCTGAACCGCACCGCGCTGCCGCTGGCCGCCGCGTTCGGGGCGTACGGAAACGTCAAATCAGTAGGATTTAAACAGCCAGCTACGGAAATTGTTCGAATAAGCCCCGATGACGCGATTGGCATAGCGCCCTGCACTGTCCGGATCTTTGGAGTGCTCAACCACGGCCTCGACCGCAACGCCCGCCCAGCCTTGAGCGGCGCCAATCACGCCGCTAAGTTTTGGATTGGTGATAATCGTCTTGCCGGTTTTGGCGTCCACGAGCGTGGCCGATGCAACCATGATGTGGTTGCCGCCAATGACGATGCGCTGGACGGCGGACGCAATCACGAATGTCTATACGACGATCTCCAATCGAACCGGTCGCGTGCCGTCCATCCATCCGCGGAGATCGCGCTCCAGGGCCGATTTGATGCGCATTACCAATTGGTCGCGGAGATATTGCTGAAGCGGCGCCGTGTTCCCTTTGGACATCACTTCAAACAGCGACATGCCGTTGGCCGCCGCGTAATCTTTCAGTCCCTGATCCCAGGCGATGACCGGGGCTTCGTCAAAACCGACAGTCACTTCAGTCAGCTTGAACGACCGCAACTCCTCCGGCTTCAGGTTGTTGGCGACCGTGACACAGCCGGCCACCATCAAGCCAATGGCGCATGCGACAAGAACGGAAAGCTGGCGCATCGGAAATCCCCCACGGCGCGAAAACAAGCGCCACAAACAGCGGTCCGGCGCCAGTCATCATGTTACCGCTTTTGCTACCAGGGATAGCCGCCGGAGAAAACCTTCAGCCGGCGGGTACGGCCAGATTCCGCCACGCGGAAATCGGCCTGCAAAATGTGGGGGAAAAAACGTTCAATCAGGGTTTGGAGCGGGTGAAGGGAATCGAACCCTCGTCATCAGCTTGGAAGGCTGTTGCTCTACCATTGAGCTACACCCGCACGCGTCGGTAGGCTGGTGGAGGGGGTTGGATTCGAACCAACGTAGGCTAAGCCAACGGATTTACAGTCCGTCCCCTTTAACCACTCGGGCACCCCTCCAGAGCAATCCACCGACGAGTTTGAGGATGCTGAAAGCAAAAATTACCCCGCCGGCGGCAGGGATCCCGCGGGGCGGTTTTATGGTGGCGCAGCCCCTTGAAGTCAATCGGAAATCGATAACCATACCCGCGGAACCGGGTGATCCTACCGCCAGCCGGGAGATGGCGCTCGCCGACGAAAAATGCCAATCCTGCAACGTCATGACAGAAAAACCTCATGCCTGACCGCAAATGGGATTCCCGCCGCCCACGGCCGCCGCGGGCCGAAAAGCAATTCGGACGGCCAGCCGAAGGGCCGCGTCCGCGCGGAAAACCGAGGCATTCGCCCGGCGGCCGGCGATCGGACGGAGGCAACGGCACGGCTGTCCTCTATGGCTGGCATACGGTGGCGGCAGCGCTGGCCAATCCGCAGCGGCGATTTCGCCGGCTGCTGGTAACTGAAAACGCGCTACGCCGCCTCACCGACGAAGCGATCCCCCTGCCGATCGCGCCGGACGTGGTGCGACCCGATGTCATCGTCCGCGAGCTTGGGCCGGAAGCGCTCCATCAGGGGCTGTTAGCCGAAGCCGAGGCGCTGGCCTCACCTGATATTGAGGATCTGCCGGCGGAAGGCCTCGTGCTGGTGCTCGACCAGATCACCGATCCGCACAATGTCGGGGCGATCCTGCGATCGGCGGCGGCATTCGCGGTCGCGGCGATCGTGACCACCGCGCGGCACAGTCCGGAGGCCACCGGTGTCTTGGCCAAAAGCGCCTCGGGCGCGCTCGAATACGTGCCGATCGTGACCGTGCAGAATTTGGCGCGCGCGCTCGCGGCCATGAAGGACCGTGGATTTCTGACCGTCGGCCTCGACAGTTCCGGCGAGGCGGAGCTTGCGGGCCTTGCCCTGCCCCAGCCGGTCGCGTTGGTTTTGGGGGCGGAAGGAAAAGGCCTGCGGCAATTGACCCGGCAGACCTGCGATTTGGTCGCCCGGCTCGATCTGCCGGGGAAAATCACCAGCCTCAATGTCTCGAACGCGGCGGCTCTGGCGCTTTATGTCGCGACCAGAGTGCGGCCCGCCTAGGCCACATGATCCGCCCGCAATGCGTTTCGATCGGGTCTTACCGGTAGCCGCCGATATAGCCGCCGTGGCTCACAACGAAGGGATAGCCGCGCAACGGCTGGTCCGTGGTCCAGACCGAGCCGTAGACGGTGATGCCTGGACCGGACAGGCTTGGCCCCTGATTTACCACATACATCGGCGGCCCGAAGGTGGGCGGAACCACGATCGCGGCCTCCGGTGGCGCGCTACGGCACCCGGGAAGATAGGGCGAACAGGACAGGTCCGCGGCGATCGCCGGGCTTGCGATGACGGCGGCCAGGATGCTGGCGAAAAAAGCGGTTTTGGTGCGCACGTGGGATCTCACCATGGTTGCGGGACCTCGCGATTGTTTTGGCTAACGAAAAATTACCTTAAGATTGTAAATAAATTCCTCCCTCTCCGACTGAATGCCGGCCTGTCCACGCCGGACGCCACGGGTCATGGCGCCTTCAAGGCACTCCGATCGAGGGGGAGAATTGGTAGACGTCCGCCGAAGTCTTGCCGCGCCGGTTCGGCGCTGGTAACAGGCGGACTAGTACCCCGTTTCCGAAGTTCGTGATACGTTGCAGCAACTCTTTGACACGAACTTCGGAAGCAAAGGGGCACTAGCAAGTTATGATTCTAGTGCCGCTTTTCGATTTGAAGTTCCTGAACGAGATTGCTGCAGGTGGTGCAGGAACTTCAAATCGGCGGCACTAGGCCGGGTTAGCTCAGCGGTAGAGCAGCGGTTTTGTAAACCGTTGGTCGGGAGTTCAATCCTCTCACCCGGCACCATCTCCAGCCTGACTCCATGGCCGATCCAAAGCCGCGTGGAATTGACCATCCAAATCGCTCGCGCTTGATCTTGGGCTCGCACACGGACAAATTGTGGTTCGACTTTGACCCACGCCTTGAACTTCAGCCGCTTCGGACCAAAGTTTCTGTGCAGAGGCATGGCTCGCCAGCACGCAATTTTTTGCCGATGCGGCTAAAGACAGTCACCACAATGGGTCTTGTGTTAACAAGCCGGCGCGCACCTCGATAGGCTCGGGGACATGACGCCGGCGACGGGGGGAACCGGTCTTGAGCACCAATCCGCACGCGCGAAAGGCGCGCTGGTTCGTCTCGCGCCATTTTTTTCCACAGACTCTGCTCAGCGTGACCGCGGATTTGGGTTTCATATTCCGAGCGCAGGCCCATGAGCGGATTCTGCGCCAGATTGCGAAAACCGGAATTCATGAACCCAAGATCACCAACTGGCTGACGGACTTTCTCGCCAGCCGCGCGGATCCCGGACTGTTCCTCGATGTCGGTGCAAACTTCGGCTGGTACGCGATCCATGCGGCTGCCAGCGCAAACGTCGAAACGGTCGTGGCGTTCGAGGCGGAATCCTTCAACGCCTGGCTGCTGGACCAGAATGTCGGCCTCAATCACCTGGAAAACGTCGTCGTCGCTCCGTGGGCGGTCGGCGACCGCAGTGGCTGCTTCCGGCTTTATCGCAACAGTCCCTCGCATCGCGGCCGTCACACGCTGGTGCGCGATCGCGGCCACGGCTCAAGCCTGGTCCCGATGATGGAATTGGACCGCTCGCTGGAAATTCTCAAGCTCGACGACCGTCCGATCCATGTCATGAAAATCGACGTGGAGGGCTATGAAGTGCCGGTGACGCGATGCGGTCAGGTAGCGCTGTCACGGACCGCCGCGGTGATCCTGGAGATATCCCACGATCTGATGGAACCGGCCGGCTACACGGTCGACGAACTGTTCGACCGCATCGGGTCGTCCGGCCTGACGGCCTACGCCTTTGGAACCGACGGCAGGCTGGAACCGGCGGATCTCAAGGGCTTTCAGAAGGCCGGGATCCAAACCCATCTGATCTGGCTGCGGACGTCTTGAGGATCGCGACGGCCGTTTCAATTTCAAAATAATTGCGGTTATTCAGCCGGCCCGCGACCTCAAGCGCCTCGCCAGCCAGACACCAAGGTTGTATGATACCCTGTTTGTTGACTGGCCCGATGACGGAAATCGATGAATATCGCGTCGCTTGTTTCGAATCGCGCTCGGGAATTTCCATCCAAGACGGCCATTGAGGCCGGCTCCGAAATCATCACCTATCAGCAGTTCGATCAGCGCATTCGCCGGCTGGCTGCGCGGCTGCGCGCGGCCGGCGTCGGTCCGGGCAATATAGTTGCCGTCTGGATGCGTGACACGCCAATGAACATTGCCGCGATCTTTGCCGTCGCCCGTCTCGGTGCGGTTCTGCTGCCACTCGACGCGCGTTGGACGATCCCCGAAATCGCGCGAAACACCGAGAGGTTCAAGCCGAAGGCCATTCTGACCGACAACGAGAAGCGCGCTACCGCGCTATCTAATGTGATCGGCATTGGCGACCTTGAAACAGTCATCCCCGATCCGAGCCCAGCGGCGGAACGAACCGACCATCCCATGGTGTATGCGCTGACCTCCGGCACCACCGGTGAGCCGAAAGCGATGGTTCTCACCCATGAAGACATGCACGGCCGGTTTGTCACCGGCTGGAGCGAATATCCGCTGTTGCAGACCGACCGTTTCCTGAATGCGCTTCCGCTTGCCTATGGTGCGGCACGCGTGCATGTGCTGTCGTTGCTCTGCCTCGGCGCGACGGTGGTGATGTTTCCAAGCATCGCCGAACCCGCAGAACTCGTCCAGGTCATCAATGATCGCAAGATCAGCGCGGTCATGCTGCCGCCCAATGTCACGCGCGCATTGCTAACGATGACGCGCGACCGCACCGGCGGACGGCTGTTCCCGAAACTTCGGCTCTATCTGTCGGCGACGGCCGGAATTCAGATCGAGGAGCGCGCCGCGGTCGCCGCGCGCATCTGTCACAATCTGATCGACATCTACGCCAGCACCGGCGGCGGCCCGGCGGTACTGCTGACTCCGGAGATCACCGCAATCGCGCCCAACTCGGCCGGCCGGCCGGTCAAGGGAATCGATGTCCAGGTTGTCGATGAGCAAGGTCAGGCGTGTGCGCCGGGCGAGATCGGCTGGGTCCGCCTGCGCGGCCGCGGTGTCACCCGCCAGTTCGCCAGCGCCGAAATCGCCGGAGACGAGGGACTGCGCGATGGCTGGTACTATCCCGGCGACCTCGGCAGCTTCGATGACCGCGGATTGCTGTTTCTGCGCGGCCGAACCGCTGATCTCATCAAGCGCGGCGGCTTGATGATCTACAGCCAAGAGGTCGAGCGTGTCCTGACATCCCATCCCGCCTGCCAGGACGCAGCCGTGGTGGGCATCCCCTCCCCGGCACTCGGCGAAGAGGTTGCCGCCTTCGTTATCGCCAGTGCCCCCGTCACGCCCGCAGAATTGCTGGTGCATTGCCGCCGGCACTTGGCGTCCCACAAGCTGCCGAAGCACATTACCCTGCTCAACTCGTTTCCGCGCAATGCCAATGGCAAGGTCCTCAAGTCGCAACTCGCCAGCCTGATCCAGACTTGACGGCCCCACCCGATCCTTTGCACAAGGCGTCCGCCACGCCGTAGAGGCGCGGATCGACAACAGCGCCGGCGAATATGCTCGGCGTGCCGCAGGGAGATTTCAATGCGATTGGTCAGTTTCCGACAAGGCGATTACGAGCGGCTCGGCTTTCTGCGCGGCGACGCCATCATCGATCCGCTGCTCGCGCTTCCTAGCCTGGAATGGCGCGCGGCATTTTCCGACGGCATTGCCTTTATCCGTGCCGGTGACCCTGCACGCCAGATCGCCGAGCATCTAATTGCGGAGGCGCCGGCGCAAGCGTGCATACCGCTGGCCGAGGTGACGTTGGCGTCGCCGATCCGGCCCTCGACCATCCTGTGCAGCGGCAGCAATTATCGCGACCACAATCAGGAAAAATCCAACACGCCGATCAGCGGCAAGGAGCCGGAGTTTTTTCTCAAGACCTCCGATTGCGTCGTCGGTCCCGACGAGCCGATCCTGTACAACGATACACTGTCGAAAAAGATCGATTGCGAAACCGAACTGGCCGTCGTGATCGGCAAGCCCGGCCGCTACATTCCGAAAGCCGAAGCGCTCGACCATGTGTTCGGCTACACCATCGTCAATGACGTCACCGCGCGAGATCGACAGGTGCGGAGAACGCCGGAAGGCGTCACCTGGTATGAACTCGGGCGCGGCAAGGCGTTCGATTCCAGCGCGCCGCTTGGGCCATGCGTCGTCACCGCAGATGAAATCGGCGACCCGCAAAACCTGACCCTCAAGACGCGGATCAACGGCGATCTGCGGCAGTCCAGTTCGACCGCCAACATGATTTGGACCTGCGCCGAGCTCATTCATTTCTTCTCGGTCAACTTCACGCTCAAGCCGGGCATGGTCATCATCACCGGTACGCCGGCTGGCACCGCCTGGTCGACCGATACCGAACTCGGCGGCAAGTGGCAGTCGCTGCCGGGGCTGGTGCCGGCGACGCGCTACTGCCTGCCCGGCGACATCGTCGAGTGCGAACTGGAAAAGATCGGCGTGCTGCGCAATCCGGTCGCGCAGGGCTGACCGTCAAAGCGGCGAACTTACAGGGCCAAAAGCAAACGGCCCGGCGCTGAAACGCCGGGCCGAATTGCAATTGTCTCTGGTCGAGTTCAGCGCTTTGGAATTTTGGCTTTCTCGATCACCGCACCCCACTTCGCGATGTCGCCGACAAGGCGATCCCGCAGGACAGCCGGCGTGCTGGCACGGGCCGTGATGCCGAGTTCGGCGTAACGCTTTTTCACGTCCGGCATAGCCAGGATCTCAACCAGCGCCGCATTCAATGCATCAACGATTGGCTTGGGCGTCCCGGCCGGCGCGAATAGGCCGTTCCATGACGTCACCACATAGCCCTTCACACCAGCCTGCTCAGCTGTCGGCACATCCGAGATAGCCTCGATGCGCTCCGAACCCGAGACAGCGACGGCACGGACTTTTTTTGCATCCAATGCGCCGCGCATCGGCGCGTAGAAGTCGATCATCATCTGGATGTCATTACGCTCCAATCCGACGATCACCTCCGGTGTGCGCCTGAAGGTCACAAGCTGGACGTCAATGCCTGCTGTGGACTTGAACAGTTCAGCTCCGAGATGTTGCGTGCTGCCGACCACGATGGTTCCGAGATTGAGTTTTCCCGGCTGTTCCTTCGCCGCCTTGATGAATTCGCCGAGAGATTTGAAAGGCGACTTCGCACTCACGCCGAACACCTGATCGAAATTTCCGATGGTCGAAATCAGTTCGAATTCCTTCAGCGGATCAAACGGCAGCGACTTGAAAATGGCAACGCTGATGGCGGTTCCATTGGTGACAAGTCCCAGCGTATAGCCGTCGGGCTTGGACGAGAGCACCGCGCGTGCCGCGGTGATGCCGCCGGCGCCAGGCTGGTTGTCGACAATAAAGCGCTGGCCAAACTTTGCCTCGAGCTTCTGCGCCAGCAGCCGAGTGGTAATATCGGCAACGCCGCCGGCTCCGAAGGGAAGAACGATGCGAACCGGCCGGCTGGGATATTTGTCCTGTGCCAGCGCCTCGCGCGCCATCGGCACCGAGGTGACGGTCGCGGCCAGAGCCGCGGCAATAACCGACCGGGTGAAAACTCGGCGTGTCGACCGCGTCAGCATGGCGGCTCCTCCGATCTTGCTGTTTGACATAATTGCCCCTTTGGTTGTGGTCCGCTCTCGGAACGCGGACCCGTCAATTATAGCGTAATCCAGCCGGCAGCAACCCGGCCCCGATGGCCAGATCGCCGCATTGGCTTCGTTTTCGCGACCTTGGCGCGGCAGGTCGGGCGCAGGGCCGGCTCAGCCCGCCGACTTCAGAGCGCGTTCGGCAAGGCTCGCGACAGCCTGGTCCAGATGCAACACATCGGCATATTTGTGGTGCATATCAAAAAGACTGACCTGATGGGACAGCAGGCTGCGATCGAAACAGCACTCCTCCACCAGCACGACATGAAAGCCGTAGGAGAAGGCATCGACGGCACTTGCCCGCACACAGCCGGATGTACTCTCGCCGCAGATGATGACAGTCCGCACACCGAGCTGAGTCAGGTGCGCCACCAGCGGCGTACCGAAAAAAGCGCTGGCGCGCTGCTTGGTGATCACGACGTCACCTGCCTGCGGTTTGAAGTCGGCACGGATGGCATAGCCCGGAATGTCGCTGTCCAAGCCCTTTCGTTTGGTCGCACGCACCGCCTTGGGGCGACTTCGCCGGCCGGGTATCCGTGGCCGAATAAAAAATCGGAATTGCAGCATGGCGCGCCGCCGCAAAAAGACGCTTGGTAGGCTCGATCGCGGCGTAGGCGAATTCACCGCATGACGAGGGATAGGTATCGGCGAGTAGCGCCGGCGGCACTGGTCCGCCTTGATACGCGAGTTCGTAAAGATCGATGGCCAACAGCGCAGGCGCCGGGCCGATAAAAACGTCGCGGCGATAATGGCCGTAGAGCTTGATCACATCCGCCGGGACGACATGTTTCCAGCAATGGTCTTCAAAATCGTCAGTCATGATTCAACCTGTAAGCCGATATTTTATCTACTGCGAATGCAGGAGGATAGCACGGTATCGCGGGGGAACTTCATTCCGGAACACGAACGGCAACTAACGGTGAAAAGAATCGTGGAATAGCGCCCACGGAGCAACGACTTGTGCCGATGCCTGCGATTGCCGACGCCTGCGATTCGAGCATACCCACTGATTTCGAATATGAAACACTCGCATATCCGCAATTCCTTTAATTGAATTTGACAAGCGCTCCGTTCGTCGCTTCACTCCACACCGGTGTAGGTGCGCTGGCGTCAAAAACCGGCCAAGAGGGAATTCGGTGCGGCTTTCTATTCTTTGAATGTGATTCTCGACAAACAAATCGTGCGTTGAGGCTTGCATTGACTGACGGATAGCCAAACCCGGAGCTGCCCCCGCAACTGTCAGCGGAGAGTCTTCCTCCAACATGCCACTGGACAAATGTCCGGGAAGGCGGAGGCAAGACGGCGACCCGCGAGCCAGGAGACCTGCCTACACGACGTCACCCAACCGGCGTACGGGGCGTGCGCAGGGGCGGTCTTCCGCAGCGGTGACATGCAAACCGTCGCGGAGGACAGGTCCTTGACCTCACCCCCAAGCCTTTTGGCATGTCCAGGTTGGCGCCACGTGGCCTGTGTCTTCGCGATCCGTTCCCGGAACGTCTCGGAGGCATGTCATGTTCCCAATCGACTTTCGCCCTGCGCCTGTCGGCGCCAGGGCACACAACGCCGTCATCGCGTGTTTGCTCGTGCTCGGGGCCGTTTCGCTTGCGTCGCGCGCCCACGCGCAAGCAATCGAAATCCCTGAAATCGTCATTTCCGCCAATCAGACACCAGCCGAAGCCTCGCGCGTGGGCGCGTCGGTCACGGTGCTATCTGGGGCGGAACTGCGCGCCACCAATGTTCCAACGGTGGCCGACGCCTTGCGCCAGGTGCCCGGCGTCAGTGTCGACCAATCCGGCACCAACGGCTCGCTCACCCAGGTCCGCATTCGTGGCGGCGAAGCCAACCAGGTCATGGTGCTGGTGGACGGCATCGAGATCAACGGCCTCGGTGACGGCGGCTTCGATTTCGCCGATATGCCGGTCGCCGACATCGCGCGCATCGAAGTCATCCGCGGCCCGCAATCCGGCATCTATGGCGCCAACGCCCAGACCGGCGTGATTTCCATCATCACGGTAAGCGGCAAAGGCATGGCTAAGCCGGCATTCCGTGCCCGTGTCGAAGGCGGCAGCGAAAACAGTGCCACCGGAAATTTCAATCTGCGCGGCGCTTCGGGGCCGTTCTACGGATCTCTGACCACCGCCTACAACACCAACGGCGGTTACAACATTTCACGCTTCGGCTGGGAGCCGGACGGCAGCCGCGCGCTGACGATAACCGGCAAGGCCGGCGTCGACGTTAACGAGAACCTAAACATCGAAGGCGTGGTCCGCCATGTCGACCGCTGGGCCAACTCCGATCCGCAGGATTTCAATTTCGGTTCGCCGCGTTACGGCTACGTGGTCGATGGCAATGCCGGGACGGAATATCGCTCGACGGCCGGTCGGCTCGGCGCGACGCTGTCTTTGTTCGAGCGGCACTGGGTGCAGTCGCTCGACTTCAAGATCTTCGATGAGCACACCGGCGGCTTCACCAACGGGGTGCAGGAGTTCGGCGCCGACGGCACCCGCACCAATATCGTCTACAAGTCGACCGTGAAATTCGATACCGCTTTGTTCGGCGGCGAGCAGCACGAGGCGACCGCGCTGTTCGACGACCGGCGTGAACACTACGTGCAGTTCGGCTCCAACGATCCTTATGACAAAAGGCGGACGTCGCTTGCGGGCGAATACCGGCTCAACCTGCCGACCAACACCTCGCTGTCGGCAGCCCTGCGGCAGGATTGGAACAGCGGCTTTACCGACGTTCTGACCTGGCGGTTCGCGATATCTCAGCAGTTTCCCACGACCGGTTCGCGCTTGCATGCCAGCACCGGCAAAGGCGTCACCGACCCCAATGTGTTCGAGCTGTTCGGCTCGCAGTTCAACGCACCCAATCCGGACCTGAAGCCCGAACAATCGATCGGCTGGGATGCCGGCTGGGAGCAGACCTTTCTCAACGGCAAGATCGTCACCGACGTGACGTACTTTTCCGCCGACTACACCAACAAGATCGAATACACTTTTGATCCCGTCACCTTCGAGGGCATTTACGTCAACGGCCAGGGCAAGGCGATCCGCCGCGGCGTTGAGGTGATGGGCAAATTCAACGTGCTCGACTGGCTGACGGTGACGGCGACCTACACCTATGTCGACGCCAAGAACAGCGAAGGCGACCGGGAGATCAGGCGGCCGCCGCATTCCGGCTCGCTTGAGGCGACTGCCTATTTCGATCAGCGCAAGGGCCAGGCGAGCGTCGGGGTCAGCTACAACAGCACCCGTACCGATTACTTCTATCAGCCAACGGGTACCGATATCGTCAACCTGCCGTCGACGGCGATCGTACGGGCCTCGCTCAGCTACGACGTCACGCCAAATGCCACGCTCTATGTGCGTGCACGCAATGTCTTCAACACCCAGTACGAAGAGATCTTTTCCTACCGGGCGCCCGGATTCGCCGCCTTCGCCGGATTGAAAGTCAAATTCGGCGAATAGTGCGCATTTTCCGAATATCGCCATGATGCCGGTCCCGCGCCGGTCGAAGGGCGCCGACCATCCCGACAAATGACCGGTTCAAAAGCGAGTTTATATCGCGGACACCTCGCGTGATCGCCGTGTTTACGGCGATCACAATTGCTCGAGCCGGTCCGGACGGTCACAAAGATCGTCCGGGTTGGCCTAAGTTCCGACAATGAGTGCTGACCAAATTCATCCGACAATGAGGAGGCCAAAAATGCCGTTTCCCAGACTTCGTCGTTTGAATGCGGTTTTTGCCGCAACGGTCGCCGGCTTCTTTCTGAGCGCCTGCCCGACCCTGGCCGTGGGGCCGGATGACAACAACGCCGCATCCGCGCCTACCGCCGGCGATATGGCCGATACGCCCGAGAACAAGGGCAACAAGGCAAAAGCCAAGGCCGGTACGATATCCGACGATCAGAAATCCAGCGCGACCAAATCGAAAAGCGACAAGAAGTCGAGGCTGGAGGATCGCGACGACTTCCGCGCAGCCTATGCGCTGATTAAGAACGCCCGATACGAAGCCGGGATTGCGGCCCTGCGGGCGTTGCGGCACGACACCCATGCCGAGGTCGCCAATCTGCTTGGCTACGCCAGCCGCAAGCTCGGCCACTACGACGATGCCAAATTCTGGTACGAAACCGCGCTGGAGGCCAACCCGCGACACGCGCGCACCTGGTCCTATTACGGCATGTGGCATGCCGAGCAAGGCAACCGCCTGAAGGCCGAGGATTATCTGGAGAAAGTACGCGTGATCTGCGGCACCGAATGTCGCGAATACGCCGAATTGAAAGGCGTGATCGAAGGCACCTTTACGTATTGAAGCCGATTTTGGGTTGCCGGTTCTCCACCGGCTCCGACGCCGCCTCGGTTTCGGCCATGAGCCAGCCGAGGTAGGTCTGGTCAACGCTCTCGATCGGCAGCACCAGGATCGCGGGAGTCTCGTAGGAATGCGCCGCCTTGATGGCGTCGCGGACGCTTTCGGCCAACGACATCCGGGTCTTCACGATCATGACGACCTCCTCGCCGCGCTCGATCTGACCTTCCCACCAATAGTGGGACACCATGCCAGGCAGGATGTTGACGCACGCGGCCAGCCGGCGCTCGACCATGGCGCGGCCAGCCTCTTCCGCCTCGGAAAGCGTCGGATAGACCGCGTAAACCAATACAGCGCGCTCGGAATTCATCGTCGTTTCCATTTGCGGTCGGTTAAGGTTGCACGAATACCATCGTCGCGGCTCACGGCGGTACCGGCATGCAGCCAACCGGCGGACGCTGCCAGTCCCGGCCTCGACAAAGGCGACAAACGTCGTATAGACCCTAAATCCGAGCAAACCGCTCCTAGATGTCGCTCTACGCCGACATCGCGCGCGAGCGCCGCGACCGCGACATCCTCTCATGAATTCATCGAAAATCCGATATGACCGTATCGCTTTCCTGGCAAGCCCCGCGGCCGAGGCCGTGGAGGCTCGCGAGCGTCTGGTCGATCGTTACAGCGATGTCGGCCCGGAGCATGCCGATGTGATCGTCGCATTGGGCGGCGATGGGTTCATGTTGCAGACGCTGCACCAGTTCATGAACTCCGGGATTCCGATCTACGGCATGCATCGTGGAACCGTCGGGTTCCTGATGAACGAGTTCCACGAAAACCACCTGATCGAACGGCTGCAATTGGCTCATAGGACTTTGTTTCATCCTTTGTTGATGCGGACGACGGATTCCACCGGACTGGAGCAGGAATTTTTCGCGTTCAACGAAGTGTCGGTTTTCCGCCAGACCAGCCAAGCCGCGCATTTGCGCATTCTAGTTGACGGCCAGGAACGGATGGCGGAGCTTGTCGCCGACGGCGTGCTGATCGCGACACCGGCCGGGTCAACCGCCTATAATCTCTCGGTTCAGGGCCCGATCATTCCGATCAATGCGTCGCTGCTGGCGCTGACGCCGATCAGTCCGTTCCGGCCACGCCGCTGGCGCGGAGCCTTGCTGCCCGACACCGCACACGTCGTGATCGAGATCCTGGAGCCGGAAAAGCGCAAGGTCGCTGCGGTTGCGGATCACGACGAGGTCAGCGATGTGCGGCGCGTCGATGTCCGCATGGATCACACCATCTCGGCGCCGATCCTTTACGATCCCGGCCACAGCCTGGAAGAGCGTATTTTGCGCGAACAGTTCGGTTACTGACCACCGAGGATCGAACGCGAACGGCGGGTCAGGCTGCGTAACGCTCGTCCGTCAGCGCTGGCGGCGTTTCGCTGTCCTGCACCAGGCCGTCACAGAACAATCGGGCTTCCTCGCGGGCTGCTTCGGCCGCAAAGCGGCGCAACAGCATCATCAACGGCTCGATCTCGCCGAGCGCGTCGTCTGCGCATCCGGTCAGGACGCGCTCGACCACCCGGCGCTTGAGGCGGGTCGCGCCGCCAGGCCCTTCGGCAAATCCGATTTCGCGCATCGCGCGGATGGCCTCGCGAAAGCCCGGATAGGCCGATTCCGGCAGGCCCGCGCGATTGTAGAGTGCGCGGAAAGCCGAACCACCCTTGTCGTGGATGATGCGCACAACACGTTGAAGCGGCATGCCGGAAAGGTCGGCGAGCGCCTCCTCAAACAGCACGACATTGCCCGACAGGAGCGCGCGCAACAGCAGTCCGGCATTCAGCTGACCGCTCTCACGCAAATGGCGGACCATCGGGCGAAGTTCCGGCGCCGGGGATTCCGCGGCCAGCGTGACCGTCGCCTTTTCGCAGGCCTCGCGGGCAACGCGGTGGGCACGGTCCTGCTCCAGCCAGGCACGGCTGGCGACAAAGTCAGCCAGTTGAAACGACAAGCGAACCACCAGCGCCTGGCGGGTGGCGGTCGGAAGATCCTGGCGGGCAAGCAAGGCCGCGCGAATCGCGGAGAGATCGCCGAACCGTTCCGCCAGCCGATCGAATGAGAACGGCGCCAGGTCGGCAGTGATATTCTCAGCAAGAACGAGACACGCCGTCTCGGACCCGACTTCGGCTATGGCTGCCGACACCGAGCGCGGCAACCAGAAGCGCCGGGCGATGGCGGTTTGCACCTCCGGCGCACCGGTGGCAACCGCATCGACCAAATCGGCATCGACGAGGAGCGGCGAGCGCTCAAGGACCGGCTCGGCGACTTCGAATTGATCACTAGCCAGCGCAAAAATCACCGCAGGTGGAGCGGCGTCGCTCCCCGCAAGGGTTTCGGCAAGCGTGCCACGCACGAGTGGTGAGGGATCGTCGAGCAGCATGAGCATGGCGCCCTCTGCCGCCGCACGGTCATCCGCTGACAGGTCGGAATGAAGAAAGGCGCGCGCGAGCGCGCTGGTGGCATCGGCTCGTTCACCGGCGGGTGCGGATCGAACCCAGTGCAGAAAATGGCGAACAATCATGTGCTATCCGACGTTCTCGAAGGGAACCGTCGCGGTCCTGGCGCGACATCGGCACTCTCTTGGGCATTCTCCTGCCGACAATCGTCATGTTAGCCTGCTGCGCCTTAACAAAGCGTTCACCATGATTGTTCGCACATCCAGAACCTTCGTAAATCAGGCAAAGATTCTACTGGCGAACTTAAGATTCTGAAATACAAGCGAAAATCCCAAGGCGAAGTCTTTGGCCGGTTAACAATTATGGTAAACGGATCCTTAAACTTCCCTCCCCCTTCGCCGCTGATCTGGAGGACGCCATGATCGAAACCGCTCAACGCCACAAGCGCGGCGGCATCTATTTCGAGGATTTCATCGCCGGCACGCTGTACGAGCATCGCCTCACCCGCACGGTGACGCAGATGGACAACATGCTGTTTTCCAACATGACGCTCAATCCACAGCCACTGCACATCGACCGGCACTTCTGCGAGCAGGAAACCGAGTGGGGCCAGCCGCTGATGAATTCGCTGTTCACGCTCGGGCTGATGATCGGCATCTCGGTCACCGACCTGACGACCGGCACCACCATCGCCAATCTCGGCATGACCGACGTCAGATTTCCGCATCCGTTGTTCGAGGGCGATACCGTTCATTGCACGACTGAGATCATCGGCAAGCGCGAATCGAAATCGCGACAGGGAGCCGGCATCGTCGAACTCCACCACCGCGCCTATAATCATAACGATGCGCTGGTTGCCGAATGCCGGCGGCAAGCCTTCATCCTGATGCGTCCGAAATAGCGCAACGTTCCTGAACAGGATCTGCCATGCGTTCCCTGTTGTTCGTCCCGGCCGATGGCGGCCGCAAGCTCGACAAGGCGCTCGCCAGCGGCGCCGACGCGGTCATCGTGGATCTGGAAGACTTCATCGCCAATGACCGCAAGGCCGAGGCCCGCGCCAGCGCGGCGGCGTTCCTGAAAGATGCGGCCCGGCAGGAGGCCCGCCCGCGCCTGCATGTCCGGATCAACGGGCTGCAGACCGGATTTACCGACGACGATCTTGACGCGATCGTGCCGGCGCGGCCTGACGCCATCATGCTGCCAAAGGCCGAAGGCGGCGCTTCCGTCGTGCATGCCGATGCCAAGCTCACCGCGCGCGAAGCGCAGTTCGGGCTGGACGAAGGACACATCAAGATCGTCGCGCAGGCGGTCGAAACCGCCACATCGCTGTTTCATGCCGGCACGTTTCGCGATGCCAGCGCCCGGCTGATCGGCTTGACCTGGGGGCCGGAAGATCTTGCGGCTGAGCTCGGCGCCGAAACCAATCGCGACACCGACGGAAGGCTTACGCCACCCTACCAGCTCGCGCGCTCGGTCTGCCTGTTTGGCGCGGTGGCCGCCGGCGTCCAGGCAATCGAGACGGTTTATGTCGATTTCCGCAACAGCGATGGACTGCGGCGGGACACCGATGAGGCCCGCAGCGACGGGTTTACCGGGCGCCTCGCGATCCACCCCGCGCAGGTGCCAATCATCAACGAGGTGTTCACGCCCAAGCCGAAAGAGATCGCAAAAGCCAAAGCCGTTATCGACGCTTTTGCCGCAGCGGGAGGCGCCGGCGCGGTCGGCTTCGAGGGAACGATGCTCGACCGCCCTCACCTCGCCCGTGCCCTGCGCCTGATAGCGCAGGCCAAGGCAGCCGGATTGGATTGACGGGAATTATTTCTTGTCGCTCTTGCCGTAGACCGCAGACGGATCGAAGGCTTTTTCGCCATCGCGGAATTCCAACGTCGGCGACCCGGTCTGGCCGAGCGGGACCGCGCGATAGAAGCAGGAGCGCCGGCCGGTATGGCAGGCGCCCGGCCCTGCCTGCTCGACCTTGATCCACACGGCGTCCTGATCGCAATCGACCCGCATCTCGACGACGCGTTGGACGTGGCCAGAGGTCTCGCCCTTGCGCCAGAGCGCCTGACGCGAGCGGCTGAAGTACCAAGCTTCGCCAGTTGCAATCGTGCGCCGCAACGCCTCCGCGTTCATGTGGGCGAGCATCAGCACTTCGCCGGTTGCGACATCCGTGGCTATGCACGAGATCAGACCGTCGGCGTCGAACCGAGGCTGCAGCGCGCGGCCTTCCTCGACCTGTTCGGTCGAGCCGCGCGGCGAAAATGGCGATGTCGGTTCCGACAAGGGAGCCTCGCGAAAATCGCGGGGCTTACCGCTGCCCCGCACGCACCAAGGTCATGAAACGCACCTGGTCTTCCGGGCGCTCCCGGAACGTGCCCAGGAACTGAGTTGTCACTGTCAGCGCGCCCGGCTTCTCGACGCCGCGGATCGACATGCACAGATGCTCGGCCTCGATCATCACGGCAACGCCGCGCGGGCAAAGGATCTCATTGATGGCGGTCGCGATCTGCGAGGTCATGTGCTCCTGCGTCTGCAGACGCTTGGCAAAGACATCGACCAGACGCGCCAGCTTCGACAGGCCCACCACCCGCTCTATGGGGCTGTAGGCGACATGCGCGCGGCCGTAAAACGGCATCATGTGGTGTTCGCAATGCGAATTGAAGGTGATGTCGCGCACCAGAACGAAATCGTCATAACTGCCGATCTCGGTGAAGGTCCGATCGAGAACCTCGGTCGGGGATTCTCGGTAACCGCGATACATCTCGTCGTAGGCGTCGACCACCCGCTTCGGGGTCTCCAGAACGCCTTCGCGCGAGGGGTCGTCGCCGGTATAGGCGATGAGCGTCCGAACCGCGGCCTCGGCCTCTTCCCGCGACGGACGCGGGGCCGCAGGCTCCGGTGCATCGCGGACGTGATCAGACAAGGGGGCCTTTGGCCAGGACTTCACGACGGCATCCATGACGGTCTCTCCGTTCGACCGGCCCGAATGGGACCGGATGTGTCACCGGGGGCCGCGTCATCAGATACGCCATGTTCGGCCATTTAGACCCATGCATGACGGCCGGACGCCGCATTCCCTATTGTCATGGCTCATTTCCGAATGAATTTTGAATGAGCCACGGATTCCCGGAAGGCCTTTCCCTTTTGGCACTGCCCAGGCAATCCCTATATATTCGATAAATCGCGCTAGGCAATCAACTCGCGGTCACGAATCCGCCGGTCCAACACCATGCTGAATGACGTCTATAACAGCCGAATCCTGGAACTTGCCGGGAATATCCCCCGGCTCGGCCGGCTTTCAGACCCCGATGCGTCGGCGACCGCCCATTCCAAGCTGTGCGGATCGACCGTCACCGTCGACCTGAAGATGGACGCGGATACCGTGACCGACTTCGCCCATGACGTGAAAGCCTGCGCGCTGGGGCAAGCTTCCTCGTCGATCATGGCGCGCCACGTGGTTGGCTCAAAGGCCGATGAATTGCGCGAATTGCGCGAGACCGTCCGGCGGATGCTGAAGGAAAGCGGCTCGCCGCCGGCATCCGGCAAATGGGCCGATATCGCAGTGCTTGAGCCGGTGCGGGACTACAAGGCCCGGCACGCCTCGACCCTGCTGACGTTCGACGCTGTGGTCAAGGCTATCGATCAGATCGAGGCAAAGCGGCGCGAAACACAGGCGGCCGAATAAATTCAACAAGATCGCGACGGATCTTGATATTTCGATTCCGCCGGAGCGTGGGCTTCGCCGGCTCTGCCGGGATCACCGGATTGATTACGATGTGCAGTGAAACCAGACCGGCGGCGGGAGGACCGACCATACCCGCCTCGGCACGGCACGGCGGCGGAGCGGTTGGCAGCACGCCGGCGCGCATCGCCGGGACCGTACTGCGCCTACCGGGACTCGCCGGCCGGGGGCTGATCCAGGTCTACCGCTACACGCTCTCGCCGCTGATCGGCTTTCACTGCCGGCATCTGCCGACCTGTTCGGAATATGGCGACGAGGCCATCGGCCGGTTTGGATTGTGGGCCGGCGGCTGGATGATCTTGGCGCGGCTCCTGCGCTGCCATCCGTTCGGCACCTCGGGGCTCGATTTTGTGCCTGCGGCGTTGCCCGTAAAAGCCCGCTGGTATATGCCGTGGCGCTATGGCCGCTGGCGCAGCACGAATGCCGGGCCGCCCCCTGATTTCACCGACACGGACGCGGCGCGATCAGGCTGACGAAGCGGAATTCGTCCGATCCCGGCTTACCTGCGCTCGTTCGCAGGAGTGAGCAACAGGAGTGCATCATGGTCGCCCTGACCTTTCCCGACGGCGCGCGTCGGGACTACCCCGACGGAATTTCCGGTTTCGACATCGCCAAGGGCATTTCGCCGTCGCTGGCCAAGCGCACGGTCGCGATGGTGCTCGACGGCGTGCTGAGCGATCTCAACGATCCGATCGCGCATGATTCCGCGATCGAGTTCGTCTCGCGCGACGACCCGCGCGCGCTGGAGTTGATCCGGCATGACTGTGCCCATGTGCTGGCGGAGGCGGTGCAGAGCCTGTGGCCGGGCACGCAGGTAACCATCGGGCCGGTGATCGAGAACGGCTTCTACTACGACTTCTTCCGCAATCAGCCGTTTACGCCGGAAGATTTCGCCGAAATCGAAAAGAAGATGCGCGAGATCATCGCGAAGGACCGTCCCTTCACCAAGGAGGTCTGGTCGCGCGAGGAAGCCAAGCGCGTGTTCCGCGAGAAGGGCGAACAGTTCAAGATCGAACTGATCGATGCCATCCCCGAGGATCAGCAGCTCAAGATCTACAAGCAGGGCGAATGGTTCGACCTCTGCCGCGGCCCGCACATGACCTCGACCGCCAAGATCGGCAGCGCTTTCAAACTGATGAAGGTGGCTGGCGCCTATTGGCGCGGCGATTCCAAGCGTGAGATGCTCTCCCGCATCTACGGCACCGCCTGGGCGAAACAGGACGACCTTGACGCATATCTGAAGATGCTCGAGGAGGCCGAGAAGCGTGATCACCGCAAGCTCGGCCGCGAGATGGACCTGTTTCATTTCCAGGAGGAAGCGCCCGGCTCGGTGTTCTGGCACGCCAAGGGCTGGACGCTTTTTCAAGCGCTGGAGAACTATATCCGCCGCCGCCAGGCGGAAGCCGGCTATCTGGAAGTCAACTCACCGCAACTGATGGATTCCAACCTGTGGCGCACCTCCGGCCACATGGAAAAGTACCGCGAGATGATGTTCCTGACCGAGCATCGCAACGATGACGAGCGGATCTACGCCATCAAGCCGATGAACTGTCCGGGCCATGTGCAGATCTTCAAGAACGGCCTGAAGTCGTACCGCGACCTGCCGCTGAAGCTCGCCGAGTTCGGCAAGGTGCACCGCTTCGAGCCGTCAGGCGCGCTGCACGGGCTGATGCGGGTGCGCGCGTTCACGCAGGACGATGCCCACGTCTTCATCACCGAGAGCCAGATCGCGGAAGAGAGCCTCAAGATCAACGAGGACATTCTGTCAATCTACGAGGATTTCGGTTTCTCGGACGTGACGATCAAATTCTCAGACCGACCCGACCAGCGCATCGGCGACGATGCGGTGTGGGACAAGGCGGAAATCCGCGCTGATGCAGGCGCTGAAAGAATCCGGCCGGCCGTGGACGCTCAATCCCGGCGAAGGCGCGTTCTACGGGCCGAAGCTCGAATATGTGCTGCGCGACGCCATCGGCCGCGACTGGCAATGCGGCACGGTGCAGGTCGATCTCAACCTGCCCGGCCGGCTCGGTGCGTTCTATATCGACGAGCATTCCGACAAGGTCACACCGGTGATGCTGCACCGGGCGATGTTTGGCTCGCTCGAACGCTTCATCGGCATCGTGATCGAGCACTATGCCGGCCACTTCCCGCTCTGGCTTTCGCCGCTGCAGGCGGTGGTCACGACCATCACCTCGGATGCCGATGATTTTGCGCGCGAGGCGATCGCGGCGGCGCAACGGCTCGGGCTGCGGGTCGAAGGTGATCTGCGTAACGAGAAGATCAACTACAAGGTGCGCGAACACTCGCTTGCCAAGGTGCCTGTGCTGCTGGTGGTCGGCCGGAAGGAAGCGGCCGACCGCACGGTCTCGATCCGCCGGCTCGGCAAGGAAGGCCAGCAGGTGATGCCGCTCGAAGCCGCGCTCGCCGCGCTCGCCGACGAGGCGGTGCCGCCGGATATCCGGCGCGCCATGAAGCGGGCGGCATAGGCACCGCTCGACTCGGGCCGGATTGCGCCGGCGATCGGGCCAATCAGATAGCGAGGTATCGGTCCGGAAAAGTCGGGCGACTTTTCCGGATCATCCTCTACCCGTAACCCTTGTGGGTCTTGCCGCGGAACACCCAGTAGACGCCGACCGTGTAGAGCAGCACGACCGGGATCACGATCACGCAGCCGTAGAACAGAAATTCAAGCGAGGCGTCCGGGGCCGCCGCGTCGGCGACCGTGATCGAATAAGGAATCATATAGGGCCAGAACATCGCCGCCAGAATGAGAAAAGCCGAGGCGAACATGACCACGGTCGCGGCGAACGGCGCATAGTCATTTTTCCGGCTGCGGGCGCTGACGAACAACCAGATCAGCGCCAGCAAGCCGATCGCGGGAAACACCAGCGCCCAGCTTCGATCCTTCAGGTTGCTGTGCGCGAACCCGCTGCCGTCGTCGGTGAATACAAACGCCAGTGCCAGAATGACAATGGCCGCGCCGGCGAGCCAAGGAATGCGGCGGTAGGCCCAACCGCGCAGCGGGTCCTCGCTCTTGATCACCAGCCAGCAGGCGCCGAGCAGCGCGTAGCCCAGAACCAGACCGATCCCGGTCATGATCGGAAACGGCGCCAGCCAGAGCAGCGGCCCGCCGGCATACTGACCGTTCTCGACCGGAATGCCCTTGATCATCGCGCCGACGGCGGCGCCCTGGACAAAGGCCACGACGACCGAGCCGAGGAAAAATCCCCAGTCCCAGATCGCGCGCAGGTTCTTCGCGCGAAAGCGGAACTCAAACGCAACGCCGCGAAACACCAGCCCCAACAGCAGCAGCACGACCGGAATATAGAACGCACCGAGGAACACCACATAGACGACGGGAAAGGCGGCAAACAATGCCACCCCAACAGCGACCAGCCAGGTCTCGTTGCCATCCCAGAACGGCGCGATGGTGTTCATCATTTCAACGCGCTGCGGCTCGTCATTCGTTGTGCCAAACAGCACGCCGACGCCGAGATCGAACCCGTCAAGCACGACATACATCAAGATTGAAAGTGCGGTCACCGCGACCCAGAACATGGCGAGATTGCTTGCCATCATGACCGCGCCTCCTGAGTCCGAGCACGCGTGCCTGTCGCGGTCTCGGCACTATCGGCGAAGGCCAACGGGCGTTCCGATGTCGCTCCGGGTATCGCCGACGCCGGACCGCCCGGTCCGTCGCGCAACAGCCGGTAGATGTAGTACATACCGAACGACATTACGAAGAGATAGACTATGAAATAGGCGGCCAGGGAGAACAGCACGTCACCCGCCGTAAGCGAGGGTGTCACGGCATCCTTGGTGCGCAGAAGACCGTAGACCACCCACGGCTGACGCCCGACCTCCGCGGTGTACCAGCCGGACAATACGGCGACAAAGCCGGCGGGGAATGACAGGAACGCGCTCCACAGAAACCAGCGTGTCGATTCAAGCGTGCCGCGCCAGCGCAGAAAATTCCCGAACCAGGAGACCGCGAGCATGATCAGCCCCATGCCGACCATGATGCGGAATGTGAAAAATGGAATGATGACGGGTGGACGGTCATCCGGCGGGAAGCTTTCCAGACCGACTTCCTTCGCTGTCCAATTGCCGGAGGCGATATAGCTGCCGAGCTTAGGGATCTCGATTGCGAAGAGATTTTTCTGCTGCGCCGGATCGGGAATCGCGATCAGGACTTCGGTCGCCGGCTGCTGGGTCTGCCAGCGCGCCTCGATGGCGGCAAATTTCGCCGGCTGATATTTGAGGACGTACAGCCCGGTCAGATGTCCGATGAAGAGCTGAATCGGAATCAGCACCGCGACGATGCCGAGGCCCCAATGCAGCATGACCCGCCGTTCCTCGGGAAAGATGCCGCGCAAGGCGTACCAGGCGCCGGTCGCGATGACGCAGACGCCGGTTGTCAGAAAAGCCGCCAGCAGCATGTGCGGCCACCGCACCCGCACGATCGGCCCGGTCGTAATCGCCCACCAGTCGGCCGGGATGATCTTGCCGTTAACGATGCTGTGCCCGAGCGGGACCTGCATCCAGCTGTTGTTGCAGAGGATCCAGAACGAGGAAAACATGGTGCCGATCGCGACCATGCAGCAGGCGACGAAATAGAACCATGGCGGCACGCGCTCGCGACCGAGCAGCATCACGCCGAAGAATGACGCCTCCAGGAGAAACGCGGTGAAAGCCTCGTAACCCAGGAGCGGTCCCTGAATCGACCCGGTGCGCTCGGCCAGCACGCCCCAATTGGTGCCGAACTGAAAAGCCATGATGATGCCGGTTACTACGCCCATGCCGAAGGAGACCGCGAAGACCTTCAGCCAGAAATCAAAGACGCGCCGATAGACCGGATTTCCGGTGGCCAGGCGCGCGCCCTCGATGGTGGCCAGCCACGCACCGAGACCGATGGTGAACGATGGAAAAATAATGTGAAAGGTGACGAGGAATGCAAACTGGATACGCGACAGGAGGACGGCGTCAAACTCCATGATCGGTGTTCCTCGTTATTGATTTATGGAAAGGCTGGAATTGTTCGATCGTCTGCCCAGGTTGATCTCATGCCGCTGCTATCACGATTGGACTGGCTGACAACCGCGCACAATCTCTCCCTCCACAATGCAATCAAAAGTGCATTCCCGGAAGAATCTTACCGAATCAATGTTTGGAAATTCTAAATGTCGTGCCTATTGAGGCCATACGAAAATATACTGATCAAGCGGCAATAGCGGCCCTTGGCCGCCCATAGCGCTCCTTGGCCTCGCCTTGCCGACCCTATCCTGTCTCGAATTCGCCGTTTCAGGTCTCCGGGCAAAAATTTCAGACAATCCCGCTTGGAACTGAAAACGGCGGTGATTCACCTCCGGCTCCGTGCCGGCCGCCTTTCGGCTTCGCGTTTGCATGCGCCATTCCTGCACGTTATGACGCATCGGTCTCGCATCTGCCCCGCGTTCCGGCCACCACGCGAAAGCCGCCATGCCATTCGAGCGTCCGCCGCCGTTCAAGCTCCAACTGCCCATATTGCTGGGCTCATTTGGCGGAATCTATCTGGTCAACGCCGTTGTCGCCTTTCTGTTCGCAGTCTCGGCGCCGGTCGCAATCATTCTGACCGCGGGACAGATCGGCGGGCTGACCGAAGGCGATATCGCATCCTGGCTGTTCGGCTGCTTCTTTATCAACGGCCTACTGTCGATCGTCTTTTGTCTCGCCTATCGGCAGCCACTGGTGTTCTTATGGACCATTCCAGGCACCGTCCTGGTCGGCCAGGCGCTCGAACATCTGAGCTTTGCGCAGGTGATCAGTGCCTACTATGCGACCGCTCTGCTGATGCTCGTGCTGGGCCTCGCCGGCTGGATCCGAAAATGTATGAGCCTGCTACCGATGCCGATCGTCATGGCAATGGTTGCCGGAGTCTTCCTGCAGTTCGGGCTTAATCTGATTTTCGCGATCCGGGACGGGCTGTTGATAGCCGGTCCGATGACCGCCGCGTTCGTTTTGCTGTCGGCCTGGCCGCGCGGAGGCCGGCTCCTGCCCCCGCTGATTGGTGCCCTGATTGTCGGGCTTATCGCGATCGTATTGGGCGGCCAATTCACGTTCAAGGAACCATTCGTGTTCTCGCTTGTGCGGCCCAATCTCTATGTACCCGAATTCTCCTGGGCGGCGATCATCGAGCTGACGCTACCACTTGCGGTCACGGTGCTCGTGGCACAGAACGCGCAGGGCTTCGCTGTGCTCGAGGCGAGCGGCCACAAGCCGCCGGTCAATGCTGTTACGATCGCCTGCGGCGTCAATTCCATGATCATCGCGCTTGTCGGCAGCGTATCGACCTGCCTGACCGGGCCGGTCAACGCCATCATTTCCAGTTCCGGCGAAAAGGAGCGGCAATACACGGCGGGCGTACTGATCGCACTGCTGGCGTTGACGTTCGGGTTGTTTGCGCCAACGCTGACCCGGTTCATGCTCGCGACGCCCAAGTCGTTCGTCATGGCGCTGGCAGGACTCGCGCTGGTGCGAGTTCTGGAGCGCGCATTTGTCGTTTCCTTCAAAGGATCGTTCACGGTGGGGGCCACCGTCACGTTCCTGGTCACGGTCGCGAATGTTCCGATCTTCTCGATCGGCGCACCGTTCTGGGGTCTGGTCATCGGCTATTGCGTATCCTGGGCGCTGGAAAAGCAGGATTTCAAGGTGCTTTCAGCGCGTTGATCCTGACTGCGTAGCCACTACCTGGTGCCGCGGTAGCCAGCCCCAAGTCCTTTGCGCTAAACAGGAGCCTCGCTCCAAGGACAAGATCAAAACCAGGAAATTTTATGACCGACACCGCCCAGAATTTCCCGACGCATCACAGCTATAAGGTCGGCGATATCACTGTCACGGTCGTTCACGACGGTATCCGGATGATCCCGGTCAGCGACAACCTCATTCTCAATGCGAGTGCCGACGACATCAACGCCGCGCTCGCCGTGGAGGGGCTGCCGCCGGGGCAATTGCGCAATCCGTTTTCCCCGATCGTTTTGACCACGGCCGGCAAGCGAGTGCTGTTCGACACCGGCAACGGCGAGGCGCAGTTTGCCGAAAGCAAGGGCGAGCGCGGGCGGCTGTTTATGGCGCTCGACGCCGCCGGCATCGGCCGAGAGGCGATTGACGTCGTGGTCATCTCGCACTTCCACGCCGACCATGTGAACGGCCTGCTGGCCGTCGACAACGCCCGTGCCTTCCCCAATGCCGAGATCAAGGTACCAGCCGTGGAATGGTCATTCTGGATGAACGACGAGGAGATGGCGCGCGCCCCGCAGGGCCGCATGGCCGATTTGTTCAAGAACAATCGCCGCGTCTTCGACCGGCTCGAGCGCAAAGTCACGGTCTACGAATGGGACAGCGAGGTCGTTCCCGGCGTGACCGCGGTCGGAACCCCGGGCCATTCGATTGGCCATACCTCTTTCATGGTCCGGTCCGGACCGGACCGTGTGTTCGTGCAATCGGATCTGACCATCAACAATCCGGCGCTGTTCGTTCGTCATCCGGGATGGCATCCGATCTTCGACCAAAATCCAGTCCAGGGCGAGGCCTCACGCCGGCGGATCTATGACATGCTGTCAGCCCAGAAGATCATGCTTCAGGCTTTTCATTTCCCGTTCCCGGGAACCGGCCATATCGAAAAATTGGCTGAAGGGTTTCGGTTCGTCCCTTTGAAGGAATGAGTTCCGGCGGCGGAGCGCCAAAACCAATATCGCTCCGCCGTTTCCGATCCAGCCATCCTGAATTAGGCGACCTTACAGCCCGTACTGCAGATTTTTCGCGGTCATGTGATCGTTGACCGCGCGCACGCCAGGCGTGAGTTCGGTCGCCACCCGGATCGCGTCCTTTTCCGCTGGCGAGCCGACGATACCCCACAGCTCGACCGTGCCGTTGCGAACGATCACATTGATCTGCGAACCGATCGCCCACGACTCCTTATTCAGCGCTGTCAGGACCCGTTCGCGCAAGGTGGCATCGTCGACCGACGCTTCGGACTTGACCTCATCGCGGAGGGACGCGAGCCCCTGCAGCAGGTTGGCCCGGCTGACAATACCGAGCAGCTTGCCGTCCTTCACGATCGGGACACGCTTGATGCGATGCTTTTCCAGGAGCGAAGCCAGCTCCCCGAGCTGCGTGTCGGGGCCAGCACTAATCACGCGTTTGGTCATGACGTCGGACGCCTTGACCGCGTGGGATTTCAGAAAATCACGTGCCAGCGCTTCTTTGCCGCTGAGCAGATCGAGCCACCAGGAATGCGCCCGCTCGGTGCCGGCTTCGACGCGATGGAGCAGATCGCCCTCGCTCACGACGCCGACGATGGCGCCTCGGTCATCAATAACCGGTACGGCACTGATGCGGTTGGTGAGCAAGGTGTCGGCAATTTCCTTGACGGTAGTATTCGGCCCAACAGTGATGACGTTGGACACCATGACATCGGACGCTTTCACAGCAAGCCCCCCTTCGCGCGGGTTTGTCCGGGGCGCCTCGGCGCGTTGCGAATTCGCCCGGCTTCAAGCGACGCGGCCGACACAATCGCAAGGCGCGAAAAGGGGCCGTGACAGCCTGAACAAAACCTAAGGTGAGCCAGAGCGCCAAGTCCGCATTGACATTCGTCAATTCGCGGCAGCGACGCGTCCGCCGCAACCGCCGCATCGAAAAGCGTTAATGACATCCGTCAGCCGCCAAGATTTGCCCTGCCCCAGGACGACACTTGAGGGTCCATGCAGGCGGGCGCGCAGCGCCGCTATTTACCTGGATTGTAAAGAATATCAATCAATCCCTGCATTTCCTTGGCGGTCTTGGGCTGAGCGAGACGCTTGTATTGATAGGCCTGATCAAGGGTTGCCTGGAACCCTTCGATCCTGCCAATCTGGAGAGCCGTTTTCGGAAAGAATTCCTCGACGGTGCGCTTGGCGACCGCGAGCGAGACCTTGGCCTCCGTGGCATACAACTCAAGCGCCTTGGGATCGGAATACATCCAGTCGATCGCCTCCCACACACCCTTCATGAAGTTGGTGATCGCCGCGCGCTTGGTCTTCAGGGAATTGAGATTGGCGACATCGACGCGGATGGTGACGTTCTGCAGGGCCTTGGCTTCGCCGCCGGTCGCGACAATGCGGATCTTGCCGTCGTTGAGATCCTTGACGCCGAACGGCGGCACCGCCCAGCCAATGTCGATCTGGCCGGTCATGACCTGAGTCATGGTTGCCGGCAGGCCGCCGGTCGACACCGGCTTCGCCTTCGAGCCGGTGTCCTTCAACAGATTGAGTACGATCAAATTGGTGGAGGAGCCGGGGCGCGAAAAGGCGATGGTCCTGCCGTCGGCGTCCTTCAGGTTCTTGATCGGGCTGTCCGCCTTCACATACCAGTAGACGTCGTGGACGCCGGTCGTCTCCGCGCCGACGACCCGGATCGGCGCACCCTTGGCATAGGCGCTGACGACACCGAGGAAACCGTTCGACATCGCGACATCCACGCTGCCGGTCATGACGACCTGCAAGGTCTCCGATCCGCCACTGGTGTAGAATATCTCGATCTCAAGCCCGTATTTCTTGAAAAAGCCCTGCTTGATCGCGAATTCGACCGGCATGCTGTTCCAGAAGCCGCGCTGGGCCACCGCAACTTTCAGCTTCTCCGCGTTGACGACGGATGTCATCGCCGCAAGCACCGCACCAATCAACACAAACAAGCGCAAGGCCATAATCACCTCCCGTTGCCGGCGATTTTCAAATGTTTGGCAATGACATTATTGGCTCCCACGAGGATGCCGCGCAATCAGCCCGTCCCGCATGATGCGGGACGGGTCACGATCGGCCGCAAGGTCACGTCTACTTCTTGTCCGGATCGTAGACGATATCGATCAGGCCCTGCATGTCCTTGGCAGTCTTCTTTTCCGGCAGCCGCTTGTAAGCGTAAGCTTGGTCGAGCGTCGCCTGGAAGCCCTTGATCTCGCCAATCTGCAACGCGGATTTCGGATAGAATTCCTCCACCGTGCGCTTGGCGACATCGAGCGAGACCTTGGCCTCGGCGGCATACATCTCAAGCGCCTTCGGGTCGGAATACATCCAGTTGATCGACTCCGACACGGCCTTCATGAAATTGGTGATGGCCTCGCGCTTGGTCTTCAGTGAGTTCAGATTGGCGACATCGACGCGGATGGTGACATCTTGCAGCGCTTTGGCCTCACTGCCCTTGGCGAGGATGCGGATCTCATTGGCATTGAGCTCCTTGACGCCGAACGGCGGAACCGCCCAGCCAATATCGATCTGGCCCGACATCACCTGCGTCTTGGTCGCCGGCAGGCCGCCGGTCGATACCGGCTTGGCTTTCGAACCGGTGTCCTTGAGCAGGTTGAGCACAATCAGATTGGTCGAGGAGCCAGGACGCGAAAAGGCAATCGATTTGCCATCGGCCTCCTTGAGGGATTTGATCGGGCTGTCCTTCTTCACGTACCAGTAGACGTCATGGACGCCGGTCATCTCCGCACCAATGACGCGAATCGGCGCGCCCTTGGCGTAGGCGCTGACAACGCCGAGAAAGCCGTTCGACATCGCGATGTCGGCGCTGCCGGTCATCACGACCTGCAAGGTCTCGGACCCGCCGCTGGTCCAGAAAATTTCGACATCAAGTCCGTATTTCTTGAAGAAGCCCTGCTTGATCGCGAAGTCGACCGGCATGCTGTCCCAGAAGCCGCGCTGCGGGACGGCAACTTTCAGTTTCTCCGCGCTGACGGCAGACGAAATCGTCGCAAGCAACGCGCCGAGAAACACAAAGATCCGTAAAGCCATATTTTCCTCCCGTTTTCGACACCTGCAACGGCGCCATTGAAGTATAGAGTGCCGCCATTTGGGTGCAAACGCAACGGACCCTGCGGCATTCTGGGATCAGCCCATGGGCCCGCAAAATGGCCGGCGCTATGGTTCGCTGGGCTCCTGGATGCCACCAGGCATCAACGGGTGACCGTCGGTGTTCGGCATCCAGTTTCCGGGAACCAGCGGCCAATCCACTTCAGCGAGCGGCGCTTCGACGGGGCCAATTTCGTCGGCGTCGGGAATAACCGGCAAGATCAGATGCGAGGGGTGGTCGGCGTCGTGGTAAACGGCGTTTTCGACCGGCCAGGGCAGCAGTTGAACATCAATCTGGCGCAACGGATTGTTATGCTGAATGTCTTCGCTGGCGATCCGCACCTGCAGGCGATGTCCCGTTTTGAACGTGTGGAATATCGGCCGGAGCTCGATCTGAAACTCATAGACCCTGCCCGGCTCAAGCAGGTCCTGGTGCGTAAACGGGTGGTAGGGCTGGCCGGGGCTGGAACGGGCGTCATCGACCGCACGGAACGAGGCCCTCAACATGCCACGGCTCAGCGGAGAGAAACTGCCGTCCGGTTTCACATCGAAGACATAGACGAACCAGGCGGTGTCGATGGCGGACGAAGCCCCGAACAATGACATGCTCGACGGGCCCCATACCCGCAGATCCTGCTCCACCGGTGGCGTTGAAAATGCCAGGACCGGTTGGTTCGCGATCAACTGCGCATAGGAATCCGGCAGCCGATAAGTATCAGGAGCCTCTTCGCCCGGCGCATCGCCGCTGATCAGACCATAGGGCGGCTTGCTCGCAAGCGCGGCGGGATTGCCGCGCAGATAGAACTTTGTCCATTCGGTGCGCGCCAGCGGATATGAAGTCTCGTAGTGCCATCGCCTTGTGCCGGAATCGAAGATCGCGACGTCCGGCTCGTCCATGATCCCGCTGTCGACGCCTTTGAGCCAGTGATCGAACCAGCGCAGCATCTGCCGGTTGAGCGGCAGGTTAGTCAGATAGCGCAGATGGGACCAGAATCCGGTCGGTGGCACCACCATTAGCTTCTTGGGCGCTTTCATACGGCGATAGCCGTCAAGCTGACCGCGGAAATGCATCAGTCCGCCCTGCGGCGCGATACTCATGACCGGAACCTCGATGCGCTCGATATTCGTGATCGCCGAACGGTTCTGCCAGAACGGACCGTCATAAGGATGGGTCACGATCTCATAGTGCAGATTCATCGGCGGCAGTTTGCCATCGACGGGACCCGGCCATGCCGCCATCGCGGTGTGATAGGCGATCCACAGATTGATGAATTGCGCGTTGTAGATGCCACCTGGATAGCAGGCGTCGCGATAGAGATCGGTCGTACCGTCGCACAGACAAATGCATTTCAGATGCGGAGGTTGCTGGATAGCCGCGGCATATTGGCTCCAGCTCCAATAGGAATCACCGATCATGCCGACGTTGCCGTCGCACCATTGCTGCGCGGCGATCCACTCGATCAGGTCGTAGCCGTCGGTACTTTCCTTGTCGTCGAACCAGCGCCACTGGCCCTGCGAGCGACCGGCGCCGCGGCCTTGCGCGATGACGTGAATATAGCCGTTGCCGACGTAGAAGGCGGTCGCGCCGGACTCGATGGCGTGGCTCCATTGCGGCGGCTTCTGCTGAATGTCCTTCGAATAGGGCGAGAGTGACAACAGGACCGGATAACGTCCGTCCGTCACCGGCCGATAGACATCGACCGCGAGACGGACGCCATCGCGCATGGCGACATAGACATTCTCGTCAAGTGACACGCCCGGCGGTGGCTCAGGCGAGCGGACGAGTTCGGGCGGGTACATGAGAGTCGTCGCGGGAGGGTCCTGGTCATGTGACATGGTGTGCCTGCGCGAAGTGTGGCACGCTGTGACGCGATGGCGTGTCCGCTTTGATCTCCGGTTTCGCCAACAGCCGCTCTATTTTTTGAGGGTCGCAATATACGCGGCGATATCCTGTGCCGACTGCCGGCTGAGCCCCATATCGGGCATCATCGGATGCGGCGCGAGGAGGAAGTAGGCGATCTGATCCGCATTGAAGTTCGGCCGCTTGGCGATCGCCGCAAATGGCGGGGCTTCGCCGGTGGTTTGCTGCTGGCCGGGAGCCACGACGTGGCAGGTGGCACACCAGCGCTGCGCGATCCGCTGACCGTTGTCCGCATCCGCGGCCCATGCCTGCGGCATGATAACCACTGACAGTGTCATCAACGCCGCAGCCTTGACAGCCGCGCGCGCCGCAGCGGAATAAAAATCGAACGCCATCGAGAGCACCTTACCCTTTGGAGATTGTTGGATCGCCGAATGTGCGGCCTGCGATTTATGTCACGATTTCATCAAGAAACCGCGCCGGGGCATTGATGCGGGTCAAAGCCCCCAAAAAACGTTCCGCCCAGAATTCAATATCATTCGCCTCAAGGACTTTCATCATGGCAGCCTGACGGGCGCGACGCTCGCCGAGCGGCATTTCGAGGGCGCGCGCGATGGCACCGCCGACGGCGTCCGGGTCATAGGGGTTGACCAGCAGTGCGGCCTCGCATTCATGCGCCGCGCCGGCGAAGCGCGACAGGATCAACACGCCGGGATCATCCGGATTCTGCGACGCGACAAACTCCTTGGCGACCAGATTCATGCCGTCGCGCAAGGGCGTCACCAAAGCGGCACGAGCCGATCGATAAAGACCGGCCAGCACCGGCCGGCTGTAGGCGCGGTTGACGTAGCGGATCGGCGTCCAATCGACCTCGCCATAGGCGCCATTGATCCGCCCGGCCGCTTCGCCGACCTCGCGTTCCATCTCGGCATATTCCGGGATCTCGGTCCGGCTCTTGGGAGCGATCTGCAGGAAGGTCACCTTGCCGCGCCATTCCGGCATCGCGATGAGGAAACGTTCGAACGCGTCCATGCGATGGGTGATGCCTTTGGAATAATCGAGGCGGTCCACGCCAATAATCATGGGCCGTCCAGCCAAGGACGCCAGCACCTTTTGAACGAAGGGCGAGCGCACCGACCGCTGGCTCAGCCGCGCGAACGTCGCCACCTCGACCCCGACCGGGAACGTTCCGACATCGACCGAACGCCTGCCGGCAACGAACGACTTCTCGCCGCGGCGCGGAAGCTTCAATTCCGTCGCCAAGTAGCGGGCGACGTTGGCGGCGTCGACATCGGTCTGAAGACCGATGAGATCGTACTGTGCCATGGCGGAGAACAATCGTTCGTGCCCCGGCAGCGCGGTCACGATTTCCGGCGGCGGAAATGGAATGTGGAGGAAGAAACCGATCCGATTGAGATGGCCACGATCGCGCAACGATTTTGCGAACGGTATCAGATGATAGTCATGAGCCCAGATGACGTCGTCAGGCCGCAAGATGTGCCGGAGTTCCTGGGCAAAATGGTCATTGACCCGGAGATACCCGCCAAGGTCGCGGCGGGAGAATTCCGCCAGATCGAGGCGATAGTGCAAAATTGGCCAGAGGACCCGGTTCGCGAACCCGTTGTAGAATTCCTGAAAGTCGTCCTCGGCAAGATCGGTGACGACATAGGTAATGTTTTCGTGAACGACGGTTTCGGTCTTGATGGCTGCGCGTTTTGCAATCTTGCCGCTCCAGCCGAACCAGACCCCCTTGTGCTTGGTCAGTGCCGCCTTGAGGGCGACTTCGAGCCCCCCTGCCCGCGCGCTTCCGTCTTGGTCCGGCAGACCGACACGATTGGAAACGACGACGAGCCGTGACACCTTTAAAGCTCCTCCAGTCTGCGCCAGCAAGGGTCAGGGCAAACCTGCCACCGACAATATGCGAACCCGTGATCGAATGATCCAAAAATCCTTAGCCAAATCACACGAAGCCACGCTGACAAACCCGGGACAGCGTCGCCCGACCTATTCAACAGAGCTATGCGCCCATTCGAACGCCATATGAAGTGTCAACGCTCTCAACTAACGCCAAGACGTCGAAAATCGTTGCAACCAATCGAAAACAGCATGCATTGATTGGCCCAAATGGCAATGAAAAATGCCGAAATCAAATTTTCTTTGTGCCATTCCGGCCGCGCCTGAACGGGTCGGGAAAGGCGGCAAGTCTTCGCGACCCGGCCTCAATTCGAAGCACTCGACCCTTCAGCCAATTGCGCAAGCCACAGCCGGACATCGGATGGCGATTTGAAATGGCCTGCCAAACCGGGAATCACCCGGCTGACGGACAAACCGATGCCGTCGAATTCCGGCAGCACGGCAAAAGCGGCCTCGTCGGTGACATCATCGCCGATAAAGAGCGGCCGGCGGTTCCGAAATGGCCGGTGGCTCATCAGTTCCCGCAAGCCGATACCTTTGTCGAAGGCGGCCCGCTTGACCTCGACGACCGCCTTGCCGGGCAGGAGATCGATCGGCACGCCGGTATGAGCGCTGCAAATCTGCGCCACGGCGGAGCGAATCTGCGCCTCCATATGCGGCGCCAGACGGTAATGCACGGCGACACTGAAACCCTTGTCCTCGACTATGATGTCGGGATCACGCGTCGTCAAAGCGGCGAGCCTCTGACGCAGGTCGTCATCAAGCGGTTCGCTACGCCGTGCGACCGGCCCGTCCATCACGGTGCGCATCTCGACGCCATGCCCGCCGATACAGGGCAATGCCAGCGGAGCAAAAATGCGATCGAGGTCGGCAATACGGCGGCCGCTGATCAGAGCCAGTGCGCCGCCGGTGCCGTTCGCCAACCTTAAAAGCGTTTCCGGTAATCCGGATGCGACCGACACCGCATCGGGTGTCGGCGCGATGTCGACAATCGTGCCGTCGACGTCGAGTAGAATTGCAGTCGTACGCAGATCAAGATGACTGGCGACGGCGGCGACCCCATTGTCGGTCATCGAATTGGTCACGGGTTCCACCTCTCTCCGGGCAACGTTTCTGGTTTCGACAGTTGATGGAATCCGATAGTTCGATTTGGCAGCTTTGCCCGCCAATGCTCGGCATGCTCAGCGCGCCTGGACTTCGACTTCGCCGTCGACACCGGTAATGACATTGAAGTCGCGTTCGAAAACCTTGCCCTCATTGCGCGCGATGGCGCGGTATTCGCCTTCCGCCAGGATCACGCGCGGAAAGGCGCCGATCGACTCCTTGATGACATCACCGCCCGGGGTCAGGACGGACCAGGCGGTATTTGCCAATGCCTCACCGCCCTTCTCACTGACGAGTTTTAGGGTGATGACAGCGGCGCGATGCGTCACGGTGACGTCCGTCAGCTTGCCGGCAGCGACGCGAATGTCGGAACGGACCACGGCATTGCCGTCACCGTAATTGGACACGATGTGATAAGTGCCCTCAGGGACGGTAACGACGTCACCAGTGAGGACGGCCTGGGCCAGGATTTGCTTTTCGCCAGGTTCGAACTGGCTGCCGCGGTAGACATCGAACGAAATCTGGTTGGACGGAATTTTGACGTCGCCGACCCGGCCTTCCAGGCGGAGCCCACCAGCCGGAATGACGAAGGTCTCGCGAACGCCTTCGGAATTCAACGAGACCGCCTTGATGGCTGACGCCAGACCGAACACAACGCTGACGACGTAGCGTCCCGGTGGCAATGCCAGCGTCGGTGCCGCGCTCTTGTCTTCCTTGACCAGGCGCGCCGGCCCTGCCCGTTGCGGCTGATCGGAATAGATTCGCCAATGCAGCCCGGCATTGATGGGTGAAAGATCGTGACCAAAGCGCGCGCTCAAGGCCAGGGCGACCGACTGGCCAGACGTCCGGTCCGGGGTCTGGACCGGCGTTGCGACCGGCAGTCGCGGCGCGGCGGGAGCGGAAGGCAGGGACAGGGGTTCCTGCGGCTCGGTCACGCCCGGCGCCAGGAGACTGCCCCCGGGGACGGGCGGAATAGAATTTGTCGGCGCCACCATCGTATCGCCCGGCGGGAGCAGCGATTGGCGATCACCGCGGGTCTGCGCGCCGGCGCCGACCGGCACCAAAATTGCCAAAGCCAAGGCTAACAGCCAAATGCGCGGGCCGCCTATCCTTGCTCGGGGCTTGATCATACTCGCGCTTTTCAACCTAAATCGTGACGATTTCAAGCCTTGACCGCGCGGTTTGTCCGGGTTGTGACCATGTGCTACGGCGGTCCGCCCATAGGATGTCTCCCATGCCCGACGCTTTGCAACTGCTGAAGACACGCCGCTCCATAAAGCCGGTCGAGCTGCAGTCCCCCGGACCGACGGCCAGCGACATCGAGACTTTGCTGACGGTCGCCTCGCGGGTCCCCGATCACGGCAAACTCACACCGTGGCGTTTCATCGTGTTTGAAGGCGATGCACGGTTCACTGCGGGCGAGGCGATCGCGAATGCGTTTCGCGCCAAGTACCCGGACGCCCAACCAGAACACGTCGAAGCGGAACGGAAACGGCTTGCCCGCGCGCCGCTGGTCATCGCGGTCGTGAGCCGCGCCGGGCAGCACGTCAAAATCCCGGAATGGGAACAGGTGCTTTCGGCGGGCGCCGCTGCGATGAATCTGGTGATCGCGGCCAATGCCCTCGGCTACGGCGCGAATTGGATCACCGAATGGTATGCCTACGATCGCAACGCATTGGAGGCCCTCGGTGTCGGGCCGAGTGAGCGGATCGCCGGCTTCATCCATATCGGCACCCCGGCGCAGCCGTCCGAAGACCGGCCGCGCCCTGCCCTTGATACCATCGTCACCCGATTCGGAGCGGCCTGAGGCGGCGACGCAGACACGCCACCGTCCCCTATGGTGACCGACGATTATGCGGTCAGAATGTAGTCGCGCAGCGCCGCCTGCTCGTGCTCCATTTCCTCCAGGCGACATCTGACCACGTCACCGATCGAGACTAGACCGCACAGCCGTTCGTGATCCATTACCGGCACGTGGCGGAACTTGCCGCCGGTCATACGCTTCATGATGGATTCCAGCGTTTCAGAAGGCGTGCACGTCACGACGTTGCGGGTCATTGCCTGACCGACCAGGACGCCAAGCGCGGCATCTCCCTTCTGCGCCACCGTCCGCACAATATCGCGTTCCGACAGGATGCCGGTGATCGTGCGTTCCGGTCCCAGGACGAGCAGCGCACCAATACGATGCTTGGCCATCAGCCGCGCGGCCGCTTCCAGTGTGGCGGTCGGCTCCGTCGTAAAGACCTTGGAACCCTTGTGTGACAATATCGCTTTTACAGTCATGGCGTTCTCCCTTGAACCAGCCACTGTCCGGCCCGCTTTTGATGGGCTCGGCGGAATCGAAATTGACGATCCGTAGCAATTGGCCGGGCTTCGGACGCAGTTCGTGTCCGAACACGGCATGCAAGGCGATGCCGTTGTCATTTCCGCCGGCTGCAGCGATGGACACTCTCATCGAGGCGACGGTTCGGCATCAACCATTAAAATCATCCGCCTCAATTGCGGCGATCGCAAGCACAAATACTGCGGTCGAATGGACTGGTGAAATCCGAGCAAATTGAATCGGATGCGAAACGGAATTCAATTTGGATCAGAGATTGCGAACGCCGGCCGTCTGTCAGCACCAGAATACCAATGCGCTGTTTGCCGTTCGGTAACTTGCGCTCGTGCGGTGGATTTGAAATTCGTTACATAATTTGCGGCAGGCCTTCAAACGAATTTCAAGTCCAAAACCACACTCAATTCATAAACTTGCTAGTGTCCTTATGGAATCCGAAGTTCGTACGGAGCAGGCTGAATAGTACGACGAACTTCGGGTTCGGGACACTAGTGGTGGGTCGGAGAGGAACTGCCGCGACCGGCATCGGCCGCCGCCGGAACCGGATCAAACAGCGCGAAGCAAATTAGCCCGGCAACGAAACCACCGATATGGGCCTGCCATGCCACGGTTTCATCGCCACCCGTGATCGACAACGAGCCGATTCCAAACAGCGCATTGATGCCGAACCAGATCACCAGAAACGCCAGGACCTGCGGCTCGCGCAACGCCACAGATAACGGCGCGGCCGGAACGCGATAGGACTCATCGTCATTGTGGCGCCACATCGCCAAGGGGCCGCCTTTTTGAAAGGCAAAGCGGATGGCCGCCGCCATGGTCCCCGAAATCGCCGCTGAAGCGCCGATGACTGGCGTGAACGCGCCAATATGCGTGACGAGGTGCGCCGCCGCGCCCGCCGCCGCCGTTGCCGCGAAAAATGCCAGGAAACGAACAGCACCGAACCGCCGCGCCAGCGCCACACCAAAGGCCAACAGCCAGATCGCATTGAAGAACAGGTGGGTCCAATTGGCGTGAATCAGGGCGTAACTGACGAACGTCCAAATATCGGCACCGACTCCCCCCGGCAGCGTTCCCCCGGGCAGCATGGTGCTGTCATATCGGGCGGGAATGAAGGCAAACAGCAGCAAGAATTCGTTATATTCGCGCTGCGACAGGGAATACGTCGTTACCAGATGCACCACGACAAACGTCACCAGCGTCCATAGGACGACAGGCGGCACGTTGAACATGCGCTCACGGGGTGCTTGCACAAGACCTTCCAAACGGTACTTCCAGCCGACATAGGCCGATGACCCGTACACGGCAAGAGAAGGTTTGTAATCCGTAAAAGAAAAAGAGGAGGGAAAACCCTCCTCTTTGCGCCGTTTTCACGGTTCTCCGCAGCTTTGCGCCGAAGCGCCTGTCACGTCCCCATTCGCCTCCCGCTGCTCTTACGAGCCGCTCGATTCAAACCCTAGTGGAGCGTCTTGGCGTGGCCAACGTCAAAGCTTTCTTAACCTTAATGAGACGTTAGCGCCCGAACGGCCGTGCCACCGGCTAGATTTCCGACCGCCCTGCCCGGCCAGCCGCTTGGTTCACATCGCACGGCTGCTGGGCTGATCTGGGGATGAGCGCGGCGCGAGGTTACGGACTGACGGGACGGCCATGAAGCTTCGATCCACGCGCGAATTGTTCGCGCATTGGAACGCGCAGCGCGGCAATCACCACGCGCCGCTCCCGGACGATATCCGTCCCGCGGCGATGCGCGCGGCGCTCGGCGATATCTTCATCCTGTCCGATCAGTCCGGTTTGCCGGAACAGCGCGAAGAATCACCTCGGTTCCGGCTGGCCGGAACCCGGATCTGCCAGCTGTTCTGCCGCGAGCTTAAGGGTACGCCATTTTATGGGCTGTGGGACGAACGATGCAGCGGCCGGATTGCCAATCTAACGTCGATCATTGGCGAGGAGAAGTCCGGCGCGGTCGCCGGACTTACCGGCCAGAGTGGCAGCGGCGAAGCGATCGACCTGGAATTGCTGATGTTGCCACTACGCGACATCGATCAGAACGAGCCGCGTATCATCGGCGCGCTGTCGCCGGTCTTGGTCCCCTATTGGCTTGGGGTCCGTCCGGTAATAACTCTTCGGCTCGCCACGGTTCGCCATCTCGGCGGTTCGGTTCAGACCTTCGACCCGCCGCCATTGGTCCGTCGCATCGCTTCGCAAAGAACCAGCGTCGCACTGGTGGTGGTGCCTGGCGGCAAGCGGTAGGGTGCAATCGGGTTTCGACTAACGACGCGTTAAGGATCGCTGCCTATTCTGTTACCGGTTCGGCCGGCATTTGCCCCCGACTGACCAACGGACCCCGGCGGCATGGCCTTGCTGCAACCCAAAAATTCGACCCTGGCGCTGAGCGAAGAACGCCGGCGGCATCAACGCGTGCAGGTCAACCTGCTCGGGCGTTATATGCTTGATGACCGTCGTGAGTTCCCCTGCCAGGTCTCGAACATGTCGCCCGGCGGCATGGCTTTGATCGCGCCTGTTAGCGGCCGGCGCGGCGAGCGGGTGATTGCCTATGTCGATCAACTCGGCCGGCTCGAAGGTCTGATTTCGCGCGTCTTACAGAATGGCTTTGCCATGACAATCTCGGCCACGCTGCGCAAACGTGACAAGCTCGCCGCGCAGCTCACCTGGCTGGCGAACAGCGACCTGCTCGGTATTCCCGAAGACCGGCGCCATGGCCGCTACACGCCGAAGAACCCGGTTGCCAGGGTGGTGATGCCAAACGGCATCAATGTCAGTTGCCCGATTGTCGACCTGTCACTCTCCGGCGTAGCGGTGTCATCGCAAAACAAGCCGCCGCTCGGCGCCATCGTGACCATCGGAAACACCATGGGACGGGTCGTGCGTCATATTGAAAACGGCTTCGCTGTCGAGTTCACTCGGCTCCAGCATCCGGACTTTCTGGAAGATAACGTCACCGGCGGGTAAACACCGAGACCGCTTCCCCGGCGCCCGCGCGCACCGTTGTCAACCTTTCCCAAGCTCCCAATGCCACCGCCTTGGCACCTCCGGCCGCCATGAGCGTAAACGCAACACCGGCCGAAGGCGTGAAAACCCGCGTCACATCTGCATTCCCGACGTTAACGCCGAAACGTGTATAGAAAACTTAACGATAAAGCTTTTCTTCAGGAGCATTAAAATATCACTTTCCGAACTATTCAGACTTTATTTTCATTACCGTAAAATTGACTTTCTCTATTTATCAGGCATTCAAATAGTATGTGCGAATAGTGGCCTCAACAAGAACGGGGGGCTACCTGTGAGCACTTTTGCACAACGAATACTATCAATCGGCGCTGCCGCGATTGTGGTAGGCCTTTGCGCGTTGCCGATGTTGGCTGGGGCGAGCGAGCGGGTGCTGTTCATTTCGGTGCGCGACGTGGCACGGCCGCCGATCGGCTGGGTCGAGTTTTGCAGCGCCAATCCGGGTGAATGCGTTTCGCGGTCGCAAATTTCAGGCAACTTCCGCCTGACCAAAGGAGCGTGGGACGAACTTGTCCGGATCAATAAGGCCGTCAATGACGGCATCAAGCCGATCACCGACATCGACCATTGGGGCGTGATCGAGAAATGGTCGTACCCAACGGACGGCTACGGCGATTGCGAGGACTATGTCCTGCTCAAGCGCCGGATGCTGATCAATGCCGGGTGGCCGACCGGCGCGTTGCTGGTCACCGTGGTTCGCGACCGGCACGGCGACGGCCATGCCGTGCTGACGGTCAAGACTGACCGCGGCGAACTGATCCTCGACAACCAGAACGCCGAAATTCTGCTCTGGTCGGATACCGGCTACCGCTACGTCAAGCGCCAGTCGGAAACCGATCCGAATATCTGGGTTTCGCTCAGCGAACCGCCGCCGGCCTTTGCCACAGCGGCCGCCCGCTGACGACCCCGACACGGACACAACAAGGAGCTCCGCGACCCCGGTCACGTCCCCACCCCTCCCCGTCCCCAGACCGGGATCGCGCGCGGCCGGCTCTCCCCCAGGGGCCGGCCGCACCCATTTTTTGGCGACGCATTGACGCCGCTTACTGATAAACGAGGCATCGGTCGCAATCGCGGCCGTCAGTCGAGCCGCTTCAGGCCGTTCGCATATTGATTCCAGCGGCGGACATAAATCTCTGCGCCGGCTGCGATTTCCGCCGCCGTGCCAGGATCGAGCGTGCGCACGACGCGCGCCGGCGTGCCGATGATCATGGAATTGTCGGGAAATTCCTTGCCCTCTGTCACTAGGGCGCTGGCACCGACCAGGCAATTGTTTCCGATCCTGGCGCCGTTGAGCAGGATGGCGCCCATGCCGATCAGACTGTTGGCGCCGATCCGGCAGCCATGCAGGATCACATTGTGGCCGATGACGCAGTCGGGGCCGATCACGATCGGAAAGCCCGGATCGGTATGCAGGGTGGCATTGTCCTGGATCTGTGAGCGTTCGCCGAGTTCAATCCACTCATTGTCACCGCGCAGAACAGAACCAAACCAGACACTGGCGTCGGTCTTGAGCCTAACCCGACCGATCAGCGTGGCGGAATCGGCAACCCAGAAGCGATTGTTGGCCGGCAGATCCGGGCGTTCGCCGTCAAGTTCGTAAAGCGCCATAGAGTTCCCCCATTTCGCGGGCGGAACATGCCACGAGCCTGTGGGATTGGCGAGGCGGCGAAGGTTAGGCGGTCAGGACGCCGGCGGATTGCAGCATCAACACGACGACGACGCCCGACATCAGACTCCAGAACGCGGCAACCGCCGTCGTAACCATGACGAATTCAATTCCTGTGCGCTGGGTCAATACGGCAACGATGGCATGCCGCAACATGACAAATGGCGCGGCAAAAACCAGAAGGACGACGGTAGCGATCGCGAACACGCTCGGGCCTCGCTCCAACTGCCCAAGATCTAATTTCTCGCGAACCACGGATTCGTAGCCGGTGGCCAGCATGGCGGCGACCGAAAATCCAAGCGCCACCGTCATCAAGCACTCAAGGGACACGGCACGATACCCGAGAAATCTGCAGAACACGGAACCGACGTCGCATGGTCGCAGACAGAACGCCCGGCCGCCAGCTTAACGTTAAGGAAAGGTAAACGGATATACGCGATATTTTGCGATCGAACCGTCAAACAGTAAAAATTGTCTCAGAATGACACATATCAGCGCCGCGGACCGCCCATACGCCGCCACGCCGGGTCGCCGAAGGCCGCCTGTTCGCCGCAGCCGTGGAAAGATGCCGACCGTGCTGGCAATCGCGCTGCTGAGCTTTGTTGCAATCGGGGTCTCGTTCATCACCTACGTGCTGTGGCCAAGATGGCCGTCGCCGGTGGTGAATCCGGACATCCCCTCAATCCCGATTACGATTGGAAACGCCGCCTTCAATGTGCCGCCGCAGGCCTTTCGGGTGCCGTCGCAACGACGTTCGGGCCGGCAGGATCGGGTCGATCTTGCATTCCAATGGTCACCAGCGGGCGATGCCGGCCGGCTGAAAAAATCGGCAGGACCGCGAAATCCCACGGCGGCGAGCGAAAGTCGGTTCTATCTGACGATCATGAAGAGTGACGGGACGCTGCCACCGGCCGAACGGATGAAATCGATCTACCCGCAATTCATCAACGGTGCGCCCCTGCTGCAATCCAATGGGCTCGCCCTCGTCAGTTTCCGCGCCGACACGCCCTACCAGGATGAGGATCTTTTCTACAGTGCTGCGGTGCCCGACAGTTTTGTCGTGCGTTGCACGCGCTACCACGCAGAAAACGTGAGCGGTACCTGCCTGTATGAGCGTCGGCGGGCGGATGCCGATCTCATCGTCCGGTTTCCGCGCCAATGGCTCGATGATTGGCGCGCGGTTGCCGGCGCCATCGACCGGCTGATCGACAGTCTTGCGCGGACGGCGAACTGACCGAGCGCGCGCTCAGTCGAGATCCGTCGCCAAAATCGCCATCTGGAAATTGTAGGAGCGCTCGTCGTCTTCGTCGTCCACGAAGAGAACGCCGATGAATTCCTCGCCGACATAAACTTCGGCGGAATCATCCTTCTTCGGGCGCGCAACGACGCGGATGCGAGCGTTGCCGAATAGGCCCTTTAGGTACGCATCCAGTTTACGGATTTCTTGGACGTCCAACGGATCAATTCCTTTTGGTGCGTGACAGAAAGCGCATCAGAGGCGCGACATGTCACGTGCCATGGCATGCCTACCGCACGGACGCAACCGTGCGATCCGGCAATTATTCTCCAGTTGAAAAAAACATCTGGTCCATCGCGCGCGACGGTTCCGGACAGCCGGCTTCGCCCACGATCTTTGCCGGCACGCCAGCGACCGTGACGTTATTCGGGATCGATTTGACGACCACCGAACCGGCCGCGATCCGGGCGCAATGGCCGACTTCGATATTGCCGAGGATCTTGGCGCCGGCACCAATCAGCACGCCGCGGCCAATCTTCGGATGTCGGTCGCCATGTTCCTTGCCGGTTCCGCCCAGCGTCACGTCATGCAGCATCGACACGTCGTCTTCGACGACCGCGGTTTCGCCGACAACAAGTCCGGTGGCATGATCGAGGAAGATGCCCCGGCCGATTTGGGCGGCGGGATGGATGTCGGTCTGAAACACGGACGACGAGCGGCTCTGCAGATAGAACGAAAAATCCTTGCGGCCTTTGGTCCACAGCCAATGTGACAGCCGATAGGTTTCGATGGCGTGGAGACCCTTGAAGTACAGGACCGGTTCGATGAACCGTGTCGCGGCCGGATCGCGATCCACGGTGGCGACGATGTCGGCGCGGAAGGCGTTGCCGATTGCCGGATCGCTATCGAGCGCATCGGTGTAGGCGCGCCGGATCAATTCGGCCGGAACATCGGAATGGTCGAGCCGCTCGGTGATGCGATGAACGACGGCTGCTTCCAGCGAGTCGTGATGAAGGATTGTGGAGTAGATGAAGGTCGCAAGCTCCGGCTCGCGGCGCACGATGTCTTCGGCTTCTTCGCGCATCCGCCGCCAAACCGGATCGACCTTGTCGAGCGCCTGGACGGCTCTTGCCTGATGCTGGGCCATAGGGGCCTCCTGCAATGTCCGCATTCGAATTCGACGTCAGTTTAGCACATCTGGTGACAGCGCGGAGCCCTGCAAGAGGGCGGTGCCACCCTGCCCCAAGTAACTATGGTTGATCGGTCAGAAACGCCCGCACGCCCTGCTTATAGACCTTGTCGCCGACCGCCAGCATGTGGTCGCGGCCGGGGATGTCCAGAACGCGGCCCTGGGGAATGAGGTCGGCCAGCGGCCGAGCCGCGCCGGCGACGTCGTCCTTGGTGCCGACCGCGACCAGGACCGGCATCGCCAGGCCGGCGATCTCTGCGCGGGAAATGGTCTGCCGCGAACCGCGGATGCAGGCGGCAAGCGCGCGCAGATCCGACCTGGTCTGTTCGGCGAAGGCGCGGAACAGCCTCCCCTGCTCGTCCGTTACGTCGGCAAGCGCGGGCGCCTCCAGCGCGTCGGCAATGCGGGTCGGCAACCCGACCCCTTCCACCAAGTGGATGCCGAGCCCGCCAAACACGCAGGACCGCACGCGCGTTGGCTCCTTCAATGCCAAGAAGGCCGTGATCCGTGCGCCCATCGAATAGCCCATGACGTCGGCGCGAGCGATGCCGAGATGATCGAGCAACGCGCGCACGTCATCGGCCATCCGCTCGGTGTGATAGTCGGCCGGATCGTAGAGCTTGGCAGACTGGCCGTGGCCACGGTTGTCGATTGCGATCACGCGGCGGCCGGCCTGGCGCAGGGACGCGACCCAACCGGGATTGACCCAATTGACCTGGCGGTTCGAGGCAAACCCGTGCACGAGAACGATCGGTTCGCCTTCGCCCTCATCGAGAAAGGCGATCTCGACGGAGCCATTGTGAAAGGACGGCATGGGTTCCGGATGACGTTGAGGAAATCAAAGACGTTGGTGGGATGACGGAATTCAAGCGGCGGCGAGCGCCGCATTCAGTTCACGTTCGCGCAATCGGAGGCGGCGCGCCTTGCGCCGCTGCAGATGACGCAGGGTCATTCGTTCCGTCGCATTCTTGATCGATGCGCACAAGCCGAACAATGACAGCGCGGCCCACATCACCCAGCTTCCGAGATTGAACGTCAGGGCGCCCAGCGTGAGCGCGCCGCGGCCAGCGGTCTTGAGAATCGCGCGGGTCTTGCCACCCTTTTTGGCAGCCAGCTTGGCGACGCGCGCCACATCCTGCGGACCCTGGGCGAGTTTAAGACTGTCGAGCGCGGCGCGTGTTCCCGCCTTGCTCTGAATGGTTCCGACGTTACCGATCAGTCGAACCAGCCCGCCGGCCTTGTCGATCTTGACGGCCTCGCGCGCGGTACGGACCGCGACCGCAGGCTGGGCCAGAGACGCCCACGTCAGCGCCTGCTTCATGTTGCTCCAGTCGAAGGAGGCCTTAAGGGTCCGCCCCATCCATCCCGCCATGTCGGCGCCGATCCGCCCGGTCTTGCGCGCAGCCTTGACCACCGAAAGCCCAACGCGCGCGGGTGCGCCGATGCCGAGGCTGGCATAGGTCCCGGCCGTCACTGCCAATCCAACGCAGGCCAGCCCCAGAATAAGGTGATCGGCCTCCTTCCCGGACGCGAGGCGGCTGCCTTCACGGACGGCGTCGCGAATGTCGCCGAAAACGAACAGATCGCCCAGTGCCGTTCCGGCCAAGCTCGTGAGGTCGTCGGGCTCGCCTGTTATCAGCCCATAGGCGAAATGGCTGGCGGAACTTGCCGCGCTGTTTTCCGCTTCAACGGCGGCCGTGACGCGCCCGACAAGCGCGGGATCGACCGGCACCGCGCGCTCCTTGGCCAGTTCGACAAAGCTCTGTGCCAATTCGGCGTCTTTGGCGGCGAGGGCCGTTTCGATCTCGGTTGCCGCGGTCTTGGCATCGAACTGTCTCGTCAATGCGTGATCCGCCACGACCACGGGATCGTCGGCATTGGCCAGCAATTGCCAGCTCTCGATCCCGCGCGGCACAGCAAAAGCGGCCCCAACCGCGAACGCGATTGCGACGATGCCCGCCAGCGCGATCCGAATTCGGCTCATCCGCCATGCTCCCGGGACCCGGGCATCTCATACCCGCAAAAATCCCTGACAACGGTTCATATAGGCAAAATCACGACCTGTTTAAGGCCGGAACGACCATCCCGGATCGAATCGAGCCCGCGGTTGAGCCGGTTACGCTGGAAATCGACTTGCCCGCTGGCTATGGTGCCAGCCAACCGGAATGCATGATGCCGGTGCGCAGCCCGCGCGCCTGCAAAGCATCGGGATAAGCCATGGCGGAGAACTACGTTCCCCATTTCCACAATGATCTTGGGGTTGCGGTCATCGAGATCGGTGCCCATGAGTTCATGTGCGTGGGGGCCAATCCGCCGTTCGATCATCCCCATGTCTTTCTCGACATGGGCGACGAGACCGAGATCATCTGCCCGTATTGCTCGACGCTCTATCGTCATAACCCGGCGCTCGATGCCCACAGCGCGAACCCGGCCGAATGCGCCCTGCGCGAGCCGGCGACGCCCTGACCGCAACCAGCTTCGGCAAGGACCCGCCTTGGCGGCGTCACGCACCATCATCATCGCCGGCGCCGGAATCGGCGGATTGACGGCTGCGATAGCTCTGAGCCAACGGGGTTTCCGCGTATCGCATTATTTGATCAGGCGGAGCGGCTGCAGGAAACCGGAGCTGGCATCCAGCTGTCGCCAAACGCGACTCGCGTTCTCGATCAGACTGGGTCTGATATCGCGGTTGACCGATGCGGTCGTCGCGCCGGAAGCGATCCAGGTTTTAAGCGCAAAGTCAGGTCGCGAGATCGTACGCATCCCGCTCGGGTCCCATGCGCAGGATCGTTACGGTTCGCCCTATTGGTCGATCCATCGAGGCGATTTGCAGGCGGCATTGCTCGACGCGGTGAACGACGATCCGGACATCGTATTGAGGCTGGGGACCAAGGTCGGACGACTTTGCCATCCATTCCGAAGGGATCACGGTCGGTCTCCGCCGGGGCGCGAACCACCTCGAAGAGCGCGGGATCGCGTTGATCGGCGCCGATGGCCTGTGGTCGTCGATCCGGTCAAGGCTGCGCCGAGGCGACGAGCCGCGTTTCGCAAATCGCACCGCATGGCGCGCCGTCGTTCCCGCCGACAATGTGGCCGCGGAATTCCGCACGTCGATGGTGCGGCTCTGGCTCGGCCGCAACGCACATCTGGTCCATTACCCGGTCAAAGGCGGCGCGATGATCAACCTTGTGGCGATCGTCGGCGACCGTCGTGGGCCATCCGGCTGGAGTGGCGCAGGCCGGCGCGACGAACTGCTGGCCCGCTATCCGGCTTCGGACTGGTCGGCGGCGGCCCGAGCGTTGCTGGCCATCCCGGAGCAATGGCTGAAATGGTCGCTCTATGACCTGGCGCCGATCGGGCGTTGGGGCCAAGGGTGGGGCCAAGGGCCGGTGACATTGCTCGGCGATGCCGCCCATCCGATGTTGCCGTTTCTGGCGCAGGGCGCCGCCATGGCGATCGAGGACGCCAGCCTTCTGTCCCACCGCTTGGCAAAATCGCCCGATGATCCGGCCGCAGCGATGCGTTCCTACGAGAAGGAGCGGCAGGCCCGCACCGCGGGGTGCAGCGGGCTGCGCGCAGCAATCGCCGATCTATCATCGTTGGGGACCGGAGGCGTTTGCCCGCGACACCGGCATGCGGCTGATCGGCGGAACAGCGCTTTCGGCGCGCTATGATTGGCTTCTACGATTGGCGGCCGGATTGAACCGGGAGTTATTTTTCAGACGCTGACAGATCTGGGGATTATCGATGTTTCCAACCACCATCGCCGGGAGCCTGCCGAAACCGCCATGGCTCGCCGAGCCGACATAAATTTTGGGCGCCCTGGCGGCTGGCGGCCGATTTGCTCGTCGAAGCGATGCATGATGCGACGCTGATCGCAATCAAAACTCAGGAAGACGCCGGCATCGACATCATTACCGACGGTGAACAGTCGCGTCAGCATTTTGTGCATGGATTTCTCGAGCGCGTCGAGGGCATCGATTTCGGCCGCCGGGTCGAGATGGGGATTCGCAACAATCGCTATAAGGCCATGGTGCCGACCGTCGTCGGCGCGCTGAAGCTGAAATCGCGCGCGCATCCGTGGAGGCGCCGTTCTGCGCGCGCGCACACCGAACGAAACTTCAAGTTCACGCTGCCTGGCCCGATGACCATCGTCGATACGGTCGCCGATGACGCATTACAAGGATCGCGCCGACATGGCGATGGCGATTGCCGAACTGCTCAACCAGGAAGCCCGCGCGCTGCAGAAGGATGGTGTCGACGTGGTGCAGTTCGACGAGCCCGCCTTCAACGTCTACATGCCGGAGGTGAGCGGCTGGGGCATCGAGGCGCTGAACAAAGCAGCCGAAGGACTGACCTGCGCGACCGCGGTTCACATCTGCTACGGCTACGGCATCCAGCAGAACATCGATTGGAAAGCCGGTCTCGGCGACGAATGGCGCCAGTATGAGGCGATATTCCCGGTCCTGGCGAAAAGCCAGATTGATCAGGTCGCGGTCGAATGCATCAATTCCCGCGTCCCAATGAGCCTCCTCAAAATGCTGGACGGCAAGGACATCCAAATCGGCGCGATCGATGTCGCGGTCGATGTCACCGAAACGCCCGAACAAGTCGCCGCAGTGATCGCGGAAGCGACGAAGTACGTCGCCAAGGACAAGATCATTGCCAGCACCAATTGCGGCATGGCGCCGATGCGGCGCGATGTGGCCGAGGCAAAAATGGTGGCCTTGGCCAAGGGGGCGGCACTGGCCCGTCAGCGATACGCCTGAAACAAGACCTTAGCGATCGATCCGCCCCATCAGTTCCATCAGTTCGGCGACCTTCTGGCGCTGCTCGGCCTGATCGCCGGAGGCGATCGCGTGCTCGACGCAATGGGAGATGTGGTCCTTCAGGATGCTCTCCTCGACCCGTCGCAGCGCGGCGCGCACTGCCGTGATCTGCGTGACTATGTCGATGCAATAGCGGTCGGCCTCGACCATACGGGCAAGTCCGCGGACCTGGCCCTCGATCCGGCTGAGGCGTTTGAGACTGGCGGTCTTGGCTTCGTGCTGCATGCTTGAAATATACCCCTACCGGGTATAGGTTTCAAGCGCGCCCCCTCGCCTTTTCAGGAATGCTGTCGACAATGGCCGCCGATCCCCATACAGACCCGCATGCGCATTGCCATTCCGACCATGCGCCGACAAACACAACGACCGCCAAGGACCCGGTCTGCGGCATGAGCGTGGATCCGCAAAACGCCAAGCATCGCCACGACCACGACGGCCAAACCTATTATTTCTGCAGCAACGGCTGCCGAACCAAATTCGCGGCCGATCCCGGCAAATACCTGAGCGCGAAAACAGAAGCCGCCGCCGACACGGTCAAAGGTGACACCGTCAAGGACCCGGTCTGCGGCATGACCGTCGATCCGCACACGGCCAAGCACCGCCACGAATACAGGGGCCATCCTTATTATTTCTGCTCAAGCGGCTGCCGCACGAAGTTCGCCACCGATCCGGAAAAGTACCTTAATCTTAATAAAGAACAACGCGCGGCCGAGCCCGTACCGGAAGGCGCGATCTACACATGCCCGATGCATCCGGAAATTCGCCAGGTCGGACCGGGCACCTGCCCGATCTGCGGCATGGGGCTCGAGCCGGAAATTGCCACCGCCGACACCGGCCCCAATCCGGAATTGATCGACATGACGCGCCGGTTCTGGATCGGGCTCGTGCTCGCCGCGCCGGTATTCGTGCTGGAAATGGGCTCGCATCTGTTCAATCTGCATGCGCTGATCAATCCGACGGTGTCGAACTGGATTCAGTTCGCACTCGCCACCCCGGTGGTGCTGTGGGCCGGCTGGCCGTTTTTCGTGCGCGGCTGGCAATCGGTCGTCACCCGCAATCTCAACATGTTCACCTTGATCGCGATCGGCACCGGGGTCGCCTACGTCTACAGCGTGGTGGCGACGTTTGCGCCCGGCATCTTTCCCGATGTGTTCCGCGGAGCCGGCGGCGCGGTCCCGGTTTATTTCGAAGCGGCCGCCGTCATCACGGTGCTGGTGCTGCTCGGGCAGGTGCTCGAACTGCGTGCGCGCGAGGCAACCTCTGGCGCGATCCGCACGCTGCTCGATCTTGCGCCCAAGACCGCGCGCCGCATTCGCGCGGATGGCAACGACGAGGAAATCTCGCTCGACGCGGTCGTGGCCGGCGACAGGTTGCGGGTCCGCCCCGGCGACAAGGTACCGGTCGACGGCGAAGTGCTGGAAGGCCGCTCGGCACTTGACGAATCCATGATCACCGGCGAATCGATGCCGGTCACCAAGGAGGCCGGCTTCAAGGTTATCGCCGGCACCTTTAACCAATCCGGCTCGTTCGTGATGCGCGCCGACAAGGTCGGCCGCGACACCATGCTGTCGCAGATCGTGCAAATGGTCGCTGATGCGCAGCGCTCGCGCGCGCCGATCCAGCGGCTGGCCGATCAGGTGGCGTCATGGTTCGTGCCAACCGTGATCGCAGTGGCTATCCTTGCCTTTGCGGCTTGGGCGACTTTCGGGCCGGAGCCGCGCTTCACTTTCGCCCTCGTCGCCGCCGTCAGCGTGCTGATCATCGCCTGCCCGTGCGCGCTCGGGTTGGCGACGCCAATGTCGATCATGGTCGGTGTCGGGCGCGGCGCGCAGGCCGGCGTCCTGATCAAGAATGCCGAGGCGCTGGAGCGCATGGAAAAGGTCGATACCCTCGTTGTCGACAAGACCGGCACGCTGACCGAAGGCAAGCCGAAGGTCGTCGCGATCGTACCTGCCTCTGGGCATGACGAGGAAACAGTTCTTCGACTTGCGGCCGGTATCGAACGCGGCAGCGAACATCCGCTCGCGGTTGCGATCGTCAATGCCGCGAAGGAACGCGGTCTAGAAACCCAGCGCGTTGAGGATTTCGATGCCCCGACCGGCAAGGGCGTCACCGGTAAGGTCGAAGGCCACACGGTGGCCATCGGATCCGGCAGATTTTTGAGCGAACTTGGCATCGCTGCCGGCGACCTGGACGCGGAAGCCGAACGCCTGCGGCAGGACGGAGCGACCGCCATCTTCGTCGCCATCGACGGCGCCGCTGCCGGCGTCATTGCGATTGCCGATCCCGTCAAGGCGTCGACACCGGATGCGCTGAAGGCGCTGACCGCGGAAGGCATCCGCATTGTCATGCTGACCGGCGACAATCGCACCACCGCGCTGGCGGTGGCCCGCCGGCTCGGCATTACGGAAGTCGAAGCCGAGGTGCTTCCCGATCAGAAATCCAAGGTCGTGGACAAGCTCAAGAACGAGGGCCGCGTGGTCGCGATGGCAGGCGACGGCGTCAACGACGCACCGGCGCTGGCCTCGGCGGAGGTCGGTATCGCGATGGGTACCGGCACCGATGTCGCGATCGAGAGTGCGGGCGTGACCCTGCTCAAGGGCGACCTTACCGGCATCGTGCGCGCGCGGCGGCTGTCGGCGGCGACGATGAGCAACATTCGGCAAAACCTGTTCTTTGCCTTCATCTACAACGCGGCCGGCGTGCCGATCGCGGCTGGTATTCTCTATCCGGTGTTCGGGGTTCTGCTGTCGCCGATGATCGCGGCGGCCGCCATGGCGATGTCGTCGGTCAGCGTGGTCGGCAATGCGCTCAGGCTGCGGACAACCAGTCTGTGATCACTGAGTAGGAGGGCGTTGGCACATTCGGCAGGTCCTGCCCTAACGTGCCGCCGGCGTTGCGGCGACCGGCGTTGACCGAGGCGGATTCAACGGTGGTGGTAGATCGTTCGCCAGGCCAACCTGCAATTCCGGCGGCAAGGTGCAGTTCTTCTTGCGCGCCTCCTCGATCAGCAGTTTGCGTTGCCCGAGCGCCTGCAGGTAGTCTGCCTTGTAGGCAAAGGCCGCGACCACGACGCCGCTCTGATCGACCGAGGCGCGGTCGATCAAGCCCTTCAACTTGCGTTCCTGCCTCACCACGGTCTTGAGCCGGACCGCGATCTGCGGGCAGTTCAGGATGATGATCTTGCCCGGATCGACAAACACAGCCGCCTGGTTTTCATTCATGACCGCGCAACGCGGAATTGTCGCCACCATGAGCAGCGCGACCAAAGTTTTTACCAGAAGGATTGGAGAACCGGGCGTCCTAATCATCGTCTCACAGTGGTCACGAATGTTGGCCATTGGATGGTCTCGGAAATTCCGGTCCCTTGCCGGTCGCGCTGCCGTGAGGTTCTGCCAAAACGCCGGTCCGTTCGCCGGCCTTGCCGCACCCGCTGATTTCGATCGGACTCTTTCTTACCGGTAATGAGTGCGCCAGGATATCGCCTCACAGTTTTTCGGCCCGAGTCGCTTCCGAGGTCCAATATGGCCATTGCTATCGCATCTTTGCCGCTGGCGCTCTATGCCGTTGCGCTTGTCCTGGGCGTCCTTGGCATCAATCTGCCCTTCGGCAGCGCCGAACTCCACCCGCTCGCCCAATGGATGCTGTTCCTGTCGCTCGCCCTGCAAAGTCTGTGGGCGGCGTTCTGCCATATTGTCTGGACAGATCGTGTGGCACGGTCGATCGGCTGGGCGCCCAGCCCGTTTCAAATCGAAATTGGCGGTGCGAATCTGGGGCTTGGCCTTGGCGCCCTGGCGGCGTCGGTTCTCGGCCACAAAGCCGGATGGGCGATCACGCTGGTCGCGGCAGGGTTCCTCTGGAGCGCGGCGTCGGTTCATCTGCGCGACGTGATCCGCAATGGCAATTTCGCCATCAACAATTTCGGACCGATTTTCTGGTGGGATATCTTGACACCGCTGACACTGATCATCGCGCTATATTGACATTTGTCGCTTGGATTACCGGTCTCCGCGGCGATGTGGCTGCGAACGACGGCATGGCTGTGATAGTATTGAAAATGCAATTTTGTGGTGTTGGCGATGTGGGCAAGCGCCTGCAATAGTGCGGATGCGGTTTGGAATCTCGACATACCGAGTAGAATGTCGGTACGCGGCCCCCGGCGAATATCAACTCACAGGCTGAAACGCGTGCCTTGCCCGTCCACAGTCCAGAGTGATTGCGGGTTGGCCGAAACAAAACGGGGAACATCACATTGGCAAATGTCAATCTCGCCGATGTCTTTGTCGGACTCGCAAATCGCCTGAGGGACCAGCCAGCGATCGTCTCGGCAAAAACTTCGTTGAGCTATGCCGACATTGTCGCGCGCGCGAGCATGAGCGCCCGCGCCCTGCGCGCCATGGACATTGCGCCCGGCAACAATGTCGGCATCGCGACGGCGGAGGCCGCCGACGCCATCGTGCTCATGGTTGCACTGTGGATGCTCGGCGCGACGGCGGTGCCAATCGACTTCCGCGCAAAACGCAGCGAACGTGCTGCGCTGGCGAATGATTTCGATCTTGTCGCAATCCTCGAGGGACGCCGGACAATTGGCGAGGGCAACTATCGGTCCATAATCGTTGATGCCTCCTGGAACGATCGGATTGGCGAGCATGACAGCAAGCCACTGATCGACGATCGTCCTCGCGCCCCAGCCATCATCTCGCTGACCTCAGGGACAACCGGCAAGCCGATGGGCCTCGTGCTGGAGCATGAGCGATTTTACTTGCAGGTGCTTTTTACGTTTGGCGTCGAGTTGGTCAATCCCGGACCGCGCATGCTCAGCGCAATCCCGATCTCATTTCCAGCCTCGCGCAACCGGGCCCTAAATCGACTGTTCGCCGGAGGAACGGTATTTTTCCATCCGCCACTCTTCAGCGCCGAGGAACTTACCGACGCCGTGCTGACCAACAAGGCAACCTGCATTTTTACGGTCCCGACTGTCATACGCGGGCTGCTGGATATTCACGGCAAGCGGACCTCCCCGCTCTTCAGCGATGTCCGCGCCATGGTCTGCGGCGGAGCACCAATCTCCGCAGAAGAAAAAGTGCAGGCCCGCGCGGTGCTGTGCGAGCACTACATCGAGTTGTTCGGTTCGAGCGTTACCGGCGTCATCAGTGCGCTCTATGCCGAAGATATCGATGCGCGGCCGGAGACGGTCGGACGGGTCCTGCCGAACGTCGCGTTACAAATCGTCGACAATGACGACCAGGAATTACCTGCCAGTGAGGCCGGTGCGATCCGGCTTCGGTCGCCCGGCATGGCGAACGCCATCTATGGCGGGGAACCCCGCGACAGCGGCGACCGTATCAAGGATGGCTGGATCTATACCGGCGATTTGGGCATGCTCGACGACGGCGGCTTCCTGACGCTTCTCGGCCGAAGCTCCGACATGATCATCCGCGGTGGCGTCAACGTTCACCCCGGCGAGGTCGAAGCGGTGATCTCGGAAATGCCCGGGGTGCGCGATGTTGCGGTTATCGGCTTTGCCGCGGCGCGCGAGGGCGAGGAAATTGCAGCCTTCGTGGTAGCGGACGACGGCGTCACCGAAGCCGGGATCGCGGCGCACTGCCTGCCCCGGCTGTCCGCCAACAGCCGCCCCCGCAAGTTTGTCATGCTGAAACAAATCCCACGAAATCCCAACGGCAAGATCATTAGAACGGCGCTTCGCGAGCAGCTGGAAAGCGAGACGCAATCGCAGGCTGGCTCCTAGAGCAACCTGCATGGGCCGGAATCGCTCTGATTCCAGCCAAAAGCGGGATGATCGAGTGGTGCGGATGCGACATTCGTTTCCCGCCTGACCGCGCGTTAGAGTAGGAACGCCCGTCGCGATTTCGACAAACGGGTGCCCAATGACGCAATATACGGCGTCAACACGGTTACCGGCCGCCACTCATCCTTGCAAACCGCCACGTTGACACCTCGACAACGGGTACTCAGGCTGTCAATTTCGGGGTATTCTTCAGGGCGATGACCTATCAGGAATTCGGTTGGAATGGACACTATTGCTGCGGATACGCTGGCACGTTTGCATCGTGATGAAATTGGATTGCCGGACGATGCTGTGCCGGCCTCAACGACGATTGAGGCGACGCTTCTGCACATCTGGGGCACGGTCCTCCAAATCGACGGGATCGGGGTCGATGATGATTTCTTCGATCTTGGCGGCAACTCGCTCGGTGGCGCGGTGATCATGGCGGCCATCGAGGCCAATTTGAAGGTTGTGATCCCGGTCTCGGCCCTGCTCGAGGCCCGTACGCCGCGCGCTCTGGCCGTGCTGGTCGAAAATGCGCGTGCCAATGTCCGCGGGAGCTGCCTCATCCCGATCCGGCCCGAAGGCGAAGGGCCGCCGATCTTCTGCGTCCACGGCCTGAATGGCGACGCGGTGTTCGCCAATACGCTGGCGGCCGTCCTCGCCAAACGCCGGCCCATTTACGGCCTCCGCGCTTCGGGATTGAGCCAGGACGAGCCAATCCTGCAGCGGATTAATGACATGGCCGAGAAGTATCTCGCCGAAATCAGACAGGTGCGCCCGGAAGGCCCCTACCTGATCATGGGCTATTGCGGCGGCTCCTGGATCGCATTGGAAATTGCGCAAAAACTATCCCGTGATGGGCTTGCAGTCCCCGGACTGATTTTCATTGAACCACCAGCCTCTCGCGGGAATTCTCCATGGATGATGTCATCCGGTCCCGAACTGATATGGCGGCGCTTTCACGCCACCCTTCGCGGCGAATACCTCCGCATGCGGTCGCTGGTGCAACGGGGCGGCGAAGCACGCCGCAACTTTGTCTACAAACAACTGCAATCGGCGATCCGTATCTATGTGCCCGAGCCATATCCCGGCGAGATCTTTGTCGCCCATGCCACCAACCGCACCGATGCCCTGCGCGATCCCTTGCGCGGATCTCCCGACCATCGCAGGCAAGGTGACCTTCGAGGTCGTCGGTCCCGATCACAATTCGGTTTTTTCATCACATATGCCCGCTGCGGCCGCGGCCATCGACACATTTCTCGATCGCGTCGCGCCAATTTGACCGCACCGCAATCACGCCACAGTCCGACATCCTCATGCTGCGAACTTGCGATCGACGACGTTCGCCGGCAGCGCCCGCCATGCGGGCCACGGCGGGAAATCTGCGATGGTCATGCAATGGTGAAAACGTCTATCTTGGCGGGCACATCAGGCCATTGCCGAGAAGCCGGAATGCGGATTGCGATTTCGACAATACGAAAACTCTAAATGTGAACGACTGAATGATAAAAGTCTGCAAGCGAAACGCCTGAATGCTGGATCGAATTCAGATTTCGCTGACTCATACGCCACGTCTGGGGGGGTAACAACAATGTCAGATCTCGCCGCGAGTTTCGATCTGTCTAACGGCTACAACGTGCTACGGATCATTTGCGGGCTGTTTTTCATTCCGCACATCGTCGGCAAGATCACGGTGCCGGCGACACTCGGCTTTCTTCGTCAAGGCCGGATTCAAGCCGGCCAAGACCTGGATGACCTCGCCGGCAGCCATCGAGACGGTGCTGACCATCGGGCTGGTGTTCGGCATCTACACGGGCTATGTCGCGGCCATCGCTGCGGTCCATCTTGCTCGTCGCGGCGGCGGCGACCTACAAGGTCACCGGAAGCTGGATCTGGGTGATCGGCGGCATTGAGTATTGCGTGTTCTGGGCGTTGTGCTGCGCGGTCGTCGCGATGCATGGCTGGCCCTAAGCGACCGCACGCACGGCCCGTCACCAAAGATAGTGCATAAGGGAGTGAGACCGATGATCAATGCAGCCATTGTTGGGCTTGGCTGGTGGGGCAAGACGCTGGTCGAGTCGCTCGCCGAAGGCAGCGACGTCATGCGGTTCGTCGCCCTGACGACCCGCACCAAGTCCGACGACGTCAAAGCTTTCGCCAAGCAGCACGGGCTGCGTCTGCTGCACGACTATGAGGCCGTGCTGGCCGACCCCGACGATCGATGCGGTGGTGCTGTCGACGCCGCCGTCCGGCCACTCGCGACAGGTGATCGCGGCAGCGGCCGCCGGCAAGCATGTGTTCTGCGAGAAGCCGTTCACCTATTCCAAGGAGGAGGCCGAAGAGGCGGTCGCCGCCGTGCGCAAGGCCGGCGTCACGCTCGGCATGGGCTACAACCGGCGCTTCCATCCGGAAATGACCAAGCTGCGCGAGCGCGTTCGCTCCGGCGATCTCGGCGTGATCCAGCACATCGAATGCAACATGACTTTCCCGAACGCGCTGTTTCTGAAGCCGGCGGCCTGGCGCGCCATGCAAGGACGAAGCGCCGGTGCGGCGGCCTCGCGCCGCTCGGCGTGCATGCGGTCGACGGCATGATCGACCTCTGCGGCGACTTCGACCATCGTCTTCTGCCAGAGCTTCGCGCGGGTCGTGGAGCATCGGCACCGACGACACCACCTCGATGCTGTTCCGGATGAAGGCAGGGCATGTCGGGCTATCTCGGCACGATCACCACGACCGGGCCCGGCTTCAGCTTCCAGGTGTTCGGCTCCAAGGGCTGGCTGCGGCTCGAAGGCGTGACCCATGTCGCCGGCGCCTCGTCGGAAGAGCGCCGCACGCGGCTGTTCGGCACCTGCAAATTCCAGCCGATCAAGGGCGCCGCTGGAAGTCTGGGAGGCCGAGACGCTGCGACGTCACCCGCGCCTGCTTCGAGGCCTTCGCGCGCGCCGCGGAAGGCGGGCCGGCGTTCCCGATCACGCCGGAACAGATCATCCACGGCTCGTCCGCATGCGAAATCGATCATCCGCTCGGCCGCGTCCGGCAAGGTCGAACAGGTGGCCTGACGCTCGCGGTCAGCGCACAAGAATTCACAGGAGTAACAGACAATGGACCTCGGTAACGGCCTCGGCCATCTGACCTATTCGACGCTCGTGCATCCCGGCGACACCTGGGAGGAGATGTGGGACAGCCTGACGACCTATGTTCCGAAGGTGCAGAAGCGCGTCTGTCCCGAACGAGCCGTTCGGCGTGTCGCTGCGGCTGTCGGCGAGTTCGGCGAAGACGCTGGTCAACAGCAAGCCCGAGCGCGACAAGCTCAAGAAGTTCCTCGCCGACAACGACATGTATCTCTACACGGTCAACGCATTTCCGTATGGGCCGTTCAAGAACACCGTCGTCAAGGAACAGGTCTACGAGCCGGACTGGCGCTCCGAGGAGCGCACGCAGTACACCATCAACGTCGCCGAGGTGCTGGCCGACGTCTGTCCGGCAGACATCCAGCCGTCGATCCAGAGCGGCGCCGCTCGGCTTCAAGCCGAACGTCACCGGCAAGTGCGGTGGTCGACAGCTATCACCCAGCACGTGCTGCGCGTCGCCGCGCATCTGGTCAAGCTCGAACAGCGCACCGGCCGCGTCGTCACGTCTGGCGCTCGAGCCGGAGCCGTTCTGCTTCCTCGAGACCACCGACGAGACCGTCGACTACTTCACCAACCATCTCTACACCGGCAAATCGGCCGAGATGCTGGCCAAGTTCGCCGGCGCTGCCGATCGCGGACGCGTTCTCGCGCTGCGCAAGTCATGTCGGCATCGTGTTCGACATCTGCCATCAGGCGGTGGAGTACGAGGACATCCCGGTCTCACTGCAGAAGCTGGTCGACGCCGGCATCCCGATCTTCAAGCTGCAGGAAGCCGCGGCGATGCGGGTGCCGCGAGGTGACGCAGAAGATCGTCGACACGCTGCAAGCGCTACGCCAAGACCATCTATCTGACCCAGACGGTGCAGAAGAAGGACGGCAAGCTGACCCGCTTCCTCAATCTCGAGGATGCGTTCAAGGCCTGGGAGGACGATCCGGGCCCGCGCGAATGGCGCACCCATTTCCACGTGCCGGTGTTCCTCGACGATCTCGGCGAATTCGGCACCACGCGGTTCGCGATCGAGGACGCGCTCAAGTTCCACAAGGCCAAGCCGCTGTCGCGGCAGCTTGAGATCGAGACCTACACCTGGGACGTGCTGCCCGACAATCTCAAGACCGGCGACATCGTCGACTACGTCTGCCGCGAGCTCGAGTGGGTGCGCGGTCAGCTCACCTGACCACGCTTTGACGGAGTAGCATCATGAAAGTCGGATTCATCGGGCTTGGCCGCATGGGCCAGGTCATGGCGCAGCGCATCCTCGAAGCCAAGCACGATCTCGGCGTCTACAACCGCACCGCCGAAAGGCCAAGCCGCTCGCCGACGCTCGGCGCCAAGGTGCTGGGCTCGATCAAGGAGGCCGCGACCTACGGCGAGGGCGTCTTCACCATGCTGGCCGATGATGCCGCGGTCGAAGCAGGTTGTGACGCAGAACGGCGGGCTGCTGCAATCGCTGCCCAAGGGCGGCATCCATGTCTGCGCCGGCACGCATTCGGTCGCCTGCATTCAGAAGCTCAAGACAGCTGCATGCCGACGCCGGTCAGGTGCTGATCGCGACGCCGATGCTGGGGCGGCCCGACGTGGTCGTCGGCGGGGCAGGCGGGCATGGTGCTCGGCGGACCGAAGGCAGAGCGTCGACCGCATCCGGCCGTGCTTCGAGGCGATCGCGCGGCGCACCTTCGAGGCCGGCGCCGATCCGGCCGCGGCCGCCGCGATCAAGATCGCCAACAATTTCGTGCTCGGCTGCGCCATCGAGGCGATGGGCGAGGGAATGTCGCTGGTGCGCAAGTACGACGTCGTTCCCGGATGTCTTCTACGACGTGCTGACCGACGGCCTGTTCAACTGCTCGGCCTACAAGGTCTACGGCAAGATCATCGCCGAAGAGCGCTACCTGCCGGCCGGCCAGCGCGCGATCCTCGGCCTCAAGGACGCCAACCTGGCGCTTGCCGCCGGCGAGGCGGTGGGCGTGCCGCTGCCGAGCGGCAATGTCTGGCGCGACCGGCTGGTGGGCGCGGTCGCCCACGGCGAAAGCGAACACGATTGGGCGGTGATGGCCAAGGACCAGGCCCGCGCCAGCGGCCTCGCCTGAACCACGGCCCGCGGGCTGGCCCGAAAGTTTGCCTGCCCCCCACTCATGATAGTATGACCCCCGAAGCTCATCCCTGCGGCCGGCGGATCGTTCGCCACGCCCTACCCTGATCAACCGGGTCCGGTTGGACCACCGGATCCGCCCTTCAAGAAAAGGAAGTCCAACGATGGCTAGCGCCTTGTTCTCGCCGATCTCGATGCGTGGAGTGAATTTTGCCAACCGCGTCGTGCTGTCCCCCATGTGCCAATACAATTCCATCGAGGGTTCCGCGAACGATTGGCATCTGATGCATCTCGGTAGCTTCGCCCTCGGCGGTGTCGGCCTGGTGATGACCGAGATGACCAACGTCAATCCGGTCGGCCGCATCACCTACAAATGCGCCGGCACTCTATTCGGACGAGAATGAAGCGGCGCTCAAGCGGGTGCATGATTTTTGCCGCACCTACGGTGTCGCCAAGCTCGGTGTGCAACTCGCCCATGCCGGCCGCAAAGGCTCGACCCAGCCGCCGGCCGCAGGCGGCAAGCCGCTGACGAGCGAAGAAGAGCTGGGTCACGCATGGCCCGTCCGCCATTCCCTACGGCAAGGCTGGCCTGTGCCGCACGCCATGACGGTCGCCGAGATCAAACAAACGGTCGCGGACTTCGCGGCCGCCGCCGAGCGCGTGCAGCGCATCGGGTTCGACGTCATCGAACTGCATGGCGGTCACGGCTATCTGCTGCATCAGTTCATGTCGCCACTCTCGAACCAGCGCACCGACGAATACGGCGGCAGTCTGGAAAACCGCATGCGCTTCCCGATCGAAGTCTATTCGGCGGTCCGCAAAGTTTGGCCGGAGGAAAAGCCGATCGGCATGCGGGTATCGGCGCATGACTGGGTCGAGCAAGGCTGGACGCCGGAGGAAACTGTCGAGTTGGCGCGGGCCCTGAAAAATCTCGGTTGCGACTATCTCGACGTGTCGACCGGCGGACTGGACGAGCGGCAGAAGATCGCGCTCGCGCCCGGCTATCAGGTGCCGTTCGGCGAATTGGTGCGCAAGGAGACCGGAATCAAGACCATGTCGGTCGGGCTGATCACCGACCCGCAGCAGGCCGAGGAGATCATCGCCTCCGGCAAGGCCGATTTTGTCTGCCTCGCGCGCGGCGCTTTGTGGGACCGCTCATGGGCCTGGCATGCCGCCGAGGTGCTCGGCGCGGAAACGCCCTATGCGCCGAAGATGATGGCCTGCCATCCAAAGCTGCGGCCGCAGATCTTCCCCAATCACGGCAAGCCCGCCAACTGACAAGCTCGTCACGGGCGCGCCATCAGGCGCGCCCGAACGGCACCTCACCGGGAGGAAATCGACGTGAAATACAATCGACCGCAAGCGACCGCCTCCTGGGGCACCATGGCCAAGGACTGGGAGAAGGGCATCGACTACGACCGGCTGTTCAAGGAACGCCTCGCGCGCGCCCAGAAGCGATCCGTCATGCCGGCCTCGGCGGCGTCATCGCGTTCAACTTCGACAACATCCGCTACATCACCGGCACCCATATCGGCGAATGGGCGCGCGACAAGTTCATGCGCTATGCGCTGTGCCCGGTCGAGGGCCCGCCGTTCCTGTGGGATCCGGCGCCGCCGGCCAAACGCATCTCCTCGCCCTGGATCGCCGACAACGTCGCCGCCCCGATCTCGACCATGCAGGGCGCGTCTGCCGCCGCATCTCGGCGTCGCAGGGCGACTTCGCCAAGCAGATCAAGAAGGCGCTGGTCCATTACGGCATCGACAAGGAGCCGATCGGCATCGACATGATGGAACTGCCGATGCTGCGCGCGCTGGAGAAGGAAGGCATCGAGGTGGTCGACGGCCAGCAGGCGATGCTCGATGCGCGCGAGGTCAAGACCGCCGACGAGATCGAGCTGCTGAAGATGGCCTGCGCCATGGTCGATGCCACCTATGTCGACATCGCCCGCGCCATCCGCCCCGGCACGCGCGAGAACGAACTGGTCGCGATCGCCAATGACCGGCTGTTCCGCATGGGCTCGGAGCGCGTCGAATGCGTGAACTCGGTCTCCGGCCCGCGCGGCCGGCCGCACTCGCACACCTTCTCCGACCGCATGATCCAGCCGGGCGACATGGTGTTCCTCGACATCATGCATTCGTTCAACGGCTACCGCACCTGCTACTACCGCACCTTCATCTGCGGCGAGCCGAACAAGTATCAGATCGACGCCTACGAGACGGCGTCGAAATGGATCAGCGCCTCGATCGACATGATCCGCCCGGGCGTCACGCCCGACGAGGTCGCGAAGGTGTGGCCGGACGCCACCGACTTCGGCTATCGCGACGAGGCCGAAGCGTTCCTGCTGCAATACGGCCATGGCGTCGGCCTGTCGCTGTGGGAGCGGCCGATCTTCTCCAAGCGCTTCACCGGCCAGAACAAGCCGCTGAAGGAAGGCATGGTGTTCGCGCTGGAGACCTGGAAGGGCGCCGAGGACGGCTCCGGCGCCGCCCGCATCGAGGAAGAGGTCGTCGTCACCAAGGACGGCTGCGAGATCATCACCAACTTCCCGTCCGACCGCCTGATCTCCTGCGGTCTGCCGGGCTGCGAGGTGTTCTGAGGCGGCGAAAAGAGGCTGTCGTCCCGGCCATATCGCGCATATGTCATGGCTGCGGCAAGTCCATCTATGACGCGCGTGACGCCCGATGCCGGATCCACGTCTTGTACCTCGATGGCACAGCGTATGTCCGCACGCGGGGATGACCGGAGAGCGCGAGCTTGCCCCACACCCCCGTCACCATCCTCACCGGCTTTCTGGGCAGCGGCAAGACCACGCTGCTCAATCGCGCGCTGCGCGATCCGGCGATGGCGCAACACCGCCGTCGTCATCAACGAGTTCGGCGAGATCAGCCTCGACCACGCGCTGGCGACCCAAGCGACGACACCATCATGGTGCTGGAGAACGGCTGCCTGTGCTGCACCGTGTTCGGCGATCTGGTGACAACCCTCAACAAGCTCTATCACTCGCGCGAGGACGGCGAGATCCCGCGCTTCGATCATGTGGTGATCGAGACCTCGGGGCTCGCCGATCCGTCGCCGGTGATCCAGGCATTCCTGTCCGATCCGACGCTCGCCGGGCTCTATCGCATCGGCGACGTGATCGCGACCGTCGATGCGGTGAACGGTCCCGACACGCTCGATCAATCATCGCGGAATCGGTGCGCCAGGTGGCGCTCGCCGATCACATCCTGATCACCAAGCTCGATCTGCGTCGATCCGCCGAAGGCGGCAGAACGCCGAGGCCGGCTCTGACCGCGCGGCTGCGCCGCCTCAATCCGGCGGCCAAGATTTCCCGGATCGACGATCCTGCTTTCGATATCGGCGCGCTGCTGCGCGCACCCGGTCTCGATCCCGCCGACCCTAAGGCCGATGCGCGCGCCTGGCTCAACGCCGCCGCCTACCATCCAAGGCACTGACGCTCATGATCACGACTGCACGACCATGACCACGATCATGGCGACCACGATCATCATCACCATCACGGCCTGCACGATCGCGACATCGCCTCGTTCTGCTTCGTGCGCGATGAGCCGATCTCGCGCGAGGCGCTGCGGCTGCTGCTCGACGCCTTGCAACAAAATCTCGGCGCCAATCTTCTGCGGGTGAAGGGCATCGTCAACGTCGCGGAAGAGCCGGACCGTCCGGCGGTGATCCAGGGCGCGCAGCATCTGCTGCACAATCTGTCCTGGCTCGACCGCTGGCCCGACGCCGACCACCGCAGCGAAGATCGTGTTCATCACCCAAGGCTTCGACCGCGAAGAGGTCGAAGACATGATCGCGATCCTCGACCGGGTCGCGGCGCGCACCGCCGCGGCACGGAAGCGGGCGCAAGGCGGGTAGTCGCCCATTGGCGTAAAGCGCCACACGCGATGCGGTGGGCGGACCAACAATCGAAAACCGCGCGGTGTACCTGCTCAAACCAATGATGAGCGGTGTACCTGCTCAACCCAATGATGATAAGATGGCGCTCAACGCGCATCGGGCCAGTTCATCTCGATGGCGCTGCTCCAACACCGATGTGACGCAACACTTCACGACCAGATAACAAGAGCCAACCAGGCGGAGATAACGTCTAACCATGCTGACGGTCACCAAGGACATCAAACTTCCCACCACCATTACCGGTTCGCTGCCGCGGCCGAGTTGGTTCACGCAGAATCTGGGCTCGCGTTCGTTCATGGATGCGATGGTCAATTCGGTGTTCCGCGAGCAGTATATGGACACCGTGTCGGTCTATCTTCGCGAGCAGGAGCTCGCCGGCCTCGACATCGTCACCGACGGCGATGCGCACTTCGACCAGGACGTCGGCGGCCAGAGCTGGACCAACTATCCGCTGCGCCACATGGACGGTTTCGACCGGCACAATCCGCAGCCGACGCTCGCCGGCAAGGGCGGCCTCGCCTTTCCGCCCGGCCACATCCTGCATGACTATATCGAGGCGCGGGTGATGCCGGCGATCATCGGTCCGGTCGGTCCGGGCGACATGCAATACGCCGCGATGTGGAAGGCCGCGCAGCGGCTGACCAAGAAACCGGTGAAGTTCGGCACCATCGGGCCGGAGCTGGTCGCCTTCGCCACGTCCGCCGACCACTATTACAAGAGCGTCAAGGACCGCATCCTGGCGATTACAGACGCCATGAATGAGGAACTGCATTCGCTCGCCGATGCCGGCTGCCCAGTGATCCAGTACGAAGAGCCGCAAATCCATCTGCTCGCCATTCGCAAGGTGGTCGATGACGTGATCAATCCGGCCTTCAGCGTGGAGGTGTTCAATCGCACGGTGAAGGGTCTGCGCGCCAAGACCGAAGTGTGGTGCCACACCTGCTGGGGCAATCCATCGCAGCAGCGCATGTTCGCCGAAGTGCAGAGCTACAAGTCGGCGCTCGATCTGATCAACAAGGTCGACGCCGACGTGGTGACGTTCGAGTCCTGCTCGGCGCACGGCATGGATCTGGAAGCCTTCGGCAAGGAGATCAGTCCGGACAAGAAGATCGCCATCGGCGTGATCGACCACCACACACTGCAGGTCGAGCGGCCGGTGGAGATCGCCGATCACATCCGCCGCGCGCTCGAGTTCATTCCACCGGAGCGGCTGATCCTGTCGTCCGATTGCGGCATGGGCCGCGAGGGCATGAGCCGCCGCCACGCGTTTTACAAGATGGTCGCACTGGTGCAGGGCACGAATATGGTCCGTCGTGAGCTCGGCGTTCCGGAAGCGGAGTGCCTCGCCGCCGATCCGCGCTACACGCTGGTGGTGCAGGAGAAGTAACGCCGCGCCCGCCGCGTAATGCGCTCAACAATCACAGCGCCCCGCATTCGCTTGCGCGGCGCTGCCTTTTTGACTTCTTAATTTTTCTTGCCCCACTTCAGCGGCTTGCCCTTGAGCCAGCGTTCGCCTTCCGCGTACAAAGCCTCGACCTCCTTGCCGTCGAGGCCAGGCATGTCGGGCTTCACAGGGTAACCGATCCTGGATTGCAGATAGGCGAGATGGCGGTAGCCGACCGGGAATTTCGCCAGCAGTTTCGGATCGAGCTTCGGCTTGGCGTTGGGATCAATCGGGTCGAGCCGGTCCTTTTCGTAGATCGGCTGGCGCAGGACATAGCCCCACTTGCCTTTGCGCTTTTCCAGGAAGTCGTAGAAGCGTCCGGTGCAGACCACGTCACACAAAACCTTCTCGACCACCGCACGCTGCGAGATGGTCATCTTGGTCTGCACGATCGCGCGCTTGCCCTTGAGGTCGATCGACATGCCGCCGAGGAAATGCAGGATGCTGACACCCTTCTCGTAGCCTTCGCGGCTGACCTTGATGAATTCATCGGCGGTTCCCTGGAACCAGGTCGCCATCATCACTCCCTCGTCGTGCCAGACGGTGCGGAAGCGTTTCCACATCAGGGCGTCGCGCCAGATCGCCCAATTCTCCACCAGTTCGCGGATTTCGCGCTTGTCCGCAATATCCTTGGATGACGCCATCGGTCTGTTCCCCCCTGGCAGCAGTTTGAACCCATGATCGCCGCGATCCGCGGCCGTGTACTCGCGAATATATTATTGATTTGATTGCGCTTTTTCAACGCTTCTTGGGGCCGTATGGCGCTGCGACGGCACACATTCTCAAATGACAACCGGCGCGATCTGCACCGTCGGCACTCTACGGGAACCCTTGTGCCTCAATACCCCGATCATCATCAATTGCGGCACGCCTTGGCGGGTGTGTGTCGGAACTCGCCAGCGTGCTCCATACCAGGGCGCTACTGCAACGATCGTATGATGCCGCCGCATCAATCAAGGAACCTCTCGCGATGGCAAACGTTGTTTCCTCAGCCAACAGAAGAGGAATTAATGATGCGTTTGAAAGTCTTGATAACCGCAGCGTTCGTTGCAGCGATCTGCCTGCCGGCCACGGCAGGCAGATCGCACCCGCAAAAGGTATCGCGCAATCGGACTCTTTGCCTTTGGTGACGGTGCAGCACAAGTCCGGGAACAAGGGGCATTCGTCGAGCCGCCACCATTCATCTCATCGCAGCAATTCACATCATCGCAGCCGCAACTACAACCACCAGCGACATTCCAATCAGCGGCGTAACTATAATCACCGGCGTGGCTACAACCATCATCGGAATTACGGTCACTACCGGCCGAGTCATCACTACCGGACGGCACCCCGAGGTTGGCGGCATTACAGCTATCGGCCGCGCAACTGGCAAGGTTGGGGCTGTGTCGTCGTCGGCCCGCTTTGGTACTGCCCGCCGGTTTGATTTGCGATGAATGCGATTGATTTCGCGACCGAAGTCGCCAAGGCTTACTGCACAATTGTTTGTCAGGATGTGCGGTCTTAGCCTTGGCGACCTCGGATTTTCATAATGGCTTTGAATAATGGATATGGCGGCACATAAATGATCGGCCCCATTTCGAACCATTGCCAAGCGTGGTTGTCGCAACAATTCTGATTGAATCATGCCGATAGCGGCACCGCAATTTCTTGATTTGACCAGAAGCGCAACACGCTAACTTCCACAATAAGCAATGCGCCACACTCGCGTTGATTGGTGCGGACGGCGGGAGTCGAACCCGCACGGAGTTTCCTCCAACGGATTTTAAGTCCGTTGCGTCTACCAGTTCCGCCACGTCCGCATCGTCGTCGTTTGAAACCGAGCCCCAACCGAGAGTCGCGCGATCATTAATATCTTATTCGCAATGAGTACATAGCGTGAATACGGCGCCCTGCGACGTGCCTTCCTGTCCGATCGAAGCTTGTAACCCGCCCGCGCCTAGTCCGCGCCGACGTGCCCCCATAATTCGTCCCATGCCTTGCCTGAGACGTCGGTGATCCGGCCATCCTTTTCATAGAACTTGTTGGGAACCTGGAAGATCGCGATCATCAGTCCACCATCCGGGCACCATGCCACATGGCGGCTTCCGGCCGGACGCCAGACGAAATCGCCGGCGCCGACTTCCAGGCCGGCATCCGGCCCCTCCTTGTCAACCAGCTTGCCTTCCAACACATACGTCTGCTCGATCTTGACGTGCTCGTGTTCCGGCAGCACCGCGCCGGGCGCGAACCGCATCAGAGCCGTCATCAGACCGCTGTCGCGATCAAACAACAACGTCTTGACCTCACAACCTTCGAACCGGGTCTTCTTCCATTCCAGATCAGCGACGCGGACGTGTTGTGATCGTAGATCGGCGGCATTCCCATCGGATTGCGGCGAAATGGCATCCATGGCTTTTCCTTCCAAGATGGGTCGGAGCATTCGTTCCTTCGGATCGGAACCAGACTTTAGAGTGCAATTCAGGCAGATGGAATTGCGGTGACCATCAAATATCTTGGTTTGTCATATGATCTTATCGGAAAATTCTGCAACTTTTCCGGATCATACTCTAGGTCATGCACTCATAAAGGGGATTCCGTTTTGATGCGATGCGTGATTTAACCTTCTGACTGAAGGAGGTTCGAATGGCACGCTTTGATCTGACGGATTTTGAATGGCAGGTGATCCGGCCGCTGCTCCCCACAAAGGTTCGTGGCGTGCCGCGGGTTGATGATCGTCGCGTTCTCAATGGCATCTTGTGGCGGCTTCGGACTGGCGCGCCGTGGGCCGATATCCCCGAGCGCTACGGGCCGACGACGACCTGCTACAACCGGTTTGTCCGGTGGCGCAAGGCGGGTGTGTGGAGCCGGATATTGGAAGCAGTCTCAGCGGCTTACGACGGCGACATCCAGATGATCGACTCCTCTTCCATCCGCGTTCACCAGCATGGAGCGAACGGAAAAAAGGGGGGCGATCCGGTTGCATGGGACGCTCGCGCGGCGGGCTGACGACCAAGATCCACGCCCTCGTCGATGCCTGCGGTCTGCCGACGCGGCTCAAGCTCACCGAAGGCCAGGCGCATGACGGGCGTTCGGCCGAGGACATGCTCGATGCCTTGGCGCCAGCGAGTATCTTTCTGGCCGACCGCGCCTACGATTTCAATGCCCTACGCCTGAAGCTGGAGAAGCGAGGCATCTTCGACAACATCCGCCCAATGCCCAATCGTGTCTGCGTGCCGGCCTTCAGCAAGCGACTTTACCGCAAACGAAACCTCGTCGAGCGCTTCTTCAACAAGCTCAAACACTTCCGCGCCGTCGCCACCCGATACGACAAAGACCCAGACAATTACCTTGCCGGCATCAAACTCGCTGCAATCCGCATCTGGTTGCGATTTAATGAGTTGGTGACCTAGGCGCCACCCTTCGTGATCGGCGGCTGAAACGCAAGTCCGGTATCCCAGGGAAAATAGATCCAGGTATCCTGCGACACCTCGGTGATAAACGTGTCGACCAACGGGCGACCTTCCGGCTTGGCGTAGACAGTCGCAAAATGCGCCTTCGGCAGCAGGCCACGGACAATCCGCGCGGTCTGACCGGTATCGACCAGGTCATCAACGATCAGCACACCTTGCCCGTCGCCCCCGCCAATCGCGGCAACCACTTCCGACACCCCCTTGAGCAATGTCAGTTGGCGCTGCCGGGTATGGTCGTAGCTGGAAACGCAGACGGTTTCGATCATGTGGATATCGAGTTCGCGGGCAACAATCGCCGCCGGCACAAGCCCGCCGCGCGTGATGCAGACAATCGCTTGAAACGGACCGGCACCCGCGAGGCGCCAGGCGAGCGCGCGCGCGTCGCGGTGGAACTGGTCCCAGGAGACCGGGAAGGCCTTCTCCGAGGGCGGATGGCTTTCGGAATTTGACATTTGTTGGGACGAATTCAAAAACTTGGTTTCCTGTTGCGGGCAGCGCGATTTCACCAACCGCCGGCGCGTTCTAGACGATTTCCCAGTGGGATTGAAACGTTGTTTTTCCAGCCGGCTCGCGGCCGCCGCTCAGGCCGAAGCCGAAAGCCCGGCTCGCACCTGAACCAGCATCGCTTCGACCGCGATCTTGGCCATCGCCGAGCTTGTCCGGATCGCGCGCCCTCAGCACGACATTGGTGTTTGGTCCGCGGCCGTCGTCGAAAAACGGATAGGAGCCGATCGAGACGTCGGGATGGGCCTTGGCGATCTGCGCCAAGTTCGGAGCCGATATCGCCCTCGCGCGCATCGGCGCGGATCGTTTCCGACAACATCCGGGCGCCGGTCTTGAGCTTGGGTGCGACGTCGTCGAGCATCGCCTGCATGATCGAGGGTATGCCGGCCATAACGATGCACATTGCCGATCCAGAAGCCGGGCGCGCCGGAGACCTTGTTGTTGACCAGATCGGCACCGGCCGGGATGCGCGTCATGCGCATGCGCGCTTCGTTCATCTCCGTGCCGGTCTTGGCGACCCGCTCCTGCATGATGGCGATCGCGCGCGGATCGATAGTCAATGCTGACGCCGAACGCCTTGGCGACGCATTCCGCGGTGATGTCGTCGTGGGTCGGCCCGATCCCGCCGGTGGTGAAGACATAGGTGTAGCGGGCGCGCAGCGCGTTGAGCGCCGCCACGATTTCGGTTTCGTCGTCGCTGACGACCCGGGCCTCCTTCAGGTCGATGCCGATCGCGGTGAGATATTCGGCGATGTAGCCGATGTTCTTGTCCTTGGTGCGCCCGGACAGGATTTCGTCGCCGATGACGAGGACAGCGGCGGTGACGAGGCTTGCAGCTTTCGGGTCTTGGTCTGCCGGCATGGCGCTCCCTGGATCATTGAGCCGTTCCGATTCCGGACGGGCCATTGGAAAAGAGTTTGCTCTCAATCCCTCCATTGTGCGCTACGATAGCGCATGCCGTCCAGCGGCCTGATATAGAGCCGCAACGACAGACGGGAGGTGCCTTCAATGAACGACGCGAGCCGCGCGCCGTTGCGTCCCATTCGCTATGCCAGCCCCGCCATCGTCCGGGAGAAATCGCCTGACGGCAGTGTGCGGCTTTATTCGTCCACGCCCCTCCAGGCCTATGACCCGAGCCTGGCACGGCTATTCCGCGCCGCGGTCGCGGCTGCGCCCGGCCGAACTTTTCTGGCCGAGCGATCGCCGGACGGCAACTGGCGGCGGGTCAGCTATGAGCAGGCCCGCGGGCTGGTCGACGCGCTGGCGACGGCGCTGATCGCGCGCGGGCTGTCGGCCGAGCGGCCGGTCATGATCCTTTCGGGCAATGCCGTCGACCATGCCTTGCTGATGCTGGCCGGCCATACCGCCGGCATCCCGGTCGCGCCGATCTCGGTCGCCTATTCGCTGCAAAGCCAGGACCACGCCAAGCTCAAGCACGTGGCCGAGCTGCTGCGGCCGGGGCTGGTCTATGTCGCGGATACCGGCCCGTTCGCCAAGGCGCTCGCCGCGCTCGATCTCGGAAGCGTCGAAATCGTCGCCAGCCGCAACAGCGCCAATCTCGACCACGTCACGCTATTCGACCAACTCGACGACGGCCACGCCCGGCGCAGCGGTCGAAGCCGCCGTGGTTGCCACGCACGCCGACACGATCGCCAAATTTCTCTTCACCTCCGGCTCGACCGGCATGCCCAAAGGCGTGATCAACACCCACGGCATGTTGACCGCCAACCAGCAGCAGCTTTCGCAGATCTGGCCTTCCTCGCAGACGACGATCCGTTGGTGCTGGTCGACTGGCTGCCGTGGAACCACACCTTCGGCGGCAATCACAATTTCAATCTGGTGCTGCGCCATGCCGGCACGCTTTACATCGACGGCGGCCGGCCGTTGCCCGAGCATGATCGGCGAATCGGTGCGCAACCTGACCGAGATTTCGCCGACGGTCTATTTCAACGTGCCGGCGGGCTATGGCGCCCTGCTGCCGCACCTCGAACATGACGAGGCGTTCGCGCGCACGTTCTTCGCCAAGCTCCGGCTGATCTTCTATGCCGGCGCCGGGCTGCCGCAGGACCTGTGGACCCGGCTCGAAGCCGCCGCGATCAAAGCGACCGGCCAGCGCATTCCGATGACCTCGTCCTGGGGATCGACCGAAACGGCGCCGATCGCGACCGCCGCCCATTTCCTGATCGAGCGCGCCGGCGTGATCGGCGTGCCCGTCCCGGGCGTCGAACTCAAGCTGGTGCCGAGCGGTGGCAAGACCGAAGTGCGGGTCCGCGGCCCCAACGTCACGCCCGGCTACTGGAAGCGCCCAGACCTGACGCAAGAGGCATTCGACGAAGAGGGCTTCTATCGCATCGGCGACGCGGTGCGCCTTGCCGATCCGGACGACCCCAACAAGGGCATCGTCTTCGACGGCCGGCTGGCGGAAGACTTCAAGCTGACGACCGGCACCTGGGTGCATGTCGGCACGGTGCGGGTTGGCGCGCTGGCCGCCGCCTCGCCTGTTTTGCAGGACGCGATCATCGCCGGTGAGAACCGTTCCTTTATCGGGCTGCTCGGCTGGCTCAACACGGCCGGCTGCCGGGAATTGATCGGTGATGGCGCGCCGGCCGATCTCGCCACCCTCTCCAGTCACCCGATCATCCGCGATCACGTGCGCAACAGCATCGAGGCCTGGAATGCATCGCAGAGCGGGTCTTCCCACCGGATCGCGCGCGTGATCCTCCTGCCGGATGCACCGTCGATCGACGGCAACGAAATCACCGACAAGGGCTACATCAATCAGCGCCTGGCACTGGCGCGACGCAAGACCGATGTCGAGCGCTTGTTCGCAACAGTGCCGGACGCTGAAATCATCAACCTCTCATAACACGCCACTGCGAATTCCGAGGACACCATGAGCCGCGTGAAACTTTCAATCGCCACGACCGACTATGACCACTTTCGCGACTTCCGGCTCGGCTTGGTGCAAGCCGAAGGCATCGACCACACCTGGCTGACGCTCGGCCATCACGAAATCTTCGCGCGCTTCACCTTCAATCGCGAATGGGACGTTTCGGAACTTTCGTTTGCGAAATTCATGGCGCAGGTCACGCGCGACAATTCCGACATCGTCGGCCTGCCGGTGATCTGTTCGCGGCTGTTCCGCTTCTCCTCGTTCTACGTCAACAAGAACAGCAATATTCGTACACCGCAGGACCTCAAGGGCAAGCGCGTCGGCTCGCCGGAATGGGCCCACACCGCCGCCGTCTACATGCGCGGCTGGCTAGGCGACGAATGCGGCGTCCGGCTTCAGGACATCGAATGGGTGCAGGCCGGCGCCAACGAGCCCGGCCGCATCGAGAAGGTCGAACTCGAGCCTGCCGCAAGGCGTCAATCTCACCCGCATCGCCGACAAGTCACTGAGCGACATGCTGGCCTCCGGCGAAATCGACTGCGCCATCATCGCCCGGCCGCCGAACTGCTTCCTGCAAGGCCATCAGGACGTGGAGCGGCTGTTCCCGGACTTCCTGGCGATGGAGGAGGAGTCCTACGCCAAGACCAAGGTCTGGCCGATCATGCACATCATCGCCGTGCAAAAGCATGTCCTCGACGCCAACCCGTGGGTCGCCCGCAATCTCTACAATGCATTTCTGGAATCCAAGCGCCGCAGCGTCGAGCGGCTGCTCGATCCGGCGGTGTCGCGCTATCCGCTGGCCTGGCTGCCGATCTATGCGCGCCGGATGCGCGACCTGTTCGACGGCGATCCGTTCCCGTTCGGGATCGAGGAGAACCGGCCGACCTTGGAACAGTTCCTCCGTTACACCTACGAACAGGGCATCGCCCATCGCCATGTCCAGCCGGAAGACCTGTTCCCAAAAGGAATCATGACGATGATCCGGGTATGATGGGCTATTGAGAGATCAATCGCACCGCCGTATCGGATGAATACATCCGGGCCGCTGGACCCTATTTACGGCGATCTTTGTCGCCGTCGATTCCGGCGGCCTCATCACAAGCTGATACCCAGCAATTTTGACCTTGCCCATGGATGCCACCACGACATCACAACCGGCACGATCCTTGTCGCACAAGGAATCGCGGCTGATTGTCGTCGGCGTGCTGCTGCCGATCTTCATGGGGTCGCTCGATACCACCGTCCTGGCGAGCGCATTGCCGACCATCGGCCGTGCCTTCCATGACTTTCAAACATTGCCGTGGCTGATCACGGCCTATCTGATCGCCTCGACGGCCGTAACCCCGCTCTACGGCAAGCTCTGCGACATCCGTGGGCGGCAGTTTACCATGACGGTCGCCATCATCACCTACATGGCGGGATCGCTGGTCTGCGCGCTGGCACCCTCGATGTTGATTCTTGTTCTGGGGCGGATCCTTCACGGTCTCGGCGGTGGCGGACTGAGCGCAATCGCGTTGGTCGTGCTCGGCGATGTCGCCGCGCCCAAGGAACGCGCCCGCTACTATGCCTATTTTTCCGTGACCTTCACGACGGCGGGGGTTTCCGGCCCGGCGCTCGGGGGGTTCATCGCTGAATATCTGAACTGGACCGTGATCTTCTGGATGAATATCCCGCTCGGACTGGCCGCGCTGGCGATGACGTCAACGCTGCTGCGCCGACTGCCGCGGAACGAACGGCCTCACCAGCTCGATATCATCGGCGCCGTGCTGATCGTCATTGCAACAGTCGCCTTCATGATGATGCTCAATATCGGCGGCGTGCGTCATCCGTGGACGTCGCTGCCGGTTCTTGGACTCGCGGTTGCTGCGCTCGTGATCGGCGTGGCTTTCATCTTCCGCATGCTGACCGCCCCAGAGCCACTCATTCCCCTCAGCATTCTGCGCAACGAGATTGCGCGCGACACGATAATCGTCAACGCGTTCGGATGGGGAGCCATTATCGGTCTCAATGTCTTTCTGCCGATATATCTGCAGACGGTGCTGCATCTGTCGGCGACCCAGGCCGGCCTGTCGCTGATGGTGCTGATGGGAGCGTTGAATTTCAGCGCCGGTTCATCGAGCTATATTCTTGGACGGACCGTGCACTACAAGATCATACCAATGATCGGGCTTGTCGTGGCCGTCGCGGCGTTGCTGACGCTTGCCATGCAGGCCGGTCAAATGACGACGCTGCGGTTTGAGATATTGATCATCTTTATCGGTCTTGGCTTCGGGCCGGTGCCGCCGCTGGCGGCCGTCGTGCTGCAGAATGCCGTCTCCATCCATCAATTCGGTACGGCAGTCGGAACGATGACCTTTTCGCGAAACCTTTATGCCACGGTGCTGATCGCCGTCTTTGGCGCCATCGTGCTCGCGGGCGTTGCCGCGTCCAACGCGGGGACGCCGAACGCTATCGGACGATTTTCCGCGGCATTGGCGAGCGACGCTGCGGGATTTCGCAATATCTTTCTGGTGGCCGCGGCAAGCCTTTTGGTGGCTTTGATGTTCCTGTTTAACCTGAAAGAAAAGCCGCTGCAGACGGGTGCCGCGCCGGAGAAAGCCTGATGTCCGACCAAGACCGCTTCCTGCTCGCCGGCGTGATGGGCTGGCCGGTGATGCATTCCCGCTCGCCGATGCTGCACAATTACTGGTTCGCGCAGCATGGGCTTTCCGGCAGCTACGTCCCGCTGGCCATTCCGCCGGTCGGATTGTCCGCAGCCTTGCGCGCCCTGCCCGCATTGTGTTTTGCCGGCTGCAATCTGACCATCCCGCACAAGCAAACCGCCATGGCCGTGGTCGACGAGGTCGACGCGGTCGGCCAGCGGATCGGCGCGATCAGCTGCGTGGTGGTGCGGCCGGACGGCTCGCTCGCCGGCAGCAACAACGATTGCTACGGCTTCATTCACAGCATCCTGCAGCAGGAGCCATCATGGCGCGCCGATGCCGGCCCAATTGCCGTGATGGGGGCCGGCGGCGGCGCCCGCGCCGTCGTCTACGGCCTTGCCGACCGCGGCGCACGTGAGATCAGGCTGGTCAACCGCACCCATGAGCGCGCCAAGACACTCGCGCGCGAATTCGGCGGACCGATCACGGTGCTGCCTTGGGAGGAGCGTCACAACGCAATCGACGGCGTCGCCATGCTGGTCAACGCCACCAGCCAGGGCATGGTCGGCCAAGCCGCGCTCGACCTGCGGCTCGACAAGCTGCCGAAGAACGCGCTGGTCGCCGACATCATCTACATGCCCTTGGAGACGCCGCTTCTCGGCGGCGGCGCGCATGCGCGGCAACCGCACCATCAACGGGCTCGGCATGCTGCTGCACCAGGCGCGTCCGGCCTGGAAGGCCTGGTTCGGCATCGAACCGGTGGTCACGCCCGAGCTGCAGTCAATGATCGAGGCGACCATCAAATAACGATAGCCGCGCTGGCCTCGCTCACCGTCGTCATTTGATCTTCGAGTAGTAATGGTCCCAGGTCTTCTTGAAGAGATTAGGCGCCCACAGCTTTTCCCGGCAGGCCTTCTGCTCTTCCGGACTGAACACATAAGGTTCGCCGATCTGCATGGCCATGTATTGCCGGTAGGCGTTCTCCTCGACATAGGCGGCAAGCGCGAAGCACTCCACGATGTCGGCGCCGACGGCCACGACACCATGCGCCTTCAGCATCACCGCAGGCCCCTGCCCGAGCGTGGCGGCGAGGCGCTCGCCCATCGGCTTGGTGTTGACCGACATCGGCGTATCCATCACCGCCATGTCGCCCAGCAGCACACCCTGCGCGTAGACCGGCTTGAATTTCGTGCCGGTCATGGTCAGGAAGGTCGACCATTTCGGATGAGTGTGCATCACCGCGTTGACATCGGGACGCGCGCGATAGACCTCCGAATGGATATGGAATTCGAGCGGCGGCTTGGCGCTGCCTTCGACCAGATTGCCACTGAGGTCAACGCCGACAATATCTTCAACTGTCAGCGCGCCGCGCATTGAGGCGCCGGAATTGATGTAGAATGAGTTCGCGTCGCGGCGCACGCTGCAATGACCGTTGTGGTCGATAATTTCCGCGCGCTCGAGCATGCGGATGGCATCGACCAGCTTCTGCTTCGCCTGCACGTCGGCCATGGCAATGACGTCGCCGGAGGTGGATTGGGGCTGCGATGGCGTCATGGCACGGTCCTCCCGTCAAATCTGCATGGTTGCCGCTATTGTTGGCGCTAACGTGGTCCGCCCAGCCGTCATAGTCAACGCACGCCGCCCAAGCGGCGGACGGCGCAGCGATGTCACGCGACCCGCGCCTTCCACAAATCCCAGGACCGGCCGACGGTCGCAATATTGACCGCGTCCGCCAGCGCACCTTCTTCCGCATCCAACGCGGCGATCGGGCCGCCGAGTACGGTGGCCTGCGCCTGAGCACGCGCGTTGATCTCGGTATAGATCGCGCGGAACACCGCCACCGGCAAAGACGCCCCAACGGTGACCATGCCATGCGCGCGCAACAACGCCACCGACTTGTCCGCGAGCGTTTCAGCGAGTGCGGCGCCCTTGGCCGGCGATGCGATGACAATATCGGTCGCGCCGAATTTTTGACGAATATCGAACACCGGTACTCCGGCGGCGAGAAATGCCGCGTTATGATACATCGCCCGCATCGGCGTCTGGACCAGGCTGAACGGGATCACCGAGGCCGAGTGGCTGTGGGCGATCGCCATCACGTCCGGCCGTTTCTTGTAAATCTCGCCATGGAGAAAGCGCTCCAGGAAGCCGGAGCGGCCCCTCGCCTCGCAGGCGATGCAATCAAGATCGAATTCCATAATGTCTTCGGCGGCCACCAGCGCAGGCGCCAACGAACGCGACATCAGAAAACGGTCCGCGGCAGCCGGGTGGCGCATGGAGACATGCCCAGCAGCATCGAACACGCCCTGGTCGACCAGGATCCGGCTCGCTGCCGCCAGATCCTCCAGAACGGCGCGATCGACCGGCCCACCAGACGGCGGCACGGCGGGGCCCGGTGTGAGGGCATCCGTTGAGGCGCTCATGGTCTGGTTCATTCTTCCCTCCGCCATTTTTCATTTCGCAGGCCGTCCCGCGTCCCGACAATCAAAGGACTTCCGCCCCTGCCCGCTTGTCCTACACCACGCGCATAAATTTCGCGAAAATTTCGCGGCAACCTCAAAAATGTGAATTGCCGGTTTCCATACAACCGACCATTGATCGGCCCGCATAAAGCGCAGCTCAAAGAGCGCCATCTATCGGAGGAAACTGGATGTTCTCGATCGCCAGGATTGGCCTTGCCTTGGCCCTCGCTGCCCTGTTTCAGTTCCCCATACAAGCGCAGGACTATCCCGCGCGTACGGTGAAGATCATCGTGCCCTATGCGGCCGGCGGCCCAGCCGACATCTATTCGCGCATCCTGGCGCTGCATCTGTCCAAAGCCTTGAATCAGACCTTCGTGGTTGAGGATCGTCCGGGCGCCGGCTCCATCATCGGCACCGATGCGGTGGCGAAATCGCCGCCGGACGGTTACACGCTGCTCGCCATGTCCAACACCCACACGACCAACGAAACGTTGGTTGCGAAGAAGCCGTTTCAGTTGATGCGCGATTTCGTTCCGGTCGCCAGTATCAACTTCTCCGACCTCGTTCTGGTGGTGCCACTTTCGGTCAAGGCGAACAATCTGAAGGAGCTGATCGCCATGGCGAAGGCCAAGCCCGGCGTCATGAACTACGCCTCCTCCGGCACCGGCACGCCCTACCACATGGCGGCGGAACTGTTCAAAACCATAAGTGGAACCGACATCGTCCACGTGCCCTATAAAGGGTCATCCGGCGCGCGCAACGACATCATCGGCGGCCAGGTGCAGATGATGTTCGATGCCATCACCACGATGGCGCCGAACGTGAAAGCCGGCAAGGTCAAGGCGCTCGCCACCAGCGGCAAGCAACGCTCCACCGTCCTGCCCGACGTCCCGACAGTCTCGGAGGCCGGCGTCCCTGGTTATGAGACTACCATCTGGCTCGGCATTATGGCGCCGGCGAAGACGCCGAAGCCGATCGTCGACAAGCTGAACGCCGAGATCAACAAGGTCCTCAAGGATTCGGATGTCATCGCGGAATGGGCCAAGCAGGGCGCGACGCCAATGGTTATGACGCCGGCCGAGTTCGACGCCTTCCTGCGCGCTGACATCGAAAAATGGGCCAAAGTGGTGAAGAGCATCAACAAGAAGCCGAATTGACCTGATCGGCGCGGCCGCAAGTTCTGGCGGCCAAGGACGACGGCGCACCGTCGTCCTTTCTTATTCCCGATCTTGATACCGCCCGTTTTTCGCCGGACTACGTCCGCTTTTCACCGGAAGGCCGTATGCGCATCCGCGCACTTGCAATAATCAGGCAATGCCTGTTTCTTGGGCGCAGGGACGGAAAGAAGGGCGCTGGGTGCCCTGATTGGGCACCGCCGGTTGGCGCGCCCTTTGCAAATGATCGTATAATACCATGAGACGATCCGCGGTTCAGACACCGTAAGCGTCTATTGCGAAGGCCGGGAGACAGGATTGGATGGGGCCCATATTTGACGAAATGACGGGCGCCGACGGCTCCGTGCGGCCGGCCTATGCGGAACTCTCGCGATGGCTGAAGGAAGTTCCGCCCGACGTCATCGAACGGCGCCGCCGGGAGGCGGAGTTCATTTTCCGGCGCATCGGCATCACTTTCGCGGTCTACGGGCAATCGGAGGCCCAGGAGCGGATTATTCCCTTCGATGTGCTGCCGCGGATATTGGCGGCCGAGGAATGGCTGTTCCTCAAGGCGGGTCTCGAACAGCGCATCAAGGCGCTCAACCGCTACATCCAGGATGTCTACGGCCCGCGCGAAATTCTGCGCGCCGGGATCATTCCTCAGGAATTGGTGTTCCAGAATCCGGCATTCACACCGGAAATGAATGGCCAGAAGGTTCCGCACGATATCTATGTCCACATAGCGGGCATCGATCTCGTTCGCGTCGACGCCGAGACATTCTACGTGCTCGAAGACAACACCCGCACGCCTTCCGGGGTGTCGTACATGCTGGAAAACCGCGAGATCATGTTGCGGCTCTTTCCGGAACTGTTTTCGCGCCATCGGGTCGCGCCGGTCGAGAACTACCCCGATGAACTGCTGGCGACCTTGAAATCGGTTGCGCCTTCGTCCGCGAGCATGGACCCGAATGTCGTGCTGCTGACGCCAGGCCTCTACAATTCCGCGTATTTCGAACACTCGTTCCTGGCCGATTCGCTCGGCATCGACCTGGTCGAAGGTCGTGATCTGTTTGTAAAGGACGAGATTGTCTATATGCGCACGACCCAGGGGCCGCAGCGGGTCGACGTCATCTACCGGCGCATTGACGACGACTTCCTCGATCCACTGGCATTTCGGCCCGACTCAGCCTTGGGTGTTCCCGGCCTGATCGCGGCCTATCAGGCTGGCAATGTGACGCTGGCCAACGCGGTTGGCACCGGCATCGCCGACGACAAGGCGATCTATAGTTACATGCCGGAAATTCTGAAGTTCTACTTCAATGAAGAGCCCCTGCTGAAAAACGTTCCAACCTGGCGCTGCCGTGAAAGCGATCATCTCGCCTATGTGCTCGACAATTTGAAGGATCTCGTGGTCAAGGAAGTGCACGGCTCAGGCGGCTACGGGATGCTGGTCGGCCCCAGCGCCGACAAAGCGACGATTGAGAGTTTCCACGCCAAGGTAAAGGCCAATCCCAAGAATTTTATCGCGCAGCCGACCTTGGCGCTGTCGACGTGTCCAACCTGCGTTGCTGAAGGTGTCGCACCACGGCATGTCGATTTGCGGCCGTTCGTACTGTGTGGCCGCGATCAAGTCCGCATCGTCCCCGGCGGTCTCACGCGGGTCGCCATGAAACAGGGGTCACTGGTCGTCAATTCCAGTCAGGGTGGCGGCACCAAGGATACCTGGGTCCTCGATCAATAAGACAATCAAGGCAACATGCTATCACGCACCGCAGACAATCTTTATTGGCTCTCACGCTACGTCGAACGCGCCGAATATCTGGCGCGCATTCTCGATGTGACGCAGCGCATGACCGCCCTGCCCCTGACCTATGTCGGCTCGACCAACGAATGGGAAACCGCCGTCGCGACAGCCGGCTGCACCCACGCGTTTTTTGCGGTCCACGCCGAAGCAAACGAGGAGACCGTCGCCGACTTTATCTGCTTCTCGCCTGACAATCCGTCCTCGATCCGCAATTGTATCGAACAGGCACGGTCGAACGCGCGGGCCGTCCGTACCGCCCTGACCGCGGAAATGTGGGATGCGATCAACAGTACGTGGCTGGAGCTGAAGCGTTACAGCAACGGTCCGGGATCCCGCGAGGAGTTCATGAACTTTCTGCGGTGGGTCCAGCAATCGTCCCTGCGCTTTGACGGCTCCGCCTACCGGACGATGCTGCGAAACGACGTTTACTGGTTTTCGCGCCTGGGGGTGTTCCTGGAACGTGCGGACAACACCGCACGCATCCTCGACGTCAAATACCATCTGCTGCTGCCGGAGCACGAGAGCGTCGGCGGCCCTTTGGACTATTATCAATGGTCGGCGCTGTTGCGCACGGTCTCGGCGCGCACCGCTTACCACTGGGTCTATCGCGAAAGCCTCAAGCCCTGGCTGATCGCGGATCTGCTGATCATGCGAGAGGAACTGCCGCGGTCGCTCGCCAGCTGCTGCGCCAATGTTGTGGGAAATCTCGATCTGTTGTCGCGGGCCTATGGGCGGCAAGGCCCAGCCCAACGCCAAGCCCGCAATATCTATACCAAGCTCAAAAACAATCGAATGGAGCTGATCTTCCAGCGCGGGTTGCACGAATTCGTGAGTGAATACATTGCCGACAATAACCAGCTCGGTACGGCTGTCGCGAACCAGTATTTGATTTGAGTCCACCAACGTTCCCGGATCGCGAGCATTCGGCCATATCTTGGCAATGGACATGACCGCCGCGATGGGGAAGATGGTGCCTTGAACTCGCCCCGGGCCAACCGGGATTTGGTCCTCCGGCTGATTGCGGCAATGCGCATCCAGATTTCACATACGACGGACTACCGCTTCGACCCGCCCGCCGCCGGTGTCATCCAGACGCTGCGGCTGACCCCGCGCCATCATGACGGGCAATATGTGCTCGATTGGCATCTTGACCTATCGGTCGATTGCCGGCTCGACCGCAACGAAGACGCCTTTGGCAATATCATTCATTCCTTCGCGACCGATGGTCCACTGGACCATTTGATCGTGAAGGTAGAAGGCGAAGTCGATACGCGGGATACGAGCGGCCTAGTCGCGGGCGCGGTCGAACGCTTTCCCCCGCGCTTTTCCTCCGCGAGACCCACCTGACATGTCCGGATGAGGCAATCACCGCCTTCGCCCGTCAGGTCGTGGCGCAATCCGACGGTTTGGGGCTGACCTTCCTGCACGCTCTGTTGCAGCGGCTCAACGAGAACATGACATTTGACACCGACCGGACCCACTCAGAAACGACGGCTGCAGAAGCCTTTGCTCACAAGCACGGTGTTTGCCAGGATCTGACCCATATTTTCATCACTGCGGCGCGTTGCGCCGGCGTACCCTCCCGCTATGTCGGCGGCTACCTGAAACGCATTGACGGGATCGTCGACCAGGAAGCCGGGCATGCCTGGGCGGAGGCTTTCGTACCGGATCTCGGCTGGGTGGCTTTCGATCCCACCAATGGCATCTGTGCAACTGACGCCTATGTCCGGGTGGCCGTCGGTCTTGACTATCTCGGCGCCGCGCCGGTGCGCGGGACCCGCCGGGGCGGTGGTACCGAAACCTTGTCGGTCGCCGTCCGGGTCGAGCAGGCGCAACAGCAAATCCAAACCTGATGGGGTTGATTTGCAGCCCCTGCGATTGTCGCGGCGGGCGCATCGCGCAATGTCAAATCCAAAACCGCACTCGGATCATTGACTTGGCTTGGCCACTTTGATGCCGAAATTGGCGAGAAAAGGGCTGATGGGAACCAGCCACCTTCGGAATTGGGACATAGGTGGGCCATTGCGGACGCCCGACCGACATCGCTATAACATCGCCGCGGTTGGGGTGTTGATTCGTCATGACTTATTGTTGCGGGATTCTTGTCCGGGAGGGGCTGGTCATGTTCGCGGATACGCGGACCAATGCCGGCGTCGATAATGTTTCGACCTTCCGCAAACTGCACATCTTTACCGAGCCCGGCCATCGGATCATGGCAATTGCGTCGTCAGGCAATCTGTCGATCAGTCAATCGGTCCTGAGCACCCTCAGCGAAGGCGTCGAGAATCCCAAAACGGGAGAACTCGAGACGCTGATGAATGCGCCGACCATGTTCCAGGCCGCGCAACGCATCGGCCAGGCCGTGCGTCGCCTGCATGACACCGAAGGTGTCGAACTCGAGGCCTCGGACGTTCAGTTCGACGTTTCGTTTCTTTTCGGCGGTCAGGTCAAGGGCGGGCGCTTGCGCCTTTTCATGATCTATGCGGCGGGTAATTTCATCGAGTGCACGATCGACACGCCCTACCTGCAGATCGGCGAGCACAAATACGGCAAGCCGGTCCTTGATCGCGCGATAACCTATGACATGGACCTCTACGACGCCCTGAAGATCGGATTGATCTCGCTCGACTCCACCATGAGGTCCAATCTGAGTGTTGGGATGCCGATTGATATCCTGCTCGTACGGCGCGACGCCTGGGAAGCTGAGTTGAGCTACCGGATCGAACCGAACGAACCCTATTTTCAAGACATGCGCGAACAATGGTCCGCGGCCCTGCGCGCTGCCCATATCGCGATTCCACGCCCACCCTACGGGTCCAAGACCTAGTGGAGTGGATTTGACATTCGCTACCCGCCCGGCAGCAGATCAGCAAAGCTGAATGTCAAATCCAAAACTCCACTACAAGCATATATTTGCTAGTAGTCCCTTGATTCGAACATTCGCAAAAGCGCCGTCCAAAACGGGATGCGAATGTTAAAATCGGACCACTAGAAGCAACGGACCTAAAGTCAAAGCCGATACCATCGCAGACTTATTCGGACGAACGCGGCGATAAATCAAAATACCGGCAAGATTTGTTGTTTCGATCTGAGGGGGCGCGGATCGAGCCGCGTCTTATTGCCGCCGAAACAATTCTGCCAATGCGTATTTCCTAGTGTCCCGAATCCGAAGTTCGTCATACTGTTCAGCCTGCTCGGTACGAACTTCGGATTCGATAAGGACACTAGCAAGTCCATGAAATTCTCGTGTGGTTTTGGATTTGAAATTCGTTTGAAGGCCTGCCGCAAATTGTGCAACGAATTTCAAATCCACCACACGAGTGTCCCGAATCCGAAGTTCGTCATACTGTTCAGCCTGCTCGGTACGAACTTCGGATTCGATAAGGACACTAGCAAGTCCATGAATCTCGTGTGGTTTTGGATTTGAAATTCGTTTGAAGGCCTGCCGCAAATTGTGCAACGAATTTCAAATCCACCACACGAGTGTCCCGAATCCGAAGTTCGTCATACTGTTCAGCCTGCTCGGTACGAACTTCGGATTCGATAAGGACACTAGCAAGTCCATGAATCTCGTGTGGTTTTGGATTTGAAATTCGTTTGAAGGCCTGCCGCAAATTGTGCAACGAATTTCAAATCCACCACACGAGTGTCCCGAATCCGAAGTTCGTCATACTGTTCAGCCTGCTCGGTACGAACTTCGGATTCGATAAGGACACTAGCAAGTCCATGAATCTCGTGTGGTTTTGGATTTGAAATTCGTTTGAAGACCTGCCGCATATTTTGTAACGAACTTCAAATCCACCACACGAGCGTGCGATTCAGCCCGTTGGAATCGCGGTGACCATCTAACATTTTGGATTGTCGTATGATCCCTCGGGTCAAGCCCAAGGGCATGCTTATCGGAACGGCCTGCGACTTTTTCGGGCCATGCCCGATCCGCAAAACTCATCTCAAATTGTACATATTTTTAGGACACATTCTGAAAACAGCCACACCGAAAGGGCGTCGTTTCGTAAGGTCGCCATTTACAAAAATTATAGAAAATATTTCCTTCAACTACCGGGGCGAGAACATCTGAACCTAAGCAATCGTTTCGCAATCAATGCCACCCTATTATACCGTATAGTTGAGCGCGAATTTAAGGGGCTCAGGACGTGGCTGCCGCGGAACTTTCAGCATATTCCAAAGATTGCAAATTCGCGACCTGGACACAACAAAGATTGAGCTTGGTCATGCCCCTAGGCGTGATCGTCGCCGTTGCGATCCTGTGCATCATCATTGCCGTGCTGACAGCCGCTCATCGCGCCGATGAAATGGCGATCAACAATGAGCGCCAGTTGCTGAGCCGTGCATTGATGGATGCCGCCCGACAGACCGCAGGCGATATTGCCAGCATCGCCAACTCGGAATCCGGTGTCCGCAACATCCAGGAAAGCTACGATCCGCAGTGGGCCGAGCGACATGTCGGCCAATGGCTATACCGATTTTTCGAGATCGATCTTGCCTTCGTCGTACACGGTCTCGCCCAGCCGATTTTTGCCATGCGCGAGGGAAAGAATGCCAATCCAGCCTGGGGTCGAGAGGTTCTCCAGGAACTCCAAACATTCATAACCGCATTCTATGATCAGCCGGCCAACCCTGCGGCGGAAAAGCCTGGCCCGGCGCCGACGACGGCAGTGGCTGCGTCCGGTACGCGTGCATTTGCACTTAAAAATATCCTCAATGCACCGGCGATCGTCGCAATCGTTGCCGTTGCACCGGCTGGCACCACAGCTCATCCGAAGCCAACAATCCCTGCCGTCATTGGCGTGAAATTCATCGACAAGCCCCTATTGACCGAGATTGCCGCTCTTCTGAAATTGAGTCATCTCCGAATTGTTGGCGCCGAAGCAATCGACCCTGACGACTCGACGCTGGTGCTCCGCGATGCGGAAGATCAACCCATCTCCCACTTGGCCTGGACGTCTCGGCGGCCAGGCACCGCAATGATCGCAATGGTCACGCCGTTTATCGCCATTGTGTTCGCTGGCCTGGTCCTCATGGCCGTGCTGATCCGGCGCTACGTACAGCGAACCGCGACTGAGATCGAACTCGGAGAAACGCAGCTTCGCTACCTGGCGATGCACGACACACTCTCCGGTCTGCCCAATCGCATGTTTTTCAGCGAACAGCTGGAAACCGCGATTGTCAGTGCCCACAATGCAAATTCCACGGCTGCGGTCCTTTGTATCGACCTCGATCATTTCAAGGACATCAACGACACGCTTGGCCACGCGATCGGCGACGAACTCATTCTCCACGTGACCGCACGATTGCAGCGCGCTGTTCGCGGCCATGATCTTGTGGCCCGACTCGGCGGAGACGAGTTCGCGATCATCTCCACAATACAAGTCGACTACGAGCTTCTGCAGTCAATCGGGGCACGAATTATTACAGCGCTCACCGCACCCTACGCGGTGGCTGACCGCACAATCACAATCGGCGCCAGCATCGGAGTCGCTGTGATTGACGATCGCACGGCAAACGCCTCCCATGTCATGCGTAACGCCGACCTTGCGCTCTACCGCGCCAAGAATGATGGCATAAACCGCGTCTGCATCTATGACCCAGTCATGGATGCCGCTTTGCTGGATCGCAAACTGATGGAGAGCGATCTGCGCGCGGCGCTCGCCGACAACGATCTGCGCCTCGCCTATCAGCCGGTCATGAGTTCGGCCGGCGATACAATTATCGGTATCGAGGCGCTGGCACGCTGGACGCATCCGGACCGCGGAGAAGTGTCCCCGGTCGAGTTTATTCCAATCGCGGAATCGAGCGGGCTGATTGTCGATCTTGAGAGCTGGGCGCTGCGGCAGGCCTGCCTGGACTGTAAACAGTGGCCGGGAGTCACCCTGTCGATCAACGTGTCGCCCCTGCAGTTTCGCCGGACGGATTTCGTCGACGCCGTCGAACGAACCCTGGCACTGACCGGATTCGATCCCTCCCAGCTCGAACTTGAGGTGACGGAGAGCACTTTTCTCGGAAATATGGACGTAACAGAGACAGCCATGCTCCGGCTCAAGGCGCTCGGCGTCCGGCTCGCCCTCGATGATTTTGGAACCGGCTATTCGAGCCTGCTCTATCTGCGCCGCTTCCCATTCGATCGAATCAAGATTGACCGCAGTTTCGTCGGCAATATCGAACGCGCACCTGATGCAGCCGCAATCGTTCACGCGGTCGTAGGGCTTGGTCGTGGCCTCGGTATGCGGGTCACTGCCGAGGGTGTGGAAACTCCCGAGCAGCACATGTTTCTGCGGGCGGCCGGGGTCCATGCCATGCAGGGCTTCCTCTTTGGCCAGCCCTGTTCCGCGGCAGAGATCGGGGCGCGGTTGGGCCGACCGCAACAACACAAGTACAACGATATCGAATCCGGGCTGGCGATCGCGAGCTGAATTGGATTGCCTGCCGTGTGAGCCCGGGCGAGGATATCGCCCACCGGCAAACAGGCGAGGCCCGCTACCTACGGGCTCATAAAAATCGTGGCTCGATCCGCCATTTCAGCATTGCGCAGCAAGACATTTTTCATTCTCGACATTCCGGTTTTGCGTTTCGCCAGACGGTGTGCTCTTAAGTACCGCTCAGATAAATCGCGGCCGGCAGAAGCCGCCGTCCTTGATACCAGGGATGGATTTCACCGGTCTTGTTCAAAGCTGTGAAAACTTCGGGGGAAGCAAACAATGGCAGCATCGACCAAAGTTGCACTCGTCACCGGTGCCGGAACCGGTGTCGGCAAGGCCGTCGCGCTCGCTATGGCGAAGGCAGGCTATGCAGTCGTACTGGCCGGCCGTCGGGCAGAATTGCTCGACGAAGTTGCCCGTGAGGCGAAAGCGCTTAGCGCAAACTCGCTAGCGGTGCCGACCGACGTCGCCGATCCCGCTGCCGTGAAAGCATTGTTTGCGAAGACCAAGGCGACATTCGGCCGGCTCGACGTTCTGTTCAACAATGCCGGCATCGGCGCGCCGCCCGTACCGCTGGAGGATCTGCCGCTCGAGACCTGGAAGAATGTTGTCGATATCAACCTGACCGGGATGTTCGTGTGCACCCAGGAAGCCATCAAGATCATGAAGGCCCAGGAGCCGCGCGGTGGCCGCATCATCAACAACGGCTCGATCTCGGCGCACGCGCCGCGGCCGTTTTCGGTCGCCTATACCTCCACCAAGCACGCCGTGACCGGGCTGACCAAGTCGACCTCGCTCGACTGCCGACAATACGACATCGCCTGCGGACAGATCGACATCGGCAATGCCGCGACGCCGCTAACGGACCGCATGGTTCAGGGCGAAGGTGTTCCCCAAGCGCACGGCACAAAGATGATAGAGCCGCGCATGGACGCGGCCCATGTCGGCGATGCCGTCGTCTACATGGCCGGGCTGCCGCTCGATGCCAACGTCATGTTCATGACCGTGATGGCGACCAAGATGCCGTTCGTCGGACGCGGCTGAGCCGCGGCCCGCCTACGGCTGCCGCGGCGCGTCGGCCTGGCGCAGCGGATGCTCGGCCGCAAAAGCGTCGAGCTGCATGCATGCATTGAAGATGCGCCCCGCCGTCGGGAACATGCCGGGATCGCGGCCGCCAAACAGATTGCCGCTGGCAAGGTGGGCGACCAGACAGATATCGGCGATGGTGATCTGGTCGCCATAGCAGAAACGCCCGGTGCGCGGATCGCGCGCCAGCACTTCCTCGATGGCCTGACTGCCGCTGTCGAGCCAATGACGCACCCATTCGTCGCGAGCCGGATCATCGAGGTGCAGCCGCTCTGCAAGATATTTCCGCACGCGCGGCACGATGAATGGGTGTGCGTCCATCGCCACCATCTGCGCCAGCGCGCGGACATGGGCTCGGTCGCGCATGTTCGCCGGCAGCAGCGCGGGCTGCGGATAACGCTCATCGAGATATTCCAGGATCGCCAACGACTGCACCAGCGGCGGTCCTTCGCCGTCCACCAGGGTCGGCACCACGGATTCCGGATTGAGCGCACGATAACCCGGATCGAACTGGTCGCCCTTGAGCAGATCGAGGGTGACCTTTTCCATCGCCACGCCCTTCAGGCGCAGCGCGATCCGCACCCGAAAGGCCGCCTGCGAGCGCCAATAGGTATAGAGCGTGACAACATCGGTCATGACTTAACGCCGTCCAACAATTCGACCTTGACAGTCGTCCCGGAGCGGACGGCCTTGAGGACTTTCACGTCCGAAAGCGCATTCGCAAATATGTTGCAGGGGCTCGCCAGCCGCGTCTCGTCACCTTGAGAAATCGGCGTCCGGCCAAAGCCGATTGCAATGGCGTGACCTTCCGGCCAATAGGCAATCTCTCCCGGCATGACGACGGCCCGGGCGTCCGCCTCGCGGGCAACCCGCACCGGCACGTCAAAATAGACCTCCTCGCCCCAGGTCATGAGCGCGGCGCTCACCGGCAGCGCCTTCGCAATCGCCCTGGCCGTCGGCGTCTCCCGTAAATCGGCCTCCAGTACGAGGCCGCCGAAGTCGAATCGAATGCGCGGCATGGCGGTTCGTTGTCCTGAAAAGATCGCGGGCAGCGGAATGCGAATATCGGACGGCGTACAAGGACGTTGGCATGGCCCGACTGGCGGCGGCAAGCGATTATGTGCTAGCCCACAATGCTGCCGTTGAGGATGCGAACGTCATGATGAGCCTGCAATCGGCCCTCGGGGTTTTCGTGCTCCTCGCCCTCACTTGGCTCGTGAGCGAAAACCGGCGCGCGGTCTCCTGGCGGCATGCTGCGATCGGGCTCGCCGTCACGTTCGTGGTCGCGGTCCTGTTGTTGAAGATCCCGGCGATCAAGCTGGCATTTTCCGCGATCAACGGCATCGTGAACGCACTGTCCAATTCCACCCGCGCCGGTACCTCGCTGGTCTTCGGTTATCTTGGCGGCGGACCGCGACCGTTCGATCTGAAAGCACCCGGCTCCGATTTCATCCTGGCCTTTCAGGCGCTGCCGATCGTACTGCTCACCAGCGTACTCGCGACACTATTGTTTCATTGGCGCATTCTGCAGCCGGTTGTTCGCGGCTTCGCTTGGGCATTGCAAAAGACAATGGGCGTTGGCGGGGCCGTCGGGGTCTCGACCGCCGCCAACATCTTTGTTGGCATGGTCGAAGCGCCGCTGTTCATCCGGCCCTATCTCGCCGGACTGACCCGCAGCGAATTGTTCATCGTGATGACCGGCGGCATGGCCGGCATCGCCGGCACGGTGCTTGTGCTCTATGCCACCATCCTCGGTCCGATCATCCCCGATGCGGCCGGCCATTTCGTGGTGGCCTCGGTGATGGGCGCGCCGGCCGCGATCCTGATCAGCCGCATCATGGTGCCGGAGCGGCTCGAACACGAGGAGGACGCGGCCATCACCGATCCGGACCTCGGCACACAAAGCACGATGGACGCCATCGTCAAGGGAACGACAGCCGGGCTGTCATTGCTGCTCAACATCTGCGCGATGCTGATCGTGCTGGTGGCGCTGGTGCATCTCGCCAATATCATTCTTGCGCTGCTGCCGCCGGTCGCCGGCTTGCCGGTGACGCTGCAACGTGTACTCGGCCTGGTGATGGCGCCGATCTGCTGGCTGATGGGGATTCCCTGGTCGCAGGCGGTGACCGCGGGCGGGTTGATGGGGATCAAGACGATCCTGAATGAATTCGTCGCCTATCTGGAACTGGCCAAGCTGCCGTCCGATGCGCTCGATGCGCGCTCGCGGCTGATCCTGCTCTATGCCATGTGCGGCTTTGCCAATTTCGGCAGCCTCGGCATCCTGATCGGCGGTCTCGCCACCATGGCGCCGGAGCGGCGCGGCGATATCCTGTCGCTTGGCATCAAATCGATCGTCGCCGGCACGTTGTCGACCTGCCTGATGGGCGCCATCGTCGGCGTATTAAGCTGACGTCCAGTCGCGATCACGAGGATCGATCAGGCCGGCCCATATACGCATGAAACAGCCCGTCGGGATCGTATTTGCTGCGCAGCGCATCGAGACGCAGCAAATTTTCCGCGGCAAGAAACCGGAACGGCCGCGCGCCGAGATTTTCGTCGGCCAGTTGGATGCCGCTCGCCAGCGGTTCGAGGGCGCGCATGCGATCGGTGACCCACGCCTGATGACTGGCGTCCTCCGCGCCATCGTTCCAGACGGCGTAGAGCGCAATGTAGAGATCGTCCTGCATCGAGAAGGCCATGTCGGGCAAATCCTGAACCGGCCCCCAATGCATCCACATCATGTGCGACGGCGCCTGCGGCAGCGTTTTGGCGATCTCCCGCATGCCAGGCAGCAGCGCCTCGGCTGGCGCGTTGGTCCACATATTGTCGGCGGCATAGCGTGCGCCTTGCGGATAGAAGAGTTCGTCGCCGCCCCGCAACAGATCGTCTAACTCGGCCTCGACGTTGACCGCGCGCAAAACCGCCTTGTCCAGAACCGGACAGGTTTCTAGCAACGCCAAGGCTTCCAGCGCCTCCTCGCGGCTGTCGGCGAGAACCGGTGCGGTTACCAGGATGCCGGGGCCGGGATGCCCAAGGATGTCGCGGCGCAGGAACGCCATCAGTTCCATTGATCGCGCGCACGACGGCTGCACCGCACGGGTCCAGTTGAGAACATCGTCGAGAACTTCGATCGGGTAGACGTAGTCGCTCTTCATCATCGCGCGGGGCCGCGGAAAAAGGGCAAGATAAAATCGGGTTACCACCCCGAAGAAACCGGGCCCCGCGCCGCGGGCTGCCCAGAATAGGTCGGCATTTTCCGTTTCGTCGGCATGCAGCAGTTCGCCGTCGGCCGTCACAACATCGATTGCCCGAACGCTGAGGCAGGCCGGACCCCATTGACGCGAATTCCAACCGAAGCCGCCCTGCAGCAAAAAACCGCCAAGTCCGACGCTGGTGCAATGGCCGCTCGGAAAAAACAGACCATCCGTGCGGAGCGCGCGGTTGAGATCGGTGCCCTTCAGGCCTGGCTGAATGACGGCGGTACGCGCGGCGACATCTACCGAAAACGCATTCATCCGCGATAGATCAATCAGCATGCCGCCGTTTCGCAGGAAGGACGCGGCCCAGCTATGGCCGCCAGAGCGGATGCCGATTTTCAATCCATGTTGGCGTGCGAACCGGACCGCGCCAACGACGTCGTCATCGTTGCGTGGCTGAGCGATGAAGTCAGGAAAACGATCGGGCTTGCGGCCGTTCCAAACCGCCGCCTGGCGGGCCTGCTCATAGCCGCACTCGCCACGCCGAAATATCGCGTCGCCGTGCTGATCCACCATGATTGCCCGATCGCTCCATTGAAGGGGCATTGAGAGCAATCACGCCATTGTTGTCACCAAAAATGTCGGCCATCCCCTCGGCCGCGCATTCGCGATCTCAATGCAATCTGAATTCGCCGTCCACGGTCCTCAACTCCGCCGGTTTGATCAGGCGTGAGTGAGCCACCGTCACCGAATGCAGCGGACCTTCGAGCTTGCTCTGCCAGAAATTCAAAAACCGGTGCAGCTCGGGAAAGTCCGGGCAGAGGTCGTAGTCCTGCCAGACATAGGTCTGCAGCAGCCAGGGATGGTCGGGCCGCCGGTAGAGAATATTGGCGGTCGTGAGCCCATAGCCTTCAATTTGCCGGACAAAGCCGTTCGAAACGTTTGGCATGGTAAGTGATCCCCCTTCCGTCTTGACTGCAAAAGTTTTCATCAAAGACGACAGAGTCGCAAGCCGCAAAAACAGATAATCTGTTTATTATCAAGGCACTAGCAGCATACTCGCGAGACTGCTGACAGCCAGGTCCGCGGTCTTCGGGAGGCCGGCGTTTACCATCTTGGAAACCTTTGGACATCGGCGGCCCGGATTGTTTGGCACTCGCTTTCGCAGAGTGCTAATTTTTTTCCTGGAGCCCCTTGTAGGCCTAATTTGACTTGCCTATGTCGCGGCCGAGGGGATGCCGACCGGCATATCCCGAGCAGCAGAGTTTTGATTTCCCTGCCTTTACAATATCTTAGGAGGATACCATGAAGTTCCGCCCGCTTCACGACCGCGTCGTCGTCAAGCGCATCGAAGCCGAGGAGAAATCCGCCGGTGGCATCATCATCCCCGACACCGCCAAGGAGAAGCCGCAGCAGGGCGAAATCGTCGCTGTTGGCCCGGGCGGCCGTGATGAGGCCGGCAAGCTGATCCCGATCGATGTGAAGTCCGGCGACCGTGTTCTGTTCGCCAAGTGGTCCGGCACCGAGGTCAAGATCGATGGCGTCGAATACCTGATCATGAAGGAAAGCGACATCATGGGCGTGCTCCTGGAAGAGCAGGCTCGCAAGAAGGCGGCCTAATGCCGCCCGGGCCGGGACAACCGGCTCGACATCGACCACACCTTATTCACGATCAAAGGCGTCATCCATAGCCGGCCCGCCACGCGGCTTGGCCTTTCGGGATGACGGCCTGACCCAGGAGTTGTTCCATGTCTGCCAAAGAGGTCAAATTCTCAGTTGATGCGCGCGACAGGATGTTGCGCGGCGTCGACATTCTCGCCAACGCGGTCAAGGTCACGCTCGGCCCGAAAGGCCGCAACGTCGTAATCGACAAGAGCTTCGGCGCCCCCCGCATCACCAAGGACGGCGTCAGCGTCGCCAAGGAAATCGAGCTCGAAGACAAGTTCGAGAACATGGGCGCGCAGATGGTGCGCGAGGTCGCGTCCAAGACGTCCGACATCGCCGGTGACGGCACCACGACGGCGACCGTGCTCGCCGCCGCCATCGTCCGGGAAGGCTCCAAGGCGGTTGCCGCCGGCATGAACCCGATGGACCTCAAGCGCGGTGTCGACCTTGCCGTCGAAGCCGTGGTCGAGGACCTGAAGAAGAACTCGAAGAAGGTCACCTCCAACGAAGAGATCGCCCAGGTCGGCACGATCTCGTCGAATGGCGACCGCGAAGTCGGCGACTTCCTGGCCAAGGCCATGCAGAAGGTCGGCAACGAAGGCGTCATCACGGTCGAGGAAGCCAAGTCACTCGAAACCGAACTCGACATCGTCGAGGGCATGCAGTTCGACCGCGGCTACATCTCGCCCTACTTCATCACCAACGCCGACAAGATGCGCGTTGAGATGGAAGACCCCTACATCCTGATCAACGAGAAGAAGCTCTCCAGCCTGAACGAGCTGCTGCCGCTGCTGGAAGCCGTGGTGCAGACCGGCAAGCCGCTGCTGATCGTGGCGGAAGACGTCGAAGGCGAAGCGCTCGCCACCCTCGTCGTCAACAAGCTGCGCGGCGGCCTCAAGGTCGCGGCGGTCAAGGCACCGGGCTTCGGCGATCGCCGCAAGGCCATGCTGGAAGACATCGCCATCCTGACCAGCGGCCAGGTCATCTCCGAAGATCTCGGCATCAAGCTGGAAGGTGTGACGCTGAACATGCTTGGCCGCGCCAAGAAGGTGATGATCGACAAGGAAAACACCACGATCGTCAACGGTGCCGGCAAGAAGGCCGACATCGAAGGCCGCATCGCTCAGATCAAGGCGCAGATCGAGGAGACCACCTCGGACTACGACCGCGAGAAGCTGCAGGAGCGGCTGGCCAAGCTCGCCGGCGGCGTCGCGGTGATCCGTGTCGGCGGCGCGACCGAGGTCGAGGTGAAGGAGCGCAAGGACCGCGTGGATGATGCCATGCACGCGACCCGCGCTGCCGTCGAGGAAGGCGTGCTGCCGGGCGGCGGCGTCGCCCTGCTCCGTTCGATCGAGGCGCTCAAGCGCGTCCGCACCCAGAACGAAGACCAGAAGCACGGTGTTGAGATCGTCCGCAAGGCGCTGTCGGCGCCGGCGCGGCAGATCGCGATCAACGCCGGTGATGACGGCTCGATCGTGGTCGGCAAGATCCTCGAGAAGGACACCTATAATTACGGCTACGACGCCCAGGCCGGCGAGTACGGCAATCTGGTGAGCAAGGGCATCATCGACCCGACCAAGGTCGTGCGCACCGCGCTGCAGGATGCCTCCTCGGTCGCCGGCCTCCTGATCACCACCGAAGCCATGGTCGCGGAAGTGCCGAAGAAGGCAGGCTCCGCGCCGGCCATGCCGGGCGGCGGCATGGGCGGTATGGGTGGCATGGGCGGTATGGATTTCTAGGAAATCCATTCGCCCAAGAATCAAAATGATCGAAGTCGGGCAGGCCCGACTTCGATGGGGGGCCGCGCAAGCGGCCCCTTTTCGTTTGCGCCGCCCGGCAAACTGATCATCCCGCATTGCTTGACTTAATTGCCCATCACCCAAACAATTTGGTTCTAATGACCGCAACCGCAAAAGTGCTCTCGCCCAAGAAGATCGACACCAAAGCCTTCAAGGATGCCGAGGCCGCCGTCGCTCGGCTGCAGGAAATCTACGAACGCAATACCGCCTTTCTGCGCAATCAGTTCGAGGCTTACGCCGGCGGCAAACCACTCAAAACGCGGGTGCGCGCGACCTATCCCTTCGTCCGCGTCACCACGGACACCTATGCGCGCCTCAATTCGCGACTGTCTTACGGCTTCGTCTCCGGACCCGGCGTGCATCAGACGAGCGTGACCCGGCCTGATCTGTTTCGGCCCTACCTGATCGAACAGATCGGCCTGTTGATACGCAATCACGATGTGCCGGTCGAAATCGGCGAATCCGACGAGCCGATTCCGATCCATTTCGCATTCCGGCGCGACATCAATATCACGGCCGGCAAGCTCGACGGCGAGCGGCCGCTGCGCGACCTGTTCGACACGCCCGATCTTTCGACCATGGACGACTCCATTGTCGATGGCACTGCGCCCGATCCGCCGGGCGCTCCGGCGCCGCTTGCGCTATTTCGCGCCGCGCGCGTCGATTACTCGCTGCACCGGCTTTATCACTACACCGGCACCGATCCCGAGAACTTCCAGAACTTCGTCATCTTCACCAATTATCAGTTCTACATCGATGCATTTGCCCACATGTGCCGGGAGCGTATGGCATCCGGCAGCCCGGGCGGTGACGCATTTGTCGAACCGGGTGATGTCGTCACCCATAATGCCCGCCTCGGCCGCAGCGGCACCGTCGGCACGGCGCCTGAACGCATGCCGCAGATGCCGGCCTATCATCTGGTCGAGCCGGACTATCGCGGCATCACGATGATCAACATCGGAACGGGCCCGTCGAATGCCCGCAACATCACCGATCACGTGGCGGTGCTGCGACCGCATGCCTGGCTGATGCTGGGCCATTGCGCAGGACTGCGGAACACCCAGAAGCTCGGTGACTATGTTCTCGCGCATGGATACGTGCGCGAGGATCATGTGCTCGACCAGGAACTGCCGCTGTGGGTGCCGATCCCGGCGCTCGCTGAACTACAAGTCGCGCTTGAGCAGGCGGTTGGCGAGGTGACTGGGCTGTCCGGCTTTGAGCTCAAGCACGTCATGCGCACGGGGACGGTCGCCAGCGTCGACAACCGCAACTGGGAAATCGGCGACCATGCCGCCATCATCCGCCGCCTGTCGCAATCGCGCGCCATCGCATTGGACATGGAATCGGCGGCAATTGCTGCCAACGGCTTCCGGTTCCGCGTTCCCTATGGCACGCTGTTGTGCGTCTCGGACAAGCCGCTGCAGGGCGAGATCAAGCTTGCCGGCATGGCGGGCGCGTTCTATCGCCAGCGGGTCGGGCAGCACCTGGAGATCGGGCTCCGGGCGCTGGAGAACCTCAAAGCCCAGGAGCGCGAGCGGCTGCATTCGCGCAAGCTGCGCAGCTTTACGGAAGTCGCGTTCCAATAGTCTTATTCGGATTGCGACGACAGTCGAAATTTTCGTTGGATTTATTCAGCCGGCACGATCGCGCGCGTCCGCTCGCGTTCGACGGATGCGGCCAGGATTGCGATCAGGGTCGTCGCGACCACGAAGCCAAGCGCGAACAGCGCAGTCGTTCCCAGCACCAGGTCGAAGCCGCCGCGCGAATAGAGAATAGCGATCGCGGAGACGGCAACGCCGGAGGACACGAAGGTCAGAAAGTAGCGCACTGCATAGACTCGGCCACGCCATGCATCCGCCGTATAACGCGCTATCACCACGTCATTGACCGTCACCTGGCCGTAGATCGCCGCCATGGCCAGCGCGAGCGCCAACAGCAGGACAACGCCCGAGCTGTGCGCGGCCCACAAAATCGCTGCGAATTGCAGCACCGCGATCACGGCAAACAGCATGTGCGGCGGAAAGCGCTCCACCAGACGGCCGACCGCAAGCTGGGCAAGCGCGCCGCAGAGAAAGACCGCGGTCGCCAGGCTCCCGATCAGCACCAGGGGCAATTCGGACCCAACCCGTTCGTCGACGACCTTGGGCAGGGACACGGAGATGATGTTGAAGACCAGCCCGGCGGTCACCGCGACAACAACGAACAGGCCGAAGATCGCGGCCGCGATCCACGCGCCGAGCGGGACGTCGGCCGTCGTCGAGCGCGTCGCGGCGTGGAGCCGTCATCCGGCACCATCCGCAGGAAGACCAAGCCGGACGCAAGACACAATGCGGCCGGAACCAGGAAGGCGCCGCGCCAGCCGAGAACGACAGCAAGCGCCGCCGTCAATCCGGCGGCGAACGCCGCGCCGACATTGCCGCACACGCCGTTGAAGGCGAGCGTACGGCCGCGGACGGTCGCGGCCGCGATCAGCATCGGCATGCCGACCGGATGATAGATCGCGGCGAACATGCCGAGTGCGAACAGCGCCGTCGCCAGCACATAGAGGTTCGGCGCCGCGGCAGCGGCGGCTAGCGACACACCGCAGCCGAAATAGAAAACCGCCATCATGTTGCGGCGGCTCCAACGGTCCGCGAGCCAGCCGGCCGGCAGGGAGAACACGCCGAAGGCCACGAACGAGGCCGTCCCCAGCGCGATCAATTCGGCATAGCTACGGCCATAAACAGCCTCGAGACCCATGACCACGGTCGGGAAAATCAGGATGACGTAGTGATCGATCGCATGCGCCCAATTGAGAAAGCCGATGGTGAGGCGGCGCTGGGCGAGTGCGTGAGTGTCCGTCATGTCGGATTCGGGGGTGGTCATGTCCGGTCTCGTTGTGCCAGCGCGGCAGCGACAATCGTGTTCGCGATCGTCGCGCAATCTCGTATCGTCGCGCGCCGCATTGGCGCGCTCAATGCCTATAGCGTGTTTTCAGGTCCGAGACCTCTTCGCAATTTGCAAGCCAGAAACCCCCTTGCCAGTCCGAACAATTTTGGGTTGAATGGGTTGCATCCGGATACCTTCCGACTGCCCGGGCTGGGGGCCTCAGATGCGTCGGATCTGGCATATCGCCGTGCAGGAGTGGCCGCCGCGGCGGGCATCCTCGTTTTTCTTCGGCTTGTCCGCGGGGCGGGCATCGCGGATGACGCTCAGCCTATGCGTTTCCTGCTGTTCAGCGGCTTCGACTCTGGCGGCATGGCGGCTTCCTCCATGGCGGAGCGCTGTATGCGCCGGCGGGCTTGCGCAGGAGGGCCCGGTCCTCAAGCTGCTGGTCGGCGGCGGACAGTATCAATACCTTTCAGGCACCAGCGACCGTTACCGGGCGGCAGGTGGCTGCTCTCGGCCCTGCCCGGGCTGGCGCTTCAAGCGCGACAAATTTGAGCTGACGGTTTACGGCGGGCTCGATCTGCAGGACCACCGCTTCAGTCCGAACGACACCGGCAATGCGCTTGCCGGCACCCATGCCGGCTTACGTGCCGGCTTTGACCTGTGGTGGGAGCCGCGGCCGGCGATGATGGTCGCCGCCTCAGCGTCGGCCTCGACCATCGGCACAAGTTATTGGGCGCGCGGCGCGATCGGCTGGTGGACTTTCGACCGCGTCTGGCTCGGGCCGGAAGTTGTCGCGCTCGGCGACGACAATTACCGCCAGTTCCGCTTCGGCGTGCATGTCACGGGCCTGCGCACCGGCGGCTTTGAATGGGCCGCCGGCCTCGGCTATGCCCGCGACAATGACAATCGTTCAGGCCCCTATGTCCGCGTCGGGTTGATCGCGCGGCGATAGCAAGACCATCCAATCGCCCGCCTGCCGGCACTCAATCCAGCGTGCGGCGGAACCGGGTCACCGCAATCGTCATCGCGACCAAGCGTCAAGACCGCCAGCAATAGCGAATCGTTGTGCAGGTCGGCGAATGTCGCGCCCTTGAGCATGATGGCGCGGATGATGCGCAGATAATGCGTCAGCGGCAGCGCTTCGCCGATCCATTGCGCCCAGGCCGGCATGCCGGCGAACGGAAACATGAATCCGGACAGCAGAATGTTCGGCAGGAAGAACATCAGCGACATCTGCATCGCCTGCAGCTGGTTCTGCGCGACGGTCGAGAACGTGTAGCCGATCGACAGATTGGCGGTGATGAACAGCGTGCTCAGCGCGGCGAGCAGTGCCAGGCTGCCGATAGATCGGCACGCCGAACACCACGATGCCGAGGCCGATGATCAGTGACCAGCCTGGACGAAACCGACGATGATGTACGGCACGATCTTGCCGAGCATGATCTCGATCGGCGTGATCGGCATCGACAAGCAGGCTTTCCATGGTTCCGCGCTCGATTCGCGCGTCACCGACAGCGCGGTGAAGATCAGCATGGTCATGGTCAGGATGGTACCGACCAGACCGGGCACGATGTTGAGCGCGGTGTCGCCCGCCGGGTTGTAGCGGGCATGGGTGCGAATCTCGAACGATGGCGCCGCCGCCTCCGGCAGCGCCCGGTCGTGAACCAATGCCGTCTGCACCACTTGATCGAGCGAGCCAAGCGCAGAGCCAGCGGCGACCGGATCGGTCGCATCCGCGGCAACCAGGATCGCCGGCCTGTCGCCACGCCGCAGCGCGCGCTCGAAGCCGGCGGGAATTTCGATCGCGAACAGCACACTGCCAGATGCCAGCACATGGTCGAATTCGGCCTCGTGTCGCAGACCTGACGTGTAATCTTGAAATAGCGCGTGTTCTCCAGCGCCGCGAGGATCGAGCGGCCGACGTCACTGTGCTCCGCAAGCAACACTGCGGTCGGCAGGTCGCGCGGCGTGGTATTGATGGCGTAGCCGAACAGCATAAGCTGCATCAGCGGGATCATGATGATCATGCCGAACGACAGTCGGTCGCGCCGGAGCTGGATGAACTCCTTGATCACCATCGCCCGTCGGTGCGGCCGCCAGAAACCGGCGCGGGGAGAAGTTCAGAGCGCTGTGCGACGCGTTCATTGGAAATTGTCCCGCGCCTTCGACATCAGGTCGATGAATACGTCTTCCAGCGAAGGTTCGCTGCAGTTTCCAGGTCAAGCCGGGCCGGTTCCGATAGGGCGCGATCGCGGCTTCGAGTGCGGCTCCATCGCGGCCGGAGACGTGCAGGCTGGCGCCGAACGGCGCGACCATGTCGACGCCGGGTTTTCGGTCAGTTCCTAGCTCAGTGCCGACCGGGCGGTGATCGCCGTCGCCGCTGACGGTATAGGTGATCAGTGCGATCGCTCGATCGACCTGTTCGACCGTTCCATGCGTCAGCAGTTCGCCATAGGCGATATAGGCGATCTCATGACAGCGCTCGGCCTCGTCCATGTAGTGGGTCGAGACCAGAACGGTCAGGCCTTCCGCCGCAAGCGCATGGATCTCGTTCCAGAACTCGCGTCGCGCCTTGGGGTCGACGCCGGCAGTAGGCTCGTCGAGCAGCAGCAATTGTGGGCTCGGCAGCGTGCAGGCGCCGAGCGCCAGCCGCTGCTTCCAGCCGCCGGACAGCGTGCCGGCGATCTGTTCCTCGCGGCCGGCAGCCCGAGCCGTTCGATCATCGCTTGTGCGTCATGCTTCGGGTCGGCAAGGCCGTAAAGGCGTGCGACGAATTCCAGATTCTCGCGCACCGACAGGTCCTCATACAGGCTGAAGCGCTGTGTCATGTAGCCGACCAGCAGCTTGATCTGCTCGGCTTCGGTCACGGATGTTGTAGCCGAGGCAGGTGCCTTCGCCCTCGTCGGGCGTGAGCAGGCCGCATAGCATGCGGATCGTCGTGGTCTTGCCGGAACCGTTGGGCCCGAGGAAGCCATAGATCGTTCCACGCGGCACCTGCATCGACAGATCGTGCACGACGGTGTGGTCGCCGAACCGCTTGGTCAGGCCGTGCGACATCAATGACGATCTCGGTGCGCGTCGGTCATCGCGCGGTCCCGGACGCTGGCGGTAGCGCAACGCTGACTGGCTGTCCGACGCGGAGCTTCTCCGGATCGTCCGGTCGCGCCTCGACCATGAAGACGAGCTTGGTCCGTTCTTCGCGGCTGTAGATCACCGGCGGTGTGTATTCGGCATTGCGCGAGATGAAGCTGATGCGCGCCTTCAGCCTCGGCACAGCCGTCGCAGCGCACGCTGACTTTCGCCGAGCGAGAGGTGTGGCAGCAGCGTCTCCGGGACGAAGAAGCGCACCTTGATATTGCCCGGCGGAAGCAGGGCTACCACCGGCGTCCCGGCCGGCACGATTTCGCCACGCCGGAAATAGATCTGATGCGACGCTGCCGGCGACTGGACTGAACATCTTGCGGCGCGTGAGCCGTGTCCGCGCCGCGTTGAGCCGGGCGTCGGCGGTCCGCTGGGTCGCCTCGGCATCCTCAAAGGCCTTCTCGGTACCGACGCGCGTCTTGTAGAGCTTGCTGGCGCGATCGAGCGCCAGTTTGGCGTTCTCCGCCGCAGCGCGCGCGACATCGGCATCGGCCTGCTGCAGTTCATCATCGAGCGTGAACAGCGGCGCGCCCTTGGTGACGGCGTCACCTTCCTTGACCGACAACGTTTCGACGCGGCCGTTTTCGTCCGGGCTGACGAACACCAGGTCCGCCTCGATCCAGCCCTGATAAGTGTCGGTCGGCTTTTTCTCGCAGGCGGACAGGACAAAAGTTGCCATCAGCAGCGCCACGATGACAGCGAAGCGGTGAAGGGTCACGGCACGCCCTCCTCGCCCAGCACCAGATCAAGATGCGCGCGCATCAGCGCTGCGACATCGAGCGGTGCAAATCGGTCGAACAGGCCATTCCAGACGATCGCCACAAGACCGGGAGCGACCAGAAGATGCGGAAATCGCGCGATCGCGGCATACTTGACTTCGCCACGTGCGACCGCCCGCTCCAGGAGGCGGCGCAAGGCGCCAAGCACGCTCTCGATCACCTCGTGATAATAGAACTCGGCGAGCTTGGGAAAACGTGGCCCCTCGGCGATCATCAATCGGATCACATCCTTGCGGCGCGTGCCGTAAATTTCGCGCACAAAAAGATCGATGATGGCTTCGGCCAGGGCACGGAACGGCAGGTCGGCGAACGGCGCCGATTCCAGCCTGCCGACCAGCGGTCCCATGATCGAGCGGATCAGTTCCTGAAACAGGGTCTCCTTGTCGCGGAAATAGAGATAGAGCGTGCCCTTGGCGACGCCGGCGCGCCTAGCGACGTCTTCCATCCGCGCGGCGGCAAAACCGCTGGCGGCGAATTCATCCAATGCGGCATCGAGGATCGCCTCGCGCCGTTCCGTACGCGGATCGCGTTCCGGCTGCCTGGCTGGCGACTTGGCTGACTTGGCTGACTTGGCTGACTTGGCTGACTTGGCTGACTTGGCTGACTTGGCTGACTTGGCTGACCTGGATTTCGCCGTGGTCCCGGCTTCTGCCTTGTTCGCCGGAGCGGCATGATGGCTTGGTCGCGCCGGTTCCAGCACCCGCCTTTTCCCGAGACCGCCGATTGATTTGCGCGCCATGAATCCTCACAATGACTGACCGGTCAGTCATTTCTAGATAAGACCGAACTCGCCGCTCCGCAAGGGGGCGATCCAAGCGGCTGTAGGATGATTTTTGGAGTCGGCGCGAAGCCCGACGGTCAGGCGTTTTCGATCTCGGCCTTGACCGCGAGCAGCGCCTCGGGGGTGTCGACATCGACCAGCGCGGCCTGGCCGGTGACGGGCACTTCCGCCACCGCTTCGGAATAGGCGCCGATCAGGTGGCGGGCGCCGACATCGCCCTCCACGGCAACAAGATCTGGAAAAAAGCGCCGCGACCACAGCACCGGATTGCCGCGCTTGCCCGCGATGGTCGGAACCACCACGAGAGCGCCCTGCTCCGGATCGAAGGCGGCAATCAGACTGTCGATCAGCGCGGCGTCGACCTGCGGCATATCGCCGAGACAGACGATGACGCCATCGACGTCGCCCGGCATGGCATTGATGCCGACCTTGAGTGACGTGCCGAGCCCATCGGCGAATCGATGGATTGTGAACGATGGTCACAGCAAGACCGTTCAGAGCGGCCGCGACCCGCTCGCGCTCGTGTCCGGTGACGACAATCACCGGCGTCGCATGCGAGGCGAGCGCCTGCTCGGCGGCGATGCGGACCAGCGGTTTGCCGCCGATCTCGGCGATCAATTTGTTGGGACCGCCCATGCGGGTGCTGCGACCGGCCGCCAGAATGACCGCAGCGATGCGCGGCTGCTTCCTGGCCGGTACGACAACCGGCTCGGCGCGCGGCTGTGGACGCGTTACGATCTCCATCAGCAGACCACCGACGCCCATGCCGGTGATGTCGGCGCGCGAAACCTTAAGTCCAGCAAGCAACCGCATCAGCACCCAGTCGAAGCCGTTTTCCTTCGGCGAGCGCGCACAGCCCGGCGCGCCCAGCAGCGGCCGGCCGCCGGCCTCCGCGATCAGCAACAGATTGCCGGGATCGACCGGCATGCCGAAATGCTCGATGCGGCCGCCGATCGCCTCGACCGCCGCCGGGATCACATCGCGCCGGTCGGCGATGGCAGAAGCTCCAAAGACGAGGACGAGCTCGGCGCCGGCCTTCAGCACATCATCAATGGCACCGGCGAGTGCCTGCTGGTCGTGGGGGACGCGCTTCTCGGCAATGATCGCGGCGCCGGCGGGCGCCAAGCGCTCGGCAGTGACCCGCAATGTCTTGTCGATGACCTTGTCGGCAAGGCCGGGCAACAACGTCGACACCACGCCGACCTTGCGAATCCCATATGGCGCAACCCGCACAAGCGGTCTGGCCTTTTCGGCTGCGGCGACCGCGCTGTCGCGGGCTTGCGTCGTGACCGCGAATGGAATGATTTTCACCGTGGCGATCATTTCGCCTTCGACCACCGGCTTGAACGCCGGCAAGGTTGCGAAGGTGATCAATTCATCAATCAGATTGAGATCATCGATCGCGGCCTTGTCGACCACCAGGACGCCAGCCGTTTCCGCGAACAGATTGGCGCGCCCGGTAAAGGCGCGGTCGACGCGAACGCCCTGCCCCGCGACCGCCGTGGCGATGTCGGCGGCGGCAACGTCCTCAGACACATCCGCCGGCTCCATACGCGCCACAACGATCTCGCGGATGCCGGCCAATTCCAAACCGGCAATTTCCGCTTCGCCGATGACGGTGCCTTTCTTCAGAACAAAGCCAGGCTTGCGGATCGAATGCACCGCCACCCCGCCCGCGGCCTCGCGCACGGGGACGGCGCCGAATTTCATGATCGCTTCTCCGCCGGCAGGCGCAGGGCGGCGGTGATCTCGCCCATGATCGACACAGCGATTTCCGCCGGCGACATGGCACCGATCGCCAAGCCGATCGGAGCGCGGATGCGATCGAGATCCGTCTTGCTGAGACCCTCCGCCGTCAAGCGCTCGATACGGCGCGCATGAGTCTTCCGCGATCCGAGCGCACCGATATAGAAGCATTCGCGCGCGAGCGCGTGCTTGAGCGCCGGATCGTCAATCTTTGGATCGTGGGTCAACGCCACGAACGCGGTGTAGCGATCGACATTCAACGGCGGCAACGCGACATCCGGCCATTCCGCGATCACCTTCACGTCGGGAAACCGTTCGGGCGAAGCGAATGCCGTGCGCGGATCGACGATCGTCACGTCGTAGCCGAGCAATGAAGCGATCGGCGCGAGCGCCTGACTGATATGGACCGCGCCGGTAATGACCAGTCGAACCGACGGCACGTGCACGGTCAGGAACACCCGGCCCTCGGGCGTCTCGGCCATGCCGCTCTTGCCGGAGCGCAGGCGCTCTTCCAGCACCGAACGCAACAGATCGCTAGCGACCTCGTCCGCTTTCACCAGACGTTGTTCGCCGGTTTCCATATCGGTGACCACGATCGCGGCATGGCGTGCATCGCGTTGGGCGTTGAGGGCTTTGAGAATGTCGAGGCGCATCGGTGATCACTCTGCCTGATCGGCAATCCGTATAGAGAAACGGACGACGTTGCAGCGACGGTCCGTCAGTCGATCTTTTCGACAAACACGCGGATGGTGCCGCCGCAAGACAAGCCGACCTTCCAGGCGGTGTCGTCGGCGACGCCGAATTCCAGGGTCTTCGGCTTGCCGCTCTCGATCACGTCGAGCGCCTCGGTGACCACCGCGCCTTCGACGCAGCCGCCGGAGACCGAGCCGAGAAAGTTGCCCTCCTCGTCGATCACCAGGTTGGAGCCGACCGGACGCGGCGCCGAGCCCCAGGTCTCGACCACGGTCGCGAGCGCAACGCCGCGCCCTTCTTTTCGCCAGTCCTCGGCCGCTTTGAGGATGTCTTCATCACGCGCCAGCATCCGCGCCTCCTGTGCAATCGCCGGCCGCAATGGGCCGGCTTTGAATTTACGCCGCCTGGCGCAGCAGGGCCTTGGGGTCGCCGACCCGCCTTCCCTTGCCCGACAGCGCCTGGACGAGTTCCGTCATGGACTCCAGATTGTGTATCGGACGCATTTCGTCAATGTGCGGCAGCATCGCCCGGATGCCTTTCGCCTTGGCCTCGAAGCCGTCGAACCGCAAAAGCGGATTGAGCCAGATCAGCCGCCGGCAGGAGCGATGCAGGCGGTCGATCTCAAAGGCGAGGTTGTCGTCGGCGTCGCGTTCGAGCCCATCGGTGATCAAGAGCACGATCGCGCCCTGGGTCAGCACCCGGCGCGCCCACAGCTTGTTGAAGGCATGCAGCGAACCGGCAATGCGGGTGCCGCCGGACCAGTCGGCGACGCTGGCGGTACAGGCCGCCAGTGCCTCGTCGGGGTCCCTGGTCTTAAGCGCTCGGGTGACATTGGTCAGCCGGGTGCCGAACAGGAAGGTCGAGACCCGCTTGCGCGCGTCCGTCGCCGCATGCAGGAAATGCAGGAACAGCCGGGTGTACTGGCTCATCGAGCCTGAAATATCGAGCAGCGCCACGATCGGCGGCATCTTGGTCTTGGGACCGAGCTTGCGCAGATCGATGAAGGCGCCGCCGGCCTTCATGCTCGCGCGCAGGGTGCGGCGCATGTCGATCTGGCGGCCGCGGCGGCTCGGCGCCAGGCGCCGGGTCTTGGCTTCATCGAGCGGCAGCACCAGGCGGGCAATGGCGGCCTTGGCGGCGGCGATCTCGGCCGCGCTCATCTGCGCGAAATCCTTCCGCTGCAGCAATTCGCGGTCTGACACCGTGAGCCGGGCGTCGTACTCAACTTCCGGCGGCTTGGGTTGCGGCTCATTCAAGCCGGCAAACAAGGCCTCCTCGATCCGGCGCGCGCCGGCTTCCGGCTCGACCGTCTCCGCGGGCGGGGCCTGCGGCAGCATCGCGGCAAGCAGCTTGTCGAGATAGCCGCGGCGGCGGAAAAAGGCGCGGAACGCCTGATCGAACAGGATGGAATGTTCGTGGCGTTTCACAAACACCGCATGGAGCGTCCAATAGAAATCCTCGCGAGCGCCGACACCGGCGGTGCGGACCGCCTCCAACGCATCGAGCACCGAGCCCGGGCCGACCGGCATTCCCGCCGCGCGCAGCGCGCGCGCGAAGTAGACAATATTTTCCGCCAGCCGGCCGTCATCTGCCACGGCTTTTGCCCTCACCCCGTCGCGCGCAATTCGGCACGGACCTGATCGAGCAGTTCCTTCGTCTTGGAGCCATCGAGGCGCGCAATGTCGTCCTGATACTTCAACAACACGCCGAGCGTGTCGGAGACGGTCGCGGGATCCAGCGCCACCACATCAAGTTCGGAAAGCGCGGCCGCCCAATCGAGCGTCTCGGCAACGCCTGGCGACTTGAACAGGTCCTCCTTACGCAAGGCCTGCACGAAGGCGACGACTTCGCGCGAGAGCTGCTCGCTGATCCCGGCGACCTTGGTGCGGACGATCGCCAGTTCGCGTTCCGCATTCGGATAGCCGACCCAATGATAGAGGCAGCGCCGCTTGAGCGCGTCGTGAATTTCACGAGTCCGGTTGGATGTAATGATGACGATCGGCGGACGCTCGGCCTTGAAGGTTCCGAGCTCGGGCACGGTCACCTGAAAGTCCGCCAGTACTTCCAACAGAAACGCCTCGAACGCCTCGTCGGCGCGGTCAAGCTCGTCGATCAAAAGCACCGGCGGGCCGGCGGTGTCCGGCTCGAGCGCCTGCAACAGTGGCCGTTTGATCAGATAGCGCTCAGAAAAAACATCGTGCGAAAGGAGATCGTGGTCGACGCCGCCTTCGGCCTCGGCAACGCGGATCGCGATCATCTGCGCGCCATAGTTCCATTCGTAGACGGCCGCGGCGACATCGAGCCCCTCGTAACATTGCAGCCGGATCAGGGTCCGACCGAGGCCCTTGGACAGCACCTTGGCGATCTCGGTCTTGCCGACACCGGCCTCGCCTTCCAGAAACAGCGGGCGGCCCATCTTGAGGGCTAGATACAGCACGGTCGCCAACGACCGGTCGGCGATATAGTCGGTATCGGCCAGCAGCTTTTGCGTGCCGTCGATGGATTGCGGAAGTTCAGTCACTCAATGCGCCTTTCGACAACCGGGGTGCAGCCCGATCGGTTTTCTCATAACCAGCCCCGGCCGGTGGCAATTTGATGCGCCGGACGGCAATTCGCAGGCTGTTCGCGGAGTTTGCCGGACCGAGCCGCCACCTGCTCCTCGCCCGTTCCTATAAACGAAAGCCCCCATCCCCGATAGCGCCTGCAAGGGCTTCGAGGACAGGGGCTGACGTGACACCTAAACCCGGAACTCCCGGGCGCAAACCCAGAGCCGTAAAATCAGCCGGCCGCGGCGACCGCGCGCTTGGCCATGACGCCGACCAGATGCGCGCGATATTCCGCGCTGCCATGGATGTCGCTTGAGAGGCCGTCCGCCGGCACCGTCAAGCCTTCGAGCGACTTCGGCGAGAAGCGCTTCTTCAGCGCCTGTTCGAATTCCGGCACCCGGAAAACGCCGTGGCCGGCTCCGGTGACGGCGACGCGGATTTCCGCGCCACGCTTGGAGACGAACACCCCGACCAGCGCATAGCGCGATGCCGGGTTCGGGAACTTGGCGTAGCCGGCCTTCTTGACCAGCGGGAACGAGACCTTGGTGACGATCTCATCCGGTGCCAGCGCGGTCTCGAACAGGCCGGTGAAAAAATCGTCCGCCTTGATGCGCCGCTTGTTGGTGATGATGGTGGCGCCAAGGCCGAGGCAGGCGGCCGGATAATCTGCGTTGGGATCGTTGTTGGAGATCGAACCGCCGATGGTGCCGCGGTGGCGCACGGCCGGATCGCCAATCTCAGAAGCAAGATGGGCAAGCGCGGGCAGGTGCTCTTGCACGATCGGTGAGTTCGCGACCTCGGCGTGCGGAGTCATTGCACCAATCACCAGCGCACGGCCCTTGAGTTCGATGCCGGACAGGCCCTCGATCTTCGACATGTCGATCAGAACTGTGGGCCCCGCCAGCCGCATTTTCATGGTCGGGATCAGCGTATGACCGCCCGCCAGGAGCTTGGCGTCCTCGTGCTTGGCGAGCAGATTGGCCGCTTGCCGGACCGTCGCGGGCCGATGATAGGTGAAGGCGTACATTCGACTCTCCCGTTATTCCGCAGCTTGCTGTGTCTTCGCGACGCGCTGGATCGCGCGCCAAACCGTTGGTGCCGATGCCGGCATCGTAATGTCTTCGGTGCCGACCGCATCCGTGACGGCATTGATCAAGGCCGCCGGGGCGGCGATCGCGCCGGCCTCGCCGCAGCCCTTGATGCCGAGCGGATTGGACGGACAGCGGGTCTCGGTGAACGCCAGCTTGAACGATGGCAGGTTCTCCGCCCGCGGCATGCAATAGTCCATGTAGGAGCCGGTGAGCAATTGCCCGCTGTCGTCATAAACGCAGCCCTCAAGCAGCCCCTGCCCTACACCCTGGGCAATGCCGCCATGAACCTGGCCTGCCACCACCATCGGATTGATTACCACGCCGAAATCATCGACAGCCGTCCAGTTCACGATCTCGGTGACACCGGTCTCCGGATCGATCTCGACCTCGCAGATGTGGCAGCCCGCCGGGAAGGTGAAGTTGGTCGGATCGTAGAACGACTGTTCCTTCAGCCCTGGCTCGATATGGGCGGTCGGGAACTTGTGCGCGACATAGGCGGCAAGCGCGATCTCACCGAAAGCCGCGGACTTGTCGGTGCCGGCGACCGAGAACTTGCCGTCCTTGAATTCGATATCACCCTCGGAGGCTTCCAGCACATGGGCGGCAACCTGCTTGCCCTTGGCGATCACCTTGTCGAGGGCGAGCGCAACCGCGCTCATGCCGACGGCGCCGGAACGCGAGCCGTAAGTGCCCATGCCGAACTGCACCTTGTCGGTGTCGCCATGGACGATGACCACGTTCTCCATCGGAATGCCGAGCCGGTCGGAGACAAGCTGGGCGAACGTGGTCTCATGGCTCTGGCCGTGGCTGTGGGTGCCGGTCAGGACCTCGACCATGCCGGTCGGGGTCACGGAAATGTCGGCCGATTCCCACAGGCCGACGCCGCAACCCAGCGAACCGACGACCGCCGACGGTGCGACCCCGCAGGCCTCGATATAGGACGAGAACCCGATGCCGCGCAGCTTGCCGCGCCGGGCGGCCTCGCGCTTGCGCTTGCCGAAGTCCTTGTACTCCGCGACCTCGAGCGCCTTCTTCAACGAAGCGTCGTAATCGCCGGCGTCATAGAGCGAGGCAACCGGGGTCTGATACGGGAACGTCTTGACGAAGTTGCGCCGGCGCAGTTCGCCGGGATCGATCCCCAATTCGCGGGCGGCGACCTCGATCATCCGCTCGATCACGAAACAGGCTTCCGGCCTGCCGGCGCCGCGATAAGCATCGACCGGCGCGGTGTTGGTGTAGAAGCCGTCGACCTCGCAGAAGATCGCCGGGATTTCGTATTGCCCGGAGAGTAGCGGCGCATAGAGGAATGTCGGCACCGCCGAGGAAAAGGTCGAGAGATAAGCGCCAAGATTGGCGAGCGTCTTAACCCGCAGGCCGAGGATCTTGCCGTTGGCGTCGAGCGCCATTTCGGCATGGGTGATGTGATCGCGGCCATGGGCGTCGGCCTGGAACGATTCATTGCGCTCCGCGGTCCAGCGCACCGGGCGGCCGACCTTTTTCGACGCCCAGACACACACGGTCTCTTCCGCATAGATGAAAATCTTCGAACCAAATCCACCGCCGACATCCGGCGCGATGACGCGGAACTTGTGCTCGGGCGCCAAGCCGACGAACGCCGACAGCACCAGCCGCGCAACATGCGGGTTCTGGCTTGTCGTCCACAAGGTGAAAGATTCGGTGCCCTGATCATATTCGCCGATCGCCGCGCGCGGTTCGATCGCATTCGGGATCAGGCGGTTGTTGATCATGTCCAGCTTGGTGACGTGCTTGGCGGAACGAAACGCCGCATCGGTCGCGCCCTGGTCGCCAATCACCCAGTCGTAGACCATATTGCGCGGCGCGGCGTCGTGGATCTGTGCCAGCCCGGCATTGCCGGCCTTGGCGAGATCGGTGACCGCCGAAAGGACGCCGTAATCGACTTTGATTTCCGCTGCGGCACTCTTGGCCTGATCGAGCGTCTCGGCAATCACCACCGCGACATGATCGCCGACATAGCGCACCTTGCCCTTGGCGAGCGCCGGATGGCCGCCGGCATGCATCGGCGAACCGTCCTTGGAGTTCACCATCCAGCCGCAGATCAGATCGCCGACGCCGTCCTTGGCAATATCCTCACCGGTATAGACGGCGAGCACGCCCGGCATCTTGGCCGCGGCTCGGGTGTCGATGCTGTTGATCGTGGCGTGGGCGTGCGGCGAGCGCAGAAAATGCGCATAGGTCTGAAACGGGCGTTGGATATCGTCGGTATAGGACCCGTGGCCGGTGATGAATTGTTGATCTTCTGTGCGGCGCACCGGCGCGCCAATCATGGTCGCGCTCATGGCAGTTTCCTCCGGATGATGATGGGCTCGGCCGCTATTCCGCGGCTCTTTGGCCCGAACCTGCTCCCTTACCCATCGCGCGAGCGCCGGCCGCGATCGCCTTGACGATATTGTGATAACCGGTGCAGCGGCAGAGGTTGCCTTCGAGCTCCTCACGGATCGTGCGGTCGTCGAGCTCGAAGCCCTTGCGATTGACCATATCGATCGCCGTCATGATCATGCCGGGCGTGCAATAGCCACACTGCAGGCCATGGTTCTCGCGGAACGCCTCCTGCATCGGATGCAGCGGCTCGCCTGCCCCCGCCAAGCCTTCGATGGTGGTCACGTTGGCGCCGTCGGCCTGCCACGCGAAGGTGGTGCAGGATTTCACCGCCTTGCCATCAATGTGCACCACGCAGGCGCCGCATTGCGACGTATCGCATCCGACATGGGTGCCGGTCAGCCGCAGATGCTCGCGCAGAAACTGCACCAGAAGCGTGCGGGGATCGACATCGCCGGAGACGGCCTTGCCGTTTACCGTCATCGCGACTTTGGACATGATGGTGCTCCTCCAATTCCGGGCCGAAGGCCGATTTTTTCATTGCGACCGCCGCATCGGTGATCGCCCTGGGCAAATTCGGGGGGATTTTGCCTCTTTTCGAGATTTAGAACGAAAACAAGTCTGAACCCCAGGCGCCCGCGCGGTCAAGAGCGATTGCAGTGCAACCTGAGACCATCCTTTTGTTGCAGGTACGACCGGGGCGCAACCTAACCAACGGGGGCGGCCACCGCAGCGGCAAAATTGGCGAAAAACTGGTCGGCCATCTTCTTGGCAGCGCCAACGATCAGCCGCTGCCCGAGTTGGGCAAGCTTGCCGCCAATTTGGGCCTCGACGTCATAGGACAGAAGCGTGCCGCCATCCTTGTCGGTCAGCGTAACCTTGGCACCGCCTTTGGCGAAACCGGCAATGCCGCCCTCGCCCGCGCCCACGATGCGATAACTGTTGGGCGGATCAAGGTCCTCAAGGAACACCTTGCCTTTCCAGCGCGCCTTGACGGGGCCGACCTTCACCGTCGCGAGCGCGTGCATTTCGTTATCGGAGACCTTGTCAAGCTGTTCGCATCCCGGAATACATTTCTTGAGCACCTCGGGATCGTTCAGCTTTTCCCACACCTCCTGACGGGGCGCGGCGAGTTGAACTTCGCCTGTCATCGTCATCGCCATGGCCTGATCTCCCCTCGGTATGCGTGATCGCGCATGCGCTCTAAGCTGAAGGGTCACGGATTAAACCCTTCGGACGAAACAGGGAAGCGCCTTGATGCAATTCAGCGTCCCGGTCACGGCGGACGGACAAGTGGTCATCGGCGAGCATTGGGGATTGGCGTGGCACCGCAGGGCGGCTAAGTCTGTCGGCCCGAACCAGCCGCCATCATGACCGAAACATTCGCCACTTCCCCCCTTTTGACCCCGCTCTTGTCGAGCGCGACCATGCGCGCCACGGTCGGTGATCGTTCGCGACTGCAGCGAATGTTGGACTTTGAAAGCACGCTGGCGCGGGCGCAGGCCGCCGCCGGTGTGATCCCGGTGACGGCGATCGATCCGATCTCGGCGGCCTGCAAGGCGGAACGCTACGATCTTGAAAGCCTCAGCGAGCAAGCCGTTGCCGCGGGAAATTTCGCCGCGCCGATGGTCAGGGCGCTGACCGCGCAGGTCGCGCGGTCCGATGCGGAGGCGGCACGCTATGTCCATTGGGGCGCTTCCAGTCAGGACGTGATCGACAGCGCGCTGGTTCTGGAATTGCGCGCGGTAATCGATGCGCTGACGGCCGATCTCGACCGCGCCATCGAAGGTTTCACGGCACTCGCCGGCCGGCATCGCCGCACGCCGACGGCGGCGCGCACGCTGCTGCAACACACGCTGCCGATGCCGTTCGGTCTCAAGCTCGCCGGTTACGCGGCGGCGCTCGGGCGCTCGCGGGTGCGCCTGCAGCGGTTGCGGCGCGAGGCCCTGTTTCTGCAATTCGGCGGCGCGGCCGGAACGCTGGCAGCGTTCGGCGATCGCGGTTTCGAGGTCGCCGACCGGCTCGCCGCCCTGCTCAATCTGCCGCTGCCCGACGCCCCCTGGCACAGCCATTCCGACCGCCTGGCGGAGATCGCCGGAGCACTTGCGATCCTGACCGGCACCTGCGGCAAGATCGCGCGCGATGTCGCGCTTGCTGATGCAAACCGATGTCGCCGAAGCTTTCGAGCCGGCCGCGCCCGCGACCGACGACAGCGCCGGCATGCCGCACAAGCACAACCCGGTCACCGCCACGGTTGCGATCACGGCCGCGATGATCGCGCCGAACCTGGCCGCCACCATCTTCGCCGCGCAGGTTCAGGAGCATGAGCGCGCCGTCGGCGGCTGGCAGGCGCAGTGGCTGACATTCCCGGCGCTGGCGCTCGCCACCTCCGGGGCGCTCGAAGCCATCGTCGCGATCAGCGCAGGGCCTCGAGGTCGATGCCGAACGCATGCGCGCCAATCTCGACCGAATGCGCGGCCTCCATATGGCTGACGCGATCGCCTTTACCCTGGCGGCCAAGATCGGCCAGGCCCAGGCCGGCAAATTGATCGCGGAGGCCAGCCGCAAAGCCATGACCGAAAAGCGCCATTTCGAGGAAGTGCTGCGCGCCGACGAACGGATCATGGCGCATCTGTCCGCCGGCGATCTTGGACGGCTGTTCGAGCCGACGGCGTACCAGGGCGTGGCGCAGACTTTCATCGAGCGGCTGATTGCGTCGACCAAAATGCGCAGCCACGGCCGTTCGTGAATTGACAGATTTCAATCGGACCGCTGCGCCGCGCCGCGGTGCATATTCAAGAGAATGAAAAGGGAGACGCCCATGCCGATGATCGATGTCGAAGGCTGCCCGATCCATGTCGTCGTCGAAGGCCCGGAGAACGCACCGGTCCTCATGCTGTCGAATTCGATCGGCGCCGACCTGCATATGTGGGACGGCCAGGTTGCGCCCTTCACGGAGCACTTTCGTCTGGTGCGCTATGACCGGCGCGGCCACGGCAAGTCGGGCGTACCGCAAGGTCCCTACACGATGGAACGGCTGGGACGCGACGTGGTCGGCATGCTCGATGCGCTCGGCATCGAGAAGGTCAACTGGGTCGGGCTTTCGATGGGCGGCATGGTCGGGCAATGGCTCGGCGCCAACGCGCCCGAGCGTGTCGAGAAGCTCGTCCTGTCCAACACCTCCTCGTATTATTCCGACAAGCAGGCCTGGAACGACCGGCTGAAATTCGCCCGCAACAATGGCCTTGCGCCCATGGCGGGGCCGATGATGGAGCGCTGGTTTACGTCCGGCTTCCGCGAACGCGAGCCGGAGGCGATCGCGCGCGTCACCGAAGCCTTTGTCGCGACCCCGCTCGACGGTTTCATTGCCTGTGGCGAAGCGGTGCGCGACATGGATCATCGCGACCTGTTGCCGAAGATCAATGTGCCGACGCTGGTCATGATCGGGCGCCACGATCCGGCCACCGTTCCGGAGGCGGGCGAATATATCCGCGACAATATTCCAGGCGCCGAAACGTTCGTGATCGACGCCGCGCATATTTCCAATATCGAACAACCGAAAGCCTACAACGACGCCGTTCTGAATTTTCTGCTGCGACAATAGTCGAACAACAAAACGCATCACCGCTCGGGAGGAGCACGTCATGGATGACAACGCACGTCTGCAACAGGGCAAGTCGCGCCGCCGCCAGGTTCTCGGCGAGGAATGGGTGAAACGTTCGGAGGATTCACGCAGCGATTTTAACGCCGAGTTTCAGGACTTCATCACCCGCTATGCCTGGGGCGATTTGTGGATGCGGCCGCATTTCGACGAACGCACCCGTCGCATTCTGGTGATCGGCACCCTGCTCGCGCTCAACAAATGGGAAGAGTTCAATCTGCATGTGCGCACGGCGCTGACAGAGGGCGCGCTTTCGGCCGACGATGTCAAGGAGATCATCATGCAGCAGGCGATCTATTGCGGCGTGCCGGCGGCAAACCACGCCTTCCGCGCGGCAACAACCATCGTCAACGAGGTTGCGCAGAAGAATGCTCGTTAGGCGCAGCCTCAGTAGGCGCGGGATCGGGAAGCGACGGTTCAAACGCCATGCGCTCCACGGTGCTGAGCAGCGCCGCGACACCGGCCAGCAAAAGAATCGTCGCGTGGTTGGCGATGAGCACGGCATTACCGGCCAGCAGCGCCGGTAGGCCCAGGATCAGCGTCAGCGCGGTCACCAGCACAAGCGCCGCTTCAAGGCTCTCTTGATCAAAAGAACGACCGAATATCGCCCGCGCGCGGTCGAACAGGTGCAACGCGAAGATCGAGCCGATTCCGACCTTGAAGGCGCCGGTCACCGCCGCGATCCGCATCTGTCCCACGGTTCCGAGGTCGAACAGCCGACCAAGGCCGATGACGGCCTGCGATCGGCCGGCATCCTCGATCCCGTAGAGCGGCGCGTTCAAGGCCCACAGCCCGGCGCTGCCCAGCATCAGCGCGAAAAACAGCGCTATCCCGATCAGGGTGACATGAACCGCGGCAGGGATGAAACGCATGGCAATGACAAGTTTCGGGCGCAGACACTCCGGCGGCAAGATCAACCCTTTGTTTACCTTAATGGCGCGGCCCGGCGCGCGCGGCGCGCAAGCGTTTTGCATCGAGGTCGGGTTTGGAAAGCGCCGGAAATGCCCTACCCGCCGCGCTCCTCGCGGAACGCCTGCGGCGTTTTTCCGGTCTGGCGGCGGAAAAAGCGGGCGAAATGCGAGGGGTCGGAGAAGGCGAGATCATAGGCGATTTCGTGGATGGGCTGGCTGGTGAAAACAAGCTGACGCTTGGCTTCGGTCAGGACGCGCTGGCGGATCAAATGCCCGGCGGTCACCCCGGTCGCGCGCTTAACATGATCGTTGAGGCGATCGGTCGTCATCGCCATGCGTTCGGCATAAAAGCCGATCAGCCGTTGCTGGCGGAAATGTTCATCGACCAGGCGACGCAAGGCATCGACCGTCGCGTCGACCGGCTGCAAGGTCACCGCGCCCGAGCGCGCCCGGCTGGCCGCAAGCCGCGTGACCTCGACCGCCAGCAGGGCCAGCAGACTGCGCATTGCGAGTGCGTAACCCTCGCGCGCCAGGAAATGTTCCTCATGCATTTCGCCGCAGAGCCGGCTCAGCCGCTCGATCTCGCCACCCACGCCGCCGCCCGCGAGCGGAATGACCGGCTCGGCGAACAGCGCATCCAGGCGCGCGAGCGCACCGCCGGAGCCCGTTCCGAGGGTCCGCGCCACGTCCTCGGTAAAGGTCACCACGTGGCCGTCGGTGACCTCGGGCCAAAACCGGAAGCCATGCGCGATGGTCGCGGGGACCCGCACCACACAGGGCGCCTCGAATACGACCGTCGCGGTCTCGAACAGCATCTCGCCGCCGCCGCTCGCAATCACCAGGATCTGCAACAGATTGCGGTGGCGATGGGCGCGAATGATCCAGTCGTGGATCGATGAGCGCGAGGCGATGGTCTCGATATGGATGAAGTCGAACGCCTGATCGTCCGGCGGGTCGCCGTAGAGGTGAAACAACGGCAGGCTGGTCGGGCTCGACATGGCCGGGAGCATAGGACGGCTGCGGCCGCAGGAAAATCCCGGATCGCACCGCAGCACGTGGCGGGGACCGCCGGCAGGCTCAGACGTGCTTATAGGCCCGGTCGTGATAGACCAGCGCGCGGCCGTGCTGGCCGAGCCGCACTGCCTCCACCGCACCGAAAATCACATAATGACTGGCGACCACCTTGACCTCGGTGACGCGGCAGTCGAAGGCGATGACGGCGGATTGCAGGACCGGGCTGCCGGTCGCGAGCGTCATCCACTCCCCGGCGGCAAAACGCTCATGCGCGGCAACGCCGGTCCGCCCGGCAAACATGTTGGCGATCTCTTCTTCGCCGGCCCGCAAAGTGTTGACGCAGAAAACGCGATTGACCGGGACGACGCCAGCGCTGCGGCTACGGCGGTTGAGGCAGACCAGAAGCGATGCCGGCTCATCGGACACCGAACAGACGGCCGTCGCGGTGAACCCGGTCTTGCCGGCGGAACCATCCGTCGTGATGACGTGAACCGCCGCGCCGAGGCGGCTCATGGCCTCGCGAAAAACCGAGGCTTCGACGGTGCGCACCGGCTCGGGTGCGACCGCGGCAAACGCGCCGTCCATGGCATCGTCAGGGCGCTGGTCGATCCAACTCATCTGGCTGCTTTCTCTTCCTGCGATCGAATGTCCAATTCACATTCCGGAATCCAGGCCGAAGGCCGTGATGCACCTTTTCGCCGACCGGAAGCTGTCTTTGTCTCTATAGCACTGTCAATTGGGCAATGCCCACGCCCATGATGTGGCACAACATCCGCAAATTTCATTGCATTTTGCGCTATTGCGAAAGCTCACGTCTACAATTTCGCATCGATATTTCCCGCAACGTCTCTGTGTGAATTGAACGGCGCATCGGCCTTGCGCGTCATGCGGTGCCGCGCAGGCAGCCCATCTTGTCTTGGAGCCTCCCAGCCCATCGGACATTGGAAGGAGAGCCACAATGCCTGTCCAGACGGCCACGCGCCCGATCGCATCGATCAATCTCGTACCGGAGCATGTGGCGATCATTCCGGACGGCAACCGCCGCTGGGCCTCACAGAAGCGGCGCGATTTGTTGGAGACCTATACGATCGGTGCGAATGCCCTCGACAATTGCATCGACTATGCGGTCGAACGCGGCGTCCGGAACGTCACCATTTGGCCGACCTCGACGCGGATCTGGTGGCGAAGCGATTGCAACGTTCAGGCATTGATCGCGGCGGTCCAGTTCCAACTCGATATGGCGCAAAAGACCTATCCGCCGCGCGGCTTCCGCTACCGCACCATTGGGCGGCTTGATCGTTTCAATAATGTTGCGCCGGAACTGGTTGCCCGGTTGAACGCCCTCGAACAGGCGACAGCGTCGTTGATGAGGGCCAATGTCACCATGGCATTCGATTATGACGGTCAGGACGAAATTACACGGGCATTGCGGAAAATCATCGACAAGAATATCCCCAGCGAGCAGGTGTCGCCTGAGCTCATCGGCGATCATCTCGATACCGCGGGGCTTCCCGATCCCGACCTGATCATCCGGACCGGCGGCGACCTGAGGCTGTCCGGATTTCTGCCGTTTCAGGCGCGCTACGCCGAGATCTCAGTTTCTCGACATTCTGCTGCCCGACATCAACCCGGACATCATGTCGGCTGCCTTCAACAAATTCGCGCAGCGCCGCTACAGCCAATAACCCGATGCGGCGGCAAACGCCGCTTCGGCGATGGCGCCCTACTCCGCCCTGCGCACCGTGCCCGGCGGACCGGAATAGGCAACGTCATCGGGATTGAGCCAGGTATCGCCGCCCCAGCCGTTCTCGTCGTAGTCGGCCATGCACTGGTCGGCGAGCGCCATCATCTGATCGAGCGCGCCGGTGCCGCGCGCGATTCCAGATGCGTCTGAATGCGGATGTCCTCGTGATTGCCGGCATAGTTGCGCTCATAAAGTTCATGCCGTCCGCCGAACTCGGTGCCGATCGCATCCCACAGGAGCTTCATGATCTTGATGCGCTCCTTGTAGCCGATGCCATAGGAGCCGCGGACATACTTGGCCAGATACTTGTCGATCGCCGGATTCTCGAAATCCTTCGCCGACGACGGCAGATAGATCAGCGCCGAGGCGATGATCTTCTCGACGATCTCCTTGACGCGGCCATAGGCTCACCGGCGAAGCACGCGGTAGCTCGCGCCGACTGCGCGTTCGGCAGCACGGCACCGTCGACCCAGGGCATCGGATGGTCGGCCATGGCGTTGGAATCGCCCAGAACAGATTGCGCCAGGCGATCACCTCGCCCAGCATCGCCTGGTTGCCGCGGAACTCGTCGGCGCCGGTCGCCGCGCAGCGCCTTGGCGATAAGCCCGACCAGAAAGTCGAACTTCACCGCCAGCCGTGTACAGCCCTGGAACGTGATAGCCGTGCAGTGAAGCCGGACTGCGGATAGAACCTCTTGAGCTTCTCGATGTCGCGGTGCAGCAGCACGTCCTCCCAGGGGACCAAACACGTTGTCGAACACGAAGATCGCGTCGTTCTCGTCGAAGCGCGACGACAGCGGATAATCGATACGGCGGGCCGATCACGCTCGCCATCATCTCGTAGGAGGCACGGCAGAACATCTTCACGCCTGGCGCGTTCATCGGCGCGATGAACATCACCGCAAGATCGGGATCGTTGACGGTCGCCGCCGCGTTCTGGCCGAGGAAATTGTAATGCGTCAGCGCCGACGATGTCGCCACCACCTTGGCGCCGGACACGATAGATGCCGGCATCGCGTCTCCTTCTGGATCGAGATGAACACGTCCTTGACCTCATCCGCCGCCTTGGCGCGGTCGACCGGCGGATTGACGATGGCATGGTTCATGAACAGGACGTGTTCCTGCGCCGGCTTGTGCCAAGCCTGGGCGTTGGCCGTGAACTGCTCGTAATAGCTGGCGCATTGGCGCCGAGCGTGTTCATCAGCGCCGCCTTGTAATCCGGCGAGCGGCCCATCCAGCCATAGGTCATGCGCGCCCATTGCGGCGATGGCGTCGCGCTGGCCGACAGATCTTCCTTGGAGCGCGCGACGCGGAAAAATTTGTGGGTATAGCCGCCGGAGCCGGTATCGGTCGGGACAGGTCAGCACGTCCTTGGATCTTCGGATCGTGCAACGCATCGTAGAGCCGCGCGATCGAGCGGGCCGCGTTGCGGAAGGCCGGATGCGACGGTCACATCGGCGACCCGCTCGCCATAGATGTAGACCTCGCGCCCGTCGCGCAGGCTATCGAGGTATTCCTTGCCGGTAAACGGCCGGGGTGTGCTGCCGACCACGTCCTCTGCCTTCATCCGAGTCATACGCTCATCCTCCGTGGGGCGCGTGCGGCGCTGCCGGGATTATTGGTTCTGGCCGGTGACCACGCGTATGGGGGTGCCGAATGGCGACGCGCCGGCGGACTGACAGCTAAAGTGGGTCCCGCTGCCGGTGTCAATGTGGGCGTCGGCTTTCGCGCTGCGGCTGTTCCGCCTTAGGCCGGCCTGGGGATGGGGCGCGATGCCGCCGCCAACCGGCTTCCACTGGGCGGAATTGCGCGCTACAGCTTGAGGCTGCCGGCTGTCGGAACGGGCTCACAATCGCCCAGGCGTGGGGGGCGTCGCCGTATGGAAGTGTTTGTCCAGCAGGTCATCAACGGCATTACGCTTGGTTCCATCTACGGTCTCATCGCCATCGGCTACACGATGGTGTTCGGTATCATCGGCATGGTGAACTTCGCCCATGGCGACGTGTTCATGGTGTCGGCCTTCATCGCTCTGATCGGGTTCCTGATACTCACCACCTGGCTCGGCATCGGTTCGACCGTGCTGGCGCTGCTGGTCGTGCTGGTGATCGGCATGGTGCTCACCTCCCTGATGAGTTGGACGATCGAACGGTTCGCCTACCGGCCGTTGCGCGGGTCGTTCCGGCTGGCGCCTTTGATCTCGGCGATCGGCATGTCGATCTTTCTGTCGAATTTCGTACAGGTCACGCAGGGACCGCGCAACAAGTCGATCCCGCCGATCTTCAACGAGGTCATCGTGGTGATGTCCGGCAACGGCTACGACGTCGCGATTTCCTACAAGCAGATCGCGATCTGGCTGGTGACCGCCGTGCTGCTCGCGTGCTTCTGGTTTGTTGTTACAAAGACCGCGCTCGGCCGCGCGCAGCGCGCCTGCGAGCAGGACCAGAAGATGGCGGCGCTGCTCGGAATCAATGTCGACCGCACCATCTCGATCACCTTCATCATCGGCGCCGCGCTGGCGGCAGTCGCGGGCACCATGTACCTGATCTATTATGGCGTGGTCAGTTTCTCCGACGGCTTCGTGCCGGGGATCAAGGCCTTCACCGCGGCGGTGCTGGGCGGCATCGGCTCGCTGCCGGGCGCGGTGATCGGCGGTCTGCTGATCGGCCTGATCGAAACCTTGTGGTCGGCGTATTTCTCGATCGACTACAAGGACGTCGCCGCCTTCTCCATTCTGGCGATCGTGATGGTGTTCCTGCCGCAGGGCCTGCTCGGACGGCCGGAAGTGGAGAAGGTCTGAGGTGCCGGCGGCCACCGAAGTTCCAGCCGCCCGATCGCCGATCGCACAGGCGCTGCGCGAAGCCGCCATCGCGGCATTGATCGCGTTTGGACTGTTCCTGCCGCTGATCGGTTTCAGGACCGTCCAGAACATCCGCAACGAGTTGGTGATCGACACCCGCTTCGGCCTGCTCGCGATCATGGTCGCGCTGGTGGCGGGCGCGCGCCTTGCCGGCGCACTCGTGATCGAACCATGGCTCGCGCGGCGCGCGCAACAGCGCGCCACGGCCGCCACCCGGCCGCAGCCGGCTTGGCGCGCCGGCATCGGCCGCCACATCGCGCGGGTGGCACTCGGTTTCGTCGTGGTCTTTCCGGTAATCGTGATCTCGCTGACCGGCTTTGGCGGCGCCACGAAGTGGATCGACAATTTCGGCATCCAGATTCTGATCTACGTGATGCTCGGCTGGGGCCTCAATATCGTGGTGGGTTTGGCCGGCCTGCTCGACCTCGGCTATGTCGCGTTCTATGCGGTCGGGGCCTATTCCTATGCGCTGCTCGCGACCAATTTCGGCTTTTCGTTCTGGCTGCTGCTGCCGCTGTCGGAATCCTCGCCGCATTCTGGGGCATTCTGCTCGGCTTTCCGGTTCTGCGTCTGCGTGGCGATTATCTCGCCATCGTCACGCTGGCGTTCGGCGAAATCATCCGCCTGGTGCTGATCAACTGGGTGCCGGTCACCAACGGCTATGCCGGTATCAGTTCGATCCCGCGGCCAACCTTCTTTGGCATTCCGTTCAATGCGTCAGACAACGGCTTCGCCGCCGTGTTCGGGCTGCCGTTCAGTCCGATCTATCGTACCATTTTCCTCTATTACGTCATTCTCGGGCTGGCACTGCTGACGGCCGTCGTCACGATCCGGCTGCGGCGGCTGCCGGTCGGGCGCGCCTGGGAGGCGCTGCGCGAGGACGAGATCGCCTGCCGTGCGCTCGGCATCAACACCACCAACGCCAAGCTCACCGCCTTCGCCATCGGCGCCATGTTCGGCGGCGTTGCCGGTGCATTCTTCGCCTCCCGGCAGGGCTTCATCTCGCCGGAGACGTTCACGTTCATGGAATTGGCGGTGATCCTGTCGATCGTGGTGCTCGGCGGCATGGGAAGCCAGATGGGAGTCGCCATCGCGGCCGTCATCATGATCGGCGGCACCGAGATCATGCGCGAACTGGAATTTCTCAAACTGGTATTCGGTCCGGGTTTCGAGCCGACGCAATACCGCATGCTGCTGTTCGGGCTCGGCATGGTGTTGATCATGGTCTGGAAACCGCGCGGACTGGTCTCGACCCGCGCAGCCGTCGGTCTATCTCAAGACCCGGTCCGCCATCGGTGCGCGATCTGGTCGGGGAAGGCCGCGGATGAACGGCTTCACACCCCCGCCGGTCCTGCGGGTCGAGCATCTGACAATGCGGTTCGGCGGCCTCGTCGCCGTCAACGATCTGTCCTTTACAGCCGAACGCGGTTTCATCACGGCGCTGATCGGGCCGAATGGCGCCGGCAAGACGACCGTGTTCAATTGCATTACCGGTTTCTACAGGCCGACGCAGGGCCGCATCGCGCTTCATCACGGTGACCCGCGTCTGTGGGACGAGATCGAGACGCTCACCGTGCGCGGCGCGCGCGGCATCCACCGCAGCGACGGCGCGCTCTATCTGCTCGAGCGCATGCCGGGACACGAGGTGACGCGGCTGGCGCGCGTTGCCCGCACCTTTCAGAACATCCGGCTGTTTTCCGGCATGACGGTGCTGGAAAATCTTCTGGTCGCGCAGCACAATCCGCTGATGCTGGCGTCGGGCTACACCTTTCTCGGCGCGCTCGGACTGCGCCGCTACGCCAGGGCCGAGCGCGCGGCAATCGACAGGGCGCGCTACTGGCTCGACAAGGTCGACTTGATCGAGCGTGCCGACGAACCGGCCGGCGCCCTGCCCTATGGTGATCAGCGCCGGCTCGAAATCGCGCGTGCGATGTGCACCGATCCGGTGCTGCTCTGCCTCGACGAGCCGGCGGCCGGCCTCAATCCGCGCGAAAGCGCCGACCTCAATGCCCTGCTGCGCTCGATCCGCGACGACGACGGCGCGACGATCCTGCTGATCGAGCATGACATGTCGGTGGTGATGGAAATCTCCGACCATGTGATCGTGCTCGACTACGGCGAACGCATCGCCGACGGCTCGCCGGAGGCCGTGCAGAACGATCCCAAGGTGATCGCGGCCTATCTCGGCGTCGAGGACGAAGAGGTCGAACAGGCGGAAGCGGAGGTCGGGCTATGAGCGCGGCCGAGCGCGAACCGCTGCTCGCCGTGCGCGGCGTGCACACCTATTACGGCAGCATCGCCGCGCTCAAGGGTGTCGATATCGACGTCCATGCCGGCGAGATCGTCGCGCTGATCGGCGCCAATGGTGCGGGCAAATCGACCCTGATGATGACGATCTGCGGCAATCCGCGCGCACGTGAAGGCCGCATCCTGTTCGACGGCCACGACATCACCGCGCTTGCCACCCATGACATCGCCGCGCTGAAGATCGCGCAGGCGCCCGAGGGGCGCCGCATCTTCGCGCGGATGACCGTGCTGGAAAACCTGCAGATGGGCGCGATCGTCGGCGCGCCGGCTGATTTCGACGGCGATCTTGAACGCGTGTTTGGGTTGTTCCCGCGATTGAAGGAGCGGCTGCATCAGCGCGGCGGGACGCTTTCCGGCGGCGAGCAGCAGATGCTGGCGATCGCGCGGGCGTTGATGAGCCGGCCGCGACTGCTGCTGCTCGACGAGCCCTCGCTTGGCCTTGCGCCATTGATCGTGCGGCAGATCTTCGACGCCATCCGCGATGCTCAACAGCGAGGAAAAGCTGACCGTGTTCCTGGTGGAACAGAACGCCTATCATGCCCTGAAGCTCGCCCACCGCGGCTATGTCATGGTCAACGGCGAGATCACGCTGTCCGGCAGCGGCCACGACCTGCTCAACCGCGCCGAGGTCAAGGCCGCCTATCTCGAAGGCGGACGGCAATTGGTGAAACACTGATGAGCGGCATTCTGTACGACGATGTCAGTTTTGGCACCTTTTTGCTGGTCACGTTCCTGATGGGCGGGGCCGCCGCTTGGCTGAGCGGGCGCGCCATCGCGCTCGACTGGCGGCCGTACTGGCAGGTCGTGCTGGCGGGTTTCGTCCTTGCCGCAGCCTTGCGCTTCATCCATTTCGCGCTGTTCGGGGCGACGTTCCTGTCACTGCAGTTTTATCTGGTCGACAGTGCGATCTGCGTCATATTCGGTCTCGCCGGCTACCGCGTAACCCGCGCCGGGCAGATGGCCACCCAATACGGCTTCATCGCCCGCCCTGCGGAACCGCCGCGACAGCTCCGCACGCGGGATGACACGTCATCGCAGGCTCGCAATTCGGGATGACTTTTGCGGCGTTTGCGGTTTGAATCCCTCCGGATCAATAGACCGGCTCACACCGGGATCGGCCACGCCCCACCCCTTCGCTGACAGGAGCCTGCAATGAAACCGCTGACCACCCTCGGGCTAGCGCTCGCCGTCGGATTGACCCTCGCCGGTTGTGGCGGCGAGGACCAGCCGAAGAACGAAACCGTATCCTTTGCCGTGGCCGGTCCGTTTACGGGCCCCAATGCCTCCTTCGGCGCGCAGCTCAAGAACGGCGCGGAACAGGCCATCGAAGACATCAATGCCGCGGGCGGCATTCTCGGCAAGAAGATCACGATGGCGACCGGCGACGACGTTTCAGATCCGAAGCAGGGTGTCTCGGTCGCCAACAAATTCGCCTCCGACGGCGTGAAGTTCGTGGTCGGCCACTTCAATTCCGGCGTCACCATGCCGTCCTCGGAGGTCTATCAGGAAAACGGCATGTTGGAGATCACGCCGGCCTCGACCAATCCGAAGATCACCGAACGCGATATGTGGAACATCTTCCGCACCTGCGGCCGTGACGACCAGCAGGGCGCGGTCGCCGGCAAGTACATTGTCGATCATTTCAAGGACAAGAAAATCGCGATCGTTCACGACAAGACGACCTACGGCCAGGGCCTTGCCGATCAGACCAAGAAGGCGATGAACGCCGGTGGCGTCACCGAGGTGCTGTATGAGGGCATCAACACCGGCGAGAAGGATTTCTCCGCGCTGGTTTCCAAGATCAAGGCCGCAGGCGCCGACCTGGTCTATTGGGGCGGACTGCATACCGAAGGCGGACTGATCGTGCGGCAGATGCGCGACCAGGGCGTTAACGCCGTGCTGATGGGTGGCGACGGCATTGCCTCCGACGAGTTTGCCGCGGTCGGCGGCCCCGGCGTCGAAGGCACGCTGATGACCTTACGGCCCCGATCCGCGCAAGCGCCCGGAGGCCAAGGCCGTTGTCGAGAAATTCCGCGCCAAGAAGTTCGAGCCGGAAGCCTACACGCTCTACAGCTACGCGGCGGTGCAGGTCCTCAAGCAGGCGGCTGAAGCGGCAAAGTCGCTCGACCCCAAGAAGGTGGCCGAGGAAATGCGCTCAGGCCGGAAGTTCGACACCGTGATCGGCGATATCAGCTACGACAAGAAGGGCGACATCACCCGCCTCGACTATGTCGTGTATGTCTGGAAGAAGGGTCCCGACGGCAAGATCACCTATCAAGAACTCTAGGGTTTGATCCGGCGCGAATTGCGCCCGTCGAAAATTCGGATGTTTCGCGATTGGCCGGGCACCTGCCCGGCCATATCGTTTGAGAAGCGCTCTACCCGATCTTGCTGAGCGCCGGGAAACTCTCCAGCAGCCAGAAGCTCACCGTGGTCACAAAGCCGGTCAGGAAGGCAATTCCGGTCAGGACCAGCAAGCCACCCATCACCATCTCGACACGGTGAAGGTGCCGCTTGAAGCGCGACAGGAAGGCCGCGAACGGTTCGATCGCGAAGGCCGCCACAATGAAAGGCATGCCGAGGCCAAGCGAATAGACCGCGAGCAGAGCCGCGCCCTGCATCGCCGTCTTTTCAGATGCCGCCACCGCCAGGATCGCCGCCAGGATCGGGCCGATGCATGGCGTCCAGCCGAACGCAAAGGCGAGCCCCATCACGTATGCGCCCCACAAGCCGACCGGCTTCGGCATCTCAACACGTGCCTGGCGCGACAACAGGCTGATCCGGGTCAGGCCGAGGAAATGCAATCCCATGATGATGATGGCAATCCCGGCGACCATCGCGAGTTGCGCCGAATAGGCTCGCAGCACACCGCCGATGACGCTGGCGCTGGCGCCGAGCGCCACGAATACCGTGGAAAATCCGCACACGAACAACAGCGCCGCGCCAACCGTTTCGCGCTTGACCCGCGGTTCGGGCTCGGCGCCGGCGAGCCGCTCGAGCGACGTCCCCGCCAGATAAACAAGATACGGCGGCACCAGCGGAAGCACGCAGGGCGACAGGAAACTGATCAGTCCCGCGACCAGCGCGGCGGCAAAGGTGACATCGGCCATGTCCCTAAATGCGCCGGAGGCGGTCCATCATGCAAGCGCTCGAAACCGCCGTCGCCCGGATGTGATCGATGGTGATAGATCCTCCGGTCAAGCGATTGACGGCCGCGCGAAAATCGTCTCCGGTCTGGTCGCCGAAAGGCCGAAGGACACGAGTGGAATGATACGAAAACTGCCGATCATCGGCGTGTTCGGGCGGGGATCGCCGATCGCCCCGCAACAGGCCGCGCTGGCGCGCGCCGTCGGCGGTTTGGTCGCCAAGCTCGGTGCCCATCTGCTCACCGGCGCCGGCTTCGGCGTGATGGCGGCGGCCTCCGAAGGCTTCACCGCAATCAGTCCGCGCGCGGGCCTGGCGATCGGCATCGTGCCGCGCCAACCGGACGGTCCGTTTGACCAGCCGAGCACCGATCGCGACGGACATCCCTATCCGAACCCGTTTGTCGAGATCGCCGTTCATACCCCGCTCCGCGCCGATGTCGCGGACTGGCGGGACACGCCGAGCCGCAACCATGTCAATGTGCTCACCGCGCAGGCGATCGTGGCGCTGGCCGGTGATTTCGGCACCCACAACGAACTCGATATGAGTGCGTTTTATCGCGGCGAGGCGGCCATCGCGCGCGCGGACCGCCGGACCATTCTGTTCGGGCCGGCTGTCGATTTCACGCCCGAACATCGCGAATTGTTTCTGCAGACCGAGGACCTGGCCGCGGTGGAACGGCATCTGCGCCGCGTGCTCGCCGCGCGCGGATTTGCCCTGGCGGCGGAGGCGGCGGAATGAGCGCGGCGCCGGCCAATCTCATCACCGATGTCGCGGGCCTCAAGGTCGGCCATGCCGATGATGCCGCGCTCGCCTCCGGCGTCACCGCAATCGTGTTCGATGAACCGGCGATCGCCGCCATCGATGTGCGCGGCGGCGGGCCGGGAACCCGGGAATCCGATCTTCTGGAAGTCAGCCGCACCGTCGAGCGGGTCGATGCGATCGTGCTGTCCGGCGGTTCGGCCTTCGGGCTCGACTCGCCATCGGGCGTGCAGGCCTGGCTGCGGGAACAGGGCCGCGGTTTCCGGATCGGCGACATGACCATACCGATCGCGCCAGGGGCGATCCTGTTCGACCTCGCCAATGGCGGGGACAAGAAATGGGGACGGTTTCCGCCCTATCGCGATCTTGGTTACGCGGCGGCTGCGGCGGCATCATCCTCGCCATTTGCGCTCGGCAGCCATGGCGCCGGCTTTGGCGCGACCGTGGTCAATCTCAAAGGCGGCATCGGCTCGGCCTCGGCAATGACGAACGAAGGGATCACGGTCGGCGCGATCGTCGCGGTCAACGCCGTTGGTGCCGTAACAATCGGCGATGGACCGTGGTTCTGGGCAGCCCCGTTCGAACGCGACTATGAATTCGGCGGCCGTGGCCTGCCGTCCGCCATGCCAGAGGACGGGCTCGACATCCGCCTCAAGGGCGCGGCCGGCGCCAACACCACCATCGCGCTGATCGCGACCGACGCGATCCTCACCAAGCCGCAGGCACAGCGGCTGGCTGTCACCGCCCAGGTCGGGCTGGCGCGGGCGATCTATCCGGTCCACACCCCGCTCGATGGCGATGCGGTTTTTGCGGCGGCAACCGGCAAACGGGAACTCGCCGATCCGGTCTACGGACTCGCACGGCTCGGGGCGCTGGCCGCCAATGTCATGGCGCGGGCGGTTGCACGCGCCGTCTATGAAGCTTCGTCGCTGCCCTTCCCCGGCGCGCTTGCGAGCTGGCGCGACCGGTTCGGCACGCAATCGGGGCGCTGATATTGCCCGAATTGCGCCAATTTGCCGGTGGTAAATTCCAGGCGCATTCTTAGTGTTGATTCGGCGGCGCCGTTCCAGCCTGTCATCGAGTTGCGTTGCATTGCGTCGAAGCGTTCCTTAGACTCGCGCTGCCGCCGGCCGGTTGAATACGACAACCCCCTGACGTGGATCGTTCCGCCGAGATGCGGAGATGGAGGATGCGATGCGTGTGACGATGAAACGGGCCGGAGCGGCCTGCGCGCTCACGACGGCACTCTCACTGGCGGCGATCGTTGCCGCCCAAGCCCAGAGTTCGACACCGGGCTGTGCAAACCCGAATGCACTCGGGATTTCGCGCACGGTCGAGATCGATACCACCGGCGGTCCGGGCTTTGGTTTCGAGCATTTCAAGCAGCATGACTTCCTGCGCGACAAGGAGGTGGTGCTGACCTTCGATGACGGCCCGTGGCCACACAGCACCGAACAGGTGCTGGCGGCCTTGGCCAAGCACTGCACCAAGGCGACGTTCTTCCCGATCGGCAAACACGCGATGTGGCATCCGGAAATCCTGAAAAAGGTCGCGGCCGCCGGTCATACGATCGGCAATCACACTTGGTCGCATCAGAATCTCGCCAGCAAGAAAATATCCACCGAGGAAGGCAAAGTCGAAATCGAAAAAGGCATCAGCGCCGTAGTCTGGGCCGTGGGAACGCCGACCGCGCCGTTCTTCCGCTTCCCGGCACTGCGCCACCCGCCGGAACTGGTGACCTATCTCGGCCAGCGCAATATCGCGATCTTCTCCACCGACATGGATTCCTTCGATTTCAAGATGCGTCGGCCGGAGCAGGTGATCAAGTCGGTCATGACCAAGTTGAAGAAACACGGCAAAGGCATTGTGCTGATGCACGATTTTCAGCAGGCGACTGGCAAGGCGGCGATGGACCTGCTCGATCAGTTGAAAGCCAACGGCTACAAGATCGTACACATGCGGGCGAAGTTCCCGATCAAGACGCTGCCGGAATATGACGAAGCGCTCCGCAAGGATCAAAAGCTGCCGACGGTCAGCCAACGGCCGACCTCGAGCGTGGTGCGCACGGTCCAATAGAGCGTTCCTCAGGACAGAAAGCGCTCCGCGGCAAACGGCGCCGGATCGCAGAACGGTTCGGTGCCGGTCATCATTTCGGCAAGCAATCGGCCGGTCGCGGGACCGAGCGTCAGACCCCAATGAGCATGGCCATAAGCCAGCCATAACCCGTTCTGGCCCGGCGCACGGCCGATAACGGGCCGCGAATCCGGAAAGCATGGCCGTGACCCCAGCCATGGGACCGTCTCCACCGGCTCGCCGAGCGGAAACAACGCCTTTGCCGCCGGCAGCAAACGGTCGAGCAGGACAGGCGTCGGCGCGGCGTCACGGGCGGCGAATTCGGCGCCTGAAGTGACCCGAATGCCCTGCTCCATCGGCGCCAAGACGTAACCGACATCGGCATCGAGCACCGGACGCGAGAGACCGGCATTGCCGGACGGTCGATAATGGCGGTGATAGCCACGCTTGAACGCCAGCGGCAGCCTGATGCCGAGTGGTTCCAGCACATCCGGAGCCCAGGGCCCGAGGGCCACGACAACCTCCTTCGCGTCGACCGGCCCCTCGCCGGTCTCGATCCGCCACTGGCCGCCGTTGCGATGGAGCGAGCGGGCGTCTCCCTTCAAGGTCAAACCGCCAAGCGCGGTAAAACGCGCGGCATAGGCCGTGGTGACCGCGAGCGGATCGGTGATGCTGGCGGCCCCGGTCCAATGCACCGCTCTGTGGAAAACCGGGTTCAATGACGGTTCGAGCGCGCGCGCGGCGTCGACATCGAGCCGGTCGAACGCGATGCCCATTTCGGCGGCAAGGTCGAATTCCGGGCTCAGCGCGGCGAAGCTCTCCTTGTTGCGATAGAGCTTGAGCCAGCCGGTCTTGCGCAGGTAGTGCTCGGCGACGGCTTCGCGCATCAGAGCCTCATGCTCGGCGACGGCGCGGGAAAAGATCGGCCGGATCAGGTGCGCATTCGCGAGCAGCCGTTCGGGCCGCGAGGCCGTGCGGAACGCCGCCAACCAGGGCAGCACCCGAGGCAGGAAGGACGGATGGTAATTGACCATCGCCGAGCGCTTGAGCGCGATCCGCAGCAAGGTGCCAAGATTGCCTGGGAAGCCCGGCGGAAAGACCGTATTGGCCTCCAAGATCCCGGCATTGCCGTAGGAGGTCTCCCGTCCGACGCCGCCGCGGTCGACCATCGCCACCGCCAGGCCCCGCTTGACCAGATGAAGCGCGATCGAGGTGCCGACAATCCCGGCTCCGAGTACGATCGCGTCGGTGCGCGCCATGACCTTCTCCGAACTTTGCGCGCGAGACTTTCAGCGCGGCCGGCGATCTCTGACCACGATCAGATTGGGAGAGCAACCCGGCCGGTAAAGACGGCAGATTGCCCCTCCCCCGCCGCCATGTTAGGCCGAGCCGGAAACGGAGACCCGCGCGCCATGCAACGCCCGCTTCGCATTGCCCCGTCGATCCTGTCGGCCGATTTCGCCAAGCTCGGCGAGGAAGTCCGCGCGGTCGACGCCGCCGGTGCCGACTGGATTCACGTCGATGTCATGGACGGGCATTTCGTGCCCAACATCACCATCGGTCCGGAGGTGGTGCAGGCGCTGCGCCTGCATACCAATAAGCCGTTCGACGTCCACCTGATGATCGCGCCGTGCGATCCCTATCTGGAAGCCTTCGCCAAGGCCGGCGCCGACCACATCATCGTCCATGTCGAGGCCGGCCCGCATATCCACCGTTCGCTGCAGGCGATCCGCGCGCTTGGCAAGAAGGCCGGCGTCGTCATCAATCCCGGCACGCCGGAAGTGATGGTCGAACCGGTGCTCGATCTGGTCGACATCATCATGGTGATGTCGGTCAATCCCGGCTTCGGCGGCCAGAGCTTCATTCCGCATTCGCTGGAAAAGATACGCCGCATTCGCGACATGACCGCCGGCCGGCCGATCGACATCGAGGTCGACGGCGGCATCACTGCCCAGAACGCGGCAGCGGCCGCGGAGGCCGGCGTCAACGTGTTTGTCGCCGGCTCGCATGTGTTTCGGGGCGGCCCCGGCGAATACGCCCGCAACATTTCCGCCATCCGCCACGGGGCGGCGCTGGCACGCGGAGAAGCGGCGTGACCATTCCCCGCTATTCCCGCCCGGCGATGGCGAAGATCTGGGAACCGCAGACGCGGTTCCGGATCTGGTTCGAGATCGAGGCCAACGCCGCCGACGCCATGGCCGAACTCGGCGTCATCCCGAAGGATGCGGCGAAGACGATCTGGGCCAAGGCCAAGGACGTCGAGTTCAATGTCGCGCGCATCGACGAGATCGAGGCCGAGGTCAAGCACGACGTTATCGCGTTCCTCACTCACCTGGCCGAGATCGTCGGGCCGGACGCGCGGTTCGTGCATTCGGGGATGACGTCATCGGACGTGCTCGACACGTGTTTCAACGTCCAGCTCGTACGCGCCACCGACATCCTGATCGCCGACGTCGATGCCCTGCTCGCGGCACTCAAGCGACGCGCGCTCGAACACAAGCTGACGCCGACCATCGGCCGCTCGCATGGCATTCATGCCGAGCCGACCACGTTCGGTCTGAAACTCGCCTACGCTTATGCGGAATTCGCGCGCGCGCGGGAGCGGCTCGTTGCCGCGCGCAAGGAGGTCGCGACCTGCGCCATCTCCGGTGCGGTCGGTACCTTCGCGCAAGTCGATCCGCGCATCGAGGAACATGTCGCCAAGGCCATGGGTCTCGCGGTCGAGCCGGTGTCGACGCAAGTCATCCCGCGCGACCGTCACGCGATGTATTTCGCCACTCTCGGCGTCGTCGCCTCCTCGGTCGAGCGGTTGGCGACGGAAGTGCGCCATCTGCAACGCACCGAGGTGCTGGAAGCGGAGGAATTCTTCTCCGCCGGGCAGAAGGGTTCTTCCGCCATGCCGCACAAGCGCAATCCCGTGCTGAGCGAGAACCTCACGGGGCTGGCGCGCATGGTGCGCTCCTATGCGATCCCGGCGATGGAGAACGTGGCGCTCTGGCACGAGCGCGACATTTCGCATTCGTCAGTTGAGCGCATGATCGGGCCGGACGCGACGGTGACACTCGACTTCGCGATGGCGCGGCTCGCCGGCGTGATCGACAAGCTGGTGGTCTACCCGGAAAACATGCAGCGCAATCTCGACCGGCTCGGCGGGCTCGTCCATTCGCAGCGCCTCCTGATCGCGCTGACGCAGAAGGGTGTCGCGCGCGAGGACGCCTACCGGCTGGTGCAGCGCAATGCCATGAAGGTCTGGTCCGGCGAAGGCGATTTTCTCACCTTGTTGAAGGCCGATCCCGACGTGCGCGCCAAGATGAGCGAAGCGGAGATCGAGGAATATTTCGACCTCGGCTATCACTTCAAGCACGTCGATACGATTTTCGAGCGGGTATTTGGGACGGGCTGACGCCGTGCAGGATGCATCGCGAGACTACGATTTTCTGATCCTGCCGGGCCTCAGCAATTCGAGCATCGATCACTGGCAGTCGTATTGGTGCCTGTCGTTTCCGAATGCCACGCGCGTCCTGCAGGACGATTGGGACAATCCCGAATTGGCGCACTGGCTGGCGCGGCTCGAAGCCGCCATAGCGGGCGGTACGCGGCCGGCGGTGCTGGTCTGTCACAGCCTGGCGTGCGCGCTGGCGGCGCATTGGGCTGCCCGCAACGCGCCAAGCCGGGTCGTCGCCGCGATGCTGGTCGGTCCGGCGGATGTCGATTCGCATGAGCGCACGCCGGAATCGACGCGCAGCTTCTCGCCGATTCCACGCAAACCATTTCCAGTTCCGGCGCTGGTCGTTGCCTCGACCGACGATCCCTATGTCACCACGGATCGCGCGCAAGTGTTCGCCCGGGCCTGGAACGCCGATTACTGCGAATTGCCGGAACTCGGCCACATCAATGCGGCGAGCCGTCTCGGCTATTGGCCGCAGGGCCTGTTGCTGCTCGGCCGCTTGATCGAGCGCGTAAAATCCTGACGCCGGAAATCGATCGGGGCCAGGCTCGCCTGCGAGCCCGGCCCCAAACTTCGTTGTTCACGTCAAACGTATATCGATCCACCCGCGTTTTGCGGAAGGTCTGCCGGTATCAGCGACGGCCGCGGAACCCGCCGCGTGCAACGCCGCCACGATATCCGCCGCGTGCAACGCCGCCGCGATAGACTGCTCCACCGCGATATCCGCCGCGGTAGGCCGCTCCGCGATAGACGCCACCGCGATAGACCCGGCGCGGGCCGTAGTAGCGGCCACCACGGTAATAGCGGTTCGGACCATAATAACGACCGCGATAGTAGGGATAGCGTCCCGGGCCGTACCACCGGCGCGGGCCGTACCATGGGCGGCCATAGTAGTAAGCCGGACCATAGTAGCCGCCCCAATAATAGGGATAGCCGGCCACGAGCGCGCCTGCCGCAATGGCGGCAGCACCGATGGCAACGCCGGGCGGCGGCCCGCCGGCCGCGCGGAAGGCGAGATAGCCAGCGCTAGCATAGCCGCCATATTGCGGGATGAAACACCAGCCGCCCCCACAGTCGACCGCATTGACGGCCGCGCCCGGAGGCATGGTTCCGACCACCCGGTAGCCCGTGCCTTTGCCGGCGCGAACATTCAGCGGGGTCTGGACGATGGCCATGGCCGCGGAGGCAACGCTGCCGGAGAGCAGCAGTGCCGCGAAGGCAAAGACCGACTTTTTCAGGTTCATGGCAAACATTGGGAACTCCTTGTTCGATTTCCCCGGGAGTTAAACTCCCGAACGCCCGGTTTTGTTCTCGTCCACCAACGCGCAATCAATGTGGCAAAGGCTGGGCAATCACATGGCTCCACCCGACACGAAAGACGATGTCGCTGCGAGGCCAGAAATCTCGGGCTCGATTGCTTTTATATAGTCCATGAGTCGTAACTTTTAAGTTCGCATCCGTGCGGATTGAATGGTTCATCGCCGTTTACCAATCAGGGCCGCCAATTGACGGATCGTGGTACCCGCGCGCCCACCCCATGGCGACCCCAATGCCGCAGGCTGGCCCTAATTCTGATAGTGTCCGCGCGAACCGCCGATCGGGGCGAATCGATCTGATCGAATCACAGTCGCCGACAACCTGCCGCCGAGACCCGTGCCAGAAGTTCCGACCATCCTTGTTTTCGATTCCGGCCTCGGCGGTCTGACCGTCTGGCGCGAGGCGGTTGCGGCGCGGCCGGATGCGGCGTGGATCTACGTCGCCGACGACGCATTCTTTCCCTATGGCCGGCATGGCGAGGCGGATCTGATCAAGCGCGTCAGCGCGGTCATGGCGACGCTGATCACGGAGCTGCGGCCCGACCTGGTGGTGGTGGCCTGCAATACCGCCTCCACCTTGGTGCTGCCGCACTTGCGGGCCAATCACACGCTCCCCTTCATCGGCACGGTGCCGGCGATCAAACCGGCCTGCGCCTCATCGGGCAGCAAGCGGATCGCGGTGCTCGGCACCGAAGCGACAGTCGCGCGCGAATATACCCGGGGGCTGATCCGCGAATTCGCGCAGGGCTGCGATGTGGCGCTGGTCGGCTCGGCGCGGCTAGCCGGCTTCGCGGAAGACGAATTGCAGGGCAAGCCGGCGAGCGACGCGGCAATCGCTGCGGAACTCGAACCCTGTTTCACCAGTGACGGCCGTAACCGAACCGACACCATCGTGCTCGCGTGCACGCACTATCCGCTGCTGGTCGAACGGTTCCGCGCCCGCGCGCCCTGGCCGGTCAATTGGATCGATCCGGCGCCTGCGATCGCACGGCGGGTCACCGATCTGCTCGGTCCGCCGGTCACGGCCATCCCGGCTGGTCCGGCGCGGATGATCTTCACCTCCGGCCGCACGGTGCCGCCGGCGCTCGCGGCGGCCCTGGCCGGCTTCGGGCTCCGCGAATTCATGAAATTTGACAGACTGAAGGTTTCCGCCTAGAAACCCGCGCTCCACGCGGGTTTTATCGCCTGCGCGGTGTTCGCGACCCGCGGCAAGGCCTTGCGCTTTCGAGGCTCTGCCTGTCGGCCCTGGATCAGGTCCAAGGATCAGGTTCCAAGGCAAAGGAGGGCGCGTTTCCTCACCAACCGCAACCATATGAGGACGCGATGACCAAGCGCCACGAGGCGAAGTACAAGATCGATCGCCGTTTGGGCCAGAATATCTGGGGCCGCCCGAAGAGCCCCGTCAACCGCCGCGAATACGGACCCGGCCAGCACGGACAGCGCCGCAAGGGCAAGCTGTCCGATTACGGCGTCCAGCTGCGCGCCAAGCAGAAGCTGCGGTTCTATTACGGCAACATTTCCGAGAAGCAGTTCCGGGGCCTGTACGACCAGGCGATTCAGATGAAGGGCGATTCCGGCGCCAACATGATCGGCCTGCTGGAGCGCCGGCTGGACGCGGTGGTCTATCGCTCCAAGTTCGTGCCGACGGTGTTCGCCGCCCGCCAGTTCGTCAATCACGGCCATATCAAGGTCAACGGGCGCCGGGTCAACATTCCGAGCTACCGGGTCAAGGTCGGCGATGTGATCGAGGTCAAGGAGGCGTCCAAGCAGCTCGCGCTGGTGCTGGAATTGACCGGGCTTCCCGAGCGCGACGTGCCGGACTATATCGAAGTCGATCATTCCAAGATGACAGCGAAGCTCGCGCGCGTGCCGCAGACGAGCGAAGTGCCCTACCCGGTCATGATGGAACCCCATCTGGTCATCGAATATTATTCGCGCTGATTGCAGGCCAGCACGACGGAATCAAAAAGGCCGCTCTCAGGAGCGGCCTTTTTCATGTCCATCATGTCCGATGTTCGAAGCGCATTGCGGCGCTTCGCATTCAGCCGTCAGGCGGAAGCGTCTTCCTTGACCGGAATGCCGCCCTTCTTGAACAACTGCTGCAACTCGCCGGCCTGGAACATCTCGCGAATGATATCGCAGCCGCCGACAAAGTCGCCCTTGACGTAGAGCTGCGGCACGGTCGGCCAGTTCGAGTACGCCTTGATGCCTTGGCGCAACTCGTCGGAATCAAGCACGTTGAGGCCCTTATAGGGCACGCCGAGATAGTCGAGGATCTGTATGACCTGGCCGGAGAAGCCGCACATCGGAAACTGCGGCGTGCCTTTCATGAACAGCACGACTTCGTTGCCGCTCACCTCGTTCTTGATGAAATTCTCGATGCTCATGGTTCGTCCTTCATGCGGGCATTTGAGGCCAGCTTCTGGTGCGCGGCCTGATCCAGGGGGCGCCCGGTGATTTCCCTCTCAAAATCGGGCTTTCCGCGGCGAAACGCAAGGGCTGACGGCATCACTTTTCAGGAACGGCGGTTTGCCCGGACCAGCGCATGGAAAACACCGCCCATCGGCCCCGGAAGGCCTCAGAGACCATCTTGCGCCGCTGGCCCCCCAACTCGTCCCTGACCGCAGCGGAAATCACGGTCGCGGCGTCGCGTTCGCCGTCGCCGCCGGCTATATCGCGGATGGTTCGACCGCAAAGGACTCCGGTGGTTCATTGCGACAGCGTCGATCCCACATGGTTGAAAATGCCGCTTCAATGTGACGGCAAAAGCGCGCGGTATCAAACAGGGGATAGCACCGACGGTTTTCGGCAAGCTTGTCCCTGATGTCTGTAAGCGTTGCAGGATTGCGCGCCAACTCCAATGCACGCGCCTCGTAATGCTCGAGATTGTGCGTCACCAGCTCAGGAAGTCCGACCGCATTCAGGAGGCTCGCCGCCACGCGTCCCGCGAAACTCGACCCGAGGCATGTCAAAACCGGAAGCCCTGCCCAAAGGGCTTCACTGCACGTGGTATGCGCGTTGTACGGCAACGTGTCGAGGAACAGGTCCGCCAGGCGATGCCGCGCCAGGTGATCCTTCAAAGAAACTTTAGGTGCGAAAACAATGCGTTCCGGGGCGACGCCCCGCCGGCCGGCCTCCGCTCGCAAGTTTGCCGTCGCCGCCGCATTGCCTTGGAACAGCCAGAGCACGCTGCCTTCGACCTGCCGCAGAATGCTGGTCCAGATCGTAAATATCTCCGGTGTGATCTTGTGATTGTTGTTGAAACAGCAGAACACAAAACCGGATTCGGGAAGCCCGGCATCCGAGCGCGTCGGCGTATCGGCGGCGATCTCTTTTTTTGCATCGTTGACCCAGTAGGTGTCCGGCAAATAAACGACCTTCTCCGCATAGAACGGATACTGGTCTTCCGGAATCACGGTCCGGTCGGCGAGGATATAATCGATATAGTCGACGCCCATGGTGCCTGGGAAACCCATATAGCTCACCTGGATCGGACACGGTCGCAATGCGAACACGCCAGTCCGCTCATTGCCGGAATAGCCGTTGAGGTTGACCGCAATGTCGATGTCCGAGCGAGCTATGAGTTTGGCCAATTCAGCATCGGTCTTGGTCGAGCCGTCGAGAAAGGTATCGAACGCCTGCTCAAGCCTTTTCCGCATGGGGCCGTGATCGTTCCCGCCAGTCGAAACGCCGACGATCTCGAAGCGGGTCCGGTCGTGTCGCTCGAAAAGCTCCGCCATCAGATAGGGTAACGCGTGCTCGCCAAATTCGCCTGCGACATAGGCGACGCGGATTTTCTCGCGTTTCCGATTCAGAAAGCGCCGCATCGGGGGTGGGACGGGATATCGGTTCGCGGCGAACGCCTCCGCACACAGGCGATGCTCGCGAGGCTCCGCGCTGATCGCCAGGTACGATAACGGATCGGAGGCGCATTTGCCGGCTTGAACCTGGCTCGACAGAGCCACAATGTGCTCCGCCAAGTCGAGCCAGTCGCATGCGTGCATCTTGGCGTGAACAAGCCGCCCAAGCGCATAATCGTATCCAGGATCGATCTCGATCAACTTCACGTAGGTCGTGACCGCATCCTCATAGCGGGCCAGCCGTTCCAGTAACATTCCGCGCCGGTAGTATGCATCGGCATGGCCTGGCGCTCGGGCAATCGCCTGATCGTAGCAATCGAGCGCTTCCGCATCGCGGCCAAGGCGCTCCAGGAGAGCGCCGCGATTGTTCAACACAATCGGATCGGCCGGGATGACCGCCAAAGCACGATCGAAGGCGACGAGCGCCTCGTCCAGGCTTCCCAGTTCCAACAAGATGCTGGCCCGATTGAGCACAGCTCCCCGATGGCTGGGATTGATCCCGAGCGCCTTGTCGAAACTGGCAAGCGCTTCGTTCGGCCGCTGCAGCTGAATAAAGACGTTGCCCTGATTGAAATGTGCCTCGTCGGAGCGAGGATTGACCCTGAGCGCGCCCTGGATCGAACGGACCGCTCTGTCGTAGTGGCCACGTTGTGCTTCCAGCACGCCCATCAGGTGAAGCGCATCAAAATGACGAGGCTGGTCGCGCAGAACAGACCTATAGAGGCGCCGCGCCTCGTCCAGCTCCCCTTTTCGGTGGTGTGCAATCGCGCGGTCCAGCGCCTCGATGGCATCGGCACGAGATGGCATCGATACTACTCCGGGGCGCCGGTCTGCAAGGCCAGGGCGTGGAGGATGCCGCCCATCTGGCCCTTGAGTGCCTGATAGACCATCTGATGCTGCTGGACCCGGGACTTGCCGCGGAAGGATTCCGCGATCACCGTCGCCGCGTAGTGATCACCGTCGCCGGCCAGATCGCGGATTGTCACCTCGGCGTCCGGGATCCCGGCCTTGATCAGCCGTTCGATTTCACCGGCTTGCATCGCCATGGCTTTTCGCCTCCGTCTTGGCACTCCCGGCGGAGCGCTGGATATTGGAATTCCGGGAGATATCAGGAGATTACATTTTAGTGCCATATCGATATCATGGGAATCGGATAAGGCGTTTGAAAATCACGGGTCCTTCACAGGCGCACCGGCGCGCCGGACCATATTCCCGCCGGACCGTTGGTGCCTGATCCATCCCTGGCGCACGGCCGCAAGCGTGAACGCCGATTCCCGTTCCCGGCCAGCCGCGCTCTTTCTCGGAGGTCTACAATGAATTCGGTTCGACTTTGGCGGCAAGCGTCGCTCGCCTCCCACCTCGCGATCGTGGCCTGCGGATTGGGATTGATGACGGAACTGGCCGCGGCACAATCGCCCAGCCAGGCGCAGCTCAACGCCGTCCGCAGTCAATGCCGGTCCGACTACATGGCCAATTGTTCCAGCGTTAAGCCCGGCGGCAAGGATGCGCTGATGTGCCTGGAACGCAATTCGGCCAAGCTCTCGTCTGGCTGCCGGACCGCGGTCAGTGCGGTGATCCCGAAATCGGCGCCTGCCAAGGCAGCGACCAGCGCACCGCCGCCGGTCAAGGCCGCCCAGGCGCCCCCGCCCCCCCGCACCGACGCCGGAGCAGTTGAAGGGAATTCAGAGCGCCTGCGCCACTGACTTCAAGAAGAGCTGCGGGGGCGTGAAGCCCGGCGGTGAAGAAGCCCTGGCCTGCCTCAACAAGAACGCAGCGACTTTGTCGGATGCCTGCTGGGGCGCTGTGAGTGCCGCAAGTCCGGGCGAAGGTGCACCGCCGGCGGATTCATCGCAGCCGGCCGCGGGCGCTCCCCCTGCCGGAGCACCCGCCGCCAGTGCTCCGCCCAAGGGCGCTCCCGCCGCCGGTGGTCCGAGCCCCGACCAGGTCAAAGCGCTGCAGTCGGCATGCGCCGCTGATTTCAAGAAGAGCTGCAAGGGCGTGAAGCCCGGCGGCGAAGAAGCCCTGGCGTGCCTCAACAAGAATGCGGCAACCCTGTCGGACGCCTGCTGGGGTGCGGTGAGTGCGGCTAGCCCCGGCGAAGGCGCACCGCCCGCGAACGCAGCTCCGCCGCCGGCCGGCAAACAGGGCTCGACCAAGAGCGCACCGCCGCCGCGTGCCGCCGCGCCCCGCGCAGCGCCGCCGCCGCGCGCCGCAGCCGCTCCGCCTCCGCCGCCGTTCGTGCTGCCGCCGCTACCGGTGCGGGTTGCCGCCTTCGTGGTCCGGACCTGTGAGCCCGATCGCGTCACGGTCTGCGCCGGGGTCCCGATGGGCGGCGGACGCATCCTGCAATGTCTTGCCCGCAATGTTAACCGGGTAAGCCGCCGCTGCCGCATCGCGCTTGAACGCGCGGCGAAGATGTAATTGCCGGCGCGATGCCGGATCTATCAAAGCTCGCCGGCCATATAGGCCGGCAGCCAGCTTTCGAAACGTTCGCTTAGAGTCTTGACGGGAATCGCACGGTTGCCCGCGATAGAAAGCATGTCGCCGCCGGTTGTTCCGATTACGCGCATCGGCACTCTGGCGGTGCGAAGCTTGGCCGTGACCAAAAACAATTCGTCCCACGGGATCGTCACGACATAGCGGGCCTGGTCCTCGCCGAAGAAGAAGGCGTGCGCCGGCACCTCCGCCGGTGGCGCCTCTAGATCCGCGCCAAGTCCAGAGGCCATCGCCATTTCAGCCAGCGCGATCAACAGCCCGCCGTCGGAGAGGTCATGCGCGGCGCTGGCGAGGCCGGCGACGATCAGTTCGCGGACGACATCGCCGTTGCGTTTCTCATCGCCAAGATCAACCGGCGGCGGCGCGCCCTCCATGCGGCCGCAGAGTTCGCGCAGATAGAGCGATTGGCCGAGCCAGCCGGTCGTCTCGCCGATCAGCAGGATCACCTCGTCCGCGGCCTTGAAGGCCAAGGTGGCCGAACGCTCGAAATTGTCGATCAGCCCAACGCCGCCGATGGTCGGCGTCGGCAAGATCGCGCGGCCGTTGGTCTCATTGTAGAGCGAGACGTTGCCGGAAACGACCGGGAATTCCAGCACCTTGCAGGCCTGGGCGATGCCGCGAATGCAATGGACGAGCTGGCCCATGATTTCCGGCCGCTCGGGATTGCCGAAATTCAGATTATCGGTGACGGCAAGCGGGCGCGCACCGACCGCGGTCAGATTGCGCCAGGCTTCCGCGACCGCCTGCTTGCCGCCCTCGAACGGATCGGCCTCGCAATAGCGCGGCGTGACGTCGGCGGTCATCGCGACCGCCTTCGGCCCCTCGTTGATGCGCACCACCGCGGCGTCGCCGCCCGGACGCTGCACGGTGTTGCCGCCGATGATATGGTCGTACTGCTCCCACACCCAGCGCCGCGAGCAGAGCTCCGGCGTGGCCAACAACGTTTCCAAGGCATCCGCGACTGGCATCGGCGGCGCGACATCGGCCGCCGCGATCACCGGCTGTTTCGGCGTCTCGACAAACGGACGATTGTATTCCGGCGCTTCGTCGCCGAGTTCCTTGATCGGCAGTTCCGCCATCACCTCGTCGTGGTGCTTGACGACAAAGCGTTTGGTCGGGGTGGTGCGGCCGACGATGGCGAAGTCGAGGCCCCATTTGCGGAATATCGCCTCGGCCTCCTGCTCCTTCTCCGGCTTGAGCACCATGAGCATGCGCTCCTGGCTTTCGGAGAGCATCATCTCGTAGGCGGTCATGCCGGTCTCGCGACAGGGCACGGCATCGAGATCGAGGTCGACGCCGAGATCGCCCTTGGCGCCCATCTCGACCGCCGAGCAGGTTAGGCCTGCCGCGCCCATGTCCTGGATCGCGATCACGCAATCCTTGGCCATGATTTCCAGACAGGCTTCCAGCAGCAGTTTTTCAGCGAACGGATCGCCGACCTGCACGGTCGGACGCTTCTCTTGGGAATCCTCGCCGAATTCGGCGGATGCCATCGAGGCGCCGTGAATGCCGTCGCGGCCGGTCTTAGAACCGAGATAGACGATCGGCATGCCGACGCCGGAGGCGGCCGCGTAAAAGATCTTGTCGGTCTCCACCAGCCCCACCGCCATGGCATTGACCAGACAATTGCCGTCATAGCGGGTGTGGAAGCGCACCTGGCCGCCGACGGTCGGCACGCCAAACGAATTGCCGTAGCCGCCGACGCCGGCCACCACGCCGGAGACCAGATGGCGGGTGCGGGGATGGTTCGGGTCGCCAAATGAAAGCGCATTGAGGCAGGCGATCGGCCGCGCGCCCATGGTGAAAACGTCACGCAGGATGCCGCCAACGCCGGTCGCCGCACCCTGATATGGCTCGATGTAACTCGGGTGGTTGTGGCTCTCCATCTTGAACACGATCGCGAGCCCGTCGCCGATATCGATGATGCCGGCGTTCTCGCCCGGCCCCTGGATCACCCACGGCGCCGTGGTCGGCAAGGTGCGCAGATGGACCTTGGAGGATTTGTACGAGCAGTGCTCGTTCCACATTGCCGAGAAGATGCCGAGTTCGGTGATCGTCGGCTCGCGGCCGATGAGCTGCAGGATGCGGTCGTACTCGTCGAGCTTGAGGCCATGTTCGGCGACCAGGGCGGCGGAAATCTTCGGTTCGTTGGGGATCACAGGTATGGACTCTGTTTCCGTTGACCGCTCCCCCGCAGGAAAGCGTGGGTCAGGCGGCGGTGCCGAGTTCGTCAACTAATCCGGCAAACAGCCCGCGGCCGTCGGTGCGGCCGATTTCGGCTTCGACGTGATTTTCCGGATGCGGCATCATGCCAAGCACGGTGCCCCGATCATTGAGAATTCCGGCGATGGCGTTAATCGCGCCGTTGACGTTCCATTGCGGGTCGACCGTACCGTCGGGCGCGACATACCGGTAGGCCACCCGGCCCTCGCCTTCCAGCTGCTTGATCGTCTCGTCGTCGGCGACGTAGTTGCCTTCGCCATGGGCGACCGGCACGCGAATCACCTGCCCCGCATTGTAGCCGCGGGTGAACGGAGTGTCGGAGCGCTCAACCCGCAGATAGACGTCCTTGCAGAGGAATTTCAGCCCGGCGTTGCGCATCAGCACGCCGGGCAGCAGTCCCGCCTCGCACAGAATCTGAAAACCGTTGCAGACCCCGAGCACCAAACCGCCTCCGGCGGCGAAGGCGCGCACCGCGTCCATGATCGGGGAGCGCGCGGCAATCGCGCCGCAGCGCAGATAGTCGCCATAGGAAAACCCGCCCGGCAGCACCACCAGATCGGTGCCGGATGGCAGCGCGGTCTCGCCATGCCAGACCATGGCGGGCTCGCGGCCCGAGATGAGCTTGAGCGTGCGCGCCATGTCGCGCTCGCGATTGATGCCGGGAAAGACCAGGACGGCTGATTTCATGTGCTCATAAAACCCAACGGAAGGCGCGTTTCAACTCCAGCACGGCATTGTCGGGATACCAGCGGCCGTGCGCCAGGACAACACGGTCCGGCGCCCACGCCAGCATGCGCTCGACCGCCTGACGCATCGCGGCGCGGTGCCGGTGAAAGGTCGCGCGCAGGTCGACCGGCATGGTGCCGTCGGGATCGGCGCAGCCGGCCATGCGGACCAGCCAGCGCAGGAAACGGCTCGCAAACCGCCGCGGCTCAAAGTTCTCAACGAGATCGGTCAGGATCAAGGTGCGCGAAGCGATATGCAGAAACTCCGCTTCAGTCATGAAATCGCCGCGGACCAGGATGTGCTCAATTTCGCCCCGCCATTCCGCAGGCGGCGTGTCGGCGAGTTCTTCATCGAAGTGGTCGAAACGCCCAGCCGCGCTCTCGCGCACCCCCGGCGCGGCATAGGCGATGGCCTGTGGATAGCGCGCCCTCCAGTCGCCGATCCACCAGTAGTGCAGCCGGTTCGGCGCGATCAGGAAGCGGATGGTGCCGAGCAATTCGATGGCACCCGCGAGTTCATCGCAGACCGGCGTCGGTGAATGCAGCCACAGCGCGCCGTCCGACAACCGCACCACGGTCATCCGGGTCGGGAACGGCATCCAGAGAAATTTCAGCCACGGATATGTCATCCGGATCTCGGGACCGTCGACGATCCAGATATTCTCGGCGATCGGTTTGAGCGTGTTGATCGGTTGGTAGAGCGCGTAGGAGGTCATGCGCGACTCATCGATGTCACCGGCTACTAGTGGAGCGAATTTGACATTTGATGCCCATTTGCGGCTAGCCGTTCATCAAATGTCAAATTCAAAGCTCCACTAGAATCAAAATGGTTGCTAGTGGTCCTGTGATTCCGACATTTGCTCGGGAGCTTGCAGCAGCGGGATGCAAATGTCGGAATCGGACCACTAGCTCAGCACCTCGACCCGGTAGTTCTCGATCACCGTATTGGCGAGCAGCTTGTCGGCGGCCTCTTTTAGGGCGGTTTCGGCCTGCGCGCGATCGGCGACGTCAAGCTCGATGTCGAACACCTTGCCCTGGCGGACGCTGGCGACACCGGCGACGCCGAGCGAGCGCAGCGCGCCCTCGATCGCCTTGCCCTGCGGATCAAGAATGCCGGACTTCAGAGTGACGGTGACGCGCGCCTTCATGACGGGCCGATCCTCTTTAGGGCGTGGCCCCTGCTCGGCCGCGCGGAACTGCCATCCCTTGTCGAAAAGATGACCGGCCGGGTCAAGCCCGGCCGCAAGAAATCACCCGGCCTTGTAGCCGCGACCACCGAAGATCAATGCACCGCCGCTGCGGCCGGCTCGAACATTTGGCCGCGGCCCGGCAGGTCGCCGGTTTCGCCGACCAGCCGCATGGCAGCCCAGAACGCCGCCGGGGTCGACGACACCACCGGCACGTGGCAGCGCGCCTCGACCGGAGCCCCGACGTCGAGCGTGCGCAGGCCACCACAGGAGATCAGCGCACCGTCGGCCTCAGGCGCTTCGTCGCAGGCCTTGGCGGTCAGTTCGATAATTTCGTCCGCCGTCTTGCGGATCGCGCCAGTGCCAAACTCGGTGATACCGAACGCTTCGAGCGACAGCACCTCGAAGCCCTTGGCGGTGAGGAAGTTCCTCAGCCGGTCATTGACCACGCCAGCATAAGCGGTCGAGACCGCGATGCGCCTGGCGCCGACCTCATGGAGGCCGTCGACGATCGCCTTGCTCATGGTGCTCGCCGGCAGCCCGGTCGCGCTGCGCACCCGCTCCAGCAGGTCGTCATGGAAATCGGCGCCGCGGTAGAAGGTCAACGAGGTGCCGATCACCATGATCGCCTCGACGCCCTGCTTGGCGAGATCAATCGCCGCCGGCACGATCTTGTCGACCGCGGCGTCATAGCCCGCCGGTGTCAACGACTGCACGCCGACGCCGCGCGGGATGAAGGTCACCTGCGGGTACATGATCGGTCCCTCGACCGGTATGCGATCGTCCGCGAACGGAACCACCAGTCCGATCTTGATGTCATTGCGCATGAACTTCGTCCTTGTCAGCGGTTTTTTTTCAGTTGTTGCTATTTCGGCTCAACGCCAGCGGCCTTGAGCACGCCACCCCAGCGCGTGATCTCGCTGGCGATGTGCTTTTCGAGCTGCTGCGGCGTGCTGGTGAGCGGTGTCCAACCGACCTTCTTGAAAAATGCCTTGGTCTCCGGCGATACCATCACCTTGTTGATGGCGTCGTTGAGCGTCTTGACGATCGGCGCGGGGATGCCGGCCGGCCCGACGATGGCAATCCAGGCATTGGCTTCGTAGCCCGGCACCGTTTCACCGATCGCCGGCACATCCGGCATCGTATCCAGGCGCTTGGGTGTACTGACGCCGAGCGCGCGCACCTTGCCGGCCTGAACCACCGATAGCGCCTGCCCGGCATCGGCAAAGCCCATCGGCACATGGCCGGCGATGATGTCCTTCAAGGCCGGCGCGCCGCCGCGATAGGAGATGTTCTTCATGTCGGTGCCGGTCATGGTCTTGAGCATCTCGGCATAGACATGATGCGGCGAGCCGACGCCGCCGGAGGCGTAGTTGTATTCGCCCGGCTTGGCCTTGAGCAGCGCGACCAGTTCCTTCAACGTCTTGGCGGGGAAGGACGGGTTCACCACCAGCACGAACGGCACCTCGGCGATCAATGCGATCGGCGTGAAGTTCTTGCGCGGATCATAGGCCAGGTTCTTGTACAGGCTGACGGCGATGGCGAAGGTCGACGACGTGCCGAGCAGGATCGTGTAGCCGTCGGGATCGGCGCGCGAGACATAGGTGGCGCCGATCGTCGTCCCCGAGCCCGACTTGTTTTCCACCACCACCGGCTGGCCGAGCAGCGAATCCAGCTGCTTGGCGATAAAGCGCGCCATGGTGTCGGTGCCGCCGCCCGCGGCGTAGGGCACGATGATGCGGACCGGCTTGTCAGGATATTTCTGCGCCTGCGCCAGCCCCGCGCCGGCCGCCATCATTACGGCGCCGGCGGCAAGGAGCGTGACGAGCGAGCGTAACCGGCGGCGCGATTGGCGCGCGGCGGTCTCAGCGATTGGCGGGTATTTCGCGAACATGGACGGTCTCCTCCCCGCCCATGCCGGGCGGTGTTAGCTTTTGACGAGAATCGGGCCGGTGCCCTGCACCCGCTCGTTCTCGCTCATGATTCCGAGGCGTTTGGCCACCTCGGTATAGGCTTCCAGCAATCCGCCAAGATCGCGCCGAAAGCGGTCCTTGTCGAGCTTTTCGTTCGACTTGATATCCCACAGCCGGCAGGAGTCGGGCGAAATCTCGTCGGCCACGACAATGCGCATCATGTCGTTTTCCCACAGCCGGCCGCATTCCATCTTGAAGTCGATGAGACGAATGCCGACGCCGAGGAACAGACCGGCGAGGAAGTCGTTGACCCTGATCGCCAGCGCCATGACGTCGTCGATCTCCTGCGGCGTCGCCCAGCCGAACGCGGTGACGTGCTCCTCGGAGACGATCGGGTCGCCGAGCGCGTCGTTCTTGTAATAGAATTCGATGATCGAGCGCGGCAATTGCGTGCCCTCCTCGATCCCGAGCCGCTGCGACAGCGAACCGGCGGCGACGTTGCGCACCACCACTTCGAGCGGAATGATTTCCACCTCGCGAATCAACTGCTCGCGCATGTTGAGACGGCGGATGAAGTGCGTCGGAATCCCGATCTCGCCGAGATGCTGGAAGATGTACTCGGAGATGCGGTTGTTGAGGACGCCCTTGCCTTCGATGACCTCGTGTTTCTTGGCATTGAAGGCGGTCGCGTCGTCCTTGAAATGCTGAATCAGCGTTCCGGGCTCCGGTCCTTCATACAGAACCTTCGCCTTGCCTTCGTAGATGCGGCGACGGCGGCTCATCGGCGTGTACCGTGGTTGGTGAAAATCCATGTGGTGCCGTGGCTCCCTGTTGGGTTCATCCCTCGCGGGTTCCCCCTCTTGGCTTCCTCGTCCGCGGCTGTCTGACGGTGAATTGCGGCCTCGTAAAGGACTCAGTCGCTCCGCCTGCCAAGTGACCCTAGCGGATCGTGGTAGGCGGCACAATCGAGCCGGTCAAGGCTATGCGCCGCTATTTCGGCCCCGGCGAAGCGGTCCGCCACGATGTTGCCTTAAGCGTGACCAATCGGTATTCAGGGCGCAACAGGCAGAATGGCCCGAGCGCAACGCTCCACAGCACATTCAAGCGACCGTCAACCGAGAGGCATCCGGATGAGCACGTTCGACAAGCGCGAGGACGGCTTCGAGAAGAAGTTCGCGCACGACGAGGAATTGCAGTTCAAGGCCAACGCCCGGCGCAACAAGCTGCTCGGCCTGTGGGCGGCGGAGAAGATGGGGCATCACCGGCGCGGAGGCCGACACCTATGCCAAGTCGGTGGTGATGTCCGATTTCGAGAAGCCGGGCGACGACGACGTTTTTGAGAAAATCCGCAAGGACTTCGACGCCAAGAACGTCAGCCAGTCCGATCACCAGATCCGCCGCACCATGGACGAGCTGATGGCCAAGGCGATCGCGGAGATCAAGGCAAGTTGATCCCTTCGCGCCGGCCGGCAACCGGCGCCGCCGCCGCGACCGCCTGCCCGCCACGCCGCCGCCCGCGCGGCGGCCTGCGCGCGCTATTTCGGCGTGATCCGATACGACACCGTGCCGTGGACGTAGAACCCGACTTCGTTGCGGTTCTGCTGCCGGTTGATGTTCACACTGACGTTCTGCAGCTGACAATCCTCGGCGATCACCGTGCGCAGCACGGCGCATTCCTTGCCGGCCATGTCGTAGACGAGGCGGCGCGCGCGCTCGCGCAGCTTTTCCGCGGCCTCGCTGTCGTCGTTCTGGCCGGGCACGAAGATCTGCAGGCTGATCTGGACCCGCGCGGTTTCCGTGCGCGGTCCGAATGCGATGCGCTCCGGCCTGAGCGATTGGGCGAGCGCCGGCGCGGACGCGGGCGCGAGCGGCAGCAAGGCGAACAATGCGACGGTCAAAATAATGCGTTTCATGAGGTCCTCCATGCGATGGCGGTCTCTAGCAATACGGTATTACAGCACTGTTAAACCAAAGCCGGCAATTGCTGATTGTTGTTTGACGGTTTCGGCGCGTAGGGTGGGTTAGCGCCCGAAACGAATGTTCACGTCAGACCTCGACAGGCGATGGGCGCGTCACCCACCGGCTGAGTTGTCCGCGAGTTCGAATGGTGGGTTACGGCGCAAGCCTGTGCCCGGCCCTACTCGGACTGCATTGTCATTGCCGGGCTTGCCCCGGCAATCCATCACTTTACAAAAATTCTTATTTTTTTGATGGATGCGCGGGTCCAGCCCGCGCATGACGATTCGGGAATTTTGCGTGCTGGCGCTCGCGACCTTTCGACGTGTTCAGCGCCACGGCTTCGCGGATCAGCGCCTTGAACGCCTTGGCGTCGATCGTGTCGCCCTCGTGGAAATCGATCGCGCGCCGCGCGTTGCCATCAAGACTGGAATTGAACAGGCCGGACGGGTCTTCCAGTGATGCCCCCTTGGCAAAGGTCAGCTTCACCTTGTCCTTGTAGGTCTCACCGGTGCAGATGATCCCGCCGTGCTCCCACACCGGCACGCCCATCGGGTTCGTCGGCTTGCGCCATTTCACCTCCTCGACCACGTCCGGATCGGCCTCCTTGATCAGCGCGCGCACCCGCGCCGAGCATCTCGCCGCGCCAGTCGCCGAGCGCCTTGATCTTTGCATCGATCAGGGGGGAGGGAGACGGTTCGGCATTTTCGTCCTTTGATGCGTCTTTGTTCTTTTTCATCGTGGTTGTCGGCCTGATCATATTTGTTGTCGCTCGCCCGTCATTCCTTCCTTGCACGTCACCACTCTGCGAAATGTCCGAATGCAGTTGAGCGGATACCTGAAGAAAAATATGGCCGCCTGGATCTCATTGCGCGTTACCAAGACTACATTCTCCCATTGACCCTAGTATTTTTTGTGCCTAGATTTTTTCACTATTTTTGTAGGATTGGGAGGCTAATTCGGAATTTGCTCCTGCGGATAGACACCAATTGCGTCAGGGGCCACCTAAGCCGCCATTTGTATAATTCATTTTCTCTCATACCACCGGTACCATTCAATGCCCGATCAAAAGACATTAGCACCCACTGAAGCTGATAAAATCCTTCAACTTGAGGAGAGCCACTATCTCGATTTGAAGTCTTCCGAAATAAAGCCGGACAAATTGTCCGAGACGATTTCAGCCTTCGCAAACACATCGGGAGGAGAAATTTTTATCGGTGTCACTGAAAAGAAAAAAGACGGCATAATTATAAGGCAGTGGTCAGGTTTTCCTAACATGGAAGCAGCCAACGGTCACATCCATATTTTGGACGGGATGGCCGCTCTTGGCAATCACTATCGAGCATCTTTCATAGGTGTTCCCGGTCGCGACGATACCCACCCCGGTTACGTTCTGCATCTCACTATTGCCAAAACACGTGAGATCTTCGAGCAACAGATGGCCATCCCTACGTGCGAAGAAACGCGTCAAGCATCCGAATTAATACCGATGATAGCCTTCAACGCCTAAAATTAGATAAAGGGATCACCACTTTTGAGGACGAAGTGGTCGCGGTGAAGGCCGACACAATAACGAACTCAAAGATTATGCTCACTTTTGCGCTGGCGGTTGTGCCTAGCGCTGAGCCTGAGGAATGGGCGGAATCACAGTTTATTATGAACGATGGTAGACCCACGGTTGCGGGAGTATTGCTTTATTCCGATCAGCCGCAAGCAGCGCTTCCGAAGAGGTCTGCCATTAAGCTATTTCGCTATAAAACACGGGAAGACGAAGGAAGTCGGGAAACTCTGGCCTCCGATCCAATAACTATCGAGGGACCAATCTACGACCTCATTACTGAAGCCGTGAAGGGCACGAAGAAACTTGTCGAGGGCGTTCAACGCCTAGGCGTCAACGGCCTAGAGAACGTCATTTATCCCGACGAGACACTTCACGAAATCGTCACAAATTCCGTTCTTCATAGAGATTACAGCATTGCGTCTGACATCCAAATTCGCATCTATGACAATCGCATAGAGGTTGAAAGTCCCGGACGACTTCCCGGTCATGTGACTACGGAAAACATGCTTCGCGAACAATCTGCGCGAAATCCAAAGATTGTACGGTTAATAAACAAGTTTCCAGATCCACCAAATAAGGATGTTGGAGAAGGGCTAAACACGGCCTTTGAAGCAATGAAGCGACTTAGGTTAAAACAGCCCGAGATTGAGGAGAATGAACATTCTGTCGTCGTTCATATAAGCCACAGCCCCCTCGCTTCGCCTGAGGAGACCGTACTAGAGTATCTAAAAACACACAAAGAGATAACAAATCGGATCGGCCGCGACCTGACCGGCATTCGATCCGAAAATTCAATGAAAGAAGTATTCTTGCGTCTCAAGAAGCGGAATCTAATCGAACAGATCCCAGAGGCGCGGAAATTTATCAGCGTGGCGCAATTGCACTGGAGCGGAGGCTAAGAAGGACGCTGATACTATCAGCAAGGAGCCTGGGCATTTAAACAACGAAAGGAGCGATCAGTCCAAGATTGTTGGACTGCCCACGATTGAACCGGACAAGAATTGGCCTAACATGTGGCGCGTTAGGCTCCCGGATGGCTCGCTTAGTGGCATGGCCAACCTCACGCGTGTGAAGGAGGCCGTCGTCTCAATCGCTCGAGCTCTGAAGAAATAGCATGTAGCCCAGATGAAGCGGAGCGCGATCCGGGGCACTAGGTAATCCGCCACTTCGGTTCGATGGAGTTGGTGGATTGCTCTGTGCTAAGCTTCTCTATCTGCCAGCCCTTAGCAGGTCTGCAAGTTCATATCCCTCATTGGTCACTCGGAAGACTTGCCCCTTCAAGCCCACTGGTTTTAACAGGCTCGCATTTACCAGTTGATCCAGCGCAAATTCCCACCTCGCCCATGCACGGGCGTCCGAGCCCCTCCCAAATGTCTTGCCATTGGTTTGAATATGACTGCCTCCCATATATTCGGCTTTCAGCACATCACCGGATTTGTCCGTAGTTGCTTCCATCAGTAATTCCTTGGCTTCGTCAGAAAGAGAAATTCCCGCAACAGCTTGAGTTCCATCGACATTGACAACAACGCCCAAGTTGCCACTGGAATTCACATTGCCGTTCGTCGCGCTCTGCGCTTGGGTCCGGAGGTAAGGTCTATCCCGCAAAGTCAATTGAATTTGCCGTGTGAACTTCGCCGTAAGATCGGGAAGATTTTCGAATTCTTCAATCAATCCCTTAGACCGGCACCAATGCTTGAAGTCCTGCAATGCCGCGTATTGGGTAGCATCTAGACTTGCAGGAGCAACTGGTTCCGACGAGAAAGGATCATTGCTGGCTTTCCGGCCGCCAAGTGCCGTTCTATTTCTTCGACGCTGCCACTTACGGCTTTGCCAGTTGGCGTCCCAAGCTTTGTCCAAAAAAGTCCTACCAACAGATCGCACTCTTTCAGTACCCGCTCGTTGATAAGTTCTTGCGGCTCACCGTCAAAATCGGGGGAGGCATGCGTTTCCCAGCCAACAGGCATTAATACGAGGTTAGTAGGCAGCGAGTGATATAGTTCCACTCGTGGATTACATCACGGACAATGCGGCGCGCTTCCAGCATGTCGCCGGGAGAGGCGATCATGATGGGCAAAACACAAGCTTGATATGCCATAGTCTGTTCTTGCAGTTATATTTGTATTCTTTGCGCATAAGTCCCGCATCGCTCAATATTGTCAATAAGCGCGGATGAGCGAAGTGAAATTCGGAAGGTCCTGTCCTTTAGTAGCCTCGGATCAGCCCGGGGTCCGGCCTTTGGCCGGCCCGAGGGCAGGCTCCGCGATATCCGGATCATACTCGTTTTAATCCCGCATGTCGCTTCGCTCATGCGGGCTACCGACTGATCCCACCCTACCCCGCCTCCGCGATCGCCCCGGCGATTCCATCCAGCGCCGCCGGCAGGTCGGCGGCGAGGTCCAATAGGATGCGGAGAGTTCGATGATGCGGTAGCCGCGCTCGCACAGCCAGGCGGCGCGGTCGGCGCGGGCCTTCATGACCGCCTCGCTTTCGTCGGCGGGGATCAGCTCGATCACCGTGCGCAGCGGGAACGACACGAAGTCGACGATGTGCGCGCCGATCGGCACCTGGCGCTTGAAGCCCTGGCCGGCGAAGCGGCGATCATTCACCAGCGCGTTCCACAACACGCGCTCCTCGTCGGTCGGGTTGCGGCGGAGCAGCCGCGCGAGCCCGCGCACCGGGCCGCGCTCGCTCGGCACCCTGCCGCCCCTGATGCTCGACCAGCACCGCGCGCAGCTTCGCCGCCTCCTCGCTGTCGAGCACGCCGCCGCGCGCGGGGCCCTTGCGGCCTTCGGCCAGCGCGAGGATCACGCCGTGCAGGGTCTGGATGTCCTGCCGGGTCGGCTCCATGCGGTTTTGCGCAGGTTGATCAGCATGGTCTGGTGCTTTTCCGGCGGCCGAAAAATTCGA
>CAWDZJ010000022.1:0-317635 GCA_963806815.1 uncultured Alphaproteobacteria bacterium | reverse complement strand
CCACTTTCGTTCGCCCTCCTGGTCCCTATCTATCAGCGGGGGCGTCGCGCCAGATGTCCAAACCGTAAGGTGACGGCCGCAGGGCCGGTTCCTACATTTTGTTGTCAACCGAACGGGCCGAATACCATGCGCCGCTTTCTGGCCTTGCTCCTCGTGATCGCCGTCGCGGCGGCGGGAGCCTATTATTTCCTGGCGGAATGGTCCGGCGCCCCGGCGGAGGCCGGCTACCGCTTGGCCAAGGTCGAACGCGGCGAGATCATTGCCACGGTCAACGCCACCGGCACGATCAATCCGACCACGACGGTCATCGTCGGCTCGCAGCTTTCCGGCCAGGTGGTCGAGGTGCTCGCCGACTACAATTCCAAGGTCAAGGCGGGCCAGGTGGTCGCGCGGCTCAATTCCGACCAGATCCGCGCCAAGCTCGACGCGGCGCGGGCCGACCTCGCCCAGATGCAGGCCAACCAGAAGGTCCAGCAGGCGCAGATCGAGCGGGTGCGCGCCGATACCGACAAGGCGCGCGCCGCCCAGGCCGACATCGAAGCCCAGATCACGCGCGCCGAGGCGCTGTCGGCCGACGCCGGACGCGCCTTCGAGCGCCAGCGCGAACTCAAGGACAAGGGCTTTGCCGCCCAGTCCGCGTTCGAAACCGCCCAAGCCCAGCGCGATGCCCAGCGCGCGGCGGTCGCCTCGGTGCGCGCGCAATTGCTGTCGGCGCGCGCCCAGATCGTCGGGCTCGCCGCCGACCTGAAGGTGGCGCAGGCCAATCTCGCCGCCGTCACGGCCCAGATCGCCCAACGCGCGGCAATCGTGCGGCAGATCGAGGTCGATATTCGCAATTCCGAAATCCGCTCGCCGGTTTCCGGCGTGGTGGTCCAGCGCAATGTCGAACTCGGCCAGACCGTCGCCGCCTCGCTGCAGGCACCGACGCTGTTTCTGATCGCGGAAGATCTTCATCGCATGGAGATCGCCGCCAGCATCGATGAGACCGATGTCGGCAGGGTCAAGCCGGGCCAGCGCGTCAGCTTCACCGTCAACGCCTATCCCGGCCGCACCTTCGACGGCACTGTCAAGCTGGTGCGGCTCGGCGCGCAGACGGTGCAGAACGTCGTGACCTACACCACCATCATCGCGGTCTCGAACCCGCGGCTGGAACTGCTGCCGGGCATGACCGCCAATCTGCGGGTCGAGACCGACCGGCGCACCAACGTGCTGCGCATCCCCAACGCGGCGCTGCGCTGGCGCCCGCCGGCGGCGAGCATCGAGCAGCCGTCCGCGCGCGGACCGGGCGGGCCGCCCGGTGCCGGTGGCGGCAACAGGCCGGGCGGGCGGCGGCCGGGTGGCGGCGGCGGTAATCTGCGCGAAATGATCGCGGCGCTGAAAAGCAAGGTGAAACTCACCCCTGCCCAGACCAAGGAGGTCGACGCGGCTGTCGGCGATGTCCGCAAAAGCGTCATGGGCCTCGGCGAGATGGACCCGGCCGAGCGGCGCGAGCGCTTCCGCACCGTTCGCGAGGAACTCGTCACCCGGATTTCCGCCGTGCTGACGGCCGAACAGCGCCCGACATTCGACAGCATCCGGGCGCGCTTTGCCGAGGACGCGGCGCGCGGCGGCCAGGCCGCGCGGGTGTTTGTCGTCGACCCGGACGACAATCCGAAGGGCGTGACCATCCGCATCGGCGCAAGCGACGGCGGCCAGACCGAAGTGCTGTCCGGCGCGCTCGAGGCCGGCCAGGAGGTGATCATCGGCGGCGGCCCGCGCACTGCCGGGGCCCGTTCGCGCGGCCGCCGGTTCGGGCTGTGAGCGACAGGCCATGGCCGTTCTCGAAACCAGAAACCTGACCCGCCTCTACCAGCTCGGCGACGAGACCGTTCATGCGCTGCTCGATGTGTCGTTGGCGATCGAGGCCGGCGATTTCGTCGCGGTGATGGGGCCGTCCGGCTCCGGCAAGTCGACCTTCATGAACGTCATCGGTTGCCTTGACCGGCCGAGCGGCGGTGAATACTGGCTCGATTCCGAACGGGTTTCGGATTTGTCGGGCGATGCGCTCGCCGCCGTGCGCAATCGCAAGATCGGATTCGTGTTCCAGCAGTTTCATCTGCTCGACCGGCTCGACGCCTTGAGCAATGTCGCGCTGCCGATGATCTATGCCGAAGTCGACCGCAAGGAGCGCGGCGAACGGGCGGCAGCGGCGCTGCGGCATGTCGGCCTCGCCGAGCGGCTGCATCACCGGCCGACCCAGCTCTCCGGCGGCCAGCAGCAGCGGGTGGCGGTCGCGCGCGCGCTGGTCAACCAGCCGAAGATCCTGCTCGCCGACGAGCCGACCGGCGCGCTCGACAGCCGCACCTCGGTCGAACTGATGGCGCTGTTTCAGGCGCTCAACAATGAAGGCACGACCGTCATTATCGTCACCCACGACGCCGATGTCGCCGCCTATGCCAAGCGGCTGATCCGCTTTCTCGACGGCCGCGTGATCGGCGACCAGCGCCAGACGCCGGTCGATGCCGCGCAGCGGCTCGCCGCGTTGAAGCACGCCGCGGCGGCGGACGCGGCGATGGCTGTTGATACGGCGGCAAGCGTGGAGGCGGCGGAATGACGCTGGGCGACGCCATCATCACCGCCGGCGACGCGCTGCGCCTGCACAAGCTGCGCAGCGCGCTGACCATGCTCGGCATCGTGATCGGCGTCGCCGCCGTGATCGCGATGATGGCGGTCGGCGGCGGCGCGCGCGAACAGGTGGTGGCGCAGATCCGCAGTCTCGGCGCCAATTTGCTGGTGGTGATTCCCGGCAACGTCACCCAGGGCGGCGTGCGGCTCGGCCATGGCGCGGCCTCGACCCTGACCGACGAGGACGCCGCCGCCATCATGAAGGAAATTCCGACCGTGCAGGTGACCGCGCCCTATATGCGCGGCACCGCGCAACTCATCGCCGGCGGCGCCAACTGGGCGACCGTGGTCTACGGCATCGATCTCGGCTGGTTCGAGGCGCGCGAATGGGAGGCCGAATACGGCCGACTGTTCGAGCCCGAGGAGGTGGCGCGCGGCGCACAGGTCGCGCTGATCGGCCAGACCGTCGCCACCTCGCTCTACGGCGGGCTCAATCCGGTCGGTCAGGAATTGCGGGTGCGCAACGTGCCGTTCCGCATCGTCGGGGTGATGTCGAAGAAAGGCCAGACCACCTGGGGCTCGGATCAGGACGACGTGGTGTTCCTGCCGCTGTCGGCGGCGCGCCACCGCGTGCTGGGCGCAACCTCGCCAATGCGCGCGCGATCGGCGCGATGTACGTAAAGGTGCGCGACGGCGAGAGCGTCGCCAACACCGAAAACGACGTGAAGGCGCTGCTGCGCCAGCGCCACCGCCTGCAGCCGGCGCAGGACGAGGACTTCAACATCCGCAATCTTGCCGAGATCGCGGCGACGCGCGAGGCGAGCGCGCGGACTCTGGCGCTGTTGCTGGCGGCGGTCGCGGGCGTGTCGCTCGCGGTCGGCGGCATCGGGATCATGAACATCATGCTGGTGTCGGTGACCGAGCGCACCCGCGAGATCGGCCTGCGTCTCGCGGTCGGCGCGCGCAAGGTCGACATCATGCGGCAATTTTTGTTCGAGGCGACGGGGCTTGCCGCGATCGGCGGCGCGGTGGGGGTCGCGGTCGGGATGGCGTGCGCCTATGTGATTTCGAACTTTGCCGACTGGCCGCTGTTGATCGAGCCGCACTCGGTGATCCTGGCGGTTCTGTTTTCCGGAATCGTTGGCGTGTTCTTCGGCTGGTACCCGGCGCTACGCGCCAGCCGCCTCGATCCGATCGAGGCGCTACGGCATACGTGATTTGGGTTTTGTTTGGTTACTTAACCCGGTGCTGTCGGTTGATCAGCGACGGCCGTTCCACCAGGCGCGGACACGCTGCCAATAGGGCTGGATCGTGCCCGACAGCAGCGCCGCTACGATGCCGATCACCACGATCGGGATCCACAGCAGCACCAAGCCGGCGAGCAGCAGAAACACCACCGCGACGACAAGCCCGATGACCAACAGGGCGAGAACGATCGCCAGCGGTCCAGGCGGCTTGAACTGAACGCTGCGCACGCCGTCGCGCTCGTCGACGCGGATCCAGATGTTGTCGAAGCCACCCTTTCCGCCCGCGCGGCCGCGGCCAGCGCCTGGCGGTATGATTTCGGGCTCCTGACGCGGCCTTTCCGGGCTGCGATCGGTGGGATCGTATCGGGTCATGCCGGGTATGTGGGGGTGGCGGGGGCCGGCGGCAATGGTGGTTCCGGGTATCGCAACGCGCCACAGGCCTCCGGCGGCTTTTCGCGACCGCCTATTCTTCCCAGAATTTCAACGCGCAACATTTGGCGATATTCGTGAAATCCTTGTCGGCGGTCAACATTGCAAGATCGTGGCGGATGCACAGTTGCGCCAGGAGGGCGTCAATCGTTCCGGTCTGAATACCGGCGCGCCGGCATCGATTTCTCAGTTCCGCCGCTGCGATGTGGTCCTGCCGATCGGGAACCAACAGCGGCAATGCCGAAAACCGATCCAATATCTGTTCGCGGGCTCTTGGCCCCGAGAATCCCTGAAGCAATTCCTGCAGAACGAGCCCGGTGGTGAGGATTGTTTCACCGCCTTCGATCGCCCGGGCCAGGCCGCGCGCTTCCCTTGTTGACGGCGGCGAATCGCGCCGGAGGGCAAGCGACCAAACACTCGTGTCGACGAACAGGCTCAACGGCGCGTCCGCTCCGCCTTGTAGTCAAACGATTGATCCCATTCGAGCTTGCCGAACAATTCCAGCAATCGCTTCTGTTGCCTGCGCGCGATGAACTCCTGCAAGGCCTTGGTAACGGCAGCCTTCTTCGTGCGCTCGCCGCTGACTTCCAGGGCTCGCTCGATCAGCTTGGGGTCGATCGACAGATTTGTCGCCACGGCCGGCATCCTGTGTATCTTGTGTGGTTCACCACACATCAATTTACACATTCCAGGTCTTGCGTGCAACGGGCCGGCCGGCTCTTTGCGAAGGATTGATCCGGGCCAAGGCCCGTGCCCCTCATGACGAGGAGCACGAACACCCATCCTTCGAGACGCGCACAAGAGCGCGCTCCCTCGGGTCAAGCCCGAGGGCAGGCTCTCAGGATGAGGCGGAAAAACGTTCGCTGACTTATTCCGTCATGGCCGGGCTTGTCCCGGCCATCAGTTCACCGTCTCATACCAACGGCAAAAGACACCGATCCTACTACCAGTCATTGCCGGGCTTGACCCGGCAATCCATCTTTTTAAAATCATTCAATTATTTTGATGGATGCGCGGGTCAGGCCCGCGCATGACGAGTTCAAAAATTACCGCCGATGGTATCACACGCTCGTCATGGCCGGGCTTGTCCCGGCCATCCACGTCTTGATTTAATGCGCACATGACGATCGGCTGGGTGTATTTGATGACCAACCGGCGTGACGGCATCCTCTATTGCGGCGTCACAAACGACTTGCCACGCAGAATTTACGAGCACCGCGAAGGCTTGATCGACGGCTTTACCAAACGCTACGGTTTGAAATATCTCGTCTACTACGAACAGTTTGAAGACATTCGTAGCGCCATCCAGCGGGAGAAGACCATCAAACATTGGCCACGTGCCTGGAAGGTGCGGCTCATTCACGGAATGAACCCGGCGTGGGATGATCTCTATGACTTACTTTTTTGACTGATGAGATAAAGACGTGGATGGCCGGGACAAGCCCGGCCATGACGAAGGTGGCGGATTACGCAGCGCTAATCCGCCCTACGAGCTGGTGTCACCGGGCGGAGGCCACCCCATCCTTCGAGACGCGCGCCTTTGGGTCAAGCCCGTGGGTAGGCTCTCAGTATGAGGCGGAATAGAAATTTGTTGGGCGGGTTTGCCGAAGGCGTAGCCCGCCACAACGCGGCAGATGTCACGGAAAATGGCTGATACAGCTACGCCAAATTGGCTGAGCGGCCAGGATTTCAATGTAACAATGTCTGAGTTAAGTTAGCATTTGAACGCTTCGGAGTCACCGGAGAGATATTATGTTTCGTTGGATTAAATCAAAGGTTCATGCTGGTTTTGTTGGTGTACAAGAGCATGAGATGTCTGACTGGATAAAGAAACTTCACTCATTAGATGGGGAAGAAATAGCTACTATTTTGGCGATGGCCATGCATTACAGGAACGCTCTTTTTGATGCGGAAAATTTAGATTTGATGTATCCCTTTGTTGTTTCTCAGCGCGATCCAATGTTAGCGGTGAAATTGAATAATGAGCTTAAAAGAGCGCAAGAAGAAAAGATTTTCAATTTGGCTTCCGGAATAATTGTTTGGCTATTTACGGTAAGAGCGGCGCTGGAGCCTGCCCTCAGATCGCTTGGCAGAGACTTGTGGCGCCAACTCGCACGAGGCTTTCCACATATCGAAAATACAGCAATATCCTTTAGCGAACTTACGAACGTCACACTTGACATCAGAGAAGCCGGTCGATTTCCTGACGGATTACACCAGATCCTCTTAGCTAGCCTACTAGACCTTTCTGGCCACGACCTCACTCCGCAGCCGTCCTGCCCGCCCCACCCGTGCCGTAGCGGTTCTCGATATAGTCGATCACCATCTGCTTGAAGTCGGCGGAGAGCGTCGGGCCGCGCAGGGTCGTGGCCTTCTTGCCGTCGATGAAGACCGGCGCGGTCGGCGTCTCGCCGGTGCCCGGCAGCGAGATGCCGATGTCGGCGTGCTTGGATTCGCCCGGGCCGTTGACGATGCAGCCCATCACCGCGACGTTGAGCCCCTCGACGCCGGGATAGCGCGTCTTCCAGGCCGGCATCGCGTCGCGGATGAAGCTCTGGATGTCGCCGGCGAGTTCCTGGAACGTGGTCGAGGTCGTGCGGCCGCAGCCGGGACACGCCGCGACCAGCGGCACGAAGGTGCGGAAGCCCATGGTCTGCAGCAATTCCTGCGCGACCTTCACTTCCACGGTGCGGTCGCCGCCGGGCTCCGGCGTCAGCGAGACGCGGATGGTGTCGCCGATGCCCTGCTGCAGCAGGATGCCCATCGCGGCCGACGAGGCGACGATGCCCTTCGATCCCATGCCGGCCTCGGTGAGGCCGAGATGGATCGCGTAGTCGGAGCGCTTGGCGAGTTCGGTATAGACCGCGATCAGGTCCTGCACCGCGGAGACCTTGGCCGAGAGGATGATGCGGTTGCGCGGCAGGCCCATTTCCTCCGCGCGCGCGGCCGACAGCAGCGCCGACTGCACCATCGCCTCGCGGGTCACGGCGCGCGCGTCCATCGGCTGCGGCGAGCTTGCGCGTTCTCGTCCATCAGATGGGTGAGCAGTTCCTGGTCGAGCGAACCCCAGTTGGCGCCGATGCGCACCGGCTTGTCGTGCTTGCATCGCCATCTCGACGATGGCGGAGAACTGCCGGTCCTTCTTGTCCTTGAAGCCGACATTGCCGGGATTGATGCGGTACTTGTCGAGCGCCTCGGCGCAGGCGGGATGATCGGCCAGCAGCTTGTGGCCGATGTAATGGAAGTCGCCGACGATCGGCACGTCGACGCCCATCTTCATCAGCCGGTCCTTGATGTGCGGCACGGCGGCGGCGGCCTCGTCGCGGTCGACGGTGATGCGCACCAGTTCCGAGCCGGCGCGCGCCAGCGCCGCGACCTGGCGGACGGTGCGAATCGACATCGGCGGTGTCGGTATTGGTCATCGACTGCACGACGATCGGCGCGTCGCCGCCGACGGTCAACGTGCCGACCATGACCGGCACCGAGCGGTGCCGTGGCATTGGACCAGCAATCTCGCTCATTTGAACCTCGTTATATGGGACCGGAGTGCCAGGAACGCCGGGCGCCGTCAACGTGGCCGGTTCACAAGTATGAGACCCAGGGCTACCAGAATGACAGCGGCCAGGAACCCGGCCGTCAGCGGCTCGCCCAGGACCAGGTGGCCGGCAGCCACCCCGAATAATGGCGTCAGGAATGTGAAGGCCGAAAGACGGCTGGCCGAATAGCGCTGGACCAGCGAAAACCAGGCGAGATAGGTCACGCCCACCACCCAGACGGTCTGGTAGACCACCGAGCCGACGGCCAGCGCCGAGGGCGCCGACACCATGCGTTCGCCGAAGAGCAGGACCCCAGCGCGAGAATCGGCGCCGAAACGACAAGCTGGTAGAGCACCGTCTTCTCGAACCGCGCATGCGCCAGGCCAGTGGTTTTGATCACCAAAGTGGTGGCGGCCCACAGCATGGCCGAGCCCAGCATCATGGCGTCGCCGAGAAGCTCGAGCGGATGGGCGTGCGGGGTCGGCACGCCGAAAGCCGCAATCACACCGGCAAACGACATCAGAAGGCCGAGCCATTGCCAGACGGTAAAACGGTCGCCGGGCAGGACGATGCGGGCACCGAGCACCACAAAGAACGGCGCGGTGAAGATGAAAAGGATCGCACGGCTGGCGGTCGTGAACAGGATGCCGCGATAGATCAGCATGAACTCAATGCCGAACATGATGCCGGCGACGATGCCGGGAATGAGCGTGCCATCGCGGATCGACAGCGAGGCGCCGCGCATCCGCGCCCAAACGAACACAATCAGCGCGCCACCGGTGGAGCGGATGGCCGCCTGGATCAACGGCGGAATGTCGGGCAGTGCGAGCTTGGTCGCGACCTGGTTGAAGCCCCAGACCAGGCAAAGCGAGATGACGAGCAGCGTGGCCAACCCGTCGAGCGGCCGCGAAACATGATCGATACTGGCCTTGTCGGCGTCGACGGACATGCGCTGTTCTATCGCGCGGCGGTCTTTCGGCCTAACGCTACGCTGGCATGGAAGGCATGCCGATCACGTGCCGAAAAAATCACGATGCGCGGCAATGCTTGCAAATGCCGGTCACCTCGATGACGGGCGATTTCGGGCGTGAAGCCGGCCGCCCGCGCCGCCGCGGTCAGTTTCTCGGCCACCGCCGCTGAGGATGCCTCACCGACCGCGCCGCAGCGCTCGCAGATCAGGAACACCACGGGATCCTCGGCGTGGTGATGGCGAATGCAGGCGATGAAGGCATTGAGGCGCTCGATGCGGTGGACGAGGCCATTCTCCATCAGAAAGTCGAGCGCGCGATAGATCGTGATCGGCGCCGGCCGGGAGCCGGCCTCGGCAACCCGTTCAATCAGTTCATAGGCGCCGAGCGGCTTGTGGCTGGCGAGCAGCGCCTCCAGCACCTGGCGGCGGATCGGGGTCAGACCTTTGGCCGCGCTTGGCGCAATGTTCCTCGGCATGTGCCAGCGCGTCGCTCGAACAGCGATCGTGGTCGTGGTCGGGTGCCGGAAATACTGCCTCAGCCATGCTGCCTCTGCCGATGGGCACTTTCGTCTCATCTTACCGCGAAAGATACAGAATCGCGACCGAATGCGGCTTTTGATCGCGTACCGGTCGCAATTGCACCCTGAATTTATGTTGCGTTGCAGCAAATGCCAGGGCACTTTGCGCGCCCGCAATGGCTGACCGCGGCGCCCGCGCCACCTCAAGAAGGACCCCCGGACATGCGGACGTCAATTCCCATGACCTGCGCGCCGCGTTTGAAGCGCGCGCAGCCGTCCGGAGCAGCCTGATGGCGGACGGCGAAACGACACTCGACCAGATCGTGGCCTGGGCGATGCGCGGCCGCCGCCGCAAGCGTGGCGCGAGCGCCAAGCCGCGGCCGGAACCGCCGGCGGGCGGCGCCAAGCACATCAATCTGGCGCTGCAAGGTGGCGGCTCGCACGGCGCCTTCACCTGGGGCGTGATCGACCATCTGCTGGCCGACGGCCGGCTGACGATCGACGGCATTTCCGGCACCTCGGCCGGCGCGGTCAATGCCGTGCTGCTGGCCGACGGGCTCGCCCGGAACGACCCGGAGGCGGCCCGCACCCGGCTCGCCGCGTTCTGGCGCGCGGCCAGTCTTGGTGGCTCGCTGCCTGCCCTGCAGGGCGGAGTGATCTCGCGGCTGTTCTCGGTAATGCCGTCGGAGCAGCTCCCGGTACAGGCCTGGCTCGGCGCCCTGTCGCGGGTGTTCGCGCCGCAGGACCTCAATCCGCTCAACATCAATCCGCTGAAGGATCTGATCGAGCGTTTTGTCGATTTCGACGTCATCCGCGCGGCATCCGATCTGCAGCTCTTCATCGCGGCTACCAATGTGCAGACCGGCGCCTTGCGGACCTTCGCCCGCGAGGAGATCAATGCGGAAGTGGTGATGGCCTCGGCCTGCCTGCCGTTCCTGTTTCGCGCCGTCGAGATCGACGGCGTGCCCTATTGGGACGGCGGCTATGTCGGCAATCCCGTGATCCATCCGTTCCTGACAAATACCACGACCGACGACGTATTAGTGGTGCAGATCAACCCGCTGACACGGCCGAAAGTGCCGGCGAGCGCACGCGAGATCGTCGACCGGATCAACGAAATCACATTCAATTCATCGCTCGGCGCCGAACTGCGCATGATCGAGATGGTCAATCAGATGATCGATTCCGGCAAGCTTGCCGCCGGGACCGGTCCCGGCGCGTACCGGCGCATCAACCTGCATCGGATTGTGCTGGAGGACATGGCTGCGAACTTCAACGCTTCGAGCAAGCTGAAAACCGACTATGCCTTCTTCACGACCATGCACAAACTTGGTGAACGGGCGGCGCGGCGCTTTCTCGATGCGCATTTCGACGACATCGGCGCACGCAGCACGATCGATCTGGCAGCCGAAGTTGCCGCCGAACGGGGCGCGGTCCTATGAGCCTGTTCATTTCTTTGGAATCCGACACCGCCCGTTCGTGGTAAATTGTCACGCATGACGAGCGAACCTGAGACCCTCCTCATCGCCGAAGTCGGCAGAACGCGGCTGGAAATCTGTATCGGCGACATCACGACGCTCGCGGTCGATGCGATCGTGAACGCCGCCAACAGTGCCCTGCAGCGCGGTGGCGGCGTCTGCGGCGCGATCTTCCGCGCGGCCGGACCGGAACTCGATGCAGCGTGCGCAGTGCTCGGCGGTTGCGACACCGGGTCGGCCAAGATCACGCAAGGTTATGATCTGAAAGCCGGCCATATCATCCACGCGGTCGGGCCGGTGTGGCATGGTGGAGGCGCGCATGAAGACGACCAACTCGCGTCTTGCTACCGCACGTCGCTGGCGCTCGCCGCCGAACATGGCCTGCGCGCGATCGCATTTCCGGCAATCTCGACCGGCATCTACGGTTTCCCCGCCGAGCGCGCCGCCCAGATCGCCGTCGGCACCGTTGCGTCCGAGGTCGCCGCCGCACCCGGCCGTTTCGACCGGGTGGTGTTCTGCTGTTTTTCCGAAAGCGCGGCCGCGCATCATCAAGCCGCGTTCGCCGAGTTGGGGCTCGCGTAGCGCGCGCGTCCGTCGCGGCTGTCAGCCTTCGGTGCCGAATTCCTCTGCGGCAAATTCCGCGCAACCGAGAAGGCCCGGCAATTCGTTGGTGATCAGAATTGTCGGAATGGCCGCGAGGCGCTGTTCGTAGGGTGGATGGCGCTCGAAGGCCGCGCGGAACGCCGCGACATCAAACAGCGGGCCAAGACCGGTGCCCAATCCGCCAGCGATGTAGACGCCGCCAGATGCCTTGAACATCAATGCGAGATCGCCACAGAGGCGGCCGAGCAGCCGGACAAAGAGTTGCGTCACCGCAAGCGCCGGCGCATCCCCCGCGATCGCATCCTGCACGATCGCCGGCGACGTGCGAGGCGGCAGGTCGGGGTGCATCGCCGTGAACAGCCGTTTCAGACCGGGACCGGACAGGATGGTCTCGCCCTTGACCCACCCGTGGGTCGCATGCAGCCGATCGAAGACCGGGAATTCGTCGCGCGCGCCCGGACCGAACGATGCGTGCCCGCCCTGGCTCGCGACCGCGTACCAGTGGTCCGACTTATTGTCTGGCGCGTGATCCTGTCCGAATTCAGATTGCGGCGTGAGCGGCACCAGCGCGGAAACGCCAAGCCCGGTGCCGGGACCGAGCGCGACCTTCACGCCGCCGGGCCGTGGGCCGAGCGGACCAAGCGGACGGAGGTCATTCGGCGAAAGCCGCAGCAATGCCCAGGCGACTGCTTCGAAATCGTTGATCCCGCGAATGTCTGAAAAGCCGAAGCGCGCCTTGAGCGCACTGAGGCGAAACCGCCAGGCGCGGTTGGTCATGGTGATCTCGTCACTGTCGACCGGCGCTGCAACAGCCAGCACCGCATTCGCCGGCTTGATGTCGAGGATCGCGAGATAGCGCGCGATCGCCGTCTCCAGATCGGGCACCGAGTCGCCTTCAATGACGTGAACGTTCTGCGGATTGCCGCCGTTTGTGACCAGCGCAAACCGCGTATTGGTGCCGCCGATATCGGCAATGAGTGTCGCTGGCATAACGGAATTCCGCTTGAATGTGACGCGCTGCAATGTGGCCTCTCATCCAACGCGGTCTTGGCGGAAGCATCAAGGGGGACAGGCAATCATTCTTTCGAACTTGTGCAGTGATCGGTCATAAACTCCGCCCGCACGCGCTCGGTATGCGCACCGAGTGCCGGTATGGGACCGTAGCGACGATCCTCGCTGGCGCGAATGACCGCCGGCGCCGGCAGGCTCGCCGGCCCGGTCGGGGTCGCGACTTCGATTCGGCGCAGATGCGGATGACGCGCCAGCCCGCCCATGTCGTTGACTTGCGCATAGGCAATATCGGCGGCGGCGAGTTTTGCAATCAGCGCGGCGGCATCGAACGCGGCAAAGACGGATCCGACGCGACCGTCGGTCTCGGCACGGTTCCTGACGCGCGCGACATTGGTGGCAAATGCCGGGTCGTCGGCGAGCGCGGAATTGTCCAGTACGCGTTCCGCCAGCACGCGCCATTCGCGATCGCTCTGGATCGAAATCAGAATGTCGGCACCGTCCCTGGTCTTGAACACGCCATAGGGCGAGATCGAGGGATGGCGCAGGCCCATGCGCGCCGGCGGCTTGCCGCCCTCGTATTGCAGGAGCGGCACCGCCATCCAGTCGGCCATGGCGTCGAACAAGGAAACCGACACCGCCTGGCCTTCGCCGGTGCGCCCGCGCGCGATCAGTGCTTCCAGCACCGCCTCGTAGGCGTTCATGCCGGCGGCGATGTCCGTGACCGAGACACCGACGCGCGCCGGGCCTTCCGGGCCGCCGGTGACCGAGGCCAGACCGGTTTCGGCCTGGATCAACAAGTCATAGGACTTGCGTGCGGCCGACGGCCCCTGCTCGCCAAAGCCGGAGATCGAGCAGCAGATCAGTCGCGGATAATCGCGGCGCAATCGCTCGATCGGCAAACCCGAGCTTGGCGACGGCGCCCGGTTTCAGGTTCTGGATGAAGACGTCTGCCTTGGCGAGCATTGCTTCGAGCAGCGCCTTGTCGTCGTCCTTGGTGAGATCGAGGACGATCGATTCCTTGCCGCGGTTGAGCCAGACGAAATAGGCGCTCTCGCCGTGCGACGACATCGTCATAGCCGCGCGCGAAGTCGCCTTCCGGCCGCTCGATCTTGATGACGCGAGCACCGGCATCAGCCAGCCGGCAGGAGCAGGTCGGCGCGGCAACCGCCTGTTCGAGCGAGACGACAAGAAGTCCGGAGAGCGGCAACATCCGAGCACTCGATATCAATACGACCGTGGCAGGCCGAGCACGTGCTCGGCGAGATAGCCGAGGATCAGATTGGTCGAGATCGGCGCGACCTGATAGAGCCGCGTCTCGCGGAACTTGCGCTCGATGTCGAAGTCCTCGGCAAAGCCGAAGCCGCCGTGGGTCTGCACGCACATCTCGGCCGCCGCCCAGGAGGCGTCGGCCGCCAGCATCTTGGCCATGTTGGCCTCGGCGCCGCAGTCGCGCCCGGCGGCGTAGAGCGCAGCCGCCTCATGCACCATCAGTTCGGCGGCGCGCATCTGCGCATAGGCGCGGGCGATCGGGAACTGCACGCCCTGGTTCTGGCCGATCGGCCGGCCGAACACGACGCGCTCGTTGGCGTAGCGGGTCGCCTTGTCGATGAACCATTTGGCGTCGCCGATGCATTCGGCCGCGATCAGGATGCGCTCGGCGTTCATGCCGGAGAGGATGTAGCGGAAGCCCTTGCCCTCCTCGCCGATCAGATTTTCTGCCGGCACCGGCATGTCATCGAAAAACAATTCCGTGGTGGCATGGTTCATCATGGTGCGGATCGGGCGGATGGTCAGACCCTTGGTCAGCGCCTCTTCCATCTCGACCACGAATACCGACAGGCCGTCGGTGCGCCGCTTGACCTGGTCGCGCGGCGTGGTGCGCGCGAGCAGCAGCATCAGGTCGGAATGTTCCGCGCGCGAGGTCCAGATCTTCTGGCCGTTGATCAGATAGCCATCGCCGGCGCGCTCGGCGGTGGTGCGCAATGCGCAGCGTGTCGGTGCCGGAGGTCGGCTCGGTGACGCCGAAGGCCTGCAGCCGCAATTCGCCGCGCGCGATCGCCGGCAGGCAGCGCGCCTTCTGCGTCGCGCTGCCGTGCCGCAGCAGCGTGCCCATCGTGTACATCTGGGCGTGGCAGGCCGCGCCGTTGCCGCCGGAGGCGTGGATTTCCTCCATGATGGCGGCGGCGGCCGGCAGGGCAGCCCGCTGCCGCCGTACTCTTCAGGAATAAGCGCGGCGAGAAAGCCGGCCCGCGTCAGCGCGTCGACGAATTCGGCCGGATAGGCGCGGTCGCGGTCGAGCGCGCGCCAATACTCACCGGGGAAGTCGGCGCAGAGCGCGCGAACCGCCTCGCGGATCGGCGTCAGATCGTCGGATGTGATCGTCTGCGGGCACTGGCCATGCGCCAACATGGATTGCCGGGAGAATTCCGGCAATCCCGATTTCAGCTGTGGAGCGATCACGCGCTACCCCCACACCTCCTCGGCGACCTCGACAATCATGCGCAGCTTCGCCCATTGCTGCTCCTCGGCCAGTTCATTGCCCTCCTCGCTGGAGGCAAAGCCGCATTGCGGCGACAGACAGAGTTGGTCGAGCGAGATGTATTTCGCCGCCTCGTCGATGCGGCGCTTGAGGTCGTCCTTCAATTCCATCTCGCCGGTCTTGGTGGTGACCAGGCCCAGCACCACGATGCGGTCCTTCGGCGCCCTCTTGAGCGGCTCGAAATTGCCGGCGCGATCGCTGTCGTATTCCATGAAATAGCCGTGCACCTTGATGCGGTCGAACAGCACCTCGGCGACCGGGTCGTAGCCGCCTGTGCCCATGAAGGTCGAGCGATAATTGCCGCGGCACATATGCATGGTGATCGTCATGTCGGAGGGAATATCCGCCATCGCCGCGTTGATCAGATCGCCGTAGAGCTCGGCGAGCTTCTGCGGATTGTCGCCGCGCTTCTTCTGCGTCTCCTGATATTGCGGATCGCACAGCATGGCGATGAAGACTTCGTCGAGCTGCAGATAGCGGCAGCCGGCATCGGCAAAGCCGCGCACCGTCTTGGCGTAGGTCTGCCCGAGATCGTCAAAGAACTTGTCGAGCGAAGGATAGGCCTGCTCGCTCACCGCGGCGCGGCCGGTGCGGCCATAGAGCGCCGACGGCGCCGGGATCGTCATCTTCGGCATGGCCTTGGTGTGCGCGGCCAGAAACTTGAAATGCTCGATCATCGGATGGCCGTCATAGCCGAGCGGGGCAATGATGCGCGCGCCCTCGGCCCGCGTCTTCATGCCCTTGAAGGTCATGCCCTGCTCCATCTCGTAGCGCTCGGCGCCCTTGAGGCCCCAGAGGAAATCGAGATGCCACCAGGAACGGCGGAATTCGCCGTCGGTCACCGCCTTGAGGCCGACCTCTTCCTGTTTCTTGATCACGCGTTCGATCTCGCGATCCTCCACCGCCTTCAGGTCGGCGGCCTTGATCTCGCCCTTCTGGAATTTGGCGCGCGCCTCGTGCAGCGCGGCCGGTCGCAGCAGGCTGCCGACGTGATCGGCGCGGAACGGTGGTTTGGTGCGCATCATGGCGTCGTCCTCCAGATTTATTTGTTCGATATCGTCGTCGCTGCTATCAGCCCCAGATTTCGTCAGCCAGTTCGACGATCATCCGCAGCTTCGCCCATTGCTGGTCCTCGGTGAGGATGTTGCCCTCTTCGGTCGAGGCAAAGCCGCATTGCGGCGACAGGCAGAGCTGCTTGATGTCGACGAATTTCGCCGCCTCCTCGATGCGGCGGCTGAAGCTCGTCCTTGGTCTCGAGCGTGCCGCTCTTGGAGGTGACGAGGCCAAGCACGACCATCTTGTCCTTGGGAACGAAGCGCAGCGGCTCGAACCCGCCGGCGCGATCCGAATCGTATTCCATGAAATAGGCGTGCACGTTGATCTTGTTGAACAGCAACTCCGCGACCGGCTCGTAGCCGCCGGAGGCAACGAAGGTCGACTGGAAATTGCCGCGGCACAGATGCATCGAGATCGTCATGTCGGCGGGAATGTCGGACATCGCGGCATTGATCATGCCGGCATAGATGCCGGGCAGCGCGTCCGGGTCCTCGCCGCGGTCGCGCACCTTCTGGCACAGCGTCGGATCGCAGAGGTAGGTGAAATTGACCTCGTCAAGTTGCAGATAGCGGCAGCCGGCATCGGCGAAGGCCCGCACCGCCTTGCGGTAGGCTTGGCCGAGGTCGTGATAGAAATCGTCCATCTTGGGGTAGATCGATTCCGGCACCGCATCGCGGCCGAAGCGGAAATGCACCGAGCTCGGCGACGGGATCGTCATTTTCGGCGTGCGCGTGGTGTTGGCGGCAACGAACTTGAAATGCTCGATCATCGGGTGGGGCACATAATTGCCGAGCTTGCCCTTGACCTGAACCACCATCGGACGCGGCTGCTTGCCCTGGAACTTGATCTTGCGTTCGCCGAGAAAAGCTTCGATCCCGTCGATCTGGCCGAGGAAGTCATAGTTCCAGAACGCGCGGCGGAACTCGCCGTCGGTGATGGCCTGGAGGCCGACCTCTTCCTGCTTCTTGATGGCGCGGACGATCTCGCGGTCCTCGACCGCCTTGAGATCCTCGGCGCTGATCTCGCCGTTCTCGCGCTTGACGCGCGCCTCTTTCAAAGCGGCCGGGCGCAGCAGACTGCCGACATGATCGGCGCGGAAGGGCGGGTCGGTTCGTTGCATTGTGGCTGCTCGATTTCTGTTTGCCCACCTCTCCTCGTTTCGGGGATACGTCGATGCGCGAATCGCATCAGGTAAGGGACCGCCAGCCGATTATGAGACATTCATGTTTTACCGCTCACTCCGACCCTCTTCCCCGGCTCGCGGGGAGAGGGAGATTATCATCAGCCCCACACCTCATCGGCGATATCGCGGATCATGCGCAGCTTGGCCCATTGCTCCTCCTCGGCGAGCACATTGCCCTCCTCGGTCGAGGCAAAGCCGCATTGCGGCGACAGGCAAAGTTGATCGAGGTCGACATATTTGGTCGCCTCATCAATGCGGCGTTTGATGTCGTCCTTGTTTTCCAAGGTGCCGCTCTTGGACGTGACAAGTCCCAGCACGACCATCTTCTTGCCTTTCGGCACGAAGCGCAGCGGCTCGAACCCGCCGGCACGATCGGAGTCGTATTCCAGGAAGTAGCCGTCGATATCAAGTTCGCCCAGCAACTTTTCGGCGACGAATTCATAACCGCCGGAGGCAATGAAGGTGGAGCGGAAATTGCCGCGGCAGGAATGCATGGTGATGGTCATGTCGGAGGGGCGTCCGGCGAGCGCCGCGTTGGTCATGCGGGCATAATCCGCCGGCAGCTTGTCAGGATCGTCGCCGCGCTTCTTCGAATTCTCGCGCTCCTTCGGGTCGCAGAGCATCGACCAGGCGGTGTCATCGAGTTGCAGGTAGCGGCAGCCGGCGTCGTAGAAGGCGCGGATCGCCTTGCGGTAGGCCTTGGCGACGTCGTCGAAATAGCCGTCGAGATCGGGATAGATCTCCTTGCTGATCGACTGGCGGCCCTGGCGGAAATGCAAGGTCGAGGGCGCCGGGATCGTCATCTTCGGCGTGACCTTGGTGTGATCCTTGACGAACTTGAAATCGGCGATGTGGGGATGGCTGCTGAAGTCGATCTTGTCGATGACCCGCACGCTTTCGGCCTTGGTCTCGACACCGGCGAACTTGATGCCGGCTCCGGTGGAGTATAATTCCACGCCATCGAGACCCTGATAGAAATCGAACTGCCACCAGGAGCGGCGGAATTCGCCATCGGTCGCAAGCTGGAGCCCGATCTCCTCCTGCTTTCTGATGACCTTTTCGATCTCGCGGTCTTCGACCTCGCGCAACTGCGCCGCACTGATTTCATTCTTGGCGCGCTTGGCGCGTGCCTCTTTCAGCACCGCCGGCCGCAACAGGCTGCCGACGTGGTCGGCGCGGAAGGGCGGTTTGGTTCTTTGCGGCATGTCACTCCTCCCGATGTTGTTATTTTGACTTACTGCTTGCCCCAGACCTCGTCTGCGATGTCCACGACCATGCGCAGCTTGGCCCATTGCTGTTCCTCGGCCAAGTCGTTGCCCTCTTCCGTCGAAGCAAAGCCGCATTGCGGCGACAGGCAAAGCTGGTCGAGATCGACAAACTTCGCCGCCTCCTCGATGCGCCGCTTGATGGCGTCCTTGGTTTCCAACTCGCCGGTCTTGGTGGTGACGAGGCCGAGCACCACCATCTTGCCCTTCGGCACGAACCGCAGCGGCTCGAAGCCGCCGGCGCGCTCGGTATCGTACTCCATGAAATAGCCGTGCACGTTGACCGCGTTGAACAACGTGTCGGCGACCGGCTCGTAGCCGCCCGAGGCGATGAAGCTGGAACGGAAGTTGCCGCGGCACAGATGCATGGTGATGGTCATGTCGGACGGAATGCCGGCGATCGCCGCATTGATCATGCCGGCATAAATGCCCGGCAGTTGATCGGGATCGTCACCGCGCGCCTTGACCTGCTCGCGCAGGGCCGGATCGCAGAGATAGGTGAAATTCACCTCGTCGAGTTGCAGATAGCGGCAGCCGGCCTCGGCGAAGGCTCCGACCACCTTGCTGTAGGACTGGCCGAGATCGCGATAGAAATCACTCATGTCGGGATAGATCGATTCCGGCACCGCCTCGCGTCCGTCGCGGAAATGCAGCGAGGACGGCGACGGTATCGTCATTTTCGGCGTCTGTTTGGTGTGCGCGGCGAGGAACTTGAAATGCTCGACCATCGGATGGGGCACATAAGCGCCGAGCTTTTCCTTGACCCGCATCCGCAGCTGGATCGGCTGGCGGCCCTGGAACTTGATCTTGCGCTCGCCGACATAGGACTCGACGCCCGCAAGCTGCACCAGGAAATCGTGCTGCCAGGAATGGCGGCGGTACTCGCCATCGGTAATCGACTTGAGACCGAGCTTCTTCCTGCTTGCGGATCAGATTTTTGATCTCTCGATCCTCGATCGCGGTCAGTTCCTCGGCGGAAATTTCGCCGCGCTCGCGCTTGGCACGCGCATCCTTGAGAGCGGCCGTGCGCAGGAGACTGCCGACCTGATCGGCACGAAAAGGTGGCGTGGAACGATGCATGGAATCTACTCAATCAAACACATATTGACGTATCTCCTCTCCCCGCGCGCGAGGAGAGGACAGGAGCGGCGCGTTATTTTCCCCACACCTCGTCGGCGAGTTCGACCACCATGCGCAGCTTTGCCCATTGCTGGTCCTCGGTGAGAACGTTGCCTTCCTCGGTCGAGGCAAAGCCGCATTGCGTTGAGAGCGCAAGCTGGTCGAGATCGACATATTTGGTCGGCTTCGTCGATCCGGCGCTTGATGTCGTCCTTGGTTTCCAGCTCGCCGCTCTTGGAGGTGATCAGCCCGAGCACCACGATCTTGTTGCCCTTGGGCAGGAACCGCAGCGGCTCGAAGCCGCCGGCGCGATCGGAATCGTATTCCAGGAAGTAGCCGTCGTAGTTGCACGCCGCCGAGCATGGTCTCCGCGATCGGCTCGTACCCGCCGGAGGAGATGAAGGTCGAGCGGAAATTGCCGCGGCAGACGTGGGTGGTGATCACCATGTCGGCCGGCTTGTCCTTGATCGATTCATTGAGCACGCGGGCGTAATCCTTGGCCAAGGTTTCGATCTTGAGCCCGCGCGCCTTGGCCTTCTCCATCTGCTCGGTCGAGCAGAGATAGGCCCAGGCGGTGTCGTCGAACTGCAGATAGCGGCAGCCGGCGTCGTAGAACGCCTTGACCGCCTGGCGGTAGGCCTTGCCGAGATCGTCGAAGAGCGCGTCGTTGTCGGCATAGCCGGAGCCCTTCACCGCGTCGGGCTCAAGGCGGAAGTGCAGCACCGTCGGCGACGGGATCGTCATCTTCGGCGTCTGCTTGGTGTGGGCCTTGAGAAACTTGAAGTGCTCCAGCATCGGATGGTTGGAGAAGCCGAGCTGGACCCTTGATGCGGATGGTCTGCGCCTTGGTCTGCACGCCCTGGAACTGGATGCCGTGGTCGAGTTCCTCCAGCGACGCCTTGTCGAGCATGCCGATAGAAGTCGTAGTGCCACCAGGCGCGGCGGAACTCGCCGTCGGTGATCGAGCTTCAGACCGATCTCTTCCTGCTTCTTGATGATCTTCTCGATCTCGCGGTCCTCAACCGCCGTCGAGCTGGGCGGCGGTGATCTCGCCTTTCTCCCGCTTGGCGCGCGCCTCCTTCAGCGGCGCGGTGCGCAGGATGCTGCCGACATGGTCGGCGCGAAACGGCGGCTTGGTGCGTTGCATGGCAACCCTCCCTCGATGTTCTTGTCTCAGGGTCATTCTTGGGGGTAAACGTGACGAACTTGTAGCACGGCCAACGACATTGGAAAGCCGCCGCTGCGTTGATTCATCAAACGCCATCGCTGCCCGCAGGTTCGTGGGACCAAGCCCATCAGCCGGGGCAGCGAACGCGCCACAGCAAAACGGCCCATGCGCGCGATCAGCAAAAGTGGCTACCGGTTTTGCGTCAGATCGCGCGCTGATCCCTAGAATTTGCGCATGGATTTTTCGGCGAAGCGATAGCGCTTCGCCGGATCATGCGCCGGGCCCGCTTTCGAGCAGGTCAATTCAGCGTCGCGATCAGGCGTGCGCCTTGCGCTGCGGATCGATGATCTGTTCGAGCTTGCCGAGCACATGCATGCAGGGCAGCAGCTGCTGCAGGCTGCCGTTCGGCTCGCGCTTTTCCTTGATCGCGGCGATGAACTCGCGGTCCTCAAGCTCGATGCCGTCCATCGAGACGTCGACCTTGGAGACGTCGATCTTGTTGATCCTTGCCGTCGGACAGGTCGTCGTAGAACGCCTTGTAGGTGCCGTTGTCGCAGATGTAGCGGAAGAACGAACCGAGCGGCCCGTCGTTGTTGAACGACAGCGACAAGCGTCAGGATCGCGCCCGACGGCGTCTTGGCGACGATGCCCATGTCCATCGCGATGTTGAGCTCGGGATGGATCGGTCCCTGCACCGCATAGCAATCGGAAATGGTCTCGCCCACCTGATACTGGAACAGGTCGATGGTGTGCGCGGCGTGATGCCAGAGCAGATGGTCGGTCCAGCTGCGCGCGTTGCCCGCGGCGTTGATGTTCTTGCGGCGGAAGAAATAGGTCTGCACGTCCATCTGCTGGATTTTCAGCTCGCCCTTTTCGATCTTCTTGTGGACGTACTGATGGCTGGGATTGAAGCGGCGGACATGCCCGCCCATGGCGGTGACGCCGGTCTCCTTGGCGATCTTCACCAGGTTCTCGGCATCCTCGACGCTGTCGGTGACCGGAATCTCGACCAGCACATGCTTGCCGGCGCGCATCACCTGCTCGCCCTGGCGGAAGTGCATCTTGGTCGGCGTGGTCAGGATCACCGCGTCGGCGCGCTTGATGCCTTCCGACAGTTCGCCGGTGTAATGCGGGATGCCGTACTTCTTCGCCACCGCGGCGGTGGAGTCCTGGTTGCCGCCGACCAGCGAGGTGACTTCCACGTCCGGGATGCGCTTGAGCGCATCGAGATGCTTCTGACCGAAGGCTCCCTGCCCGGCTACGCAAATCTTCATCGCTTCACCTCACACTTGACACCTTGCTTGCCTCGTACGAACGCGATTCGATAGTCGGGACTGCCGTGCGGCGGCGCGCTCTGGTCTTCGGCTTTCGGCTTGCGCGCGTTGCGCTTTGGCGGCGCGGACGCTTGGCCTTGCTGCCTTGCGCGCGGCCAGCGCCTTGGCCTTGCCGGCGGCGCTTGCGGCATTGTTCCAGAATGATATGGCCGACCGCGGTGTTGGACGCCGGCACGGTGTAGAAGCGGTAGACCTCCTTGACCTTGTCGTCGAGCGCGCCGCGCATCACCAGCCACATCACCATCTCGATGCCCTCGGCACCGGCCTCGCGCATGTATTCGAGGTGCGGCATGTCGACCAGCTTCTTCGGGTCCTTGGTGAGGTTGTCGAGGAACGCCTTGTCGAACTTGCTGAATTGATCAGGCCGGCGCGCGGGCCGGAGATCTGGTGCGACATGCCGCCGGTGCCGAACACCACGACGCTTGCAGGTCTTCCGGATAGGACTCGATCGCCTTGGCGATCGCGCTTGCCGAGCATGAAGCAGCGATGCCCGGTCGGCGGCGGATACTGCACGACGTTGACCGCGAGCGGAATCACCGGGCACGGCCATTCCTGCGGCGAGCCGAACATCAGATTGAGCGGCACCGTCAGGCCGTGATCGACTTCCATCTTGTTGACGATGGTGAGATCGAACTCGTCGAGAATCACCGACTGGGCGATGTGCGAGGCGAGCTCGGGATGCCCCTTCACCACCGGCACCGGCCGCGGTCCCCAGCCCTCGTCGGCGGGCGGAAATTCCGCCGCGCAGCCGAGCGCGAAGGTCGGGATCATCTCGACCGAGAACGCCGAGGCATGATCGTTGTAGATCGCGAACACGACGTCGGGCTTGGCCTCCGCCATCCACTGCTTCGACTTCTCAAAGCCGGAAAACACCCGCTTCCAATACGGCTCCTCGGTCCTGTCCGTTGTCGATCGCCGCGCCGATCGCCGGCACGTGCGACGATGCGATTCCTGCAATGATCTTAGCCACGGTGTGATCCTCGTCTATTTGCGCGCTTTCGTCTTTTTCGCGCCTTGGCCTTGGCGCTTTCTTGGCCTTGGACTTCGTCACGGCTTGGCGGCTTTCTTGGCGGACTTCTTGGCTTTCGCCTTGGCCTTGCTTGGCGGTTTGGCTTCTTCGCCTCTTGGCGGGATCATTGGCGGGATCGGCGCCTTGCCGGTCTTGCTGCGGTTGCCTTCGACCGAGCGGCCGCCGCCCAGCATCATCTTGGCGTAGTCGTCCTGGGTCGAACCGGTCATCACCGCGGCCATGTGCTGGAACGAGTGGCCGTCGGTCGCGCCGAGCTTGGCGGTGAAGTAGATGTTGCCGCCGAGCTTGAGCATCCCGTTGTAGTCGCGCTTGAGGATCGCCTCGCGCTGCTCCGGCGTGAGCTGGGAAACCGCGTCGAGGTACTTGGCCTCGTTCGCCTTGAAGGCCTCGCGGTTCTCCGCCTTCATCAGCGACATGCAGAACATGTTGAGGTGATAGCCCGGCGCGAGCGGTCGGCGTCGAACACGAACGTGCCGGGAATATCGTCGTAGGCTTTCTCCTCGGTGTCTCGGCATTCGCCATTGGCGGCGACAGTGTCTCATCCTGTAACCCATCATGGACCGTTGCGCCAACGCGATCACTTGTTCGGTACATTCTTTGACGTTGACATAACGAATGCCACGGGCTTGGCAACGCACCGGCCGTCAAACTGGATCGATCGATATGACATCGATCCTTACCATTTTGTATATCATGCGACCCTCGGCCGCGTGCGCCAACGCGCGGGCACGCACGTGAACGGCCCTCAATCCCAGTACAGCCGCATCGGGTTGTCGACCAGAAGCTTCCTCTGCAGTTCGGCGGTCGGCGCGATCTTTGGAATCATGTCAACCAGCACGCCGTCGTCGGGGGCTTCCTTCGGCATGTTGGGATGCGGCCAGTCGGTGCCCCAGATCACCCGATCCGGGAACTCGCTCGACGATGGCGCGGGCGAACGGCACCACATCGTCGTAGGGCGGTCCGGCGACGGTGAACCGCTCCGGGCAGGTGACCTTGGTGTAGAACCGGTCCTGATTGGTCGTCGAGGAACTTCGAGGAAGCGCTGGAAATTGGCGCCGTCGACGCCCTCCGCACATTCGGGCAGGCCATGTGGTCGAACACCAGCGTCGGTCGGCAGCCCGGTCAGGAACGGCCCCATCTCGTCCAGATCGGCGTGCTCGAAATAGATCACCGTGTGCCAGCCGAGCGGGGCGATCCGCGCCGCGAGCCGCTGCATCACGTCGCGTGGGCGTGGAATCGACCAGCCGCTTGATGAAGTTGAAGCGCACGCCCTTCACGCCGTCCCGGTCCAGTTCCTTGAGCTGCGGCGTCGGTGAACGACTTCGTCGATGAAGGCGACGCCCTTGGCCCTGTTGTTGGAATTGACCAGCGCATCGACCAGCGCGCGATTGTCGGTGTCGTGGCAGGTCGCCTGCACGATCACGTTCTTGTCGAAGCCGAGGAAATCGCGGCGCTGGAACAGCGTCTCCTTCGGCGCGTCGCAGGGCGTGTATTTGCGCTTCGGCGCGAACGGGAACACCGGGCCTCCGGCCCGAACACGTGGCAATGCGCGTCCACCGCGCCCGCCGGCGGCTTGTATTTCGGCTTCGACGGATTGGGATTGAACGGAATGTAACCTGGCACTCATTGCCACGGGGATGTGTCTCCTTGTCATTGTTCCCTCACTCCTGCGGCATCGCGTCGATGCGCCGAAGGCGGGTACCGTAGCCCTCGCGCTACGGTGTTACGCGAGCCGCTTCGGACTACTCGCTCCCTCGCCCGCGCGGGGAGGACAACTGGAGACGCGTCCGTGATCGACCGTCTTTCTTAAACCCGCTCCAGCGCCAGCGAAACCCCCTGCCCGACGCCGACGCACATGGTGGCCAGCGCCCGCTTGCCGCCGGTCTTTGCCAGATTGTGCGCCGCCGTGATGGCAAGCCGGGCGCCCGACATGCCGAGCGGATGGCCGAGCGCGATCGCGCCGCCATTGGGATTGACGTGCTCGGCGTCGTCGGCGAGCCCGAGTTGGCGCAGGCAGGCCAGCGCCTGCGAGGCAAACGCCTCGTTGATCTCGATCACGTCGAAATCGCCGATCTTGAGCCCGTAGCGCGCCATCAGCTTTTGCGTCGACGGCACCGGGCCGATCCCCATCACGCGCGGCGGCACCGCCGGCCGCGCCATGCCGACGATGCGCGCGTAGGCTTGAGCCCGTGCCGCTTCGCGGCGTCCTCGGAGGCGATCAGTACGCCGCCGCGCCGTCATTGACGCCCGAGGCATTGCCGGCGGTGATGGTGCCGGGATCGCGCACGAACGGCTTGAGCTTGGCGAGCGCCTCCAGGGTGGTGCTCGGGCCGCGGATGCTCGTCCTTATCGACCGTGACCGGACCGGCCTTGCCGCCCGGCACCGACCACCGGCACGATCTCCTCGGCGAAGTAACCGGCGGCCTGCGCCTTCGCGGCCCGCTGCTGCGAGCGGTAGGCGAAGGCGTCCTGATCCTTGCGGGCGACCTGATAGTCCTCGGCGACGTTCTCGCCGGTCTCCGGCATCGCATCGACGCCGTACTGCTGCTTCATCAGCGGATTGATGAAGCGCCAGCCGATGGTGGTGTCCTAGACCTCGGCGGAACGCTGGAACGCCTCTCCGCCTTGCCCATGACCAAGCGGCGCGCGCGTCATGATCTCGACCCCGCCGGCAATGGCGAAATCGATCTCGCCGGCGCGGATCGCGCTGCGCGGCAGCGCCGACGGCATTGAGGCCCGAGGCACACAGCCGGTTGACGGTCACGCCCGGGACGATGTCCGGCAGGCCGGCGAGCAGCAGCGCCATGCGCGCGACATTGCGGTTGTCCTCGCCGGCCTGGTTGGCGCAGCCGAAATAGACCTCGTCGAGCGCGGCCCAATCGATGTCGGGATGCCGCTGCCATCAGCGCCTTGATCGGCACCGCGGCAAGATCGTCGGTGCGCACCTTGGCGAGCCCGCCGCCATAGCGGCCGATCGGCGTGCGCACCGCATCGCAGATGAAGGCGTCGCGCATGAAGTTCTCCTCAGACCTGTTCGCCAAAACCATTCGCCACTATTCGCCGTGAGCCCGCGCGGTGCGGGCCTGCAGTTCGCGCAAGGTCTGCAATTCCTTCGCCGTCGGCGGGGGCGTTTCGCGGACCGTGTCGGCGAAGCGCACGGGCCAGCCGGTGCTGTCCTGGATCTGCTCGCGGGTGACGCCGGGATGGATCGACGTGACGGTCATTTCCTTCGACGACGGATCCGGCTCAAAGACGCAGAGATCGGTCATCAGCTGGGTCGGGCCCTTGGTCTTGGACGCCGAGCCGCTGCGCGATCATCGCCGCCCTCGCCATGGCCGAGCGAGGTGATGAAGTCGAGCTTGTCGACAAAGCTGCGCTTGCCCTGCGCCATGATGATGAAGATTTCGCCGCAGGCGGTGGCGATCTCCGGCGCGCCGCCGCCGCCGGGCAGCCGCACCTTGGGCTTGTCGTAGGGACCGACGACGGTGGTGTTGAGATTGGCGAACCTGTCGATCTGCGCGCCGCCGAGAAAGCCGACCGTGATCTTGCCGCCCTGCAGCCAGTAACGGAACATTTCCGGCACCGAGACCGTGGTCAACGCGGTGTCGCACAATTCGCCGTCGCCGATCGACAGCGGCAGGATGGTCGGCTTGGTCGCAAGCGTGCCGGACTCGTAGATCAGCGTCGCGTCCGGCGCATGCGTCAGCCGCGCCAGATTGCAGGCGGCCGACGGCATGCCGATGCCGACAAAGCAGACATCCTTGCTGCCGCACCGCGCGCGCGGCCGCGATCGTCATCATTTCCGTGGGCGTGAAGGTCTCGGCCATGATGTCCTACTCCGCCGCGATCCCGGACCGTTTGGCATAGACGGCGTAATCCTGCGGGACCGCTTTCAAGCACGTTGGTCTTCATCCAGGCGAGGAAGCCGTCGCGGTCACGCGCGATCTTGTCCCAGGCTTTGTAATAGGCGTTGTCGCGCGCGTAATAGCCGTGAGCATAGGACGGATGCGCGCCGCCCGGCACCGCGACGATCGCGCCGACCACCCAGCCCGGCAGGACCACCGCGTTCATGCTGCGCGGCCCGAGATCATCGACAATCTCTTCGACCGTAACGATCGAACGCTTGGCGCCAAGCACCGCCTGTTTCTGTACCCCGACGATGCCGTCGATCAGCACGTTGCCGTCGCGGTCGGCCTTCTGGGCATGAATGATCGCCACGTCCGGCCGGACCGCCGGCACGGTCGCAAGCACCTCGCCGGTATAGGGGCAGGTGACGCTGCGGATATTGGAGTTCACCTTCGGCAGGTCGGAGCCGATATAGCCGCGCAGCACGGCAAACGGCAGTCCGGCGGCACCGGCGTCGTAGGCATTCGCCATGGCGGCGTGGGAGTGTTCCTCGTAAGCGAGCGGCTGGGGCCAGCCGTTCTCGATGGCGTCGCGCACCCGATGCAGCGAGCCGACGCCGGGGTTTCCGGTCCAGGAAAAGATCATCTTGTCGACGCAGCCCATGCCCACGAGCTGATCGTAAAGCAGGTCCGGGGTCATCCGGACGATGGTGAGATGTTTGCGGCGCTGGCGGATGACTTCGTGGCCCGGCGGCGTAGGGTATGAGGTGGGTAAAGCCTTCCATCGCCACGGTGTCGCCGTCGCGAACGGTCGATTCCACAGCCTCGGCAAGGGTCGGAAAAAGGGCCATGACGGCGATCCCGGTCGATTGAGCGCCGAGGTTCTTTACGAGGCCGAACCGGCAGGGTCAAATGCCGCAACGGCTGGCGGCAATGCGTTGGACCCATGCTGCGAAGCAAGGTCTCCGGGTCGTCGATCCGGGCCGCGGCTTGACCCTTGGGGGAGAAATGCCACCGAACATGCGGCCATTGAAAGACATGCGGGGGAAAGCGTGAGCGCGGCAAAATCGGGCGTCGGGTTTGATTTTGAGCTGCCGCCGTCGCTTTGCGCCGAGCGGCGCGGCGAAATCGCGGTGCTGCGGCTCGCCCGCCCGGAGAAACGGAACGCCCTCGACGATCCGACCATCGCCGGGATCGAAACCTTCTTCACCGCCCTGCCGGAGGACATCAAGGCGGTTGTCCTGCACGGCGAAGGCGAGCATTTCAGCGCCGGCCTCGATCTGAGCGAGTTGAGCGAGCGCAACGTTTCCCAGGGCATCGAACATTCCCGCAGCTGGCACCGCGCCTTTGACCGGATGGAATTCGGTCGGGTGCCGGTGGTGGCCGTGCTGCATGGCGCGGTGGTCGGCGGCGGGCTGGAGATCGCGGCCGCCTGCCATATCCGGGTCGCCGAAAGTTCGGCCTATTACGCGCTGCCCGAAGGCAGCCGCGGCATCTTCGTCGGCGGCGGCGGATCGGTACGGCTGCCTCGCCTGATCGGGGTTGCCCGCATGGCCGACATGATGCTGACCGGCCGCACCTACAATGCCGAGGAAGGCCAGGTGATCGGGCTGGCGCAATATCTGGTGTCGCCCGGTGACGGCTTGGCCAAGGGCCTGGAAATCGCCGCCCGGATCGCGGCGAACGCACCCTTCACCAATTTCGCGGTGATGCACGTGCTGCCGCGAATCGCCGAATCCGACCGCGCCGCCGGCTACATGACCGAGGCGCTGATCGCCTCGATTGCGCAAGGCGAGGACGAGGCCAAAACCCGACTAAAGGCCTTCCTGGAAAAGCGCGCGCCCAAGGTGACCCGGAACTGAACTCAACGTTGTGATGGCAGAACACCATGCCGAATCCATCGCGCGAGCCACACGCTGACCGCTCCGAAGCCATTCCGCTGCGTCCGGTCAAACTCGGACCGCGCGAACTCGTGGCCGACCACCGCTCCGACGGCACGATCTATCTGCAGTCAACGCATGCGCTGGCGCCCTACCCCGACAAGGTAACCGAACGGCTGGAGCATTGGGCGCGCACCACTCCGGACCAGACATTCCTGGCCCAGCGCGACGCAGTCGGCGCCTGGCGCACCATCAGCTACGCGCAGGCGCTCGCCCATGTATGCAGCATCGGCGAAGCGCTGATCGGGCGCGACCTGTCGGCCGAGCGGCCGATCGTGATCCTGTCGGGCAACGACATCGAGCACGCATTGCTCGGGCTGGGCGCGCTCTATGCCGGCATCGCCTATGCGCCGATCTCGCCGGCCTATTCGCTGATCTCCAGCGATTTCGGCAAGCTTCGCCACATCATCAATCTGCTGACGCCGGGACTGGTGTTTGCCGCCGACGGCAGCGCGTTCGCGCGCGCGATCGAGGCTGTGGTGCCGCCGGATGTCGAGGTCGTGACGACGCGAAATCCGTGCGGCAGCCGCGCCGTCACGCCGTTTGAATCCCTGCTGCAAACCGCGCCGACAGGCGCGATCGATGCCGCCAACCGCAAGGTCGGCCCCGACACGATCGTCAAGTTTCTGTTCACCTCAGGTTCGACCGGCATGCCGAAGGGCGTGATCAACACCCAGCGCATGTGGTGCTCCAATCAGGTGATGGTCCGTACCATGCTCGCGTTTCTTCAGGACGAGCCGCCAGTCGTCGTCGACTGGGCGCCATGGCATCACACCGCCGGCGGCAATCATGATTTCGGGCTGGTGCTGTACAACGGCGGGACGTTCTATATCGACGAGGGCAAGCCGCTGCCGGGCGCGATCGAGGAGACCGTACGCAATCTGCGCGCGGTGGCACCGACCTGGTATTTCACTGTTCCGAAAGGCTACGAGGCGCTTCTTCCCTACCTTCGCGCCGACGCCGCGCTGCGCCAGAACTTCTTCAGCCAGCTCAAGGTGCTGTGGTTCGCAGGCGCCGGAATTGCGCAATACGTATTCGATGAGATGAAACAACTCGGATCCGAAACCTGCGGCGAACGTATCCTGTTTTTGACCGGATTCGGCTCGACCGAAACCGCGCCGTGCGCGTTCGCGCGGACCTGGGAAAGCGATAGCGCCGCCAATATGGGCGTGCCGCCACCCGGCCTCACGGTCAAGCTGGTCCCGCTGGAAGACAAGTATGAAGCGCGACTGAAAGGCCCGAACATCACGCCTGGCTATTGGCGCGAGCCGCAACTGACCGCTGATGCCTTCGACGAAGAAGGCTATTACCGGCTCGGCGACACCTTCACGTTCGCCGACCCGAACGATCCCAGCCAGGGCCTGCTGTTCGAAGGCCGCGTCGCCGAGGACTTCAAGCTGTCGACCGGAACCTGGGTGAGCATCGGGCCGCTGCGGGCGACGATCATCGAGCACTTCGCGCCATTTGCGCGCGACGTTGTGATCGCAGGTGCGAACCGCGACGATCTGACAATGCTGATCTTCCCCGATCTTGCCGCCTGCCGGCGGCTTGCGCCAGATCTTGCCGCCGGTGCTAGCCCGGCCGAAATCGTCAACGATCCGCATGTGTGGCAGGAATTCTCCTTTCTCCTGAAAACGCTCGCCGAGGCCGCGACCGGTTCATCGAACAGGATCTGCCGTGCGGTGCTGCTCAGCGAGCCGCCGTCGCTCGACCTCGGTGAAATGACCGACAAGGGCTCGATCAATCAGCGCATGGTCCTGAAGGTGCGCGCCGCCGAGGCCGAGGCGCTTTATGCCGAGCCGTTGCCCACCCATGTGCTGACCATCGATGAGAGGACCTGACATCATGGCGAACCCACCCGGCATCAGCGCAACCTTTTCCGACGCCTACCTGCTCGACGGCGTACGCACGCCGTTCACGGATTACAACGGACCGCTTGCCGGGGTGTCGCCGATCGATCTCGGCATAAAGGCCGCGCGCGAAGTGCTGGCGCGCGCCGGCGTCGCACCGGAGGACGTCGGGACCGTCATCGCCGGCAACATGGCGCAGGCAAGCTTCGACGCCTACATGCTGCCGCGCCATATCGGGCTCTATGCCGGTGCGCCGATCGAAGTTCCCGCACATCTGGTGCAGCGGGTCTGCGGCACCGGCATCGAGGTGCTGAGCCAGGCGGCCGACGCGGTCTCGCTCGGGCGCGCGGAGCTTGCGCTCTGTATCGGCGCGGAATCGATGAGCCGCAATCCGATCGCGGCCTATACCCATCGCAGCGGCTTCCGCATGGGCCAAGTCGAGTTCAAGGATTTTCTTTGGGAGGCGCTGCTCGATCCGGCCGCCGACGTCACCATGGGCGACACGGCGGAAAATCTGGCACGGCAATATCAGATCACCCGCAGCGAGGTCGACGCCTTTGCCGCGCGCAGCTTCGCGCGCGCGATCGAAGCGCAGCAGAGCGGTTTCCTCGCGGGCGAGATAACAGCCGTCAAGACCGAAAAGTTCGAACGCGAGGGCCTCAATCCCCGCGGCATTATGCTTGCGCGCGACGTTTCAGAAGTGGCTGCCGACACCCACATCCGTCCCTCGACCGTTGAAGCGCTCGCAAAAATACGACCGGCCTTCGGCGGGGTGCAGACCGGCGGCAATTCCTCGGCCATCGTCGACGGTGCGGCGGCGGCGCTGGTCGCCAATGCCGCGTACGCCGAACGCACAGGTAAGACGCCACTCGCCCGCCTGCTCGCGGTCGCTGTCGTCGGCGTGCCGCCAGAGATCATGGGCATTGGCCCGGTGCCGGCGATCAAGGCGGTGCTTGAACGCGCCGGCCTGACAGTCGCGGACATCGACCGCGTCGAAATCAACGAGGCGTTCGGCGCGCAGGTGATGGCCTGCGCGCGCGAGCTCGGCCTCGACGAGGACAAGCTCAACGTCAATGGCGGCGCCATCGCCATCGGCCATCCGCTCGGCGCGACCGGCGTGCGGCTCACGGTAACGCTCGCGCGCGAACTGCAACGTGCCGGCCTGCGCTACGGCATCGCATCGGCCTGCATCGGCGGCGGCCAGGGCATCGCCATGCTGATCGAGAACCCCGCCGCGCCACCGGCCAAGGCGACAAGGAACTGATCCGATGGATGTCAAAGGCTGCGCGGCACTTGTCACGGGAGCGGCGTCCGGGCTCGGCGCGGCGTGCGCCACCCAACTGGCCAAAGCCGGCGCCAAGGTCACGGTGCTCGACGTCAACATTGACGGCGCACGCACGGTCGCCGAACGCATCGGGGGGATCGCCGTGCGCTGCGATGTCACCGACGCCGACGGCGCGGCCAAGGCGATCGCGCAAGCGCGGGAGCGGCATGGCGCGGCGCGGGTCCTGATCAACTGTGCCGGGATCGGGCCGGCCAAGCGCATTGTCGGCCGCGACGGCCCGATGCCGCTTGGCGATTTCGAGCAGGTGATCAGGATCAATCTGATCGGTTCGTTCAACATGATGCGGCTTGCCGCCGCCGATATGACCACGCTCGAACCCCTCGCCGACGGCGAGCGCGGCGTCATCATCTCCACCGCCTCGGTCGCGGCCTATGAAGGCCAGATCGGCCAGGCCGCCTATGCCGCTTCCAAGGGCGGCATTGTGGCGCTGACCATGCCGGCGGCGCGGGAATTGTCGCAGTTCGGCATTCGCGTGCTGGCGATCGCGCCCGGCATCTTTCTGACGCCGTTGTTGCAGGTCCTGCCGGAGGAGGTGCAAACCAGCCTGGCGAGCGCGGTGCCTTCACCGAAGCGGCTCGGCCGGCCGCAGGAATTCGCGGCATTGGCGATGCACTGCATCGGCAATGGCTATCTCAATGGCGAGGTGATCCGGCTCGACGGCGCGCTGCGGATGGCGCCGCGCTGAATTTCATCACAGCATCAATTCAGGAGGCCTTTCAACGTGGCAATGCTGGTCAACCGGCGGAATGTCCGCATCGAATGGGGTGACTGCGATCCGGCCGGGATCGTGTTCTATCCGCGTTATTTCGAAATGTTCGACAGTTCCACCGGCTATCTGTTCGAACGCGCGTTGGGCATCACAAAATACGAGTCCTTCGAGAAATTTGGTTTCGCCGGCTATCCGATGTTGGAGACCAAAGCCAATTTCATGATTCCCAATCGGTTCGGCGACGATGTCGTGATCGAATTGACCGTCAAGGAATTTCGCCGATCGAGCTTCGACGTCCACCACCGTCTGTTGAAAGGCGACAAGGTCTCAGTCGAGGGATTTGAGACCCGGGTCTGGGTTTTGCGGGACCCTAATGACAAGACCAAGCTGAAATCACACCCCGTCCCACCAGAGGTCACGGCAAAATTCCAGGTGGGCTGATTGACCCGCCGTATTGGGCAGCGATGCGCCGTTTCGCCGCCGGCCGGCATCCCGCACGAGAGTTGTGCGGCGACCACACGCCCGCTAGTGTCCCGAATTCGAAGTTTGTCATACTATTCAGCTACTCCGTACGAACTTCGAATTCGATAAGGACACTAGCAAAATTATGATTCTAGTGTGGTTCTTGGCTCAGAAATTCGCTTGAACGTTAAGCCGAAACGGCTAGGCGAACTTCTGAACCACCACACTAGCATCCCGGCGGTCTTAATCACCGACTTGGCATGCAAAGTGCCGGCAAGGGAGGATTCCGATGACCATACGCGCATTCGCGTTCGGATTGGCAATAGCGGTCGGCATGACCGGCGCAGCCATGGCGCAAGACAAGACGATCGAACTGAAACTGTCGCACTGGGTGCCGCCGTCGCATCCACTGCAGAAGGCGATGGAGCAGTGGGGCGCCTCGATCGAGAAGGCCTCCAACGGCACCATCAAATACAAGGTCTATCCCTCGCAGCAGCTCGGCAAGGCGTTCGACCATTACGACATGGCGCGCGACGGTATCGCCGATGTCACCTACATCAATCCCGGCTACCAGCCCGGCCGCTTCCCCATCATTGCGGCCGGCGAATTGCCGTTCCTGATGACCAACGCCAAGGGCGGCAGCAAGGCGCTCGATGCCTGGTATCGCCAATACGCGGCGAAGGAAATGAAGGACGTCAAGTTCTGCCTCGCCTTCGTGCATGATCCCGGCGCCATCCATTCCGTCAGCAAGAAGGTCATGGTGCCCGGCGACATCAAGGGCATGAAGATCCGCCCGGCGCAGGGCACAATCGCCGCCTTCGTCACCTCACTCGGCGGCACCAACGTGCGGGCCTCAGCGCCGGAAGTGCGCGAGACCTTGGCGCGCGGCGTCGCCGATGCCGTCACCTTCCCGTGGGGCTCAATCCTGCTGTTCGGCATCGACAAGGTGACGAAGTATCACATGGACGTGCCGCTCTACGCGACGACCTTCGCCTGGGTCATGAACAAGGCGAAGTACGACGCCATGTCCCCCGCACAGAAGAAAGTCATCGACGATCATTGCACCTCGGAATGGGCGGAGAAGATCGCAGCCCCGTGGGCGGATTTCGAGCATAACGGCATTGCCAAGCTGAAGGCCGAGAAGGGCCACGAAGTCTATTCGATCACACCCGCGCAGCTTGCCGAGTGGAAAAAGGCAGCCGCGCCGCTGACCGCGAAATGGGCGGCCGCGGCCAAGAAGGCCGGTGCCGATCCGGACGCAGCGCTGAAGGGTCTCAAGGACGAACTCGCCAAGAACAACGCGGCCTACTGACCGATCGGACGCTCCGTGCAAAAGGGCCCCGTCGACCGTTTTATCGACGCAATCGAGATGACGGCGGCGGGGTTCCTCGCCATCGTCACCGTTCTGGTCTTCGTCTCGGTTTTTCTGCGATACCTGTTTGCCTGGGGCATTCCCGATGCCCATGACTTCAGCCGGCTTTTGCTCGGCATCCTGATCTTCTGGGGCATGGCCGTCACCAGCTATCGTGGCGACCACATCACCGTCGATCTGTTATGGAGCGCGGCAAGCCCGCGCTATCAGCGGGCGATTGACGTGTTCGCCTCGCTCGTCACACTCGGCGCCATGGCGGTCTTCACCGTGATGATGGCCACCAAGGTCTGGAACAATTTGCTGGACAACGAACAGACCTATGATCTTCGGCTGCCCATCTGGCCGTATTACCTGCTGGCCTGGCTCGGGCTTGCGGCATCGATCGTGCTGTTGATCGCGCGCACGGTGCGGCTGATGTTCTGGCCGCGGCAACTCGCGGCGCGCACGCCGGGCGAGATGGTGGATTGAGGCCGGCGCATGAGCACCGACGCGGTCGCAATTCTCGGATTCGTCGCGCTGTTTGCGCTGATGCTGCTGCGGGTTCCGATCGGCATCGCCATGGGCCTCGTCGGCGTCTGCGGTTTCGGCTATCTGGTCGACTGGTGGCCGGCGCTGAAACTGCTCGCGCAATCCCCGATCCGCACGGCGACAGATGCGGACTTCGCGGTCATCCCGTTGTTCCTGTTGATGGGTGCGATCGCCACCGCTTCCGGCATGAGCCGCGAATTGTTCGAAGCCGCCAATAAATTTGTCGGCCATCTGCGCGGCGGGCTCGGGATCGCCACGATCGCTGCCAGCGGCGGCTTCGCCGCGGTCTGCGGGTCGTCGGTCGCGACCGCGGCGACATTCTCGACCATCGCCTATCCGGAAATGCGGCGCTTCGGCTATCCGCAGAGCTTTGCGACCGGCGTGGTGGCTGCCGGCGGTACACTCGGCATCATGATCCCGCCCTCCGTGGTGCTGGCGGTCTACGGCCTGATCACGGAACAAGATATCGGCAAGTTGTTCATCGCCGGAATCATTCCCGGCCTGTTGGCGGTGACGATGTACATCGTCACGATCAATGTGTTGGCCATCCTGCGGCCCAGTCACTTCCCGACCGGCAAGCGCAGCACGTGGCACGATCGGCTCATCACGCTGCGCGGCATCTGGGCCGTGCTGCTGCTGTTCATCTTCATCTTCGGCGGTCTGTACGGCGGACTGTTCACCGCAACGGAAGCCGCAGGCATGGGCGCCGGCGGCGCGTTCATCATCTCGGTTTTGCGGCGGCGGCTGTCCTACCAGGACCTTTGGCGCAGCCTGGTCAATTCCGTGCGAACCACCGCATCGGTGTTCACCATTCTGATTGGCGCGCTCATTTTCGGCTACTTCCTCGCCGTCACCCAAACGCCGCAGAAGGTGACCGAACTGCTGATCGGGCTCGGCCTTGGTCGCTACCAGGTCCTGGTCCTGATCATGCTGCTCTATTTCTTCCTGGGCTGCGTGATGGATGCCATGGCGATGATCATCCTCACCATCCCGATCATCTTCCCGGTCATCAAGGAACTGGGGTTCGATCCGGTCTGGTTCGGAATCATTGTGGTGATGACCGTCGAGCTCGGACTGATCAGCCCGCCGGTCGGCATGAATGTCTTTGTCATCAAAAGCGTGATCAAGGATGTGGAACTGCCAACGATCTACTATGGTGTCCTGCCATTTGTGCTGACCGACATCCTGCGGCTTGCCATCCTGATCATCTTCCCGATCCTGGCGACGTTCCTGCCCTCGCATATGTAGGTGCGGCAAGGCAGCTCCCGGCAGCAATGGAAATCTGTAACGCTTGATCGAAACACCCTTGCCAAGGCGTGGCCATCGCAGAGAATTCGAAAGCTGCCGGCTTGCACATCGATGCCCGGTGCATTCAGGATCGCGTGACCTATTTGCAATTGCAGTTCGAAAGAGAGAGACATGTCCAAAACACTGATCAAGAACGGTCTGGTTCTGACGCTGACAGACGGCAGCGAGCCGCTGCCCGGTCACGACATCCTCATCGAGAACGGCCGGATCATGGAGATCGGCCGCGACATCGATGCGGCCACGGAGACCGTTCTGGACGCGGACGGAATGATCGTCATGCCGGGCTTCGTCAACGCCCACATTCACACTTGGCAGACCGGGCTGCGCGGGCTGGCGACGGACTGGACGGGCACGAACTATTTCCGCGCCATGCACGCCGGGCTCGCCAACTTCTTCACGCCGGACGACATTCGCATCGCCAATCTGGTCGGCGCGCTTAACCAGATCAACAATGGCGTCACCACGATGGTCGACTGGCATCATAACAATCCGACGCCGGACCATTCGGAGGCCGCCATCGACGGGCTGGAAGACGCTGGCGTGCGGGCCGTGTTCCTGCACGGCTCGGCCAAGCCCGATCCCAAGCCGGGGCAGCCGCATTTCTCCGAAATCCCCATGTCGCGCACGGAAGTCTCGCGCCTGCGCAAGGGCCGGCTCGCCAGCGACGACCGGCTGGTGACCATGGGGATGGCGATCCTGGGCCCGCAGATGTCGGTCGAGGAGGTGGTGCTCAAGGACTTCGCGCTGGCCAAGGAACATGACCTGGTGGTGTCCATCCATCATTCGGGCGCCAAGATGCCCGCGCCCGAGGGTTATCTGAAGGGCGCGCAGGCCGGCCTGATCGACCGGCGCGTCAACATCGTGCACGGCAATGAGCTGACCGACCGGGATTTCGACATTCTCGTCGACAAGGGCGCGACGTTCACGGTGACCACCGAGATCGAAATGCAGATCTGCTATGGCGATCCCGTCAGCGGCCGGCTGGTCGAGCGCGGTCTGCCGTTCTCCATCGGCACCGATATCGAAAGCGCCTATGCGCCCGACATGCTCGCCTGCGCGCGCATCACCTTGCAGGCCGAGCGACACCTGACCAGCATGCGCATTCTGGCCAAGAGCGGCCAGCGCCCGCATCCGAACCCCATCACGGTGCGCGAGGCGCTGCGCTGGTCGACGCTGGAAGGGGCGCGGCATTTCCGGCTCGACGGGCGAACCGGCTCGCTGGAAAAAGGCAAGCAGGCCGACATCATCATGGTGCGAGCGAACGATCTCAACATGTCGGGCGTGTTCGACCCCTTCAATGCGGTGCTGGGCTATGCGCATCCCGGCAACATCGACACGGTCATGGTGGCGGGCGAAGTTCACAAGCGGGGCGGCAGGATGCTGCGCGGGGACATCCCCTCGCTTCAGCAAAAGCTTGTGGAGTCCGGTGCCCGGATCTTCAGGGACTTCAAGGCAAAGGCGACCACAGCCGGATTTGCGTGAGCAATAGCCCGCGGGACCGAACGGACCCTTTTTGACCCTTGATGCGCAACGAGGGCGCTTTCAAGCTATGCGGATTCATGAAAGCGCCATTGTTATTGCCTTGTCGCATTTCCGGACGGCGAACCGGTTCCCACTTCGCCTGGAAACGCTCCAAAATGAAATGGCCGGGACACGCCCGGCCATTCCGCCAAATCACGCTTCCATCAGCGGTCTATTTTTTGTCCAACCGCTTGGCGGCCTCTTTCACGATCGACAGATCGGCGTGCTGATTGACGTCAAGCTTGGTCTTGAGGAAGCCGAGCTTGTGCGCGGTATCGACATTTTTCTGCAGCGCTTCGAGATCCGGCACCATGTTCGGGTCGCGGTAGTAATCTTTCTTGGTAAAGACCCAGTCAAACCGCTGTGGCGGCTGCTTGGTCATCTTGCCGGCGATCTCGGTGGCTTCCTTGTGGTTCTTGGGATCGAGATACCAGCGCACGATCCGCACCACATCCTCCATGAAGTCGGTCATAGCGGCGCGGTTCTTGTCAAGAAACGACTGACGCGCAGTCCAGACGACGAATTGTGAGCGGCCAATGCCGTCCTTCTGCGTGAACAACACACGTCCGTCCGCGCGCAGCTTTGGAATGTAGGAGAATGGCGGCACCACCGGAACGAGGTCGGCCCGCTTCTGACCAAGCACGCCGGCCATGGTCGGGAACGGCGCCTCGATCACGGTGTAATCGCGTTTGTCGACGAGGCCATTCTTGATCAGTTCAGCGCGCATGGCGATGTCGATGCCGCTGCCGACGGCATTGGTGGCCAGGACCTTGCCCTTGAGATCCTTGACCGACTTGATCGGACTATCCTTGCGAACAAAGAACTCGTTTGAGTAGTAGCCCGGCGCGCCATCCTGGAATTCATCGGCGATGATCTTGAGATCCTTGATGCCGGCATTTTCAATGGCCAGTCCAAGTGTCGAATAGGCAAGGTCGGCAATATCGAGTTCGCCACTGGCGAGCGCCGTGATCATCGGCGGCGTGCCGCGAAAGCGCGTGACTTCCAACGTGTAAGATTTGCCCCAATGTTTGGCGAGGTCCTTCTTGGCCTCGATCATGGGCGCCCAGTTCGCCACCGGCACGACGTAGGCGACACGGATTTTCACGGGATCGGCGGCCTGCGCCGGACCAAATCCCAACACCGCAACGGTACACAGGCCCGCCATCGCAAATTTTAGACCACGCATGAACTCCTCCCTGGTTTGTCACGGCTCGCGGCGCTATTGCCATGCGTGCGCCCGGCCGCATCTTACTTATTGTGTGAACAAAGCTGGGCGATTGGCAAGGGCGCACAGCATAGCGGCGGCGTCAAATCACTTACCCGGCCCCGTCAAACGCCAATAGCTTTCAACACGGCCGTGTTGTTTTTAACGTCAGACAGTCAATCGCTATGCTGTTCCACTATACGGTACTCGGCAGATTGGCCTCCTGATGCCAGATCAGCAGGCGCCTGCGCACCACCGCCATGATCTTGATCAACACGTAGCCGACGATGCCGACCTCGACGATGCCAGCGAAGACGCCGGCGGAGTCCGCAAACCGCGATGCGCCCATCATGGCGCCGCCGAGGCCGTAGCCACCCATGGCCATTTCCGCGACGATAGTGACGATTAGTGCGATCGGCAGCGCAACCTGCAGCCCGGTCATGATCTGCGGCAGTGCGGCTGGGAGCACGATCTGCCACATCATCTCGCGCTTGCCGGCGCCCATATTGCGGGCCGACCACAGCAATTCGCGGTCGATGCCCTGAATGCCGATGAGCGTCGCGGTAATGACGGGAAACGACGCGTCGAGCACGACCATCGTGATCTTGGTCACATCGAACAGTCCGAGCCACAGGATGATGACGGGTAGAAAGGCGATTTTCGGCATCGGAAACCCGACCGAGATGATCGGGTCGAAGAACCAGTTCATCAGCTTGACACGCGACATCAGCATGCCGAGGACGATGCCGCCGATGGCGGCGATGGCGAAGCCGAATAAAGCGCGATAGAGCGTCAGTCCGGTATTGATCCACAGATCGCCCGAAACCGCATCGGTCCAGACCCGCATCATCACGACGCTGAACGCCGGTAATTGGAACGGCGTGACAGCGCCGCTGCGGGCATAAAGCTCCCAGATGATCACAAGCGCGATCACCGATCCCCAGTGCGCCAGGCCGCGCAGCAAAAAGCGCGCCGGCGGAGGTGGCGGCAGATCGCGCAGGCGCGTACGACGCGGTGCGTCGGCCACATTCGTGATGGCGCGGTTGTCTACTCCCGCCATTGTAGCATCCTCCGCATCAGCACGAGGTAAGCGCGGTCGGCAAGGAAGCCGAGGAAGGCGACGGTCAGAACCACCGCGAACATGCCCTCGTAGGCGGCGCTGGCGCCGAGAAAACCGATCAGGTTGCCGAAGCCGGACCGCGCGACGATCAGTTCGGAACTGACCAGCAAAATGAAAGAGAGCGCGAGCGCGGTCCGAACGCCGTTGAGCATTTCCGGCATGGCGCTCGGCACCACCACGTCCCACAGCATCCGCAATCGATGCGCGCCCATGCTGCGCGCCGACCAGACCAGTGCCTGATCGCTCGAGCGCGCGCCATTGTAGGCGCCGAGCGTGACCGGCAGCATGCAGCCGAGAAAGATCAGTAGCACCTTGGAAGCGTCGCCAAATCCAAGCCAGATCACGGTCACCGGGATCAGCGCAGTTTTCGGCATGGGATAGAAAATTTCGACAATCGGCCCGGCAATGACATTCACCGGCCGCCACCACGCCATGAAGATTCCGAGGACGGCACCCACGATGACTGCCGCCAATAGTCCAAGCCCGGCGCGATAGAGCGAGGACGCGCCATTGGTAATGAGTTCGCCGCTCGCGACGAGTTCCCACCAGGCTTTTGCGACGGAGCCGAGCGACGGCAGCAGGTCCGGGGATACCAGCCCGAAAGTGGTCACCGCCTCCCACGCCAAGGCCAGGAGCAACAGCGGCAGATAGCGAACGAGACTCGTCGCTTTCATGACGACTGGTTCTCCTGCGCCTTGATCGCCTCGATGCGAACCAGGTCCCAGATTTCGTCAACCTTATCGATAAAAGCCGGCGTCTTGAAAATGTGCGGATTGCTTTTGTCGAAGCCGGTTTCGACAATGGTTTTGATGCGGCCCGGCCGCGCCGACATGACCGCAACGCGGCCGGCCAGATAGACCGCCTCCTGGACGTCATGGGTTACAAAGACCACGGTCTTGGGCGAGCGCTGCAGAATACTCAGCAACTCGGTCTGCATCAGGCTGCGGGTCTGGGCATCGAGCGCGCCGAACGGCTCATCCATCAGGAGAATCTTTGGATCGAACGCCAAAGTGCGCGCTATGGCCGCGCGCTGCTTCATGCCGCCAGAGAGCTGCGAGGGGTAGCTGTCCTCAAATCCGGTAAGACCGACCAGCTTGATGAAATACTGTGCGCGCTCCGCGCGCTCCTCACGTGGCATGCCCTGGCGTTCCAGACCATAAAGCACGTTGGCGCGCACGGTCTTCCACGGAAACAACGCGAAGTGCTGGAACACCACGCCCCTGTCCGGGCCGGGCTCGACGACCGGCTTGTTGTCGACCAGGATGGTTCCCTCTTCGACCGGCAGAAACCCGCCGATCAGATACAGCAAAGTCGACTTGCCGCAGCCCGACGGTCCGAGCAGCGCCAGGAATTCCTGATCGCGCACGTCGAGTGAAACGTCTTCCAGCGCCAGAACAGGACGGCCGCGTGGCGGGCGATAAAGATGACTGACGCCGTTGACGGCGATCAGCGGATGCTGCCCCATACTCCCCCCGCACGCATTCTTGTTTTCGTCTGCTGGATCGGCGTGCGCGTAGCTTAGGACGGGTTCGAACAAAGGGAAATTCGGAATTCAATCCGGCTGGACAATTGGGGCGCAAATTCGTCCCGCCATGCGGTCGTCCGGCCGCCAATCCGCCTGGCACTGGCTAAAGGTCAACGCCGCACATGGACCGTCGGCAGCATCACCAGCGGAATGGCCGCGACCAGCAACCGCGGTCCAGGCCGGCGGCTGACAGCCCGCCCATTCGATCAATGGGCCGGTTGCCGCGCCGACCACCACGCTGACGCGCCGGCGAAGCTGTCGACGACGCCGATCGCGCGGCCGCGTTCGTGGTCTCGGCATGGTCGGCGATCAACGCGGTCGCCGCGACATTGGCGGCGGCCCAGCCGAGACCGACCAGGAAGGTGCCGAGCGTCACCGAGGAGTCAGCCGTCCGTGTAGGTGACGAAGATCGGCGCCGATCAGCGTGATCGCCACGCCCGGATACATCACGTTCCCGCGGCCGATAGCGGTCGGCCATGCAGCCGAGCGGAATCGTGAAGGCGAACATCCCAGCGGAATGAAACATGTGCGAGATCGCGATCGCCGTCAGCGAATGGCCGTGATGCTGCAGCACCAGCGAGGTCAGCACCATCACGATCGACATGTTGCCCTGGCCGGCGCAGTTCGAGGCGATGGCCAGGCCGGGTCGGCGCCGTTGCGCAGCAGACAGCCGACGCTGAACGTGGTGTGGACGTCCCACGGCCGGCGTCGCGCGGCGGCACGTAGTCGGGATAGTAGTGCGTCGAGATTCATGCCGATCTGCTTGGGATCGGGGCGCACGAAGGTGACGATCACCATGCCGCGACACGATCAGGACCGGCAGCATCAGCCACGGCAGGCCGAGCGGATCCAGACCGAAGCCGGCGGCGAGCGTCTCGGAAACTGCCAGCATGAGCGGGCGTGACGACCAGCCCGGCCAGTGAGCCCAGCGCGACGAAGCCGAGCGCCCGCGCGCGCATGTGCGGCGGAAACATGTCGGTCGCGGCCACCCGCAACTGCTGCGCCGCGTTCATCCCCATGCCGAACACCAGCATGCCGGCGATCAGCACGCGGCGCTGTGCCAGTTCATCGACAGGCCGACGATGATCGCGCCGATCGAGCGCGAGCGCCAGGCCGAGCAGAATGCCGGGCTTGCGGCCGTAGGTGTCGGTGATCTTGCCGACCGGATAGGCCACCAGGAAACGGCTGAATCCGATCAGCGCCGACCGACAGCCCGGCAAGGCCGGCCGACCGGTCAGCGCGATCACCATCAGCGGGCCGATGCCATAGGCGAGCTGCATGCCGGCGCCGGTGAACGACTGCGACAGCGCAAACAGCGCGGTGTTGCGCTTGATCAGCGGCGGGACACGAAACGATTGGGTATGGCTGACGGGTTTGTGCATGAGGACGAATGCCTTACACCCGTGCCGCGTGCGGCGCCAGCGTCCGCGGTGACGGCCAGCCATGCACCGGTTGTTACCGAACGATCTTCGCCTTGGCGGTGTGGTCGCGATCTTCTAATGTTTATATACGGCCGCACCCGCAGCTCTCCGTCCCGCACGCGGCCATGGGAGGACGTTATGAAATCAATGATATTTGCTGTTGCGACCGTCTTTCTGACGATCGTCGGCCCGGCTCTTGCGGCCGATGCTCAGCAGATGGACGCCAACAAGAAAGCTGTCGTGGATTTCTACGAAAAGGCCATCAATCAAAAAGATTTCGACGCGGCGGCGAAATACTTCGGACCGCGCTATACCCAACATAACCCCCGTGCGGCGGATGGCCCGGAGGGCCTCAAGGCCTTCATCGGCTTTCTGAAAGCCAAGTTCCCGAACTATAAAAGTACCATCAAATCGGTGTTCGCCGATGGCGACTACGTCATTTTGCACGTCCATAATGTGGCGACGCCAGGCAGCCGGGGTGCGGCGATTGTCGACATCTTCAAACTGGAAAACGGCAAGATCGTAGAGCATTGGGACGTTCGCCAGGAAATCCCGGAAAAGGCCGCCAATAACAACGGCATGTTTTAGGGCGGTTGCCGCCGGAAGCCGCCATTGCTAAGGCGGGTGAAACAGCCTGGATATGGTATAAATCCAAGCTGGGTCATTCGCCCACAGCAGGGACCGGCAATGGAACGTTCGTTCGCAAAGGAAATCGAGGCGCTCAAGCTCGGCGATGGCCAGACCTTCCACGGCGAAGGCATCCTCGCCGTCACCAAGGCGTTGTTGCAGTCGGGCGTCAGCTATGTCGGCGGCTATCAGGGCGCGCCGGTCTCGCACCTGCTCGACGTGATGGTCGAGGCCAAGGACCTGATCGGCGACCTCGGCGTCCATGTCGAGGCCTGCACCAACGAAGCCTCGGCAGCGGCCATGCTCGGGGCTTCGATCAGCTATCCGCTGCGCGGCGCGGTCACCTGGAAATCGATCGTCGGCACCAATGTGGCCGCCGACGCGCTTTCCAACCTCGCCTCCCCCGGCGTCATGGGCGGAACGCTGATCATTATTGGCGAGGATTACGGCGAAGGCGCCAGCGTCATCCAGGAACGCTCCTATGCCTATGCGATGAAATCGTCGATGTGGCTGCTCGATCCGCGGCCGGACCTGGCCGCGATCGTCAACGCTGTCGAAAAGGGCTTTGAACTTTCGGAAGCCAGCCACGCGCCGGTGATGCTGGAGCTGCGCATCCGGGCCTGTCATGCCACCGGTTCGTTCACCGCCAAGACCAATCGGCGCGCGACGTTTTCCCATCTCAATCCGCTGAAGGGGCCGGCACAATTCAACTACAACCGGTTGGCGCATCCGCCGGTGACCTTTTCTCAGGAGAAGCTGAAGATCGACGAACGGCTGCCGGCGGCGCAGAAATTCATTCAGGACCACAAGCTCAACGAATTTTTCGATGGTGACGTTTCTGAAATCGGCATCGTCGTGCTGGGCGGGCTGTACAACGGTTTGATCCGGGCGCTCGAGCGGCTCGGCCTCGCCGATCTGTTCGGTGAATCGCGTGTACCGATCTATTGTTTGAATGCCGCCTATCCGCTGGTTCCTGACGAGGTGAAGGATTTCTGCGCCAGCAAACGCGCGGTTCTGGTCGTGGAGGAAGGCTTTCCCGACTACATTGAGCAGCAGATCAACACCGAACTGCGGCGCGCCGATATTCAGACCCGCGTCCACGGCAAGGACGTGTTGCCGAAGGCTGGCGAATACCAGTCCGAAGTCATGCTCGCCGGCGTCGCCGGTTTCATCGCGGTGACGCGGCCGGCCGGGATCGACGTCGACGCGGTCACGGCCAAGGCCAAGGCCATGATGGCGCACAAGCCGAAGGCCGCCGCCGCCGTCGGCGAATTGCCGCCGCGACCGCCAACCTTCTGCACCGGCTGTCCGGAACGCCCGGTGTTCAGCGCGATCAAGCTGATGCAGCGCGAACTGGGGCCGACCCATATCAGCACCGATATCGGCTGCCATTCGTTCGCGACCTTCGCGCCGTTCAGCCTCGGCAACTCGATCCTCGGCTACGGCATGAGTCTCGCCAGCGCCGCCGCGGTCACGCCCAATATGGACCGGCGACCGATCGCCATCATGGGCGACGGCGGGTTCTGGCATAACGGCCTGATCACCGGTGTCGCCAGCAATTTGCTGAACGACAATGACGGCGTGCTGATCGTGATGCAGAACGGCTACACGTCGGCGACCGGCCAGCAATACATCGTGTCGAGTTCAACCGCCGCGCGGTCATGTCGGCTCCGACATCGAGGCGACGCTGAAGTCGCTCGGCATCAAATGGCTGCGGACGGTGCGCACCTACTCGGTCGCCAAGATGACCGAGACGCTGAAGGAAGCGATGCGCACCGCCGAGCGCGGCCTCAAGGTGATCATCGCCGACGGCGAATGCCAACTCGCCCGCCAGCGACGCGTCCGCGCGGAGGAATGCCGTGAAGCTCGCCAACGGCGATCGCGTGGTTCGCACGCGCTTCGGCGTCGATGACGAGATCTGCACCGGCGACCATTCCTGCATCCGGCTCTCCGGTTGTCCGTCGCTCACCGTGAAGCCCAGTCCCGATCCGCTTGCGCACCGATCCGGTAGCAACCGTGATCGAAAGCTGCGTCGGCTGCGGGCTGTGCGGGGAAGTCGCGCATGCCGCTGTGCTGTGCCCATCGTTCTATCGCGCCGACATCGTGCGCAATCCGTCCTGGTTCGACCGTGCGCTGCATCGCACACGTCGTGCGGTCATTGGCGTACTGGCCGGCCGCACCAAGGAGGCTTCGGCATGACTGTGCCGCGTCCGATCACCATCCTGATCGCCGCGCTCGGCGGCGAAGGCGGCGGCGTGCTGACCAACTGGATCGTGGAAGCGGCCGCCAAATGCGGGTTTCCGGTGCAGAGCACGTCGATCCCCGGCGTCGCGCAGCGCACCGGCGCCACCACCTATTACATCGAAATTCTGCCGGTGCAGCGTGAGGAACTCGGCGGCAAACATCCGGTGCTGGCACTCGCGCCGGGCATCGGCGATGTCGATGTCGTGCTGGCCAGCGAGTTGATGGAAGCCGGGCGCACGCTTGCCGGCGGATTTGTCACGCCCGAGCGCACGACGATGATCGCATCCACCTCGCGCTTTTATGTCATGAACGAAAAGATCGCGATGGGCGACGGCCGCTATGATCAGGCGCGGCTGATCGAGGCGATCAACAGCCACGCCAAGGAAAGCCTGCTGCTCGACTTGGCGGCGCTCGCCAGGAGAATCGCGCGCCATCATCAGTTCGGTCATGCTCGGTGCCATCGCCGGCAGCGGCAAACTGCCGATCCCGGCCGAGACCTTCGAAGCCGTGATCAGAGCCGACGGCAAGGCGGTCGACAGCAACCTGAAGGGCTTTCAGGCCGGGCGCGCCGCGGTCGGCGCCGCGGCTGCAAAGCTTGCCATCGAGGAAGGGCGCAAGCGCAAACATGCGCCGCTTGCGACGCTGGCGGATTTGGAACGCAGGATCTCGGCCGACATGCCGCCGGCCGCGCGCGACGTGGTGATCGAAGGCGTCCGCCGGCTCGCCGCCTATCAGGACCTGTCGCTACGCCCAGCTCTATCTCGACCGGCTGACCGCCATTCGCGCCGCCGATGATGCCAGCCACGCCGATGGGCGGCTGCTGCGCGAGACCGCGCGCCATCTTGCCGTGCGGATGTCCTATGAGGACGTGATCCGGGTGGCGCAGGCCAAGATCGATCCGGCGCGGATGGCGCGCATCGCGGCCGAGATCGGCGTCAAGCCGGGCGAGCCGTTCACCATCACCGAATTCCTCAAGCCGGGCATCGAGGAAATGTGCCAGGTGCTGCCGCCTTCGATCGCGAAGCGCCTCATGGCGACGGCCGAGCGCAAGGGCTGGCTCGGCCGGGCCCATCTCGGCATGGAGGTCAACAGCACCTCGGTCTCCGGCTTCCTGCGGTTCTGGATGCTGGCCAAGCTCAGGCCCTGGCGGCGGCGTACCTACCGGTATCAGGAGGAGCAGCGCGCGATCGAGGACTGGCTCGGCGTTGATCGCCGCGGCGGCACAACGATCCGCCGAACTGGCGATCGAAGTTGCCGAATGCGCCCGGCTGATCAAGGGCTACGGTGATACCCATCAAGCGTGGCCGCGACAACTTCCGAACGATCGAAACGCGCGTGATCCGCCCGGTGCTGGCGGGCCAGATCGCACTGCCCACCGGGATCGACGCCATCGCGAGCGCACGGACCGCGGCACTGGTCGATCCGGAAGGCGATGGCCTCGACCGCTGCCTGGCCGAGATCGACCGCGGGGCCCCACTCCCGGTTGCAGCCGAATAGCCTGCCCGTCCTCCCGAATGACCTGCGTCCCGGCCTGTCGCGCCATGTCGCCGCGCGCAATGGACAGCGGCAATCCGACAGGCTAACAACCCCGCAAGCCTGCCCGGAACACGTTCGTTCGGGCAGTTCAACAGGCCCGTGCGCTCGCCGCGGGCGCCCAAGGAACCGGAGACCCGCAATGATGCGCATCGACGCCTATACGCACTTTTTTCCGCAAGAAATTCTTCGACAAGCTGAACGAAGTCGCCGGCGACTATAAGGACATGGGCAAGCGCGTGCGGTCGCTTCCCGCGCTTTACGACCTCGATTTCCGCAAGAAGATCGTCGACGGCCACAAGGACTACCAGCAGATCCTGTCCTACCCGCAGCCGCCGATCGAGAAATTCGCCAAGAGCCCGGCGGACATCGACGCGTTCATTCGCATCATCAATGACGGATTTGCCGAACTGATCGACAAGGAAAGGGATCACTTTCCCGGCTGGGTCGCGCAGATTTCGCTCGCGGCGCCGGATGCCGGCGTGGCGGAAGCCGAGCGCGCGATCAAGAACGGCGCGCTGGGCGTGCAGATCTACACCAACGTCGCCGGCAGCGCGATCGACCATCCGAAATATCGCCCGTTCTGGAAGAAGATGAACGAGCTCGGAAGCCGATCTGGATTCATCCCGCGCGCGGCGCAGAGATGCCCGACTATATCGACGAGAAGAAGTCGCTTTATGAGATCTGGTGGACCCTCGGATGGTCCTACGAGACCGCCTGCGCGATGGACGCGGCTCGTTTATTCCAAGATCATGGACGAGAATCCAAACCTGAAAATCATCACTCACCATTTCGGCGGTATCGTGCCGATGCTGGAAGGCCGCCTCGGCCCCGGCAACGACGTGATGGGCTCGCGCACCAGCGACGAGGACTACGTGGCTTTGCGCAAGAGCCTGAAGAAGCGCCCGCTCGATTACTTCAAAGCAGGACTTCTACGCCGACACCGCTGTATTCGGCGGCGCACCGGCGACACAATGCGGCATGGAATTCTTCCCGATCGACAAGATCGTGTTCGCCTCCGACTGCCCGTTCGATCCGGAAGGCGGCACGATGTATCCGCGTGTGACCCTGGAGATTCTCGACAAACTGGAGATGACCCCGGAGGTCGCGCGAGAAGATCATGTACAAGAACCTGGAAGCGGTGACCGGCGTGAAGCTGGTGAAATAGAACCGACCGATACCTAACTTTGTCGAAAAGCCCGGCCTCGCGCCGGGCTTTTTGCGTCAGGCTTGTGGGTTGCCAGCCACCCGGCCGTGAAAGCGGCGGCATCATCTGCTAGCGTGCGGCTCCATGGACGCCGCCAATCCCGATCGCCCCGAAAACGATGCCGCTTCGCCCATTCCCGCGGGCCGTGTCGCTTCGCCGACCTCCGGCGAGGCAGCGCGCGTCACGCCGATGATGGAGCAGTACGTCGAGATCAAGACGGCCAATCCGGACTGCCTGTTGTTCTATCGGATGGGCGACTTCTACGAAATGTTCTTCGATGACGCCGAAATCGCCTCGCGCGCGCTCGGGATCATGCTCACCAAACGCGGCAAGCATCTTGGCGCGGACATCCCGATGTGCGGCGTTCCGGTGGAACGCGCCGACGAGTATCTCCACCGCCTGATCGCGCTCGGCCATCGCGTCGCGGTCTGCGAGCAGCTTGAGGACCCGGCCGAGGCCAAGAAGCGCGGCGCGAAAAGTGTCGTGCGCCGCGATGTCGTGCGCCTCGTCACGCCCGGCACCTTGACCGAGGACACGCTGCTCGACGCCAAGCGCAACAATTATCTGCTGGCGATCGCGCGGGCGCGCGCGTCGTCAGATGCCGGCGATTTTCAGTACGGACTCGCCTGGATCGACATTTCGACCGGCGAATTCCGCATTACCGAGTTGCGAGGCCACAGGTCTTGCCGCAGAAGTCGCGCGGCTCGAACCGGGCGAAATCATCATTTCCGATGCGCTCTATGGCGACCCCGAACTCGCGCCCTATCTGCGGACGCTGCCTTCGGTGACGCCGCTGACGCGCGATGTGTTCGACGGCGCGACAGCCGAACGGCGGCTGTGTGATTTCTTCTCGGTCGCCACCAGCGAGGCCTTCGGTCCGCTGTCGCGGCTTGAATTGACGGCGGCGGCAGCCTGCACCACCTATGTCGAGCGCACACAACTCGGCCAGCGGCCGCCGCTGTCGCCGCCGATCCGGGAAGCGGCTGGCGCGACGCTCGCGATTGATCAGGCGACCCGCAGCAATCTGGAATTGATGCGCACGCTCTCCGGCGAAACGCGCGGCTCGCTATTTGCCGCCATCGATCGCACGGTGACGGCGGCGGGCTCGCGGCTGCTGGCGCAGTATCTCGCGGCGCCGCTGACGGATGTGGCGGCGATCGCGCGCCGGCTTGATGCGGTCGAATTCTTTTTCACCGACGCGGCGGCGCGTGCGCGACATCCGCGGCGCGCTGAAAGCCGCGCCCGATCTGGCGCGCGCGCTGGCGCGGCTGGCGGTCGGACGCGGCGGACCGCGCGATCTCGCGGCCATCCATGACGGCATGGCGGCGGCAACTGCGATCGCGGTGAGGCTTGGCACATCAACAAGTGCACCGGACGACATCACCGAGGCGGTGCAGGCGTTGTGCGCGCCCGACCAGACCATTGCCGCGGCGCTGGCTTCAGCGCTTGCCGACGAACTTCCGGCGTTCAAGCGCGACGGCGGTTTCGTGCGTCCCGGCTTTGAGCCGGCGCTCGATGAGGCGCGCGGATTGCGCGATGAATCGCGCCGGGTCATCGCCGCCTTGCAGGCCGAATACGCTGAACTGACGACCGTCCGAGCATTGAAGATCCGGCACAACAATGTGCTCGGTTATTTCGTCGAGGTCACCGCGCAGCATGGCGACAAACTGATGGCGGCGCCGCTCAACGCCACCTTCATTCATCGCCAGACGCTTGCCGGGCAGGTGCGATTTTCCACCACCGCGCTCGGTGAGCTCGAAGCCAAGATCGCGACCGCAGCTGACCGGGCCTTGGGGCTCGAGCTGGAAATTTTCGAGCGGATGACGGCCATGGTCGTCGCTGCGACCGCATCACTGAAGCAGGCCGCCGAGGCGCTAGCCGCACTCGATGCCGCATCCGCGCTTGCCGAGCTCGCGATTGCGCGCGACTACGCGCGGCCGGATGTCGATGGCACCCTCGCCTTTGAGATCGAGGGCGGCCGCCATCCCGTAGTCGAACAGGCGCTGATCGACGGCGGGCCGTTCGTCGCCAATGATTGCGATCTGTCACCGCCGTCAGAGAAAGCGACCGGCCGCATCTGGCTGATCACCGGGCCGAACATGGCCGGCAAGTCGACATTCCTGCGGCAGAACGCGCTGATCGCGATCTTGGCGCAGATGGGCAGTTTCGTGCCGGCGCGGCGCGCGCATATCGGCATTGTTGACCGGCTGTTCTCGCGGGTCGGCGCAGCGGATGATCTGGCGCGCGGCCGTTCGACCTTCATGGTTGAGATGGTAGAGACCGCGGCGATCCTCAATCAGGCCGGTGAGCGCGCGCTGGTCATTCTCGATGAGATCGGACGCGGCACCGCGACTTTCGACGGCCTGTCGATTGCCTGGGCAACGATCGAGCACCTGCACGAAACCAATCGCTGTCGCGCGTTGTTCGCCACCCACTTCCATGAACTGACAGCGCTCGCTGCAAAGCTCAAGCGGCTGCACAATGCAACGGTACGGGTGAAGGAATGGCAGGGCGAGGTGGTGTTCCTGCACGAAGTGGTGGCGGGCGCCGCCGACCGCTCCTATGGCATCCAGGTAGCGAAACTCGCCGGACTGCCATCGGCGGTGATTGAGCGCGCCAAGCTGGTGCTGGCCGAACTGGAAGCCGAGGATCGCACCTCGCCAGCCCGGCGGATGATCGATGACCTGCCGTTATTCGCCGCAACGGCGCGCCCTGCCCCGCCGCCCGCACGCGAACCGGAAATTGATGCGGTGCTGGATGCTCTGAAGGCCCTGCACCCTGATGAGTTGACGCCGCGCGAGGCGCTCGAAGCGCTGTACGCGCTCAAGATGAAGGCGAACAAACGCGAGCGTGAATGAACGCAAACGACGACGGTCAAATCGGAATGCCGCGCCGCCGCGCCGCCCACACCGAAATGTTCCAACCGATCGACACGAAGAGCGCCAAGGTCAACCCGATCGCGCTGCCAAACGGAACGGCCGTCAGATGCAACATGATGGTGGCCAGTCCGAAACCAACCAGACCGGAAATGCCATTCGCCAGCACAGCCGCCGCGGCCGGACCGCCGACGCGATTGTGCAAGATGATCATGATGCTGATCAGTACGATGGGAAAGACCGCAATGATACCGCTCGCCGTCGGACCGATCAGCGAACTGATCGTAACAAGGGTGCCAATCAGCAGGCTGACCATCACCGCGCGCACAAGCGGATCATACCATTGCCGTTTGACCACCGGCATCGGGACGTCGCGGAGCCGCCGCCCGATTATCAGACTGATCGGTACCACGGCGATGTTGAGCAGCAACGCCGTCAGCAAGGTCCACGACATCGATTCCAGCGCCAGCGCCAGGATCGCCCACATTGCCAGGATCGCCGGCATGATGAATGCGAGGCGATATCGCTGCGCCAACAGCGCATAGGAGAGCGCGAAGACCACATTGACCGCGTTGATCGCGAGACTGCCGAGCGAGCTCTGGGCAATGAAGGCGGCATCGTGATCGAGCGCGAGAAACACATAGGCCGGGCCGGCGCCGACCGGAAGCGTCGCAACCAGAGCGCCGACCAGGGCGCCGGCGCGCTCGGCCGCCACTGTCGCGGCGACGACGAACAGCGCCGTGACCAGCATCTTGGAGCTGATGACGGCGATGGCGACGAGTTCAGGCGACATGCGGATCCTGCCGGCGCCGCGGAGATCGCGACGCCGGCGAACCTAACCTAAAACGATCGGAAAATAAGCCCCACGGTTGCGCCCGCGGGAATGCCTCATATGCGCTGGAGGCTCACCTCGACCTGCGGGCCGGAGCGGATGGTCTGATAAACGACGCAATAGCGCTCGGTGAGCTTGAGAAGCTGATCGAGCTTGTCCTGCGGCGCATCGGTGTCGACATCGAAGCGCAATCTGATCTGCGCAAAGCCGACAGGCGCATCCTTGGCAACGCCAAGCGTGCCGCGAAAATCAAGATCGCCCTCGGCGGTGACAATGCCGGAACGCAATGGAATGTCGATCGCGGTCGCAACGGCCTTCAATGTCACGCCGGCGCAGGCAACGAGCGCTTCCAGCAGCATGTCGCCGGAACAAAGTTCGAGGCCGGAGCCGCCCGTTGCCGGATGCAGGCCCGCGACCGCGAGCGCGCGGCCGGTCTCGACCTTGCAGGCGATGCTGGTGTCATCCAGCGCGCCCTTGGCTTTCAAGGTGATGTAGGCGGCTTCCGGATCGTTCTTGTAGCGGTCCTTGATGGGAGCCTGCAATGCGCGCAGTGCCTCTGCATCCATGTTCTGCTTCCTGTGTTACAATTGTCGGGCCATGCGATTGGGCAAGCAACAAAGCGAAACTGTGACGACATCGCGCATCCTGATCGATGCGGTATTCACAATCGTATCATCGTCACCACCATAGAGCGGCGCCGGCCTCAGCGGCGATCTCGCGATCATCGACGGAAGTGGTGCGATCAAGAGAATGGTCAAGCGCTGCGAGCACACGGCGCTTGACGAAATCGAATGCCGCCGACTGGCGGTCGCGCGGCCGCGGCAGGTCGGCCTCGATCTCCGCGAACAGGCGGCCGGGATGCGGGCGCATCACGACGATGCGGTCGGCCAACACAATGGCTTCCTCGACATCATGCGTGACAATGATCAATGTCGGTTTTGAATCCGCCCACAAGTCGAGCAGGTGATCCTGCAAATCCGTGCGCGTAAACGCATCAAGCGCGGAGAACGGCTCGTCCAACAAAAGAACCTCGGGGCGCGGCACCAGCGCACGCGCAATGGCGACGCGCTGCGCCTGACCACCGGAAAGTTCGCGCGGCCAGACCCCGGCCTTGTCGGCAAGACCGACACGGTCCAGCGCATCCGCTACACGCCGACGGCGTTCGGCTTTTGACCGCTGCTCCAATCCGAAGCCGACATTGTCGGCGACACTGAGCCACGGCAGCAGGCGCGGCTCCTGGAAGATCATGCCAATCTTTTCGTGCGGCGCCGTGATCGGCACGCCATCGAGGATCACAGATCCGCGGCTCGGCGTGTCCAGACCACAGATCGCGCGCAACAAAGTTGACTTGCCGCAGCCGGAACCGCCGACAATGGCGACGATTTCACCGAGGGCGACGTCGAGCGAAAAGCCTTCGAGCGCACGCACGCCGTTTGGATAAGTCTTGCCGACATGATCGAGGACCAGCACGTGTCGTATCCTTGTGTCAGCGTCTCACGACATCTTCCCAGCGCAGGAACGGCGCCGCGGCCGATGCGATGATCCAGTCGGTGATTTTTCCAATGATGGCAAAGGCGACGATGGCGGCGACGATCTGCGCCGGCTTGCCGAGTTGCTGGCCATCCACCAGCAGGAAGCCGAGGCCTTCCGACGCGCCCATGAATTCGGCCGCGACCACGAACATCCAGCCGAGGCCGAGGCCTGAACGCAGGGCAATGACATAGGACGGCAGCACGGCCGGCAGCATGATCCGCCGCACCATGGCAATATCAGACAGCCGAAAAACCTGGCCGACCTCGACCAGCTTGCGATCGACCGACTGCACGGCGCCCATGACGCCGAGATAGACTGGAAAGAACACACCGACGGCGATCAAGGTCACTTTCGAGGCTTCGAAAATGCCGAGCCAGAGAATGAACAATGGCACCCAGGCGATCGATGGTATCGCCCGCAGCGCCTGCAGACCCGGATCGAGCAGGCTGCGCGCAAACAGCGAATAGCCGGTGATGGCGCCGATGATCGTGCCGGCGGCGACGCCAAGCGCGAAGCCGACGGCAACCCGCGCGAGCGTCGCCGCAGCGTGGCGCTGCAATTCCCCGGTCTCTGCCAGTTCAGCGAATGTCGCGAAAATCACGGAGGGCGGCGGCACCAGCCGCCCGTCCGACAGTCCGAAATGGACCGCGATTTCCCACAGCGCCGCCAAGCCCACGGGCAAGACAAAGCCGAGCAGCAGACGCCAGTGGCGATGCCGCCGCGTCGGCTGCGATTGACCTGCGGTCGTGGTTGGTGCTGCGGTCGTGGTCATTGCGGCGACAGACATGGCGGTATTTGTCGGGTGTAGAATTTTTTGACTGATTGTGACGATCCGCCCTTGCGTGTGTCAGACCCAAGGGTGGATCGCCATGCAATCGATCAGTCGCGATCAGTTGGTGACCGAAACACGGCTGTCGTCGATCAGATCGCCGAGCGCCTTTTTGACATCGGCCTTCTTGCTGATCACGCCGGCCTGCTGCAGCGCCAGTCCCGCCGCCAGGATGGTGTCGCGCTGGGCCTTGCCGATCTTGCCGTTGGTCAAATCGGTGCGCTCCTTGAGCTGCTTTTCGACGACGTTGTTGGGCAGCTTGGTCGCAGCAATGAAGCTCTTTTTCAGTTCATCGGGATGAGCCAGCGCATATTTGCGCCCCTCCTCATAGACCTTGAGAACGCGCGCGACGATATCCGGGTGGTCCTTGAGATACTGCTCCGGCACGTTGAGGATGCCGTAAGTGTTGGCATCGGCATCGCGATAGAACAATCTTGCACCGTCCTGCAATTCGGCCTGCGCCATCATCGGATCGAGCCCGGCCCAGGCATCAACATCGCCGCGGATCAACGCGGTCTTGCCGTCGGGATGCTGCAACAGAACCGGTCGGATGTCGCGCTCGGTCAGACCGTTCTTCTGCAGGGCCCGCACCAGAAAAATATGCGGGTCGGTGCCGCGCGTGACCGCGACACGCTTGCCCTTGAGATCGGCGACGCTCTTGATCGGCGTATCCTTGCGGGTGACCAGCGCCGTCCATTCCGGCTTGGAATAAACGTAGATCGACTTGATCGGATTGCCATTGATGCGGCCGACCAGTGCCGCAGCGCCAGCCGTCGAGCCGAAATCGATGGACCCGGCGTTGAGATATTCGAGCGCCTTGTTGGAACCAAGCGTCTGCACCCAGCGAATCTTGATGCCGTCTTTCTCGAATTCCTTCTCGACCCAGCCCTTGTCCTTCAAGAGCATGGACACAGGATTGTAGGTCGCCCAGTCGATGCGGATTTCGCTCGGCTTGTCGGCGGCAAAGCTTGCCGTGGCCGGCGCCAGGCCGGCAACAACGGCACCGATCAGCAGGTGGCGTCGGGAAATGTGGGTCATCGTAACCTCCATGCGTCAGGATTCGCGCGCGCTGGCGCAAACGAACCCGGTTGGTGGAGGCGGGGATTGCTCGCCCGCCCGTCAGCCGTGCGACGGGTCAGGCCCCGGCGCTTTAGCTGCATTTGTAAAGCGCCCGCAAGCTGCGTGCTCAAATCGGCGCTAACATTATTCTATATTGCGGGTCATTTTCGCGGTCAATAGAAATTATATTCTATTTTTTGCCATTTCATAGTGTAAGTTTTTTATTTTCCAATCACGTGATTTTGGAGTTTTCGCTTTTCCCGGCCTGTCGAACGATCCAGCCGGTGACAGGCCGCCCAGCCTCGGCTATCCCGATGCACCATGCTGAACACGCTCGAAGCCAACCCACGCAAAGCCACTGAACTGTTCGACCCGCGCGCGGCCGCCGCGGAACTCGAAGCGCTGGCAAAGTCGCACTCCGGCGACGAGGGCGAATTGCGGACCTTGGTCGCCCAGCATCTCAAGGCCACCCTGCAACAGGGCCGAAACATCGCCGAACAGATGCTGTTGAAGGACCGCCGTGGCGAACGTTGCGCCCAGCGGCTATGCCTGATGCAGGATCAGATCATTCAGGTCCTGTTCGACTTCGCGGTTAGACATCTCTACCCGTCGCAGAACCCCTCCGAGGCCGAACACATGGCCGTGGTCGCGACCGGCGGCTATGGCCGTGGATTGCTGGCGCCGGGCTCCGACATCGATCTGCTGTTTCTGCTGCCCTACAAACAAACCGCCTGGGGCGAGTCGGTCGCCGAGGCGATTCTCTATTGTCTCTGGGACATGGGACTGAAGGTCGGGCACGCGACGCGGTCGGTCAGCGAATGCATTCGTCAGGCCAAGGCCGACATGACGATTCGCACCTCGGTGCTGGAAACGCGCTTCCTGCTCGGCGACCACAAGCTGTTCGATGAGCTTGTAATGCGATTCGATCGTGAAATCGCGCAGAATACGGCGGCCGAGTTCGTCACCGCCAAACTCGCCGAGCGTGAGGATCGCATCCGCAAGGCCGGCCAATCGCGCTACCTGGTGGAACCAAACATCAAGGACGGCAAGGGCGGTCTGCGCGATCTGCATACGCTGTTCTGGATCGCCAAGTACGTTTACCGCGTGCGCGAGCCTGAGGACCTGATCGAGAAGGACGTTTTCGACCGGCGCGAATATTCTCGCTTCCGCCGCTGCGAAAATTTCCTGTGGTCGGTGCGTTGCCACATGCATTTCGTGACCGGGCGGGCCGAGGAACGATTGTCGTTCGATATCCAGCGCGAGATCGCGGTGCGCCTCGGCTACACCGAACATCCAGGCCTGCAGGAAGTCGAGCGTTTCATGAAGCATTACTTCCTGATCGCCAAGGACGTCGGCGACCTCACCGCCATCCTGTGCTCCGAATTGGAAGACCAGCAGGCCAAGGCCGCGCCCGTGCTCAGCCGGGTCATGGCGCGGTTCCGCACCCGCACCCCGCGCACGCTGCGCGAGAGCGATGATTTCGTCGTCGACAACAATCGGATCAATATCGCCGATCCGGAGGCGTTCCAGCGCGATCCGGTCAACCTGATCCGGATCTTTCAACTGGCGCAGAAGCACAATCTTGCCTTTCATCCCGATGCCATGCATGCGGCGACACGATCGCTCAAACTGATCGACGGCAAGCTTCGCGCGAGCGAGGAAGCCAATCGCCTGTTCCTGGAAATCCTGACCTCAAAGAACGAAACCGAGACGGTGCTGCGGCGCATGAATGAGGCCGGCGTACTCGGCCATTACGTGCGCGCTTTCGGCCGCGTCGTCGCGATGATGCAGTTCAACATGTACCACCACTACACGGTGGACGAGCATCTCCTGCGGTGCATCGGCGTTTTGTCCGAGATCGAACGCGGCGACAATTCCGAATTCGCGCTGGCCAATGAATTGATGCGATCGATCCAGCCGCGCCACCGCGTGCTGCTGCGGGTCACCCTGTTCCTGCACGATGTCGCCAAGGGACGAATCGAAGATCACTCGATCGCCGGCGCACGGATCGCACGCGCGTTCTGTCCCCGTCTCGGACTTACGCCGGCGGAAACCGAAACCGTGTCGTGGCTGATCGAACATCATCTGTTGATGTCGACCATCGCGCAGTCGCGCGATCTCTCCGACCGCAAGACCATTGAGAATTTCGCGGCCGTGGTACAGTCACCGGAACGGCTGAAGCTTTTGACCATTCTCACCACCGCCGACATTCGCGCCGTCGGCCCGGGTGTCTGGAACAGCTGGAAGGCGCAATTACTGCGCGCGCTGTATTACGAAACCGAGCCGGTGCTGACAGGCGGCTTCTCCGAGGTCGACCGGGCACAGCGGGTGAAAATTGCGCAGGCCGAATTCAAGGCCCAGTTCCCGGAATGGTCGACGGAAGAACTCGAGGCCTATGTGGCGCGGCTCTATCCGGCCTATTGGCTCAAGGTCGATCTGCCACACAAGCTCAAGCACACGCTTTTCGTGCGCGCGGCGGAGGAAGCCGGCAAGTCGCTCTCTACCACCTTCCAGTTCGACCGCGAACGCGGCGTTACCGAGCTCCTGGTACTGGCGCCCGATCATCCGCGACTGTTATCGGTGATTGCGGGCGCCTGCACGGTGGCCAGCGCCAATATCGTCGACGCCCAGATCTACACCACCACCGATGGGCTGGCGCTCGACACGATTTCCATTTCGCGTGGTTTCGAACATGACGAGGATGAAGGCCGGCGCGCGGAGCGGATTATCACCTCAATCGAGCAAGCCTTGCGCGGTGACCTCAGGATACCGGAAGTGGTCGCACAGCGCGCCGTGACCAAGGGACGTCTGAAAGCATTCGCGGTCGAACCGGAAGCCACGATCTCCAACAAATGGTCTAATCGCTACACCATGATCGAGGTCAGCGGACTTGATCGTCCGGGCCTGCTCTATGCCCTGACGTCAACACTCTCCAAACTCAATCTCAATATCGTGTCGGCGCACGTGGCAACCTTCGGTGAGCGCGTCGTCGATGTGTTCTATGTGGTCGATTTGCACGGCGCGAAGATTACCTCGGCGACCCGACAGGCCGCGATCAAGAGCGCCGTCATGCAGAACTTCAAGCCGGCGGCTCAATCCAGGACCACAAATTCGGCCGCCGACTGATATCCACGTCTCGCCGCGAATGCTGACAAATAGATAACCGTCGCGAGGACCGTGCCGATCCCCGCCGCGGCATGCTGGCAAATCACCCAAGTCCCGGTACTTACAGCCCGACAAAGAGCCCGGCAGCCACGCTGCAGAGCAGCATGGCCTATGGCTTCGCGCGTTTTATTTCTTTTCGGGACGGAAGACCGAGTGGACCGGCTGCACCACAATCGTCCGCCAGCCATCGCGCATCAGCAGGACGGCAGCGGGCTTTTCCTTGGCGACTTCTTTGCTTTTCGCCTTCGCAGCCAATGCATATGACGGCGCGGACAACGCGAACACGGCCGCAATCAACAGAGTGGATTTACGCATGGCGTCCCCCCAGGGGTTCGAACCGCCGGTTTTTCGGCGGCGCCATAGTATGGCGCCGAGACCGCACCAGCGCCAAACACCAATTGAAAGTGATCCACCAGATGATGCGGGTCGGCCGCGCCGCCGCGCGATCGCCATCCCGATGAGTCGCGACTTAACGCCCCCTTAAACCGCAGTATCTACGGTGGTCTGGCGCATGTCGGGCATCGGCCCGCATGCCGGCACGACCGGATAGGGGGCCGGTTTGCCGTTGAAATCATGCGCGAAATCGAGACGTTGGCGCGGGTCAGACCGCAGGGGACATTCCACGGGACGCGGATGATGGCGAAGGGACGGCGCAAGGGACGCGCAAGGCGCGAACCCCAGTTCGACGCCAACCCGATTCCGGGGCTTGACCTGCGGTTGCGTCCGCAGGACCGCGTTGGTGGCGATGACCGCGCCGAATCACCTCCCGCCGCGAGCGTCAAGCCGGCGCGCGCGGAACGCCGTGCCATCAAGACCGAGACCCGGCGTCGCGCACCGGCGCAATCCAGCAAGCCGGAGGCCCGCAAGCCGGCACGCAAGAGCAGCGGCAAAGGCGGCGGCTCTGGTGGCGGCGGCCGCTCCTTTTTCGGCCGCGCCATTTATTGGAGTTTCGTTCTTTGTCTGTGGGGCGTGATCGCGGGTATTGGGACGCTGATTTGGATCGGCATCACCTTGCCGCCGATCCAGGCGCTGGAAATTCCCAAGCGGCCACCGTCGATCGAGATCGTCGACGGCGCCGGCCATACGCTCACGACGCGCGGTGACATGGGCGGCGTCGCGGTGCCGCTGCGCGAATTGCCGTCCTATCTGCCCAAGGCCGTCATTGCCATTGAGGATCGGCGCTTCTACAGCCATCCGGGCCTCGATCCGATCGGATTGGCGCGCGCGACCGCCGCCAATATCGTTCATCGCGGCGTGGCCCAGGGCGGATCGACCATCACCCAGCAGCTGGCGAAAAATTTGTTCCTCACCCAGGAACGGACAATCCAGCGTAAGGTCCAGGAAGCCGCGCTGGCGCTCTGGCTTGAACACAAATTCAGCAAGAAGCAGATCCTCGAACTTTATCTGAACCGCGTCTATTTCGGTGCCGGCGCCTATGGCGTGGAAGCCGCGGCGAAACGCTACTTCGGAAAATCGGCGCGGCAGGTCACACTGGCAGAGGCCGCCCTGCTCGCCGGTCTGGTGAAATCGCCTTCGCGGCTGGCGCCCACCCGTAATCCCGAAGGCGCGCAACGCCGCGCGAAAGCCGTACTGGGGGCGATGGCGGACGTCGGCTATATCACCCAGACGACAGCCAAGACCGCCATGGCGCATCCGGCCCAGGCCGTGAAACAGGCGAGTGCCGGAACCGTCAACTACGTCGCCGACTGGATCATGGATGTGCTCGATGATCTCGTCGGCCATGTCGAACAGGATCTGGTCGTAAAGACATCAATCGATTTGCGCCTGCAACAGGTGGCGGAATCCGCTCTGGTCGAGGAGCTTGCGAAGAACGGTCCGCGTTATCAGGTGGCGCAAGGGGCGATCGTGATGATGTCACCGACCGGTGAGGTCCGCGCCATGGTCGGGGGGCGCAACTACGCAGAGAGCCAGTTCAACCGCGCCGTCGCCGCCAAACGGCAGCCGGGCTCCGCCTTCAAGCCGTTTGTCTTTCTGACCGCGCTCGAACGCGGCGTGCAGCCGCAGGACATTCGCGAGGATCGTCCGATCAAGATCAAGGACTGGAAGCCGGAAAACTACAAACACGAATATCATGGGCCCGTGACGCTGCAGCAGGCGCTTGCCTTGTCGCTGAACACGGTGGCGGTGCGGCTGATACTTGAAGTCGGTCCGCGCGCGGTGGTGAAGACCGCGCATCGGCTCGGTATCGCGTCCAAGCTCGCCGCCAATGCGTCGCTGGCGCTTGGCACGTCGGAAGTTTCGCTGATCGAACTCGTCTCCGCCTATGCACCGTTTGCCAATGGTGGCTTGGCCATCACGCCGCATGTGATCGAACAAGTTCGGACCGTCAGCGGCAAGCCACTCTATGTGCGGCCGGCATCTACCCTCGGCCCGGTCGTCGCGCTGCCGATGGTCGGCAAGATGAACACGATGATGCAGGAAACGCTCCTGACCGGCACGGCGCGCCGCGCCGCGCTCCCCGGCTGGCCGGCCGCCGGCAAGACCGGCACCAGCCAGGATTTCCGCGACGCCTGGTTCATCGGCTACACGGCCCATCTCGTCACCGGCGTATGGCTCGGCAATGACGATGCGACCCCGACTCGCAAGGCAACCGGCGGCGGATTGCCGGTTGCGATCTGGAACCGGGTGATGAAAGCGGGACACGAGGGCGTCCGCCCGGCCAACCTGCCTGGCACCGGTTTCACGCCGCCTGTACCGTTTGCGCCGAGCGCGCGACCCGTCCCACCTGCCAATGTCGGTGCCCCATCGGCGCCGGTCGCGGGCCGGCGTCCGCCGCAGGCAACACCAGAGCGGAGTGCGGGGCTCAATTCCTGGCTGCTTGACCGCCTGTTCGGACGGCGCTGACGGCGGGTCTGTCGATCGCGCGCGAGAGATTACGGCTCCAACGCTTCAACCCGCAATGAGCGGGTCGCAGCCCAGAGCGCTAACGACAGACAGCCCAGTACCGCAATGATGACGGCGAGCGGCAAGGCCGAACTGCCAACCACCTGGCCAACGCCGATACCCACCATCGCCGCCACGGATTGCTGGGTGAATCCAACCAGGGAGGATGCCGTCCCGGCAAGATGCGGAAAGGGCCCAAGTGCACTCGCCTGCGCCTGCGGCAGCACCAGACCGAGACCGAACAGGTAGACCGCCGCCGGCACGATCAGTACCGCCGGTGACGGAATCTCCAGCCAGACCCCGGAAACCATCACCAAGCCGCCCACGGCAAGTGCCAAGGTTCCAAGTCCAATCGTAACATCGAGACCAAGCCGCATGACATAGGTCGCCGCCAGGCTCGTCCCAATCATGAACCCCAAACCACCGGCGGAGAACCCGACGCCAAATGTGAATGGAGTAAGACCATAGAATTTTTGCAGAACGAATGACGAGCCGGATATCCACGCAAACAGACCAGCGAATGCCGCGGTCGAGAGTGCGAGATTGGCCAAAAATGCCCGATGGGACAAAAACTCGCGAAAAGCACCAATCATTGCCCGCACGGTAGCCGGCGGACCGGTGCGTTCCGGCAATGTCTCCGGCAGGAAAAATAAGCCGAGCAGCATCGCAAACATGCCAATACCAAACAGACTGAAGAATACGGACCGCCAGCCAAAAGCGCTTTGCAGTATGCCGCCAAACATCGGCGCGATGATCGGCGCGAGCGCCATGATCGCCGCGATGGTAGAGAGCTGACGTGCGGCCCGCGTCCCGCTGTAGAGATCACGCACAATCGCGCGCGCCAGGACGACGCCACCGGCGGCCGCAAAGGCTTGCAGCACGCGCAACACAATCAACTGGTCGATGGACGTCGCAATCGTGCAGCCAATACTGGCGAGGGCATAGGCGAGCAGCGACCCGACAAGAACCGGCTTGCGGCCATACTGATCGGAAATAGGGCCGTAGATGATCTGGCCGATCGCAAAGCCGGCGAGATAGCTCGAAATCGTCAATTGCACATGGGCCGGTGATGCGCCCAGGGCCAATCCGATGCTCGGCAAGGACGGGAGATACATATCGGTCGACAATGGTCCGACCGACGTCAGGACTGCCAGCAGGGCAGTCATCGCGAATGTATGGGGATGCAGCATTCAATGTCCGAGCAGGCGGTACGGATCAAGAAATCTTGGCAGGGACCACCCATCGTGCGCTGAGCAGATCGGTGAGGGCCTATCACGTTCGACGCCGATGACGCCAGAAGGTCGGTGGAACTTCAATTGACGGCAATCGTGCCCGGGTGACATGGCGCGGTGCCATATCCGCAGGTTTCGAATTGTGGTGTGTTTTTGTCCGACAGGCCCGTCACGCTGCGGCTACGTGCGCTAGGAACGCGCGGTGCGAACCGGCGCCATGTCAGTCGGGAGACCATAGCGATGAAGGTCGGTTCCGTGCACATCCAGCCAGGTCTTCGCACGCGAGGCCTGCGGATACAGTTTTTTGACAAGGCGCCAGAAGCGCGGCGAATGGTTCATCTCGACCAAGTGAGCAACTTCATGCGCCGCGAGATAGTCGAGGACATAGGGCGGAGCTAGGACCAGGCGCCAAGAGAAAGACAAGACGCCGTTGGTCGAACACGACCCCCAGCGGCTCGCTTGGTCGCGGATGGTAAGGCGACGGAACTGGACATTAAGTCTTTCCGCAAATCGATTGCTCGACGCTTCGAGGTCGCTGCGCGCTTCGCGCTTAAGATAATCAATAATGCGCCGCTCGATGTGGGGAGCTTCACCTGCAACGCATAGCAGGCGCCCATCATAACCATCACTTTCGGTCCAGACCGTGCCGCGAACGTTACGGCGATGCACGATACGGTGCCGATTGCCTCGCAGCGGCACGAATGAACCATGCGCAAATGGTTGAGCTTCCGGCAGCCGATCGAGTCGCGCTGCGATCCAACCGCCATGGCGTTGTGCGAAGTCGCGCGCTTCCTTGATCGTGCCGCGCGGCGGCATGGTGAGCACGATTTCGCGCGTCGCCGCCGCGATCCGCAACGTGTATCGCCGCGCTTGGCGGTGACGGCGCAAGCGCACGAGATAAATGGCGCGGTCAAAAATGACCTCGAACGCCTGCGGTTCGGTCGGTCGGCGATAAAGCATGGCACGCGTTGACATCGAAAACAGTCCACCCAGAAACAACCCCGAGCTAGATATTGCCATATCCAAGGAGCGACGCAGCATGGTTGAGGGCAAAATAACCTTCTTGCCCAAGATGGAGGACTCGCGAGCGTCTAATTCTACAATATGTGGTAAGCCACTAGAAGTGAATCTAGAATTATTTATTCAGTCGAGCGAAAAACCGAAATGAGGCACGCGGGTCCGCTGTCCCGGCATCCGAACGACCTCAAAAAACGCTATAATTTCAATTGTTTAAGGCCAAAGACCTTGGCGCGAAACGCACGCGATGGCAAAACAGCCTATCAAACAAGGCCTTGGAGCAAATGGGGGCCGGAATCACGCGCGCGTGGCAGCTGGGATCGTACCGTTTCACCGAGCCGCCGGATCGCCCGCCATGACAACCGGCGACTTGTCCGCGCCGTTGCCTTTCGTGATCTCCGTGCCTTTTCCCTGCGGCTTGCCCTCACCTTTGTCCTTGGTCTTGTCCGTGCCTTTGCGCTTTGCCTTGCGTGCAGCGACTTTGGCGCTCGGCGCCTCCGGCATAACCGCAGTGGTCGGAGCTTTGTTGTGCGGCGATCCGCGGTAACCGTTGTTGCTTAGAACAAAGTCGGCAATGCGTGGCGCTATCTCGGAACGGAAGCGCGAACCATTGAAGACGCCGTAGTGACCGACATCGGGCTGCAACCAATGTGCCTTGCGTTCGGCGGGAATGTTAACACAGAGGCGATGCGCCGCCTCGGTCTGTCCGACGCCGGAAATATCATCGTGTTCGCCTTCCACCGTCATCAGGGCGACGCGCCGAATGGCTGCGGGATCGACCGGACGACCGCGATGCGTCATCTCGCCTTTCGGCAAGGCGTGCCGAATAAACACGGTATCGACTGTCTGGAGATAGAACTCGGCGCATAGATCCATGACCGCGAGATACTCGTCATAGAATTCGCGATGTTTCTGAGCGGAATCACCATCGCCTTCGACCAAATGCTTGAACAGCTTGTTATGCGCCTCGATATGACGGTCCATGTTCATGCTCATGAAGCCGTTGAGCTGGAGAAAGCCGGGATAGACATCCCGCATGAAGCCCGGGTTTGGAAATGGCACCTTGGTGATCACGTTGCGCTTGAACCACTCGATGTCGCGATTGTCGGTAACCGCATTCACGGCCGTCGGGTTGATCCTGGTATCGATCGGTCCGCCCATCAAAACCATCGAATGAGGGATATATGGGTCGTTCTCGGCTTCCATCCGGGCGATGGCGGCCAGAACCGGCACCGACGGTTGGCAAACAGCCATGACATGAACCTCGCCGCGCAACATGTGCAGCATCGAAATCACGTAATCGATGTAATCGTCGAGATCGAACGTCCCCTCCGTCGCCGGGATCATGCGCGCATCAATCCAGTCGGTCACGTACACATCGTGGTTCGGCAGCATGGCCTCGACCGTACCGCGCAACAGTGTCGCGTAGTGTCCGGACAGCGGCGCAACGATCAGGAGCCGCGGCTGCGGCCGACGCGGCGGGCGCTCGAAAGTCCGTTCGAAATGCAACAGCCGACAGAACGGGCGTTCCCATACCGTCGATATGTGAACCGGGATGCGCTCTCCGCCGACGATCGCCGATGTAATGTCCCAATCCGGCTTGCCATACCGCCGCGTCGCGCGCTCATAGACTTCGCAGGCTGCGGCAACCGACTTGCCAAACTGGGTATGCGCGAACGGATTGGCCGGATTGCGGTAGAACAGACGCGCAGCATCCGCGAAGGCGCGCGATGGGCTCAGCGCCGCCTGGGTCATCTCATACAGCCAGTAATAGGGTGTGGAGTAGACAGGCGCAGTGCCTGCGGCCGCGCCCGGCGCACCGCCAAGTTCTCCAATCGACATTAATAAATTCCTTATTTCAGACCCTTGCTGCGCTGCAACATTCTGTCGCTAAATTGTCATTGCGTCAACATAGCGATAAACGATTCATCTTGTTGTGCCTAAAAATTAACCAATCCCCGCAATTTCACGAAGTCCTGGTTCCGACAATTCGATGCAACGCCGCCGGTTGCTATTCGCCGGCCTGCATCAGCGCGCCATTGCGGCGCGCACTGTCGAGCAGTCGCAAAAAGGCAAGGGCACCGAGCGCAAACAGCACGATGTTGAGTCCGAAGGCGATCAGCATCAAGTCGCCGCGGAACACATGCTCGATCAACAGGGCCCGCATGCCCTCGAACACATAGGTCGGCGGCAGTATCCAGGACACCGTCTGCAACCAGACCGGCAAGGTCGCGACCGGATAGTAGACGCAGGTCAGCGGCAAAAACAGAAACATCACCGTCCACGCCAGGCTCTCCGCGCCAAGGCCGTTGCGCAGCATCAATCCGGACACGAAAATTCCGACCGCCCAACTGGTCAAAATAAGATTGATGAAGAAAGCTATGAGTGCCAGCCCGAGACCAAACAGGTTAAAGCCAAAGAACGCCAATGCCATGAGCGCGACCGGAACGAGGCCGATCGCCAGACGAATGATGCTCATGACCATCAAGGCGGCGACGAACTCCGTCGGCCGCAGCGGGCTGATCATCAGGTTGCCGAGATTGCGGGCCCACATCTCTTCAAGAAACGAAATGGAAAATCCGATCTGGCCGCGAAACAGGATGTCCCATAACAGCACAGCGCCGATAAACGTGCCGCCGGCGCGGGCAAAGAAGCTGGCGTTCTGATCGACGTAGAGCTGCAAAAAGCCCCACATCAGCATCTGCACCGCCGGCCAATACACAAGTTCCAGAAGGCGCGGCCATGACGATCGCAGCAGATACCAGTACCGCAGAACCATCGCGGCAATGCGCTGAACGGAAAGGCCTGCGGACGCGCTCGTCATATTCATCGCACGGCCTCGCGCGGTTCGCCGCGACCGCGCGCGACATCGAGGAAAACCTCTTCCAGGGTTTGCCGCCCGTAGCGCTCCAACAGCCGGCCCGGCGTATCGTCATCCTCGATCCGTCCGCGACTTCATAATGATGACGCGATCGCACAGGCGCTCGACCTCGGCCATGTTGTGGGAAGCAAGCAGGATCGTCGCGCCGTGCTGGACGCGAAAACGCTCGAGACGCGTGCGCACCCAGTCGGCGGTATCAGGGTCGAGCGAAGCGGTCGGTTCATCGAGCAGCAGAACATCAGGCCGATTGATCAGCGCCTTGGCGAGCGATACCCGCGTCTTCTGGCCGGCCGACAGACGCCCAGTCGGCCGATCGAGCAGCTGGACCAGATCAAGGTCTTCCGCCAGGCGCGCGATACGATCCTGCAAATCGGCGACGCCGTAGATGCGGCCGAACACCGTCAGGTTCTGCCGTACCGTCAACCGCATCGGCATGTCGACATAGGGACTTTCAAAATTCATGCGGCCCAGCACCTGATAGCGCTGGCGCGGCATCTCGGCGCCGAGCACCTTCACAGTTCCGGCGCTCGGCGACACCAGTCCGAGGATCATGGCGATGGTGGTGGTCTTTCCCGCGCCGTTGCCGCCAAGCAGGCCGAGGACGGCACCGCGCGGGACGGAGAAGGTAATGTCGTCCACGGCCCGGACAGCCCGATACGTCTTGACCAGGTGATCAACGGCGATGGCGGGTTCGATGCGTCCGTCCATGGTCCGCGAGATGTGACGCCGCAGGCTGCGGGACGCAACCCCTTTTGCGCCTCGGTGTCTGGGGAATCACACCCACTTGGCTTGAGCGGGCAACGCGAACCAGTAGAGTGCGCCCATGGCGAGACCGGAGACCATCGACCAGGGCCATAGTTTGCGGCTCGATACGCTGCTGCGGCTGCGCTGGTTTGCCGTCATCGGGCAGACGGCGGCGGTGCTGGCGGTCTATTTCGGCCTCGGCTTCAAATTGCCGATCTATGCCTGTCTGGCAGTGATCGCGCTCTCGACCTGGCTCAATATCGCGCTGCGAATCCGATTTCGGATGACGCAGCGGCTGGAACCCGACCGCGCAGCCTGGCTGTTGGCTTTCGATATTACCGCGCTGGCGGTGCTGCTGTTTCTGACCGGCGGATTGCAGAATCCGTTCTCGTTCCTGTTCCTTGCTCCGGTGCTGATCTCGGCGACGGCGCTGCCAGCACGACTGACCCTCATCATCAGCGGCTTCGCCATCGCGTGCGCAACCGTTCTGGTGTTCGTCCATTTTCCGCTGCCATGGGACGGCGACGATCCCCTGGAACTGCCGTCGCTCTATCTGGTGGGTGTCTGGCTCTCGCTACTGCTGGCGATCGGTTACATCGGGGTCAATGCGTGGCAGATCACCGAGCAGTCGCGCCAGCTCAATGACGCGCTGCACGCGACCGAGCTGGTGCTGGCGCGCGAACAGCATTTGTCGGCCCTCGATGGCCTCGCGGCGGCGGCCGCGCACGAACTCGGTACGCCGCTGTCGACCATCACGTCGATCAGCCAAGGAACTCGAACGCGCGATCGAGCCCGACTCACCGCTCACGCGAAGACGTCCGCCTTCTGCGCGAACAGGCACAGCGCTGCCGGTCGATCCTGGCCAAGCTGACCGAACTGTCGTCGGGCGGCGCGCCGTTCGATCGCATGCCACTGTCGAACCTGATTGAAGAAGTGGTCGCACCGCATCGCGCACTTCGGAGTCGATATCCATGTCGGCCTGGATCGGGGAAGCGCAGAGGAGCCGGTCGGGCCGCGCAATCCGGCAATCCTTTATGGGCTCGGAAACATTCTGGAGAATGCCGTCGATTTCGCGCGCACGCAGGTCGACGTGACCGCGGACTGGAACGGCGACGATGTCGACTGTCACCATCAGCGATGACGGGCCCGGCTTCGCACCGGAGGTCATGGACCGGATCGGCGAGCCCTATGTCACCAGCCGCGCGGCGGCATCGCAAGAACAGCGACGGCGAAGCGATGGGGACTAGGGCTCGGATTCTTCATTGCCAAGACGCTGCTCGAACGCTCCGGTGCCACCTTGGCTTTTCAAAATCGCGCGGCGCCAAGCTCACGGAGCGGTCGTCAGAATTCGCTGGGGGCGTAGTGACTTCGAAAACCTCGGCAAGACCTCCTCACCTTAAGAATATTTAATAGAGGCCGGTCGATTTATTTTGTTATAGTTTTGCAATTCGAATATTTTGCACTATATGACCATGGCCTACCAATCGTCTATTGTGATCCGATCGTCCTAACGAGAAGTAATAGGCGCGCGTTTGGCCGATGTATTGGGCACCCCTGCGTAAAGGCTCAAAACAGCAAGCCGTTTCGGAGGATAAAACCATGACTGATCTTGCCGCCCACCCCGCATCGGCGGACCGGTCTCTGCTCATTGTCGAAGATGACCGCTTGTTCGTGCAACGTTTGGCGCGGGCCATGGAAAGCCGTGGCTTTACCGTTGCGACCGCGGAATCGGTCGCCGACGGTCTCATGCAAGTCGAACAGTCAGCCCTGCCTTCGCCGTCGTCGATATGCGGTTAGGCGACGGCAACGGCCTCGATGTGATTTCCGCGCTGAAGAAGCGGCGGCCGGAAGCGCGCGGATCATGCTGACGGGCTACGGCAACATCGCCACCGCCGTCAACGCGGTAAAGTTCGGCGCGGTCGACTATCTCGCCAAGCCGGCCGACGCCGACGATGTAGTCGCTGCGCTGCTTGCCGGCGAATCAAGAACGTCGATCCGCCGGAAAACCCGATGTCGGCGGACCGGGTACGCTGGGAACACATTCAACGCATTTACGAATTGTGCGGCCGCAACGTCTCGGAAACGGCGCGTCGCCTGAACATGCATCGCCGCACCTTGCAGCGCATCCTGGCAAAGCGCGCACCGCGCTGATCGATTTCCGATCCAAGACGTCTGGGTTGGTCTAAAACTCCACGCCGTAAGGCCCTTCCGGATCGGCCAACGCCTGCAATCGAAGCGCGGCCGCGCGGGCGAACGCCAACATCATGCTTTTGCGCGTCGATGCGTGCAGTCGGTGATGCGGGGCCTCGGACACGATTGAAGCGCCGAACGCGTCAGCAACTATCAGTCCGGCGTCGGCGGGGAATATCTCACCTGGCACATCGAGCGTGGTGGCGAAGAATAACCGGTCGCAATGCAGCCGGTAATCCACCCATTTCTGGTCGGCGCGAAAATCCGCCACCGATGATTTGATTTCGACAATCCAGATATCGCCGTTGCGGTCGAGCGCCACGAGATCGGCACGGCGGCCGGATGCCAACGGCAATTCACTGACAACGGAAAAGCCATGGGCGTGCAGCAGCCGCGACGTGCCGCGCGCGACCATCAGCGCGGTTGCGGACTGCCTCCGGTCAATCGGAAGCGATATCGGTTTGGACGGCAGCATTGTTGCGAACGACTCGTTCTCGGCGATCATTGTAGTCAGCGCGCGCGGCGCTAGAGTGCAATTCAGGCAGAATGAATCCAGTGCCCATCTAATATCTTGGTTTGTCGTATAATCTTATCGGAAAAGTCTGCAACTTTTTCTGATCATACTCTAGTGATCCGATTCTAACATTCGCATCCCGTTTCAGCCGACGCATTTGCGAATGTTAGAATTGACGGACCACTAGCAAATATATGTTTCTAGTGGAGTTTTGGATTTGACATTCGCTACCCTCCTGGCAGCAGGTCAGCAAAGCGAATGTCAAATCCACTCCACTAGCGAGCCAACTTGCGACTTGCCTGCGCGGGCACGGTTTCGGCCACCGGTGCGCGCTCGGGAAACGCGGCGGCGAGCGCCTCGCGGCTTGCATCGATGATTCCCCGCTCGGTAATCAACCCGGTCACTAGCCGCGCCGGCGTGACATCGAAGGCATAGTTCGCGACCGGCGAGCCGTCCGGCACGAGTTGCACCGTCTCGATCCGCCCGTCGGCTGCCTTTCCGGTGATGGTGGCAACCTCCTCGGGTGCGCGCTGTTCGATCGGGATTTCGCTCACGCCGTCGGCGACGGCAAAGTCGATCGTCGGCGACGGCAATGCGACGTAAAACGGCACGTTGTTGTCGAATGCCGCGAGCGCCTTCAGATAGGTGCCGATCTTGTTGCAGACATCGCCATTGGCGGTGACCCGGTCGGTTCCGACCAGCACCAGATCGACCATGCCATGCTGCATCAGATGGCCGCCGGTATTATCCGGAATAACCGTATGCGGCACGCCGTGCTTGCCAAGCTCCCATGCCGTCAGCGCGGCGCCCTGATTGCGCGGGCGGGTTTCGTCAACAAAAACGTGGATGTTGAGACCATGTTGGAATGCCGTATAGATCGGCGCGGTGGCTGTGCCCCAATCGACGGTCGCGAGAAAGCCGGCATTGCAATGGGTCAGCACGTTGACCGGCACGCCGCTAGGCTTGCGGGCCGCGATTGCTTCAATCAGCGCCAGTCCGTGCCGGCCCATGGCCTTGTTGATGGCGACGTCCTCATCCGCAATCTCGGCCGCGCGGCGGTAGGCCGCCGCGACGCGGTCCTCACGCGGCCGGCCGCGAACAACAGTGACGATTTCATCAAGTGCCCATTTCAGATTGATGGCGGTCGGGCGCGCCGCGAGCAGCGCTGCATACGCAGTTTCAATCGCGGCATCAGAAGCATCCGCGCGCAACGCCAAGCACATGCCATAGGCCGCTGCAGCACCGATCAGCGGCGCGCCGCGCACCTGCATGCCGGCGATGGCATGGACGGCACCATCCAGTGTCCGCAAACTGACCATGACAAAGCGATGCGGCAACATTGTCTGGTCGATGATGCCGACCGACCAGCCGTCCGTTTCAAGCCAGATCGTGCGGGTATCCTTGCCGTCGATTTTCATGTCTTGCCCTGCCGTAGCCATCAAATTCTAAAACAGGATTCCATCCGCGAACATTGGGTCATTATCGGATTTCGTTGATTTTGTTGATGCCTTGCGCCCGAGCCCTGGAAACATTTCCCAAACGTGGTGTTATCGCAAAGGGATATTGCGGGGGCGCGACACGTTGAATTGAAGGCGTCGCGTGAGGCCGCCCCCACAACCGCGTACGAAATTTTCCGCGAATCCGCCTATCGACGGCCGCAATTCCGGCACGGAGTGGACGCGAATTTCGTTAACCATGGTGTCGTGGGGACTGTTCCCGCTTGGGAACTGTTCAATTGGGGGACTTGCATGATCAGAGCGGCGGCACGGGCGATTTCGCCCGGCGGGATTATTGCGCCTGTTTTTCTCTCACAAATTGAACGCCCCGGCTTGCGCCCCGGGTGAGGGGCTTCGTGGGCCCAGCGCCCGCATAGGCGCCCTTCACCCGGTTCGCATCGGACACAGTGTCCTGACCCAGGCTGCGTACCACGCCTGTCGTGTTCGATGCGCGCCACCCTCTCCCCGCCCCCGCGCGGGGAGAGGGACCTTGCTCCCTACCCTTCCTTGCAGCAATCTTGTGCACCCTCCAAGCGCTCGCACGAGGCGCGTCTTCCTAAGCCATGGACCACAACCATGACGGCGATCGACTACGAATCCGAATACAATACGCGCGGGCGCGTCGTCGAGCATCCCGTCATTGCGGCGCAATGGCCCCTAGATGCCGCTGCATTCCGTGCCGCAGCATTGGAGGATGGCCGCGCCGAGCTCGGCATCAGCTACGGCCCGACGAAACGCCAGACCATCGATCTGTTCATGCCGCGGGAGGGTGGTGCTGCACCGCTCGCCCTGTTCATTCACGGCGGCTATTGGCGCTCACTAGAGCCAACGACATTCAGCCACATGGCGCGTGGTCTCAACGGCAACGGCATCGCCGTCGCGGTCGCGGGCTACGATCTTTGTCCACAGGTCACGATCGCTGAGATCATCGGTCAAATGCGGCGTGCCTGTCTTTACCTATGGCGCCGATTCGGCCGGCGGGTGACGGTCTATGGCCATTCGGCCGGCGGGCATCTGTCGGCCTGCATGTTGGCGACCGAGTGGAAAGTGGTCGCCACGGACGCGCCGGCCGACCTGGTGCCGGCGGCATGTGCGTTTTCCGGCTTGTTTGACCTCCTGCCATTGGTCGGCATCAGCATGAACGAGGACTTCAGGCTTGACGCCGAGAGCGCACGCGAATTGTCGCCGCTTTATTGGCCGCCGCCGACAGGCCGCGTGTTCGACGCCGTGGTCGGTGGCGCAGAATCAAATGAATTCCTGCGGCAGAGCCGGACCATTGTCGAGCAATGGGGCAAGGCCGGCGTCCTAACCCATTGCGAAGAGCCCGCCGGCCTCAACCATTTCACCGTCATCGCAGCGCTCGCGGATCCGCAGAGTGTCATTGTCCAACGAATATCCGAGCTTTGCCGCCAGAACTGATCGCGCGGCTTTCTCGAGCGCGGCTCAAAACCAGTAGCGCATCGCGGTCGTCGCCGTCAGCAGCAGTCCGATGGCAATGACCAAATAGCGCATGACCTCGCGTGGCGCGATGCGTGCAATGCGCGCGCCGATCCATCCGCCGCTCAAGGTACCAGCCAGCATGACCAGGGTGAATTTCCACACGACAGCGCCGGCTACGGAAAAATAGATGGCCGCCGCCAGACTGTTGAGACTTGTGACCAGATTCTTGGTGGCATTGGCCGAGCGATAGTCGCCGCGCGTTCCGAGCGAGAGGACCGCAATCAGCAGAACGCCGACGCCGGCACCGAAATATCCGCCATAGAACGAGACCGGGAGCAAGAACCCGAGTTTGGTTCTGCCGGCGTCGGCCTCACTGCCGCCGCGGGCAATGACGCGGGCGCGCAGCCAGTCACTGATCTTGCCGCCATAGCCAAAGAGCAGCGTCGCAAAGCCGAGCAGGAGCGGCACCAGCACCGTGAACAGCCGCTCCGGCGTCGCCAGCAGCAGCACCGCCCCGACCCCGGCTGCCGCCACCGAGGCCAGGATCGTGCCGATGAAGCGGGCATCAAATGGCGGCAGAACGGTGCGGTCGTCAACCGCCGCCAAGAAATTTGCCGGCACCAAAGCCGTGAGATTAGAGGCAATGGCGTTGGCCGGCGGCAGCCCGACCGCCAGAAGCGCCGGGAATGTGAGCAAGGCCGCGCCGCCTACGACAGTCGACAGCATGCCGCCGAAAAAGCCCGCGCCGAGCAGCATGAGCGCCGTGATCAGATCCATGCGAATGGCATTCGCTCGATGGGATCAGCAGAATGCCTGGATACCGGTCTGCGCGCGCCCGAGAATGAGTGCGTGGATATCATGGGTTCCCTCGTAGGTGTTGACCGTTTCGAGGTTCGCCATCACGCGCATGACGTGAAACTCGTCGGCGATGCCGTTGCCGCCATGCATGTCGCGGGCAACACGCGCGATGTCGAGCGCCTTGCCGCAATTGTTGCGCTTCATCAGCGAAATCGCCGGCGGTGCCGCCCGGCCCTGCTCGATCAGACGACCAAGGCGTAGGGCGCTATGCAGGCCGAGCGTGATCTCGGTCTGCATGTCGGCGAGCTTCTTCTGCACCAATTGATTGGCGGCAAGCGGCCGGTTGAACTGCTTGCGATCGAGCACATATTGCCGCGCGCGGTGCCAGCAGAATTCGGCCGCGCCCATGACACCCCAGACAATGCCGTAGCGCGCCACGTTGAGGCAGCCGAACGGTCCGGCCAAGCCGGCGACATTCGGCAGCAAGTTCTCCTCGGGCACGATGGCGCCATCGAGCACGATCTCGCCGGTGACGGAGGCCCGCAACGACAGCTTGCCTTCGATCTTCGGGGTCTCGAAACCCTTGGTCCCGCGCTCGACGATAAAGCCACGGATCTTGCCATCGAGCTTGGCCCAGACAATCGCCAGATCGGCAATCGGCGCGTTGGAGATCCACATCTTGTTGCCGGTCAGCGCATAGCCGCAGGTGACCTTTTCGGCGCGGGTCGCCATCCCGCCCGGGTCGGAGCCAAAGTCAGGTTCGGTCAAGCCGAAACAACCGACCAACTCGCCCTTGGCGAGCTTGGGCAGGTATTTCCGCTTCTGGGCCTCGCTGCCGTAGGCATAGATCGGGTGCATGACCAGCGAGGACTGCACCGACAGGGCGGAGCGATAGCCGGAATCGACCCGCTCGATTTCGCGCGCGATCAGCCCGTAGGAAACGTAACCGAGGCCGGCGCCGCCATATTCCTCCGGAATGGTGGGGCCGAGGAGCCCCAGTTCGCCCATCTCCGGCAGCAAACTGCGATCGACCTGTTCCTCGCGATAGGCTGTGAGTATCCGTGGAAACAGCCGGTCCTGGGCATAGCCGTGCGCGGTCGCACGCACCATGCGCTCTTCCTCGGTCAACTCGCTCTCCAGATCGAGCGGGTCTTCCCAGTTGAACGCCTCGGTCACCCCGGCCGGCGGCCTGGCCGTGACGTTATCGTGTGCCTGCGACATGGCGTGCTCCCTTGCCGTCCTCGGACCGGATTTAAGGATCGTCATTATAGACCCGCCCGCTCACCGGCAAGGGTGCTCAGCAGCAAGCGCGCTGCGCCATGACAGGCTTGCAGTTTTGGTGCCATCCGGCGATCGGCCTGGCGCCTATCGATGAATTGTCAGGTTCATCGGGGACTGCAGACCGACAGCGCAGCGCCCACGCGCCGGATCCGGCACCCGTTGCCGCTTGCGCGTCATTCGGCTAAGGAGGTCCCTGCACGCGCCCGTAGCTCAGCTGGATAGAGCGTTGCCCTCCGAAGGCAAAGGTCACACGTTCGAATTGTGTCGGGCGCGCCAGTTCCAAAACCTAGTGTGGTGGATTTGAAATTCGTTACATAATTTGCGGCAGGCCCTCAAACGTATTTCAAATCCAAAACCACACTAAATTCATAAACTTCCTAGTGTCCTTTTCGAATCCGAAGTTCGTACGGAGCAGGCTGAATAGTGTGACGAACTTCGGATTCGGGACACTAACGGACCGCTCGTAAATCCGGTTTGGACGTCGTTTGAACGTGCGCGCCGTATTATCGTTGTGGCGATAAACAGCGGGACCGGGTCTTCGAACGAGCGGTTGGCGACGGCTCGGCCGCAATGACACTCCTGCCGGAAGCAGAAGCCGCCATGCCCTTGCCCACGGACGGGCTACGAGACCGTCCGCTACGGGCGATATCCACGGACGATGCTGCGAAGCGCACGCCGTTGCAAAGGTGCTTCTGTCTTGACCCTGTTACCGCTGGTCGTTACCAAAATACCATCGATTGGGGGATATTTTTGGTTTCACTAGTAATGGGGCACCGATGCTGAAGTCCGTCACAGGTCCCGCTCTTGCGGCCCTCGCCGCGTTAGCACTCGGCGCCACCGATCGAGCCGCGGCGCAGCAGGGACAACCTTATGCCACCCACGGAGACTGGAAGGTCGAGAGCTTTAGTCCCGATCCGGCGCGCGGCAATTTTCCGTACTGTGTCGCCTGGAAAAGCTTCGGGACCGAAAACGCGGTGCGTTTCCTGTTCGGCTGGCCGCAGGGAGGCAATAAAGGGTTATTGGCAATCGAATTCGTCGGCGACCGTTCGGGCACACTCGGCGACCGCTTTCCGGTGAAGTACTGGATCGACGAACGCGCGTTTTTCAATCCGCAAAACAAGCAGCAAGAAGACATCGCGCTGTCAGCGAACGCGCAAATTATCGACGGTTTCTTTGCCCGGATCGAGGAGCACCAGGACGGGACGGGCAGTGAGGATGCGCTCGCGAACGGCAAAGCCCTGTTCATCACGTCCGGTCGTCTTCAATGGCAATACCCGCTTGCCGGCAGCAATGCGGCATTTAAGAGTTTGTTCGAATGCGGCCGACAATTTCTCGCGCAGGCCCAGCCGCAGCGACATGCGCGTCCGCCGGCGCCTCAGCCGCCCATGCGAACCGCGCCCCCTCCTCCGCCGCCGCCTGCCGCGCATCCAGCCGCGCGACAAGCTGATTGTCTGATGACCATCGACGGGCGCAATTACGTCGACGGACGTTGCCAGCTCGAGACCGATCGGGACGGCTCGTTCCAAATCTTCGGCGAAATGCACTTTGCCTATGTCACCGTTTTCAACAACGGCACTGCGGGTGTGTCATGGAACAGCGATCCGCCGCGGCAACACGCGCAGGAGCTGATCGGCGAAGACTTCCGGCGTAATGGTCCCTGCTGGGAAAACCGCCGGGCATCAATCTGCACATGGCCGCTCGGCCAGCGGCCACCTCCGCAGCGCCCGGTTGCACAAGCGGCGCCTCCGCCTGCCCCGCGTTTCGCGCTACCGCCACTAGCCCCGCAGTTCGCTCCGCCGCCGCGCCCTCGCGCGCAAGCGGCTCCCCCGCTTTCCTTCCAGCAGAACGCACCGCTGCCGCAACGGCTTGGGCGCAACTGCCCTGCGCCAGGGTCAATCCGATCAGCCAGAAGCAACCGGCGAGTGGTCATCGATTTCACGAACAACGCGGGCCGGCGGATCAACCTGTACTGGCTTGATTTCAATGGCCAGTACAAGCTGTACCGCACCTTGGTACCGGGCGAGCGTTATCGGCAATCCACCTATATGGGCCATCCCTGGATCGCGGCCGACCGGCGCGGCGCATGCTGGCCGGTCTATTATCCGAAGACCAGCCAAAATTCTCACGTCTTCAATCCGTGAGGCCGGAGCGATTGAAAGTTGCACCGGTTTGCAAGGCCCCTCAGCGGGGCCTTGCTGCTTTCAGGGGCAATTGTCGGGCTGGCACAAGCAACCTGCCACATCGACGCTCGGCCACCTCCGAACAGCGCGATTGTATTTCCCGTCAATCGGCTTGGCACTGTCAGCGCTCGTGAGGCGTCATAATCCTTGCAGCCGTCCGGGGTTGAATCCGCATGTCTGGTGCGGTGATTATCACCGATATCCATTTCTGGCCGGCCACACCGAACGGCACATTCAGCCTGCAAGGGGGTACCATGAAAGCCGACGAAATTACCGCCGAAGTCAACATCTTCCTCAAGCAGTTCGTGGATTGGGCCGCCGTTGCGGTACCCAGCTTTGTAGGCGCGCTCTTGATCCTGGGCATCGGCTGGTGGATCGCGACCTGGGCGGAACGGGCCATGCGCCGCCTACTGGACGGGCAGTCGCGGATCGAAGCGACCCTGACGTCGGTCATCGCTTCGGTCGTGCGCTACGCCATTCTGATCGTCGTGCTGGTCGCGGTACTCGGCCAGCTCGGCATTCAGACCACCAGCATCCTGGCCGCGCTCGGCGCGGCGGGATTGGCGATCGGTCTTGCCCTGCAGGGCACGTTGCAAAACATCGCCGCAGGGATGATGCTGCTGTGGCTGCGACCGTTCAAGGTTGGCGACTATGTCGATACCGGCTCGATCGCCGGAACCGTCAGGCAGGTCGGGCTGTTCGCGAGCGAGCTGCACACCTGGGACGGCATATTTTTGTTCGTTCCGAATTCACAATTATGGAACACGCGCATCAACAATTTCTCGCGATTGCCGACTCGGCTGGTCGATCTGAAATTCGGTATCGCCTATGGTGACGATATCGCGAAGGGAAAGCAGGTATTGCTCGATCTCGCGGCGGCTGATGATCGCGTTCATCAAGAGCCTGTATCGATCGTATTTGTTGATTCGCTCGGCGACAGCGCGGTGGTGCTGGCGCTGCGCGTCTGGGCCTCAAACGCCAACTATTGGGATGTGCGACGGGCGCTGACGGAAAATGGAAAATTGGCCTTGGAAGCAGCCGGACTGTCGATCCCGTTCCCGCAGCGCGATGTACACCTTTACGAGCAGAAGCCGGCGCCCGAAGCCCAGGCAGCCTGAAGAGATTGGTCTGAAAAACATCACCATGCCGCCGATCCTGCGCAACAAGAAACACAGCGACGCGTCGGCGTTCACGCCGGCGAGCCTGCTGCGCGAAGCGCGGCGGCAGAAGAATATCGGCGCCGAGGATGTGCCTGATTTCTGCATCCTCGATCCCGACGGCGACATTGTTCGGCGTTTGAGGTCCGAGGAACGTGCCGAGCTCGATTCGAATTGGGCCTGCTACCACACAAACCTCTATCGCTTCACCGAGAACAGCACGACCTTCGGAATCATCGGCTGCGCGGTCGGCGCGCCGTTTGCGGTCCTGGTCGCCGAGGAACTGTTCGCGTCCGGCTGCCGGCTGCTCGTGAGCATGACCTCGGCCGGGCAACTCGATCCGGCGCTCAAGCCGCCATGCTTCGTGCTGATCGACCGGGCGTTGCGCGACGAGGGCACCAGCTACCACTATCTGCCGCCGGCGGATTATTCCGATGCCGATCCGGCCCTGGTGGCGGCGCTGCAGGACGCCTTCAGCGATGTGCCGGTCGCGGTTGTCACCGGCGCGACCTGGACGACCGACGCGCCGTTCCGCGAGACCCGGGCGGCGATCGAGGCGATGCGGACCCAAGGCCTGATGGCGGTCGAAATGGAGGCCGCCGCGCTCTACGCCTTCGCGCGTGCGCGGCAGCGGCCGGTGCTATGCCTTGCGCATGTCACCAACCAGATGGGGCGCATCGAAGGTGATTTCGAAAAGGGCGAAGCCGACGGCACCCGCGATGCGCTGGCGGTGATCATGGCGGCGGTCGCGCGGCTGCGGGAGCGCGACGTTATTCCGGCGAAGCCGCTGGTCCTCTAGACTGTGATTTATCCGGTTTGAATCACAACAACCGTCCAACATTTTGGTTTATCGTATGATCCCTCGGGTCAAGCCCGAGGGCAGGCTTATCGGAAAAGTCTGCAACCCTCGGGTCAAGCCCGAGAGCATGCTTTTCCGGATCATACATTAAACCGCGATGTCCCGAAAACCGGCTTCAGCCGCCGAGGAACTCCTTGTTCCAACGGGTGTAGTCGTCCTGGCGAGTGACGCGCTTTACCAGGTCGGCGGAGGCAACGCCCTTCAGGTCGGCGGGCTTGGTGCCTTCGCGCAGTGCCTTCAGCGTTTCATAGGCGGCATTGACGCCGGCCCAGAACGGCGCGTGGCTGAGCAGGCAGATCGCGACATTGCGACTCGACAGATAATCGAGGTCGTAAAGCTCCTGGCCGGCGCCGCCGAGGAACAGTGGCAGCTTGACGGCGGCGGCCACTTCGTCGAGCTGGACGCGGGTCTTCACGCCGGCCATGAACAACATGTCGACGCCGGCCGCCTCATAGGCCTTCAGCCGCGCGATCGTGTCTTTCACTCCGGTTATACTCATCGCGCTAGTGCGCCCGACGATGACAAGGCGCTTGTCCTGGCGAGCGGCGAGCGCAGCCTTCATCTTGCCGACGCCTTCCTCGATCGAGATCAGCGACACGTTCGAGCCGGCGCCATAGGGTGTCGGCAGCACGGTGTCCTCGAGTGTGAGCGCCACCACGCCGGCGGTTTCCATTTCCTGCACGGTGCGCATGACGTTGAGCGCATTGCCGTAGCCGTGATCGGCATCGCACATCACCGGCAGATTGCCGGCGCGGTTGATGCGATAGGCCAGGCCCGCAAATTCGGACAGCGTCAGCGCGACAACGTCGGGCGCGCCGAGCACGGCGAACGAACTGATCGAGCCTGCCAGCATGCCGGCCTCGTAGCCGAGATCGGCGGCAATGCGCGCGGAGATCGGGTCGTAGACCGACCCCGGATGAATGCAGCGGCCACTCGCGATCAGCGCGCGATATCGCTCGCGCCGTTCCGTCCAGTCCATCGCCTTACACCCCCCGAATTTGCTTGTGCGGCGCCTGATGTCGCGGCGCGCGAATGGCCTTAAACCGTTTCCGGCGGCGCCTTCATAGCCGGTTCTAGCGATGGCCGCCAACTCCATGACCGCGATGGAGCGGATCATTGTCGGGCGCTCAAGGGCAATTGGGCTGTTCGGTCGGTTGGGTTTACGGTGGGCAAGTCATCCGGCTTGCCGGAGGCAGGCGCCCCATGTGATCCTGGCCTCCCCCGCCGATCGACGCCACGACATGATCACGCCATGACCCGCTTCAAGGCCGCCGTTCTTCACACCTGTGTTTCGGCACGACCGTTTTCAGAAAGCCGGCCCCTGCAAATCGAGACGGTCGCGGCCGAAGGACCGTTCCGCAACGAGGTGCTGGTACGGATCAATGCGGCAAGCCTGTGCCGCTCCGATCTTTCGGTCATCACCGGAGTCCGGGCTTGGCCGATGCCCATCGTCCCCGGCCATGAGGCGAGCGGCAATGTCGAAGCCATCGGCCCTGACGTGACCCAATTCGCGCCCGGCGATCAGGTGGTACTGATCTATCAACCGCGCTGCGGGAAATGTCCGCGCTGCGTGGCCGGAGAGGCCCATCTCTGCGAGCCCGGGCTCGCGGCCAACCGTGCCGGCGCGCTGCTCAGCGGCGGCCCTCGCCTCTCCGTTAACGGCGAAAACCTGTATCACCACATGGGGCTATCGGCTTTTGCCGAAATGGCGGTGGTCTCCGAACGCTCACTCGTCAAGATCGACCCTGACCTTGTGCCGGAGGTCGCCGCGCTGTTCGGCTGCGCCGTCATTTGTGGCGCGGGCAGTGTCATCCATACCGGCAAGGTGACCGCCGGTGAGACCGTCGCGATTGCCGGCATCGGCGGCGTCGGTGCCAGCGCCATTCTCGGCGCGCGATTGGCGGGCGCGAGCCGGATCATCGCAATCGATCCCGAAGCCGGAAAACGCGATATCGCCTTGCGCCTCGGCGCGACCGATGCGATCGCGGCGGGACCGGATGCGGCCGGCCAGATTCTTGACATGACCGGCGGCGGGGTCGATTGCGCGCTCGAAACCGCCGGTCAGTTGGAGGCCTTTCAGACCGCCTACATGTCGGCGAAACGCGGCGGGCGTGTGGTCGCGATCGGTCTTGTCAATCCGAAGACACCATTCGCGCTTGATCTCGCCGCCCTTGTCACCAGCGCCAAGACCGTCCACGGCAGCTATCTGGGAAGCTGCAATCCGCAACGCGATATTCCGCGATTTGTCGCGCTCTACAAATCGGGGCGATTTCCGGTCGATAAGCTCATAACGCATCGCATGCCGCTCGCCGACATCAACATTGCGCTGGAGAACATGGCCGCCAGCCGCGCGCTGCGGCAAATTGTTAGGAGCTAGCGCATGATTCAGGCCCTCGCTTGAGGGACTTGAATCACGATCTGAGACCCGGTCTTAACCTGCTCGGGCGAAGTTCGTTTGGTCGATATCCGCCCAAATGCGGACTCGCTATGCTCACTTTGCGGTTTGTCGAATTCTGACTCAGCTCAGACAAACTAAGGGGGCCAGAAATAGCGCCCATACCGGACATGCTTCGCGTCATCCGAGTTCACTACATGCGGCGGACCAGCGAAATGAGCGTGCCGGCGATCGTAATCTGACCGGTACGCTCCATGCGGCCCAGCGTCCGGTAAAGCGCTTCGTGCGTGAGGCCCAGCTCGGCGGCCCAATCTTTCTTCGATTGGGACAGGCGGATCGAGCCGTCATCGCCGTCCGTCTCAACGAAATGTATGATGCGTTCAGCGGCGGTCTTCAGGCTCATCCTCTCTGCTTGCGCGCGGACACGTCGCAGTTCGCGCGCCAAGTGTGACATCCATTTGCCTCTGAAATCTCCGTCAGTGAGAGCCTCGAGGAATGCCTTGCGCGGCATCATCAGCAGCACGGACGGCGCCACCGCTATTGCATCGCAGTGATAGGCTTCCTGATCCAGACTGGCCTCCGCTAGAACGCCGTCACGAGCTCTTTGCAGCACGATCTCGTTTCCCAGCCGCGAATGCCGCACCAAATGAATTTCCCCCGAGACGACGAAGTACATCGCCCCCGGCCTATCGCCACGACTGAACAACCGGGCGCGTTCCAAGAGGTTCACTACTCGCGCGGCTTTCCGCGCCTGCTCAGGCACTGCCGCGATGAGCGGCGACGCCCCTCCCAATACCACCCAGTCTACGAATCGAGCCATCGGCGTTTGGCACCTTGTTACCCAAGAACAAAGGTGAGACGGATAATCCGAACAGCGATCACGCCCGGCATGATTTTCCTGAACGAAGATCGCCCGTGCGGTCCCCTTATGATCGCGATCATATGAGATCCGCTTGAACGTGGTCTATAGGACCTCAGTCACGACCGAAGGATCAGTCACGACCGAAGGAAATGCCATGCGCCGAAAATTGCTTGCCGCTATCGTCTCGGGTGCCACCATTTTCGGAGGGAATATGGCCCTGGCACAGCAACACCACGGGCATCATCAAGCTGACAAAGGCCACAGCGCTGCCGCGACCGACACACGTATCCAGGTAGAGTTCCCGCCGGCACTCGTGGACCATACGCTGGCCAACATGCGGGATCACCTGATGGCCCTTTGGGAGGTGAGCGACGCGCTTTCACGAGGTCAGAATGATCGGGCAGCCAAGGTCGCCGAGGAGCGGCTTGGCATGAGTTCGCTCCGGCTGCATGGCGCGCAAGAAGTCGCAAAATATATGCCTCAAGGGATGCAGGATGCTGGGACAACAATGCACCGTGCCGCCAGCCGCTTTGCGATCGAAGCCCAGAATGCCGACGTGACCGGGAATCTGAAGCCGGCTCTTGGCGCACTCAGCGAGGTGATGAGCGCCTGCGTCGCATGCCACGCCGGCTACCGGTTGAAGTAATTCCTCCCAGGTCCATTCCGAAACGTCGGAAGCTTGACCGTCGTTGGCACTGAGAGTTCGATTCAGTCAAATTAAACGCGGTGTCCATCCAACATCCGGGCATGTCGTATGATCTGGAAAAGTCTGCAACTATTCCAGATCATACGCTAGAGTCCCGAATCCGAAGTTCGTCGTACTATTCAGCCTGCTCCGTATGAACCGCGGATTCGATAAGGACACGAGCAAGTTTATGAATCTAGTGTGGTTTTGGATTTGAAATTCGTTTGAGTGCCTATCGCAAATCATGCAACGAATTTCAAATCCACCACACTGGCAGGCCGCGCGCAAAGTCCGATGTGAAGTCCGATTTCACGGGTGAAGCGGACATCGCGGATTTATGAGAACGCGCCCTCGTTCAGCCTCATCCTGCAGACGAGCAATAGTCACTCGTCGAAGAATGAGGTCGGGCGCAGCGAACGACAAAGGGGCAATTGACCCAGCCTGATCACGTTCTCGAGCGCTTTCAATTTAAGTAGAAACATGAAAGTGCTCTATCTCTTTGTTTTGTCGCATTTCCGGACGACGAACCGGTTTTCACTTAGCCTGGAAATGCTCTAATTGGTCCCGGCGCGCAGCGGATTGTCGGCGAGCGCCTCGGTGCGCTTGATGACCTCGCGCGCAAGCCGGGTCTGCAATTCCTCGGGCAGCCGCACGCCGATCAGCTTCCAGGTCCAGGACTGCAGGCGGAAACGCAGATTGAACTGCTGCGCGCGCGGCTTGTCCGGCGGCACCCACACCGTATAGCGCCGAAAGCCGTAGTCGGAGTTCTGGAACAACGCGCCGAGATTGGAAAAGGCCCTGGCGTTGAGGCCATCAAATTTCGGGATGTCTTTGTCGCCCAGCGCCTTCGGCCAGCCGCGCCGCAGCAGATCGGCGATCGCCTCGCTCGTGATCAGCTTGGCCACGATCGGATCGATCACCGCCGACCCGGCGCCGACGGCGAGATTGGCCATCAGCGGGCTCATCTTGCGGCCGGTCAGTTCGCCATATTTGCGCAGCACCTGGACCGTCAACGAGCGCTGGACCTGCGCAATGTTCACGTGGGCAACGATTTTCGGCAGGTCCCGGGCCTCGACCGCATGCGCCAGCCGATAAAGGTCGTAGACCGGCCAGGCGACAAAGCCGGCCAGGGCCACGAGGACTATTACTATTGCTATGAGGGTGCGCCGCATGGCGGCATTTTAGCGCGGCAAATGCGGCAAGCTCACGACGTCGTCATCGATTGTCGCGCCGGGCGCCGGCGCGTTGCCCTCGCGTCCAGGCGCGGCGGTCGCCGGAAAAATCAGCGACTTGATGACCACCGGCACCGCGCCGGAGGTCGGTAGCATGGTCCCGATGTCGATGTAGTCGAATTCCTTCAGTTCAAGGCCGTCAATCGAGACGATCGGGATTGGCGAGCTTGCAGTTCCTCGCGAAAATGAATGCCGATCAGGCCGCCGACGTCGCCGTCGCCGGCCAGCACCAGCGGATGGCCGCGCGCCAGCGACGCGGAAAGTCCTTCGGCGACACCGCGGCAGAAGGCATCGAGCCGCTGGAATGTCGCCGAGCCCTGCCACGGCACGAACAGCGCCACCGGCGTCTCGGCATCCGCCAGTTCCAGCCGGCGCAGCACTGCGCGTATGGCCTCGGCCACAGCGGCGGCATCGATGGCGTCCCCGGCGAGCATCATCTCGGGCGCGATCACCGGCACGTTGCGCAGCGGCAGCGCGTCCAGCGGCGACGACATAGATCGTGCTGCCGCTGACCTGGGTGGTGTATTGCGAGGCGCCGATCACGGTGGCGCGGATACGCGCCTCGGGCCGCACGCTCTGCATGCCGGATCGGTCGATCCGCGCGCGCACGTCCTTGGCGAGTTGCAGGCCGAGATCGCCGAACGGCTTGACGTTGCCGCCATAGAGATATTCGGAGACGCCGCCGGAACAACTGATCTGATCGACCCGGCCGCGATAGGTGATCGGATCGAGCCGCAGCAGATCGACGCCGCCGGCGCACGGCGTCTCGCCCCGCATCGCCGCGAACAAACAATCGGCCATCCGCGCCGCCAGCCGTTGCGCATCGTCCGGTGCAAGCGTTGCGCCGATCGAAAGGTCGATGCCGAGTTCGGCGCCAAAGCGGCGGCCGGCCTCCTCCACCCGCACGATCCGGTTTTCAGGATCGAGGCAGATCAGCCGCGCGCCGACATCGAGCGCGGTGAGGTCGACCACCTTGCCGTCGGCGCAGACCGCGATCTTGGCGGTGCCGCCGCCGATGTCGACATTCATCACCGTCGCCTGTCGCGGATCGAACGCGCGACCGCGCCGGAGCCGTAGGCGGCCATCACGGTCTCCAGGCTGTCGCCGGCGCTGACCGCGACCATCTTGCCGGCCTGGCGCGCGAACAGTTCACCGATGCGCGCGGGCATTGCTCCGGCGCACGGCGACGCCGGTCAGGATCAGCGCGCCGGTGTCGATCTCGTCGGGATCGACCATCGGCGTTGCGATATTGCTGGTCGATGAAGGCGCCGAGCGCCGCGGCGTCGATGGTCTCTTCCGCCGCAGTAGGGCGTCAGCAGGATGTCGGACTCGATAGAAGCTCTCACGCAATGGTCACGATGTAGCGGCTGTCGAGCCGCTCCAGCACGATGCGCGAGAACACCAGATGCGATGTCGACGAGCCGATATCGACGCCGACCGAGAGCATGCACGATCTCGTCCTCCTCGGCCAGCGAACGTCCGGTCGAGGAGAAGAAGATGCGCCCGCCGGTCGTCTGTCGTCGATTCATCGCGCGCATGTCGCCCCGGCCGCGCCTTACATGCCGACAATAGGTCTGAACCTTGGCAGCGCCTGGCTGATAGAACTCCGGCTCCATCCGGTTCTGGTGACGCCGTTCTTGGCGAGCATCGCTCTCGTATTCCTTGCGGATGAACGGGTCCTCCATCCAGTAGGGAATGTGAGGTGCCGCCTTCGGTGATCTCCATGCCGGTGTAGTCGGTGTGGCTGTTCGCCCGGCGGGCCAGGCTCGCGGCCCGGCGAGTGCGGGCCGAACCAGGCGGTCAGCCGCAGCGGGTCCTTCGAGACGCCGAAATGCTGGTGGAACCAGCGCACGCCGCCGGGCGCGGCCGAGACCATGCCGACCGGCTCGTAGTCGACGCGCTTGATCTGGTCGGCGTGGCCGTCCTTCCAGGGCGTGACGCCGCATCGTTCCGGCCAGGTGTAGGTGTAGCCCTTGCCCTTGCAGACAGATCAGCACCGCCGCCGAGGTATGCGCGTGCGCCTTGGAATAGCGGCCGTTCTCGTGCTGGCCGATCCAGAGATAGAAGGTATTTCCGGTCATGAACGGCTCGACCCGGCGGTAGCCGGGCGAGCGGCGATTGTCGAGCGGCAGGTCGCAATTGACGATGTCGGGGATGAAGTTGGTGCGCCGCATGGCAAGGCCGCGCACCGGATCGGGCTCGATGTCGTCCTTGTATTTGTAGAAGTCGTCGGCGCCGGAGAAACGGTCACGGAACTGGAACGGACAATTGAAGATCACGTCGACATTGTTGATCAGGTTCATCAGGTTCGGCGCCGTGGTGCCGCCAAGCAGCAGCGCCGGCGCTGGAGCTGGCATTGACGATGCGGTGCCAGGCGTTGACCGGAATCGAGAACAGCGAGCCGGCCTGCCATTCGAACACGTGGCGCTTGCTGTCGTCGTCGAGCCAGACCTCGGTGGTGCCGCGGCCTTCGACGACGTAATAGATCTCTTCGTAGAGGTGCTTCTCGGGATGGAGCGCGCCGGCGCCGGGCACCTCGACGACGTAGCAGCCCCATTTGCCTTCGGTGCCGTGGAGCTGGATGTAGGTGCCGCGGCCGCCCGTAGCGCGCCCATGGCTGCAACGGCAGGTTTTGCACCTTGCTGATGCCGATGCCGCGGAAGACCGGAATTCCCTCCGCCTCCATGAACAGGTCGTAGGGCGTTTTCGGCCGGCCGAATTTGCCGAAGCCCGGCGCGCTTACCGGCGGTCGGCTCATGCCAGTGGGTCTTGCCGGCGATGTCGTGCATGGGACGTCCTCCCGTTCGGGCGCTGTTGCGGATTGCTGTAGCGCGCAATCGGCGCCAGGGAAAGCGCGGTGTCGCGGCTGGCTAGAGTGCAATTCAGGCAGATTGAATCGCAGTGCCCCTCTAATATCTTGGTTTGTCGTATGATCTTATCGGAAAAGTCTGCAACTTTTCCGGATCATACTCTAGGTCACCGACTCATTAAATCGCAACCAGATGCGGATTGCAGCGAGTTTGATGCCGGCAAGGTAATTGTCTGGGTCTTTGTCGTATCGGGTGGCGACGGCGCGGAAGTGTTTGAGCTTGTTGAAGAAGCGCTCGACGAGGTTTCGTTTGCGGTAAAGTCGCTTGCTGAAGGCCGGCACGCAGACACGATTGGGCATTGGGCGGATGTTGTCGAAGATGCCTCGCTTCTCCAGCTTCAGGCGTAGGGCATTGGAATCGTAGGCGCGGTCGGCCAGAAAGATACTCGCTGGCGCCAAGGCATCGAGCATGTCCTCGGCCGAACGCCCGTCATGCGCCTGGCCTTCGGTGAGCTTGAGCCGCGTCGGCAGACCGCAGGCATCGACGAGGACGTGGATCTTGGTCGTCAGCCCGCCGCGCGAGCGTCCCATGCAACCGGATCGCCCCCTTTTTTTCCGTTCGCCCCATGCTGGTGAACGCGGATGGAAGAGGAGTCGATCATCTGGAATTCGCCGTCGTAAGCCGCTGAGACTGCTTCCAATATCCGGCTCCACACACCCGCCTTGCGCCACCGGACAAACCGGTTGTAGCAGGTCGTCGTCGGCCCGTAGCGCTCGGGGATATCGGCCCACGGCGCGCCGGTCCGAAGCCGCCACAAGATGCCATTGAGAACGCGACGATCATCAACCCGCGGCACGCCACGAACCTTTGTAGGTAGCAGCGGCCGGATCACCTGCCATTCAAAATCCGTCAGATCAAAGCGTGCCATTCGAACCTCCTTCAGTCAGAAGGTTAAATCACGCATCGCATCAAAACGGTATCCCCTTTATGAGTGCATGACCTAAACCGTCCCGGTACCGGCCCGGGCAATCGCAATGATTCCAACCGCGATGAAGCCGGCAACGATCAGGACCAGAAGCATCAGCATGCGGCGGCGCAGGGTCTGGGTCTCGGTGTCCCGCGCGACCCCGACATTGAACGAAACACCGATGATATCGGCATAGCCCCAGCGCCGCGGCGTCTTGCCCGGCGGCAGCGAGCGTGCTTCGATCCGATAGCAGAGCTTGATGACGGCGAGGAACAGGACCAGCGTCACTACGCCCCAGAACGCGGCCAGGATGGAGATTTGGTCCATGTCGGAACTCCGGTCCTTTCTTTCAGGGCGAGCCTGCCTGCCGTCACAACACCCGCACCACGACCTGCGGCAGCAGACGCTCGACATCGGCCACATGGCAGAGTTCGGTGCCAGGTGACAAAAGCGCGGCGGTGCCACCGGCCACACCGTAGCGGAAGACGTCTTCCAGATCATGGCCGCCGGCCATACGCCAGATCAACACGCCGAGAAAGCTATCGCCAGCGCCGACCGCGCTCAGCGGTTCGACATAGGGCGCTTCGGCGCGCAGGGCGCGATCGGCGGTGACCAGCAGCGCGCCGCGATCACCGAGCGTGAGCGCGACCATCTCGGTGCCGCCGGACTGGATGAGCGTGCGGCAAGCCTGCACCAGCGCGGCCTCGTCGCTGAGCGGGCCGCCGATGAGATCGCGCAATTCGCGCAGATTGGGTTTGACCAGATAGACGCCTTCCCGCAGCGCAGCTCTGAGCGGCGCGCCGGAGGCGTCGAGCACGACCTTGGCGTCGGATGTGCGCGCCGAGCGGATCAGGCGGATGTAAAAATCTTCCGGCACTCCCGGCGGCAGGCTGCCGCTGGCGATGACATAGCCGCCCCGCTCGATCAGCGAGCCAAGGGTGTCGAGGCAGGAGCCCCATTCGGCCTCGCTGAGGCTCGGTCCCGGCATGACGAAGCGATATTGCTCGCCGGTTTTCTGTTCCAGGATTGTGAAGTCCTCGCGGGTCTCATGCGCGACCGGAATGGTGATGCTGGGGATGTTCTCATGATCGACCAGATCGCGCAGCAATTGCCCGACCGGCCCGCCGACCGGATAGACCGCGATCACTTCGGCGCCGAAGCGGCGCAACACGCGCGCGACATTGATGCCGCCGCCGCCGGCCTCGCGGACGACATTGGCGCAACGCAGCTTGCGGGTATGCGAGACCTCGTCGACTTCAGCGGAAATGTCGATGGCCGGATTCATGGTGAGGGTGAGGATCATCAGGCACAACGCTCCGCGGCGCTTGTCGTTCGAACGATCGTAGGTTCCGGCTGTGAACCATCCTATGGTGGGGAGGCCGCGTAAAGACAGCGATAACGGATCATGGAAACGTGAAGCAAGACGCGCGGTGAACCATCAATGAAAATTCCGGCCTTTCGGCAGCACCTTGCGGATGCGGGCGGCCTCGGTGAGGTCGTCGCGCAAGGCCGGTTCCTCCTGCAGCAGCTTGGCGAGCGGATTGCCGGCGCGGCGGGAGATGCGGATTTCCTGGATCGGGCGGCGGACCTCGTCGCAATTGGCGAGCGCCTCGACACAGCCGGAATCTTCGGCGAGGCGCGTCAATAGCGGCGTCAGATTGTCGAGCCGGTCAACCACGACATGGATGACGCCTTCCTCGTTCTGCAGCTTGCCGGTGACGCCGATCAGCCGGGCGCCGAGCACGATCGGGCGGAACGCCTCGAATACCGGCGGCCAGACGATGGTGTTGGCGATGCCGGTCTCGTCCTCCAGGGTCATGAAGATGACGCCCTTGGCGCTGCCGGGGCGCTGGCGCACCAGCACCAGGCCGGCGACGGCGACGCGGGCGCCGGTTTTCAGATCGGTCAGGCGCTCATGCGGAATGAAGCCGCGGCGCTGCAACTCGCGGCGCAGGAACGAGACCGGATGCGCCTTCAACGACAGATGCAGAGAGCGATAATCCTCGACCACATGCTCGCCGAGCCGCATCGGGGGCAGATCGGCGTCCGCCTCGCGCTCCGGCATGGCGGCATGGGCAAACAACGGCAGGTCGTCCTTGTCGCCGGAGCGGCGCAACGCGCGGACAGCCCAGAGCGCCGCGCGGCGGTCGAGCCCGAGCGAGCGAAACGTGTCGGCGGCCGCCAGACGTTCCAGCACCGAAGGCGACAGCTTGGTGCGCAGCCACAGATCGCGGATCGAATCGAAACCATCGCCTCTCACCTGTTCGATCACGCGGGCATCGTTCTCCGACAGACCGCTGATCTGGCGCAGACCAAGCCGCAGCGCGTGGGTGGCGCGGATATCGTCTTTCATGTCGGCATGGCGCGGATGGAGGTGCCCTTCTTTTATCAGTTCCGCTTGAACTCCTCTCTTCACCTCCCCCTGAAAGGGGGAGAGCCTGCCCCGGACTTGATCCGGGGTCGATGCGGGAAGCGGATCGGGTTGGGGCCTGCTCTTAGTTTCACAATAAAAGTCCGCCCACTCTCCGGCACCTTGCGGGCACCGACCCTCTCCTTTCAGGGAAGGGTGAACAGGCTCCAATGTGCAATCCCAATCGGAGTAATTGATGTCCACGGGGCGGATTTCGACGCCGTGCTCGGCGGCATCGCGCACGATCTGCGCGGGCGCATAGAAGCCCATCGGCTGGCTGTTGATGAGCGCGCAGGCAAAGACATCCGGGTAGCGGCACTTGATCCAGGCCGAGGCATAGACCAGCAGCGCGAAGCTGGCGGCATGGCTTTCCGGAAAGCCATATTCGCCGAAACCCTCGATCTGCTGAAAGCAACGCTCGGCAAAAGCGCGCGGATAGCCGCGCGAGGCCATGCCCTCGATCAGCTTGTCGCGGAAATAGCCGATGGTGCCGACACGGCGGAAAGTCGCCATGGCGCGACGCAGACGGTCGGCCTCCGACGGCGTGAAACCGGCGGCGACGATGGCAATGCGCATCGCCTGTTCCTGAAACAACGGCACGCCGAGCGTCTTGCCGAGCACCTGTTCGAGTTCGTCGGGTGGGCCATGCTCCGGCGCGGGTGCGGGATATTCGGCGCGCTCGATGCCCTGCCGCCGGCGCAGATAGGGATGCACCATGTCGCCCTGGATCGGGCCCGGCCGCACGATCGCAACCTCGATGACGAGGTCGTAAAATTTGTTCGGCTTGAGCCGCGGCAACATCGACATCTGCGCGCGGCTTTCGACCTGGAACACGCCGATCGAATCGGCCCGCTCGAGCATGCGGTAGACCGCCGGGTCCTCGGAGGGAATGGCGGCGAGCGTGAGCGGTTTGTCTTCACCCTGCCCTTCACTTTCCCGAATGCCGTAATGCTGCTGCATCAGCGCCAGCGCGCGGCGCAGGCACGACAGCATGCCCAGACCGAGCACATCGATTTTCAGAATGCCGAGCGCGTCGAGATCGTCCTTGTTCCACTCGACGACGGTGCGGTCCTCCATTGCCGCGTTCTCGATCGGAATCAGTTCATCGAGCCGGCCTCTGGTGATGATGAAGCCACCGACATGCTGGGAAAGATGGCGCGGAAAATCGATCAGCTCGCGCGCGAGCGCGAGCGCTTGGCGCAAGCGCGGATCGGCGGGATCGAGCCCGACCCTGCGGGCCTGCTCGTCGTTCACGGCCTCCGCTGACCAGCCCCATAACGTGCCGGCGAGCGCGGCGACGGTATCCTCGGTCAGACCGAACGCCTTGCCGGCCTCGCGGATGGCGCTGCGGGCGCGATAGCAGATCGTGGTGGCGGCAAGCCCGGCCTGCTCGCGGCCGTAGCGGCGGTAGATATATTGAATCACCTCCTCGCGGCGCTCGTGCTCGAAATCGACATCGATGTCGGGCGGCTCGCGCCGCTCGGCCGAGACGAAACGCTCGAACAACAAATCGGCGCGGTCGGGATCGACCTCGGTAATGCCGAGACAGAAGCAGATCGCGGAATTGGCCGCCGAGCCGCGGCCCTGGCAGAGAATGCCCTGGCTGCGGGCAAAGCGCACGATGTCCTCAACGGTGAGGAAATAGGGCGCGTAGTTGAGTTCGCCGATCAGTTTGAGTTCATGATCGAGCGCATGACGGACTTTCAACGGCACGCCCTGCGGATAGCGCTTGCGCGCGCCTTCTTCCGTCAGCGTGGCGAGCGCCTCCTGCGGAGTGGCAAAGCCGGCGCGCAGTTCATGCGGGTATTCGTAGCGCAATTCGTCGAGCGAAAAGCGGCAGCGTTCGAGAAAGCGCAAAGTGGCGGCGACCATCTCGGGCGCAGCGCGAAACAGCCGCGCCATTTCCTGCGCGTCTTTCAGATGACGCTCGGCATTCGGCTCGGTCAGCCGGCCGGCGGCATCAAGATGGGTGTGTTCGCGAATACAGGTGAGAACGTCCTGTAATGGTCGCCGCCCAGGCTCATGGTAGAGCACGTCGCCGATGGCGATCAGCGGCACGCGGGTTTTCTCGCCCAGCGCGGCCAGCCGCCGGAGCCGACGATGATCGTCGCCGCGATAGCGCATGGCGGCACCCAGCCACACCGCGCGTGGGGCGGCTTCAGACAAATGCGTCAACAGCGTTTCAATGCGTCTGGTTTCGGCGGCGTTTTTCAGATGCTCAGGAAGGAAAATGAAATTCAGTCCTGCGGCGTGCGCCAGAAGATCATCAAACAACAGCGTGCAACTGCCCTTCTCGGCGCGGCGCTTGCCGAGCGTCAGCAGCCGGCAGAGCCGGCCCCAGCCGGCGCGGTCGGCCGGATGGGTGAGGATGTCGGGCGTGTCGTCGGCAAAGACCAAGCGCGCGCCAGGGGCAAAGGTCAGGCCTTTTTCCTTCGCCGCAGCATGCGCGCGCACGACGCCGGCGACCGTGTTGCGGTCGGCAAGGCCGATGCCGGCCAGGCCGAGGGCCGCGGCCTGTGCCGCCAGTTCCTCCGGATGCGACGCGCCGCGCAGGAAGGAGAAGTTGCTGGTGACGGCGAGTTCGGCATAGCCGGTCATGGCGCGTGCCCTTCTGCGCCGTTACGCGAACAACCCATGCAGGAACCAGCGCGGCCGTTCGATCTCCAAGCCGTAGAGACCTTCGCGGTAGAGCCAGACTCGCGCGCCGGCGCGGCTTTCGACCCGAAAATAATCGCGGGTCAGCGCGCGGCCGTCGGCATCGCGCCACCATTGCATGGCGATGCGCTCCGGCCCCTCGACCTGCGCGACCTCATGCAGCACGCGCCGCCAGCGGAAGCGCACCGGCGGACCGTCCGGCACTTCGGCGATCGCCTCGATCGGTTCGGGCCGCGCGAACAGCCGGATCGGCCGGACCGGTGCGAGACTGTCCTGCTCGCGTTCGTGCGGCGGCGGATCACGCCGCTGCCGCCGCACCGCATGCGCCGGCATGGCGGTCACCGCGAATTCGGGAATGTGGGTGTCCTGCGGCACCAGCCGCTGCACGCGGCGCAGCCCGAAGCGCGCGCCCAGCCGGTCGACGAGATGGGCCAGGTCCGCGACATCATCAGGATCCGGCGCCGATGTCGTGCGCGCGCCCGCCAGACTGATCTGCGTCGGATCGAACCGCTCGGTCACCAGCGCGCAGAGCCGCACCACATCGAAACCGAAACCGGGATCGCAGGTATCGCCCAGCACCGCCAGCCGGTCGGCAAACAATCGCACAACACGATCGGGATCGCGCACCGGCGCGGCGGTGCCAAGTTCGAGACGATGGACTTGTCCATCGGTGCGAAATAGCGCGACCTGCAACAGCCGGGCGCCCTCGCCGCGCCGCTCCAGCATCCGGTCAAGCTCGCGTGCGAGCTGGGCGATGGTGCCGAGCACATCGCGCTCGAGCCCGATCGGGTCGGCAAAGCGGCGCTCGGCCACACAAGTCGGCAGCGGCAGGCGCGGCGTTATCGGCTCGTCTTCATCGCCGAGCGCCTGATCGAGCCGGCGCAGCAGGCCGTCGCCGAAGCGGGCGGCAAGCGGCGCGCGCGGCCGCGCGATCAGATCGGTGATCCGTTTGAGGCCGGCCTGGTTGAGGCCGTGGACGATGTCGTCGGCTATCCGCAAGGCCGCCAGCGGCAACGGCGCGATCGCGTCATGCGCGCCGCCCGGCGGCACCACGGACGGACGGCCGTAACGCGCCACGCCCCAGGCGCAGCCGACGCTGTCGGCGATCGCGAGCCGGGTGACAAATCCCTGCGCCGCCAGCCGGGCGGAAAGATCGCGGCCGAGCGCCACTTCGCCGCCAAACAAATGCGCGCAGCCGGTGACGTCGAGCACGAGACCGTCCGGCGGATCGAGCCCGACCAGCGGCGTGTAGCGGTCGCACCAGTCGGCGACGGCCTCCAGCAGGCGGCGGTCGTCGCCGAGCGCGGCATCGGCGACGGCGAGCGCGGGATACATCGCGCGTGCATCGGCGAGCGCCATGCCGGCTTTCAGCCCGAGCCGGGCGGCGGCGGCATTGAGCGCGGTCAGCCGCAGCGCCGCCTTGACCGGCGCGACGACAACCAGCGGCACAGCCTCGGCCGGTTCAGCCGGCGTGGACAAGCGGCGCTCGATCCGGTCGGTCGCCAGCCGTTGCAGCCAGACCGACAGATAGCGCCGGGGAGACGAAGTGACGGGCATGATGATCCCAGTCGAGATGCCACCGGCCGCATGGTCCGCGCCGGTTCTTGATGAGCGAGAGCGTAAAGCCGGTCGCGCCGAGGCCGCCGAAACGGTCCGGCACGCCGGGAGCGGAAGCGACTTCCCAGCGCGTCATGGCCGCGCTCGCCCCGCCGGGAGCGCGGTGACTGAACAAGAGGCCGAGGCCGCCGCCCGCGCGGGCGGCGAGCGCGAGCCGGCGCGTCACCGTCAGATCGGCGGCGGCATCGTCATGGAGTTCGGCGACGACGACCGCGAGCGCGCGGCACTTGAGCGCCTCCTCCATCGCCCACAGCGCCTCGCCGGAGCGTGCGACGCGCACGACCACCAGTTGCCGCATCGGCAGGCCCAGAAGATCAAGACCCGGACCATAAAGATCGCCGCTCTCGCTGCCGGCGAAGTCGGGCTGGATCCAGAGCACGGACCGGCCTTGCGCACCGGCACGCGCGGTCAGCGCCAGAGCGAAACCGGAAGCGGCGCCAAGATGAAGCGGCTGTGTGGGAAACAGTTCATGCAAGGTGCCGCCAGCAAGACCACCACCGAGCGCGGCATCAAGCGACGGCACGCCGACGGCGAGAGCAGGCATGTCCTCGCCGTCCGCGCGCGTGACGTGCGCGGCTTCGCGTTCAGCGATGCTGCGCCGCAGATGGTGCAGCCGGTCATGATACAGCCTGTCCCGATCGGCGGCCGGCATGGCAAGTCCTCAAAAATGTTCGTGCTTTGTTCTTATCGATTCCGCGCCGCCAGTCGGATGTCAAGCGAAAGCGTAAGCTATTGATATAACTTGAATATTATTGCGGCCCCGAACGCGCAACCGGACGATCCGCAGCCGTTCCCAACCGAGCGGATCATACTACCGGCCCATCGCCCCACCTTGCGGAGACGGAAAGACAGAAGCCGTCATGACAGCCAGAACGCTATTTGAAACTCCGTGCCGTCACTCAATCGTTTGACGTTCACCGCGCAGCCACGATGTCGTCTGCGCACGCAATTCCATGCACTATAATTCCTGGCCTCCCGCATCGCGCAACTGATTAAACCATTAAACCAAAGAGGCGCCATGTCGCGGGCCACGGGGGCTTTTGGCCTCCTACCCAATCCACTAAGATCGCCTTCCATGCCCGCTCCAATGTCCTGGGAGGACAATGACATGAAGAAATTTCTCATCGGCACCGCGGCCGTTCTTGCGCTCGCGGTCAGCCCCGCCATGGCTCAAAAGAAGTCCGTGAAAATCGGCTTCATCAGCACCTTCAGCGGCCCGACTGCCGTGATCGGCAACGACATGCGCAATTCGTTCGAACTCGCGCTTGATCATCTCGGCCGCAAGATGGGCGGACTGCCGGTCGAAGTGATCTACGAGGATGACGGCCAGAAGCCGGCGGTCGGCAAGCAGAAGACCGAGAAGCTGATCCAGTCCGACAAGGTCGATTTCGTGGTCGGCTACATCTGGTCGAACGTGTTGCTTGCTTCGCTCAAGCCGGTTCTTGATTCCAAGACATTCCTGATCGGCGCCAATGCCGGCCCGCACCAGATCGCCGGCGAATTGTGCTCGCCCTATTTCTTCTCGACCTCGTGGCAGAACAACCAGACCCCGCAGGCGATGGGCACCTATATGAATCAGAAGGGCGTCAAGACGCTCTATCTGCTCGGGCCGAACTACGCCGCCGGCAAGGACATGCTGGCGGGCGTCGCCTCCACCTTCAAGGGCAAGATCGTCGGCCAGGACCTGACCAAGTGGCCGGGCCAGCTCGACTTCTCCGCTGAACTCTCGAAGGTGAAGGCGGCCAAGCCCGACGCCGTGTTCGTGTTCTATCCCGGCGCCGCCGGCGTGCAGTTCCTCAACCAGTACGCCCAGGCCGGCCTGAAGGGCACCATCCCGCTCTACACCGCCTTTACCATCGATGCCCTGTCGCTGCCGCGGCAGAAGGACCTCGCCCTCGGCGTGCCCGGTGCCCAGCAATGGGTCAACGACCTGCCGAACGACGCCAACAAGAAGTTCGTCGCCGACTTTACCAAGAAGCACGGCCGGCACCCGTCATTCTATGGCGCACAGGCCTATGACGCCGCCAACCTGATCAACAGCGCGGTGGTGGCGGTGAAGGGCGACCTGTCCAAGAAGGACGCCATGCGCGCCGAAATGAAGAAGGCGAACTACAATTCGGTTCGCGGGCCCTACACATACGGCAACAACCAGTTCCCGATTCAGAACTTCTATCTGCAGGATGTGGTCAAGGACAAGGACGGCCATCTGGTGCTCAAGACCGTCGCCACCATCGTCAAGGACAGCCAGGACAACTTCCATCAAAAGTGTCCGATGAAGTGATCGATCTGGACTGACGGACGGCAGAGACGTGACCCGCGTCTCTGCCGTTCTGCGTTAAGCCAAGTGCCACATCCGTGGCATGCGGACGGACGGGGACTTGCGCAAGCCGGCTGCAACCGCCGGCCTGCCGGTTGGGGCGAGCGAGGGGCGAAGCCAGAAGCATGGTGCTGTTTATCGAACAGTGTCTGAACGGCTTGCAGTTCGGACTGCTGCTGTTCCTGCTGGCCGCCGGGCTGACGCTGGTCTTCGGTGTCATGGACCTGGTAAATCTGGCGCACGGCTCATTCTACATGGTCGGCGCCTTCTTCGCGGCGACATTCGCGGCCTGGACGGGCAGCTTTCTGCTGGCGGTGGTGCTGGCAATGGCCGCGACATTGGTCGTCGGCATGATCGTGGAAATCGTCGCGATGCGGCGGCTGTACGACCGCGACCATCTCGATCATGTGCTCGGCACCTTCGGACTGCTGCTGTTCTTCAACGAGGCGGTCCGTCTGGTGTGGGGGCCGGCCGGCATGAATCTGCCGCTGCCGGCCTGGCTCAACGCCTCGGTGCCGCTGTTCGCCGGCATCCAGTATCCGGCCTATCGCATCGCCATCATCGTGACGTCGCTCGCAGTCGCCCTGACGCTCTACATCATTGTGATGCGTACGCGCATCGGCATGCTGATCCGCGCCGGCGCTTCCAACCGCGAAATGATCGGCGCGCTCGGGGTCAACATCAAACTGCTCTACACCCTGGTGTTCGGCCTCGGCTCCGCACTTGCCGGCCTTGCCGGGCTGATGCAGGCGCCGATCCTGACCGCGCAGATCGGCATGGGCGAGAACATCCTCATCCTCGCCTTCGTGGTCATCATCATCGGCGGCATCGGCTCGGTGCGCGGGGCGTTTCTGGCCTCGATCTTCGTCGGACTGGTCGACACGGTTGGCCGCGCCTTCCTGCCCGATCTGTTCAAGCTGGTGATGAGCCCGTCGGCGGCCGCCTCGGCGGCACCGGCAATGTCGTCAATGTTGATCTATCTGCTGATGGCGATCGTGCTGGTGGTGCGTCCGGAGGGACTGTTTCCGGTGTCCGGCAAATGACACCGCTCCTGAGTGTCCGCACGGTTTTCAATGCCGCTCTCCTGATCGCACTGGCGCTGGTGCCGATCATCGCCACAGCCGTCGACAATCTTTTTATCATGACGCTGTTCACCCGCATCGTGATCCTGGCGATGGCGGCGGTGAGCCTCAATCTGATCCTCGGATATGGCGGCATGGTGAGCTTCGGTCATGCCGCCTATCTCGGTATCGGCGGCTACGTCATTGGCATCCTGGCGCACGAGGGCATCAATTCCGGCTTCATCCAATGGCCGCTGGCGCTCATCGTCTCGGCCCTGTTCGCGCTGGTGATCGGCGCGCTCTGCCTGCGCACGCGTGGCGTCTATTTCATCATGATTACGCTCGCCTTTGCGCAGATGATCTATTACATCGCCGTCAGTCTCGACCGCTATGGCGCCGACGACGGGTTGACGATCTATCGACGCAGCGAGTTCGCCGGCCTCATCAATCTGTCCAACAAGACGACGTTCTACTATGTCTGTCTGATCATGTTGATCGCGACCATGCTGCTGGTCTGGCGGCTGGTGAATTCGCGATTCGGTCTGGTGATCCAGGGCTCGCGCTCCAACGATCGCCGGATGCGGGCCATCGGATTTCCGACATTTCGTTATCGTCTGACCTGCTTCGTGATCGCCGGCACCATCTGTGGGCTTTCCGGCGCCCTGCTCGCAAACCATACCGACTTCATCAGCCCGGCGACCATGCAATGGACGCGCTCGGGCGACCTGATTGTCATGGTGGTGCTGGGCGGCATGGCCTCCTTGTTTGGACCGGTGATCGGTGCAGTCGCATTTCTGGTCCTGGAAGAGGCGCTCTCAGGGATCACCGAATATTGGCAGATCATTCTCGGACCGATGCTGCTCCTGGTCGTGCTGTTTGCGCGCGGCGGCATCGCCGGCATGCTGGGGGGGACGCGCCGTGGCTGACTCCTTGTTGCAAATCCAGGATCTGACCAAACACTTTGGCGGCATCCTCGCCTCCGATCAGATCACGCTCGAGGTGCCGCAGGGGGAGTTGCATGCCATCATCGGGCCGAACGGCGCCGGCAAGACCACGCTGATCGGACAATTGGCCGGTGAACTCAAGCCTGATGGCGGCACCATCCATTTTGCGGGTGAGGACATCACCGCGCTGCCGGCCTATCGGCGCAGTCTCCTGGGCCTGGCGCGCTCGTTCCAGATCACGTCACTGTTCAATGATTTTACCGCGCTCGAAAATGTGGCGCTGGCGGTGCAGGCGCATGCCGGGCACTCGTTCCACTTCTGGCGTCCGGCCCGCGGCGAAGCTGAGCTACGGGATCCGGCGCGCGCGGCGCTCGCGCGGGTCGCAATCGCCGACCGCGCCGATGTGACCGTCGCCAATCTCAGCCATGGCGAGCATCGTCAACTGGAAATCGCAATGGCACTCGCGACCCGGCCGCGCATGCTGCTGCTGGATGAGCCGATGGCCGGCATGGGGCCGGAAGAATCCGCACGCATGGTCGATCTGTTGCGCGAACTCAAGCAGGAACTCACCATCCTGCTGATCGAGCACGACATGGAGGCGGTGTTCGCGCTCGCCGATCGCATCACGGTTTTGGTCTATGGCCGGGTCATCGCCTCCGGCACGCCGGACGAGATCCGCGCCAACGAGGATGTGCGGCAGGCCTATCTCGGCGAAAGCGAAGCGGCGGTCCGCCATGGCTGAAGCAATGCTGCTCAAAGTCGACGGCGTCGAGACCAGGTACGGTCTGAGCCAAGTGCTGTTCGGCATGTCGATGGCGATTGCGCCCGGCGAGATGGTGACCTTGATGGGCCGCAACGGCATGGGCAAGACCACGACCGTGCGCTCGATCATGGGGCTGACCCGCGCCAATGCCGGCTCCATCAAGTTTGACGGTACGGAAATTCGCGGCCTGCCGTCCTACCGCATAGCCCAGTTCGGCATTGGTCTGGTGCCGGAGGGCCGGCAGATCTTCCCGAACCTGTCGACGCGCGAAAACCTGGTCGCGACGGCCGCCAACCGCAGGGCATCGGCCGATCCCTGGACGCTTGCCAAAGTCTGCGATCTGTTCCCCCGGCTTGCCGAGCGTCTCGGCAATATGGGCAACCAGCTTTCCGGCGGCGAGCAGCAGATGCTGGCGATCGGGCGCGCCCTGATGACGAACCCGCGCCTGCTCATACTCGACGAGGCAACGGAAGGGCTCGCGCCGCTGATCCGCGCCGAGATCTGGCAGTGCCTGAGCCGGCTGAAGGCAGCCGGCCAATCGATCCTGGTGATCGACAAGAACGTGGAAGCGCTGATCGGCATCGCCGACCGCCACTACCTGATCGAACGCGGCCGCGTAGTGTGGTCTGGAACGTCGGGTGAACTGGCCGCGGTCCCGGAAATCCAACACCGCTATCTCGGCGTATAGCTGGACGAGACACTCTTATCGTCTTGGCGCAGGAGTTCGGTCGTTCGATGATGAGGCGCCTGTCCGACCGACCAAAAGCGCAGATCAACCCAGATGTCTCTCTTCGACGTCGCTCATAGGGATGAGCCAGTGTGACTGGCGTTGTTGCTTGCTCCTCCCCTCCCCCCACGCGCAGTCGCGCGTGGCGGGGAGGGGTCGGGGGTGGGGGCTGGCGCACCAACTCGGCACGGTATCGCCATTGGCAACGCTGCTCCCCCCACCCCGACGCTCACAACCGTTCGCGCCGACCCTCCCCGCCGCTTCGCGGGGGGAGGGTTATTCCAGCCGCACCATTGACATGGCCTGATGACTACAAAAGCACCAATCCTGGTCTGGTTCCGCGACGATCTCAGGATCGCGGATCATCCCGCCTTGTCAGCGGCCGCTGCAAGCGGGCAGCCGGTGGTCTGCCTCTACGTATTGGACGACGAAAGCCCCGGCATCCGTGCGCTCGACGGTGCGGCGCGCTGGTGGCTCGCCGGATCGCTGCGCGCGCTTGATCAAGCGCTGCGCGCAAAAGGCGCACGGCTGGTGTTACGTCGCGGTGCGGCGGCGGACGTCGTTCGCGCAATTGTTGCCGAGTCCAAAGCTGATGCGGTCTATTTCAACCGCCGCTACGACGGTGCCGGGCGGCGGATTGATGCGGAGATTGTGCACGATCTTTCCGGACGCGGAGTCACCGCCAAGACCTTTCAGGCCAATCTGCTGTTCGAGCCCGACGCACCGGGTGCGAAGTTTATCCGCGTTTTCACGCCGTTCTGGAAACGCATGCGCGCATCCGGTGAGCCGCGCGCGCCGCTGGCGGAGCCGAAAACGATCAAGCCCGGCCCAGATATCGCCAGCGAAAGTTTGGATGGTTGGCGGCTCGAACCGAGCACCCCGGATTGGGCGGCGGGAATGCGCACGGACTGGACCCGCGGCGAGGCGGCAGCCCGCACGCGGTTGCGCGATTTTCTCGACCAACAATTGACCGGCTATGGCGCGCGGCGCGATCGCATGGATATCGACGGCACGTCACGGCTGTCGCCCTATTTGCGCTTCGGTGAGATCAGCCCATTTCAAATATGGCGTGCGGCGCATTTCGCGCGCGATGCCAGCGACGGTGTGAATGCAAGTGATATCGAAAAGTTCCTGAGCGAACTCGGTTGGCGCGAATTCAGCTATCAGATCCTGTTTCATTGTCCCGACATAGCAAGCCGCAATCTGCAGGAGCGGTTCGACGGATTTCCCTGGCGCGATGACGACGACGCGCTGCGCGCGTGGCAACAAGGACGGACCGGCTATCCGGTCGTCGATGCCGCCATGCGCCAGCTCTGGCAAACCGGCTGGATGCACAATCGCGCGCGCATGGTGGTCGCCTCCTTTCTGGTCAAGCATCTGCTGATCGACTGGCGCGCCGGCGAAGCGTGGTTCTGGGACACCCTGGTCGATGCGGATGCTGCCAACAATCCGGCAAGCTGGCAATGGGTCGCCGGCAGCGGGATGGATGCGGCGCCCTATTTCCGCGTTTTCAATCCGGTGCTGCAGGGCGAGAAATTCGATCCCGGCGGCGACTATGTCCGCCGCTACGTTCCCGAACTGGCGCGATTGCCGGATGCCTATCTGCAGCAGCCGTGGCAGGCACCGCCGTTGGCGCTGCGGGAAGCGGGCATCGAACTCGGGCGCGACTACCCCGCCCCGATCGTGGAACACGCCGCCGCACGGGCGCGGGCGCTTGCCGCCTTCGACGTCGTTAAGAAACAGTAACGAAATTTGAACGATATTTCTCCGTTCGGACAAAATTTGCAGCAATTTCCGTGGCCAGGTCCGCATCGGTAACCATTCGGTAACACCTCATGGCTACCGATTGGTGAGTCATTTCAGTCGAGGTCTCTATATGTCCGATCGTCAGGACCCCTTACCCGGCGAGGCCGATGTTACGCCGGCGCCCGAGACCGAACGGCCCACCATGCCGGTCGAGGCCGCCGCCGCGTCCATTGACGCCACGGTCGAAGCCTTGAAACGCGAACCGGCGGACGCCGAAGAACCCAAGGCCGCGCCACAGCGCGACCTGTTCGAAGCAGACGGCCATACCGGCCCTGGCGAGATTCGAATCGCGCCGCTGGTCACCATCGCTCCCACCGATTCGTCAATCGCGGGGCCGCCAGCGGAAAAATCGCGGAAGGGCCGCTTCGCCCTGCTCGCAGCCTCGTTGGCGCTGGCCGGCGCGATCGGCGCCATGGCCGGCACGTTCGGCGCGACCAGTCTTGCCCGCGTGGCGCCCGGCATCACCGGCCAAGCCGCAGCGGCACGCGGCAGCACGGACGATGCGGCGGTGCGCGCCAATCTCGCGCAGGTCAAATCCGAACTGGCCGCTCTCAAGGCTTCTATCGATAGCGCCAACCGCAATTCCGGCGCCCAGTTCGCCAAGATCGGCAAGCGCATCGATCACATCGAACGCAGCACGGCCGAGCCCGCCGCCAAACTTGCGAAGGCGATCGAAACCATCAACCGGCTCGACCGCCGTGGCGCGGTGGCGGCTGCGGGTGCGCCGCCGGCAAAGGTCGCCTCCGCCGAACCGGTCGCGACGGCGCCATCGGCTCCAGCCCCGGTTGCAGCCACGCGCGCAGCACCGGAGATCACCGGATCGATCCCGCTGCCGCGACCGAAGGCAGCCCGGCCGACGACAACCCAGGAAGTGGCGCCGGTTGCGGTGCTGCGCGGCTGGCGGGTGCGCGACGTATTCGACGGCATGGCCCTGATCCAGGGCCGGCTGGGCGTGATCGAGGTCGCGCCGGGCGACATTCTGCCGGGGCTTGGCGAGATTCGTTCGGTCGAACGGCAACGGGGCCAATGGGTCGTACTGACATCGCGCGGGGTCATTACCTCGCGCTGAGTTTGGGGGCGGACGTGGCGGCTTGAACGCCGCTTTCTGCCAGGGGGACGGGGCGGTCCGCGCGTGCGGGCCGCCTCTTTTTTTGGACACTTCAGCGGCGCTTCCCGATCACATCGGATTGAGCGGCGGACGAAGCGGTGGCTCGTCAGCCGAAACCATGCCAGATTTCCTGATAAGGAGACGGGGCGCATTGCCGGACGCGGCCGTCCGATCCGATTTGCTCGCTCGCCCCGAGCGCGATGGGAGTCAAAACATGACTCGACGAATTCGTTTGCTGTTTGCGATTCTGGCAGCCGGTGCGTTGATGGCAGCCGCCGCAACCGACCGTACCCAGGCGCAAGTGCCGGCAACACCGCCCGCGGCCGCCAAGCCGCAGATGATGAAGAATTGTCCGGGGCTGATTTCCTGGAATACGCCGCGCGTCATTCCGGCATCGCTGCAGCTCGCCGCGCTCGCGGCGGACCAGGCGCGCATCACCTATATCGGCCATTCGACCTTTCTGATCGAAAGCCCGAAACTGGTGCGGATCGCCACCGACTATAACGACTACGTCAGGCCGCCGATGGTGCCGGACATCGTCACCATGAACCACGCCCACAGTTCTCACTATACCGACCTGCCCGACCCGGCGATCAAGCACGTCCTGCGCGGCTGGACTCCGGACGGCTCACCGGCGCGGCACGACCTGTTTTTTCAGGACGTGCATGTGCGCAACGTACCAACCAACATTCGTTCATTCTCCGGCGGCACCGAGCGTCACGGCAATTCGATCTTCATCTTCGAGATGGCAAACCTCTGCATCGCCCATCTCGGTCACCTGCATCACACCTTGACCCAGCAGCAACTCAACGAGATCGGCCGCGTCGACGTGGTGCTGGTGCCGGTCGACGGCAGCTATACGCTCGATCTGGATGGCATGGTCGAGGTGCTTAAGTCGCTGAAGGCGCCGCTGATGATCCCGATGCACTATTTCAGTTCCTACACGCTGGAGCGCTTCCTCGACCGGGTCCGCAAGGAATGGACCGTCGAAATGGCCGATATTCCCTCTTTGCTGGTATCGAAAGCGACCCTGCCGGCAAAGCCGAAAGTCGTCGTGCTGCCGGGAAATTAGCGATTTAGCCTGGCTCGCGGCGGCGGGTGATTGCGAGCGCGAGCTTCCAGAGCTGCGACCATGCGCTGAGCACCGGAATGCGCTGGTAGCTTGCCGGAAACTTCTGCTCGATCAACTGGCCGACCAGCGGATAGTAGTCGGAATTCATATGCGGGAACAGGTGATGTTCGGCATGATATGAAAAGTTCGAGTGCAGGACGTTGAACGGGCGCGGCACGACGACCGACGTGGTCGCGGCCAGAATGTCGCCGTCCTCGTTCAAAGGATTGAGCGAGTGATTGGTGAAGAAATAGAACGAAACCGCCGCCGACATCATAACAATCGGAATCAGTACCGCCCAGCAATAGGCCGTGGCACTGCCAGCGAGCCAGGCCAGCGCCAATTGCAGCACGGCGATATAGCCGATCTCGAACGCAATGCGGAATTTGTCGTTGCGTGAATAGGCCGGCTTGGCGGTGACGCTGTCAGGCTTGTTCCGTCCGGAATAGAACGCCGTAAAGGTGTGACGGAAACTGTAAGCGATAAAATGCAGGAGACAGATGATGTTGTATCTGAGCCAGCGATTGGGAAAGAACGTCACGGCATAGGCCGTCGTCACGGGTGTCAGTTCCTCCCGTAGGAAGCGGCGGTCGGGATCGTCGGGACCGTTGGTGTGAACGTGATGGCTGGCATGGACGCGCCGCCACACCGTTGGCGGAATAAAGAGAATGCCCCAGATTGCCAGTTCGGTCAGATAGAGCAGCCGGCGATCGCGCACCACGCTGCGGTGACTGACGTCATGGGCGAGAAACGCCATCGCACCCATGCTGATTCCGATCGGGATCGACAGCAGCGGCCAATAGGACTTGTCGATGAAACGGCAGGCCGCGACTCCGATCACCACGATCGCGATATGGAAAGCAATGACGTAAAGCTTGCGCGGATTGGGAACGAAGGCCTCGCGCGGCAGCAACGGCATCAAGGTGCGGACATAATCCGTATGCGTCGTGGCCGCCTCGGGAACCGCGCCAACGGCTTGGACAGCGCCTGATTGCCCTGACAGAAGTCGAGCGTCTCGCACCACCTCATTCATGATCGCCAGACGCGGGCACAGGCCCGCCGCCCCCTACTCGAAACATGGCCACTCTTCGTAGCGAAAGCCCGATTCCCCCAATCGGTCACGCCGGCCCCACACGACTATGACATCAGCACGGATGTGCGGGAATGACAATGCACCGTACGATGCTCCCAATGAGCACTGGGCCGTCGGAAGCTGCTTGCGGGATCAATTCCGCGAAAAGCGGGCCATGTGCACAATAATCAGCCAGCCGGCGCTAAATGTTGTTCAGGCTGATCAAATAGCAGTGACCCATTGAATGTCTGGGTTTGTCGTACGACTTTATCGGAAAAGTCTGCGACTTTTCCGGATCATACTTTAGGCAAACATGCCGACCCACAATAAGCCCAGCAGCAGTGCTGCCAGCATCGAACTCATCACCAGAATAACCAGTATGGGGCGATCGAGATAACCCTGGCGGGAATCGACCCCGGTTCCGATTTGCCTCCGAAACCGTCCAAACATCATGTACTCCTGTTCGTGTTGCCGCTGTTTCGTCATGATGAAAAACGCAACACTGGAGGTCATGTTCCGACCAATACAGTTGATGGTCCCCGCGATTCATTCACTCGCACTCTCGCAATCCGATTCCGACATCGGCACTATCCTGCTGCAGCAAGCTCGAGAGCAAATGTTCGTGGCGGAACCAAACCCGCTGATCTGCGTTTGAAGACCGCGGACCTAATGGAGTTTGGCGGACCAAAAATGCTGAAATGGGCATTCATTTTTCTGATCATTGCTATCGGCACGGGCGCGCTCGGATTTACGAACATCGCCTCCGGCGCGGCAACTATCTCCAAGATATTATTTGGACTGTTTTTAGTGGTATTCCTCGTTTTGCTGGTTTTGGGATTGATGGCCGGCGAAGCGTTATTTTAGGATTGGTATTTCACCCGTTCATTTTCCCCCGTTCATTTCGCTGATGGTGGCCCATTCATCTGGTTGACTGGCATCAGCCGGCGCAGCAGCATTGCAACCCCAATACCGCTGAGAGCGACAATTCCGAACAATACAGGGGCACTCGACCAGCCGTAATTCTCGGCCCACATCCCCAGAGCGGCCGGGCCGAGCAACTGGCCGATATTGCTACCCTGAACAATCAAACCTAGCGCAACAGCCAGCAAGTGCGGCGCCGTTGCCAGCCGCGGCGACGCCGCGAAAATCGAGGCCGGAATCAGTCCCGTGATCGCGAGGCTGGCCGACGCCAAAAGCGTCACCAGCAGCACGGGATAGGCGTCATTGAAAATGCCGAAGGCGGCCACCCCGAGAAAGGCAAATGCCGCAAACATGATGATCCACAACGGCACGCCCCGGCGCAACAACAGGCCCGCCGCAAGATTACCGAACATGTTCGCAAGTACGGTCACGGCAGCGATGGTGCCGGCCTGACCAATACTGAAACCCATGCGCTCAACCAGCAAGGTTGGCAGCAGACCGGTCAGTGCGAAATACTGGAAGGTGTAGATGCCAAAGCCGAATGCGAGCAGCAGCGGGCCTGAACTTTGGAACGCGCTGAAAATAATGGCGCGCAGACCGACAGCCGATTGGGTTGCGCCGCGCGATTGCGCCGGCATCAACCACCACACCACGGCCGCATAGCAGCCCGCGAGCACGGCGTTGGCCATCCACAATCCGCGCCAGCCGCCGAAGGTCAGAAACGGCCCCGCCACCATCATCAGCGCGGTGCCCGCCGGCATGTACGCCGACCAGAACACCATTGCGAGATCGCGGTCGCGCCCAACCGAGATACCGCGCAACAGCGTGGGGATCGCGATGACCACGCCCAGAAATCCGCAGCCCTCCACCATGCGGGAGAGCAGCAGCACCGCCCCACCCGGTGCAACCGCGCCAAGCGCGCTGCCGATCGCGATCGTCAATAATCCGCCGACCGCCGCAGTCCGTGCGCCGACGTATGAGACCGCGATCCCGGCCGAAAGGCCGGCGAGCGCGCCCAGCGTCGCATAGGTTCCGACGACCCAGGACGCCGCCACCAGGCTGAGCCCGAGATCCTCTCGCAGCAGCGGAACGGCGATCGCGGCCTTGCCGACCTGGCACGCCCCCACCACGCCGGCCATGACCAGGGCGAAAACTACTCTCCAGTCGGTTTTGGTTGGCACGGGATGGCTCGTCTGCGGCAGGGCTGGTACTGACCTATCCTATAGCCGGGCAAGATGGCGCCCGCTCCCCAGGATCACCCTGATCTGCCATGCGCTGGAGGTTTACGCGCTGCCGGTTCGGCCAGCCGGGGCTAGACAAGCACCAGGCTCAGTTGCGGAAACACGATCAATACGATCAGCACCGCCAGCATCACCACGGCGAATGGAAACGCGCCGAGGAAGATGTCGTTGAGCGTAATGTCTTCGCGCGCGACGGCGGTCTTGATGACGAAACACGAAAGCCCAAACGGCGGTGTCAACAGTCCGATCTCGGCGCCGATCACGGTGATGACTCCGAACCACACCAGGCTGAGGCCCATATTCTCGATCGCCTGCAGGAACAGCGGCACGCAGACCAGAATAATCGAACCAGTATCGATGATCGTGCCAAGGAACAACAGCAGGATGACGTACAGCACCATCAGCAGCCCGAAGCCGACTTCAAGGTGATCAAGCCACTGGCTGAGCAAAAACGGCAGGCCGGCGACCCCGAGCATGCGGCTGTACATCGAAGCCGCGATGATCAGGAACAGAATGTTCGCAGTAATGTGGCCGGTATCGACCAGAATTTCCCGAAAACTGCTCCAGCCGATCTTGCCGCGCAGCAGCGACAGGATATAGGCGAACAACGCACCGGTCGCGCCCGCCTCGGCGGCGGTAAAAAAGCCGGAATAGATGCCGCCAAGCACTATGACGATCAGGATGACGATCGGCGCGATCTTCATCAGCATTTCGCCAATGGACAACAATTCGCCGTCGGCATCGGGAGTGACCAGCGCCCCCTTGCCGATAAAGCCCGGCGTGAACACCGTCATGAATACGATGGCCGCGATAAAAGCGCCGGACAGCAGCAGCCCCGGAACCACGCCGGCAAGGAACATTTCGCCGACCGATTGCTCGGCGACGAAGGCGTAGATGATCATCATCACGCTCGGGGGGATGATCATGCCGAGCACCGACGATCCGGCAACGACGCCGACGGCAAACCGCTTGTTGTAGTCGAAGCGGATCATCTCCGGCACCGATACGCGGGTAAACACCGAGGCGGCCGCAATCGATGAACCGGTGACCGCGGCAAAACAGGCGTTGGCCGCGACCGTGGCAATACCCAGCCCGCCACGCAGGCGCCGAAATAATTGATTGGCGACTTCGTAGATGTCGGCGCCGAACCCGCTCTTGCCGACGATCATCGCCATCATGACAAACGTCGGAATGCTGGCGTAGTCGTAGTTCTTGATTCCCTCGGTGACCGAGAGCGACATCAAGGCCAAGGCGATGGAGATGTCCTGCTTGATGAACAACACGCCGACAAAGGACACGATGCTCAACGTGATGGCGACATAGCTGCCGCTGTAGATCAGCACGACGATGAGGACGAGCGAAACGGCACCAATCAGAACGGGTTCCATGGCGTGCCTCAGGCTCGATTAGGGCGCGAGGCGCGCCAATGCAGCACGGCGCGGACGATGAAACACAGGAGCGCGGCAAAGCTGCCGAGCACGACCATGGCTTTCATCGGCCAGTCCGGAAAGGTGAAGATGCCCTGCTCGCCGATATAATAGCCGCGCTCGATCGACTCGATCAGCCGCGGATAGGTGCCGACTAGGATGGTGATCATCACGATGGCGCCGAGAACGTCAAAGCCGATCACGGCCAAACGGGCGCCGAGGACGTGGCTGGCCTGCATGCGGGGCAGGAACGTGTCTGAGCGTGTCAGCCGACCGAGCCGCACGGTGTCGGGCAATTGGCAGAAAACGATGAACGCCATCGAAACCGCGACGACTTCATTGACGCCGTCAAACGGACGGTCAAACAGACTTCTCCCGAACGAATCCAGGCATATCACCAGAACGAGAAACAGCACCCACAGCGAGCCGATCGCATTGAGGATGATCACCGCGCGGTCAAGAAGCTTCACGCTCGCCGAGGGACGAGTTTCAGGTTCAGCGCTCACACGGGTATCTCCGGACGGACGATCGGATACATGGCTGGAAAAACAATGCCAGAAAAACGCGATCGCGGCGTTGCGCCGCGACCGCGGAGATCATGACAGCCAAGTCAGTTCTTGTCCCAATTCCGCACCGGCTTTTCGCCGGCCTTGCGCAGCGCCTCCATATAGGCGGCAAGGATTTCCTTGGCCGGATAACCCTTGGTCTTCTCGACCTGAGCGGCCAGATTCTGCGCGATATTGGGCATACTGTCGGCCCACTTCTTCTTGTCGGCGTCAGACAATTGGGTGATCGTGCCGCCCATCGCCTTGAACTTCTTGATCGAGTCGTTGGCCTTATCAAGCGCGGCCTGGGCGACCTTGTCGCGATACTCGACGGCGACGTCCTTGAGGACCTTCTTGACCTCGTCCGGCAGACCTTCCCACACCTGCTTGTTGATGGTGAGCGACTTGTTGACGCCGGTTCCGAAGTCGGTCTTGAAATAATGCGGCGCGACCTCGGCGATCTTGAACGTGATCATCGCCTCCGGCCACACCACGACGCCATCGGTGACGCCGGTCTTGACCTGATTGTAGTAGGTTACAAGGCTGCCGAGCACACCCACGGCGCCGAGCGGCTTGAGATAAAGCGCGTTGGGACCGGCGGCGTTGATCTTCAGGCCCTTCAAGCTGTTCATGCCATCCTTGAGCGGCTTGGCGGTGAAGATGCCGTAATTGTCGATCGACGAATAATTGGTCAGCAGCACCTGATTCTGATCATCGAACTGCTTCTTGAAAGCTGGGAACTTCTCGGCCAGTTCATCCATGACGCGCGACACCAAAACCGGATTCGCGCTGCTGAATGGTGTGTAATAGGGCAGATTGTTCAGCGGAAGCTTGGAGGAATGAAACACGGTGGTGACGACACCGATGTCGCCGAGTCGCTGTTTGATGGCGTCCATGACGCCGCGCGGCTTGGCAACCTGTCCGCTGAAGGATTGCTGCCAGTCGATCTTGTAATTGCCGGTCTTGGCCAGACGCCGGTTCACTTCCGGAAGGTAATAGTCGATCAGGACTTTGACCCACAAAGACTTCGGCGGATAGGCGTCGATGGCGGTCAGCTTGATGACCTTTTCCGCACTGGCCGCGCTGGTGGCGGCCGCCAAGATCAGCGCGGCAGCCAGTGGACGGGCCAGTCCAATTTTTCGAAACATAGAGTCCTCCCATGCAAATATTCTTGTAGTGGCATCATCTTCTGCATGGGCAAAGGTGTCAACGATTTGGCTGCGTCGCAATGTCACGGACGCTTAGTATATCCAAACGATATTTTATTGCGGCGTTTGATGGGTTTTTGTAAGTCGCAAGGTCCATTATCCGGTACATCATCCGAAATACTGAGATTGCAGCCCACGCGGTCAGCGAGACCCGCCCAACGCCGAACGCGAACATCACGCCTTCGCTTGTCGCAAACGCCGACGCGCCACGTCGCATGCAACGCCAGCGCCCGCGCATAGCGCGCGGACCGTTGTGCGGACGGTTTCTGAAATTACTGGATGGTGACCGGCACGCCGTTCGGGCGCTCACCGGCAGGCGCGGCATCCGTGCCGGTGCGCCGCGTTTCCGCCGCGGCTGGCTCCAACGGATCGCCACGTCTGGGGGTCGGTATGGCATTGCGCCAAAGCTGCGACCACGCCTCGACAATGGGGATGCAATGATAGCGATCCGGATAGTATTTCCGGAACAGATCACTGACCGCCGGGTAGTATTTCGGATTCATGTTCGGGAACAAATGATGTTCGGTGTGATACGAGAAGTTGGAATGCAGCTTGTTGCAGACCTCCGGCACCGTCACTGTAGTGGTCGCGGCCAAAATGTCGTCACCGTCATCGACCGGCTTCAGGCCATGGTTGGTGAAGAAATACCAGGACACGACGGCGGACGTGATGACGACCGGAACGATGGCGCCCACAAAATATCCGCCACGCAGATACACCACCAGGAACGCCTGCAGCGCGACTATAAAAACGAATTCGCCGACAATATGGATCTTGTCGCGAAGCGAGTAGCGCGGCTTGCCGGTTACGTAGGACGGGTGCTCCTTGTCCGGATAGAACAACGCCACGATGCCATGGCGTATTGGGAACACCACCCAATAGAGCAGATAGGTGAAACCGTAGCGCAGGAAGCGGTTCGGAAACATCGTCGCCGCCGTCACCGTGCCGGCGGTCGTCAGTTCCGAAGCCAGGAAGCGCCGATCGGGGTCCTTCTCGGCATTGGTGTGAGCGTGATGCGTGGCATGCAGCCGCCGCCACAGCGTCGCCGGCAGGAACATGATGCCCCACAACACGACTTCGGTCGGATAGAGCAGATAGCGATTGGTGGTGACGCTGCGATGAGAAACGTCGTGGGCATAGAATGCGATCGCTGCCATGCTGTTGCCGATCACCAGACCGATCCACGGCCAATACGGCGACCTGGTGTAGTGAATGGCAACCCAGCCACCGAGCACGATCGCGAGATTGATCACGATCGGAACATAGGCGTAGGGGTCCGGGCGAAATGCCGCCGGCGGCAGTTCTTCCCGCAACTTGCGCACATATTCCGCGTGGCCGATCTTGTCCGGCGGCACGATCTGCGTTGCTGGCGTCAAATCCTCGATCCCCAAGATCCCCAGTCAGTCCCCAGTCGGTCCCCAAAATGCCGACGTGCAGGAGTCGGACCTGTCATCAACAGGCAGAATAAACATCCATCGCGCCAGTGCAACGCAACAAGTCCGACAAAGGCCTGCAAAGACGGGGATGTGTGTGATTTATGCCGCAGAATCACGACTTATATTGGAATGCTGCCAAACACCAGGGCGAATCCGCGGCACGATTGCGGCGGATCTGGCGACCAGCACGTCAGGTATCCGGGGTCAGACGTCCACGCTCGCGGTCAGGGCATTTTCCTGGATGAACTCGCGCCGCGGCTCGACCACGTCGCCCATCAGCTTAGTGAACAGGTCGTCGGCCTCGTCGACCTCCTTGACCTTGACCTGCAGCAAGGTGCGGGCCTCGACGTCGAGGGTGGTTTCCCAGAGCTGGTCGGCGCGCATTTCGCCAAGACCCTTGTAGCGCTGCAGGCTGATGCCCTTGCGCGCGGCATTGGTGATGGCTTCGAACAGGCCGACCGGACCGAAGATCGCAGTCTCGTCGCCCTTGCGGCGCAGCGTGCCCGGCCGCACATAGACTTCCTGCAAGGAGACGGCGAAGCTATCGAGCTTGCGGGCGTCGGCCGAGCCGAGCAGCGCATGATCCAGGATTGCGACTTCCTTGACACCGCGCACGGTGCGCTCGAACTGAAAACCGTCGCCCTCGGTGAACTTTCCTTCCCAACCGCGCTCGGTCTCCTCCGACAATACATCAAGCCGGCGCGCGATATAGGGCGCCGCGGCCTGCGCCTTTTCGGGGTCACCGAAAATCTCCGGATTGAGCACACCGAGAATGGCAGCCTGTTCGACCACCTTGCGATTATAGCGTGAGTGCAGACCGGCGAGCAGATTGCGGATGGCGCGGGCCTCGCTCACCAGCCGCTTGAGGTCTTCGCCGGCATGTTCGGTCCCGGACGAACTGATCAGCACCGCCTCTTCAAGACCGGTGGAGATGAGATAGTCCTCGAGCGCGCGCTCGTTTTTCAGATACTGCTCGGATTTGCCTTTCGACACTTTGTAGAGCGGCGGCTGCGCAATATAGAGGTGGCCGCGTTCGATCAGTTCCGGCATCTGACGGAAGAAGAACGTCAGCAGCAGGGTGCGAATGTGGGCGCCGTCGACGTCGGCGTCCGTCATGATGATGATCTTGTGATAGCGCAGCTTGTCGGGGTTGAACTCCTCGCGGCCAATGCTGGTGCCGAGCGCGGTGATCAGCGTTCCGATTTCCTGTGAGCCCAGCATCTTGTCGAAGCGGGCGCGTTCGACGTTGAGGATCTTGCCGCGCAACGGCAGCACCGCCTGGAAGCGGCGATTGCGCCCCTGCTTGGCCGATCCGCCGGCGGAATCACCCTCGACAATGAAAAGTTCGGATTTCGCCGGATCGCGCTCCTGGCAATCGGCAAGCTTGCCGGGCAGCGAGGCGACATCGAGCGCGCCCTTGCGGCGCGTGAGCTCGCGCGCCTTGCGGGCGGCCTCGCGCGCGGCTGCGGCTTCCACCACCTTGCCGACGATCGTACGCGCCTCCGATGGATGCTCCTCGAACCAGGCGGCCAGCGCTTCGTTGAGGACACTCTCCACGACCGGGCGCACTTCGGAGGAGACCAGCTTGTCCTTGGTCTGCGAAGAGAACTTCGGATCCGGCACCTTGACCGAGAGAACCGCGGTCAGGCCTTCGCGGCAATCGTCGCCGGTAAGCGTGATCTTCTCCTTGCGCGGCATGCCGCCGGCTTCAGCATATTGCGTGACCTGGCGGGTGAGCGCGCCGCGGAAGCCGGCGAGATGCGTGCCGCCGTCGCGCTGCGGAATGTTGTTGGTAAAGCACAGCACGGTCTCATGATAGCCGTCGTTCCACCATAACGCGGCCTCGACCGTGATGTCGTCGCGCTCGGCCTTGACCATGATCGGGTTCGGCACCAGCGGCGCCTTATTGCGATCGAGGTATTTCACGAACGCCTCGACCCCGCCCTCGTAGCGCATCTCCTCGCGTTTCTCGACGGCGTGACGCAGGTCCGACAGGACGATCGTCACGCCGGAATTGAGGAACGCCAGTTCGCGCAGCCGATGTTCGAGCGTGGCGAAATCAAATTCGGTCATGGTGAAGGTCTTCGTCGACGGTAGGAACGTCACTTCCGTTCCATGCTTGCCTTCGGCATCGCCGACCACGTTCAGCGGCGCGACCGGATCGCCATCGCGGAACTCCATGGCGTGTTCCTTGCCGTCACGCCAGATCCGCAGCTTGAGCGACGTCGACAGCGCATTGACCACCGAGACGCCGACACCGTGCAGACCGCCGGAGACTTTGTAGGAATTCTGATCAAATTTTCCGCCGGCGTGGAGCTGGGTCATGATGACCTCGGCGGCGGAGACGCCTTCGCCGCTGTGGATACCGGTCGGGATGCCGCGACCGTCGTCGCGCACAGTGCAGGAGCCGTCGGGATTGAGCGTCGCGACCACTTCCTTGGCGTGGCCGGCAAGCGCCTCGTCGATGGCGTTGTCGACGACCTCATAGACCATGTGATGGAGGCCGGAACCGTCGTCGGTATCGCCGATATACATGCCCGGCCGCTTGCGTACGGCATCGAGTCCCTTGAGGACGCGGATCAACTCCGCGCCGTATTCGGACGCAGACGACGGAGGGGTCAGGGGGGCAGTTTCGGCCATCGAGGGGCTTTCTGGAAATCGGCGAATCGCGCGCTTGGAGCGCGCCCGCGAGGATGAAAAAGATGTGCCACGAAAACAGGCCGCCGTACAGCCCAAAGTGACACACCTTAAGATATTGTTTTAATTTGGTATTTCAAGCCTCAACCGGGGCAATTTTGCGCTCCAATTCAGGCCCCTTCGTGGGCCCGAATCGCGGCCTGAAAGCGACTTGCCTGGCGCTGCAATGTCTGCCGCCGACCCGGTATTTTTCGGTGAGATTTTACCGCGGCTCGACCCGCCCGGGAGAGACTGCAAACACTTCCGCATGGGCCTCGATTTCGGCGAAGGCCGCCGGATCGGCGCCGGTCATCCAGACCTGCGCGCCGAGCGCGTTCAGTTCGGAAAACAGCGCGGCACGCCGGCCCGGATCGAGGTGGGCGACCACCTCGTCCAGCAACATGACCGGCGCCCAGCCGGACATGCCGGCGATCAGCCCGGCATGCGCCAGCATCAGCCCGATCAACAACGCCTTCTGTTCGCCGGTCGAGGCATCGGCCGCCACAATGCCCTTCGGTGCGAAGGTCACCGCCAGGTCAGACAGATGCGGGCCGTCGAGCGTGCGGCCGGCCGCGGCATCGCGGGCGCGGTTGTCGCGGAGTATCGCGCGGTAGCGGTCCTCGATATCGACGGCAGCATGCTGTCCGACCAATTGTTCCATCCAGCCGACCAGCGCGATCTCCGCGCTCGGAAACGGCGCGTCGCGACGCTCGTCCAGCGCCGCGGAGAGCCGGCGCACCGTCTCCGCCCGCATGGCCGCGATGGCGACCGCAAGTTCGGCGGTTTCGTGCTCGGCGGCGTCGAGCCATTGCGGATCCGGCCGCGGGTCTTCCAGAAGGCGGTTGCGGGCTCGCAGCGAACGCTCCAGCGCATTGACACGGCTGGCATGCTCGGCATCGACCGCGAGCACCAGGCGATCCAGAAAGCGCCGGCGTTCCGACGCCGGACCGTTGAACAGACCGTCCATGGACGGCACCATCCATATCACCCGCACGTGATCGGAAAAGGCGCTGGCCGATCCGACCGGCTCGCGATCGATCCGGCATTTGCGCTGGCCGGGTGCCGCGTCGTCGGCCGGCGGTTCAATGCCGGTGCCGAGGGTGGCGAGGCCGAGCGCGCCCTCGACCTCGACCGAGACGGCCCAGGAGCCGTCGCTTTCGGAAAAGGCGAATTCATCAACCGTCGCCCGGCGCAGACCGCGACCCGGTGCCAGCAGCGACAGCGCTTCCAGGAGATTGGTCTTGCCGGCGCCGTTCGGGCCGACCAGCACCACCGGCCCCGTCGACATCGCGATCTGCGTGGCGCGGTAGCTGCGAAAATTCGTCAAGGTCAGACGGCGGATGCGGGCGGCGGTGGTCATCGGGCAGCGCAACACGCTCGCAAGGCTGCCACCTCCCCGATCGGGAGTGAACGCGTCGCCTCGGCTTGCCCGCGAGCCCTCACACCCGCATCGGCATCAGGACATAGAGCGCGCCCTTGGCGTTCTTGTCCTCGATCAAGGTCGGCGACCCAGGATCAGCGAGCCGCAGGACCGCGACCTCACCATCGAGTTGCGCGGCAATGTCGAGCAGATAGCGCGAGTTGAAGCCGATATCGAGCGGGTCAGCGTCATATTCGACCTCAATCTCCTCGGTGGCACTGCCGGAATCCGGGTTCGTCACCGACAATGTCAGGCGACCGTCCTTGATCGACAGCTTGACCGCACGGCCGCGTTCGCTCGACACGGTCGAGACGCGATCCACCGCCGCCTCGAACTCGGCCTTGTCGACCATGAGTTCCTTGTCGTTGCCAACCGGAATGACGCGGCCATAGTCGGGAAACGTTCCGTCGATCAGCTTCGATGTCAGCACCACGTCCCCGATGGTGAAGCGGATCTTGCCCTGCGACAGTTCGACCGTGATTTCGGCGTCCGCGTTCTCAATCAGCCGCTGGACCTCGCCGACGGTCTTGCGCGGCACGATCACGCCGGGCATGCCGTCAGCACCGGCCGGCAACGGCAGGTCGACCTGCGCCAGCCGATGGCCGTCGGTGGCGACCGCACGCAGGCTCGCGGTCTTGCCGCCGCCGGTCACGTGCAAATAAATGCCGTTGAGATAGTAGCGTGTCTCTTCGGTCGAAATCGCGAACTGGGTCTTGTCGATCAGCCGTTTCAGATCGGCGGCCGCGAGCTTGAAGGTGTGGGTCATTTCGCCGGCGGCGAGATCGGGAAAGTCGCTTTCCGGCAGGGTCTGCAGGGTAAAGCGCGAGCGGCCGGCACGGATCGTCAAGGTCGCCCGGTCGCCGGAGGTTTCGAGCACCACCTGCGCGCCTTCGGGAAGCTTGCGCACAATCTCGTAAAGCATGTGCGCGGGAACTGTGGTCGCCCCCTCGCTGCCGATTTCAGCGGCAATGGTCTCGGTGATTTCAAGATCGAGGTCGGTCGCCTTGAAGCTGAGTTCATTGCGGCCGGCACGGATCAGGACGTTGGCCAGGATCGGAATGGTGTTGCGCCGCTCGACGACGCGGTGCACGTGGCCCAGCGACTTCAAGAGTTGCGCACGCTCAACGGTGACCTTCATCTCGGATCCCGCTCGCTCGGGTGGGGGTTGACTGCGCCTGGAGACAGCACGGGGCCGGGCGCAAGGTTAAGCTGGCCCTTGGTCCAGGATGGAGCCAGCGGCCGGCCGATGAAAGTGCCGTGGCCAGCCGGATTCGGCAAGAGCAGAAGGAGCGAAGTCGCGTTATTCGGCGCAAACCCGGCGCCTGGGAGGGGACGGCATCGCCGGTTTGGCGTCCCCGTTTCCAATCTACCGCCGATCCCAGGCAAATGGCCGGCGGTCAGCAGGCCTTCGCGCACGACGAGCCCCGGCTGAATCGCCGCCGCCCTAACATTTTGATCTGGCGCATGATCCTGTCCGAAAAGTCTGCCAACTTTTCGGGATCATGCGCTAGTCCTGCAACTGACGCTTCAGGAGCTCGATTTCCTCGGCCAAGGCATTGTCGTTGCCTACCAGATTTTCGATCTTGCGCACGGCATGCAGCACGGTCGTGTGGTCGCGGCCGCCAAATCGCCGGCCGATTTCCGGCAGCGACCGCAAGGTGAGGGTCTTGGCGAGATACATCGCCACCTGGCGCGGGCGGACCACATTGGCGGTGCGACGGGACGATAACAGGTCAGCGCGGCTGACATTGTACTGGCGCGCGACCACCCGCTGGATGTCCTCGATCTTGACCCGCCTGGGCTCCTGCGGCCGGATCAGGTCGCGCACTTCGCGCTCGGCCATTTCCATCGTCACCGGCTGGCCGGTGAGCTTGTTATGCGCCAGCAGGCGATTGACCGCGCCTTCCAGGTCGCGCCCGTTGTGGGTCACCGACTTCGCGATGAAGACCAGGACCGGCGGCGGCACGTCGAACCCCGGATGATGCTGCCGCGCCGCGACGACGCGGCTCTTGAGTATTTCGTGCCGCAGGTCCTCGGTCAGCGGCGCCATTTCCACCACCAGGCCGCCGGCCAATCGCGAGCGCATGCGATCGTCGAGACTTTCAAGATCGGAGGGCGGACGGTCCGAGGCGATCACCACCTGGCGGCCGGAATCGATGAGCGCATTCAGAGTGTGACAGAACTCGGCCTGGGTGGACTTGCCCTGCAGGAACTGCAGGTCGTCGATAATCAGCACGTCGATTGTCCGCAGCGCTTCCTTGAACGCGATCGCGGTCTGCGCGCGCAACGCGGCGACGAAGCCGTACATGAATTTCTCGGCGGTCAGATAAAGCACCCGGCGCCCGCCAGCACCATTGCCGGACCAGGCAATCGCCTGCAGGAGATGCGTCTTCCCGAGGCCGACACCGGCATGGATATAGAGCGGGTTGAACATCACCGTTTCGTTGCGCGAAGCGGTCGCGACCTGTTTGGCCGCCGCCTGCGCCAGCGCATTGGAGCGGCCGACCACAAACGTATCGAAGGTCAGCCGCTGATCGAGCGGCGAACCACCAAGATCGTCGTGCGCAGTGGCGACCGGCGCAGTCGCGGCCATCCGCGCCTCAAAGCCGTTGAACTTGGTCTCACCGTTTTCGCGCGGTGCTTCGGCCGGCTGGACCGGCTGCGCCTTGGGCGGCATTGCGCGAACCGCCGTGCGCACAGTCAATTCGATGCGGCCGATGGCGTCCTGCTCAGCCTGCCAACAGGTCAGCACCTGGTCGGCATAGTGGGACTGGATCCAGCTCTTGAGAAAACGCGTCGGCACCGAAAGCCGAACGGTATCCTGGTCGATTTCTTCCAGCGCCATGCGCGCGAACCAACTCGAATAGACATCCTCACCCACCGTTGCGCGAAGGCGTCCCCGCACACGCGACCAGCTGTCTTGTTCCAAATTCGTCATGTTGATGTTGGTCATCTGTTTCCCGTCCAAAAAAATCGGATTCGGCCGAACGCGGTTCATGCACGCTCACGCTGTCGGGCTTTGGCACGAAGGGACGCAACGATACTGACAAGAGTACTGGCGGTGCGGCATCCCACCGGCCCGCCCCGCTAATCGCGCGAGCAGTGCAGGTCGGCCATCGAACTAAGATTTGAAGGTGATGGCCTTCAGCCGCTCGCGGGGGGCAAAACCCCCTTGGGCGCGGCATCGCAGTCGAAGGGACGACAACGATGATTGCCGGGATCGGAACCGCCGTCCGCTAAGCTCCCATAACGGGAACTTGCATTCCTGACGCTAAAACGCGTGGAGGCAGGCGTGGTCCGCGCTGCCAAAACAAGGCCCGTCGCTACGCAATACCCGGGCGGGCCGAAAAGAACCGATCGTTTTGTCATCATACGCCCCCTCTCCATCGTGGCCGCAAAGCACGATGGCTGCCGACTCTTATTGATTTTAGTATCTGTAAGAAACTTCACGCCGCCTAATACAATTACGCCGCCGCCGCGAAGTTTAGACACCTGCCCCAAAGCTTCATACTCAAGCTCGCTAAGCATTTCGGGCGCAAATTACGCTAAAAAATCGCCCGACCCCAACCCATGCGAACTCAAGTACGTTTCAATACTGGATTACTCCAGAAACCCTAGGGTGGATTGAAAATACACAGACGGCCGAACGCCTGCAATGGGATTCATCGGCCGATCGTTTTCACAGGCCGCAAGCGCGGCCCGGACGGGCCCGGCCGGATCTAACAAGGCGCTGTCTAACTACATTGAAACGCGACACAGAATCGGGGCGGCGAGCCGTCCGTGACGGGCGCCAGAGCAAACGAAATGGAGGCAGGCCGCAATGTTGCCCGCTTTCTGCCCAATATCTAAAAATTCAAGCCCCGGGGGGCGCTTTCCCGTTAAGTCCTTCTGCCACCGGACTTTTCTGTGTTCGGAAAGACAGGGTAACCCCCGGTGGAATTAACAAAACGGCGCTGCTTTTATAACAATCATCACAATACGTAAATTTACGTATATGCTGTTCTCTGCCTAAAATAGCCTGCAATTGTGTCGCTTTTACAACACTTTTGCCTCATCCAACAGCAGTTCGTGGCAAATCCGTCGGGAACCTGCGTTTTTTCACGTTTCCCAGCGCGCCTGGCGTGATCGATCCGATTGCAGACGAAACCGGAGCCGAATCCGGCTCATCGCAATTTTGTTTTCAAAATCAGAAATCTTAACAATGCGCCTTGGAAGTTCGCCGCGTCGCGAACCGGTCGGCACGCGGGCTCCGATTACGACGCGCTCGCGCCGACCCGGCAATACCGCAATGACGAAAAGGCCACAGGGGTGAACCCAGCGGCCGTAAACGTCAGAAGCCTGAGAAGCAAAATCGAAGAGCCCTTCAAGGGCGCTTTCGATCTCGTGGAATCGTGAAAGCGCTCTATCGTCTCAATTTATCGCATTTCCGGACGGCGAACCGGTTTCCACTTCGCCTGGAAATGCTCTAGCTGCCGAGCTTGACGGCTCGCGCGTTCAGGCGCGAGACCTTCCGGCTGGCGGTGTTTTTATGAATGACGCCCTTTTGGGCGGCACGCATAATGACCGGTTCGGCCGCCGCCAACGCGGCCAAGGCCTGGGTCTTGTCTCCGCTCGCCAAGGCCTCTTCGACCTTGCGGACGGAACTGCGCATGCGCGTCCGCCGTGCCTTGTTGACCTCAGTACGCCGCGCGATCACGCGGGTCGCCTTTTGGGCCGATTTGGTATTGGGCATTTCTTGAATCTCGTCCTGCGGTCGGCTCTCGCGACCGGGCCTCAACGCCCGGTCCACCACGAAAAACCGCGGCGGCGGGACAACCCGCCACCGAGCTGCGATTGAATTGGCGCCGCTTATAGTGGGACCGCCGCGCAGCGTCAACATTTGTAGCGCCCCGATGCCGGCTTACGCCACCCGTTGGGTGCGCACGTCGTCATAACCGGCGACCACCGTATTGCGGTCAGCGGCCGAGAACGGCGCCAGCGGCGGCTTGACCCGGGCCCAGGCCGGATCGCCATGGATATGGGCGAGCAGCGACTTGACGCCGGACACCAGGGGCTTGCCGTCGAACAGCGAGCGGATCTTGACGGCGGCATCGAGAGCCGCCGGGTCGCCGTGATGGAATGCGCGCGCACAAAGGTCGGGGTTGAGATTGGCGGTCGCGGATATGCAGCCGGCAAAGGCGCCGCCGCGGGCCTCGATCAGGACCGCCTCGGTCGAGGGGAAGACCTTGAAATCGGGCGAGATGGCGGCCGCCGCGCGCGCGAACGCCATGTCGCCGGAGGAATCCTTCAGGCCGACGATGCGCTGGCCGAATTGATCCAGCAGCCGGCCGATCAGCTTGGTGTGCCAGGGCAGGCCCGACTGCGAAGGGAAATGATAGAGGTAGATCGGGACCGGTTTATCCTTGGTGGCCGCGACAATGGTCTCGACATAGGCGACCAGGCCATCATCGGGCACGCCCTTGTAATAGAATGGCGGCAGGACAAGCGCGCCGGCAAATCCGAGTTCGGCGGCGTGCCGGGTGAGCGCGACGGCGTCGGCGACCGCGGCCGCACCGGTTCCGACCATCATGCGATCGAGCGGCAGGCCGGCATCGCAATAGGCGGTCATCACCGTCTTGCGCTGCGCCAGCGAAAATGAGGTCGCCTCGCCGGTCGTTCCAAGCACATTGAGGCCATCGCAGCCATTGTCGAGCAGGAACCGCGCGAGCTTGGTGGCGCGCGCACAATCGGGCTCGCCGTTGTCGTCGACAGCGGTAGCAACCGCGGCGATGACGCCGCTCAGGGTTGGCTGCATGGTGTTTTCTCCCCTCAGATTCGGCATTGCAACGCCGTGCGTCAAACTCAGCCGTTGACGTTGTAGGCGGCCAGCGCGGCCATGTTGACGAGCTGGCTATCGTTGGACGAGAGCGAAACGATCTGCACCGGCCGGTCGAGCCCAACCAGGATCGGTCCGATCACGGTCGCGCCGCCCATCTCCTGCAACAGCTTGGTCGCGATCGAAGCGGAGTGGAACGCCGGCATGATCAGCACATTGGCCGGACCGGTCAGACGGCAGAACGGATAGGCCGCCATCAGATCGGGATTGAGCGCGACATCGGCGGCCATCTCGCCATCATATTCGAAATCGACGCGGCGGCCGTCGAGAATGCGGACGGCCTCCTGCACCCGCGCGGCACGCTCGCCCTGCGGATGCCCGAAGGTCGCAAACGCCAGAAGCGCGAGCCGCGGCTCGTAGCCGAGACGCCGGGCGACACCGGCCGCTTCAATTGCAATATGCGCGATCTCGTCGGCTTCCGGCATTTCGGTCACCGCCGTATCGGCGACGATGACAGTGCGGCCCCGCGCCAGAACCAGCGAGACACCCATCACCCGATGACCGGGCTTGGGATCGATGCAGCGCAGCACGTCGTCGAGCGCCACGGAAAAATTGCGCGTCACGCCGGTGACCATGGCGTCGGCATCGCCGAGCGCGATCATGCAAGCGGCAAAATGATTGCGGTCCTGGTTGACCAAGCGCTGGCAGTCGCGCGCAAGGAAGCCTTTGCGTTGCAGGCGCTCGTAAAGATACGACGCGTAGGCGGCATTGCGGCTGGAGAGCGCGGCATTGATGATCTCGATGCCGCCGCCAAGTTCGACACCAAGCGCCAATGCGGTTTCGCGTACACGATCCTCGCGTCCGACCAATTGCGCGGTGCCAAGACCCTGATGAACGAAGCTCGCCGCGGCGCGGATGACCTGTTCCTCTTCGCCTTCGGCGAACACGACGCGCCGGGGATGGCGCCGCAGGCGCTCGAACACCCGCTGCAGCACGCCGGCAACCGGATCGAGCCGCGAGCGCAATTGGTGCCGGTAGGCGTCCATATCGATAATCGGACGCCGCGCCACGCCGGAATCCATCGCCGCCTTGGCAATCGCCGGCGGCACCGCCGAAATCAGGCGCGGATCGAACGGCACCGGGATGATGTAATCGGGACCATATTTCGGCCGTGCACCGTAGGCGGCGGCGACTTCGTCCGGCACGTCCTCGCGCGCCAGCTCGGCCAGCGCGTGGGCTGCCGCGATCTTCATCTCCATGTTGATCGCGGTTGCCCTCACATCAAGCGCGCCGCGGAAGATGTAGGGAAATCCGAGGACGTTATTGACCTGGTTGGGATAGTCCGAACGCCCGGTCGCCATGATGGCGTCGTCGCGAACCGCGGCGACTTCCTCAACGGTGATTTCCGGGTCCGGATTTGCCATGGCGAAAATGATTGGCTTGTCCGCCATCGAACGGACCATGTCCTGAGTGACCGCGCCCTTGGCCGACAGTCCGAAAAACACGTCGGCCCCTTCCAGGGCATCGGCCAAGGTGCGGGCCTCGGTCTTGACCGCGAAGCCGGACTTCCACTGATTCATGCCCTCGGTGCGGCCTTGATAAATCACGCCCTTGGTGTCGCACAGCATCAGATTTTCCGGTGCAAAGCCGATCGCGCGCAGCAATTCAAGGCAGGCGATGCCGGCGGCGCCCGCGCCGTTGCACACCAGCTTGGTGTGCTTGATGTCACGGCCGGTCAGGTCGAGAGCGTTGATCAGGCCGGCCGCCGCGATGATGGCGGTACCGTGCTGGTCGTCATGAAAGACCGGAATGTCGAGCAGTTCGCGCAGGCGCTGCTCAATGACGAAACATTCCGGAGCCTTGATGTCTTCCAGATTGATGCCACCCCAGCCTTTGCCCAAGAGTTTGATGCAGTTGACGAATTCGTCCGGATCCTCAGTCGAGACCTCAAGATCGATGGAATCGATATCGGCAAAGCGCTTAAACAGAACCGCCTTGCCCTCCATCACAGGCTTGGCCGCCAGCGCGCCGAGATTGCCGAGCCCCAGAATGGCGGTGCCATTGGTGACGACGGCTACGAAATTGCCCTTGGTGGTGTAGTCGTAGGCCTTGGTCTCATCTTCCGCGATTGCCAGCACCGGAACGGCGACGCCCGGCGAATAGGCCAGCGAAAGATCGCGCTGGGTCGCCATCGGCTTGGTCGCCATGACCTCCAATTTGCCGGGGCGGCCATGGGAGTGAAAGTGCAGCGCTTCCTGATCGGTAAAGGTTGGCCGCGTGCCGCGGTCGTTCGATTTGGCGGACATTTCAACTCCCTAACGCGTATCCTGGGTATCCCCGCTGGCGCAAATACCTCGCAGGGTCGACCATCGAAGCGAGCGGCTGTCAAGGGTGTCGCTGGTCTGCCGTTCCGGTGATTGCCGCACGGCCATCTTTCTCCAGCGCCAAGATTGAACCGAAGGCAAAGGCGGAGTAATCCCTGCGCATGACGATCAGTTAACCATTTTTGCGCGGCGCCACCATGATCCGTTTTGTCTTCCGATTTTTCGGGCTTCTGTGTCTCGCCCTCGCCTTCATTCTGCTGGTCTATGACGGCACCCGGATGATTGCCAATCACACCTTCCAGGCAACGCCGGTCGGAGATCTCTGGGCGGCGATCGATCAAAACTCGCTGCTATTGCTGCAGCCGGCGATCGAACGCCACGTCAGCGTCTGGCTTTGGCAGGCGGTGCTGCAGCCCTATTTTCTCGAACAGCCGGCCTGGTTGATCCTGGCCATTTTGGGCCTGATCTTCTCCTGGCTTGGACGGAAGAAGAAACCCGTCATCGGCTACGCGCGCGATTGATCAGGTCGGGTGAGGCCCGATCGTCTCGCATTCGTGAAGGCACGCGCGGACCGTCGCCCGTGCGCAAGCGATTGATTGTTCTTATATTCCTGCCATCTGGCGGGACCGCCGAAAAGCTGACGAAAAGCAGAAGGAGCAAGCTGTCATGTTCCTGTTCAAGAAAGCCGCTGAAATTCCCACGCCCACCGAAGCGCTGCCCGGCCGGGAAACGCCGATCCCGACCGCGGAAAAGCATTTCCTAAATCATCGCGCCCTCAAGGGGCCTTATCCCGAAGGCCTTGAACTTGCCGTCTTCGGCATGGGCTGCTTCTGGGGCGCGGAGCGCAAGTTCTGGGAGCTTGGCGACGGCATCCACATCACCGCGGTCGGTTATGCTGCCGGCCATACGCCCAATCCGACCTACCAGGAAGTCTGCTCGGGCCGCACTGGCCACAACGAAGTGGTGCTGGTGGTCTACGACCCGTCGAAGATTTCCTACGAGACGCTGCTCAAGACATTCTGGGAAAATCACGACCCGACCCAGGGCATGCGCCAGGGCAATGACGCCGGCACGCAGTACCGTTCCGGCATCTATGTGTTCACGCCGGAGCAGCGCAAAGCGGCCGAAGCGTCAAAGGCGATGTATCAAAAGGGGCTCGCCGCGCGCGGCTATGGCGCGATCACAACGGAAATACTCGACGCACCGGAATTCTATTTTGCCGAGGACTACCACCAGCAATATCTGGCGAAGAACCCGATGGGCTATTGCGGTCTCGGCGGCACCGGCGTGAGTTGCGCGATCGGCACCGGGGTCGCAGCTGCGTCCTGAACGCAATCAAGCATTGCTGAAAACACCAACGGCCTCCGGATCGCTCCGGAGGCCGCTTTTATTGGATGGTCGCGGCTGATGCTGCCGGCCCGCTACTTCTTCATGTGCTTGGCAAGGAATTCCGTCGAGCGCTGCCAGGCGAGCTTTGAACTCTCTTCATGGAAGCTGCCGCGCTCGTCGCAATGAAAGCCATGGCCGGCGCCCGGATATACGAAGACCTCGCATTCGGGCCGCTTCTGTTTGATCAGATCGATGTCCGTCATCGGAATCGCGGCGTCGGTTTCGCCAAAGTGCATCTGCACTGGCACCTTCGGCTTCTCGTCGGCGTTCTTGGCGATCTGGCCGCCGTAATAGGCGATCGCCGCGGACAGGCCGTTGAGCTTGGCCGCGGCCAGAAAGGCGATGGTACCGCCCATGCAGAAACCGATGATGGCGACCGGGCCGACGTCCTTGAGTTCGTCGATCGCAGCCTGGGTGTCGCGCATCATCGCGCCCCAATCCGGATTAGCGACGAATTTTCGGGCGTTGGCGATCTCGTCTGGCGTGTAGCCGGACTGGAAGTCAGGCTGGGTGCGATCGAACAAGGCCGGCGCAACGGCGACATAGCCTTCCTTGGCGAGCCGGTCGCAGACCGCGCGGATGTGCTGATTGACCCCGAAAATCTCCTGGATGACGACGATGCCGCCCTTGGCGGTTCCAGCCGGGTCGGCGCGATAGGCACCGAGTTGATGCTTGTCGGCGGCGGTCAGAGTGAAATGCTTGCCCAAGTAGACCTCCCAAGTTTGTGGTTACGCAGGACCTGAAAATCGCGAGCCGGGGCTTGGTCTCAATTGCCGATGGTCGCGGCCTGCCCGGCCGTTCGTTGCAAAGGCGTTACCCTTATCGGAAATGAACCGCAAGCCAAATGGTGGGCTCGTCTGGCGCGGTCCAGGTCACGCGATGGCGGACATGGGCGGGGATCAGAAGGTAATCGCCGGGGGTCAAGATGCGCGGTTCTTTCTCGCCCTCGAATTGCAGCGACGCGGCGCCTTGTATGACCACGACCCACTCCGACTGTTCCTGGTCGTACCAGAAGCCCGGCGGGCTGGCCTGTCCGTGCGACACGATGCGCTCGATCCGCAGACCCGGCCTTGCCAGCAGATCAGTGACCTGCTCTTCGGCCGCCGCCGATGGAATGTCATCAAACAGACTGCCGTCGGTCGCGACCATATCGCACCCTCACGCCGTCTGCGCCACGGCCTGATTGGCGGACGCGGCCAATTCGAAGGCGTCGGCGAGCAATTCATACGAACGGCGGCGGGCATTGTGGTCGTAGACCATGGTGGTGACCATCAATTCGTCTGCTTTGGTCGCGTCCAGCAACGGCTGCATTCGCTGCAAAATCGTCTCGGGCGTTCCAACAAACAGCCGCGCGCGGCTCTGGCGCATGCGCTCCCGGTCGAGCGCCGTGTAGGGATAGGCGAGCGCGTCTTCGGGACTCGCGAGCGGCAGATATTCGCCCTTGGAGCGGCGCAGGAAATTCAACTCGATGGTCGATGCGAGTCGCTCGGCCTCGGCATCGGTTTCGGCGCACACCACCGCCGCGCCGAGAATGGCATAAGGCGTCTTGCGCCAACCGGAGGCGTTGAAGTTGCTGCGATATGAACTCATCGCGGCCACCGCATCGTAGCTTGCGAAATGATGCGCAAAGGCAAAGCCGGCGCCAATCTGGGCTGCCAGTTCGGCGCTGTAGCCGCTCGATCCCAACAGCCAGATCGGCGGCAGCGGAACATCGGCAGGCATCGCACGGACGGCGCGAAACGGGTGACCTTCCGGGAATTCCTGGTTCTCGAACAGGATCAGTTCCTGAAAGCGCTCGAGGAAATCGTCGCGGTTGTCCTGGCGGCGGCGCAACGCAAACGAGGTCACCTGATCGGTGCCGGGAGCCCGGCCCAGGCCAAGATCGATGCGGCCGGGAAACAACGCCTCCAGCACCTTGAAGCGTTCGGCCACCATCAGCGGCGCATGGTTCGGCAACATCACGCCGCCGGAGCCGACGCGGATGCGGCTGGTCAGCGCCGCGATCTGGCCGATCATGATTTCAGGTGCGGAACTCGCAATCGACGGCAGATTGTGATGTTCGGCGACCCAATAGCGGGTGTAGCCGAGCCGGTCCGCCAGTTGGGCAAGATCGAGCGAATTGCGCAGCGAGACCGCGCCGGAGGAACCGGACGCAACCGGCGAGAGATCGAGAATGGAAAGCGGGATCATGATCGTCGCTATATCACGGATCGTCAGTCCTGCCGCCTTGTCAGGCCGCAGGATTCGGGATCGGGATCAGAAAATGCCGCCAAACAGGAGGCCGGGAAACAGCGGATAATGGAACAGCAGCTCGAACGTGACCCAAATCATGGTCGTCGTGATCAGCGCGGACAGTGCGCTCATCATCACCGGCTGGCGGCCGTAGAGAACCATGTAGAGGAAGATATAGATCGGCGTCACCAGCAGGAAACCGGCGACGATCACGGCGGCAACATAGGTCAGCGGCCAGAGAACCGAGAATACCACCGCCCGCCAGCCCGGCGGTGGGGCCTTCGCCTCGCCGGCGGGTTCGCCTGCGGCCTGTTGTCCGACGACCGTGCGAATGATGTGCCCGAGCCGGGTCTCGGTCTGCGATGCCGCGTCGATCAAAGCCAGCACGATCGTCAGCCAGGCGACCAGGGTCGGCACCGCGCTCAGTTCCGGCGGATAGGTGCTGGCCCAAATCAAATAGGCGATGCCGATCGCGAGAACGACCAATGACGTCGAGAATTCACGCCAGCGAACCTGAACGCTCATCGCCAGGGCCCCCTAAGCGCGCCGCGCGCGACGGCGCAACGATTGCAGCGCCGGAAAGATCAGACAAAAAACGGTTACGATAAACAGAAAAAACGAGATGCCACGGGTGAAGAAGATAGTCCAATCGCCACTCGCCATGTTGATCGACTGATGAAAGCTGCGCTCGGCGATCTCGCCCAGGATCAGCGCGATGACCAGCGTGACGCGTGGGAACCGGAACCGGATCATCAGATAGCCGAAAACGCCGAACAGCACCGCCAGTACGACATCGCCGGCATTTTCCTTCAACGCATAAACCCCGACCAGTGAAATCGCGATCACCGCCGGCACCAGGATGTGCACGTTGACCAAGGTGATCAGGACCAGCCAGCGCGCGACCGACAGCGTAATCAAGGTCGCCAGAATGCAAGATGCCGACAGCGCAAAGATCAGGCTGAAGATCACGCCTTCGTGCTCGATCAATAGCATCGGCCCCGGCTCCAGGCCATGTAGCACCAGAACGCCGAGAAAGACCGCCATCTCGGCCGATCCTGGAATGCCGAAGGCCAAGGTTGGGATCAGCGCGCCGCCATCCTTGGCATTGTTGGCGGATTCCGGTCCAATCACGCCTTCGATATTGCCCTTGCCGAACGTCTCCGGATTCTTGGAGATCTGCATCGCGGCGGTATAGGCCAGAAACGCCGCGACCGTTCCGCCCAGTCCGGGAATGGCGCCGATAAAGGTGCCGATGGCGGACCCCTGAAGCAGAATTTTCCAGTGTCGGAAGACGGCCCAAACGCCATCGAACACGCTGGTGATGCGCGTCGCTCCGGCTTCCTTGGAGATGGTGCCACCGGTGACCGACAGCGCGATCATTTCAGATATCGCGAACAGGCCGGTCAAAGCCGGCACCAACGGAATACCGTCAAACAGATAGTCGGTGTCGAGCGTGAAACGGACGCCTCCGCTGATCGCGTCATAGCCGACGAACGACAGCATCAAGCCGATGGCGCCGGCAATCAGGCCGCGCAGAAACTGTCCGCCGGTCGACACCGCAATCGCGGCAAGACCCATCAGCGCCAGCATGAAAAATTCCGGCGGCCCGAACAGCAGGACGATCGCCTTCATCAGCGGAATGACCGCGATCAGCACGACCACGCCAATCAATCCACCCAGCGTGGAGGCGGTCGCTGCCGCGCCGATCGCCAAGCCGGCCTTGCCTTGCTGGGCGAGTGGATAACCGTCAAAACATGTCGCGGCGTTCGGCGCGGTACCGGGTGTGTTGAGGAGTATCGCCGAGATCGATCCGCCGGCGGAAACCGCGCCCATGATGCCACCGACCAGCGCCATCGCATGGCTGGCTTCCATGGAATAGGTCAACGGCATCAGCAGCGCGATCGCCGTCGTCCCGCCCAGCCCCGGCATGCAGCCGAACACCAGACCGATGACGACGCCGAGCGCCAGGAACATCGCGCCTTGCAGCGTGAACAACACCTGCAAAGCGGCGAGAGTGCTTTCGAACATGGCCAACCGCCAGGGCCCGGGCCGAAGCCCGGGCCGGATTCCATCTAAAATTGAGGAACGATCAGTTCTTCTTGCTGACGGCTTCCTTGTGCTTCAGGAAGATCGCAAGTGATTTCTCGGCGGCCTTGCGGGCTTCGTCCGCCGGCAGATAGGCCAGCAATTCGCCGGTCTTGACGGTCGCGGCCTTGTAGTCGGGATCGTTGACCGCCTTGGTGAAGGCATCCGACAGCGCCTTGGTGACATCGGCCGGCAAACCGGGCGGCGCCAGCACGAAGCGCTCGACCGCGAGCCCGGTCAGTTCGGGATGGCCAAGTTCGGCGATGGTCGGGACGCCCGGCATCGAGCTTTTTTCTTCAAACGTGACCAGTGGCCGGATGTCGCCGGACTGCACGAATTTGCGGAACGTCGAAACCGGCGCGAGCGCGGCGTCGGCGTCGCCGCGGATGGTGCCGACAATATAGGCGCTGGTACCCTTGTAGCCGGTCAGGTGGTTAACCGGCATTTTGAGAACGTCGCCGACGACAGCGGTCGCGGCCTGGCCGGTCGACCCGAACCCGGTGCTCGGAAATTTCACCGGCCGGCCGAGCTTGATCAGGTCATCCAGCGACTTGATGTTGGACTTGGCCGGCACGCCGATCATGTATTCTTCGCTCGCCAGACGCGCGATCCAGGTGAACTTGTTGAGGTCGTATTCGATCTTCTCGCCGAGCACGCCGGGCAGTGCGGCGCCCGGCATGTTGGCGATGGTGAAAATGTAGCCGTCAGGCTTGGCGCGATAGACCACCGAATAGCCCTTGCGGCCGCCGGCGCCGGGCATGTTTTTCGGCAGCACCTCGACCTTGTTCGGCAGCGCCTTCTCCAGATACGGCGAAATCAACCGCACGGTGCGGTCAAAGCCGCCGCCCGGACCGAACGGAATCACGAAGGTGACATTCTTGTCGGGGAATTCGGCGCGCGCCGCCGGAGCACACAACAGCACGGCAAGTGCTGCTGACGCCGCGAAACCCGTCTTGAGAATTCTAGCCATCATCATCGTCATCCTCCCACTGGACCGGTGCTGTTCTTATCAGTCTGTCATTATGGAATCATCCCTGACGGCATGAAAGCGGTCGATTGTCGCAAAAATGGCCGTCAAGCCATGGACCACAACCGGCAGTTCCCAGCGCCCGCTCGGCGCGGCCCCGATTTTCAAGACGGTCGTCGCATTCAAGCCGCGAACGCCGCCGGCTCCTCAATGACCGGTCGCCATGGCCGCGAGTGCGTCCGGGTGGTCCGGCAACTGGCTACCGCGCCAGACCACATGCAGGTCAGGACGCAGTAGCAGGAGATCGTGGCCATAGACTTCGCGGGCGATGCCGTCAGGGACATTGAGCACCCGGTAGGGCGCGCCGATGCGTTCGAAGGCCGCGCCCAGCGGATCGACGTCGGCCGTGCTGCGACCGAGCCGCAACAGCGTATAGCCGTCGCCGATGCGGTCCTGCATCGCCGTGCCGTTATCGAGCCAGACATGCGGCAGCCGCGCGCCTGGCCAGGTGGTCGGGTGATAGGTCCTGAAATCGTGTTCCGGTCCCTCGCCTTCGTCTGGCCAGATCAGCGGGGAGCCGACATAGCGGTAGCCGAGTTCTGCGCCGATCATCTCGTTGGTCTTGCGCTGCTCGACATCGGCGACGGCGGCAAGATGAGCGCGGGTGGCCGCACCTTCCGGTGTGTTGTCGCGGATGTTTGGACGCCATTCGCCGCGCCATTTGCGCCGGCCGAGCGAGGCATAGCGTGAGGCCGCCACATTGCGCTCACCGATCTGCCGCCGTTCGATTTCGTAGGAGGCGAGAAGATTGGGGCCACCCCAGCCTTGCAGGGTCGCGGCGAGTTTCCACGACAGATCGATGGCATCACCGACACCGGTGTTCATGCCGAGGCCGCCGGTCGGAATGACAAGATGGACGGAATCGCCGGCCATGAACACGCGGCCCTCGGTGTAGCGATCGGCGACCAGCAGGTTCTGCCGCCACTTGCCGACATACAGCATCTCGTACTTGACTGGCATGGCGACGGTCTGTTCGAACTGGGTCGCCATGTCGGCATCGGTCTCGACCACGGCATGCAAGGTCCAGTGCTTGGTGGAATCCTGCATGATCAGGAAAGTCGCCTGGTTGTCGGCAACGTGGTAATGGCGGCCCTTGCCGATCGGAATGCGCTCGAACAGGTCATCACAGCGGTACAGCGCCTGACGCAGTTCCAGCAGGTTGGCCTCGCCCTGCAAGCCGATGCCGAGTTGGCGGCGCACCAGAGAGTTGCCGCCGTCGCAGCCCACCAGATAGGCGGCGCGGATGGTTTCGGTCTTGCCATCGCCGGTCTTGACCTCGGCGGTCACCGATTCGGCATCCTGCCGGAACGACAGCAATTCGCAGCCGAAGCGTACGTTCACGCTCGGCAGTTCGTCGGCCACCGACTTCAATAGCGGCTCAAGGGTATATTGCGAGATCAACTGGTAGGGCTCGAGCGGCAGCGATCCGTCGCGGCAGGCGGCGATTTCGGCCTTGGCCTGATTGACCGACGGATAGGGCAGATGTAGCAGCGGCGGCTCGACCACCGACAGCACGATGAAGACATCCATCGGGCAATCGGCCGGCAGCCCGGCCTGGCGGATGCGCTCGGCCAGCCCCAGGCGGCGGAAAATCTCCATGGAGCGGGCGTTGCAGCGCTCCATCTTGGGCAGGAATTGCGGCGCCGGCTTCTGCTCGATCAGCGTACAGCGGATGCCGCGCTTGCCCAGATCGACCGCCATCGTCAGTCCAACAGGGCCTGCCCCAACAATAAGTACATCCGTGTCCCGCATTTCATGTCCTTGATCGGCAAAATTCCTCGACGACCTTCTGTCCTCCATTCCGGTGGGCGCCGTCAACGGCCGCGGCCACTTGGCCGGTCAAAAATCGCTCTTGCGCGGTACGTGCAAGGAGCCGCATCAATGGCGCCAGGCCCGCGGGCGCGCATGGTCGCAATGTACTTTTTCTCATTTGAAGAAGTTGCGTTTGCAACAGAAAAGGCGCAAATTTTTGTCGCCCACCCGCGGCCCCCAGGGTCTGGGCGACGGATGCCGCCCGAGCGGCCGCTGCAAAACTATGATTTGCAAAATCATGGCAATATGGCTTTGCGGCGGTCGGCAAATCGGCGTCCGATTAGAAGAAGACAAAGATAACAAGACGACAAAGAACATCCGCTAGGAGGAAATCGCGCGCATGGCCGAGAAATTCGTCACCAAGGATTCCGAGTTCACTGATGGCGATCGCCGGATCGTCTTTGTCGGTGATAACGAAATCGGCGTGTTCAAGGAAAAGGGGCAATATTTCGCCTACAGCAATACCTGCCTGCATCAGGGCGGACCGGCCTGCGAGGGACTGATTATTGCCAAGGTCGAAGAACGGATCATGCCGGACAAGACCTCGAAGGGGCTCTACTTCTCGGAAGACGAACTGCATTTCGTCTGTCCCTGGCACGGCTATGAATACGACATGACCACCGGCGAATTCGTCGGCGACCGGCGCCAGAAGCTGCGGAAGTACCAGGTCGTTCGCAAGGGGGATGACATTTATGTCGTCACCTAAGGCCGCATCGAAGTCCAAGCCGAAGGTCTCGGCAAAGGACACCGCCGGCGGCACCGCGCGTAAGGTAAAATCGGCACCGCCAGCGCCGGAAGAGTCTGCGGACAATGAACTCTCCGCCCGGGCGACGGATCTGGCGCGTGAGATCGAGCGCGCGTTGGCTGATGGCAAACCGGAGGCGCTGTCACCACCGGCCCTGCAGGCGCTGATGGGCGCCCTGTGCCACTGCTATTCGATGCAGGTCGAGGCCGGCGGCACGGAACTGCCGCTCGCCGGACGCGATGGCGCGACCGGTACCGACATCATGATCGTTGCGAGCGGCCTGCTGAAGGCCGGAAATCTTGCGGTGTTTGAATTGGGAATGTGGCAGGCCTGGACCGGACGCTGAGCGCCGAGACGGGCCGTCTTAGAGAATATCGGGAGAGACACCATGGACCTCATCGCTGATCGTGGCCGACGCGTATCCGTCGACGAGCTCAACACCACGCCGCCTGTTGCGCAATGCCGCGCAAAGCAGGCGGTCAGCGCAAGTTCGACGACATGCTGATCGTCGACGTCGATGCGCATCACTACGAAAACGAGCATTTGAGCGAAATCCTGCCGTTCATGGAGAACGAGGTCCTCAAGCAGTTGGCCATGGCCGGGCCGCGCCAAGCGCGGACGCGGCGATCATCATTCCGCACAGCGTCGGCTTCCAGGACATGGGCGGCCGGGTGACGCGCTATCCGCTGCGCTCCACCGAAAAGACCGACGTCCGACCGGCAGCGCGACGTGCAGCTCAGCGAGCGCTGGATGGACGCGATGAGCGTCGACTATGCCTGCCTGTTCCCGACCGGCATGCTCTCGATCGGCATGCACCCGCAGAAGGAAATGGAGGCCGACCTGTGCTGGGCCTACAATCGCTGGCTCACCGAGAAGGTGCTGCCCGAAGGCGGCGGACGCATCTATTCGATGCTGTGCCTGCCGTTCTCCGATCCGGACCAGTGCCTGCGCCAGGTCGAGAAATTCGGCGACTGCAAGCACGTCACCGGCTTCATGGTCACGACCGTGCGCAACCTGCCGGTCTACGACAACGCCTACATGAAGGTCTATCGCGCGATGGAAGAGCGCGGGCTGCGCTGTCGTTCCATGCCGGTGCCGAACTGGGGCGAACCGGTGTTCAAGTGCATGCAACCGCTTCCTCTCGGTGCATGCGCTCGGCTTCTCCTGGCTACAACATCATCCACCTCACCAACTGGGTGATCAACGGCATGGGCGAGCGGTTCCCGAAGCTGCCGGTGATCTGGATCGAGTCGGGCCTTGCCTGGGTGCCGTTCCTGATGCAGCGGCTCGACCACGAATACATGCTGCGCTCGTCGGAATGCCCGACCTTGAAAAAGAAGCCGTCGCGACTACATGCGCGACATGTACTACTCGTCGCAGCCGATGGAAATTCAGGACATGCGAGGCGCTGGAGTCGCACGTTCCGCATGATCAATGCGGAAACGCAACTGCTGTATTCCTCCGACTACCCGCACTGGGACTTCGACCTGCCGTACGACGATCTACGACCTGCCGTTCCTGTCGGAGAAGGCCAAGCACAACATCCTCGGCGGCACCGCGGCGCGGCTGTTCAAGCTGCCGCCGCGCAACGAGAAGCAGAAGGCGAACCTGGAGAAGTTCGGCAATCGTGGCGGCGTAGCGCCTGGCAAGAGTTTGCGGGTTTAAGATTATGAGCCGCCGCTGATCCAGCGGCGGCTTTTTCGTTCACGCGGCCGCGGAGCGCGCTTTATGTCCGGGCGTAGCGGCCGCGACCAAAGAAACGGTCGAGATCGTCGGGCTTGGCACTCTCGCGGCTTGATTTGATGGCGCCGATTTTGGCGAGCGCGCGCTTGACCGCGGGCCGTTCGGCAATGGCATTGAACCAACGGGCGAGATTAGGATGGTCGTCCCAACGGACACCATGATTGTCGTGGTTGCGCGTCCACGGAAAGGTGGCGATGTCGGCGATCGAATAATCCGGGCCGCCGAGATAGGCGTTTTTCGCCAGCCGGTGTTCCAGGAGTTCGTACAACCGCCCGACCTCGGTGTGATAGCGATTCATGGCGTAGTCGCTTCCGGACGGTCCAAACAGCTTGAAATGATTCCACTGCCCGAACATCGGGCCTATTCCTGTCAACTGAATCATCAGCCACTGGATGACGTCAAAACGTGGCTTGGTGTCCGTCGGCAGGAAGCGTCCGGTCTTGTCGGCGAGATAGAGCAGAATCGCGCCCGACTCGATGACCGTGTAGGGCCGGCCGTCCGGGCCGTCATGATCGACGATCACGGGGATCTTGGCGTTGGGATTGACGGCGAGGAATTCCGGATTGAACTGGTCGCCCTTCCAGACATCCACCAGGATTTCATTGTAAGGCAGCTCAAGCTCTTCGAGCATGAGGTAGATCTTCTGCGCGTTCGGGCTGGTGAGGGCGTAAAAGTCGATCATCGGCTGTACTTTCCTTGGGTCACGGAGCCGGGACTTTAGGAGAGCGTCACACCAAATAACATCGGCGCGTGACGGGAATGCCGCTCACTTTTTCGCGCGCGTGCCCTCAAGCGGCGCGCGCCTTGCGAAATCGCATATCCGTCAGGACGGCGGCTCCCGCTACAGCCGTTCGGCCAGGAAGCGGACGAGACGCGGCGCCAGGAAGCCGGAATGGCTTTCCGGTTCATCGATCGGGTCGTTCATCCAGTAATGTCCCGCGCCCTGGACGATGCATCCACGCACGAAAAATCCGGCCTGCTTGACCGCCAGCAGAAAGGCATCGGTCTGCGCTGCACGGTCGACCACGTCGTCCTCGGTGCCACAGCATAGATAGACCGCGATTTTATTTTTCGCGGCCGTGACATGACTGAGCGCGGAGGCCTCGAAATAGAGGCGCCGGTTGTCGATCAGCGAGGTGCCGAGGAATTTCTCCAGATTGTTGCCGCGCGGCGAGACCACCTGATAGTGCTGCCACATCTGCGCGAGATCGTAGACGCCGTAGACACCGACCAGCACTTTCACGTCGGCACTGACGGCCGCATAGGCGTCCTGCGGATAGCCGCCGGCAAGCGGCTCGTTATCACCGGCGAGCGCGGCGAGCGCGGCCAGGTGCGCGCCAGCCGAGTTGCCCAGCAGCGCCACCCGGTTGGGATCGAGCTTGCAAGCCGCGGCATTGCCGCGAACGAATTGCACCGCCGCGCGGACATCCTGCACGGCATGCGGATAGGTCACGCGATCATTGCTTGCGAGCCGGTAAGAGATGGCAAAGGTCGCGTAGCCGCGCGCTGCCAGATAGGGTCCCCAATGCCGATAGGAGCCGCGCACGCCACCGATCCAGCCGCCGCCGTGGACCGCGACCAGAACCGGAAACGGCCCCTCGCCCGCCGGCAAATAGAGATCGCCGGCGAGTTCGACACCATCATGGGTGGCGTAGACGAGGCCCGCTCGCGTTTCACAAGGCTGCGTTGGCATGGCGTATGACCTCCGGCCGGACGTTGTTTGGCTTCGCAGGGCTGTTGCCCGCCGAGCGCAATTGACTTGAAGCGCATGCGATCCATAAATCGCCGGAGCAAGAATGAAAAGACGCCGATCGCGGGGATCCAGGGATGACACAACAAGCCGGCGGCGCCGCCGGGACGCTCACCATCAACGACCTGCGGATCGAGCTGATCGAGCGCGGCAATGGCCCGCCGCTGCTGTTCCTGCATCCCGGCATCGGGCTTTCACCGGCCGCGCCCGTGCTCGATTGCCTCGCCGGCAAGATGCGGGTAATCGCACCCTCGCATCCCGGTTTCGGCGGCTCGGATCTGCCGCAAGGCAATGACCAATGTCGACGATCTTGCCTACTTCTATCTCGATCTGATGGATGCACTCGACCTGCGCGATGTCACGCTGGTCGGCGTCTCGTTCGGCGCCTGGATCGCGGCGGAGATCGCGGTGAAATCGACCGCGCGGCTGGCGCGGCTGGTGCTGGCCAATCCGGTCGGCATCAAGGTCGGCGATCGCGAGACCCGCGACATCGTCGACATCTTCGCCATCACCGAGGACGAATTCAATCAATTCGCCTTCGCCGATCCGGCGAGCGGCAAGCGCGATTACGCCAGCCTGCCGGAGGCGGAGGTCGTCGCGGCCGCGCGCAATCGCGAATCGACTGGCGCGCTTCGGCTGGTCGCCCTATATGCACAATCCCAAACTCGCCGGCCGGCTGCATCGCATCCGCATTCCGACGCTGGTGCTGTGGGGCGCGGACGACCGCATCGTGCGCGGAGACTATGGCCGCGCCTATTGCGGCGGCCATTCCCGGCGCGCAGTTCGAGCCGATCGAGCAGCGCGGGACATTTTCCGCATCTGGAACAGCCGGAGGTGTTCGCCGACCGGTTTATCGTTCGCGCGAACTATGCGCATCGGAGCCACGTCATGAGAGTCTATCATTTCACCGAGCAGCCCTATCCCAACGCCTGGGCGGACCAGGACGGCCCGCTGCGGGTCACCTTGCCGAACAGCTATCTCGATCCGAAGGTCGCCGCCGATCTATTCCATCGCTATTACGACGAGTGGCTGCTCGCCGACGAACTCGGCCTCGACATCATGATCAACGAGCATCACTCGACCGCGACCTGCATGTCGGCGACCTGCAGTCGTGCCGCTGTCGATCCTGGCGCGGCAGACCAAGCGCGCGCGGCTGCTGGTGCTCGGCTATCCGATCGGCCACCGGCCCGACCCGCTGCGGGTGCGCGGAAGAACTCGCCACCATCGACGTGATCTCGCGCGGCCGGCTCGACATGGGCTTCGTCAAAGGCGTGCCCTACGAATTCCCGGTCGTCGAACCAGAACCCGGTCGGTGTCATGGACCGGTTCTGGGAGGCGCATGACTTCATCATCAAGGCGATGACCAGCCACGACGAGCCGTTCAACTGGGAAGGCGAACACTTCCACTATCGCCATGTCAACCTGTGGCCGCGTCCGTGGCAGCAGCCGCATCCGCCGGTGTGGAGCACGACCGGCAGCCGCACCAATGCGCGCGTGCTGGGCGAGCGCGGCTATCGTCATGGCGGTGCTCGGCACCGGCTACAACACCCGGCCGCTCTATCGACGCCTACCGCGCAGGCGCCCTGGCAGCGGGACGGCCGATGCCGGGCCCGGACCGGTTCGGCTATCTCGGCCTGCTCGCGGTCGCCGACAACGAGGCCGAAGCGCGCCGCCGCGGCGAACTGGTCGCGGGCTATATGTGGTCCGGCGGGCGCGTGCTTGCGCCGTTCCGCAATCCGCCGGGCTATCTTTCGGTCGCCGACAATGTCCGCATGCTGCGGGGCGAAGGCCGCATGCGCAGCCTGACCAAGGACGGCCGCGTGATCGACATGCGCGCGAGCAGCCTGCAGGACCTGATCGATGCCGGCATCATGTTCTGCGGCACGCCGGATCAGGCCTATCAGCAGATGATCGATTTCATCGAACATGCCGGCGGCTGCGGCAACTTTCTGCTGATGGGACAGGCCGGCTTCCTCGGCCACGATGACACGGTCGACAACCTCACGCTGTTCGCCAAGGAAATCCTGCCGCGCCTGAAGGCTTACAAGCAGCCGGTGGTCGAAGCGATCGCGGCGGAATGATTTTCAGATCAGGCAATATTTTCGGCGGTCACGCGCTCTTGCACAGACGATCGGCCAGCGCACGAAAGCGCGCGAGCTGATCGCTTTTCAGTTCGCGCTTCTCGTCGCGGCCAACGAACACCTTGAACATGATGCCGCCGTCGCAGTTGAGGAACAACGCGGAGGCCGAAAGCCGGCCCATGAACGGCCGCTCGACGAAGGCGATCGCCGCGCAGCGCTCATGACGCAGATGGCCGTGGAAGCCGGTCGAACCCATCAGGTTGAAATAGCCGCGTCCGATCTCGCCGCGCGGGATCGGACCGGTGAATTCCATCACGCCGTCATCCGTATGGATGATCAAGGTGACATCGCCCCAATCCGCCATGTCAGTCAGCACGTCGACAAAGGCGCCGCCCGGCGCAAACCGGCGCATGGCAGCGGGCAATGCCGCCACCACGTCCCGCGTCGTCACGCCGTAATCCTTGGCGACCTGCTCGACCAGGGCGCCAGGATTGTCCGTGATGAAATCTGAGAGCTCGGGCTTTTCGGCCACGATGGTCATGACCGCCTCGTACCAGAACTGAAGATTACGACTTCGTCATGCGCGGGATCAGAGCCAATTTCAGGTAGGCTGCGAATACGTGTCTTTCCGCGCATCCATCAAATAATTTTTGTCTGTCCAACACAACGGATTGCCGGGTCAGCCCGGCAATGACTCGTTGCGGTTCGGCGTGAATAACCATTGCGGTCATCCACTATCACATTGGCAAACCGCAGCGCTGTTACGCCGCCTTGTTGGCGCTCAGCGACTGGCGGACCTCGAAGCCCTCGAATTGCGGATGACCGAGATAGAGCGGCTTGTTGTTGCCGGCATTCTTATGGGCCGCGCGGAAATGTTCCGATTGTGTCCAGGCCTCGAAAGCCGCCTTGCTCTGCCACAACGTATGCGAGGAATAAAGCGTGTGGTCGTCGTGCTCGGGTCCCTTGAGCAGATGAAACTCGACAAAACCGGGCACCTTTTCCAGGTGCGAATCGCGCTGGAGCCAGACTTGTTCGAAATCCTGTTCCGAACCCTTCTTCACCTGAAAGCGGTTCATGGCAATAAACATGGCTGTTCCTTTCATTGATACTGCATGGTGGTCGTCACGGTACGCGACCGTTGGTGGTGTCGTCGGAAATCAGGTTCCTCGCCCTCATTGCACGACAAATCGCAGGGGTACGGTAAAGCTCATCGCGCGCCCATCGGGTGGCGCCGGAAACGGCGAGGCCCGCCGCACCATGGCGAGCGCCTCCTGGTCGATACTTGCGACACCGGATCCGCGCACCAATCGCGAAGAGGTGACCTTTCCGCCGCCGTTGAGTTGAAAAGCAACCGTAGCTGTTCCGCTGCTGCCGTGCGTATGGCGCTTGTAGCGCGCGAGGTGCGCGCTGACGAGGCCACGATAATTCGTCGTCGCTGCCGAACGACCACGGCCAATTCCGCTTGCCGCCATCGAGGCCTTCGATGCCCTGGCGTTATCCTTGCTGCGATTGCGCGTCGCGCGCTTGGCATTCTGTTGACGTTTCGTCGCAGGCGCGGCGGCGCGCTTCGGTGTCGCGACCGGCGCGGTTTCAGGGCGGGGCCTCGGCCGCGGCGGCGCGACCTGTTCCGGAATCGGATTGACGACCTGCGGCGTCACGGCCGCAATCTCGACCGGTGTCATCGCGGCTTCGGTCGGAGGCGTTGCCGATTCCGCCTTAGCGGTTGACGCATCAACCGGCTTGACGACGGCCGGCTTGGTCTCCGGCTTGGATTCAGATTTGGATTCGACCTTGACCTCGGCGGCCAGGATCTCGCTTTTTCTCTCGACGATGCTGGCGGCCTTGGCAGCCTCCATCGCGTCCGCCGCGATGACCGGCTGCGGCTCATTCGCGGGAGCCGCCTGAGGCGCGGCTTCGACCGCCGCAGCCATGGCCTTGGGCTTCGGTTGCTCGGAAACCTTGATCTCGACTGGCGACGTTGCGGCCGGTCTGGCCGCGCTGGGAACAGCCTCGCGAATAGCGGTATTCTCAACCGGTTTGTTTTCAACGGCCGGTTCGACCGGCTTCAGTTCCGCAATCTTCGACTCAACGATTTTCGATTCGACGGTCTTGAATTTAACCGGCTTCGCTTCGGCCGGCTTGACCTCGGGAATCACCTCCTTGGCATCATTCGAGATGCTGCCGGTAGCATCCGCCTTGGCATCCTTGATGACCTTCTCGCCGGGCCCGGCATCCTTTTCCACCGGCAAGTTCTGATCGCGCTGCTGGGGTTGATCGTTACCGCTGGAGGCGCGGCTGTTGACCGAGGACTGGCCCTTGGTTTTCTCCAGCCCTGCGGCTTGGTTCGCGCCAAGAACGAGTTCCACCGACATCACCTCAAGGCCGATACTGGCCTGCGGCGGCGGCGCGCGATTGAAGGCGGCGTAAATGACCGCGTGCAGAACCAGCACCGCGACCAGCGCCAAAGCCAAATCACGCAGGCTGTTAACCGGCGGCGCCGGCGGCGCGGGCCGGTCTGCCGGGGTCAACTTCAATGGCGGCGCATTCGCGCCGGAAGGCGCACGGGCGAATGGAACAACGTTACTCAGGTCGGCTTCTGCCGGCAGCGCCATGGATGCGCGACGAGCAGGCGGACGCACGCGCGGAACCGCGGCCACGTCGGGGAGACCCTCGACATGGCCGCGGCCGTTATTCGCCGCCGACCGGAAAGTGGTTGGACGCACCGAGCAGAATTTCCTACCCCTTCGTCCCGAAAATGATACGATACTACATTCGCGCGATCGACCCGCCAGTTACCCCTTCGTCACAACCCCGTCGGCGAACCGCATCTTGAGAGATCCCTTGATGGTAATGCCCGGCTGGTTGAATGGCTCCGGAAACGGGCTGGTGCCGGTCGTCGGATAGACATCCATGTATCGGGCGTAATTCTGGTTCAACAGATTCTCGATCGACAGGCCCGCGAGAATGTTTTCATTGACCTGATAACCGACATAGAGATTGACGAGGTTGTAGGATTTCGTCGGATAATAGATGTATCCGTCGGTAATATTGCCCGGGATGTCGTTCAAATTCTTCGCAGCGACCCATTGCCAGCGCACGGCGACGGTCAATTTCTGATCGTAGAAGCGGCCGCCAAGCGTTGTGGTGACCTGAGCGGGCGGGATCTTGGCCAAAGGCTCGCCGGTGTCGGTGTTCTTGCCGTTGACCAGGCTGGCCTGTAAGTCCGGCAAACCAGTTGCCGGCATCATAGTTGCCTTCGAATTCGAAACCCTGCAACCGCGCCGCATGGATGTTTTGGTACTGGTAACAGACCGGGATGAACCATGGCGGAACGCAGTCAATGCCGCCCGCAGCCGGTCCCGCCGGAACCTCTACCAGTTCGATATAGTCTTCGACGTCGTTGCGAAACACCGAGAACTTGGCGCGAATCTTGTCGCCTGCCTTGAAGACGTTGTCGTATTTGACGTTGACGCCGAATTCCTTGTTCTTGCCGACTTCCGGCTTGAGGCTCGGATTCGGCAGGAAGTCGAAGATCGCCGGCGCGGGATGGGTGCCGGAGATCAGGCTCTCGGTCACGGCCGGCGCCCGATAACCTTCGGCATAGGTGCCATAGAAGGTCCATGCCGCCACCGGTGTAATGCCGATCGTGATTTTCGGCGACAGACGATCGCCGGATGTCGATGTGTCGCCGCCCTCAAGCGAATACGAATCGTAACGCAAGGCGCCGATGACTTCGAGCCAGCTTGAATATTTCGACTTCAACTGAACGAAGGCGCCGGCAACAGTCCGTTCGCCGGACGGCGTATAGACCGTATAAAAGCCATTTGTATTGACACGATCATGGAATGCATCGCCGCCAATCGTCAGGGTATTATGCACCGGCCCGGTATCGAACCGACTTGAGTTGGCGAGGTCGAATCCGGTCGTATCGATGGCAAACGACCGGGTCTCGCCGACGGCGGCCAGGGTTCCGTTTACAAGGGTCTGATCGGCAACGGTCCGCGTCCAATAAATGTTCCCGTCGAAATCAAAAATCCGATCCTCGGGTTTTGAGTAGCGCCATCGCGCCGTCGCGATCTGGTTGATCACGTTGTTATTGTAAATCGTTTCGTCATTCTGGCCGGACTTGTAATTGGCTTCGTAGTTGATGCCGGTAAACTTGACTTCGTGCCCATCGGCCGGTCGCAGCGTGACCTTGGCAACGCCGGTCCAGATTTCGTTGCCGGTATTCTTTACGGTATTGCCGGCGCTATCGCGGTAATCGGTTTGATAGCGATAGGTCCCGCCACCGAAGATGTCGACATTCTCGCTGACCCGGACGGCGCCGAATACCGAGCTCGAGATTCTGGAACATGTTCGAGCCCAGAATGCCGTGCGCGACAATGCCGTATTTCTCACCCGGCTTGAGAATGTCGTTGACATCCTTGGTGCGGAACGAAGCGACACCGCCGATCGCGCCGGAGCCGTAGATATTGGCGACCGGCCCGCGCACGACATCCGACCCCGGCCAGCAATTCAGGCTCGAGATAAAACGTGCCGTTGGCGTTGTGGCCCGAGCGCTGGAAGTTCTGCCGTGCGCCGTCGACCACCACCGCCACCCGGCCGAAATCCTGCAATCCGCGGATATTGATCGCGGCTCCGGATCATCCGCACGCTCCTGGAACCACACGCCCGGCGTGCCCATGAGCACGTCGGGGATGTAGTCTGGCATCAATTCCGTCAGTTCCTGCTGACGAATGACGCTGACCGACGCCAGCGGTTGTCCGACCGCTTCGCTTCCATCTTCGTCGCCAGCACCGTTATCGGATCCAGAGTGTTCTTGCGCGGCCCCCGGCGCCATGAGCCACGACCAACGCAACCGCTGAAGTCCTGCTGCGCGCAACATGCGCCACGACTCCGACAGACCATCACGCCCCGTAATCCAGTTCGTGTTTTTCATTGTCAGGGCTGGCGGGCGAGCGGCAGACGAGCGCGGCTTGCTGGCTGGCAGATCGCTGGGCGTATTGTCCTCAAACGATCAAGTGTTGCTTTGTAAATGCATATGTATTACCGGTGTCAATCGACGGCGCAGCAAATTATAACCACTCTAAAATAGCATATGTACAGTTTAAATCCATTTAAACTAAATGTTTTTGTCATTGTACGATTACCCTTCTAATTTTGCCGTTTTGGAACCGGTACAAATAATGATGGCCCTGAGAATTCCGACACCGCCGCGCCATTCCAGCGCCCGGCAACATCCGGAGCCGGCGTGCGCATGATTTCCTGCGCCGACCATCGCATCGACAGCCGTGACCTGTTTATCGCGACGCGCGAAATCTCCATCCACCATGGCGGGGAAATCTATCGCCTGCGCCTCACCGCGCAGAACAAGCTGATCCTCACCAAGTGAGCGGCCATATTGAAGTCGAATCGCAACGCTGATGCCAGTGGATGTCCGCTCTTGCGCCGCCGGCTGACCGCTCATCAGTCCTGGCGGTCGCCATGATCGCGGATATCCGGCGTGCTGCACGCGGCCACGGTGAACGACGCCACCGGCCGCGCGGTCCACATCAACGATCCGAGCCGCATCGTCTCGATCGGCGGCGCCATTACCGAGATCCTTTATGCGCTTGGCGCACGGCAGCGCGATCGTCGCGTCGATACCACCAGCCTCTATCCGCCGCAGGCGCTCGAAGAAGAAGCCCAATGTCGGCTACATGCGCCAGCTCTCGCCGGAAGGCGTGCTGGGCTTAATCCGTCGTTGATCCTCGCCGTCGAAGGCTCCGGCCCGAAGGAAACCATCGCGGTGCTGAATCGGCCGCCAAGGTTCCGTTCGTGATCGTTCCGGACCACTTCACCGGCGACGGCATCGTCGACAAGATCCGCGGTCATCGCCGACGCCGTCGGCGCCAAGGCACGCGGCGCCTTGCCTCGCGGCGCAGGTGCAGGCCGATCTCGCCGCACTCTGGCGCGCGTGCGCGCGCAGCATCGACAAGCCGAAGCGCGTGCTGTTCATGTTGTCCTTCATCAACGGCCGGCCGATGGCGGCCGGCCGCAGCACCGCCGCCGACGGCATCATCCGGCTTGCCGGCGCGACCAACGCCATCGACGGCTATGACGGCTACAAGCCGGTCAACGACGAAGCCGTGATCGCGGCCAAGCCCGACGCGGTGCTGGTGATGCAGCGCGGACGGGACAGCTCAGACGCCGAAACGCGTCGTTTGCCCACCCGGCATTCGCGTTGACGCCGGCGGCATAAGACCAGCGCGTTCGTCGCCATGGACGGGCTTTATCTGCTCGGCTTCGGGCCCGCGCACCGCGCGGGCGGCGCGCGACCTGGCCTTGTCGCTCTATCCGGAGCTCGCTGCAGGCACGCGCTTCCGTCGGAACAAAACGAAGCAGGTCCGGACTGCCTGCCATGACGTCGATGGCGCTGCCGCAGACGTCGCGCGGCTTCGCGACCGCGCGGCTGTGGCCGGCCGGCGCAAGTCGCTTGGCGCCCGTGCTCACCGTGTTGCACTGGCCCTCGCGCTCGCTGGTCGTCGGCGCTGATCGCCGCCGACGATCGGCGCGGCGGGAATTCCGCTGTACCGTCTGTTCCGCCGCGCTCGGTCTCACCTGCGGGCGATGTCGATACGCGTTGGCTCGAGCGCGACCAACTGGTGCTGTGGTCGATCCGGCTGCCGCGCATCGCGCTTGCGGCCATGGTCGGCGGCATTGCTGGCGGCGGCCGGCACCATCATGCAGGGATTGTTTCGCAATCCGCTCGCCGATCCCGGCGCTGGTCGGGGTGTCGAGCGGTGGCGCACTGGCCGCCGCAACCACCATCGTCATCGGCGACGCGCTTGCTCGCGCGGCTCGACGTCACCTTGCCGATTCGCGCTCCTGCCGATCGCCGCCTTCGCCGGATCGCTGGCGACGACCGCCGCTGCTCTATCGCATTGCCACCCGCGAAAGCCGGACCTCGATCGCGATCTTCCTGCTCGGCGGTCTCGCCTCGCGGCGCTGGCCGGCTCGGGAATCGGCCTTCTGGTGTTCGTCGCCGACGATCGGCAATTGCGCGACATCACGTTCTGGATGCTCGGCTCGCTCGGCGGCGCGACCTGGGCCAAGGTCGCCACCCTCACACCGTTCCTGCTGGCCTGCTGCTGGCGTCGCTGCCATGCTGATCGCGCGCGGCTCGATCTGCTGGTGCTGGGCGAAGCGGAAGCGTTTCACATGGGCATCTAGGTCGAGCGGCTGAAACGCACGGCAATCATCGTGCTGTCGGCGCTCGCCGGCGCGGCCGTATCGGTCTCCGGCGTGATCGGCTTTGTCGGCATCGTGGTGCCGCATCTGCTGCGGCTGGTCGCTCGGTCCCGGCCACCGGCTGCTGCTGCCGGCGTCGCTGCTCTTCGGCGGGATCCTGCTGCTGATCGCGGACACCATCGCGCGCGTGCTGGCGGCGCCGGCCGAATTGCCGGTCGGCATCGTCACCGCGCGGTCGGCGCGCCGTTCTTTCTGTTCGTGCTGCTGCGTCAACGAGTCCCTGCTGGCACTATGACAACGACAGCGACGCTCGAAACCCATTCGGTAAGTGTGCGGATCGGCGGCAAGGCGCTGATCGATGACGTATCCCTGCAGTTCGCGGCCGGCGAAACGGTCGCGCTGGTGGGACCGAACGGCGCCGGCAAATCGACGCTGCTGCGCGCTGCTCTCGGGCGAACTCAAGCCGACCACGGGCAGCGTCGCGCTGAAAGGCCGCCCGCTCGCCGACTATCCGCCGCGCATGCTCGCCCGGCATCGCGCGGTGCTGTCACAGAGCATTCAGGTCACGTTTCCGTTCACGGTCGCCGACATCGTGCGGCATGGGCGCCGGCGACGGCCGTCAGCCGCGATCTCGAGACCCTGGTCGACGGCGCGCTCGCCGATGTCGACCTCGACGACCTTCGCGACCGTATCGATCACCGACGCTCTCGGGCGGCGAGCAGCAGCGCGCGCATCTTGCCCGCGTGCTGGTGCAGCTGGCCTGTGGCGAGGCCGCAGCAGGACCCGGGCCTGCTGATGCTCGACGAGCCGACCGCAAGCCTCGATCTGCGGCATCAGCTCGACGTGCTGCGAATCGTCGCGCGGCGCTGCGCCGCGCGCGGCGCGACAGTCTCGCGATCCTGCACGACCTCAACCTCGCGGCGCTGTTCGCCGACCGCATAGTCGTGCTCGACCGGGGCCGCGTCGCCTGCGACGGCACACCGGCCGAAACCATCACCGACCACACGTTGCGCTCTGTGTTCAAAGTGTCTTCGGCTGTCGGACGCGTACCGGCCGCGGACCTGCCGTTCGTGCTGCCGCATGCGATGCATGCCGCCGCGCCACCGGCGACGTGACGGCAACGGATTATTCAAGCCGCGCCGAGGCCACCTTTCTCGACGACAAAGCCGGCAATCTCGTCGACGCCTTGCCCGGTGTGCAGATTGCTGAAAACGAACGGCCGCACGCCGCGCATGCGCTTGGCGTCGCGCTCCATCACCTCGAGCGAGGCGCCGACATGGGGCGCCAGATCGACCTTGTTGATCACCAATAAATCAGAGCGGGTGATGCCCGGACCGCCCTTCGACGGGATCTTGTCACCGGCTGCGACATCGATGACATAGATCGTGATATCGGCAAGCTCGGGCGAAAAGGTCGCGGCCAGATTATCGCCGCCAGACTCGATCAGGACGAGATCGAGGTCGGGAAACTTTTTTTCCATGTCGGCGATGGCGGCAAGATTGATCGAGGCATCTTCACGGATCGCGGTATGCGGACAACCGCCGGTCTCGACCCCGGCGATGCGCTCCGGATCGAGTGCGCCCGAGCGCACCAGATAATCGGCATCCCATTTGGTGTAGATATCGTTGGTAATGGCGGCGATCTGATAATCCGCGCGCAGCTTCTTGCAGAGCGCATCCATCAGCGCGGTCTTGCCGGAACCGACAGGGCCGCCGATGCCGACGCGCAATGGGCCATGCGGACTTGAGGTCGTGGACACGGGGATCAGCTCCTGAAAAGACGGGTGTACTGGCCTTCATGGCGCATGCTCGCCATGTCGGTGCGGAAGGCGGCGCTGCCGATGTCATCGAGCGATGTCGCGGCGGCGCGCGCGTCGGTGGCGGCAACGACCGGCTCCAGAGCTGCCAGCACGCGCTGTCCATCGGTCTGACCGAGCGGAACAAGGCGCACGCCGGCGGAAACCCAGTTCGCCGCAAGGGCCTGCAGATAGGCCAGCATGGTCACCTCACCGCCGATAGCGTGACCAGCGGCGGCAACGCCGACCGCCACCGGATACGCGATTGCGCCATCCCACGCGGCCGTCAGGCGGTCGAGCGCGGCACAGGGCCAGGACGCTCGTGTTGCTTCAAAAAATGCACGGCCCTGCGCGGTCGTTTCCAGATGGCGCTCCTTGGAGGGCGTCATGGCAGCCGCCAGTTCCGCGACTGCCGTGAGTGCGCCATCGTCATCGTCGGCGATGGCGCGATAGGCATGCGCGAGCAGCACCGCATCGCAGAAGCCGCCGCCGTCAGCGAGCATGACTGTCAGCCAGGCGCGCAGGCTGTCGGCATCGTTGACGTCACCGGCTTCGACCGCCCATTCCAGGCCGCTCGAATAAGAGAAAGCGCCGACCGGAAAGGCCGGCGACAGCCACGCCATCAGCCGATAGAGCGCGGCGGCGTTGAGTTGTTCAATCATCGTCGTGGTGATGATGACTGTGGCCGCCATCCGCAACATGATGATAATCTTGGTCGTGGTGATGATGCCCATGGCTCTGCGCATCATAGGCGCCACTCTCTGGCTCAAACGGCGCTTCAATTTTCGTGAGCCTTGCGCCAAGCCGCCCCAGCATGTTCTCCAACACATGATCATGCCGGATGCGCAACCGTTCGCCGACAACCTGCACGTCGGTGTGGCGATTGCCGAGATGCCAGGCGAGCCGGGCCAGCGCGCTCGGGCTTTCGGCCGCGACTTCGATCAGCACTTCCGGCCGCCCTTCGACCCGCACGATGGCGCCGTCCTCCAGCACCAGGCCGTCGCCGTGCCGGAGCGCGACCGCCTGCGGCAGGTCGAGCAGGAAGGTGGTGCCGGCTTCACCGGTCAGGACGATGCGGCGGCGATGACGGTCGTCGGCATCGAGCACGACGTGGTCGATGACGTGGTCAGCGCCATAGTCCGCCGCGGCGCGGACGGCGGTCGCACGCGGCATGGTCCTGGTCTGGGTGGTGTTCGCCATGATGCCGCGGAACATTAGGTCGGTTTGGCGACAGGGTCGAGCGTCCGGCCCTCCGGCGTCTGAGTCATCGCCATCCATGCCGCCGGCCCACCACGCCCCACGGCCTCCACCAGATCGCAGGCCCGCTCCAGGCCGGAATAGAGCGCCGGATCGGCGCAATAGGCGAAGGCATTGCGCGACCATTCCGCACGCCGCGCGGCTTGCGCCTGCGCGGCGGCAAGCGCCTGATCGAACTGCGCGGCATCGAACGGCATCGGAATTACCAGACCGGCATCGGCGGCCGCGACATGGGTGGAAAAGCCGCAATTCGCCGTGGTGACAACCGGCAGGCCGCTGGCCATCGCCTCCAGGATCACCATGGCGGTGACATCGAGCCGGGCGGGATGGACCAGGAGATCGCTCGCGGCAAACAGCTCCTGCAGAACATCGGGGCTGACCAGCCCAAGCAGGCGAACGCGATCGGCAACGCCAAGCCGTCGCGCATTCAACAGCGCGGCACGCACGTCGCGGTCCTGCGGGTTCGGCCCGCAGACGAGCAGCATCGCCGCCGGCTGCGCGGCAAGCGCGGCGATGGCGCGATCGAGCCCCTTCACGCGCGGTTGCAGACCGACCCAGAGCCACGCCGATCGGCTTTCAGCAATGTCGTGGCGCGCCCGCAGCGCCGCGCGCCGTGCCGGATCGGGCAGCGCCGCGGGGCGGTACTGCGGATCGAGCGTCGGCGGCAACACCGTCGTTCGCTCGGGCTGTGTGTTGTAGACCGCGCGATAGACGGCGAGTTGCGGCCCGGCAAGTGCCATGATCAGCGTTTTCGAACTGCGCGCAAAATTCGCTTCTTCCAATCCGGCAAACAACCGGTGACGCGGCGCCAGACGCTGCAGAAACGAGCGCTTGCGCTCGGCATAGCACCAGTCGGCGCAGAACAACATGTCGAGCCCACGCATCTTCTGAAATCCGACCACCAGGTCAAAACCGGACGCGGTGGCACGCACCAGATCGTCGGCATAGCCCGCGACCGTTGCGTGATTGCTCCAACCGCGCGGCTTGAGCGTGATGGTCTTGATCGGGGATGGCGCGGTTTCGGCACCGACGCTGGTCACGATCGTGATGTCGTGGCCGCGCGCGATCATCTCCTCGGCGAAGCGCAGCACGTGCCGCTCCAGGCCGCCGGCCGGCACCAGACGATGGATGTTCAGGGCGATTTTCATGATGTGGCGCAAACGCTGTTCATTTCCGGGAGATCATTGCACATCGGCTCGCAATGTGCCCGGGTCAATCGATCGCGGCCCCATGCAATCGAAACGGTTAACCGGACGCCGCCGAACTGCTGATTGGAAGTCGCGTCCCGCCATTCGCCAATTTCGCGGACTGTATCCCGGTGCGAGGCCGTGGCCGGCGTCCTGGTCCTAGAACAAAAAGTACCGCTGCGCCATCGGCAGCACCTCGGCCGGCTCGCAGGTCAGGAGTTCGCCGTCGGCATGCACCTCGTAGGTCTCCGGATCGACGGTGATGTTCGGCATCGCCGCATTATGCACCATCTTCGACTTGTTGATCTTGCGAGTATTCTCGACCGGCACGAACTGCTTCTCGACGCCCAGCCTGCTGCGCAACCCGCCGCGCATCGCCGCCTTGGAGACGAACACCAGCGAACTCGCTGTGAGCGACTTGCCGTAGGCGGCAAACATCGGCCGGTAGTGCACCGGCTGGGGCGTCGGGATCGAGGCGTTGGCGTCGCCCATCGGCGCTGCAACGATCGAACCGCCCTTGATGATCACGTCCGGCTTGACGCCGAAGAACGCCGACGACCACATCACCAAGTCGGCGAGCTTGCCCTTCTCGATCGAGCCGATGTGCTTGGAGACGCCGTGCGCGATGGCCGGGTTGATGGTGTATTTGGCGACGTAGCGTTTGGCGCGCACATTGTCGTTCTCACCCTTTTCGTCCGGCAGACGGCCACGCTGCTTCTTCATCTTGTCGGCGGTCTGCCAGGTACGGATGATCACCTCCCCGACCCGGCCCATGGCCTGGCTATCGGATGCCATCATCGAGAGCGCGCCGATATCGTGCAGGATGTCCTCGGCCGCGATGGTCTCCTTGCGGATGCGGCTTTCGGCGAAGGCGAGATCTTCCGCAATGGTCGGGTCGAGATGGTGGCACACCATCAGCATGTCGAGATGCTCATCGATGGTATTGCGGGTGAACGGCCGGGTCGGATTGGTCGACGACGGCAGCACGTTCTTCAGCCCCGCCACCTTGATGATGTCCGGCGCATGGCCGCCGCCCGCGCCCTCGGTGTGAAAGGCATGGATCGTGCGGCCGGCAATGGCCTTGATTGTGTCCTCGACAAAGCCCGACTCGTCGAGCGTGTCGGTGTGAATCATCACCTGGACGTCGAATTCGTCCGCGACGCCGAGGCAGCAATCGATCGCAGCTGGCGTGGTGCCCCAGTCCTCATGCAGCTTGAGGGCGCAGGCGCCGGCCTTGACCATTTCCTCCAGCGGCGCCGGGCGCGCGGCATTGCCCTTGCCGGCAAATCCGAGATTGACCGGGAAGGCGTCGGCGGCCTGGATCATGCGCGCGATATGCCATGGGCCGGGCGTGCAGGTGGTCGGCATTGGTGCCGGCAGCGGGGCCGGTGCCGCCGCCCAGCATCGAGGTGACGCCGGACATCAGCGCTTCCTCGATCTGCTGCGGACAGATGAAGTGGATGTGGGAATCGAACCCGCCGGCGGTGAGGATCTTGCCTTCGCCCGCGATCGCCTCGGTGCCGGGACCGATGATGATGTCGACATTGGGCTGCACGTCCGGATTGCCGGCCTTGCCGATGGCGGCGATCTTGCCGTCCTTGATGCCGACATCGGCTTTCACGATGCCCCAATGATCGAGGATAAGCGCATTGGTGATGACCGTGTCGACCGCGCCTTGCCGGTTGGTGATCTGGCTCTGGCCCATGCCGTCGCGGATCACCTTGCCGCCGCCGAATTTCACCTCCTCGCCGTAGGTGGTGAGATCCTTCTCGACTTCGATGATGATGTCGGTGTCGGCCAGCCGCACCTTGTCGCCCGCGGTCGGGCCGTACATCTCAACATAGGCGGCGCGCTCGATCCTGAATGTCATGACCTGTCCTCTAGAGCTTGCCCATGATGGCCTGGCGGAAGCCGTAGACCGTGCGCTTGCCGGCGAATGGAATCAGATAGACCTCGCGGCTCTGGCCCGGCTCGAAACGCACCGCGGTGCCGGCCGGAATGTTGAGCCGCATGCCGCGCGCCTTCTTGCGGTCGAACTTCAGCGCCGGGTTGGTCTCGAAGAAATGATAATGGCTGCCGACCTGGATCGGGCGGTCGCCGGAATTGGCGATCGTGAGCTTGACCATCTTGCGGCCGACATTGATCGTGATGTCTTCGGACTTGAGAAAGACTTCGCCGGGGATCATAGGCTTTCCTCCTGCGGCGCTAGCGGATCGGCTCATGAACGGTCACCAGTTTGGTGCCGTCGGGAAACGTCGCCTCGACCTGAATTTCCGGAATCATCTCGGCGATGCCCTCCATCACCTGCGCGCGCGAAATGACATTGGCGCCGTCCTCCATCAACTCGGCGACGGTGCGGCCGTCGCGCGCGCCCTCCATGATGAAGTCGGAAATCAGCGCGACCGCTTCCGGATGGTTCAGCTTCACGCCGCGTTCCAGCCGCCGACGCGCGACCATTGCCGCCGTGGCGATCAGCAACTTGTCCTTTTCCCGGGGTGTCAGATGCATGGCTCACTCATCTCGGATTTGTGCAAGCGTCCCATAGGTCAGTTCATCCAAAGGCGCGGCAAGGGCCCGCGGTGCAGCGCCGACACCACGACGGCAAGATCGCCGCGCAGCGCTGCGGCATCGGCGGCCAGCAGCCGCACGACCGCCACGCCGTTCCAAGCCGACATCGCAACTTCACCGGCATAACGCTCCTGACGATCGCGAACCGCCGCCAGCATGCCATCGTCGCCGGGAACCGCAAGGACAGTTGCCAGCGCAATCGCGCCATTTCCGGCCGCCGCCGCAGCCAGGCGGGCGGTGATGTCGCCTTCAAGTCGGGTGGTTTCGGCAAACACCAGCCGGCCGCCTTGGCGAACACGCCACCGATCAAACAGGCAGCCCTCGCGCATCGCCTCGCCCATGGCGGAGCGGCCGAGAACGATGGACTCCGCCATCAACAGCAACGCATCCACGCCAACATCGATCTCAATCCGGCGTTGCAGACGTGCGCCATCAAACAATATCGTTTCATGCGGCAGCCAGGTCAGTCCGCCGCCATCGTCAACGGTCAGTTTCAGATCAATCTCGGCCGGTGGCCCGTGGGTGCGATAGACCTTCTCGGCCGCCGCACTGGTGACGACCAACCGTGTTCCAATTCCAGCCCGCATGTCGAAGTCGAACCGGTCACCGCCGGCAACACCGCCGGCGGTGTTGACCAGCACAGCCTCCAGTTCCGCCAACGCCGCCCTCGGACAGCGAACCCGCAGCGACCCGGATTCATGCACGCGGTCCCGGCGGCTCTTGCCGTCGGCGGCCTTGGCGGAAAACGCAATCCGACCGCGCGCGCGATTGGCGGCAAAGACCTCCCGCCGCCGTTGCGTCGCCAAATCGACGGCCATTGTCATTGATTTGCCCCGCGTGCTTGCAATGGCGTACTCCAGACCGGCGAGACGCGCGATCAGATTGCCATCGCCCGGCCGAGCGCGGCTTCATCGATGGTTTCGCGCGTCGCGGAATAGATGACGGTGCCGCGATCCATAACCGCGAATTCGTCGCCCAACTCGCGCGCGAAGTCGAGATATTGTTCGACCAGCACGATGGCGATCTGGCCCAGCCCGCGCAGATATACGATCGCCCGGCCGATGTCCTTGATAATCGAAGGCTGAATGCCTTCGGTCGGCTCGTCAAGCAAAAGCAGTTTCGGCCGCATCACCATGGCCCGTCCGATCGCCAATTGCTGCTGCTGACCGCCGGAAAGATCGCCGCCGCGCCGCCGCAGCATGTCCTGCAGCACCGGGAACAATGAAAACACGTCATCGGGGATTTCGCGGTCGGCACGCCTGAGCGGCGCAAAGCCGGTTTTGAGATTTTCCTCAACCGTCAGCAACGGAAAGATTTCGCGGCCTTGCGGAACGATGGCGATGCCGCGGCGCGCGCGCTGATAAGGCCTGAGCTGGCTGATGTTCTCGCCGTCGAACAGGATCGAGCCGGCGGAGATCGCGTGTTGTCCCACCAGCGCCCGGAGCAGGCTGGTCTTGCCGACGCCGTTGCGCCCAAGCACGCAAGTCACCTTGCCCGGCTCGGCCGTCAGCGACACCCCGCGCAAAGCCTGCGCGGCGCCATAGTGCAAATCGATGTCCTTGACTTCGAGCATGCGTTCAATCGCTTTCCGTCAGCCCGTTATCGTATCCACATTCCGGTCACCTGATCCTGAGGAGCGCGCGAAGCGCGCGCCTCGAAGGATGAAAACAAATACTCAGCGTCCCAGATAGACCTCGATCACCCGCTGGTCTTCCGATACCTGATCAATCGACCCCTCGGCGATGACGGTGCCTTCATGCAGCACCGTCACCTTGACATTGAGATCGCGAACAAAGGTCATGTCGTGTTCGACAACGACAACCGTGCGATCGCGATTGATTTCCTTCAACAGTTCCGCCGTCTGGCGGGTTTCCTCGTCGGTCATGCCGGCGACCGGTTCGTCGACCAGCAACAGTTTCGGCTCCTGGGCCAGCAACATGCCGATTTCCAACCACTGCTTCTGACCATGTGAAAGGCTGCCGGCGACATTGGCGCGCACCGGGCCGAGCCGCACCGTTTCGAGAATCGCATCCACGCGGCGCGCGACATCGTCGGTCTCCCGCCAGAACAGGGTCGAACGCGCGCGGCGATCGGCCTTAAGCGCCAACAGGAGATTGTCTTCCACCGTCTGACTTTCGAATACGGTGGGCTTTTGAAACTTGCGGCCGATGCCAAGTTCGGCGATCTCCGTTTCATCGAGTGTCGTCAGATCATAGGTCCCGTCGAGATACACGTCACCGGAATCAGGCCGTGTCTTGCCGGTTACAACATCCATCATCGTGGTCTTGCCGGCACCGTTCGGACCGATAATGGCTCGCATCTCGCCGGGCTCAATGGCGATCGACAGATTGTTCAGAGCCTTGAAGCCGTCGAACGAAACATTCACGCCGTTGAGATAGAGCAGCGCCGCGGTCGTGCGTACGTCCACCTTCGCCTCCCTATTCCGCCGGCAGCGCATCGTCAGGCGCAGGTGCCGCGTGCGTCTTGCGGTCGCGCCTGAGGCTGATCCAATGCTGGATGGTGCCGATGATGCCACGCGGCAGGAACAGCGTCACCGCGATGAACAAGCCACCAAGAACGAAAAGCCAATACGGTGCAAGCGCGCCGGTGGTGAAATAAGTTTTGCCATAATTCACAAGCACGGCGCCGAGTATCGCGCCGACCAAGGTTCCGCGACCGCCGACAGCGACCCAAATCACCGCTTCGATTGAATTGGCCGGCGCAAATTCGCTCGGATTGATGATACCGACCTGCGGCACGTAGAGCGCGCCGGCGACACCGGCCATGCAGGCCGACAACGTAAAGACCAGGAGCTTGTAGGATTCAACGCGGTAGCCAAGAAAGCGGGTCCGGGACTCGGCATCGCGAATGGCGGCCAGAACCATGCCGAACTTCGACACCACAATGACGCGGCAGATGTAATACCCGACGATCAGCGCAATCATCGAGGCGATGAACAATGCCGCCCTGGTGCCGTCGGTCTGGACATTATAGCCGAGGATATCCTTGAAGTCAGTTAGACCGTTATTGCCCCCAAAGCCAAAATTGTTTCGGAAGAAGCCGAGCATCAGGGCATAGGTCAGTGCCTGGGTGATGATCGAGAAATAGACACCCGTGACACGCGAGCGAAACGCGAACCAGCCGAACACAAAGGCGAGCAGGCCCGGCACCAGAACGATCATCACTGCGGCGTACGGAAAGTACTCAAAGCCGTACCAATAGATCGGCAGTTCCTTCCAGTTCAGGAACACCATGAAATCAGGAAGGATGGGATTGGCATAGACGCCGCGCGTTCCGATCTGCCGCATTAGATACATGCCCATAGCATAGCCGCCGAGCGCAAAGAACGCGCCGTGGCCAAGCGACAATATTCCGCAATATCCCCAGATCAGATCAATCGAGAGCGCGAGCAGCGCATAGCAAACATACTTGCCGAACAGCGCGACCAGATAGGTCGAAATATAGACCGGAGAGGTTTCGGGCACCAAAAGATTCAGCACCGGCACGGCAATTGTGATCGCCGCGAGCAGAATCAGGAAAAAGCTCGTGCCCCAATTGAAGGCGCGGATGAGTGGGCTCGACCTCATGCTTCCACCGCCCGACCCTTGAGCGCGAACAGTCCGCGCGGACGCTTCTGGATGAACAGGATGATCAGCACGAGGATTGCGATCTTGGCCAGCACCGCGCCGGCAAACGGCTCAAGGAACTTGTTGGCAATGCCCAGCGTGAAGGCGCCGACAAACGTTCCCCACAAATTGCCGACGCCGCCGAACACCACCACCATGAAACTATCGATGATGTAGGTCTGCCCGAGATTGGGGCTAACATTGTCGATCTGCGACAACGCGACGCCAGCGATGCCGGCGATCCCAGAGCCGAGCCCGAAGGTCAGTGCGTCGATGCGATTGGTGCGGATACCCATGGAGGCCGCCATAGCCCGGTTCTGCGTCACCGCGCGCATCTCAAGTCCAAGCCGGGTGAAACGCAGGAGCGCAAGCAGCGCAGCAAATACGACCAGTGTGAATACGATTATCCAAAGGCGATTGTAGGTGATGGTAATGTGGCCAAGTTCGAACGCGCCACTCATCCACGATGGCGAGCCGACTTCGCGATTGGTCGGCCCAAAGATGGTGCGGACCGCCTGCTGCAGGATCAGTGACAAGCCCCAGGTCGCCAGCAGCGTCTCCAGCGGCCGGCCGTAGAGAAAGCGAATGATGCTGCGCTCAACCAGGATTCCGATAAATCCGGCGATGATGAACGCCAGCGGCAATGCTATCGCCAGCGAATAGTCGAACAAAGCGGGATTGTGGTTTCGGATCAGTTCCTGGACCACGAAGGTGGTGTAGGCCCCGATCATCACCATTTCACCGTGCGCCATGTTGATGACGCCCATCACGCCGAAGGTGATGGCGAGACCGATCGCGGCCAGCAGCAGAACGGACCCAAGCGACAGACCGTACCAGGCGTCCTGCACTGCCGACCACAGCGCCAGCTGACTTTGAATTCCTTTGATGGCCGCTTCTGCGGCCGTTTTGACTGCTGGCGGTGTATCCGCCGGAAGGCCGCCCAGCAGCGCAATAGCATCCTGATCGGCGCGGGCGCGCACGAGTTCGACAGCCTGGAGCTTCTCGGCTTCTGGTGCGCCTGGCTGGTTCAGAATGATCGCGGCGCGCGCCGCCAACATCATGCGCTTGACGTTCGGATCGGTCTCCTTGGCGATCGCCTGATCGAGCCGCGGCAAGACGTCCTGGTCTTTTGACTTAAAGACCGCTTGCGCCGCGTCCATGCGGGTCGCGGCTTCGGGCGCCATCAAGGTCAGGCCGCCAAGCGTCGCCGCGATGGCGCGGCGCAGGCGGTTGTTGACTCGCACCAATTCGAGGCCGGCCGGCTCCGCGCCCGCGACCTTTTCTCCGGTCGCGGCATCGAACATTTCGTCGGAGGTATTCTTGAAATAGACCTTCTTGGTCTCTGGACTGTAGAACAGCCGCCGGTTCTGCAACGCCTCGATCACCGGCCGGGCAAGCTTGTTGCCGCTCTCGGCGACACCGTCGATCCCACGTGTGGTGGCGCTGAAACTATCCTCCGTGAATTGAGCCAGCCCGTCCTCGTAGGGGCCGGCTTTAACCAACGCAGGCCCGGCGGCGAGCAAGCCCAGGGCAAGAACGAGCGCCAGCAAGCGGTCGTACAATGCGCGTTTCATGAGGTGCCCCGGCCCTTTGGAGGGAGAGGCGGCCCTTGTTATCGGGGCCGCCCCCTACCGTTTGTGTCTTGCGGCATCGTCGTAAGCGCCTGTTATCGGCGGCGCATTGTCCGACGGGCGGATCCGGCTCACCGGCTTTGTCTGATCAGGCTCAGTCTAATGCCCGACCAGCGGCGAAGTCTACGCAAGGTGTGCGCAGGTTTTCCCCAGCACACGTGACTCGGATGCCACCTAATTATTCGAGCGTCAGGACGCTCCGCCGCACTTCTTGGTCTTGGTATTGTAGTTGCCGCACTTGAGGCCGACCCAGTCGCCCTTCAGGTCCTTCGAACCGGGCAGGTAATCGGACCAGGCATCGCCGGGAACGAGACCCTTGGTCTTCCACACCACGTCGAACTGTCCATCGGGACGAATTTCGCCAATGAACACCGGCTTGGTGATGTGATGATTCGGCAGCATTTTTGACGTGCCACCAGTCAGGTTCGGCGCTTCGATGCCGGGCAGCGCGGCAATGACCTTGTCGGGATCAGTCGACTTGGCCTTTTCCACCGCCTTCACCCACATGTTAAAGCCGATGACATGGGCCTCCATCGGATCGTTGGAGACGCGCTTCGGATTCTTGGTGAATTCCTTCCACTTTTTGATGAACTCGGCGTTCTTCGGGTCCTTGATCGACTGGAAATAGTTCCAGGCGGCGAGGTGGCCGAGCAGCGGCTTGGTATCGAGACCGGCGAGTTCTTCCTCACCGACCGAGAACGCCACGACCGGAATATCGGTCGCCTTGACGCCCTGATTGCCGAGTTCCTTGTAGAATGGCACGTTGGCGTCGCCGTTGATGGTTGAAACCACCGCGGTTTTCTTGCCGGCCGAGCCGAACTTCTTGATGTTCGACACGATCGTCTGCCAGTCGGAATGTCCGAACGGCGTATAGTTGATCATGATGTCTTCGTCCTTGACGCCCTTCGACTTCAGATAGGCCTCAAGAATCTTGTTGGTGGTGCGCGGATAGACGTAGTCGGTGCCGGCCAGCACCCAGCGCTTAACCCCTTCTTCCTTCATCAGATAATCGACGGCCGGGATCGCCTGCTGGTTCGGGGCGGCGCCGGTATAGAAGACGTTGCGCTCGCTTTCCTCGCCTTCGTACTGCACCGGATAGAAAAGAATTGAATTGAGCTCCTTAAACACCGGCAGAACAGACTTCCGCGACACTGAGGTCCAGCAGCCGAACACCACGGCAACCTTGTCCTTGGTGATGAGCTCGCGCGCCTTTTCGGCGAACAGCGGCCAGTTCGACGCCGGATCAACGACGACGGCCTCGAGTTTCTTGCCGAGGACGCCACCCTTCTTGTTCTGCTCTTCGATGAGCATCAGCATCACGTCCTTCAGCGTGGTCTCGCTGATGGCCATGGTGCCGGAAAGCGAATGCAGGATACCGACCTTGATGGTGTCGTCCGCGGCCTTGGCCGGCAGCGCGACCGCCAGCGACAGGGCCGCGCCCGCGGCAGCGAAAAGCCACCGGCGCGTGAAAGGTCGCTGGGCGACCGCACGGATGGGGTTTACCATTGCAATTTCCTCTGTTTGACCCGGTTTCGGGGTGTTACCCACGCGGATACGGCGCCAGGCCGTTCCGCGCTCCCGCGACAACCGCAAAGAGCGTGCCAAATAGCGGTCCACGTCATAAACCGTTGCGGAGTTGGGCGGATCGCCGCCGACCGCCTGCTCACGGATTGGGCAGAATGATCTTTTTGGTCAATTTATAAGCAAAACGACTAATTCGTAAGCAATTCCAGGCACGGTTCCGCCGCTTTTTGCCGCTTTGCGGTGCTTGATGACTGCAAACGCCCGGCCGCGCGGGTCCGCGTGGCCCGAGAGCGGCAATCGGCCTCAGGCGCGGCCTCAGGCGACTAAAGCTCTGCAAACGTCGGAAAGCCGCCGAATTAGTCGCGCGCGCGCATGAAATCGGGCAGCGGCGGGGGTCCCCAGATGGTGGAGGTGGCGCGGTCCCAGACTTTCGGCCGCTGGGGGAGGTCGCGGTGCCAGGGCCGGGGCTCGAAGTAGCCTAAGTCCTCGTCCTTCATCGTGTCCAATTCGATAAAGAATTCAATGATCTGGTCATCCGGATTGCGGTGATAGATGGCGATGTTGTGGCCCGGGCCGTGGCGCACCGGTCCCCACAGGATCGGGATATTGAGTTGGCCGAGCAGTTCGCAGGCCTCCTTGATGTGGGAAAAGTCCCGCAATTCGAAGGCGATATGGTGCATCCGCACAGTCTTGCCGGTGATGAAATTGAGCGTGTGGTGGTCGACCCCGCAGCGCATGAAGACAAAGAAATCGTCGATCCAGTCCGACACCCGGAAGCCGAGAATTTTCTCATAGAAATCAGCGATTTGGTTCACATCGGCGACGCAAAAGGCAATGTGGCCGAGTTTCAGCGGGCCGGCGCCGCGCACCTGATGGTGCTGGCCAAGCGCGCTCCACTCCTTGAACAGCTCGATTTTCGTGCCTTTGGGGTCGGAAAACGACAGCACCTGGCCGATACCAGGCATGACATCGTTGCGAACATCGCTTTTCACGCCGTTTTCGGCCAGATCCCGTGCCATTTCGCCAAAATCGGCATTTGGCGCCACCTCAAATGAGATGCGGCGGAGGCCCGGCGCGTCGCCGTGGCACAGTTCCACCGCGAGCAGGCCGGTTTTGGTAGCGAGGAACGCGCGGTTCTTCTCGCGCTCGGCCAGAACAAGGCCGTTGATCTGGGTGTAATAGTCGATCTGGCGATCGAGGTCGGTGGTCTCGAAGGTGGCGTGTCCGATCCGGCGCGGCTTGATCATGGTTCGGTCCTTGGGGTCGTTCCTTGGGGGCGGTGGCGAATGGTGGCGGCGCGCGGTCGTGCGGCCGCTGCGGCGAAGCCCCGGTTGATCCGGCGATCCTCGACGGCGAGGCGGGCCTTGTTCAATTGATCCGAGCAAAGCTCGCGCCGCGCATATTAGCTGTACTGGCGATGGCCGCCACCGAGGATTTGGCGCGGCTGACATTCCTCGGTGGCACGGTCATCGAGGAATGTGCAGTGCGGGATGACGGGTGAGCGGCGGTCGCCAGGCGACGCACATTGGAATAGACGACGTCGCGATGTGGAATAGTGCGCCGATTCCCCAACGCTGGCTTTGAATTCCTCCCCGAGATCGAAAAGGCAGAGCGTACCGGCCTGATCTTGCGACTTTGATAGTGGGGCGCCGGATTCCCTGATCAATCAAGTTTCTCGCAATTCAAATTTCAGCAAGCAGATTGGCCTTAGCACGGCAAGACTTACCATGGCCGACCAGCTCATTGATCGGTTCGCTAAAGCTGAGTTAAATCGGAGCAAGTCTAGTTCATTGGCACTGCAGAACATATTGATCTTTGACAAAATCGATTGGCGACGAGGGTTGATCTATGATTTGCACTTTGAAAGTAAACACCAATATCCACGATCAATTTAATAATTCATCAGCAGGCCCTGCATTTTTCTCCAAACCTGAAAATTCCGATCCCTTTGTGGGTTACTACAATTCAATGTTTTTGATTTCAAGACACCGGTGAATTCCGTCCTATACCACATGACCAAGGATTTTCCATCAAATCCCATGCAAGCATATTTAGATTTTTGGGGTGTCATGCAGGCCATCAACATTCAGCAGGATGCTATCGTCCAAATGCATCTGTCGATTACCGGAAACCGCGCGACTAGTCCCCCAAACTCGAATTGGCAGAAACTACGTGAGATTAGGCATTTATGTGCTGGACACCCGGCGAATCGCGCATATGGCGTTCCTGCGCCGCAGCGAACGTTTATGGGAAGATCGTTCGGGAATTACGACTGCATTCGTTATGAGTTATGGGACGCTCTTACAGACAAAACGACTCATCCAACTTTCAATCTTCGTCAACTGATCAACAGCTATGACGTCGAAGCCTCCGCAATCTTAGGCAAGGTTCTTTCATACCTGATAGCCAATTGGCCCTGATCCCAAACTCCAATGATGAAAGCCCGTGACAGCGCCGCTCAATCCGGGCTCCTTGCCAATGCTGGCCAAGATAAATTAAATTGCTTTTTGAACTTCGGATCCCAGAAACAACAAGCCACTTCCAAATTTCAATGGGCGGTTGATGCAAGGAAATAAGGGGCAGTTATGGCCGACAGATTTTTAGCTGCGGAATGCAGAGAAAGTTATTTCGAAGAACTGAAACGTCGCGACGGATTAACTAAAGCGATTACAATTCCTATTGCTGTTCTATCTATCATCGGCGGCATATTATTTTATGTGGTGAGTGATATAACGCGCCTGGAAAGATTTATCGACTGGACCCAACTGACAGTGGTATTTTTTTCAGTTACAGGCATTGGAATCAGCATATATTATTTGGTCAGATCATATTTCAACTATCCTTACGAATATGCGCCAACGATCCTACAACTTAGAGAGTGTCGAAATGAACTCAAGGAATATAATCGTCAGTACGGCATTGCACAGACAGACGCCGAGTTGGACGAGAACGTTTACGAGTACTATTACGAAAGTCTCGCCAAATCTGTACATAGGAATACTATAAACAATGACAGCAAGAGCGGCAGGCTGCACTTGGCAAACCTCTTTATGATAGTTGCGCTAGTTCTTGTTTTTATCGCTGGTATAATTTCCGTGATTGATTCCTTCCCAAAAAAGAGGAATTCGAGTTTAGTTCAAGGTGTCGTGCCCCTGTGCAATTGCTTCGAATTCGATTGGGAGTAAGAATATGAACGACGAATTTAAAGGCAATCAAACTAACCAACCTGAGCGGGCCGACCCGCCTCCACCGCCTCCACCGCCTCCGACGCGAGTAATCAGAGAAGAGCACCAGCCGCCGGAAAAGCGGTAGTTTGACCAACCTAAGCGGCCCAATGTCATTGCGCGGCATTGGGCTGCTTTATGGTACGCTGGTGATCGAGAGGGCTGGCGGAGACATGAAATCAAATGTTTGGCGCCTGATGAATGCACCTTCGTCATTTGTCCATTGGGTTCTTTTTGTTCCTGCATTTGCTTTATTCCCATTTTGGTTCACTCTCATCGTTATTTGAAACGCAATTTTTTGGCTTGAACCACAAAGAGATCGCAGAAAGTCAGCTTTTCGATTAAATTCGAGTGCTACATTGGTATGAACCGCCCCGGGTTTGCCGGAGGCTCCAACTCTTGAGAAGATGGAGCCATGGACAAGCAGCAAAGGCGGAAGTTTTCACCTGAAGTGCGCGAGCGTGCCGTGCGGATGGTGATCGAGCACCGAGGCGATCACGCCTCGCAATGGGCGGCGATCGTTTCGATTGCGGCCAAGATCGGATGTACGGCTCAGACCCTTCACAATTGGTTGGCTCAGGCCGAACGGGACCAGGGTCGTCGAGCTGGCAGCACGACCGAGGAACGCGAGCGGATCAAGGCGCTGGAACGCGAGAACCGCGAGCTTCGCCAGGCCAATGAGATTCTGCGCAAGGCGTCGGCGTATTTTGCCCAGGCGGAGCTCGACCGCCGGTTCAGGCCATGATCGGCTTCATTGACGATCATCGCGGGGTTTACGGGGTCGAGCCGATCTGTCGCGTGCTGAAGATCGCCCCATCGACTTATCACGCCCACGCTGCGCGGCGGCGACGCCCTGACACGGCGCCGCCGCGCGTCCAGCGGGATGCAGCGTTGTGCATCGCGATTCAACGCGTGTTTGCTGAGAACTTCCAGGTTTACGGGGTCCGCAAGGTCTGGCGTCAGCTTCTGCGAGAAGGCGAAGACGTGGCCCGCTGCACGGTGGCCCGGCTGATGCGCGCAATGGGCTTGCAGGGCGTCATTCGCGGCAGACGCATGAAGACGACGATCAGCGACAAGGCCGCGCCCTGTCCGCTGGACCGCGTGAACCGCCAGTTCCGGGTGCCGCGGCCGAACGTGCTGTGGGTCTCGGATTTTACCTTCGTCGCCACCTGGGCGGGCTTCGTCTACGTCGCGTTCGTCATCGACGCCTACGCTCGCCGTATCGTCGGTTGGCGGGTCAGCCGCTCGGCGCACGCCAGCTTTGTGCTCGATGCCCTGGAGCAGGCACTGCACGAACGGCGGCCTGCCCGTCAGGCCGGCCTTGTCCATCATTCGGACAGGGGTTCGCAATACGTCAGCATTCGATACACCGAGCGCCTGGCCGAGGCAGGCATCGAACCATCCGTCGGCAGCGTCGGCGACAGTTATGACAATGCGCTCGCCGAAACGATCAACGGCCTCTACAAAGCCGAAGTGATCCACCGGCGCGGCCCCTGGCGGAGCCTGGAGGCCGTCGAGTTCGCGACCTTGACCTGGGTCGACTGGTTCAACAATCGCCGGCTCTTGGAGCCCATCGGCAACATCCCGCCGGCCGAAGCCGAGGACCGCTACTATGCCATGCGCGATCAGCAGAAGCTGGCAGCGTGACTCAAACCAAACATTTACATGGCGCGTGATTTACAGTTCCGGTCTTTTGGCATACTGGGCATTATTTTCTATCGCTGCGAACGTTTTCAGAAAAGTAGCGCAGCCCGCATGAGCGCAGCGACATGCGAGTTACACTTTGCCATGATGACCCGCCGTCCCCGGATTTCGCGTTGTTCAATCCGGGCTACGTGCTCATCCAGGCAACTTGATCAAGGTTTGATTTGTTTGACGGCTCGCGATGGGCCTGCGATTTGGCGCATTTTGCCTGAAGCTGGCTGCGGCCCCTTCAGTGGCATCTGAGATATCTCAACATCGGCTTTCAACCCCGACATAAGCGCTTGTGAACAGGGCCGGCCGCACGCCATAATGCCGTTGATTGGGACGATCAAATGAAACCGATTGCCGACGACCGCGTCAATTTCCGACGCGGACTCTACTATCTGCTCGATTCATCCGCGTGGCCGAGGAACGGGCTGTCGCCGCTCAACCGATTCCTGGTTCTCTTTATTCTCTTATCCGTCCTGGTCGCTATTCTGGAAAGCGAGCCGCTGGTCTATCGCGGACACGAAGCCGGCTTCTTTCAGATTGAGTTCGTGTTCGCAGCCGTCTTTCTGATCGAATATCTCGCGCGCTTGTGGGTCTGCGTCGAGAACCCGCGCTATGCGAGCGGCTGGAGGGGCCGCCTCTCCTACGCGCTGACACCCGCGGCCCTGTTCGACCTGCTTGCCGTTACACCGCTGGTCTTTACCATGGTGGGGACGGAGGCCTTCGTGCTGCGGCTGTTCAGGATGGTCGGCATTCTCCGGCTGTCGAAACTCGGACGCTACTCGGCAGCAATGGCGACGATCCGGGCGGCAATTCTTTCCCGGCGCTATGAACTGATCATGAGCGTCGGCATCGCCGGAATCATGCTGCTGCTGTCCTCGACATTGCTCTACATCGTTGAAGGCGCGATTCAGCCGCAGGCGTTCGGCAGCATTCCGCGCGCGATGTGGTGGTCGATCGCGGCGCTGACCACCGTCGGATACGGCGACGTCATTCCTGTTACCCCCTTGGGCCGCGTCCTTGCGGGCATTACCGCCATCATTGGCATCGGTCTGATCGCGATGCCGACCGGGATACTCGCGGCCGCGTTCAGCGATGCGCTGGCCGAGCAGCGCGCAAAAGCTCTGGAGGCGCGCGAAGGTTCGCAGTCTCCCAATTCATAAAGCAATGCCGCGTTGTTGCTCGGGACGCGACTCCGCGTCCCGGATTCCGCGCACGCTTATTCCGTGCCGCCAGCTTCATCACGTGCGCGCCACGGGAACGTGAAGACGGCCCGGCGTAATAATCAGCCCCTCCGCGCAGAACTAATAGGCGTTGGCGGCACACTGCCGCCGGTTCTCAGCTCAAGCGAGAAACAACGCTCGGTCCAGGCCCGGCAGGGTTTGGCATGGGCGCAGCCATGGAGAAATGGAAATGACCAAGACCAGGATTGTTGCCGCTGCCATGATGTTGGGGGCGGTCGCCGTGTCGACCGGCGCCTTTGCGCTGGAGGAGATGGACCTCAAAGACCGGATGGCGTTCTTCCTCAATCCGACCGGCAAGATCGTCATGCGCCCGATGAATGACCAGGCGTTCGCCTTTGCCACCAAGAACGCGCGCGAAGTTCCCCAAGGCGCGGTGTTCTTCCGCAGCGGTGGAAAGGTCTACCTGATGGAGAACAAGAAGATGGGGAACAAGATGGCGATCGATCTGCTGACGGAGCGGTTGTCGGCGCCGTATTGACTGGCGATCGGCGCCGGCCGTGCCGGTGCCCCTTGACGGCATAGCAAAGCGGGCGGCCGCGACACGCGTGGCCGTCCGTACCAACGCCGTCTCGTTTGCACACGCAGGCAGAATAGTCGCGTCGCGAAGGATGAGGCAGCAAACGTCGGGCGGGCAAGGAGATTGCCGATGTCGAATAAATCCGACATCGGTGCCCACCTCACTATGAGGATTTGAGCGCGCGTCCTGATTGTAGCCCACACGAGCGCAACGCCGTGGCAACGACATGATGGGCCGGCTTTGACACATCAACAAGCCGCTCCCGGATTTCGCTCAAACTCATTGCGGGCAACGTGTTGCGGCCTTCCGGGCAATTGAAACCGCGCCAGGAATAACCAAGTTTCGAGCATTGCAAGCCAATGTGTTCGGGAATAAAGGCGCCCCGCCGATGTTCCCTCAAGAAGATGCGCGTTGCCCGCGGCTTTTGAGCAATGCGATGGAGGAGGTGCCATGAGGAAAGTTGCAGCATTCGCCCTGATCCTGGCCTCGGCCCTGATCGCCGGCGGCCAGCGCGCCGAGGCGCGCGATTATCCCTGGTGCCTGGTCGAGACCTCGCCGGACGGCGACGGCGGCATCACCTGCCTCTATGAGACGCTCCAACAGTGCAGAGCCTCGCAGGCCGGCGGCGGCACGAATTGCGAAAAGAACCCGGCCTATTGGTGGGGCAAGCCCGGCTACGAAGGCTCCCGGCCGTGGACCTACGGCCCGCCGCGGACCCGCTGACCGGGCCGCCAGCGGGACGGGCAGGCCGACACCCGTCATTGTCCTGCGCCGACCTCGTCACCCATGGTGGCGTGGCCGCGCGCTGCGGGGTTGTGCGGGGCGATGATCGTCGCGCATGATCGGCACTCTTCTCAAGGTGCATGATCTCATCGAGCATTCAGCCACAGCGACCGGAACGCGGCTTCCAGAACTCACCGTGCGCGCCATCGTCACCGGCATGGCGATCGGCGCGATCCTGACGCCGTGCAATGTCTACAGCGGCCTGAAGATCGGCTGGACGTTCAACATGTCGGTCGCCGCCGGCCTGATCGGCTTCGGGATCTGGACGCTGGCGCACGGCACGCTTGCAAACACGCCCGCTGGAACTCACCGAGAACAACATCAACCAGACCACGGCGTCCGCCGCCGCCTCGATCATCGCCGCCGGGCTCGCGGCGCCGATCCCGGCGCTGGCGATCCTGACCGGACAGACCTTGATCTATCCCGTCCTGGTGGTCTGGCTGATCGTCATCAGCCTTCTGGGGATCGTGGTCGCGGCCGGCTTGCGCAATCAATTGCTGATGCGCGAGCGGCTGCCGTTTCCCTCCGGCGTCGTCACCGCCGAAACCATGCAGGAGATCCATGGCGGCGGGCCGGAGGCCGCCGCGCGCCTGAAACTCCTGTCGCTCAGCGCGGTGTTCAGCGCGGTGCTGAAATTCGTGACCACGGGGTTCGCGCTTGGCCCGCTGGCGCCGCCGCTCAAGGCCGTGCTGGCGATGCCGCTTGCGAGCAAGACGCCGGCCACCGTCACGGCGATGAATCTCGGGCTGGCGCTCGACCCGTCGGTGCTGATGGTCGGCTTCGGCGCCATTTCCGGGCTGCGGATCGGAATCTCCGTCGGCCTCGGCGGCCTGATCAGCTGGGTGTGGCTGGCGCCTTTGGCCTTGCAAAACGGCTGGGCGGCGCCGGGCCCTGACAACGCCACGGCGGTCTGGTTCGGGCCGCTGGTGGAATGGCTGCTGTGGCCGGGCGCGACCCTGATGGTCGCGGCCTCGCTGACGTCGCTGGTGATCTCGCTGGTGCGGCTCGCGCTGCGGCGCGCCGAACACCGCGACGATCCGGCCGCGACCGCGATCGGCAATGCGCGATCCGCGCCTCATCGCCGCCTTCGCGGTGGTGATGATCTTGTGCGTCGCCGCGCAGATGCTGATCTTCGCGATCGATTTCTGGATCGCGGTGCTGGCGGTGCTGCTGAGCTATGTGCTCGCCATTGTCGCGGCGCGGGTCTCCGGCGAGACCGCGATCACGCCGATCGGCGCGCTCGGCAAGATCACGCAACTGACTTTCGGCGCCATCGCACCCGGCAATGTCGGCGCCAACCTGATGACCGCCAACGTCACCGGCGGCGCGGCCGGCCAGTGCGCGGACCTGATGCACGACCTGCGCACCGGCCAGATCATCGGCGCGACGCCGAATTTCCAGATCGTGGCGCAGGTGTTCGGCGTTTTGACCGGCGCGTTTGTCGCCGCCTTCACCTATCTCGCGCTCATCCCGGACCCGCAGACGCAACTCATCACCGCGGAATGGCCGGCGCCGGCGGTGGCGACCTGGAAGGCGGTGGCGGAGGTCATGAGCCAGGGGCTCGGCGCGATGCCGCCGGCTTCGCTGCCGGCGATTCTGATCGCGGTCGCGGTCGGCATCGGCTTTTCGCTGGCGGAGAGCCTGGCGCCGCCTTCGCTGCAGCGCCTGGTGCCGAGCGCCTCGGCCATCGGCCTCGGCTTCGTCATCCCGGCCTACAATTCACTGTCGCTGCTGATAGGCTCCGCCGTTGCGGCGCTTCTGACCTGGCTGTTTCCGGACTGGGCAAAGCGCCGTCTGATCGTGCTCGCCGCCGGTCTGATCGTCGGCGAAAGCCTGGCCGGCGTCGCGGACGCGCTGTCGAACGTGCTGCGCTAGAGCGTGATCCGGAAAAGCCGCAGACGTTTCCGGATCGCGCATCACCGATCCGCCAGCGCCAGGCGGACACCGAGAGCGAGGAAGGCGCCTGCGAAGGCGCGGCGCATCCAGGCGAGCACACGCGGGCGCGAGATCACGTGGTCGCGGAACGCGAGCGGCGAACAAGCCATAGCCGATGAACACCACAAACGTCATCACCATGAACACCACGCTCAAGCCCAGCATGCGCGACAGCGGGTTCGTCTCGCCGGCACTGACGAATTGCGGCAGGAACGCCAGAAAGAACATCGACAGTTTCGGATTGAGGATGTTGATCAGGACGCCGGTGACGATCACCTGCGCGGCCGACCGGGGCGTGTCGCCCTTTTCCACCCGCAGCGCGCCGCGCTCACGCAAGGTCAGCCACGCCAGGTAAAGCAGATAGGCAACGCCGAGCACCTTGAAGGTCTGAAACGCGAGCGCGCTGGCGTGCAGCAGCGCCGCCAGTCCGAGAATTGCGGCCGCCATATGCGGCACGATGCCGATGGTGCAACCGAACGCGGCGACGATACTCGCGCGCGAACCGCGCGAAAGGCCGACCGCCAAGGTGTAAAGCACGCCGGTGCCCGGCGAGACGACGACAATGAAGGAAGTGATCAGGAATTCAACGCTCACGGCGCCTCCCCCCTGCCCTGTGGGGCTTTCGCGGCCAAGCATGTCCGCCGCGGGTCACTCCGGCAAGCGCAATGATCCGCGCGGGCCTATTTCCCGATCGCCTTTCTCAAGGCGTCATTGATCCGGTCCTGCCAGCCTGGACCGCCCTCCTGGAAATGATCGAGAATATCGCGATCGATGCGCAGGGACACCAGTTCCTTGGCGCCGGGGATCGCCGGCTTCTTCGGAACGTCTTCAAGCGGCTTTGCGGTTGCCTTCTTGAACGCCGCTTCGGCGGCATCGCGAGCGCTGGCGGGCCGGCGCGGTCTGTCGTTCATCGCAACTGCTCCCGTCGGAAGTCCATCGTCGATCGCCATCCCGGCGAATGTCAGGCGCACAGCGCGGCGGCAGAAACGGTCTGCGCGCCCAGCTATCACGCCCCGCGCGGCTGGTGACGTCTGGCCGCCACCAACAGGATCACCAGCAGAATGGGGTTGATGATCGACAGCAGCAGCAGGACGCCAAAATTGCCAGGTGAATAATTGGCCGTGAGAATCACCTGATGAATGTGACCGTAGACCACGCCAGCATAAAAGAGGACAGCATACATTACCACGGCCGCCTTGAACTCAAGCGCGCGCCAGAATGCGGCGATCCCGATCACGCCGAAGGCAATATCGGCAACCCCGATCTCGAACTGGAACGGGCTTGGCGCCCAGCCGATGAACTTGGCGGCCATTTGCGGGTCCAGCACGTGATAGAGGCCGGCCCACAGGCTTGCGGCGCCAACCGCCAGCAGAAGGAACCAGCCGAGATAATGCTCCGCTTTGGATGTGGCGGACCGGCTGGTAATCGCCGCCAGCACGAGCGACAGGACAAACAGAATGAGCGGGATGTTGCTCAGGGTGAGCCCAATCAGTTCGCCGACCATGCCGCTTCTCCCGCTGAAACCTTGGACCGATCAAATAAAGCCGTTACCGCATCGCGATTGATCCCAGCGGAGCGAATTTGACATTTCAAGATACCCATTTGCGGCTAGCCGTTGATCAAACGTCAAACTCAAGGCTCCACGAAATCAAAAGGTTGCTAGTGGTCCTCTAATTCCGACATTTGCTCGGATGCTTGCAGCAACGGGATGCAAGTGTCGGAAGCAGACCACTTGTCCCACGATCTCGTTTGAAAAGTCTTACCGGTGCCACAGCCTTCCACTCGGCAACCGGGCGAAAACCAATTTCGACAATAATGCCCTGAGAAAAGATACGGGCCCCGCTGCGTGATGCATGCCGGGGCCCTTTTTGCTTCGCCCAAGCGAAGCTCTGGAATATCAACCAGTGTTAAGCGAGACCTTGGATCGCGTGGCCTTTGCGCCGCGATCTCGCGACAAGATTTCGATTTTCAGCGGCATAGATGCTCGCTCGAGCGCTACGACCGAGTTCCGTGCCGTGACCGCGCCGTAACGCACGGTCAAACACACTTACACGGTGGCGTCATGCTCCTCGTCCTGCATGGGCCCCACGCGGCGCTTGCGGCCGCGCTCCCTGCGTATCGCCGCGACCATATGATCGCGATGACCTGCCTGCCGGTGGCAATGCGCCAACCCGCCACGTTGCCGTCCGCAGGTGCAGTGCGGAAATGCTAGTTTGACTGAAGCAGCCAAGTCAATCGCCGCGCGCTCACGATTTGTTGCTATCCATGCTATGCACATGCTGCAACACTATGGGCAGGAGCGATGAAGGCGCTGGAGCGCGGCACTTTCCGCGCGGTTTGCGCCCTACTTTCACCGTGTTTACGCGGCGTGGTCGCCGTGAAATTGGCGAAAAACGTTTACGCGCCGGAACTCGGATTCACGGGTTGTTTTTTAGACCGCTCTGACATCACAAAACGACACCACAAAACGACACCACAAAGCGACACCACACAAAGACACCACACAACGCGAAACGGGAAAATGGCGAAACAACTCCGGCTCGGTCAGGCGAGGCTTGAGACCACGACCAAGGTGACGCTCGCGGTGCTGGCGCTGGCGAGCGGCGTCTACACCTATCTCGGCGTGCGCGGTCTGCTCAACGGCACGCCGATGCTGGTGTTCTTCGGCGCGGTCATCTACTCCGCCGCCGTTTCGGTCGCGATTTACGCGTTCTGGTCCTATCTGATGCGGTTCCTGCCGCATGTCGAAAGCGTCGGCGCGCGGCTGTGGCTCTATATCACCATGGCGATCGGCTCGGCCATGATCATCGCGATGTCGAGCTGGCTCAATGCCGCCGCGCTCGCCGGTTCGGCCGCGCTCGAACTGCACATGGCCAACGCCACCGAGACCTATCAGCAGGAATTCGACAAGGCGCATGCCAATGCGCTGGCCGCGCAGAGCCTGCTGCCGGACATTCAGTTGGCGTCGAAACGGTTCGCGAGCCTGGCGCAGCAGGAGCGCGCCTCCGGCGCGTTGACCGGCACGTCCGGCTCCGGCACGGTGGTGCAGCTTCTGACCCAGATGTCGACCGACCTCGACCGGCTGGCACAGGAGGTTACCGACAGCCGCGAGCGTGCGAAGCTGCTGTTCGAACAGGGCAGCCGCAATCTTGCGCGCATGCGCGAACTGGTTTCCAGTTCCGGTCCGGTCGAGACGCGCGCCAACGGTTTCGGCGAGGAGGCGCTCAAGCTGATCGGGCAGATCACGGCGCTGCAGCAGACCTCCGTCGCGCCCTCGGTCAAGCGCGCGGCCGACGATCTCGGCAAGACCTTCATCGCGCCGATCGCCGATGGCCGCGACGTTGGCCTGCAGCAGCGCCAGACCGAGGTGGTCAGCCGGGTCGAGAAGTCGGTAAAGACGCAGAGCCAGGCGCTGGCGAAAGCGGCCGATGAAATCCTGCAGCGTCCCGCGGCGGCGCCGCCGCGCTTCCAGCCGCTGTCACCGCCAGAAGCGGTGCTGCGCTATGCCGGAGACTTCCTGCCGAGTTGGGCCGGCGCCATTTCCATCGACCTGATGCCGGCGGTTCTGATCTTCATCATGGTGATCGTCGAAGGCTCGATCCGCCGCCACAGCGGTACCGATCTCGATACCGAGACCATGACGGCGGCCGACGTCATTCGCGGCGCGGAAATCTACCGGCAAATGGAAGCGCGCTTTTCCAGCTTGCGCCAAGAGCCGCCGGAGGAGGCTCCACCGCAAGCGCCCGTCACCGCGTCATCGCCGCCGACGGTCGAACCGAGGGCGCCGGAAAACATCGCGCGCTTGAATCCCAAGACCTGACACGCGGTGCATCGACAACGACATGGCTCAAGGCGACCATCCGTGACCAGCATCGACCGATCGGACGATCCAGCGGATCACGAGCGTAGCGACCCCGGCAAGCGCTCGCGCTTTGCCTGGTTCACGGAAACCTTCGTTCTGAAAACCGTGTTCCGGTTGCTGATCCTCGCGGTCCTCGTGCTGCTCGCCTACGACTTCAACACCATCTACGAAGAGGCGAGCGCGCCGCTGCCGGGGCAGACGGTGCAGAAGGACCCGGTGATCATGGAGCCGCCGACGCGGCAGGATCAGCTGCGGCCCTATCTGCCGCTCAACAATCCGATCCGGCGCAAGGCCGACGGCCCGAAAATGCCCGGCTATGCCAAGCCGCCCAGCCAGGACATTGTCGGCGCGGCGATGACTTTCGTGCGTGGCCCCAAAGGCGCGGTCAGCGCGGTCGGCCGGATTACGCCGGGCACGGCCGCGGCGTTCGTGGCCTTCGTCGGCACGCAGGGCGGCGAGATCAAGACACTTTATCTGCACTCGCCGGGCGGCTCGGTGCGCGACGCGCTCGCCATGTCCAAGCGCATGCGCGAGGCCGGCATCGACACCGTCGTTCCTGATGACGGCTATTGCGCGTCATCGTGTCCGCTGGTGTTCGCCGGCGGCAAGACCCGCACCGCCGGCCGGCGCGCCTGGATCGGCGTGCATCAGATTTTCGCGGTCGAGGCGCCGCGCGGCAATGTGCAGGACGGCCTGGCTCAGGGCCAGGCGATCAGCGCGCTGGTGCAGGATCATCTTTCCGCGATGGGCGTCGACCTGCGGGCCTGGACGCAGGCGATGAAGACTCCGAGCGACCGGCTTTATGTCTTCACGCCGCAGGAACTCACCGCGTACAAGCTCGCGACCAAGGTGGCGGGGAAGTAAAGCCCGCGCGCCGGTCCCTGCTTGCAAAAAGAAGGGGCAACTTGCCAATGATCACACTGTTTGCTCGCGATACCGTCGATGACTACGAAACCTATGCCGAGGCCTTTCACGCTTTCCTGCCGATGTTGAAGAAAGCGGGTGTCGTTGCCTCCACGGTCTATCAGTCAACCGAGAACCCAAACGACGTGACGGTCGCCCACCAGTTCAAGACACTCGGGGAAGCAAAGGCGTTTATCGACAGCACCGCGCTCAAGTCGGCGCGGCCGGGCGCCGGCGTCCACACCCCACCAACGACCTGGTTCACCACTGCCGTGATATCCGAGCAATTCTGACCGCCGCCGCGCCGCCAGGAGGCCATGAACCACCCGGCAGACCCGTGGCTAGGTACCGCATCCGGCCCGGGGAACGCCTCATTTGCGTGTCGGATCGGGAGCCCCGGTTTCGAAGTTCGTGATTTATCGCAGCAACATCCGACACGAGCTTCGGAAGCAATAGAGGCACTCGCAATTTTATGAAACGCGTGCCGCTTTTCGATCTGAGGTTCGTGAAGGAGGCCGTGGCTATTGCTGCAGGACCATCAAAGGGTCGGATCCAGCACGATCTTTCCGAGCGAATCCCGGGCAGCCACCGTCTCGTGGGCCTGAACCGCCTGCGACAGCGGCAGCACCTGATCGATCAGCACGGTGAGGCGGCCTTCGGCGGCGGCCTGCAGGCTCGCCGCGCCATCGCCCGGGGTCTCCCCGGTCGCGCCGATGATGGTGAGCTGATTGAGATAGAGCCGGTTGACGTCGAGCGGCACGATGCCGCCGCCATGGCCGCCCGCCGTGACCAGCCGGCCGAAGCGCGCCATCGCCGCGACCGCCTTCGGGAACAGATCCGGGTCGGCGATGTTCTCGAACACCACGTTGACGCCGCGGCCATCGGTGATCCGGCGCACCTCGGCGGCAAGATCGCTGGCGCGATAATTGACGCCGGCATCGGCGCCCATCTTCATCGCCGCGGCGACGCGTTCATCGGCGCCGGCGCCGGCGATGACATGCGCGCCGAGCGTCTTGGCGACCTGCACCCCGGCGCTGCCGAGGCCGCCGGAGGCGCCCATCACCAGCACCCATTCGCCGGCCTTGAGCTGGCGCGGTCGCGCAGCAGATGGAACGCCGTCGGCGCGTGGCGCACCACGCAGGTCGCGGTGGCAAAGTCGACATTGTCGGGAATGATGTGCGTCGCCGTCGCCGGCACCTTGACGTATTCGGCATAGCCGCCCCAGGCCTGCACGCCGAGCAAGGTGGGCGGAACGTCGACGCCGCCGGCCAGCCGGATGCTGGCCGCGACCCGGTCGCCGACCTTGCGGCTGGTGACGCCCTCCCCGATCGCGGTGATCACGCCGGAGGGATCGACGCCCGGGCACATGCGGCAGGGTCACCGGGCGCGGGTAGCGGCCGGCGCGCACGATCAGATCCAGCGTGCGGTTGACCGAGACGGCATGGACCTTGATCAGCACCTCGCCCGGACCCGGCACCGGCGTCGGCACCTCCTCATATGCATCACATCGGGCGGACCAAATTCGCGGATCAGCATGGCTTTCACGGGGACGGATTCCTCATCGATTTAATTTTACGACGCCGGCTTGTGTTGACGCCGCGCTGCACGGCGCTCGGATGAACCGTCAATCGCCGCGCAACGTGTTAGAATTTTTCGGCACGTTCGCCAACGCCCAATCGGCTGCGGCGATCGTCATCCCGCCCGGAAACGCTCCCGCGCAAACGCAATTCGCTCCGCCGCGGGCAGCCGGTCAGCGCTGGCGCGGTCCACCGCTTCGAGCCGCGCGGCAAGGCCGGCTCGGTTGGCGATCTGGATGTTGAGACCCGGGCGGGCGTTGAGTTCCAGCATCAGCGGCCCCTTGGCGCGGTCGAGCACCAGATCGACGCCGACATAACCGAGCCCGGTCATGGCGTTGCAGCCGGCGGCGATTTCCAGCATGTGGTCGAAATGCGGAATGACGACGCCGCTGACCGGTGCCAGCGAATCGGGATGCTCGTGGACGATGGTGTTGCGCCACACCGCGGTGAGCGTCCGGCCGGTCGCGAGATCGATGCCGGCGCCGATCGCGCCCTGGTGCAGATTGGCCTTGCCTTCGGACTCGCTGGTCGGCAGGCGCAGCATGCCCATCACCGGCACGCCCTGGTAGACGATCAGGCGGATATCGGGCACGCCGAGATGCGTGATGTTCTCAAACACGCGGTCGAATTCGACGCAATATTCCACGATCACACGATCGTCCTGTCCGCCGAGACTGTAGATGCCGCCGAGCGTCTCCTGCATGTGGAAGGCCAGATCGTCCCAGCTCAACACGCGGTGACTGGCCAGCCGCAGATTGTCGCCGACCCTGCCCTTGATGACCAGAATGCCGTGGCCGCCGCTGCCATTCGCGGGCTTGACAACGAAATTTTCATAACGGCCGATCTGATCGCGGACGTGCTTGATCTCCGCGCTGTATTGAAACGCCGCGTAGAGTTCGGGAATGGCGAGGCCGGCGTGGCGCGCCAGTTCCTTGGTTTTCAGTTTATCATCGACCAGAGGATAGCGATTGCGCGGATTGTACGGCAGGATGTAATCGCCATTGCGGGTATTCATGCCGAGCACGCCGGCCTGTGAAAGCTGGCGCGCGATCGCCCACGGCGTCATGAGCGCGTCCCTGCTAAAACTTTAAAGCGGATCAATTCCGTCAGCCGATAGCCGGTATAGCGGCCGATCAGCAGCGTCGCCGCCATCAGCACCAGAATGAGTTCTGGAAACGCGAAGAAGATGTGCTGTACCGGCTGCGCCGACATCACGAGATAACAGACGGCCGCGATCACCAGGCTCATCACCGCCATCCGGATCGCCTCCGCCGGTCCGCGCTCATCCCACAGCACCGAGACACGCTCGATGGTCATGGTCAGGATCACCAGCGGAAACAGCGCGACCGACAGGCCGCGCTCGAAATCGAGCTTGTCCGACAGGATGGTGATCGCCGCCATCAGCAGAATCACGAACATCAAGAGCGCGGCCAGCCGCGCGACCAGAAGCAGTCTCAGATTGTCGAAATATTGCCGCACCAACAATCCGGCCGCCAGCACCATGGTAAAAAGGGCGAGCCCCCACAGCAGCTGGGTCTCACGAAAGGCGAGCGCGATCAGCACCGGCATGAAGGTGCCGACCCCGCGCAGGCCGACCAGATTGCGCAACACCACCAGCAAAAAGACGCCGATCGGAATCGTCATGATGATGCGGAACACCTGCCGCTGTGTCGGCGGCAGTTCATAGAACGAATAATTGGTGAGAAAGGATTTATCGCGCTTGCCGAGCGTGAGCACCTGGCGAAGAACGTGTTGTTCTACCAGCGCGATGCTGATTCGGCGCCGGTCGAGCTTGCCGCCTTCGACCTTGACGAACGGCTCATCGCCCCGCCACCAGGCAAAATAGCTGATCGGAACCCGCGGTTCGCCGGACGGAATCGCGAACGATCGCCAGCGGTCGCCGATATGAACTTCAAGCCAGGTGACCACCACGACCGAGATGCCGGTCTTCGCCAGATCGAGGCCGTGCACCGCGCGCGCAACGCGGCCGTTGACGCGCAGGATCTGCGCGGCCGTAGCGGCGATCTTCTGCGCCGAGCGGTCATCGCCGATCAGCGAGCGGACGTTCTGCGACCGCTCGGTCGCGGAAAGCTCGCGCAGCAGCACCGACACCAGGCTGATATCGTCCGATGACTTGGCGTGCGCGGCCGCAAATAGACTGCGGGCGATGGTCTGCGCGGTCTGATTGAGGGTGATCTGTTGCGGGACCGGAGGCGGCGCCTGCCGCAGCGGGCCGCGGCCGTCGGTCCGTTGCAGCATCACGCGCTGGCGGGCGGTCTTCTCGCCGTTCGCCACTCGCATGGTCAGGATCAATTGGCGATTGGGCCCCTGCGGCGCGGTGGTCTGGCCGAAATCCGGCGCCGCCAGGCGCTGGTCAAGCACGATGTAGTTTCGCTGGTCCTCCGGCACGAACAGCGCGATCTTGAGCGGGCCGCCGGCGGCCGTGACGTGAAACTCGCTTTCCACCTGCCAAGCGGTGGCGGACGCGGCGGCCCGCAGCGGCAGGCCGACGACGAAAGCCTTGTAGACGAACAGACCGAGCCCGATGGCGGCCAGAACCGCCGCCAGACCGTAGACGTGCAGGTTCCGCATGAATCAAGACCCGCCGTCGCAGGGCTTGGGGAAGAGGTTTTCGCGGCCGGAATCGACCAGGATGCGCGAGCCCAGAAACTTGCGTCCGATCAGGACGGGGGATTGCTGGCTGGAACGGTCGGTCAAGTTGAAATCGGTCTCGGCGAGATGGCCGGCGACGCAGATCTTCAGCCGGACGATCGGCCGCCGGATGTCTTCCACCTCCGCGCGCTTGATGCGCGCGATCCGGCTGGTCTGCTGCTCGATCGTCGCGCTCTTGCCATTGTCACCCTGGATCGTAAAGCGGTACCAGGTCTTGCCCTTGCGCTTGAAGCGTTGCAGATCGTTCACGCTCAGCGACGATGACACCGCGCCGGTGTCGAGCTTGGCGGACAACGCAATACCGTAATCGGGAAAGTTGACGGTCTCGATCCAGCCGGCGACCGTCGGCTTGCGGTCCGGGGCTGCGCTGCGGCTGGGTAGCGTCCTGCGCAAGGCATGCGCCGGTCCACAGACCGACCATGGCAAGTCCCAGCAACGGCCGCTTCGGCACCACGTTACGCTCCCAAAGCTGAAATCACATTGCCAGCATCTTCATCATTATAACGCCTTTCAGGATGCCTGCCCGCTCGCATTGACTTGGGTCAACGCAGAGCGAGGCGCTCCTGCGGCGACAGGTCATTCGCGACCGTGTGCGGGCCAGATCGCGTCGCGGCGACATTAATTTCAATTGCGGTATGATCTTTTCATCACATTCACCGTTATACGGAGTCATGCTTCGGATTTCAGGCTCGAGTTCACCACCATGCCCTATCGCTCGCTGATCGGCTTTCTCGTTCTGGTATTCGGCGGTGGGTTGGCGATCGGCTTCCTGACGCCGCCTGGCGCGTGGTACGCGGCACTGGCCAAGCCGGCTTTCAATCCGCCGAACTGGATCTTCGCGCCGGTGTGGTCGCTGCTGTATGTGCTGATCGCAGTCGCGGGCTGGCGGACGTGGCAGCGTGCGCGCGGCGGCCGCGGCGATGGCTTTCTGGTTGGCGCAGCTCGCGCTGAACTTTTTATGGTCGCCGGTATTCTTTGGCGCGCATCAGATCGGTCTGGCGCTGGTTGTGATCGTGCTGCTGCTGGCGGCAATCCTCGGTTTCATCGCCACGCGCTGGCGTGAGGACCGCCTCGCCGCCTGGCTGTTCGTGCCCTACGCGCTGTGGGTCGGCTTCGCCACGATGCTCAACGGCGCGATCTTCGCGCTGAACTGAACCGGCGCGCGCCGGCGCCGCAAACCACATGAAGCGCTTTCGTTTGAGGTCGAATTGCGAAAGCGAGCTATCAATTTTTGTCGCATTTCCGGACGGCGAACCGGTTTCCACTTCGCCTGGAAATGCTTTATCGCGGTGGAATTTTTGCCCAGTAATCCGCCGCGCTCTTGGTCGCCTTAAGCGCTTCCATGTCCTGGTAACCCGGCGCCATCGAGGCATCGGTACCGGCGAGCACCTGGTGATGCTCGATATTGAGCAGCCGTAACCAGCTCTGCTGTCCCAAGGTCAGGCCGATCATGCAGCCGATCTCGACCAGTTCGGGCTCGCTGAAGTTTTGGTGCAGGCGGTCCCAGAATGCATCGTCGGTGTTGAGATGCCAGACGATCGCTTCGGCGTAGGATAGCGCCGCCTTCTGGCGCTCGGTGTAACGGGTCGACTTCTCGAAGTTCAGGAGATCGAGCACATGGTCCTCGATCAGCGCGCCGCTCTTCGTCGACTTCACCGAGCGCTGGTTACCGCAATATTCACACTGCACCGAGCGCGACACATAGAGCCTGCATAGTTCCTTCAGCGCGTGGTCGGCGATACCGTTGCGGAACAGATTGTTCCAGCTATCGGCGAAGAACCAGAACGCCGCCGGGATGTGGGCGCGGATGGCGGAACTTTCCGGACGCGGCGTGCCCTCGCGCTGGCAGCGCTCCATCTCCTTGCGCATGTCCGTGTCCATCTGTTCCAGCGGAACGTAGCTGATCCGTTGCATGGCCATGGCGTTTCGCCTCCGCGTTTGCCTGCGTTCGTCACTGCGATCGCAAGATCCTATGCGCGGCGCATGGCTTGCGGTATCGTCAATATCGAATACCGATATCGAGAGATGGCGATGGCCCGGGCGGCATGGGACTGGGAGAACCGGATCGGGCGCCGCCTCAAGCTGCGCGATCTGCACATTCTGTCCATGGTGGTGCGCTGGGCAGTATGGCGAAGGCGGCAACGCATCTGGACACCTCGCAATCCGTGGTGTCCGAGGCGATCGCCAATCTGGAAAGTGCGCTCGACGTGCGCCTGCTCGACCGCAGCCCGCGCGGCATCGAGCCGACGCTCTATGCCACCGCGCTGCTCAAGCGCGCGCATGTCGTGTTCGATGAATTGCGCGAGGGGATCAAGGACATCGAAGCGCTTGCCGGCTCGGCGAGCGGCGAAGTGCGCCTCGCCTGTCCTGAATTTCTCGCGGCCGGCTTGATTTCCGACGTCGTTGCCGGATTTCACGCCGCCATCCGCATATCGTATGTCAGGTCGTTGAAGCCGACGTCAGGACCCTGGAATTCCGTCAGTTGCAGGAGCGCAGCGTCGACCTGGTGGTCACGCGCGTGCCGAATGGCTTTGTTGACGATGACCTCAGCATCGATATCTTGTTCGACGACCCGCACCGGGTGGTCGCCGGCGCGAAAAGCCGTTGGGCGAAGCGCCGCAACGTCACACTGGCCGATCTTGTTGACGAGCCGTGGATCGTTCCGTCGTCGCTGATCGTGAACGCGATCCTGAAAGAGGCGTTCGCGGCCGAGGGCCTGCAGACGCCGGCGGAGAAGGTGATCACGTCGTTCATTCTGATGCGCAATCACTTGCTGGAGACCGGGCGGTTTCTCACCGTGCTTCCGGAATTGGTGCTGCGCTACAACGGCAAGCAATGGGCGCTGCGCGCATTGCCGATCAAGCTGCGCACCAGACCGCAGCCGATCGCCATCGTCCATCTGAAGAACCGGACCGCCAACCCGGCGGTTCAGCTGATTATCGAACACATACGGTCAATTAACCGAGTCCCACAAAAGAGGACTGGCGCGGCATTTTAGGCCCGTATTTATTGCGTCTTTCGCATTTTTTGTCACGAATACCACTACTGCGCAACACTTGCTGACGCGGTTGTCCTGAGACAAATCCGAGGACTCCACTCGAGGTCATGGGGTGCTCCTGAAGTCGCCGCGGTGCATCCGAGAGCGCGGGATGACACTCCTCGCCCTGTTTACACTTGGCTACTCAATTGAAGCCTGCTTTGCCACGGGGAGCCAATTTTGGCAAAAATACTAGATATAATTGTATAATTATACTATAAGGAGTTCAATTTCGACCATGGCATCCGTTCAGGAAGGGCTGCTTGTTCGATCCGGTCCAAGTTGATTGAAACACGAAGTAGCTTTTAAGCGCCATGCTTCCGTACGGTATAACAAAGCTGGAACAAATACCGTCGAAAGTTTCACATGACTTTCCTTACGAAATTTCTTTTGACCTTCTTGGCGAGCTGGATGGAAATAGTGAACGTGACAATTCTATTATTGAATTGATTGCCGACCGGATGCCGGGCGGGCTTCATCTTGAAAATATTCGCCGTACCTACGAAAACCGCTTTGCCGAACTCGATAGTTTCATTGCGTCATATATCTCCGACAAGTTTCCGTCCGATGTCACGGTCAGAGTTCATGACGTCGCTACATCGAATGCGATATCGGCGCTGTCACTCTTTGACACTTTGTGCCGTCGGCATAATATCCAGCTCATAGCATCCGACTTGCATACTGAGATTGTGGTCGTCGAGGTCGGGGGCGGCTGGCGCGTAATCTTTGACAGTTGCGGCAGACCGATCCAGTACGTCGGTCCACAGACTGTTATCCGTAAACCGTTGCCCGCTTTTTGGCGCCATCCGCTTCAATGGATTCAGTCAACGTACGTCGTCGCAAAGAAATTACGGGCAGCCGAAACCATTCGGTCCTCCTCGGACATCGCCCGAACCAAAATTCGAACAATCTCTCTTTTTCACCCGAAGGCCATCGAGCGTGCAAAAAGCAATCCTCGATTCCGACTGGATCAGGTCGATATTACCAGTTTGCCACCACGTGCTTATGAGGTTGTGAGGGCGATGAGCGTCCTCTTCACTTGGAAGCCGGAACTGCTCCATACCGTGCTTCATTCATTAGCAAACTCGGTCGTCGACGGCGGACTATTGGTAATCGGACGCAACAGAGGACACGTCCCCGGAACCGAGCGCTGGAGCGCATTCGTACGGTCTGGACGCAAAATGAAGCTTGTGTTCGAAAGGGATGGTGGAACACCTGAACGCGATGCGGTCTTGGCTCTCTCCCTTGCAAAATTTGGGGATAACACTGGTGCAAATGCCAGCGATTTAGGCCCTGGTATGCGCCGGTGAAGCGGTCAATGTTTCCGCGCATCGACCCGGTAGGCGATGATCGTCGCTTCGCCCAATTTCTTGCAGGCTTCGAGCCGGTGCAGCCCTTCGACCAGGACGAACCGCTTGCCGTCGTGCCGCACCAGAATCGGGGACTGCTGTCCGTCCTGCAGAATGCTCTCGGCGAGCTCATCGACCGTCTTTTCGTTGACGGCGGTCCGCCGCTTGGTCGGAACGTAAATCTCCGCGATGGCAATCGACTCGCGCTTCATCATGACTTATGCGTCCCGTAAGCGCGCCGGACAACTGCAACCAGGAGGCCGCGATCAGAACCGCGGCGGGCCGGACCCGGCGCCGGTTCGTTGTCCGGGCGTCCTGGCCTCCAGCAATTTCTTCTTGCGCGGATCGGGGAGCAAACCCTCGCGTTGCGCCTTCTTGCGGGCCAGCTTGCGCGCCCGGCGGATCGCCTCGGACTTCTCGCGATTGCGCTGCTCGGACGGCTTCTCATAGGACCGCCGCTGCTTCATCTCCCGGAATACGCCTTCGCGCTGCATTTTCTTTTTCAGGACGCGCAGCGCCTGATCGATATTGTTGTCGCGGACGAGTACCTGCAATGGATGCCTACTTTCGTGACTGCAATTGAGGGACGAAACGCTAGGTCATTGCCGACCCTGAGTTCGAGGGTAAAGAGGTCGCGGCCGATCGCGGTACCAAGGCACCCGCGGCAAGGCTGGCATTCTGGCACCATCGGGCCCATAAGTCCTGCATGCACCGCGATTTCGATCCCAATGACTACGCCGTTGTCGCCAAGTTGCGCGCCAACCCGCCGACACCCTGGAAATGGGAGATCTATTGCGCCGGCAAGCGCTTGCCGATCGCGCAATCGGACGGCTTTTTCGAATCGCGGGAAACGGCGAACACCGCGGGCCGGCAGGCGCTGACGCAATTGTTTGAAAAACTGCGGGCGTGATCACCGCCGCGATGGTTATCGCCACGCATGCCGGAGAGCCAGCGTCAGGGCCTGATCAGGTCAGTCCGGCCGGCTATCGCGGGCAGCGCATGTATTGGACAGAGCTTCCGGACAGCCCGGAAAACACCTGCGCGATCCGGTCCTCACTGAGGATCTTGTAGCTGAATTCCATCGAGTGCGTCGCGACCTGGGTGGAGCACATCGCCTTGAGATGAACGACGTCGCCCTTTTGCTGGCGTGAGCTGATGGTGCAGGTGCCAAGCTTTCCCCGGAGCCGATTGCCGTTGATGATCAGCCCGCTGCCGACCTCGTCGGCATTCTTCACAAAGGCGATCTTATCGCCCTGTTTGACAAACAGTTTGTCGCAGATATCCGTGCTGCTCGCCCAGGTTCCCGTGAGGTCAATCGCATGGGCCGCAGGACAAAACGTCCAGGTGATCGCCAAGACAAGACCGGCGCGCGCCGTTGCAGCCAAATGCCTCATCGCCTGTTTCCTGTTGCCAATGACATCGACACGCCCGCGGGGGCAATGTACTGCGCCATGATGACAAGCAATGGTGGCCGCTTCGTTAACCGATGAGGCCTGCAATTTGAATTATTTCATCAAAAAGGCCGATTTCGGCACCGGAACGATGCGCATCCGCCTCAATGCGTGGTGGCGCCGCCCGGGACTTCGGCCTCCTGCGCGACGATGCGGCGGTAGAGATGCCAGGTGGCATGGCCGAGCACCGGCAAGGTCACCAGAAAGCCAAGAAAGGCCGGCATCGCGGAAATCATCAACAGCACCACAATGATCGCAGCCCAACCGATCATCGGCACCGGGCTGGTCACCACCGCGCGCACGCTGGTGATCATGGCGGTGACGAAGTCGACGTCGCGGTCGAGCAGCAGCGGGAACGACACCACCGTCAGCGAGAACAGCACCAGCGACAGCGCGGCGCCGACCATGTTGCCGACCAGGAGAAAGACCAGGCCCTCATTGGTGGTCAGCACCACGGTGATGAACTCATTCAGGCTGGAAAACGACACCTTGAGCCCGAGGAACAGCGCCATCAGCAGCCGCACCTGATACATCCAGATGATGAAGACGAACAAGGTGACAAAGGCCATCCAGCCGATCTCGCCACGGCTGGTCATGGTCGTCCAGGTGTCGCGCATCGAGGGCCGCTCGCCCGCCTCCAGCCGGCGGCTGACCTCATAAAGACCGATCGCCACGAAAGGGCCGAGCAGCGCAAAGCCGGCCGCGAGCGGATAGGCCAGATAGCTGGCGCCAAGTACGGTGACACAGAGCACGATCAGGATGCCGGCGGCGGCATAGAGCGCGCCGAAGACCAGGCCATAGACCGGCGCCGTCTGAAAATCCCGTAGGCCCCGCACCAGAGCCTCGGCGACATCGGCGGCATTGATCGGCCGCACGACCGGATCGTTCCGTTCGGGAATCGCGGTCATCGCTTTCCACCCTGCAAATTATTTTGGTCATTCGGGCAGAGCACAGGCCGCGGCGCCTTGATCGAGATCAACCCGACCGGTTCGCGCCCCGCGCGATGTCCGGCCGCGGGCCTTGGGTGACGTGACCGGATGAATCCGGAGTGGACGGCAATCCCGCCCTGCACCATTCCGGTGCCGGCGCCGGCGCCTGCCGAACCACGCGAGGGCGCCGGCGGATCGCACACCAGCTGCGGGCGACGGCCGAAACGAGCGTCGCCGCCCGCCGCATCGTCCGCTTGAAGGCGGCGCGCATGGCCCGAGCGCGCAGGGCAGCCGCCCGGCCGTGGTAAAGGTCGAAATTGATCGAGCCGTCGCGCCGTCGCGCGATCCCGCCGTGTCGAAGAGGCATGTCAGCGTCTCCCGTATAGTCGGCGGTGGTTTAGCGCTTGCTCGATATCTGTAAAAATGAATAATAATGATGCTTTTGTTCTCTAAGAGAGAACGATGGATCTGGCTGACCTACGCATTTTCCGGGCGGTGGTGACCGAAGGCGGCGTGACACGCGCCGCCGAGCGGCTGCACCGCGTGCAGTCCAACGTCACCACCCGCATCCGCCAGCTGGAAGACGACCTCGGCCAGGCGCTGTTCATCCGCGAGGGCAAGCGCCTCAGGCTCGCGCCCGCCGGCCACGTGCTGATGGGCTACGCCGACCGGCTGCTGGCGCTCGCTGAGGAGGCGCAGGCGGCCCTGCGCGATTCACGCCCGCGCGGAGTGCTGCGGCTCGGATCGATGGAAAGCACGGCGGCCGTGCGGCTGCCCGGTCCGCTGACGGAATACACGCGACGCTATCCGGAGGTAACCGTCGAACTGCGCACCGGCATTCCCGGACAGCTCGCGACCGCGCTTCTGGCCGGCGAGATTGACGCGGCGTTGGTCGCTGAACCAGTCGCCGAAGCAAAGTTCGAACAGCGCGTCGTGTTCGAGGAAGAACCGGTGATCGTGACTGCCGCCAATCATCCAGCGATCAACAAAAAAAGTGGCGTGCCAAAAACGATGCTGGTGTTCGAGGACGGCTGCCCGCACCGCAAGCGGCTGGAGGACTGGTATGTCAGTCGCGGCGAAATGCCGGAACGTACGATCGAACTGCGCTCCTATCACGCCATGCTCGGCTGCGTCCTCGCCGGCATGGGCGCGGCGCTGCTGCCGCGCAGCGTGCTCACCACGTTTCCGGAGGCGCGCCGGCTCCGCGTTCATCCGCTGCCGCGCGGCAAATACCGGCTGCGCACCTTGCTGATCTGGTGCAAGAACGCGCCCTCACCCAACGTGCAGGCGCTGGCCGATATTCTGACAAACGCTGCAAAGGCGAAGCGGGCGGCCGGCTAGCAGGCTATAGAAGGGGATTTGTTCCATCGTCAGCGTGTCATCCGCGGAGGCACCGTGCCGATGACGGCGACGGCGACGGCGATGCGTGACAATACGTCCGGCAATCTTGTCGCGCCGCAACGGAACCGCCAGCATTGACGCCTTGATCCAAAGATGTGCACTATTGGATTTTATCGGCAGTTTGCGGCAAGCGGGGCGCGGAACAAAGATTGAGGATAGACTGGTCCCCGCGACTGCGAACAGCGCGCCGCTGCAAGAGCGCGTCATTAAATGAGCGCGTCACAAGCAGGCGCGCGCGTCAGCCGCGAAATCAGACGTCAGAAGACCGAACATAAAATCACACTGGGAGGATAATCATGTTGAAAGCCCGCATATTGGAAGCCCGCGCTGCCAGCATCGCCGGATTTGCCATGGCCGCAATGGCCGCCGGCCTTCTTGCCGCGCCCGCGCCGGCCGCGGCGCAGGATTCCAAACCGGTGACGTTGCGGTTTTCACACTGGCTGCCGCCGGTCCATGTCGTCGCCAAGGGCGGCATCCAGAAATGGGTGGAATTGGTCGAGAAGGATTCCAACGGCACGATCAAGATCCAGATCTTCCCGGCTCAGCAGCTCGGTTCCGCCAAGGACCATTACGACATGGCCAAGGACGGCGTTGCCGACATCACCTTCTTCAATCCGGGTTATCAGGCGGGCCGGTTTCCGGTGGCCGGGGCCGGTGAATTGCCGTTCCTGATCAGCGATCCCGAGGCCGCCTCGGAAGTCTTCCACAAGTGGTACATGGACTACGCCGCCAAGGAGATGCCGGACATCAAGGTCTGCAACGTCTATTTGTTCGCGCCCGGCGCCATCCATTCCAAGAAGCCGATCAAGGTGCCCGCCGACATGAAGGGCGTGAAGGCGCGCGCCGCGCAGGCCACGCTCGCCAAGGTGTTCACCGAACTCGGCGGCGCCAGCGTCGCCATCGCGGTGCCGGAAGTGCGGGAGGCGCTGGAGCGCGGCGTGGTCGACGCGGTGACGGCCCCCTGGGGCTCGATGATCCGGCCGTGGAACCTCGACAAGCCGGTGAAATATTCGCTCGACATGTCGTTCTATTCCGGTGTGCTGATCCACGGCATGAACAAGGCCGCCTATGACAAGCTCTCGCCCGAGCAGAAGAAGGTGATCGACGCGCACTGCACGCCGGAATGGTCGCGCAAGCTGGCGGCCAATTGGGCGGCCGCCGAGAAGAAGGGCTATGCCGAAATGAAGGCGCAGCCGCAGCGCGTGGTCTACACGCCGACCAAGGCCGAGGTGAAGCAGTGGCAGGACGCCATGGCGCCAGTCACCCAACAGTGGAAAGACAGCGTCAAGAAGCGTGGCGTCGACGCCGACAAGGCGCTCAACGATCTGCAAGGCGCGCTGAAGAAGGCGAACGCTTCTGGGCAGTAACAGGCTCGCGCTTTATTGCGATTATTTTGCCGGTGGCGGGCCATCCGCCGCCGGTTGCCACTGACGGACCGGTTCAATGTTCGGCGAACGGCTGATCGATCGGGTGGTGAGGCTGGTCGAATATGGGGCGGCGGCGTTCCTGGCGCTGGTCACCACGCTGACTTTCGTCTCGATGATCATGCGCTATCTGTTCGCGGCGCCGATCCCCGATACCTATGACTTCACAACCTTGATGGTCGGCATCGCGATCTTCTGGGGGCTGGCCTGCGCCTGCTGGCGCGGCGAGCACATCCAGGTCGATCTATTCTGGGGCATGCTGCCGCGCCGCGCGCAGATGGTGGTCGACGTGATCGCGACCCTGGTGCTGCTGGGCTTTGTCGCGGTGCTGACCTGGATGGTGTTCGTGCGGGTCGCGGAAACATCCCGCAGCGGCATGACCACCGCGGATTTCAATCTGCCGATCTGGCCGTTCTATGCCGCGGCCTGGCTCGGGCTCGGCTTGGCGGTTGTCGTGCTCGCGGCCTATCTCTACCGGCTGGTCGTGGGACGCGACCAGTCCTAGTTGTTTCAGAAGAAGCGATGTCGGAGATATTTACCTCTGCCATTGCTACCCTCCCCCCGCGAAGCGGTGGGGAGGGTCGATGGCCAACGCGCCAGCGATGGCCGTCAGGGTGGAGGAGCAAATTTGCCACGGCCACGACTGAACCGTGTCGGCACGCCCGCCCCCCACCCCCAACCCCTCCCCACCACGCGCTTCGCGCGCGGGAGGAGGGGAGAAAAAGGAACAACGACGAATGGATCAAAATCAAATGAACCAATCTGATTGCGTTTCACTCTAGCAATCGCAGGCAGCAATGGGGGCGGTGGTATTGGATTCGGATCTGATCGCGGTCGGCGGGTTTGTCGTGTTGTTCGTGCTGGCCGCGCTGCGCATTCCGATCGGCGTGGCGATGGGCGTGGTCGGCGTCGGCGGATTTGCCATGATCGTCGGCATCGAGCCGGCGCTGCGCCAATTGTCGCTGTCGACCTTGCGCTCGGCAACCACCGGCACCTTCGCGCTCATCCCGATGTTCCTGCTGATGGGATCGATCGCCACCGCCTCCGGCATGAGCGGCGAACTGTTCAGGGCCGCCAACACCTGGCTCGGCCATCGCCGCGGCGGCCTTGCCACCGCCACCATCGTCGCCTGCGGCGGCTTTGCCGCGATCTGCGGCTCGTCGGTCGCGACCGCCGTCACCATGACGCGCGTCGCCATGCCGGAGATGCGCGCGCGCGGCTATTCCGACGCGGTCGCCACCGGCACGATCGCGGCCGGCGGCACGCTCGGCATCCTGATTCCGCCGTCGATCGTGCTGGCGATCTACGGCATCATCACCGAACAGGACATCGGCCAATTGTTTATCGCCGGGGTCGCGCCCGGCCTGCTGACCGTCGTCATGTTCATCCTGACCATCCAGGTCATCGGCTGGTTTGCGCCGGACGCGGTGCCGGCGGCCGGCACCCGCGCCGACTGGCCGGCGCGCTGGCGCGCGCTCGCCGGGGTCTGGGCGATCGGCCTGTTGTTCCTGTTCGTCATCGGCGGCATCTATGGCGGACTGTTCACGCCGACCGAGGCGGCGGGCGCAGGCGCGGCCGGCGCCTTCATCATCGGCGTCGCGCGCCGGCGGTTGAACTTTCAGGCCACGGTCGGCTGTCTGGTCGAGGCGATCCGCACCACCGCCTCGGTGTTCATCATCGTGATCGGCGCGGTGATGTTCGGCTATTTCCTGACCGTGACGCAGACGACGCAGAAACTGACGACCTGGCTGACCTCGCTTGAACTCGGCGCCTATCCGACGCTTGCGCTGATCCTGCTGTTGTACTTCGTGCTTGGCTGCGTGCTGGACGCGCTGGCCATGGTGGTTCTGACGGTGCCGATCCTGCTGCCGGTGATCATGCACCTTGGTTTCGATCCGATCTGGTTCGGCGTCATCGTCGTGGTTGCCGCGGAACTCGCGCTGATCACGCCGCCGGTCGGCATGAACGTGTTCGTCATCAACAGCGTGGTGCGGGACGTTGGACTGGTGACGATCTTTCGCGGCGCGCTGCCGTTCGTCGTCGCCGAGGCGTTGGTGCTGATTTTGTTGATTTTGTTTCCGGCGATCGTGATGTATCTGCCGACGAGGATGTGAGCAGTGTCCGCCATCTTCTATCGGGCTCACGCCACCTGCTTCTGCACGCCGGCAAACTTGTTGAAGCCAAGCCAGTCCAGCATGTTGGCCTGCAGAGTCTTGTCGCCGATCAACGCCAGGCGATCCTCGTCGATCGCCTTGGCGATGGTATCGAGCCCCATCCAGATCGCGGTCATGGTGCGCAGGTCGGTGCGGACATAGAGATCGACATCGAAGCCCGGGTCGATCGCGCACAGATCGGCGCCGTCCTTGGGATCGATCAGGACCCACCAATTGCGATCGGCCTCCTTCAATTCAGGATAGATGAACTGGATCGACGACGCGGCGCAACGGCAGTTCGCCGACCTTCAGGCTGCGCCGCATATCCCACATCAGGAGGCCGACATCGAGATTGTCGAGTTGCGGCTTGGTCTCGGTCCAGCGATGGCCCCAGACGCCGATCGCTTCCACGATCGGGCCCAGTTCCTGGCCAGCAGGCGTGAGGTGATATTCCATCACGTCCGGCTCGCGCTTGGACGGCACACGCTGCACGATGCCCTGCGCCTCCAGCTCCTTGAGCCGTTTGGACAGCAGCGCCGGCGACATTTGCGGCAGGCCGCGGCGCAGATCATTGAAGCGGGTCGAGCCGCCGATCAGTTCGCGAATGACGTTGAGGGTCCAGCGGCTGCCGAGGATTTCCGCGGCCATCGCGACCGGACAAAACTGCTGATAGCTGCCATCCGCCATGGATCGCTCCGTTGCTGATGGTTCTCGACTGATTCAGTCGGTTGCGGTCTGACAGGATAGTTCATTTTCTATACCGGGTCGATTCAGTTCCTGAACTGGAGACCGGCTGGGGCGCCGTGGCATCCCGTCCTCATCACTGCACAGCAGCGCCACGCTGAAACGGCCTGCCACAAAATGAGAGGAACGAACATGACCCCCGTCGCTGAAATGACTGCCCCGCACCCCGACAGCCGCCCCGTCGCTCGAAGCCGTCAAGGCCAAGCAGCAGGGCGCCTGGGCCTCCGGCGATTACGCGCTGATCGGCACCACCCTGCAGATCGTCGGCGAACAGCTGTGCGAGACCATGAACCTGCGCCCCGGCTGCAAGGTGCTCGATGTCGCGGCCGGCAACGGCAACGCCACGCTCGCGGCCGCGCGCCGGTTCTGCGACGTCACCTCGACCGACTATGTCGATACGCTGCTGAAGAACGGCGAGCAGCGCGCCAAGGGCGACCGCCTGATGGTCACGTTCGACGTCGCGGATGTGGAGGCCCTGCCCTACGCGATGCCAGTTACGACGCCGTACTCTCGACCTTCGGCGTGATGTTCACGCCGAACCAGGAGCAGGCCGCCGCCGAAATGCTGCGGGTCTGCCGTCCAGGCGGCACCATCGCGATGGCGAACTGGACGCCGGAGGGCCTGATCGGCCAGGTGTTCAAGACAATCGGCAAATATCTGCCGCCGCCGGCTGGGGTGAAGTCGCCCGCGCTGTGGGGCACCGAGGCGCGTATCCACACCCTGTTCGGCGCGCAGGCCAAGGCAATCGATTTGGTTCAGCGGCAATTCACCTTCCGCTACCGGTCGGCCAACCATTTCATGGATCTGTTCCGCCAGTTCTACGGCCCGATCCACAAGGCGTTCCTGGCGCTCGACCCGGCCGGGCAGAAGGGGCTCGATGCCGACTTGCGCGCGTGCTCGACCGGTTCAATACCGCGAAGGACGGCACGTTGATTGCGCCGAGCGACTATGTCGATGTGGTGATCCGCAAGGCGTAACGCCGAGAGCGCCGGCCCTCGCGGCCGACCACGACGACATCATCGCCGCTTGCCAACGCCGGCCCCGGGACAATCCGGGGCCGGCATTTTTTCGTGCCGGCCCCGGATGTGCTAGGAATTGCCGCGCTTCATGGGGACAATCGCAATGACGGCACTCAAACTCGACGACAAGAACCTCAAGCTGCAACTCGACGGCCTGGTGAAGCCGGGCAGCGGCTTCTTCCGCAACATGCTGTTCGACCAGCTCTACGCCTCGATCCCCAAGGACCCCAACGTCAAAGTGCAGATCTACAATGCCGAGATCGAGCCGGGCGGCTTCACGAACTGGCACTGTCATAATGGCGCGACATTCTTCATCGCGCTGCAGGGCGTGTTCGAAGCCCATTTTCAGGAGGGCACGCTGGTCAAGGCCAAGGCCGGCGATGTCTATTCCGAGCCGATCGGCAAGTTCCACCGCGGGCATAACCCGCATCCCGACTTGCCCTATCTGTGCATCGGCGTCTGCCTGACCGCACCCGACCGCGACCACGTCACCAATTCAGTTGCGCGGCCCTGGTAGCGCGTCTATCACCGCCAACAAACAACATCCCGGAAACGCAACAAGGACCCTAACGCCATGGCGCACTACAAGCTTGCCACCTATGCCACCAAGGACGGACCGCGCGCCGGCCTGATTGTCGATGATTTCGTGTTCGACGTCGCCAAGCTGACGGCGAACAAATCCTACGCCACGGTGCTCGGCATCCTGGAGGATTGGCGCAAGGCCAAAGGCGCGCTGAAAGCGGCGGCCGAGAAGGCGGCCAAGACCAAGAAGAAGGACCTGCCGCTCGGCAAGGCCAAGCTGCTGGCGCCAGTGATCTATCCGCCGGCGATCTACTGCGCCGGGGCGAACTACACCGACCACGTCAAGGAAATGAACCGCGCGCACGGGCGGCCCGACGAGCCGGACCCGCATACGCTCGGCCTCAAGCCCTGGCACTTTCTCAAGGCTTCGCGCACCGTCACCCATCCCGGCGCCACGGTGAAGATCTCCGACTATTCCAAGGCGATGGACTGGGAGATCGAACTGACCGCGGTGATCGGCACCAAGGCGCGCCATGTCTCGATCGAGAAGGCGCTGTCCCACGTCGCCGGCTACACCGTTGCCATCGACCTGTCGGCGCGCGACCTCGGCTTCCGGGAAAAGGTGTCGCCGACCTCGCCGTTCCGCGCCGACTGGGTGGCGCACAAGAGCTTCCAGGATTCCTGCCCGCTTGGACCCTGGATCGTTCCGGCCAGCGACATCAAGGACCCGCAGAAGCTCGCGCTGAAACTGTGGGTCAACGACGTCATCAAACAGGATTCCAACACCAGCGAGATGATCTTCAATCTGGCCGAACAGATCTCGCACCTGTCGGACGCCATCACGCTCTATCCGGGCGACATCATCCTGACCGGAACGCCGGCCGGGGTCGGCGCCGGGCGCAAGGAGTTCCTGAAGGCCGGCGACACGGTCAAAGTCTGGATCGAGGGTGTCGGCGAATTGACCAGCAAGATGTCGTAAGCGGCATCCGGCAGCGCCCGCCGCGTCACGCGCCCGACGCGCTGCTCTCGCCGGTCAGGATCGAACGCACGCGTTTGCGTTCTTCGACGATGAAGTCGAAGAACGCCGCGACCCGCGGCGTCTTGCGCAGATCGGGATGGGTCAGCAGGTACCAATGCGTGGCGAGGTCCGCCAGCGGGCCGAGCACGCGCACCAGATCGTCTTCGCGGTCGCCGAGCGCGATCGGCAAGGTCGCCAGGCCGACGCCGGACTTCACCGCATAGATCAGGCCGGGAATCGAATTGTTGCGGGCCCCGATTTTGGCGTCGGGCGCGACCGCGCGCAGCCAACGTGCGGCGCGGTGGTCGTTCAAGGCGCCGTCGAAACCGACCACCGCGTGACGGTTGAGGTCGGCAATTGTTGCCGGCCGGCCGTGGCGGGCGACATAGCTCCGGCTGGCATAGACTCCCCACGGTGAGTCGGAAATCTTGCGGCCGACCAGCGCCGGTTCGATCTGTTCGCCGGCGCGGATCGCAACATCGGCCTCGCCCTTGCCGAGATCGAGATAGCGGTCGCTCATCACGAACTCGACCTGCAGGCCGGGATAGCGCTCATAAAACCGGTCGACCAGCGTTGAAGCGGTCATACGGATGACCAGCGGTTCGGGACAGGTCACCCGCAGGGTGCCCGTGAGTTCCTGCCCGGCCGCGACCAGCCGGCGCTCGAATGCGACCACCGCGTTCTCGACCGCCTCGGCTTCGGGCCGCAGGGTCTCGCCGAGTTCGGTCAGCCGGTAGCCGCTCGGATGGCGGATCACCAGCGGCCGGCCGATGCGCCGCTCCAACTCCATCAGCCGCCGCTGCACGGTCGACTGGTTGACGCCCAGCGCCTTGGCCGCGGCCAGGGTGCTGCCATGGCGGGCCACCGCAAGGAAGTGTCGCAAGTCATCCCAGTCGAACATCGGCTGGTTATGCACTCTTGCGGATGCATTCCGCAATCTTGCGGCTGACGGGTGGAGCGCGCGCGGGGTAAGAGGCACCGAGTAGAAGCCGTAAAGCTCTGCCGCCGGGCGAGCCGGTCGGCCGGCATGCTCCCCGCATTCCGGCGGCTGCAACAGCGAAGGAACGGACATGCCGATCGTCGTTCAATCGCTGCTCGCGGTCATCGGCCGAACCTGCCTGGCGGCGATTTTTCTGTTGAGCCCGATCGCCAACCTGTTGCCGAATTTCGGCGCGGTCGCCCGCTCCATGCAGGAGGCCGGCGTGCCGTTGCCGCGCATCGCGCTCGCGATCGCCATTGTGCTGCTGATCGCCGGCAGCCTGTCATTGATCGCGGGCTACCGGGCGCGGATCGGCGCCCTTTTGCTGATCGTCTTTCTGATTCCGGCGACCTTCTATTTTCATGCGCCATGGAAGGCGGCCGACAGTGCGGCATTTTCCCTGCAGCTCGTGCACTTCCTGAAAAATCTCGGGCTGTTCGGCGCGATGCTTCTGATCATGGCGGCCGGCGCCGGACCGGCCAGTCTCGACCGCCGCGCCGGACGTTAGACCTCGAACTGCATTAATCCCAATCACGGCCAACGGAGCAATATCCAAGATGAACGCCATCCCGCCATTCGATCCGCAGATGTTCAAGACCGCGACCCGCGAGCAATGGAACAAGTCGGCGCAAGGCTGGAATGACCAGGGCGCGGTCATCCATGCCTGGCTGGAGGACTCCACCCCCACCATGCTCGACATGGCCGGCATCACGACCGGCGCGCGCGTGCTCGACGTCGCAGCCGGCGCCGGCGACCAGACGCTCGCGGTCGCCGCGCGGGTCGGCGCGCACGGCCACGTTCTCGCCACCGACCTGTCGCCGGCGATTCTGGAATTCGCCGCGGCCAATGCGGCGCGCGCGGGGCTCTCCAACATCGCGACCCAAGTGGCCGACGGCGAGAGGCTTCAAGTCGAGGCGGAGAGTTTCGACGCCGCGATCTGCCGGCTGGGGCTGATGTTCTATCCCGATCCGCTGCAGGGCCTGCGCGAGATGCGCACGGCGCTGAAGCCGGGCGGCCGCGCCGCCACCATGGTGTTCGCGGCGCCGGACAAGAATCCGTGCATCGTCATCCTGGTGTCGACCGCGTTCAAGCATGCCGGCCTGCCGCCGCGCGACCCGTTCCAGCCGGGCGGACTGCTGAGCCTCGGCAAGCCGGGAATGATCGACGCGTTGTTCGCGCAAGCGGGATTTTCCGAGGTCGAGACGCGTTCGGTCGCGGCGCCGTTCCGGCTGCCGTCGGTCGATCACTATCTCGACTTCATCCGCAGTTCGGCGGGACCGATCCTGCAAATTCTCGGCAGGCTCGAACAAGCGCAACAGGACGCGGCCTGGGCCGAGATCACCGAGCGGCTGAGCGCCTTCAACACCGCCGATGGCTGGGAAGGCCCGAACGAATTGCTGCTGACGGCGGGACAGCGGTAGGGCGCGCGCCGCTGCGGCGCGCTCAATCGTTGTCGTCGACAAACGCGACCGGCAACAACGGGCGACGATCAATTTCGAGATGAAACAGGTCCGGGCGGCCGTAATGACCGGCCACGTCCAAGGATTTGCGCGAACTGCGCGCCGCCTCCAGATCAATGGTTGCGTACAGAATACCCTTTTCCCGGTGCAGCGGCCCGGCCACCACGCCGCCGAACGGCTTGACCACGACCGCATCGCCGGAATTGATCCATTCCTCATCCTTGAACAGCCGGCTGCGCTCGGGAAATTCCTCCGGTACGTCCGCGCCCTGCAAGGCAGTCGCCGTACTCAGGACCCAGCAGCCGCCTTCGCGCGCGATGTGATTCATCGAGGCAAGCCAGGTTTCGCCGCAGTCCCAGGTCGGCGCCACATAGATGTCGATGTCCTGAGAATAGAGCGCAAAGCGCGCGAGCGGCATGTAGCTTTCCCAACAGATCAGGCAGCCGATGCGGCCGACCGGCGTATCGACGACACGCAGGCCGCTGGCGTCGCCACATCCCCACACCATCCGCTCGGGATTTGTCGGCATCAGCTTGCGGTGGCGATTTAGGATCGTACCGTCGGAACCGATCACCACGACGGTGTTGAAGAGCGTGGAGCCGCTGAATTCCGAGTCGATCTCATTGAGCCCCATCACCACCACGACGCCGCGCTGGGCGGCTGCTTCGCAAATCGGATCGAGCCCGCCGGCGGCAACATCGACGGCGTTGTTTCGCAGTCCGGCGTGAAGCTGATTGCCAAGCGCCATGTCGCCACCCGGCCGCAACCGCCATATCCATGTCGGATATCCCGGGAGATAGGCCTCCGGGAAAACGATCAGTTGCGCGCCCTCGTCACTGGCTTCGTCAATCGATTCCAGCGCACGGTCGATGGTCGCTTCCAGGTTCAAGAGCACCGGCGGCTTTTGGCAAATGGCGATTTTTACGTCCACAACATCTCCCCCCTTCAACAAGCACGATGGCAGGAATTTTTTTATGAGCCTACGCTCATCGACGCCGACCAGATAGACGACCATAGATTGCAAGAAAGTCGAGCCTTCGCCGGCCTCACACTTGGGATCATTTGCGGCCGACAAAAGCGCGCTACTTTTCGGGCTTCTGGTCTTTGTCGTCGCGCAGCATGTTAAGCGCGCGGCGGAACGAGCGGCCGGCGGCGCGGGCGCGGTCGTCGTCCTTGACGATCAGCTTGGTCTCCTGCGCGACTGCGCGCGCGACCTCGATCGCCCGCTCCCGCGCCCGGGGGTCGGAGGCGATGCGCTGTGCCGCCATGCGGGCGATCCGGCTGATCCAAACTGACATCCGAACACTTTACCAAACCAGACGGCCGGCGGCCAGTCGCGCGGCACCAGGTCGTCCATGGTTCGGGTTCGTTCCGGATCGCGTTCGCCGATCCGATCGGTTACGCTGGATGCGACATCTTTGCATGCCGCGGCCGGACATCGTCTTGAACCCTCTCATCTATACCATCCCACCGGTCGTCGCCGCGATCGCGGGCGGCGTGCTCGCCGCCTATCGCCCGCCGTCGGAGCGCGTGAGCAGCATCGTGCAGCATGTCGCGGCGGGCGTGGTGTTCGCCGCCGCCGCGGTCGAAATCCTGCCCGACGTGACGAAAGCGGACGCGCCGCTGATCGCACTCCTGGGCGCCGCGATCGGCGTTGCCGCCATGCTGGCGCTGCAGGCGAGCGAGGGCTGGTTCAAGGGACCGGTCGGGCTATCGATCGCCTCAGGCTTCGACGTCTTCGTCGACGGCTTCGTGCTGGGCCTGAGCTTCCTGCACGGCGCCAAGCAGGGCATCCTCCTGACCATCGCGCTCACCCTGGAATTGCTGTTTCTGGGGCTGGCGGTGGCGTCGAGCCTGTCGAACCGCTCCAAGCTCACCATCGTCGGCACCACCGCCGCGCTTGCGATCGTGCTGCCGATCGGCGCCGTGATCGGGCTGATGCTCGGCGGCCTTTCGGCGGTGACCTTGAGCGGATTCTACGCTTTCGCGCTGATCGCGCTGCTCTATCTGGTGACGGAAGAACTGCTCGCCGAGGCGCACAAGATCAAGGACACCGCGCTGATGCCGGCGGCGTTCTTTGCCGGCTTCGTCGCGCTGATGATCCTGAGTGAACTGATGTGAGTTGATGGAAGCGGAGCGCTCACGCAATCTTGCACACATGTCATTTGTCGGCACTACGGCGTACCGCTAAGTCTGCCAAAGTCATCATATTGAACACGAGTACCGCGCAATGCGCTCGGTGCCTGATCCAATCAGACGGACACAACAACCCAACCCTCGCATGCTTGCCGTCAGGCTCGCGGCTGCATTCGCGCTTTGTGTCATCGGGCCGGCCCTTGCGCAGGACATGCCGTTTCTCGCCGCGCCCGGCGCGCCGGCTGCCGCGTTCCCGAAACCGGCGCGGCCGGTGGCGGATGTCATCAGCCCGATCTGGCACAACGCAGCCGAACGCGATGGCGCTGACGAATTCGGCCAAGTCACGCGGCTGCTCGGCGTCACGCCCGGCATGGCGGTCGGCGATATCGGCGCCGGCAGTGGCTATTACACCGTGCGGCTGTCACCGTTGGCCGGACCAACGGGCCGGGTGATCGCGCAAGACATCACGCCTGACTATCTGGCCGGGCTCGCCGCGCGCGTTCATTCTCTGGGTCTGACCAATGTCACCATCGGCCGTGGTGAAGCGCACGACCCTCGGCTGCCGGCGGCTTCGCTCGACGCCGCGCTCATGGTGCACATGTATCATGAGATCGCGCAGCCCTATGCCTTTCTCTACAATCTCACTCCGGCCCTGAAGCCCGGCGCACGGCTCGGCATCGTCGACCTCGACCAACCGATCGCGGAACACGGCACGCCGCCCACGCTGTTGCGTTGCGAACTCGCCGCGCTCGGTTTTCAACAGATCGGCTTTCACCGGCTTAAGGGCGTTCCCGCCTATCTGGCGATCTTCATCGCACCGGCGGCCGATGCACGCGTACCGCCGGACGCAATTTCGCCGTGCCGGTAGGTCTTCCGCAGTTTGACCGTGACAGCCGATTCCGGTTTAGTTCTTTGTCTGTCGCGTTCACGCGAGGTGCCTTGTCACCATGACAGCGGATCAGCAAACCGGCGGCGATGCGCGCGGCTACCGGCCGATCCGCGACTACGCCATGATCGGTGACGGTCATGGTTGTGCACTGATCGCGCGCGACGGTGCGATCGACTGGTGCTGCCTCGGCCGCATCGATGCCGAGCCGGTGTTCTGCCGGCTGCTCGACGCCAGCATCGGCGGGTTCCTGGCGGTCGAACCGGTCGGCGACTTTTCGGTATCGCGCGGCTATCGCGACGACACCAACATCCTGCAGACCTGTTTTTCAGATGGCGCGCGCACGGTGACCATCACGGACTTCATGCCGGTCGGGCGGCGGCCCGGTTCGGGTCCGCACAATTACGTCGATCTGATCGCACCGAACACGCTCTACCGCATCGTCACGGTGAGCGGCGGCGCGGTGCGCCTGCGCCTGCGCTATCGCCCAAGCCTGGCATTCGCGCGCGAGAAGGCGAAGCTGCGCAGCGAGGACGGCCGCGTCATCTGCACGGCGGGACCGATCCTGCATTGCAGCCATCGCGCTGCAAGCTTCACGATCGACGACGATCTGGCGAAGGCCGAGATCGAACTGCCAGTGGGGGAGCCCCTGGTGCTGGCGCTGTGCCGGCCGGACTACAAATACGGCGATCCGATCGCACGGGCCGCGCAGTTTCAAGACATCACGACGGCGTTCTGGCGGGAATGGATCGGCTATTGCCGTTATCGCGGGCCGTATGCGGCCGCTGTGCGCCGCAGCCTGTTGGCGATCAAGCTTCTGATCTACGCGCCGTCCGGCGCGGTCGCCGCCGCCGCCACCACCTCGCTGCCGGAGGAGATCGGCGGCGAGCGCAACTGGGATTACCGGTTCTGCTGGCTGCGCGATTCCGCCTTCACCCTCTATGCGCTGGCGGTCGCCGGCTATGGCGGCGAGGCGCGGCGATTCTCGATGTATCTGCCGCGCGTCTGTTCGGCGACCGCACCTGAACTGCGCATCATGTACGGGCTCGACGGCGAACTGGAACTGTCGGAGCAGACGCTCGATCATCTCGACGGCTATCGCGACAGCCGGCCGGTGCGGATCGGCAACGGCGCCTACCGGCAACGGCAGATCGACGTCTATGGCGAGATCATGGACTGGGCGCTGCTCTATCAGACGCTCGGCGGCAGCCTCGATGCCGACACGCGGCGGATCATCGCGATGCTGGCCGACGTCGTTGCCGACACCTGGCATGAGCCCGATCACGGCATCTGGGAAATGCGCGGGCCGAACCTCATCACGTCCACGGCAAGATCATGAGCTGGGTGGCACTCGATCGTGCGATCCGGCTGGTGGGGCCGCGCGAACGCTGGGTCGCAGCGCGCAACCGCATCGCGGCGGAGGTCAATGCGCGCGGGCTCGATCGCAGCAAGGCACATCTGGTGCAGGCCTATGACAGCGAGCACACGGACGCCGCGCTGCTGCTGACGCCGCTCGCCGATTTTCCGATCGGCGAGGACGTGCTGCGCAGCACGGTGGAAGCGGTCGAGCGCGAATTGCGTGACGGCGACTTCGTGTACCGCTATCGCAACGCGGACGGGCTCGAAGGCGGCGAAGGCGCGTTCCTGATCTGCAGCTTCTGGCTGGTCGATGCGCTGATTTATCTCGGCCGTGTACAGGACGCGCAGGATCTGTTGATGCGGCTGATCGCGCATCAAAACGATGTCGGCTTGTTTTCGGAAGAAATCGAGATCAAGGACAATGCCTTTCTCGGCAATTTCCCGCAGGCCTACACCCACCTCGCGCTGGTCGGCAGCGCGATCCATCTCGAGCTCTACCGCAAATGCGGTATGACCGGCATCAAGGGCAACCATGCTGACCGCGCACGGCGGGTGGTGTCGGCGACGCTCGGCTGGCGCGCGCTCTGGGCCACGTTCAAGGCGACCTGGCGGGTCGGGCGCATCGTGTCGTCACGGCGCTCGATGATGCCGGCGCCGGCAGATTGACGGCCTTGCCGCGCGCTCCGGATTGCGGCATTCCGGTTCTGGGTGGAACGACCAACCGGGCCAAACGCCTTGAGCACTGCGAACGACAAGACCGGGCAGCCGGCCCGCCGTCGCGAGGATGAGCGCTTCGTCACCGGACGCGGCACCTTCACCGACGACATCCATGTCGAGGGTCAAGTCTACGCGCATGTCGTGCGATCCGAACACGCGCACGGCGTGCTGCGCTCGGTCGACATTACGGAAGCGACCCGCATGCCGGGCGTGCTCGGCATCTTCACCGGCGAAGACCTTGCGGCGGCCGGCATCGAACCGATCCGCTATCTGCCGATCCCGGGCTTCAACCTCGACGGGCTGATCGACACGCCGCGCCCGGCGCTGGCGCGCGGCCACGTTCGCTATGTCGGCGAGCAGATTGCGCTGGTGGTGGCGGAGAACCACGCGCAGGCGATCGAAGCCGCCGAGCGGGTGCGCGTCGACATCGAACCGTTGCCGGCGGCGGCGACGATCGAAGCCGCGACCGCGCAAGGCGCCGCGCCATTGTGGCCGGCCGCGCACGGCAATTGCATCCTCGACTGGCACTATGGCGACACGGCCGCGCTCGATGCCGCGTTCGCGAATGCCGCGCATGTCACCAGGCTGACGCTCACCAACAATCGCGTCGTCGCCAATCCGATGGAGCCGCGCGCGATCATCGCCGACTACGACCGCGCCGCCGACCTGTTCAATCTCACGGTGTGCTGCCAGGGCGTGGTGTATTACCGGCGCGGCCTCAGCGAGGCGACGTTCAAGCTCGCGCCCGAGCGGATGCATCTGCGCACCCACGATGTCGGCGGCGCGTTCGGCGCCAAGGAGTTTCCCTATCCGGAAGACATCGCGGTGATGCATGCCGCGCGCGCACTCGGCCGGCCGGTGAAATGGACCGGCACGCGCATGGAACATCTGCTGTCCGACAATCATGCGCGCGATGCGACGATCGACTGCGAACTGGCACTTGCCGGCGACGGCACCTTCCTCGCGGTGCGCGCGACCGTCCACAACGCGCTCGGCGCCTATTGCTCCTACGTCGCGCCGATCACGCCGATCCGCAACACCACCTTCGCGCTGCCGATGGTCTACAGGACGCCGCTGATCGGCGCCACGCACCACATGATCGTCACCAACACCGCGCCGACCGGCCCCTATCGCGGCGCCGGACGTGAACAGAGCGTGCTGATCATGGAAAGCCTGATCGAGCAGGCCGCGCGCGAACTGAAAATCGATGCGATCGATTTGCGGCGGCGCAACCTGCTGCCGAACAGCGCCATCCCCCACCGCACGCCGACCAACCAGCTCTACGACAGCGGCGACTTCGACGGGTTGTTGAACAAGGCGCTCGCGCTTGCCGACTGGGATGGCTTTGACGCGCGCGCCGAAGCCGACCGCAAGGCCGGCCGGCTGCGTGGACGCGGCATGGCGTTCTTTGTCGAGCCGGTCGGCGGCGTGCCGTTCGAGGGTGCGCTGATCCGCTTTGCCGCGGACGGCATGGTCGAGGCGGTGGTCGCCACCCAGTCACACGGGCAGGGTCATGAGACCAGCTTCGCGCAGGTGATCGCCGAGCGGCTCGGCGTGCCGCTCGAATGCATTCGCCTGTGCCAGGGCGACAGCTTCGACGTGCCGCGCGGCATGGGCAGTTTCGCCTCGCGTTCGATGATCATGGCGGGCGCCGCGCTCACCCATGCCTGCGACGCGGTGATCGAAAACGGCCGCATCGCTGCCGCGCATCTGCTCGGCGTCGCGGCCGATGAGATCACGTTTGACGACGGCCTGTTCCGCGCCGCCAACAGCAATCGCGTGATCGAACTCACCGACCTCGCGGCGCGGCTGCGCGCGGCGCGCGATCTGCCGGACAATGTGCCGGCGCGGCTCGATGCCACCGGCGACTTTGTCGTGAAGGACTTTCACCATGCGATGGGCTGTCATGTCTGCGAAGTCGTGATCGATCCCGGACACCGGCGTGGTGAGCGTCGATCGCTATGCGGCGGTCGACGATGTCGGACGGGTGATCAACCCGATGATCGTCCACGGCCAGTTGCATGGCGGCATCGCGCAGGGTCTCGGCCAAGCGCTGCTGGAGCACTGCGTCTACGAGCCGGGCGGCCAGTTGGTCACCGCCTCGTTCACGGACTACGCGCTGCCGGTGGCGGCGAGTTTTCCCGAGCCCGCGCTGGCGTTCAACACCACGCTGTCGCCGTCGAACCCGCTCGGCGTCAAGGGCTGCGGCGAATCCGGCGTCACCGGATCGGTCGCCGCGGTCAGCAATGCGGTCAACGATGCGCTGGCACGCGCGGGCTGCCCGCGGCGGGTGACGCTGCCGTTCACTCCGGAGAAGATCTGGCGGGCGCTGCAAAAGAAGCAATCGTCAAACAACAGGACTGCTTAAAAAGAGGACAATTGAGTAATCTCCCTCTCCCCGCTTGCGGGGAGAGGGTTGGGGTGAGGGGCAAAATAGAGAAATAAGTTCGAGTTTGCCCCGACGTCCGCTCACCCGCCGCGCTTCGCGCGTCGACCTCTCCCCGCTTGCGGGGAGAGGTGAGCAGGAGCCAAAGGCGCGTTACTTCTTGGCGTCGGCGTAGGGATAGACCGCCTTGCCGGTTTCGAATTCCTTCGGCGTCACCACGGTCTGATAGCTCATGCCGCGGAAGGTCTCGAGGTCCGACTTGTCGTTGAGGCCGTGATACTGCACCTGCAGCATCCGCGACTTCGCCCACTCGCCGTTCTTGCCGAACTTGATATCACCCATCACGGTCTTGAAGGTGTTCTTGCGGATGTAGTCGGCGATCTTGTTGTCGTCGAGGCTCTTGGCGCCCTTGATGGCATCGCCCAGCACCGAGATGTAGGCATTGCCCCAGCCGCCGAGATAATAGCCGAGCGGATCGATGCCTTCGGCCTTGGCGCGCGACTGGTACTTCTTGAAGAACGCCTCGGTGCCTGGATACATCATCTGCTTCGACGGCACCCAGGTCTCGTAATTCACGATGCCGTTGAGCTGGCCCTTGAGCTTCATCTTGAAAACGGTGGCCTGCAGGCCGACCATCGAGCCGCCGAACATCTTCGGCTTCAGGCCGGCTTCGTTGGCCGCCAGCACCAGGCCGACCGAGTTCGAGCGGATAGGAACAGGCCACGACCAGTTCGGCGTTGGAGGCCTGGATCGCACGCACGATCGGCGCGAAGTCGGCGGTCGACGGCGGATAGGTCCGGTCGTAGACGACCTTGAAGCCGTACTTCTTGGCGTTGCGCGCGCGCGCCCTCGCAGGCATTGGCGGCGAATTCGGCGTCGGCGGCGACCAGCGCGACGGTCTTCGGCTTCGGCTTCTGCGCGGCGGCGATCTTGAAGAACCCCTCGGTGAAGGCCGGCTTCGGATCGGGGCCGGTCGGGATCATCGAGAAGTATTTCGGATATTTGAACTTCTCGTTGAGGCCGAGCGAGAACAGGCTGATGAAGACCTTGCCTTTGCGGATCACGATCGGCATCGCCGGGGCGTTCTGGTTGGTGGCGTAGCCGCCGAGCACCAGGTCGACCTTATCGACGTCCAGCAGCTTGGTGTAGATGCCGGGCACGGTCGAGGGATTGGACTGGTCGTCGTAGTAGACGAGTTCGACCGGACGGCCGAGCAGGCCGCCCTTGGCGTTGGTCTCTTCCTGCCAGATTTTCATGCCGAGCAGCGCCTGCTTGCCGTTCGGCGACAGGAAGCCGGTCAGCGCCATGCCGAAACCGATCTTGATCGGCTTCTTGTCCTGCGCCAGCGCAGGCGTGATGACGGACGCGGCCGCCAGCCCCGCCGCGAGCAGCGTAGCGCCGAGCACATGGCCCGCGGCACGTCGGGTGAAGTGTCGAAATCATGGGGTCCTCCGGAGATCGGGTTCTTATTGAAGGTGCAGCGCGCGGGCGCAGAATGATTAGCTAACGACGCCACATCCCGCGTGACTTGCTGGCCGGGTTGGATCGCAACATCAAGCCGAAAGTCGGCGCCTAACATTGCGGCGTTCCAGCACGCCTAACATGCCCCGCATGGCGTTGGCAGAAAAGCGCAAACGGCGCCCGCGGGCCGTGACAAAAGGACCGACACGGGAGCAACGGAGCGGCTTACCACCGCCGAACATGGGCGCGACGTGTGGGCGCGAAGCGGGCCGCAGCAGCAACAAACCCGCGCCGAGGGCGCGGGCTCGCCGGATTTTGCGCGTTAGCCAGGCGGTACCCGGCTAAGCGTGACGGCCGGGACAAGCCCGGCCATGACGCGTGTTGATTGGGCCGCGAACTATCGAGTGTCGCGAACTTACTTCTTGGCGTCGGCGTAGGGATAGATGACCTTGCCGGTCTCGAAGCCCTTCGGCCCGAGCACGGTCTGATAGCTCATGCCGCGGAAGGTCTCGAGATCCGACTTGTCGTTGAGGCCGTGATACTGCACCTGCAGCACGCGGGCTTTGTCCCATTCGCCGTTCTTGCCGAACTTGATGTCGCCCATCACGGTCTTGAAGGTGTTCTTGCGCAGGACATCGGCAAGTTTGTTGTCGTCGAGGCTCTTGGCGGCGGTCACGGCATCGCCCAGCACCGAAATGTAGGCATGACCCCAGCCGCCGAGATAATAGCCGAGCGGATCGATGCCTTCGGCCTTGGCGCGCTCCTGGTACTTCTTGAAGAATGCCTCGGTGCCGGTGAACATCATCTGCTTCGACGGCACCCAGAATTCATAATTGACGATGCCGTTGAGCTGGCCCTTGAGCTTCATCTTGAAGACTGTCGCTTGCAGACCGACCATGGCGCCGCCGAACATCTTCGGCTTCAGGCCGGCTTCGTTGGCCGCCAGCACCAGGCCGACGGAGTCGAGCGGATAGGAACAGGCCACCACCAGATCGGCGTTGGAGGCCTGGATCGCGCGAATGATCGGCGCGAAGTCGGCGGTCGAGGGCGGATAGGTCCGGTCGTAGACGATCTTGAAGCCGTACTTCTTGGCGTTGGCGCGCGCACCCTCGCAGGCATTCGCTGAGAACTCGGCGTCGGCCGCCACCAAGGCGATGGTCTTGGGCTTCGGGTTCTGCGCTGCGGCGATCTCGAAGAAGCCTTCGGTGAAGGCCGGCTTCGGATCGGGACCGGACGGCAGCATCGAGAAATATTTCGGGTACCGGAATTTCTCGTTGAGGCCGAGCGCGAACAGGCTGATGAAGGTCTTGCCTTTGCGGATCACGATCGGCATTGCCGGCGCGTTCTGATTGGTGGCGTAGCCGCCGAGCACCAGATCGACCTTATCGACGTCCAGCAGCTTGGAGTAGATGCCGGGGACCGTGGAAGGATTGGACTGGTCGTCGTAATAGACCAGTTCGACCGGACGTCCGAGCAGACCGCCCTTCGCGTTGGTTTCTTCCTGCCAGATCTTCATGCCAAGCAGCGCCTGCTTGCCGTTGGCGGCGAGCGGGCCGGTCAGCGCCATGCCGAAACCGATCTTGATCGGCTTCTTGTCCTGCGCGAATGCGGGGGTTGCAACGAACGAGGCCATCAGCCCCGCGGCCAGCAGCGAAGCGCCAAGCACATGGCCCACGGCACGCCGCGTGAGGTGTCGAATCATGGGGTCCTCCGGGAACAGTTTTTGTTTTGCGCGTACCGCGCGTGCCAACACATTGCTGGACGCACGGCCGATCCGTTCGTGTTGCTGACCGCGTCCGGTCCTCGAACCGAGGCGAAATTAACTCGGTGCTTGCCCCTGGCGCAGTTTCAACCTGCGCAGGATGCCCTGCATTCGATTGCGAGAAAAGAGCAAACGCGCGCGCATGCGACCATGTGGACGGTCGTGGGAGGCGGTCGCTGGCGGTGGCCAAGGCGAAATGATGCACATGCTGTGCCTGTGTTCACAAATCCGTGATCTATAAGATAATATCTTTACTACTTTAAGAGGCGTCGTATCGTGTCCGGACACCGCCACAACAAGGCGGACTGGAAACGCGCCATGGACCCGAACAATCCCTTGGACCGCCTTGATTCGCGCCCGGCGCCGACCGCCGGCAGCCGTCTGTCGCCGGACCGATCCTACGTCGCCGGCCGCGCGGCCTCGCTTTCATCGCAGATCGTCAGCGACGTGCGCGATGCGCTGTTTGCCAAGCAGCTCCGGTCCGGCGATTTTCTCGGCACCGAAAAGGATCTGGCCGCGCACCATGGCGTCAGCCGTATCGTGGCGCGTGACGCGCTGCGCACGTTGGAGGGTCTCGGCATTGTCGAGATCCGGATGGGCAAGGGCGGCGGCGCCCGCATCGCCAAAGGCAATCCGCAATTGTTCGCCGAGGCGCTGGCGGTGCAGCTCGATCTGACCGGTGTCACGCCGCACGAAATCATGGACGCGCAGCGCGCGATTGAATGTCTTGCCGCCGAGCTCGCGGCGGAAAATGCAACGGCGGAAGATCATTCGCATCTGCACCGGCTGCTCGACGAAGCAGCCAGCGTGATCCACGACAACGATGCCTATACCCGCTCGAGCCGCGAATTCCATCTCGCCGTGGCGGAAGCCTCCCACAACCGCGTGCTGATGGTGCAACTGATATCGCTGCAACACGTGTCATGGCCGGCGCGGAACCGCACGTTGACACCGGAGGTGTCGCAGCGCGTGCTCGACGTCCACCGCGATCTGGCGCGTCTGATCGAGATGCGCGACGCCGCCGGAGCGCGGCAATTGATGGACAACCACGTCAAGATGATCCGCGCCCGCCGCGTCGCCGAGCACGGCGAACGCATCACCCACCAATGCTGCTGATCTGCCGCGCCTCCCCACCGGGAGACGTTATTCAATCACCGACTTAACCCCCGCGTCGGACAAGAAACGCACAGCGACAAGAAACCGCAAAGCCGACGACCAACGCCGAGGAGCGTTCGCCATGTCCAAGTTCATCATCCAACCGCACTTCAGGCTGCAGGAATGGGTCGCGGAAGAGAAGGGCTACTTCAAGGACGAAGGGCTCGACTATATCTTCCGCGAAGAGGTGCAGGCTACTGACGGCAAGATTCACGACCAGGGCAACAAGGTCGGCGCGTTCCAGTCGCTGGAAGGCGGCCGCAAGTCGGACGTCAGTTGCGCCTGCCATTGGACCGTCAACGTCGCGGCCTCCAAGGGCCACGGCAAGCTCTATGCCGACGCCTATTCGGTGTCGCCGGCCGGCATTTTCGTGCCCGCCGACTCACCGGTAAAGGCACCGGAAGATCTCGCCGGCGTGCCGGTCTCGGTCGGCTTCCAGTCCGGCAGCCACTATTCGGCTATCCAGGCGCTCGAACAATATATGCCGGCCGACCAGATCAAGCTGTCGTTCGCCGACGGCATGCTGTTCCGCCGCATGGAGCTGTTGATCGACGGCAAGATTCCGGCCTGCTCGCTGTTTTCCGGCCCGTATTATTTCGCCGAGCAGCTCGGCTTCCGCAAAGTGATCGACACGACGTTCATGATCGCCAGCATGATCCACGGCGATCCCGATCCGGAAGATCTGCGCAAATATTTCGCCGCCCTGCAGCGGGCGCAGCGCGACATCGACCTGCGGCCGGAGCTCTACACGCACTACTACAAGAACGAGTTTCCGGTGCGGCTGCATCCGCGGATGGATACGCGGCGCTGGGGTCCGGGCGAGCGCATCGTGTTCGAGCCCTATACCGCGCAGGTCTACAACGACTCGTTCGACTGGATCGCCAAGCACGAGATCTTCGACGGCGACATGGGCGCCGGCCAGTACGACAAAGCGACCTACAGCTTGGCGTCGTGAGGCCAGACCGGCCGCCGGCCGGTCCGGAGACCCCAACAACAAAAAACCCTCTCCCGTCGCGGGAGAGGGTCGTGGCCGTCTCGATTCTCAGAATTTGTTGATTGCGATAAGATCGCAACCGGCCGATCGAGTCCAATACCTGATCGGGTGCAGTGAATATTCTTGCTAGTTCCTTTTGCGCTTCGAATTCTCGGGGATGCCGAGCACGCCCTTCACGCCGCCCTCGATCCCGCCGACCGTGCCACCGACGACACCGCCGACCGCGCCACCGACCGGCCCTGCCGCCTTATCGCCCTCTTTCGAACCCTTTTTGGCGCCCTGCTCGGCGCCACGAATGACGCCCTGCGCATGGGACACCACCGGCATCGCGAGAACGGCCAGAACGCCGGCAACGAAGAAGCCCAATTTCATTTGTGATTTCATCTGCGATCTCCATCAGATTTGGGAAACGGCTGCGATTTTGATCTCGTTTCACCGTCATAGTCCGGTTCGGAACAATACGTTCGGATCAACGACGCGGGGCTCAAAGCGAAATCCGAACCGTCTTACCCATGGGCTTGCCCCCGCGGGTCGCGGACCTGCTCCGAGACGATTATTCAACAGCCTAACGCACACGATACGGAAAAGTTGCAAATCTTTTCTGAAAATTTATGCGAGAACTTGAGGCGTGCTGATTTGGAAAGTCGCAGGCTTTCCGGAGCAATCCGGCGATGCGTTATTGTTTTATTGCCATGACGGCGGAAAAAACGTGAATCGAAATTGTTAGGTTGTTGATTCCGACGTCTCCTCCACACTCAATCCGATGAAGCGGTCGAGCGTCGCCTGATCCTTGAGCAGATCGGCCGAGGGCGCGCGGTGCGCGATGGTGCCGCGTTCGATCACGATGGCGTCGCGGGTCAGCGACAGCGCCACTTCGGCATGCTGTTCGACCAGGATGAAGGCCATGCCCTCGTTGACCGCCATGCGCTGGATCGCAGCGGTCAGTTCCTCGACAATGATCGGCGCAAGACCTTCGAGCGGCTCATCGAGCAGCAGCAGCGCGGGATTGGTCATCAGCGCGCGCGAGACGGCCAGCATTTGTTGTTCGCCGCCGGAGAGCTGGTTGCCCATGTTGCGGCGGCGTTCGGCGAGCCGCGGAAACAGGTCATAGATTGCGGCGAGATCCCAGCGGCCTGGCCGCGCGGCGACGGTGAGATTTTCCTCCACCGACAGCGAGGGGAAAATCTCGCGCTCCTGCGCCACCCAGCCGAGACCGGCGCGCGCGCGCCTGTGCGGCGCCAGGTTCGTGATGTTGCTGCCGGCAAATTCGATCGTGCCGCGGCCGAGCCGGGTGTAGCCCATGATGGTGAGCAGAAGCGTCGACTTGCCGACGCCATTGCGGCCGAGGACGGCGAGGCTGCCGCTGTCGGGAAGCTCGAACGACATGCCGTCGAGCACCACCGCTTCGCCGTAGCCGGCGCGCACATCGCTCAGCCGCAGCAGAGTGTCAGCCATGGTGCGCTCCGCCGAGATAGACCTCGCGCACGCGCGGATCGTTGGCGATCTCCTCGGGCGTGCCTTCCACCAGGATGGCGCCGGAGACCATAACGATGATGCGGCTGGCGAAGCGGAACACCACGTTCATGTCGTGCTCGATGAACAGAATCGAAATGTCCTGCGACAGGCCGGCGATGACGGAGAACAATTCGCCGCTCTCCTCGCGCGGCACGCCGGCCGCCGGCTCATCGAGCAGCAGCACCTTGGGTTTGGTCGCCAGCGCGAGCGCGATCTCCAACAGCCGCTGCTGACCGTAGGCCAGTTCATGAGTCGGGCGGTAGCAGCATCGGCGAGCCGCAGCGAGGTCAGGATGGCATAGGCTTCCTCGATGGCGCTGCCATAGGACGGCAGTTTGCGCCACCAGGTGCCGGCATCCCCGCTGCGTTCGCAGATCGCAAGGGTGACCGCTTCAAGCGCGCTGAGTTCTGGAAACAGCGTATTGATCTGGAAGGTGCGCACCAGGCCGCGCTTGACCCGCTGCTGCGGCGTCATGTGGGTGATGTCGTGGTCGCCGAGCAGGATGCGGCCGCTGTCGGGCGCGAGCATGCCGGTCATCAGGTTGATCAGCGTGGTCTTGCCGGCGCCGTTCGGACCGATCAGCGCATAGCGCTCGCCCTGCGGCAGGGTGATCGCGATATCGCTCGCCACGACCAAGCGAGCCGAAGCTCTTGTTGAGGCCGGAGGTGGAGAGCGCCGGGACCGTCACGACGCGCTCCGCCGCAACGGCATCAGCCGCGCCAGTCCGCCGAGAATGCCGTTCGGCAGGAACATCACCACGACCACCAGCAGCAGGCCGATCCAGAAATACCAGTATTGCGGATTGAGGCCGGAGAACTGGTCGCGCGCGACCAGAAAGATGATGGTGCCGACGATGCCGCCATAGAGCCGGCCGGCGCCGCCCAGAACGACCATCACCAGAACGTCGGCGGAACGCTCGAAGCTGAGCGCTTCCAGCGAGACGGTCTAGGTGGTCTGCGCGATCAGGGCGCCGGCGATGCCGGCCATCACCGCGGAGATGGTGTAGACCTTGCGGATGTGGGACTGCGCTCGGCGCGCCGATCGCCGGCATGCGCACGGAATTCTCGCGGATGCCGCGCAGCGCCAGGCCGAACGGCGAATGGATCAGCCGCCGCGCCACCAGAAACATCACGAACAGCACGATCAGCGAATAGCTGTAGGCGGTGTAGCCCCACAGATCGAACTTGAAGGTGCCAAAGAGCGGCCAGATGTTGACCCCCTGCAGGCCGTCGGCGCCGCCGGTCAGCCAATGCGCGCTGTTGGCGGCTTCCAGCAGCAGCAGGCCGAAGCCGAGCGTGATCATGATCAGGGTCAGATGGCGGAACTTGGCGATGATAAAGCTCATCGCATAGCCCAACAGCCCCGCCACCAATGCGGCCAGGATAAGCCCGGTGATCGGCTCGCCCCAGACGAACTTGGAAAACAGGCCGGCGGTGTAGGCGCCGATGCCGAAGAACGCGGCGTGGCCGAGCGAGACGATGCCGGCATAGCCGAGAATCAGATCGAGCGAGAGCGCGAACAACGCGGCGATCGCGATCTGGCTCGCCAGCGACAGATAGGACGGGAAAAAGTAGAACGGCAGCAGGGTCGCCAGCCAGAACACGATTTCCAGCGGGTGCCAGCGGATCTGCCGCTGCAGATAGGCCTGCGGGCCGGGCATCGCGTTCGCCGTGATCGACATCGCTCAGCGTCTCCCGAACAGACCGGCCGGCCGCCACATCAGAACGATGATCATGACGAGATAGATGAGGAACGCGCCCAATTGCGGGACGTAATATTTGCCGGCCGTGTCGGTGATGCCGATGACGATCGCGGCGACGAAGGAGCCGGAGATCGAACCGAGGCCGCCGACCGAAACGATGATCAGCACATAGACCAGGTAGATGAAGGCGAAGGAATTATCGAGGCCGACGACCTCGATGGCGAGTGCGCCGCCGAGGCCGGCGAGGCCCGAACCCAGCGCAAAAGTGATGGCGAATACGCCGTCGACATTGATGCCGAGGCCGCGCGCCATGCGCTGATTGTCGACCGCCGCGCGCACCTTGGCGCCGAAGCGGGTGTATTCCAGCGCCAGCACCAACAGCAAGGTGATCACCAGCGCGACCGCGACCAGAAACAGCCGATAGCTGGCGAAATTGATTCCGAAGGCGGTGACGAAACCGCGCAGATAATCCGGCACCTGGATTGGCTGCTGAATGGTGCCGAACACATAGGCCGCGGCCGCGACCGACATGAAGGCCAGCCCGATTGTCAGCAGCACCTGATCGAGATCGCTGGAGCGATAGAGCCGGCGATAGAGCGTGCGCTCAAAGGCGACACTGACCACCGCCGCCACCAGAAAGGCCAGCTGGCAGGGTGGCCAGAAACGGCCAGCCGAAACTGTTGATCAAGGTTACCGTGACATAGCCGCCGAGCATCGCAAAGGCGCAGTGCGCGAGGTTGACGAAATTCATCATCCCCAAGGTCACGGACAGGCCGACCGACAGCAGGAACAGCAGCATGCCGTAGGCAAAGCCGTCAAACAGGACGCCGAAAACCGGTGCGAGCATGACGGATTGCCTAGAGCGCTTTCAAGTCAAATGAAATCATGAAAGCGCTCTATGTCCTTGTTTTCCGCATTCCCGGACGGCGAACCGGTTGTCCGTTCACCTGGAAATGCTCGAACAGCCTCTCGATCGCCTGCGGCAGGGCCGCAGGCTTGGTTCGTCGGACGTGAGGATGGACCGCAGACTATTTCGAACTGGGGTCCTTCGCGTTCGGCACGGTATCAATCACGGTGTTGACGTACTCGTTGCCCTTCTTCTCGACGCGGCGGATGTAGACGTTCTGCACCACGTCCCGGCTGGTGGCGTCGATCGTCATCGGACCGCGCGGGCTTTCCCAGCTCATGCCCTTGACGGCGGCGGTAAGCTTGACGCCGTCGGTTGAGCCATTGGTCTTCTTCAGCGCCTCGTAGATGACGTGCATGCCGTCATAGCCGCCGACCGAAAAGAAGTCCGGGTTGCGCTTGAATTCGGCCATATAGGCCTTGGTGAAGGCCTGGTTGTTCTTGCTGGTGCCGTTGTAGTCGAAGTGCCAGGCCGACATGATGCCGATTCCGGCATCGCCCATGCTCTTAAGCGCCTGCTCGCTGGTCAGTTCGCCGGTGCCGAGGATCTTGATCTTCTTGGGATCAAGATCGCGTTCCGCCATCGCCTTGGCGATCGCCGCCGGCTGGGTGCCGCCCGGCACGAAGATCATGATGCATTCCGGCTTGAGGTCCTTGGCGCGTTGCACGAAGGCGGCGAAGTCCGGATTGGCAACCGGGAAGCGCACCGAGCCGATGATCTTGCCGCCCGCCTTGGTGAAGCCGGCGACGAACGATTTCTCGGTGTCATGGCCGGGGCCATAGTCGGTGACCATGGTGTAACAGGACTTTATGCCGCCCTTGGTTGCGGCCCATTGACCGAAATTGTAGCCGACCTGCGGCAAGGTCATCGAGGTCCGCACCATCACCGGTGACTTGGTGATGATGATCGAGGTCGCCGCGTTCATGACCACCATGAACTTGTTGGCCTCCTTCGACACGTCGGCCGCCGCGATGGCGTTCGGCGTCAGCACGAAGCCGCCGAGAATGTCGACCTTGTCGCGCACCACAAGTTCCTGCGCCAGGCGCTTGGCGACCGGCGGATTGATGCCGCCGACATCTTTCTTGATGAGCTCGAGTTTGCGGCCGGCGACCACGTCACCGTGCTGCTTCATGTACAGCATCATGCCGTTCTGCAGCTGGGTGGCGGTGTCGGCAAACTGTCCCGAATAGGGCAGGATCACGCCGATCTTCAGCGGGGTCTGGGCGTTGGCCGCCGACAGTCCGATGAGGACGGCCGCGGCACTGGTCAGTCCAAGCAGAGTCTTGCCAAGCAAAGTCTTGCGCATCGAATTCCTCCCATTGAGAATTTACGAGGTTATTTTGGCGCCGAAACTACTCATGATAGTGACCAAGGTCAATTTGGCCGGCCGCCGCTGCGGCAACATGGTTATGTCGGGTGCGGCTGCCCAACGGCCGCATGGACGTTGCCGGCGTGGGCAGCCACGACGGCTCGATCGCGGGGCCCGATCCCAATCGGCCGGCGCCTACACTTCCATCGTCGAGGGCGCGAACAGTTCGTCGAGCGCGACGCGGCGCGCGGTGAGGCCCTGTTCGTGGACAAATTGCGCGATGGTCTCCAGCACCGGACGCGCCGCCTTGACGCCATAGGCCATCGGGTCGGTCCTGAGCCGCTCCTGCAGATCGGACGCGATCAGGCCGGTCTCGTAATAGCCCTGCAGCATGGCGTCGGCGGCAGCCGCCACATCGGCCTTGGCGGCGAGGAAGGCGGAATAGAGATTGAGCGCGACCCAGGGATGGCGCTCAATCAGGCTGCGCCGCACCACCACGGTGTGGTTGATCGGATAGATGCCGGTCTTGTCGTAGTAGCGGCTGCCCTCGGCGATGATGTCGGGAAACAGCCGGCGGATATTGGAATCGGCGCTGACGTCGATGCGGCTGCGGTCGACCAGATTGTTGTCGCGCAGATACATCAAGGTGGCGTCAAGCTCGCCGCGCACCAGCATCTCGCCGATATTGGTGTGCGGCGGGATCTGATTAAGCCGGACGCTGGGCGGCGGCTTGAAGCCACCCGAGCCGGCATGGCTCTTGTCGGCGCCGCGCTCCATGAACCATTCGATGTCGCTCGGCTTGACACCGAATTCATGCTGAAGGACGCCCCGCGACCAGATCGCCGAGGTCTGCTGATATTCCGGCACGCCGACGCGCTTGCCTTTCAGGTCGGCGGGCGCCGCGATGCCGGCATCGGTGCGCACCAGGATGCGGGTATGGAAGAACTGCCGCATGGTATAGACTGGGATCGCCACCCAGTCGGTCATACCGTGCGAGACCGAAATGATGAGTGAGGACATCGACATTTCGGACACGTCGAAGTCGCCATAGCGCAATTGCCGCCAGAACATTTCCGAAGGGTGGACCCGGGTTGGCGTGAGCCGGATGCCCTGCGGCATGACGCGTCCTTCCAGCAGGGGCCGCGTGCGCGCGTTGTCGGACAGCGCGATCGAAAGTTCGAGCGTCGGTGCACTCATTCGTTTTCCCCCGCCTGGCATTCGCCAGCCCGCGCCGGCTTCGACTTGTTGATTTCGGCGCCATTGATAAGGGCCGGCATCCGATCCGCCCAGCCCCCTGAAGGCATCACCGTTCGGCGCGCCCAGCATGGCCACTCTGGGCGATATGAATCCAATTTCGCAAAGCCAAAATTGATTATTTTTTGGGCTTATTTCTGCCTATTGTATACAATTCGCGCAGGCTGGAAGAATGAGACCAACCGGGCTCGCCTTGCCATCTCCGAAATTTAATTAGAAATATCAATTGCTTGTCGCCAACACATTGCGACCGCGCGGATTGGCACGCGGTTTGCGGAGAGGGAACCCGAGGCCTGACACCCCGATCCCTATCCGGAGGCTCTGATGAAACGCCGTGATTTCTTGAAATCCGCAACCGCGTTGGCCGCGGGAACCATGGTCACCGCTCCGGCGGTATGGTCGCCCGCCAAATCGCAAGTCGCGCAAGGAAACGCTCCTTCTCATCACCGAGAACGGACCCAACAATCTCGACATCCATGGGCTCGGCACCAACCGGCCGGGCTACGAGGCGTCGTGGAACTGCTACGACCGCCTGATCTCGCATGGCAAGAAGACAGCTGCCCGACGGCAGCACCAGCTACGACCGCGACAAGTTCACGCCCGAACTCGCCGAGAGCTGGGACCTCAAGCCGACGACTCGGTCACCTTCAAGCTGCGCAAGGACGCCAAGTTCCAGGACGGCACGCCGGTCACCGCCAAGGACGTCAAATGGTCGTTCGACCGCGCGATCGGCGTCGGCGGCTTCCCGCGGGTGCAGATGAAGGCCGGCTCGCTGGAGAAGCCGGAGCAGTTCGTCGCCGTCGACGACCACACCTTCCGCGTCGACTTCATCCGCAAGGACCGGCTGACCATGCCCGACCTCGCGGTGATCGTGCCCGGCATCTACAATTCGGGCCTGCTCAAAAAGCACGCGACCGAAAAAGATCCCTGGGCGCTCGACTACACCAAGAGCCACACCGCCGGCTGCGGCGCCTACAAGGTGGTGAGCTGGAAGCCCGGCGTCGAAGTCGTCTATCAGCGCAACGACGATTGGAAGGGCGGCCCGCTGCCCGAAGCTCAAGCGCATCATCTGGCGCACCATTCCGTCAGGCCGGCAACCGCCGCGCGCTGATGGAGCGCGGCGATGCCGACATCTCCTTCGACCTGCCGACGAAGGACTTCGCCGAGATGAAGAAGGAGGGCAAGGTCAAGGTCGTCACCGACGCCGATCGGCAACGGCATGTACAGCCTCGAGCTGAACGTCAAGAACCCGCCGTTCAACAACGATGAAGCTGCGGCAGGCGATCGCCTACGCCCTGCCCTATCAGAAGATCATGGACGCGGCGATGTTCGGGCTCGCCAAGCCGCTGTTCGGCGGCAAGTCGAACGACGTCTCGACCATCGCCTGGCCGCAGCCGACCGGCTACGACACCGATCTCGCCAAGGCCAAGGCGCTGATGGCGGAAGCCGGCTTCCCCAACGGCGTGTCGAGACCACGCTGTCCTTCGATCTCGGCCAGGGCGTGATCTCCGAGCCGATCGCGATCCTGATCCAGGAAAGCCTCGGCAAGATCGGCATCAAGACCAGCATCAACAAGGTGCCGGGCGCCAACTGGCGCAGCGAGATGGCGAAGAAGTCGATGCCGATGATGGTCAACTTCTTCTCCGGCTGGCTGGACTATCCGGAATACTTCTTCTTCTGGTGCTATCACGGCCAGAACGCCATCTTCAACACGCTGAGCTACGTCAACCCGGAGATGACCAAGCTGATCGACGGCGCGCGCAAGGCCGCCGCCGACGGCGACATGGCGACCTACGACAAGGACGTGAAGGCGTTCATCACCAAGGCCTATGTCGAGGTGCCGCGCATCCCGCTGTTCCAGCCCTATCTGAACGTCGCGATGCAGAAGAACATCTCCGGCTACAGCTACTGGTTCCACCGCCAGCTCGACTACCGCTCGCTGAGCAAGGCGTAACGCAAGCCTGACGTGCGAGCCGCGGCCCATGCGGCGGCTGCCGCGTCGTCCGACTGCCGCGCTTACGGGCGCGCTTTGACGGGGCGCTTGAACATGTTCGCCAAGATCGCACGCCGCTGCTGACGGTGATTCCGACCCTGATCGGCGTCATCATCGTCACCTTCCTCCTGACCCGCGTGCTGCCGGGCGACACCGCCGACCTATTTCGCCGGGCCCGGCGGCGACGCCGCAATCGATCGCCGAGATCCAGAAGACGCTCGGCCTCGACCAGCCGCTGCCGGAGCAGTTCCTGCGCTATGTCGGCGACCTCGCGCGCGGCGATCTCGGCACTCGCTCTCCACCGGCCAGCCGGTATCCACGAGATCGCGACGCGGCTGCCGGCCTCGGCCGAACTCACGCTCGCCGGACTGATCCTGTCGATCGTGATCGCCATCCCGCTGGGCATTCTCGCGGCGGTCAAACAAGGCTCGTTCATCGACCATGCCTGCCGCGTGGTCACCACCGCCGGGGTCTCGCTGCCGGTGTTCTTCACCGGGCTGCTGCTGGTCTATGTCTTCTATTATCTGCTCGGCTGGGCGCCGGCGCCGCTCGGCCGGCTCGATGTGTTCTATACGGCGCCGCCCGACATCACCGGCTTCTATCTGATCGACAGCCTGATCGCCGGCGAGTTCGAGACCTTCCGCGCGGCGGCCGCGCAACTGGTGCTGCCGGCGGTGACGCTGGCGATCTTCTCGCTGGCGCCGATCGCGCGCATGACGCGCGCCTCGATGCTGGCGGTGCTGGCCTCCGACTTCGTGCGTACGGCGCGCGCCAGCGGGTTGTCGCCCTATACCGTCATCATCACCTATGCCTTCCGCAACGCCATGCTGCCGGTCGTCACCACGCTCGGCATGGTGTTCTCGTTCCTGCTCGGCGCCAACGTGCTGGTGGAAAAGGTGTTCGCCTGGCCCGGCATCGGCTCCTATGCGGTCGAGGCGCTGATCGCGTCCGACTTCGCGCCGGTGCAGGGCTTCGTGCTGGCGATGGCCATTCTCTATGTCGCGCTCAACCTCGCGATCGACATGCTCTACGGCGTCATCGATCCGCGGGTCCGGGTGGAAGCATGAGGATCGAAGCATGAGCACGACCACCGTTCCCGGCGCGCCCGCGCCCAGCAATTCGATCTTCAAGCACGCGCGCTATATCATCCGCGAAAATCCGGTCACCGGCTTTTCCTTCGGATTGTTTGTTCTGCTGGTGTTCTGCGCCGTGCTCGGACCGTCGATCGTGCCCTACGATCCGCTGGCGAGCGACACCAGCGCGAACCTGCAGGCGCCGTCCTGGGCCCACTGGTTCGGCACCGATCAGCTCGGCCGCGATATCTTCAGCCGGGTGATCGTGGCGACCCGGCTCGATCTCACCATCGCCTTTGCCTCGGTCGCGCTGGTGTTCCTGATGGGCGGGCTCGCCGGCATCGCCGCCGGCTTCTTCGGCGGCTGGACCGACCGCATCGTCGGCCGTCTCGCCGATACCATCATGGCGTTTCCGCTGTTCGTGCTGGCGATGGGCATCGTCGCCGCGCTCGGCAACACCGTCACCAACATCGTGATCGCGACCGCCATCATCAACTTCCCGCTCTATGCCCGCGTCGCGCGCGCTGAAGCCAATGTGCGGCGCGAGGCCGGCTTCGTGCAGGCGGCGCGGCTTTCCGGCAACGGCGAAGGCCGCATCGTGCTGGCGCAGATCCTGCCCAACATCATGCCGATCATGATGGTGCAGATGTCGCTCACCATGGGCTACGCCATCCTCAATGCGGCAGGCCTGTCCTTCATCGGCCTCGGCGTGCGGCCGCCGACGCCGGAATGGGGGATCATGGTGGCGGAAGGCGCGAGTTTGATCGTCTCCGGCGAATGGTGGATCGCGCTGTTTCCAGGGCTGGCGCTGATGATCGCGGTGTTCTGCTTCAACCTTCTGGGCGACGGCCTGCGCGATCTGGTCGATCCGCAGCGGCGCACGTGAGGTGACGCGATGCGCGACGAACCACAGATCGGCGCACCGATGACAGGCGATCCGATGACCGGCTACGCAGACGACACCGCGACATTGACCAACGCACCGCGCGGCCCGTTGCTCACGGTGCATGATCTCACGGTCGAGTTCGCCACCCGGCGCGGCGTCGTGCGCGCGGTGGAACACGTCGACGTGTCGGTCGCCAAGGGCGAGACGCTCGGCATTGTCGGGGAGTCCGGCTCCGGCAAGTCCGTCACCTCCTATGCGGTGATGCGCATTCTCGACCGCGCCGGGCATATCGCCGACGGCTCGGTGGTGTTCTCCGGCATCGACATGCGCGCGGCCGACGAGCGCACGGTGCGCGATCTGCGCGGCCGCGAAATGTCGATGATCTTTCAGAACCCGCGCGCCGCGCTCAATCCGATCCGCAAGGTCGGCCGCCAGATCGAGGACGTGCTGCTGCAGCACGTGCAGGCCGCGCCCAGCGACGTGACCGAAAAGGCGGTCGACGCGCTGCGCAAGGTCAAGATCGTGCGCCCGGAAGAGCGCTATCACGCCTACCCGTTCGAACTGTCCGGCGGCATGTGCCAGCGTGTGGTGATCGCGCTCGCGCTGGCCTGCCGTCCGCAATTGTTGATCGCGGACGAGCCGACCACCGGGCTCGACGTCACCACGCAAAAAGCGGTGATGGACCTGGTGGTCGACCTCACCCGCGAGAACGGCATGTCGACCATACTCATCACCCACGATCTTGGCCTGGCGGCGGCCTATTGCGACCGCGTGGTGGTGATGGAAAAGGGCCATGTGGTGGAGACCGCGCCGTCGGCCACCATCTTCAAGGCGCCGTCGCACGCCTATACCCGCAAGCTGATGCGCGCGACGCCACGGCCAGGGGCGACGCTGCGGGATCTGCTGCCCGAAGAAGAAGCCGCGCAGCTTGCCGCCAAGGCCGTGACGACGCCGGCGCCGACAGACACCACGAAAATCGCGCCGCTGCTCGATGTCGTCAACCTGGTGAAGGAATACCCGCGCCAACATGCGGCGACCGGCGAGAGCCCGGTGTTCCGCGCGGTCGACGGCATCAGCTTCACGATCAAACGCGGCGAAAGCGTCGGCCTGGTCGGAGAATCCGGCTGCGGCAAGTCCACCACCTCGATGATGGTGATGCGGCTGCTCGACACGACCGACGGAACGATTCTGTTCGGCGGCGAGGACATCGGCGCCATTCCGGCCAAGGCCTTCGCGCGGTTGCCGCTTGCGCAAGCGCATCCAGATGGTGTTTCAGGATCCGACCGACAGCCTCAATCCGCGCTACACCGCCGCGCGCGCCATCGCCGATCCGATTCTGCGGCTCGGCGACGTCCGTGGCAGCGCGGCCGTGCGCGCGCGCTGCGAGGAACTGGCGACCCAGGTCGGGCTGCCGCTCGACCTGCTCGACCGTTTTCCGCATCAACTCTCCGGCGGGCAAAAGGCGCGGGTCGGCATCGCGCGTGCGATCGCGTTGCATCCGGACCTTGTAATCCTCGACGAGCCGACCGCCGCGCTCGACGTCTCGGTGCAGGCGGTCGTGCTCAATCTGCTGCAGGACCTCAAGACCTCGCTCGGCATGAGCTATCTGTTTGTATCGCACGACCTCAACGTCGTGCGGCTGTTGTGCGACCGGGTCATCGTCATGCAGACCGGCCGCATTGTCGAACAGGGGCCGACGGAGACCGTCCTCAACAACCCGGCAAGCGACTATACCCGCGAACTGCTGGCGGCGATCCCGCACCCGCCGTTGTAATCCAAATGCCGGTGCCGCATAACAAGAGCATTCTGAAGAGCGGGGAGCGACAATGGCAGACCCAGTCAATCAAAAATCCGCCGATCCGATTGGCAATCTGATCATCGGCGCGGCGGGGGTGCTGAACCTGCCGACCGAGCCGGACTGGCTGCCGGCGATCCGCACCAATCTGGCGGCCACGCTCAATTTCGCCCAGCTGGTCGACGAATTCGAACTTCCGGACGACGCCGAACCGGCGCCGGTGTTTCGCGCGTGAGCGGAATGGGCAACATGGACACGACGTGGTCGAGCGCGAGCGACATTGCCAACGCGGTCGCGACGGGTAAGACCACAGCCAGCGCCGTGGTCGAGGCCGCGCTGGCACGCATCGCCGCGCTCAATCCGACACTCAATTGTTTTACCGATGTCACCGCCGAGCGCGCGCGCAAGCGCGCCGCCGAGATCGACGCCGCCTACACGGCCGGCCGGCCGGTCGGACCGCTCGCGGGCGTGCCGTTCGCGGTGAAAAATCTTTTCGACATCGCCGGGCTGCCGACCCGCGCAGGTTCCAAGATCAATCGCGGCCACGCCCCGGCGGAACGCGATCAGCCGCTGATCGAACGGCTGGAGGCGGCGGGCGCGGTGCTGGTCGGCGGGCTCAACATGGGCGAATACGCCTATGACTTCACCGGCGAGAACATCCACGACGGCCATTCCCTCAACCCGCACGATACCGGGCGGATGACCGGCGGCTCCTCCGGCGGATCAGGCGGCGCGGTCGCCGGCGGTCTGGTGCCGCTCGCGCTTGGCTCCGACACCAACGGCTCGATCCGGGTGCCGTCCTCGCTCTGCGGCATCTTCGGTCTCAAGCCGACGTTCGGCCGGCTGAGCCGCGCGCGCAGCTTTCCGTTCATCGCAAGCCTCGATCATCTGGGACCGTTCGCGCGCAGCACGCATGACCTCGCCGTCGCCTATGATGCCATGCAAGGCCACGATCCGGATGACCCCGTCTGCGCCGACCTGCCGGCCGAAGCGATCACGCCGCTGATCACGCGCGGGGCCGAGGGGCTGCGCATTGCGGTCGCCGGCGGGCATTTCCGCAAGGGCGCGTTTCCGGAAGCGCTCGAAGCGGTCGATCGCGCGGCCGCCGCGCTCGGCGCGACCCGCACGATCGAAATACCGGAAGCCGCCCGCGCCCGCGCCGCGGCCTATGTCATCACCACGACCGAGGGCTCGGCGCTGCATCTCGACCGGTTGCGAACCAACGCGCATGATTTCGATCCCGCCGTGCGCGACCGGCTGATCGCAGGCGCCATGGTGCCGGCCTCGCTGGTGGTCAAGTCGCACAAGTTCCGCCGCTGGTATCGCGAGCAGGTGCTGCGTTTGTTTGACGAGGTCGATGCCATCATCACGCCGGCGACGCCCTGCGCCGCGCCGGCCAGCGGCCAGCAGACTTTCGTGCTCGACGGCCAGGAGCTCAGCGTGCGCGCCAATCTCGGCATCTATACCCAGCCGATCTCGTTCATCGGCCTGCCGGTCGCGGTGGCGCCGATCCCGCTCAAGCCGATGCCGATCGGCGTGCAGATCATCGCCGCGCCCTGGCGCGAGGATGTCGCGATGCGCATCGCCTACGCGCTTGAAAAAGCCGGCGTCGCGGCCGCGCCGCGGCCGGCAATCTGAATGGTGACGGCGATGGAAATCGACCTGCCGGAGATCGTCGCTGAGGTCAGGGACGCGTTCGATCGCTACGAACAGGCGCTGGTGACCAACGACGTCGATACGCTCGATGCGCTGTTCGCCGACGATCCGCGCACCATCCGCTTCGGCGGCGGCGAAAATCTGTTCGGCTATGCCGCGATCAAGGCGTTCCGTGCCGGCGCGTTCGCCGGCTGGACTGGCGCGCACCTTGTCGAATACCGTGATCACCGCCTATGGCCGCGACATGGCGGTTGCCTCCACGCTGTTTCATCGCGACAGCGCACCCGGCAAGGTCGGCCGCCAGATGCAGACCTGGGTCAGGCTGCCGGACGGCTGGCGGGTGGTCGCCGCGCATGTGAGCACGATCGATTCCAGCACGATCGCGGAACCGAAGGCGGCGGCGCCATGAGCGGCTCGACGATTCTCACACGGCGCTATCCAGCAAACGACGATACCACCGATATCGTACGGCGCGGCGGCGCCCGGCCCGCCCCCGGCCGCAAGACGCTGGCCGAAGGTCTGCGGCTGCAGCTCGCCGACGACATCGTGCGCGGCGCGCTGGCGCCGGGAACGCCGCTCGATGAGATCCGAAGTCGCGCGCCGGTTCGGCGTCTCGCGCACGCCGGTGCGCGAAGCGATCCGGCAACTGACCGCCAGCGGTCTGGTCGAAGCCCGCGCGCATCGCGCCGCAGTTGTGGCGCGGCCGCCGCCGGAGCGGCTGATCGGCATGTTCGAGGCGATGGCGGAACTGGAGGCCTTGTGCGCCGGCCTTGCCGCCGAACGCATGGCGAGCGCCGAGCGCCGCGCGCTCGAAGCCGTGCACGAGGACATGCGCGTGGTGATCCAGAGCGGCGATCCGCAGCGCTATCACGAGGTCAACGAAGCGTTTCACAACGCGGTCTATGCCGGCGCGCATAACGCCTATCTTGCCGAGATGACCTTGGCGACACGGGTGCGGGTGCAGCCGTTCCGCCGCGCGCAGTTCCGCCTGATCGGCCGGGTGGCGAAGTCCTATGTCGAGCACGATCAGGTGGTCGTGGCGATCCTGCGCGGCGACCGCTCGGGCGCGCACCTAGGCGATGCATTCGCACATCAATGACGGTGCGGGGTCGAATACGAGGCCTATGCAACAATCTTGCGCTTGCGATGACAGCAGTGCAATCCTTCAGGCCGACGCGTCTCGCGCCATGTAGTTGCGCCAGCCGCCAAAGCTGGAAATGTCGCGCGCGTCGGCAACCGCGTGCCGCCTCCACCAGAAATCCCTTCATGCTGCCCCATCGCATGAGCTGCACCGTGCCGATCGACAACGGCGTCTGCACTGCGTCAACGAAGCGGCCGAAGGCCTTCCGCCGGCAGCGCCCACACCTCGACCTCGATGCCGCGCCACGGTCCGTCATCGACCCGCAGCAGTCCGGGCTTCGCGGGGCGCAGTCCCGCAAGCGCATAGAGCCGATAGTCGGGCGCGGTTCGTCGTCTGGTCGCAGAAAGCGCGCGCCATAGGCCGTGAGCTCGCCGTTGAGCGGCATGCCGGAGAGATGCGCGCCGACGACGGCAATCGCGATCTCATTCGTCGCGACGGCGGCGAAGCGGCGTCAGCGGCGGCTGCTGCTGCTCCGGTCGCGCCGAGCGGCAATGCCGGTATCAGCATGGAAAACGCGCCCGATAGACGCGAGCACGGCATCATCGCCGGCCTTGCCGCAGCAGCGTGATGCCGAGGCGGGGCGCCGTCAGGTCGTATCGCCGCCGGCACCGCGAGCCCACAGAGATCGAGCAGATTGACGAAATTGGTATAGGTGCCGAGCCGGCTGTTGAGCTCGATCGGATCGGCGAGCACCTGTTCGACCGTATAGACGGTCGGCGCGGTCGGCAGCGCGAGCGCATCGATGCCACGGAACACGTGGTCGCGCACGCGGCGCAATTCTTCGAGCTTGTAGAAGGCGGCGAACGCCTCGACGCGCTCGGCCGGGCGCCACCGAGAATGATCTCGCGGGTGACCGGATGCATCGATTCCGGCGACGACGCAATCAGCGCGCGCGCGGCGAGATAGCGCTCCGCCACCCAGGGGCCCTCGTAGAGCAGGCGCGCAGTTTCGTAGAACGGCTCGATGTCGATGTCGATGAGGATTGCGCCGAGCGTCTTCAACCGCGCAAGCGCGGCATCGTAGATCGCCGCCGCCATGGCATCACCAAAGAAGATGCACTGGCCGGCGCGCGGCACGCCGATGCGCAAGCCCTGGCGGCATCGGACCGGCGTGCCGGACGCGCGGTCGCGCGAATAGGGATCGGCGGAATCGCGGCCGGCCATCGCGGTCAGCGCGGCAAAGGCGTCATCGACATCGAGCGCGAACACCGACACGCAGTCGAGCGTGCGGCAGGCCGGCACGACGCCGGCGGTGGAGATCATTCCGAGGCTCGGCTTCAGACCGACGATATTGTTGAGCCCGGCCGGAACGCGGCCGGAGCCTGCTGTGTCGGTGCCGAGCGCGAGCGGCACCAGGCCGGCGGCGACCGCGACCGCGGAGCCGGAACTCGAGCCGCCGGGAATGAATTTCGGGTCGATGGCGTTGCGCGGAATGCCGTAGGGCGAGCGCACGCCGACCAGACCGGTCGCGAACTGATCGAGATTGGTCTTGCCGATGACGACGGCACCTGCCGCGCGAAGCCGCGCGACCGCCGTCGCATCGCGCGCGGGCTTGTAGGCGAAAGCCGGGCACGCCGCCGTGGTCGGCAAACCGGCGACATCGATGTTGTCCTTGACCGCGACCGGCACGCCGTAGAGCGGCAGGCTGTTCGCATCCCTGTTCGCCAGGGCACGGGCCTCGGCCCGCGCCTCCTGCTCGTCGCGCAGCGCGATGAAAATCGCCGGATCGTCGTGCTCGCGAATCCGGGCGTAGCTGCGCGCGACCGTTTGCTCCGGCGTCAGGGTGCCGGCGCGATAGGCGGCGACGATCGCGGCGATGGTTTCGGGTGCGGGCTGGGTCACAAGGCGGTCCGATCAAGGCCTGGCTGCCGCCTCGTGCGGCGCAGCAATTCGGCTTATTTTCAAGAAAAACAAGCAATTAGCAAGCAAAAGTGGAGCGCCTCAGATTTTTTGTCCCTGGCAGACGCGACTGGAAAAACCCTCTTCCCGTGCGGGAGAGGGTGGGCTTCGCGGCCCTGAAATGAACTTAAAGAACTCAGGCGACGGCCTCACCAATCCGCTGGGCGAGCGCGAGCAGCATGGCGTCGTTACCGGGCGCGGCCATCAGCGAGAGACCGACCGGCAATCCGCCGATTTCGGCAAGCGGCAGGCTGACCTGCGGCGCGCCGAGCGTGCCGGCGATGCAGGTCAAGGTCAGAACCTCCATCCGCAGTTCATGCATCGTCGAGCGCTTCTGGTCGCGGCGCGGCGCCGGAAACGGCGTCGTCGGCAGACAGACGACGGTTCCGTCGTCCAGCACCTCGGCAAGCGCGGCGCGGCGCGCGGCGCGAAACGCCTTGGCCGCATCATAGGCCGCTTCATCAACGCCCCTACCGCGCAGAAAATTATCGGCGATCTCGAATCCGAAGCGCGGATTGTGCTCATCGATCCAATCAAAAAACGTCGCCCATGCCTCGCGGCCCTGCAGCGCCGCCTGGTGGCGCAGCCAATCGGCGAGCGGCTCATGCGACAACGGCTGGCGTTCGCAGGCACCCATCATCGAAACCAGCTTTTCAACCGCGGGCGCCAACGCCGCCCGTGTCGCCGGATCGGCGACGGCGAAGGCGTCCTCGGCCATGATCAGCCGGCGTGGCGATGCTGCATTTTTCAGATCGAGATCGAGCAGCAGCGCGCCGATGCGTGCGAACAGATCGGCATCGCGCGCCAGCCATCCGATGGTGTCGTAGCTCGGCGCCTGGCCGAGCACACCGTCGAGCGGCAAACGGCCGTGGCTCGGTCGCATGCCGTAAAGACCACAGAAGCTTGCCGGCACCCGCACCGAACCGCCGGTGTCGGTGCCGAGCGCGAAGTCAACCAGGCCGCCGGCGGTCGCCGCGGCCGAGCCGCTGGAGGAGCCGCCCGGCAGCCGGTCCGGCGCGCGCGGATTGATCGGCGTGCCGTAATGGGCGTTCTCGCCGAAGATGCCGCGGGACAATTCATCGGTGTGGGTCTTGCCGGCCATGGTGGCGCCGGCATCGACCAGCTTCTGCACCACCGGCGCGGTGCGCGCGGCCGGGCCGTGGGTCGCCGAGCCAGTCGGGATTGCCGGCGCCGGTGACGTGGCCGGCGACATCAAACAAATCCTTGGCGGCGAAGGTCAGCCCGGCGAGCGGCCCCGACGCGGCGCCTTCGAGATACGCGGTGGCGTGGGGACAGAAGGCGTTGAATGGGTCGTTCACCGCGCGCTCAATTCAACTTCGTGACCAGCGGCGGCCAGCCGATCGGAAACATCGCCTGCACCAGCTTGGCCAGCGCCAGTATGTCCGGCTCGGAAAAGCGCGGGCCGACGATCTGCAGGCCAACCGGGAGGCCAGATGCCGTCAGGCCGCACGGCACCGAAACCGCCGGCAGCGCGCACATGGTGATCAGAAAGGTCGGCGCGATCCAGTCGATGTAGGTCGCCATCTTCCTGCCGGCGATCAACTCGGGATAATTCTGTTCGACCGGGAACGGCGGCACCGGCGCGGTCGGCGTCAGCAGAAAATCGACCTCTTCAAACAACACGCGGCAGCGATGCCAAAGCTCGGTGCGCTTGCGCTCGGCAGCGGCGGTCTCGCGCACGCTGAGTTTCAGGCCGGCCTCGATGTTGCCGCGTAGATTGGCGCCGAATTTATCGCGCGTATCGATGTGGTCGAGATATTGCCCGACCATCCATTCACCGCGCAGCGCGAGGTATGCTTCGCGGCCGTCGGCAAGCGAGAAGTCGCTGCGGTCGACACGCGCGCCGGTCTCCGCCAGTCGCTCGGCCGCTGCGCGGCAGATGCCTTCCACTTCGGGATCATAACCAACGCCGGCAATGTCGGAGGCGTAGGCGACTTTCAGCGTGTTCGGCGGCTTGGCGTCCGCCATCGCGGCTGCGGCGCTCGGCCACGGCGGCTGCGCCGAAATCGGCGACTGCGCGCTGACGCCGGTCATGGCGTCGAGCATCAACGCGACATCGTCGACCGTGCGTGCCATCGGGCCGTGGACGCGGCCGAAGTCGAACGGCAGCGGCACCGGATGGGACGGCGTCAGTCCGGGCGTCGGCCGCAAACCGACGACACCGCAGAAGGACGCCGGCACCCGCAGCGAACCGCCGAAGTCGGTGCCCTCAGCTAACGCGATCATGCCGGTCGCAAGTGCTGCGCCGCCGCCGCCAGTCGAGCCAGCGACCGTCAGCGCAAGGTTCCACGGATTGCGGGTCGCGCCGAAAACCGGATTAACGGTGTTGGCGCCGGCGGCGAATTCCGGCGTGTTGGTCTTGCCTATGATGATGGCGCCGGCTTCGCGCAGGCGCGCGACCACCGCGGCATCTTCGTCCGGCACGTTATCGACATGCAGCGGCGAGCCGTAGGTGGTGCGGATGCCGGCGGTCGGCGTGACATCCTTGATGCCAACCGGCACGCCGTGCAGCGGCCCGAGATTTTCCCCGCGCGCAACCGCCGCGTCGGCGCGGCGGGCGGCGGCGCGCGCCTCATCGGTCACCAGGGTGACGACGGCGTTGACCTCCGGATTGAACTTTTCGATCGCAACGAGATGGTCATCCAGAACCTCGACCGCGCTCGCCTTCTTCTCGCGGATCAGGCGTGCCTGTTCGCTCGCCGAGCGGGCGTTCAATCCCTGAGATGTTGCCATGACTATTTTCCCGACCAGTGAACGAACTGCCGCTCGATCACAAGAAACAACAGATTGAGCCCATAGCCCAGCGCGCCGGCGGCGAAAATCGCGGCATACATGTCCGGCATCTCGAACAATTGCTGCGCCTCAAAGACACGGTGGCCGAGACCGTCGGTCGAGCCGATGAACATTTCCGCCACCACCACGATGACCAGCGCCAACGAGACGCCGTTGCGCAAGCCGACAAAGGTCTGCGGCATCGATTCCAGTAGCATCACGTCGGTCAACACACGCAACGGCGACGCTCCCATCACCTTGGCGGCGAGCAGCCGCGTTTTGCGGGCATTGATGACGCCGTAGGCGACGTTAAACAGGATCACCAGGGCTGCGCCGAACGCGGCGACTGAAATCTTGGTGGCATCGCCGACGCCGAACAGCACCAGGAACAGCGGAAACATCGCGGAGGCCGGTGTCGAGCGGAAGAAGTCGATGACGAACTCCACCGAACGATAGAGCTTGGTCGAGGAGCCGAGCAGAATGCCAAGCGGAATGGCGATCGCCGCCGCGATCGCCGTGGCGATGATGGTGCGCTCGACGGTCTTGAGAAAATCGGCACCGAGCTTGCCCTGCCACATACCATCCCACATCGCCTGGAAGGTGGCGCCCGGCGGCGGCAGCAGCACGGGATCGACCACCTCGTACCAGACCGCGATGTACCAGAGCGCGACCAGTCCAAAGACACCGATGATCGGCAGATAGGTTTCCATCCGGGAACCGTTCATCCGCGCCGCACCTCCCGCTGGAACACCTCAAGGCAATGCGCCTTGATGTGGATGAAGTCGCGATCGGACAGCGTCTCGTCGGTGCGCAAGCGTGGCGCATCGTAGTGTACGAAGTCGGCGATCTGCGCCGGGCCACGCGACAGCAGCAGGATGCGGTCGGCGAGATAGACCGCCTCTTCCAGATCGTGCGAGACCAGCACTGTGGTGGTGCCGGTCTCGACGAAGATGCGCTGGAGCTGTTCGCGCATGAACAGCGTCATCTCATAGTCGAGCGCGGAGAACGGCTCGTCGAGAAACAAAATCTCGGGATCGACCACCAGCGCGCGCATGATCGAAATCAGTTGCTGCTGGCCGCCGGAGAGTTCGTACGGATAGCGGTTGAGATCGATCTTGACCCCGAGATGCGCGACCAGCTTCTCGGTACGGGCGCGACGTTCGGCCTTGCCAAGCTTCATCAGTTTGAGCGGATATTCGATGTTCTCGATCGAACGCAGCCAGGGAAACAGCGCCTCGCGATAGTTCTGAAACACATAGCCAAACTTGATGTCGCGCAGCAATTGGCCGTCGAACAGGATTTCGCCGGCATCGACCGGAATGAGGCCGGCGATCATGTTGATGAGCGTGCTCTTGCCGCAGCCGTTGGGGCCGAAAACCGAGGTGAGCTTGCCGCGCGGAATGTCGAGATCGAACCTGTCGTAGATGACAGCCTCGCCGAACCGCTTGCTCAGGCCGCGGATGGTCACGTGCGCGCGATCGCGTCCGGAAGCGGTCGACGGCGATGCCACCGCCGCGCCGCTTCCCGTTGTCTGCAACGCGGCAACACGCTGTTCCATGCCGGCCCCGCTTTCAGTACTAGCGCAAGTTTCGCTGATGTTGAAACAGAGCAACCTGCAAACTCCAGTTCCCTCCCCCTTGCGGGGGAGGGGAGCATTCAGTGTTTACATCGCGCTCGATCATCAACCCGATCGGAACATGCTCTAGAACGCCTTGAGGTATTTGTTGACGTCGATCGGCTTCTGAATGACCTTGGCGTTGACTGCGAAGTCGATCAATTGCTGGAACTGATCGCGGTCCTTCTGGGTCAGGTCCTTGACCATGATGTATTTCACCATCGGCACCGAATCGACCACGTTGGGCGGCGTGAAGGTGTTCTTCAGCAGATGCTTGCGCGCCTCTTCCGGTTTATTGTTGATTAGGTCGACGGCCTTCGACCAGGCGGCGGCGTAGCGCTTGGCGACGTCCGGGTGCTTGGCGATGAAGTCGGCCGACATGGCGCAGCCGGCGGCGAAGGCATTGGCGCTCGGATCTTTCAGAATGTACTTGGCGACCACGCCGGCCTCGAGGGTGGTCGCAACGCCGAGCTTCTTCATCGCGGTGGCATTCGGCTCCAAGGTATAGCCGGCGTCGAAGGTGCCCGCCTTCATGGCGTTGATGTGCTGGCCCATGTCGAGTTGATCGATGGTGTAGTCGCCTTCCTTGAGGCCGACCGCTGCGAGCACCGCTTTGGCGGCGACCAGATTGGCCGGTCCCGGCGCCGACATGATCTTGGCGCCCTTGAGGTCCTTGAGGGTCTTGGCGTTGTAGCCCTTACGGACCACGAACTGCTCCATGATGTATTTATCGTTCTGGGCGTTGATCGCGATATAGGTCGCAACCCCCGGCTTCTTCTCATTGGCGTTCATGCCCTCGATGGTGACGAGCACGGCGGCGACATCGATCTGGCCGGTGATGAGCGCCGCGATGTTCGGCGGGCCGCCGATCAGGCGCACCATCTCGGTCTCGATGTTCTGCTCCTTGAAGTAGCCGCGCTCCTTGGCGACGAAGTAGGGCAGCGAAGAGCTGACCGGGAACACCCCGACCTTCACCTTGTCCATCGCTGACGCCGGTAGCGCCGCGAATGCCGCGAACGCGACACCGGAGATCGCACTCATGACGGCAACGCGCCGTGAAACGTTCGTGTACCTGGTCTTCATCACATTTACTCCCAAGTTGCCGTGACCAACTTTGTCGTGACCAATTCCCAGCACTTTCCAGCAAGTCATTCGGCACGTCCGCGCTAACGCCATGCAGCTTTCGAGCAAAGACAATGCCACTTCGCAAACTTCACTCCGCCATCATTCACCAACATCGACGATGGCGATGACCGGCCCGCCGCCCTGCGGCCCCTGATGCATGGCATCGACCGACACGAACACCGCCGGATCTCCGATCGCCGCAGCGGCAACACCACCGACCGCGCCCTTGGCATGGCGGTGCCAGGGCACATCGGAATCGTCCATCATGATCTGGCGGCGCCCGCGCAAGGTGCCGGTCCGGTCGGCCTCGCATTTCATGAAGCAGTTGACCACGCGGCCGCGCAGGTCGGAGGCCCGCGGTCGCGCCGGCAATTCAAGCCCGGCATTGACGATGGCGGCGTAGATGCCGTCGATGTCGAGTGCGTCCTGCATCACGGCATGCCCGATGCGGTAGCGCCCGCCGGCGCCGGCCTTGTTGCCGAGCAGCACGATCTGCGCCTGGGTCAATTCGACGCCCGACGAACAGGAGGCGACGGAGGAAAAGAGATCGAGGTTCTTACAGATCTCCTCGGCCTTCGGCATCGTGATCTCGCCGAGGGCGACGGCGATGCCGAGCGCGGTGGTGCCGTTGGAGACGCCCATGGAATCATGCACCTCGCAGGCGACGTGATGACCGCGCGATTCCGCCTTGCGCACATCCTCGATGGTGAGCAGCGGCGTCTTGGTCTGCACGTAGTGTACGTCGGCGGGATCGGAAATGCCGGCATTACGCATCGCGGCCTTCACGCCATCGGCGACCTTTTCGACCATGGCGGGACGGCCGATGTCCTCAGGCAACAGTTCGGCGCTCATGGCGGTGCCGATCGCGAGCCGCGCCTTGTCGGCGGGACCGGTCTTGTCGTTGCGCGCGAAGATCGTGGCGTGCGGCGTGATCACGCCGTCGCAGCCGCCCGACCACACCATCGGGATCTGCGCGACCTCAGCCTCGCTGCGCTTGCCGAGTTTCATCAGGGCGCGGCGGAAACCCTGGTCGGCCAGGATGCGGGTGAAATCATTGACGCCGCCATTGCCTTCGGTCTTGCCGATGACGGCGATGACCTGATCGGCCGTGAACTGGCCGGCGCGGATGCAGTCCTCCAGGCCGGACGCATCCTGCACGGTTTTCAGTTCGACTTTCGCGACTTCGATCGCCATTCCCGACTTCTCCTGTCCGCATCCTTTGAAAGGCGCTGCGCCTTCCGGTCTTACATTGAATTCCGACCCTATATGATCCTGCCGGCTCCGGCCGACTGCGCCTTCGCCTTCGCCAGCGCGGCATAGCCCTCGCCGCGGTCGATCATCGACTGTTCGGCCGGGCGCGCACCAAGCATATCGGCGCGCAGGGCCGCCGTCGCGGTATCATCGACCTGCCAACGCTCATCGGCCCATTGCAACACCACGCCGTAATCGGCGCGTGCGGCCTCCGGCGACACCTTGCCGTCGATCACGTCGCGCAGCACAAATTCAACCTCGCGCTCCAGCGGGTCGCCCCAACCGCCGCCGCCGGTGGTGCGGACGCGCACAATCTGACCGGCCAGGACCGGCTCGCCGTCGACCAGGCCGCTGAGATCGCGCGGGCTACCTTCGATATCGACGGTGACGCAGAACGGCGCGCCGGCCTTGCCGCCATTGACGCCATAACACCCCAGCCGCACACGATCGGCGGTGACGATGGTGTGGCAATCGACCAGTGCACGATAATGCTTGTCGTAACCGAGACCGCCGCGCCGCTTGCCGGCGCCGCCGGAATCGGTGCGCAGCGCCAGCTGCTCGACGATGAGCGGAAATCTTGTTTCGGTGAATTCGGCCGGCTGGTTGCGCGAATCCGGCACAATGTGAATGGCGTCATTGCCGTCGGCGTAATAACGCCCGCCGGAGCCGCCGCCGAGCACCTCGCGCGACAGGAAGCGCTTGCCGTTGGCATCCGCGCCGTAGAAGCCGGTGTAGCGGATGGTCTCCTGGTCGGCCGGCATGCGGCCGTCGACCGCCTGCGCCACCACGCCGGCCAACAGGCCGAGACAGCGCAACAAAATGAATGAGCGCGCATTGGTCGGCGCCGGCCATTCCGGCGTGATCAAAGTGCCCTTGGGCGGGAACACAACCTCGAACACGTCGCAGACGCCTTCATTGACGTGGATCTCGGCGGCGCGGTCGGCCGTGTCGGCAAGATTGCGCAGGATCGGCGCGATCCATTTGATCAGGAAGGCGCCGCCGGCATAGTCGGCCGGCCAGTTGATCGGGCCGGGCGATTGCGGATCGGTGCCGGTGAAGTCGAGCGTGATCTTGTCGCCGTGCTTGATCATCTTCAGCGCGAGCTTGTGCAGCCGCGGCGCGCTGACACCGTCGTGCTCGACATAATCCTCCCAGGCATATTCGCCGTCGGCGATTTTGGGCAGCAACTCGGTCTTGAAGACGTTGGCGCACTTGTCGAGGATCGCCTGGAAGCAGGCTTCCACCATCTCGGCGCCAAAGCGCTCGAACAGTTCGGCCATGCGGCGCGCACCCATGACGCAGGCCTGCACCTCGCTGTCGATGTCGGCGGCGAGCATGTCGGGCACGCGGGTGTTGCGCTTGACGATGGTCATCACCGCGTCGTTGCGCACGCCCGCGCTGTAGAGCTTGATCGGCGGCACCGCGAGGCCTTCCTCGAAGACGCTGGTCGCCGTTCCCGGCATCGAGCCCGGCACCTTGCCGCCGATGTCGTCGTGATGGCCGAAGGCCTGGATCAGCGCCACCACCCTGCCGTCGTGAAACACCGGCACGGTGCTGCACAGATCGGGCAGATGGCCGATGCTGCCTTCGGTCAGATAGGTGTCGTTCATCAGAAAGACGTCGCCCGGCCGCATGGTCTCGAGCGGAAAGTCGCGCACCACCGCATTCGGCATCGCCGAATAGGAACGGCCGGTGAGCTTGCGGCAATGGCGGTCGAACAGGCCGACGCGATAATCATGCGCCTCGCGGATCATCGGTGAGCGCGCGGTGCGCTCGATGGCGTATTCGATCTCGGCTTCGATCGAGTTGAGCGTGCCTTCCACGATCTGCAAGACGATCGGATCGACTTCGACCTTGCGCGGCGCGGCAGCAGCGCTCGGAGCGCGCGCGGTGCTGGCGGTTGCATTCATGCTGCGGCCTCCGTCTCGACTTTGGGCCGGATGATCAGAATGCCATGGGCATCGACATCGAGAACCTGATCCGGGAACACCACGGTCGTCGAGCCGAATTCCTCGATGATGGCTGGACCGTCCAGGCGATAGCCGGCCGGCAGCGCGGCGCGGTCGTAAATCGCGGTCTCGCGCGGGCCATCCGCGAACGTGACCTTGCGCATCGCCTTGCGCGCCGGGGTCGCGGCATCGCGCGGCGGCAGTTCCGGAATGCGGGGCCGCTCGATCATGCCGAAGCCGGAGACGCAGACATTGACCAGTTCGATCTTCTGCTGCGCCGGCATAATTGTAGCCGAAGGTTTTCAGATGCGCGGTGTTGAAGGCCGCGATCAGTCCCTTGAGGAACGCCGCGTCGATTGGACCGGACGGCACTTCGACCCGCACCTCCATCGACTGGCCGGCATAGCGCACGTCGGCCTGTCGCACGAGCCGGACATGGTCGCGCGGAATGCCGTCACGCTCCAAGGTCTCGGCAGCGTCGTTTTCCAGATTGCGATAGAGTTCGGCAACGACCGGCAGATCGATCGCATCCTCATGCATGACGCGGGTGACGATGTGGTCGGTGCGCCAATCAACCGCCAACAATCCGAAGGCGGAGAGATTGCCCGGATTTGGCGGCACGATGCAGGCCGCCATGCCGAGGAGATGCATCACCGCGGCCGATTGCGCGGGGCCGGCGCCGCCGAACGACAGCAGCGCGAATTTGCGCGGATCGATGCCGCGCTGGATGGTCATCTGGCGGATGGCGTTGGCCTGATTCCAGTTGGCGATCTCGATGATGCCGTGCGCGAGTTCGTCCGACGCTCATGTTGCCGGGCAGCCGCGTTGGCAAGCGCGGCGATGCCTTCGCGGGCGCGCGCGACATTGAGCGCAATGCCGCCGCCGATCAGCGCGGGCGGAATGCGACCCAGCACCAGATTGGCGTCGGTGATGGTCGGCTCGTTGCCGCCGTTCGGATAGCACATCGGTCCGGGCTCGGCGCCGGCCGAACGCGGGCCGACTTTCAGATGACCTCTCGCGGGTGATCCAGGCGATCGAGCCGCCGCCGGTGCCGATGGTGCGGATGTCGATCATCGGAATGCGCACCGGGAACGGACCGACCGAGCCGCCATTGGTGACGTGGGGATTGCCGTTCTCGATCAGACAGAGATCGGTCGAGGTGCCGCCGGCATCGAGCGTGACCAGATTGCGGAAGCCGGCGAGTTCGGCGATCACGGCCGAGCCGAGCGCGCCGGCCGCCGGGCCAGACAGTGCCGTGGTGATCGGCTTCCGCACCACCTGCTCGGCGCTGGCGACGCCGCCGCTCGACTGCATCACCAGGAACGGCTTGTCGCGCAGCCCGGTGCCGAGTTCGTCATGCACGCGCTTGAGGTAGCGGTCCATGTGCGGCTTGACGAAGGCATCGACCAGGGTGGTGATCGCGCGCTCGTATTCGCGATATTCCGGCAGCACGTCGCACGACAGCGACACCGTGCATTCGGGATATTCGCGGGCGACGATCGCGCCGACCCGGCGCTCATGGGCGGGGTCGGCGTAGGAATGCATCAGGCAGACGCCGATCGCCTTGATGCCGCGGGCGCGGAAATAGCGCGCCGCTTCAACGACACTGGCTTCATCGAGCGGGCGCAGTTCCTGCCCATGCACATCGAGCCGGCCGCCGGCCTCGCGCACGAATTCGAGCGGCACGATGCGCTCGGGCTTTACCCAGAAATAGGAATTGCCGTAGCCGTCGGGCACCGCCTGGCGGGCGATTTCCAGGATGTGGCGGAAGCCGGCGGTGACGATGAGACCGAGCCCCTCGATGTTTCCCTGCAGCAGCGCATTGGTCGCAACCGTGGTGCCGTGCGCCAGACCGGCGATGGCGTCGGTACCGGCGCCGGCCTGTCCGAGGATGGCATTGACGCCGCGCACCAGGCCGACCGCCGGATTGGACGGCGTCGAGGACACCTTGGTGACCCGCATGTCGCCGGTGCGGCTATCGACCGAAACGATATCGGTGAAGGTGCCGCCGGTGTCGATCCCGATCCGCAGAGGCGCCGATTGCGACCTCAAGGGCAACGTCTGGGCCATGATGCACTCGTCAATAAGCGCGTTAATTCAGGCTTTATCGGCACAATCGGCCGACAGCCGGGTGGCTCCCTCAGCCTTCGGCGAAATTATGCTGGTCCGGCCGGCGACAAGTCAAAGCGTGAATATCGATGCTGTTATCGGAAATTCCGATAGGCTGCGGTCAGTCCCGCAGCGCCTCGCGCAGCGCGGCGAGATATCCCTCCTTGCGGCGGGAGAGCGGCTGGCGGCGGCGGAACAGGCTGAACACCACGCTGCGCCGCGGCGTGATCGGCAGCGCCTTGAGCACGCCGAGCGCGACTTCGTTGGCCGGCGCAGGCGCGCGGCACGATGGCGATCGCCTTTGCCGGACTGCACGATCACCTTCATGGTCTCGATATTGTCGGCGACCGCCAGGATGTTGGGCCGGATGCCGAGATCGGAGAACAGGCCAGCACCACCCGCCCATAGCCGACGCGTCAGCTCGCTCATGATGATCGGCTCGGTCACCAGACGGCCGACATCGACCGGCTTGCGACGCTCGCGCCAACGGGTGGCTGGGATGGGCGATCAGCGCCATCTCCACCTCGGTCAGGCGCTCGAACGACACAGCCCGGCCGGCACGCGCTCGGGCTCGGATTCGATCGCGATGCCGGCGTCAATGCGCTCCTCATGCAGATCGTTGAAGATGTTCTTGGTCGGCGCGGTCAGGATTTCCAGACGTGCCCCCGGTAGGACGCTGTCGAGAGCCCCGAACAGGCGCGGCATGAAGATCTGCGCCATGCCGGAACCCATGCCGAGCGTCAAGGTCACCGAGGGCGCGCCGCGCAATTGCCGCGCGGTGTCGGTCAGGCTCAGGACATCGCCGACCACGCGCTCGGCTTCATAGAGAAAGGTGCGGCCGCGCTCGGTGACCTCGATGCCGCGCGAGGTGCGGCGGAACAGTGGAAAGCCGATCTCCTCCTCCAGCAGCTCGCACCTGCTCGCTGACGGCGGACTGCGAGAGGTTCAGCCGGGCCGCGCGCCTTGGTGAAGCTGCGCTCCTTGGCAACCGCGAGCGCATAACGGACTTGGCGGAATTCCACGGCTGGTCCTCAAAGACTGGCAAAGCGGCATTGTCGCCCGCGCTCGAAATTTCGCCAATCGGCGCGGCGTGCGACCGGCGGAGGGTCGCTCCGGCTGGCGGCGACCGTCCGCGGGCTGGGTCGTCGCCTCCGATTTGATTCGAATTACCGTTCCAGGACAAAGGTTTAATGCTGACGCTCCGGCTAGGCTGCTTCCGCTGCGTTGGACCTTCGATGCGCAGGCCCTGGCGGAGACGTGATGGTCGTTGCATTGACACAATTTTTACCCATGAATAGGTAGGTGAGAGTGAACGTTCATTCTCTTTTACTGCACCGCAATGTAGATCTATAAAGCCATGCGCCGCGCCAACACCCAATTGCAGTCCGACCGCCGCGCCGAGATCCTCGACGCGGCCGAGCGCTGCTTTGCCCGCTCCGGCTTCCACCGGACCTCGATGCAGGAAATCTGCGCCGAGGCCGCCATGAGCGCGGGCAATCTCTACCGCTACTTCCCATCCAAGGAGGCGATCATCGCCGGCATCGCCGAGCGCAACCGCGCGGAAGCGGCGCAACGTTTCGCGCAAAGCGGCTTTACCGACGACTTCTTCGGTTCGTTCGCGGCGCTGGCGCGGCACTATTTCGTCGAGCGGGCGCCGAGGAAATCGGCCTGTGCACCGAGATCATGGCCGAGAGCCGGCGCAATCCCGAGATCGCCCGGATCTCCGAAGGCTTCGACGTCGACATCAAGGCCCGGACTGGTCGCGCTGTTACAGGACACGGCCGCGCGCGGCGACATCGCCGACGACATCGACTTCGACGAATTCGTCACCATGCTGCTGCTGATCGGCGATGGCATCTTCTGGCGGCGCGCGCGTCGTATCCGAACTTCGATCCGGAAACGATCATGCCACTGCTCATGGACATCACGCGCCACATGCTGCGCAGCCGCCCTGCGGCCGTAGCCGGCACGAGGAGACATCATCATGAAAGCAAGCCGCATCACCGCGGTCGGCGCTGGTCGCCGGCGCCGTGGCTGTGGATCGGGTCCGGCTATCTTCCTGCCGCACGACAGCGGCGAAAGCCGCGCCGCCATCCGGTCCGAAGCGGCCGCACCGGAAAAGCTGTTCCGCGTCGCCGTCGCGAGACGAACGTCGCTCCGCACAGCCGCAAGCTGACCCTGTCCGGCCGGACCGAGGCCGACCGCAAGGTCATGGTCATCGCGCGCACCGGCGGCGTCATCGACGGAACTGAAGGTCAGGCGCGGCGACCATGTCAAGAAAGGCGACGTTATCGCGGTGCTGTCCGACGAGGCGCGCGAAGCGCAGGTCGCACAGGCCAATGCCTTGCTGACGCAACGCAAAACCGAGCTCGACGCCAAACGCAAGCTGATCGAAAGCGGCACGCTGCCGCGGCTCAACCTGGCGAACCTGGAAGCGCAGTTCAAGGCCGCCGAGGCGCGGGCTCGCCGCCGCTAAGGCCGAGCGCGATCGCGGCATCGTGCGGGCGCCCTGGTCCGGCATCGTCACCGAGTTCCCGACGGATGTTGGCCAGGCCGCCGTTCTCCATGGCCGGCAAGGAAATCGCGCGGCTGGTCGCGCTCGATCCGATGCTGGCGGTGGTCGAGGTGTCCGAGCGCCAGCTCGGCGGCATCAAGGTCGGCGACAAGGCCGATGTCCGCATCGTCACCGGCGAGACGCATCACCGGCAACATCCGCTTCGTCTCGAAGTCGGCCAGCCGACGACCCGCACCTACCGGGTCGAGGTCGAACTGGAAAACCCGGACGGCGAGATTCCCGACGGCATCACCGCCGAGGTCGCGATCCGGCTTGCGCCGGTACCTGCCACCCGCATTCCGCGATCGGCGCTGACGTTCTCGGCGGACGGCGATCTCGGCGTCCGCACCGTCGAGACGGCGGCATGGTCGACTTCGTCCCGGTGGCGATGGTCGAGGACGACCAAGCCTTCATGTGGGTTTCGGGCATTGGCGACAAGGCGCGCGTGATCGTGCAGGGACAGGACTTCGTGCGCGAAGGCCAGAAGGTCGAAGCCGTCCCGGCCACCAAGGCGCTGACGGCAGCGAAGTAACGGCCAATCTCTTTGAACCGATCACGGTCCAGAACACGCTGATGTCCAAGATTATCGACTACGCCATCAGCCATGCGCGCCTGACGATCGCGCTGCTGATCTTTGTGCTGGCGGCCGGCTTCGTCGCCTATCGACGATCCCGAAGGAGGCGGAGCCGGACGTTCGCATTCCGATCATCTATGTGCTGCTGACGCAGCGCGGCATCAGTCCGGAGGATGCCGAGCGGCTGCTGCTGCGGCCGGTCGAGACCCAGCTGAAGTCGGTCGCCAACGTCAAGGAAATGCGCGCCACCGCCTTCGAGGGCGGCGGCTATGTGCTGCTGGAATTCGAGGCCGGGCTTCAATTCCAATGCGGCGCTCGCCGACGTGCGCGCCAAGGTCGACGAGGCCAAGCGCGACCTGCCAACGGATGCCGACGAGCCGGAGGTGCGCGAGGTCAATCTCTCGCTCTATCCCGTGCTGGTCGTTTCGCTGTCCGGCGAGGTGCCGGAACGCACGCTGCTGCGCATCGCGCGTCGACGCCAAGAACATGATCGAGCAAGTGCCGGGCGTGCTATCGGCCGAACTGCGCGGCGCGCGCGACGAGGCGGTCGAGATCATCGCCGAGCCGATGCTGATGAAGAGCTACGGCGTCGCGCTCGATCAGCTCATTGCCGATGACGCGGGCCTCCAACAGCCTGGTCGCCGCCGGCGCGCTGGAGGGCGAGACCGGCCGCTTCGCGGTCAAGGTGCCGTCGCTGATCGAGCGGCCGCAGGACGTGCTGTCGATTCCAATGACGGCGTCCACGCGGCGCGACCGTCACGCTCGGCGACGTTGCGCAGGTCAAGCCGACCTTCAAGGACGCGACCACCATCACGCGGGTCAACGGCAAGCCGGCGATGACGATCGAGGTCTCGAAGCGCACCGGCGCCAACCTGATCGAGACCGTCGACGGCGTGAAGGCGGCGGTCGAGAAGCTGAAAGCCACCTGGCCGGGCACCGTGCACGTCGCTTTCACGCAGGACAAGTCGAAGGTCATCCGGACGATGCTCAGCGACCTGCAGAACTCGGTCGCCATGAGCGTGCTGCTGGTCGCCGTCATCATTCTGTTCGCGCTCGGCTTCCGGGCGTCATTTTTCATCGGCATCGCGATTCCGGCCTCGTTCCTGGCCGGCGTGCTCGGGCTGCAGCTCGCGGGACTGACTGTGAACATCGTCGTGCTGTTCTCGCTGATCCTGGCGGTCGGCATGCTGGTCGACGACGCCATCATCGTCTCGGAATTCGCCGAGCGGCGCATGTCGGAGGGCATGCCGCCGCCGCAGGCCTATTCGCTAGCGGCCAAGCGCATGTCCGGCCCGGTGATCGCGGCGACCGCGACCCGTGATCGCCGCCTTCTCGCCACTGCTGTTCTGGCCGGGCGTGGTCGGCGAATTCATGAAGTATATGCCGATCACCTTGATCGCGACGCTGTCGGCGATCGCTGGTGGTCGCGCTGGTCTTCACGCCGACACTCGGCGCGCTGCTCGGCAAAGCCGCGCCGATCCCGCATGACGAGCGCGTCGCCGACAAGGGCCTCTACATGCGCACGGTGCGCGCCGTCCGTGCGCCATCCCGGCACGACCTGGCCGCCACGCTGATCCTGCTGATCGCGGTGATCGCCTCCTACAGCAAGTTCGGCAGCGGCGTTGAGTTCTTTCCCGATGTCGAGCCCGATTACGGCCAGGTGCTGATCCATGGCCGCGGCAATCTCTCGCTCGAGGAGAAGGACCGCATCGTTCGCCAGATCGAAAAGCGGGTGCTTGCCGCGCACGGCGTCAAGACCGTCTATGCGCGCATCGGCGAGCAGCCGCGCGGCTCCGACGAGCTGAGCGAAGACACTATCGCCGTCATCCAGTTCGAGTTCACCGACTGGAGGACGCGGCCGCGCGCGCGCGCGATCATGGATGAAATTCGCGAGCGGACCCGCAGCATTCCCGGCGTGCTGGTGGAAGTGACGGCGCCGCGCGCCGGCCCGCCGACCGGCAAGCCGGTGCAGATTCAGTTGGCCGCGCTCGATCCCGATCTGTTGCCGGCGGCCGCCAAGAAGGTCGCGGAGATCGTGGCACAGCGCTCCGACATCCGCGATCTCGACGACGGACTGCCGCTGCCCGGCATCGACTGGAAGATCTCGGTCGACAAGGCGGAAGCCTCCAAATACGGCGCAAATGTCGCAACAGTCGGCACCGCGCTGCAACTCGTGACCAACGGCGTGAAAGTCACCGAATACCGGCCGTCGGAAAGCGACAAGGCGGTCGACATCCTGGTGCGGTTCCCGAATGACCGGCGCAGTCTCGATCAGATCGACGATCTGCGGGTGCAGACGCCGTCCGGCCATGTGCCGATCGGCAATTTCGTCGAACGGGTGCCGGTGCGACGGGTCGGCTACATCTACCGCGTTGCCGGCAATCGCGTGATGACGGTGTCGGCCAACGTCGCGGACGGCGTGCAATCGGCGCAGGTGCAGAAGGAAATCGCCGCCGAACTCGCCAAGACCGACCTCGGCTTTGGCGTCACCTGGCGGCTCAAGGGCGAGGACGAGGAACGCGAAAAGGCAGCCGCCTTCCTGGGCAAGGCGTTCGGCACGGCGATCTTCCTGATCTTCGCGATCCTGCTGGCGCAATTCAACAAGCTGACCTCGGTCGGCATCGTGCTGAGCGCGGTGATCCTGTCGACCATCGGCGTGCTGCTCGGCCTGTTGCTGATGGGCCAGCCGTTCGGCGTGGTGATGACCGGCATCGGCATCATCGCCAATGCCGGTGTGATCGTGAACAACAACATCGTGCTGATCGACACCTACGACCGGCTAAGGCGCGAGGGCTTCGAGGCCTATGAGGCGATCGTGCAGACCTGCCGCGAGCGCGCGCGACCGGTGGTGCTGACGGCGGTCACCGCGGTGCTCGGCGTGTTGCCGATCGCGTTCGCCGTCAATCTGGAATTCATGTCGCGCGAAGTGACGATCGGCGCGCCGTCGACGCAATGGTGGATCAATCTGTCGACCGCGATCGTGTTCGGTCTCGGCTTCGCGACCGTGCTGACCCTGATCGTGACGCCGGCCACGCTGATGGCGCTCGCCAACATGGCGGAAACGCGCAAGCGCTGGTTCGCGAAGTTGTCCCGGCGGCGCGCCCCGCAGGTTCAGGCCTGACTCTGGGCCGCCGCATGCCGCCGGAACGGCGAACGGAAGTCGCGCAGGATCACCTGCGCGGCGTTGTGGCCGGGTGCGCCGGTAACGCCGCCGCCGGGATGAGCGCCGGAGCCGCAATGATAAAGTCCGGCCAGCGGCCCGCGGTAATCGGCATAGCCCAGCATCGGCCGCGCCGAGAACAATTGATCGAGCGACAGCGCGCCATGAAAGATGTCGCCGCCGACCAGGCCGAAATCACGTTCCAGATCGAGCGGGCTCAGCACCTGGCGACCGACCACGCTTGCCGCAAAGCCCGGCGCGTAACGATCGACCGTCGCGATCATCAGATCGGCGACCGTGTCGCGATACTGATCCCAGGACTGCACCGTCCGGCAATTGCGGCGCGACGTGCTGGCAGAACAGGCTGGCGACATGGGCGCCGGGCGGCGCCAGCGAATCGTCGAGCGTGGACGGGATCAGCATCTCGATGATCGGTTCCCTGCTCCAGCCCTGATTGCGGGCGTCCTGATAGGCGCGGTCCATGTAGGCGAGGCTCGGCGCCATGATGATGCCGGCGGTATGGTGCTCGCCGCACGCCGGCCCCGGGAAGCACCGCGAATTGCGGCAAGGATGACAACGCCACGTTCATGCGGAAGGTGCCGGAGCCGCATCGCCAGCGCTCCATCCGGGTCGCGGAAGTCCGCCGGCAGCGCATCGGCCGGCAGGAGGCGCGTATAAAGCAGACGAGGATTGACGCTGGAGGCAACCACCGTCGCGCGTATCGTGCGGTCGTCAGCCAGTACGACACCCTTGACGCCGCCGCGCTCGACAATGAGTTCGCGCACGGCCGCGCCGGTTTCGATCTCGGCGCCAGCCGCGGCTGCCGCCTTCGCCATCGCCTGGGTGATGGCGCCCATGCCGCCGATGGCGTGGCCCCACACCCGCTTCTGGCCGTTCACCTCGCCGAAGGCGTGATGCAGCATCACGTAGGCGGTGCCGGGCGTTTCAGGACTGGCATAGTTGCCGACGACCGCGTCGAAGCCGTACAGCGCCTTGATCAGATCGCCCTCGAACCAGCCGTCGAGATAGTCGGCGGCGGATTTCGTGAACAGGTCGAGCAGCGCACGGCGGCCGGCCATCGACAGGCCGCGCAGCCGCTTGAGCACGCCGGTCGGCTCGCAGGAATTCGTCCCAACTGCGCCGGCCGAAGCCCTCGACCACATTCGGCGGCGGCTGCAGCACAAGGTCGCGCAGGACATCGGCGATCTGGCTCGATCTCGCGATTGAAGGCGCCATAGCGCTCGGCGTCCCTGGCGCTGAACTTGGCGATTTCCTGCTCGGTGCGGCCGTCCGCCACGAGCAGATATTCGCCGTTGGTGTCCGGCAGGAAGTTCTGTGCCCGCCGCTCGACGATCCGCAGACCATGAGCCGGCAGATCGAGGTCGGCGATGACTTTGGGATTGAGCAGGCTGACGGTATAGGCAGCGACGGAATTGCGGAAACCAGGATGGAATTCCTGCGTGACCGCCGCACCGCCGACCACCGGCCGCGCGTCGAGCACCTTCACCCGGAGACCGCGTTTGGCGAGATAGGCCGCGCAGGTCAGTCCATTGTGGCCGGCGCCGATGATGATCGCGTCATGATGTTCCATTGGCGGCACCCAAGATGATTGGTCAGACCCTACCCGGCTCCCGACCGCGCTTGGCGAAAATGGCGCCACCAAGGCAAAGCGCGCGCCGCCGGCCGGAGGAAATAATTAAGGACCCAAGATTACGAACACGTATCGTTTCCATTGGCCCGCCGCTATGATGATTGCGGCGGGTTGCTGAATAAAGCCCCGGCTTTTTGTGAGTGATGCATGGACCTCGATACCGCTGTTCCGCAAGGGTCCGCGATCCCGAAATCCCGCTCAGCCCTGATCCTGGCCGTCTTCGTCGCCTCCGTCTTCACGAGCGCCCTGCTCCTGTTCGCGGTGCAACCGATGTTTGCCCGCATGGTGCTGCCGCGGCTTGGCGGCTCGCCGGCGGTATGGTCGGTGGCGATGGTGTTCTTCCAGGCCATGCTGCTCGGCGGCTACGCCTATGCCCATTTTCTGATGCGGACGACGCGGCCACGCTACGCCGCCGGAATCCATCTCGCTGTCCTGTTTGTCGCCGGGTTGCTGTTGCCGCTGTCGATCCGGGAAGGCTGGGGCGATCCGCCGAGCGAATGGGCCGCAATCTGGCTGCTCGGGCTGTTTACCGTATCGATCGGGCTGCCGTTCTTCGCGCTGTCGGCGAACAACCCGATGCTGCAGTCCTGGTTCGTCCGCACCGGCCATCACGACGGCAAGGACCCGTATTTTCTCTACGCCGCCTCCAATATCGGCAGCTTCCTGGCGCTGCTGTCGTATCCGATCCTGGTCGAGCCGGCATTGACGGTGCGGTATCAAAATCTGATCTGGAGCGGCGGCTACTGGCTGTTGTTCGTGCTGATCGCCTGGTGCGGCTATCTGATGCTGCGGTCGCCCCATGGCGGTGACGTTCCTGTCAGCACCACGTCGGAACCGGCGGAGCCCCTTGGCTGGTCTTCGCTCGGCCGCTGGGTCTTCCTGTCGGCCATTCCCTCCGGCCTGCTGATCGCGGTCACCGCCCACATCTCGACCGACGTCGCAGCCGCGCCGCTGTTGTGGGTGGTGCCGCTCGCGCTCTATCTGCTGACCTGGGTGCTGGTGTTCCAGAGCCGGCCGCTGATTCCCCATGCCTGGGTGCTTATCGCTCAGCCGTTCGCGATCCTCGGTCTGGTCGCGCTGCTGGCATTCGGAACCGAGACTAATCTTGTTCTCACCTTGTCCGGCCACCTGATCGCATTCTTCATCATCGCCATGGCGGCGCACGGCGAACTCGCGCGCCAGCGTCCGGCGGCGGAACATCTGACCGCCTTCTATCTGGCACTGTCGTTCGGCGGCGTGGTCGGCGGGCTGTTTGCCGGCCTGACCGCACCCTATGCGTTCTCATGGGTCGCGGAATATCCGATCCTGATCGTGCTGGCCGCGCTGTGCCTGCCGTTCCTGCGCATCACCTGGGGCAATTGGGACCGGCTGTTTTGGCTAGCGGCGATCGTGATCGCACTCGCGGCGCTGATGCCCTACCTGCTCGGCTGGAAGCTCAACGAGACGCTGGCGCGGCCGTTCCCGGCCATTGTCATCAGTCTGGTCGCGATCTCGATCCTGTTCGTCCGCAACCCATTCAAATTCGCCTTTGCCGTCGCCATCGCGCTGACGATGGTGCGGCTTTATCCCGCCGACGAGGGACGAACCGAGACCGTGCGCAGCTTCTTCGGCGTGCACAAAATTTACGAAACCGCGGACGGCAAGTTCCGGATCCTGATGCACGGCACCACTGTTCACGGCGCGCAGCGGCTGAAGACCGACGATGGCAATGCAGTCGAGGGCCGGCCGGAAATGCTGAGCTACTATCACGCCAACTCGCCTATCGCGCAGGTGATTGCCGCGCTGCGCCGGCATGATGACCATCCGTTGCGGGTGGCCGTGGTCGGGCTCGGCACCGGAACACTGACGTGCCACATCAAGCCGGGTGAGCATTGGAAATTCTTCGAGATTGATCCGTCGATCGTTGAGATCGCCAGCGATCCGCGCCGCTTCAGGTTCCTGCCGGAATGCGCGCCCAAGGTGCCGATCGTGATCGGCGACGCGCGGCTGACCTTGGCGCGCGAGCCCGACCGTTCCTTCGATCTGATTATTGTCGATGCCTACACCTCGGACGCCATCCCGATTCATCTGGCGACCAAGGAGGCGATGGCGATCTACAAAGCCAAAATGACGCCGACCGGTGTGACGATGATGCACATCTCAAACCGGCATCTGGAACTGGCTAGTGTCGTCACCGGAATCGCGGCCGCCAACGGCCTGCAGACCTGGGTCTACAATCGCGCCGACAACGGCAGCGACGACGACTATATGTTCACCTCGGAAGTCGCGATTTCCGCGGCCGAACTGGCGGATATCGGCGAACTCGCCTATGACGGCGACTGGCAATTGCGTCAACCCAATCCAGGCCAGCGCACCTGGACCGACGACTATTCCAATATCCTCGGTGCGGTGCTGCGCAAGTAATAACGGCTTGCGCGCCGGCGCTTGCCGCGTCACGCTTGAGCCGGACAGGATTATTCCACGTTGTGATTCAGACAATTTGAACCGCTGTGGTCAAACAACATCCTGCTTTGTCGTTTTATCTTCCCGGAAACGTCTGAAACTTTTCCGCATCATACACCAGGGATGGGAGCGTACCGGTGGCCAAGGTCAAGAACATTCTATTCGTCATGGCGGACCAGCTGCGCTGGGATCACCTGTCGTGCTACGGCCATCCGCACCTGAAAACGCCGGCCATGGATGCGATCGCCGCACGCGGCGTGCGGTTCGAACGCGCCTTTGTCAACGCCACGGTCTGCGGGCCGTCGCGCATGTGCTACTACACCGGCCGCACGATGAGTTCGCACGGTTCGAACTGGAACGGTGTGCCGCTGAGGGTCGGTGAGCCGACACTCGGCGATCACCTGCGCCCGCTTGGGATGCGGGTCGCGCTGGTCGGCAAGACCCACATGGCCGCCGACATTCCGGGACTGCAGCGGCTCGGTGTGCCGCAGCAATCAATCGAAGGCGTCTATGCGCGCGAATGCGGCTTCGAGCCCTACGAGCGCGATGATGGCCTGCATCCCGATCAGACCGTCGATCCGGATCTGGCCTACAACCGCTATCTGAAACGGCTCGGCTATAACGAACCCAATCCCTGGCACAGCTACGCCAATGCCGGCGCGGACCAGAACGGCGAGGTGCTGTCCGGCTGGTTCATGCGCAACGCGCAATTGCCGGCACGGGTCAAGGAGGAGCATTCCGAGACCGCCTACATGACCGACCGCGCCATGACCTTCATCGACGAGACCGGCGACCAGCCCTGGTGCATGCATCTGTCGTTCATCAAGCCGCACTGGCCCTATATCGCGCCGGCGCCCTATCACGACATGTTCGGCGTCAAGGACATGCTGCCGGTCAACCGCGACGAGCGCGAGCGCGTCGATCCGCATCCGGTCTACGGCGCCTACATGAAGCACAATGAGAGCGTGAGCTTCTCGCGCGACGAGGTGCGCGATGCGGTGGTGCCGATCTATATGGGGCTGATCCGGCAGATCGACGATCACCTGGGACGGCTGTGGCGCTTCATGGAAGAACGCGGCCTGTTCGACAACACCATGATCGTCATCACCAGCGACCACGGCGACTATCTCGGCGATCATTGGCTGGGCGAGAAGGAGTTGTTCCACGAGCCGAGCGTGCGGGTGCCGATGATCCTGTACGATCCCGATGAAGCCGCCGATGCGACGCGCGGCACCGCGACGGCGTCATTCGTCGAGGCGATCGATCTGGTGCCGACCTTCGTCGCGGCGGCCGGGCGGGCCGAATCTCGACCACATCCTGGAAGGCCGCTCGTTGCTGGCGCTGACGCGCGGCGGCGAAGGCGAAACGCCTTGGCGCGATCATGTCGTCAGCGAACTCGACTATTCATTCCGCGCCGCGCGGCTGCATCTCGATCTGCCGCCGGAGCGCTGCCGCGCCTACATGATCCGCAACAACGACTGGAAGTACGTGCTGTTCGAGGGCTTCCGGCCGCAATTGTTCGATCTGAATGCCGATCCGCGCGAGATCGACGATCGCGGCGCCGACCCGGCGCTCGCCGCGGTACGCGAGGACCTGCACGGCAAGCTGTTCGACTGGGCGCGTAACCGCAAGGCACGCATCACGCTGTCGAACGAGGCCGTCGCCAAGCGCACCAATTCGCACCGCAAGCGCGGCACGATCATCGGCGAGTGGTGAGGGTTGGGCCGATCTTGGTTTGATTGTCCGGTTGTACAGGCGGCAATTCATCGTCGTCCATGATCGCGCGCCAGGCGGCGCCGTCGAGATCGTCGTACTGTCCCGACTTCAACGACCACAGAAACGCGCCGAGCCCGAGCAGGCCGAGCAACAGCGCCATCGGCACCAGGAAGATCAGCACGTCCATCAGGCGCACCTCCTGACGCGGCGTGCGTCGCTCGCAGCGCATTGGATCGTGACCAGGATGGAAGAACCCGACATCGCGAGCGCGGCGATCAGCGGCGTGGCAAATCCGAGGACCGCGACCGGCACGGCGACGGCATTATAGATCAGCGCGAGCGCAAGATTTTCCCGCATCAGGCGCTTGGCGCGCCGCGCGATGGCGATGACCTCGGCGACCGGCGCCAGGCGTTCGCCGAGAAACACCGCGTCGGCCGCGGCCTGCGTCAGATGCACGGCGGTCACCGGCGACAGCGAGACGTCGGCGGCGGCGAGCGAAGGCGCGTCGTTGAGGCCGTCGCCGACCATCAGCACCTTGCGGCCCTGGGCTTTGAGTTCATCGATGCGCGCGATCTTGTCGGCCGGGTTCACGCCGGCGCGCCAATCGCTGACGCCGAGCAAGCGGGCGATATGTTCGACGGCCGTCGCGCGGTCGCCGGAGAGGATTTCGACCGCGAGCCCCATGCGGCGCAGGCGGACGATGACGGCCACCGCGTCCTCGCGCACGCGCTGGCGCACGGCAAAGACGTAACGCTCCTCGCCCGCGCACGAAGGCAATGGCGGAAGCCTCCGGATCGGCGAATGCGAGCGCGGCGGCGTCATGCTCGGCGCCGCAATAGGACGGCCGGCCGAGCCGCATTTCGATACCATCGACGACGGCGCAAACGCCCTCGCCCGGAATCTTCGCGCGCGCCTTCGAGCGGCTGCGTGGCGCCAGCGGCGCGGGCGACCGCCTGGGCCAGCGGATGGCGGCTCGTCAAGCGCCAGCCGGCCGGCCAGCGCCAGAACGTCGGACGGAATCGCTGGCGGCATTGACGACCTGCGGCTCGGGCAGGGTCAAGCGTGCCGGTCTTGTCGAAGACGATGGTATCGGCATCGGCCAGGCGTTCGATGGCATCGCCGGCATTGAGCAGCACGCCGGCGCGGAACAGCGCGCCGGAGGCGACCACCTGCACCGCGGGAATCGCCAGGCCGAGCGCGCAGGGACAGGTGATGATCAGCACCGCAATCGCGGTGACGATGGCGTCGTGCCAGCCGGCGCCGAACGCGACCCAGCCGAGCAACGTCGCCAGCGCAGTCAGATGCACGAGCGGCGCATAGAGCCTGGCCGCGCGATCGGCGAGCCGCACATAGCGCGAGCGCGCCTCCACCGCCTTGTCGAGCAGGCGCGTGACCTCATCGAGCAAGGTGCCGCGCGCGGCGGCGGCAACGCGTACCCGCAAGGTGCCGCTGATGTTCAGCGTGCCGGCATAGACCGCGCTGTCCTTGGCCGACCGCCGCATAGGCGGTTTCGCCGGTGATCAGGCTCTGGTCGATTTCGGAACGGCCGTCGACCACGACGCCGTCGACTGCGATGCGCTCGCCCGGCCGCACCAGCACCAGATCGCCGGGATGGATCGAGGCGACCGGCACTTCGCGGATCTCCTCCGGCGTGACGAACTTGACCGCGGTCTCGGCCTTCAGCGCGGCGAGATTTCCGGCGACGGCGCGGGTGCGCGCACGCATGTTCTGGTCGAGGAAGCGGCCGGCCAGCAGGAACGTCAGCAGCATCATCGCCGAATCGAAATAGGCGTGCTCGGCGTGATTGAGTGTTTCGACCACCGACATGCCGAGCGCCAGCACCACGCCGAGCGTGATCGGCACATCCATGTTGAGCGAGCGCGCCATCAGCGCGCGCATGGCCGAACGGAAGAACGGCTGGCCGGCATAGGCCGCCGCAGGCAGGGCGATCAGCGCGGACAGCCAGTGAAAGAAATCGCGCTGCTCCGGCGTGATGTCGCTGGCATTGCCGGACCAGACCGCGACCGACAGCAGCATGATGTTCATGGCCGCGAAGGCCGCGACCGCAAGACAGCGCAACAGCAACCGCGATTGCGGCGCGATCGTCCTCTTCGCGCGCGCGCCGGGCTGAACGGATAGGCCTTGTAGCCAAGCTCGGCGAGGCGATCGACGACGCGGGCCGGATCGAGCGCGCCGTCGGTCCATTCCACCGCGACCCGGCGGTTGGTGAGATTGACCCGCGCGCGCGTGACATTGGGGACCGTCGCCAACCCGCCTTCGATCGCCGCCATGCAGGACGCGCAGGCGATGCCGTCGACGGCGAGATCCATGCGCGCGACGCCGCCGTCGAGATGCTGAACGAAATGCGAGAGGTCGCGGGTTTCAGTCATCGCTCAGGCCATGATCACTTCAGCACCACGCGGTTGTGCGACAGGAACAGCCGCGATCCGCCGCGGTCGGCCTCGATCACCAGATTCCATTGGCCGGCGCGGAACGTCCACGGCCGCGCCGCGATAGATGCCGGCCTCGCGCTCGGTGAGCGCAAAGACGCGATCGGCGCGGCTGTCGATCGGCCGCATCAGCCGCGCCGACATGGCGAGGCCGGTGAGCGGCGCGCCGGACTTGTCGCGGGCTTCGATCCGGATCGCGGCATGGGCGTCGGCGTTGCGCGCCAGTTCCGCGCCCACCGTTCCAGCCGCGCGCATTCTGGGCCTGCGCGGCGCTGATCTCGCCATTATAGGCGAGCCCGGCACGATAGGCGTTGTCGACCTCGGTGCCCGGCAAGGTTTCGATCGCAAGCGTCATCATCACGATATTCATCGCGATGACGACGCCGAAGAATGCCAGCAACCAGAGCAGCACCGTGCGTCCGGTGAGCGGCTTGGGGTCGGATACGATCTCGGTCATGACGTTATCGCCTAATATTTCTCTTTGTTTCGTCGCATTCCGGAGGCGAACCGGTCCACTTCGCCGGAATGCTCTCTTTGTTTCGTCGCATTTCCGGACGGCGAACCGGTTGCCACTTCGCCTGGAAATGCTCTCTCTTTGTCTCGTCGCATTTCCGGACGGCGAACCGGTTTCCACTTCGCCTGGAAATGCTCTAGCGTCGAAAAAAGTTGTCGCGCGCGATGCGCCGTTTCGCCGCCAACCACGTCGGTGATGCGGAAGGTCACCGGCGTTGAGTTTTGCAGCTTGGTGTCGCGCGGCACGGTCAACAAAACGCGCACCTCGCGGGTGCGGTCGGGGCCGACCTTGATCAGCGGCCTGCCGTCCACCGCCGGATCGTCGCCGACCGCGGTCACCTGCACCTGCGGCAGGCCTTCGACATTGAGCGACACGGTGCGGTCGTAGTTGCGCTTGTTGAGGAACTGCATCGTGTAGGCATTGCGCACCGAGCCGTCAGACAAGGTCACGAACAACGGATTGCGGTCGTGAAGCACGTTGATGTCGAGGAAGCTGCGGGTGACCAAGGTGTAGAGCATGATCATCCCGACCGCCGCAATCAGGGCGGTGTAGACGACGGTGCGCCCGCGCACCAGCTTGAAGACTTCGCTCTTGCCTTCCAGGCGCCGCTTGATGTTGACGTCGTTGTCGTAGGCGACCAGCCCCGCCGGACGGCCGATCTTGGCCATCACCGTGTCGCAGGCATCGATGCACAGCCCGCACTGGATGCATTCCAGTTGAGAGCCGTCGCGGATGTCGATGCCGGTCGGACAAACCGCAACGCATTGGTAGCAGTCGACGCAATCGCCGGCCGGCAGGCCTTGGACGCGCAGGTCCTCGGCCTTCTTGGCCGACATGCGCGGCTCGCCGCGATCGTAGCTGTAGGTGACGTTGAGCGCCCATTCGTCGGTCAGCGCGGCCTGGATGCGCGGCCATGGACACATATAGACGCAGACCTGCTCGCGCATGAAGCCGGCGAGCGTATAGGTCGTGAAGGTCAGGATGGCGATCCAGACGTAGGCAACAAATGGCGCCTGGCCGGTCGCGAGATCGTGCACCAGGGTCGGCGCATCGGCGAAATAGAGCACCCAGGCGCCGCCGGTCCACCAGGCGATCATCAGCCAGATCGCATGCTTGGAGACCAGTTCGACGGCGCGGCGGGCGGTAAATCCGCCCTTGTCCTTCTTCATACGCTCGCGCCGGTCGCCCTCGATCAGGCGCTCGACCGCATAGAACAGATCGGTCCAGACGGTCTGCGGGCAGAGATAGCCGCACCAGATCCGGCCGCCGACGGCGTTCATCAGGAACAGCACCATGGCGGCGATGATCAGAAGGCCGGTGAAGTAATAGACCTCCTGCGGCCACAGCTCGATGAAGAAGAAATAGAATCGCCGGTTCGGCAGATCGACCAGCACCGCCTGGTCCGGCGCGTTCGGCCCGCGATCCCAGCGCACGAACGGCAACAAGTAATAGACGCCGAGGCACAGCACCATCAGCGTCCACTTGATGTTGCGGAACCTGCCGGAAACGCTCTGCGGATAGACCTTCTTGTGCGCCGCATAGAGCGGGCCGTAGTCGGTCTCGTCCAAATCGGCGGGATTGGTCGGCTTGTTCATCGGTGGGGGTAACCGATCGGTTGTCAATGTTGGAACGAGACTAAGCCGCAGGCACGCAGGCGCTTTGATCAGGCTCAAACGCCGGCCGAATGATGGCCGCCAATCGCCGGGCCGATCGGATCAATGGCGCCAAAGAAGCCGCGCTATTTCCCGCCGCCCAGTGAATGGACGTAGACCGCCAGCGACTTGATGGTCGCGGGATCGAGGCGGCCGACCCAGGCCGGCATGACGCCGCTGCGGGCATTCGTGATCGTCATCGATCAAGGTGGCCTCGTCCGGACCGTAGAGCCAGATCGCGTCGGTCAGATTGGGCGCGCCGAGTTCCTGATTGCCCTTGCCGTCGGGGCCGTGACAGACCGCGCAATTGTCGGCGAAGATCTTCTTGCCTTCCGCCAGATTGGCGCCCTCGCGGACCGACAGGCCCGCCAGCGAGCGAACGTAATTGGCGACGGTCACGATCTGTCCGCGATTGAGAATGTCGTCGCTTGCCGAAGGCCGGCATCTGGCTGAGATGTGCGTTGTCGTTGCCGGAGCGGATACCGAACTGGATGGTCTTGTAGATCTGTTCGAGCGACCGCCCCACAGCCAATCGTCGTCGTTGAGGTTGGGATAGCCCTTGGCGCCGGCGGCGCCGGTGCCGTGGCATGGCGCGCAATTGTCGCCGAAGGCGGCCTTGCCCTGCGCCAGAGCGAAGGTGCGCAACTCCGGATTGGCGGCGATCTCAGCCAGCGGCGCGGTCGCGAGCGCAGCCCCCTTGGCCCGCGCAGGTCTGCAGCGCGGCAAGATCGGCCGCGACCTCGGAGCGCGAGGAATAGCCGATCAGACCCTTGGTGTTGCTCGAAATGGTCGGCCAGGCCGGGTAGACGATCCAGTAGCCGATCGCCCAGACGATGGTGATGTAGAACAGCCAGACCCACCAGCGCGGCAGTGGCGTGTTCAGCTCCTTGATGCCGTCCCATTCGTGCCCGGTGGTCGAGGTGCCGGTGATGCGGTCGACGTCAGCGCCTTGGTTAGGTTGCGCCATGGTCTCAATCCTCCCTCAACGGCAGCCGCGCAGCCTCGTCGAAGGTCGCGCGTTGTTCGGCCACAGCGCATAGGTGACGATCGCCAGGAACACGATGACAAAGAGCGGCGTCCACCAGAATGCGATCAGGTCGGCAACCAGTGAGGTATGGGCGTCGAATTGCGGCTTCATCGATACGGTCTCTTGTACAAAATTTTAGCGCAGATTGGCCTTGGCGTCGTAGATCTTGAAGTCGACCAGCGTGCCGAGCATCTGCAGATAGGCGATCAGAGCATCCATTTCGGTGATCCTGGCCGGATTGCCGTCGAACACGCGGACCTGCGCCTTCGGGTAGCGCTTCTGCAATCCGTCGACGCCGTCGCTGTCGGGATTGGCCTGGGCGCGCAGGTCGGCGATCGCGTTGTTGATCTGCTCCTCGGTGTAGGGCACGCCGACGATGCGGTTGGTCGTCATGGCGGCGGCGATGTTGCGGTAGTCCAGTTCGGTCCGCGCCAGGAACGGATAGCCCGGCATGATCGATTGCGGCACGATCGAGCGCGGATTGTTCAGATGGGCGACGTGCCATTCGTCGGAATACTTGCCGCCGACCCTGGCGAGATCGGGACCGGTGCGCTTGGAGCCCCACTGGAACGGATGGTCGTAGATGCTCTCGGCCGCGAGCGAATAATGGCCGTAGCGCTCGACCTCGTCGCGCAGCGGGCGGATCATCTGCGAGTGGCAGATATAGCAGCCTTCGCGGACATAGATCGTCGCGGCCCGCCAGTTCGAGCGGGGTATAGGGTCGCATGCCCTCGACCTTCTCGATCGTGCTTTTGAGATAGAACAGCGGCGCGATTTCCACGATGCCGCCGATGGCGACCACGAGCAGAATGCCGATCAACAGGATGATCGAGTTCTTTTCGACGACTTGATGCCGGGTCCAGAATGACATGATCGTCCTCCTCACTCGGCCGGCTGCAGTGCCAGGCGCGGCGCGGCTTCGGTGGCCTCACCGTGGCGAACCGTCATCCAGAGATTCCAGGCCATGATGACCGCGCCAACGAGGAACAGCGCGCCACCGAGCGCACGGATCACATAGAACGGGTGCATCGCCTCGACCGTCTCGATGAAGGAATATTCCAGGAAGCCGAGCGCGGTGTAGGCGCGCCACATCAGGCCCTGCAGGATGCCGGACACCCACATGGCGGAGACATAGAGCACGATGCCGATGGTGGCGATCCAGAAGTGCCAGTTGACGAGTTTGAGACTGTAAAGCTGCTTGCGGTTCCACAGCCACGGCACCAGACAATAGACCGCGCCGAACGACACGAAACCGACCCAGCCGAGCGCGCCGGAATGGACGTGGCCGATGGTCCAGTCGGTGTAGTGCGACAGCGAGTTCACGACCTTGATCGACATCATCGGACCTTCAAAGGTCGACATGCCGTAGAAGGCGACCGACACCACCATCATGCGCAACACGGGATCGGTGCGCAGCTTGTACCAGGCGCCCGACAGCGTCATCAGGCCGTTGATCATGCCGCCCCAGGACGGCATCCACAGCATGATCGAGAACGTCATGCCGAGCGTCTGCGCCCAATCCGGCAGCGCAGTGTAGTGCAGATGATGCGGGCCGGCCCAGATGTAGAGGAAGATCAACGCCCAGAAGTGGATGATCGAGAGCCGGTAGGAATAGATCGGCCGCTCTGCCCGCTTCGGGATGAAGTAGTACATGATCGCCAGGAAGCCGGCGGTGAGGAAGAAGCCGACCGCGTTGTGCCCGTACCACCACTGGAACATCGCATCCTGCACGCCGGCCCAGGCGATGTAGGACTTCGAGCCGAACACCGACACCGGCACGGTGGCGTTGTTGCCGAGATGCAGCATCGCGATGGTGACGATGAAGGCGAGATAGAACCAGTTGGCGACGAAGATGTGCGGCTCGCGGCGCCGCATCAGGGTGACCAGGAAGACGAGCAGATAAGTAACCCAGACGATGGTGAGCCACAGGTCGGCGTACCATTCCGGCTCGGCATACTCCTTCGACTGGGTGACGCCGAGCAGATAGCCGGTGCCGGCAATCAGGATGAAGAAATTGTAGCCGACCACCACGAACCACGGCGCAAGTTCGCCGGCGAGCCGCACCCGGCAGCTTTTCTGCACCACATAGAATGAGGTCGCGAGCAGCACGTTGCCGCCAAAGGCAAAGATCACCGCCGAGGTATGCAGCGGCCGCAGGCGGCCGAAGGTGGTCCACGGCAGGTCCATATTGAAGATCGGATAGGCCAGCTGCAGCGCTATCACGAGACCGACGGTGAAGCCCGCCAGGCCCCAGAACATCGCCATGACCGTCGCGAACTTGACGGGGCCGAAATTGTAGTTCGGCCGGCCGTCGATCTCCGCCGGCACCGCGCCATGCGGCCGGCCGTAATAGCGATTCAGAATCGCGAAGACAGTGGCGACACTGGCGGCCGCCGACAGATAGGCGTGGAACGCGTAGGCCGCGTCCTGCGCCCTGGCGGCGGCAATCAGGCTGGCGAAAGCCAGAATGATGAAGACGAAGGACAGGCCGCCTTCGCCGTAGGTCATGATCTTGCTGCGGGGGACGTCGAGTTCTGCCATAGCGAATTTGCGCCGACTGAATGAAGGGTCCCTCACCTGTCTTCCGTCGGGCTTCAAGCCGCATTGATCGAAATCAAGTCATCATACCAAAGTCTTGCGTTGCCGCTCGGGTTGCACAGATTTTCAGCCACGGGACGTGCGGATTGCGAGGACAACGGACGATGCGCCACCACGCCTTGCCGCCATCCAACCGCGCCTCGTCCGGCATCGTCGGAAGACCAGATTGGCACTTCCGCGCGATGCCAATTTTTTCGCAAATCATCGCGCGCGCGCGACAACGACAGATCCGACAACCTGACGAAACCGGCCAACCCGTTCAGAGCCAGTTGCAACCGACCTAAGCCGCTGCCCGCCGGATCAACTCGAAGCTGCACCGGATTGTCGTGCCGTGCCCGATATGCTTACCTTTGCCGACATAAAAATATTGCCAAATTTTTTAGGGAGGACACCATGATGAACCGGCTCGTTAGCGCCGTGTCGATTGCCGCTGCGTTGGCATTAAGCAGCATCTCATCCGTCGTCGCGCAGGACTACCCGACGCGCCCCATACGCGTGATTACCAATGTCAGCGCCGGCGGCACCGCGGACGTCTTTATTCGCGCACTCGGTCAAGTTCTGCACGAGCGTCTCGGCCAGCCGTTGATCGTGGAACCGCGGCCGGGCGGCAACTTCACGATCGGAGCCCGGGCCTGCGCCGAATCCGCGCCGGACGGCTATACGATCTGCCTCCTGTCCGGCAATGCCCTGAGCTACAACGAATTCGTACTCAAGCAGATGCCTTACGATCCGCATAAGGACTTTGCGCTGATCAGCAACATGTTTTTCAATACGCAGGCGCTCGTGGCCGAAGCACGGCTCAACGTGAAAAACCTGCAACAACTCGCCGCGCTGGCGAAGTCAAAACCCAAGACGCTGTCGTATTTCGCGCCAGCAATACCGCTTTATCTCTATATGGAGCACTTCAACAAGGAATACGGAACCGATCTCATTCGGGTTCCCTTCCGCGGCGGCGGCCAGGCAACCGCCGCCATCCTGTCCGGAACAACACCGGTCGCATTTTTCGGGCTGGCAAATTTCATTTCGCATATCAAGGCCGGCAAGATGGTCGGATTGGCGCTCGACAGCGCCAAACGCTCGCCGCTGTTTCCGGATATTCCGACGCTCGCCGAGCTTGGCTATCGCGGCGACCTGACCCAGGTCTATTTCGGGCTGGTCGCGCCCGCCGGCATGCCCAAGGCGATGATTGCGCGGCTGCAAACCGAGATCGCCAAGATCATGAATGAACCAAAATTCCGTGAACGCAACCTGATCGCGCGCGGGCTGGAACCGATCGCGGATACGCCTGAGCAGTTCGCCCAATTCCTCGCGAAAGACCGCGCCGCCGCCAAGCGCATCGTCAAGGAGGCCGGCCTGCAGCCGAAATAATCAAACAATCACGCGGGCGCGGCTGGCTCGGCGGAGCGGCCGAACATCACCGCGCCAACTTTTGGCCGCCGCCATCATCTCAATCCGAAATCGCCGCCACGGTCAGGTCCTGATCGCCGGCCCCCTGGAGACACCTGTCGATGATCATCGATTTTCATACCCACGTCGCACCGCCCGAAATCCGCGACCGTCCGATGTGGCGCGGCAAGTGTCCCATGACGATCGAGAACGTGCTCGAGGCGCAGGACATGGCCGGCATCGATCGCACCGTGATCAGCTACCCCTACCATGAACTCCGCGAAATGGATGCCGAGCGGCAATTCGCGGCAATCCAAAAGCACAATCGCTACCTCGCCTCGTTACAGGATCAGCATGAATCCATTTATGCGCTGGCGGGGACCGTGCCGCATGGCGGCGACAGGTTTCTCCGGGAGGTCGAGCGCGCGATCAAAGAGGACGGCTGCAAGGGCGTGATGATCATGTCGAGCCTGCCGGGACACTATCCGGACGACGACGACGCCTTCCCGTTCTTCCAACTTGCATGCGAACTGGACGTACCGGTCTTCGTCCATCCGCCTTCGGTCGGTTTTGGCGAAGAGCGGATGCGGGACTACCGACTGGCATCGAGCGTCGGGCGTCCGACGGATGGCGCCTTGGCGATTGCACGCATGATCGTGCGCGGCATGTTCGAAAAGCTGCCCAATCTGAAACTCGTCGGCAGCCATCTCGGCGGCGGCATCTGCGAAATGATAGGCCGCATGGATTACGCGTACAACCTCCAGGAGGAAGCGTTCTTCCTCGGGCCGTACGAACCGATGATGATCAAGTATCCGCCCAGCCATTATCTGAAAATGATGTATCTGGAATTGACCTGCTATCATCTGCCGGCGGCGCGCTGCGCCTTGGAAACGGTCGGAGCCGATCATTTCATCTTCGGCACCGATGCGCCGCCGCTGAAGGTTCTCAAGCCGGCGGGTGTCGCGATCATTCGCGACCTGAAATTGCCGGCGGAGGACGAGCAGAAAGTCTTCGCAGGCAATGCCGCGCGGCTGCTGAAGATTTGACCGCCGGCGGAGTGCAATTCCGAAGAGCGCGGACTTTTCAGGAGCGAGCGCTAGAACGGCACCTCCGCGTCGGGCGGGGTTTCGATCGCAAAGGTGTTCAGTGTGATCGCAACCGCGGTGTAGTGCCCGACCAGCGCGGCGAGTTCCACCAGAGCGACTTCGCCCAGGAGATCGAGCGCGCGCCGATAGGTCTGGTCGCTGACGGCACGCGTGGTTTGAATCTCGCTGACATAGGCGTGGATCACCGCCTCGTCGGCGTTCGCAAGATTGGGCCTGCGGCCCGCGCCGATGGCGGCAATCACCTCCGGCGCAACGCCTTCTTGCAACGCGATGCGGGCATGGGCGTGCCACATGTGGCGCGCCCGCCAGTGGCGCGCGACCATCAGGATGGCGAACTCGCGCAGCCGGGCCGGCACGCTGCATTCGAAGCGCAGATAGCGCGCGGTCTGCTCGATGCGGTCGCAATATTCCGGACTGCGCAGCCAGGCCTGATAGAGCCCGCGGACGCCGCCGCGCGGCCCTGAAGCCACGCGATCGTAAAGTGCGCGCTGTTCGGCGTTTAGTTCCTCAAGCGATAGATCGCGCAATCGGCTCACGCTGTCCTCCCACGCTGGATGCCTTTTTTACATCTGATGATGGCTTCAACGTCGCAGCAGGCACCGTCAAGCACCGTCCTTGCCGGAGGTCTTCAAGGTCACACCGCAGCCGATGCCTGTCGGCACCATGACGACGCCACCGGCGACCGGCAGCGGCGTGAAGGGATCGTCGGTGAGATGCAGGTGTTCCGACAATTCGCAAGGCACCTCGATGCGCCGGAACAGGGCCGCGACATGCGCCGAAAACGCCTGCATCAGCGACGGCCCGAAGGCGGCGCCAAGCCGACAGGTGACGCCGCCGGCTTCACAGATGGTCGCGGCCGCGAGCGTCTTGCGGATGCCGCCGAGCTTGGTGACTTTCAGATTGACGCTGTCGCAGGCGCGCTCATTGACCAGCCGGAAGACATCGTCGAGCGAGCCCGCACTCTCATCGGCCTCGACCAAGGCCGGGATCGTGCGCGTGATCAGGCCCAGCCCCTCCCAATCCGCGGCCGGCACCGGCTGCTCGACGAGTGTCAGATCGAATTGCTCCACCCGCGCAAAGGTGCGGATGAAGGTCTTGGCGGAATAGGCCTGGTTGGCATCGAGCGTCAGCACGACCTTGGGACCGACCGCCTGGCGGATCGCCGTGACGCGCGCGATATCAAGTTCAGGGTCGCCCGACCACTTCAGCTTGACCATCGGAAAGCCTTCGGCCGCCAGCGCGCGGGCAACGTCGGCCATCTCCGCCGGCGTCTTGAGCGGCACGATCCGCCCCTGTGGGACGGCCTCGCGGCGCCGTCCACCGAACAGCACATCGAGCGGCACGCCAAGCCGCCGCGCGGCAAGATCATGCAGCGCCATGTCGATCGCCGCCTTCACGCTCGGCTGGCCGGCAAGCGCATTGTCTACATCCTGCATGATCTCGGCGATGGCAAGCGGGTCGCGGCCAATCAGCCTTGGCAACAGGAAATCCAGCCCGGCCTTGGCGCCCTCGCTGCTGGTTGAAATCGTCGGCATGGCGTGGCCGTAGCCAAGGCCGACGTGACCGGCCTCATCGGTCAGCCGCAATGTCCAACCGCGCAGTTCCGCGATCGGGCCGCGCACGAACGCCCAGCGCCTATCGGTAAAGCTTTGAACGCACGGCGATAATTCGGCGGAAACGATGCCCATTTGGCGCCTCGACATTGGGGGGCGGCCATTTGCCGCCCGCCTTTATGCACAAAACAGGCCTTGACCGCCAAGCCTAAAAGGCTAATAGGCTAGTTCTTTCTCTTATAGTCGTTTGCTGCGGGGCGCAGTGTCGGCCCGCCAAATCCAGGGAGAACGCCATGAAGACATTCGCAGCGTGGATTTGCGCCGCCTCGACCCTCGTCCTTGCCCACCATGCGGCGATGGCGGACGACTACCCATCTCGCACAATCAAGATGGTGGTGCCGTATTCCGCCGGCGGGCCGACGGACCTCGCCGCCCGCAAGGTCGCCGAACTGCTCGGCCCGAAGATCGGGGGATCGGTGGTGGTCGAAAACCGCGGTGGCGCCGGCGGCATCGCCGGAACCGAGGCGGTCGCGAACTCCAAGGCCGATGGCTACACGCTGCTGGTCGGCGCGACCGGTCCGCTGGTGGTCAGCCCCTCGATCAAGCAGCTGCGCTATGACGTCAACAAGGACCTGCAGCCGGTCGCCGAGATCTGGCGCTCCTCGCAGTTGCTGGCGGTCCACCCGAAAATGGGCGTCAAGACGCTCGCCGAGTTCATCGCCTATGCGAAGAAGAATCCCGGCAAGGTCACAATCGGCACCGCCGGCAACGGCACCTTGCCCCATCTCCTGTTGGAGTACATGAACGGCCAGGCGGGCATCAAGCTGGTGCACGTGCCCTATCGCGGCACGGCCGCGGTGTTGCCCAACGTGTTGGGCGGCCAGATCGACGCCATCATCGGCGATGCCGCCGTCATCGCGCCCAATGTCAAATCCGGCGCGCTCATTCCCATCGCGGTCACCGCGCCGGAACGCTCAACGCTGCTGCCGGACGTGCCCACCATGGCGGAGTCCGGCTATCCCAAGCTGGTCGCCGAAAGCTGGTATGGCCTTATGGCACCGGCCGGGGTTCCCGCGGACGCGATGAAGAAACTGGTTCCGGCGGTGCAGGCCGCACTCGCGGACCCGGCCTTCCAGGCCGCGTTGAAGAAGCAGGGCGCGACGGTGGTGGCAACGTCGCCGGAAAAATTTGGCGCGCATATCAAGGATGAAACCGAAAAGTGGGGTCCGGTCGCGCGCGCCGCAGGCCTGAAGTGAATTTGTCGCCGGTCTAAGCCGCGGCAACACGCGGACTGGAAGCGAGGCCGCGATCAAGCATGATGTCGCCGGAAATGCGATAGGCATTTCCGGCGATTTTGCGATATATGCAAATGTCGCGGAGACCGCCGGACCAACGAACAAACAAACTCCAAAAATGCAAGCAGATCTTCAGCAAAGTTAGTGTCCGTCAATCGCCCGCAGGAGAACATTCGGTCATGAAACTTCACTGGTCCCCGCGCTCACCGTTTGTGCGCAAGGTGATGGTCACGGCGCATGAATTGGGTCTGGTCGATCGTCTCACCCTGATACGGACCCTGGCGATCATGTCGAAGCCGAACCTGGAATTGTTGCCGGACAATCCGCTCAGCCGGATTCCGACATTGGTGTTCGACGATGGCACGGTGCTCTATGATTCCGTGGTGATCTGCGAATATTTCGACACCCTGCACAAAGGCCAAAAACTGTTTCCCGCCGAAGGCGCCGCGCGCTGGACGGCCTTGCGCCGCCATGCCTTGTGCGACGGAATGCTGGAAATCCTTGTGCTGTGGCGCAACGAGCGCGAGCGGCCGGACGGCGCCCGCTCGCAACCGCACATGGATGCCTTCAAGGTGAAGATCAACACCGCGCTCGACCTGCTGGAAAAGGAAATCGACGACGTCGCGACCACGCCGATGAACATCAGCCACATCACCATCGGCGTCGCGCTGTCCTACATGGACTTTCGTTTTGCCGATGACGACTGGCGGCCGGGCCGGCCGCGATTGACGGCCTGGCAAAAGGAATTCGACGCGCGGCCCTCAATGCGCGCGACCGTGCCATCGCTGACATGACCGCGTTTTGAATTTGACCTGACACGCAAAGCAATCCGTACTTGGCCAAGGAGACGCCCGTGCCGCGCATTCCCCTGCCGTCGCCCGAGACCATGACACCGGAACAGCGCAAGGTTTACGATTTGATCGTCACAGGGCCGCGCGGCACGCTGGTCGGTCCGCTGCGCGCGGCGCTGCACCGGCCGGAACTGGCGGAGCGATGGCAGCAGTTCGGCGAGTTGTTGCGGTTCCGGACCTCGTTGTCGCCGCAGCTCAGCGAGCTTGCGATCCTGGTGACGGCGCGGCGCTGGAACTGCCAACTCGAATGGTACATCCACGCCCGCGTCGCAGCGGACCAGGGTCTGCCGGCTGCGATCATCGAAGATACGCGGATTGGCAGGCGCCCCGCTGTGGCTTCGCACGACATGCTGACCGTCCACGACTACGCGGTGGAATTGACTCAGCGCGGCAAGGTGAGCGAGCCGACCTATCAGGCGGTGCTGAAGCTTCTGGGCGACGTCGGCATTGTCGAACTGACCGCGCTGATCGGCTATTACACCATGGTCGCGATGACCTTGAACGCCCACGAAATTCCGTTGCCGGACGGAGCCGAACCGCCGCTGCCGGAGACCGTGAATTGAATGATCTGATGATGAGGATGGAATGAGCGAACTTGTTGTTGAAACGACCGGCAAAGTCGTCACGGTCATGCTCGACCGGTCACCGGTCAACGCGCTGACGATCGCGCTCTATGACAAGATCGCCGACACCTTCGATGCGATCGGCGCGCGCGATGACGTGCATTGCGCGATCTTCACCGCGCGCGGCGAGCGCGCCTTCTGCGCCGGTCTCGACCTGAAGGAATTTCTCGCCGCCACGCCGGAGCAGGATCCGGAGCGCGCCAAGATCGTGCGGCGCACCTTCAGCGCGGTGCGCCATTGCGCAATCCCGGTGATCGCGGCGGTCAACGGGCCGGCGCTCGGCGCCGGTTGCGTGCTGGCCTCGGTGTGCGATATCCGGCTTGCGTCACCGAACGCGACGTTCGGCCTGCCGGAAATCAATGTCGGCCGCTGCGGCGGCGGCGCGCATATGGGCCGGCATCTGCCGCAGGGCCTGTTGCGGCGGATGTATTTTACCGGCAAGCCGATCGGCGCGGAGGAAGCGCAGCGCTTCGGCTTCGTCGACGAGATCGTGCCGGCAGCGGACCTGATGCCGGCGGCGATGAAGCTTGCCGAGACGATCGCCGCCAAAGCGCCGCTCGGCTTGCGGCTTGGCAAGAAGTCGCTCAACGAGATCGAGTTCATGCCGGTCGAGGCCGGATATGCCCGCGAGCAGGAATTCAGCACGCAATTGATGCGAACCGAGGATGCGCGGGAGGCCACCCACGCGGTGGTCGAAAAGCGCGCGCCGGTTTTCAAAGGGCGTTGATCACCGATGACCTCCGCTGAGCCGACGGCGCCGCCGCCCTTCGAACCGCCGAAACACCAACTGCCGCCTGGCGCCTGCGACTGCCACGCTCATGTGTTCGGGCCGTTCGACCAATTTCCGCTGGCCGCCACGCGCAGCTACGATCCGCCGCTGACGCCGGCCGATGACTATTTCGCCATGCTCGACCGTGCCGGCTTCTCACGCGGGGTGCTGGTGCAGCCCTCGGCCTATGGGCTCGATTGCCGCGCGGTGCTCGATGCGATCGCACGCGCGCCGGAGCGCCTGCGCGGCGTGGCGGTGAAGGACCCGTCGGTCTCGGATGCCGAACTCGCCGACCTGCATGCAGGTGGCATTCGCGCCTTGCGTTTTGCGGAGGCGGCCCGCGCAACCAAGCGCGAGCGCTTCCTCGGCGCGGTCGGCTTTGACGACGTTGCCGCGCTGGCGCCGCGCATCGCCGAACTCGGCTGGCACGCCAAACTCTATGGCCAGCTGGATCAACTCCTGGCCGTGCTGCCGGACCTCGTGCGGCTCAAGGTGCCGCTGGTGATCGACCATTTCGGTCATGTCGGCGTCAATGGCCGGCGTCTTGACGGTCCCGATGTACAGCGGCTGCTCGGCTATTTGGTGGACGGCCGGATCTGGCTCAAGCTCTCCGCCATTCGCAACTCGACGCAGGTGCCGGACTATCCCGACATGGTCGCATTCCACCAAGCGTTCCTGAAAGCCAATCCGGACCAGGTGATCTGGGGCAGCGACTGGCCGTTCATCAACATGGGCGAACGCACGCCGCAGCTCGGCCACGTCATCGACCTGCTGGAAGAATGGACCGGCGATGCCGCGCTCCTGAAAAAGCTGCTGGTCGACAATCCGGCGCGGCTGTACGACTTTTGAAACGCGCTCTCAGAATCGCGTTCAGCCGCTCTTGAACTTCTTCGCCAGCGCATCGGCATTGCGCGCCAGCAGACCGACATCGGCGCCGACGGCGACGAAGGTGTAACCCCACGCGATATAGCGGCGCGCCTCCTCCTCGTTGCCGGTCAGGATGCCGGCCGGCTTGCCGACCGCCTTGAGGCGGCGCACCGCGTCTTCCAGCGTCTTCTGCATCTCCGGATGCTGCGGATTGCCGACATGGCCGAACGACGCCGACAGATCGGACGGGCCGATGAACACGCCGTCGACGCCTTCGACCTGGGCAATGGCCTCAAGCTGATCGAGCGCGGAGCGGGTCTCCACCTGCAACAACATGCAGATTTCTGAATCCGCTTTCTTCAGATAGTCGGTGACGCGGCCATAGCGGCTGGCGCGGCTGGCAGCGGCAACGCCGCGCACCCCGCGCGGCGGATAGCGCACCGCCGCAACGGCGGCCTTGGCTTCCTCGACATTCTGCACATAGGGGATCAGCACCGACTGCGCGCCGATATCGAGCACGCGCTTGATCAGCACGGTATCGTTCCAGGCCGGGCGCACGATCGGGGTCGCGGTGCCGCGCGACACCGCCTGCAATTGCGACAGCAGGCCGGGGATTTCGTTCGGCGAATGCTCGGTGTCGAGCAGCAGCCAGTCAAAACCGCAGTCGGAGACGATCTCGGCGGCAATGTGGCTGGCGAGGCTGCACCACAGGCCGATCTGCAATTGACCGGCGGCGAGCGCATGCTTGAAGGCGTTGCGGGGATTATCCATCGTAGCCATTCCCCTTAGACGAATTGCACGGCGATGCCGCCGAGCGGCCCGAAATCGGCGTGCAGGGTATCGCCCTTGTTGGCGAACACCACGCGGGTGAACGACCCGGCGAGCACGATATGGCCCGGCTCTAGCGTCACGCCATGCTGGCCGAGCTTGTTGGCAAGCCATGCCACGCCCAGTGCCGGATGACCGAGCACGCCGGCGGCGACGCCGGTCTCCTCGATCTCGGAATTCTTGTACATGATGCCGCCGACCCAGCGCAGGTCGACATCCATCGGGCCGACCGGCCGGCCGCCGACGACAATGCCGGCAGCGGCGCCGTTGTCGGCGACCGTATCGAAGATCTTGCGCTGATCCTGCAGCCGCGCATCGACGATCTCCATCGCCGGCACGACATATTCGGTCGCGCGCAGCACGTCGGTCAGGCCGATGCCGGGACCGCGCAAGGCCTTGCCGAGGATGAACGCCAGTTCGATCTCGACCCGCGGCCGGCAAAAATTCGCATGCGGCACCTTGGCGCCGTCGGCGATCATCATGTCGTCCAGCAGATGGCCATAGTCCGGCTCATCGATCAGCGACGAGCGCTGCATCGCCTTGGAGGTCAGCCCGACCTTGTGGCCGATCAGCTTGGCGCCGTTGGCGATCTTGTGTTGCGCCACCTCGGTGGAGATGGCATAGGAATCCTCGATCTCGATGTTCGGCCAGGTGGTGGAGAGTTGGACCGCCTGTTTGCGCTCCTTCTCGGCCTTGATCAGAATTTCGGCGGCTTTCTTGCGATCGGCTTCGGACAGCATGGTCGGATTCCTTGTGGCGTCTAGTGCCCCGTTTTCGAAGTTCGTAAACCATCGCGGCAACCTTCGCCACGAACTTCGGAAACAAAGGGGCACTAGCAAGTCTAGATTCTCGTGCCGCTTTTCGATTTGAAGTTCCTGAATGAGGTTGCGTCAAGTGGTGCAGGAACTTCAAATCGGCGACACGAGTTCGGGGGCCGTTGGTACGCCGATCACCTAGGATTCGTAGCCGGCGGCCGGCCCCTCGGGGGAGGACGCTTTCATAAAGAGTCCAGGGGGTGATGTCGATGGCGGGCCGGGGTCGCCGACGGCCCGCCAATTGCATGCCGTGGCGCAGCATCGCTCAAGTCCATCAGCAGCATGCCGAACAACATGGGCAGCGCCGTCTTCACGTCGAAGCACTTTAGATGCATATCCTGCTCGCGCATCTGTTCCTGCCGATCGAGCAGTTTCGGATCGAGCGCACCGGTGACCGCCAGCCGCGCCTCGATCCGTGGCGGCTCGAAGCCGAGCAGATCCCGGTAAATTTCGTTGCGCTCCTCAATCGACGCGGAGGTGTCGGCATAGGGTCCGATGCTATCGCGGACGGCCCCGATATCGATGCGTGACGTGTAAAGTTTCTGGGAACGTCAACACGAAATTACCGGTGACTTTTCGCGGGACCTGTTCCGAGAATCGTCCTCACCATCGCTACCCCTGGGACGGCCGATTTCAACGTAAGCACGGAGACTTTGTTGAGGTTACGCGCCATGGAAATGGCACCCAGATGGACCCGACAAATCGCAACATTTTCAGCTTCCGTGTTCAGGTACCGTTGTCAAATTCCGTCACGCCTACAAAAAATACGTCATATTGTTGTCATTGAATTCGACCAGTCGAAAATTTATTGATTTATTTGTAATCCAACAGGTGGACTTAAACGTAAAACAATTATGGCCCCCGCAATAATCAATCACCTGACAAGTCAGACATTCCGCCGGGCATGCGACCGCACGCCATTTGGATTTGTTCAAAACTATGTTGTCATTCGCACAATGCCATGGCGACCAGAGCAAGGTCATTCAAAGGACGTGGTATACAGTCGACCATATATCACACAGCCAGTCGGAACTTGTGCCGCACACCGCAACCACGCGCCGATTGCGGGACTATTCAAAGATCTTGGGCGGCGGCTAAAGACCGATACGACGGGCTTGCTCGATGGCAAATTGGAGGTACCGGCATGAGGGCGGCCGTCCATCATCCGCCTGACGAGACGCTCGCCGTGTTCGCGGCTGGAACATTATCGGAAGGCGAAACACTGGTTGTCGCAACCCATATCGAGATATGTGCCACGTGCCTGGCCTGGGTCCGGACATTGGAAGATATCGGCGGCATCCTACTCGAAGACCATCCGCCGCTCGCATTGGCGCCGGACGCGCTGCGGGAAACAATTGCGCAATTGACAGATGCGCCCGCGGACCCAGATACCATCTCCGCCCCACAGATCGCAGCGTGCGAATTGGCGGACCTGCCGGCGGTCCTGCTGCGGTATCAGCTTGGGCCGTGGGAGGTCATGGGGCCCGGCATGGAAGCTCGCCAAATCATGACATCCGACGAAGGTAAGGCGCCTGTCATTCTCGCCAGGCTTTCGCCGGGTGCGGCGCTTGAGCCACATGGTCACGAAGACAGAGAGTGGATCTGCGTATTGGCCGGCGCTTTTCAGGACGAACATGGGCATTACGGCGTAGGTGACTTTGTCGCCGCCGATCAGGACACGATCCATACTCCGATTGCCGATCATCAAGCCGGATGCCTTTGCATCGTAGCCGGCCATTGACGGCGACGATTGCAGGGTACGAAACCGCCGGCCGGCAATGTTGCCCGCACCTCGGAGAGCCATTCCAAATATTCGACTATCTTTATTTGAGTTGGATATTTTCTGCCACCGTGATCCGGCTTGATTGAACGAACGACCAGAGCAATGCGCGCGCGCCTTGCCCGCCTTTTGGCATCCGACTCACTCTCCGCCGGAGTGCTCAACGCCACGGCGCCTCAGGCGGGCTTCGACGTTCGGCGTTCCGTCGCTTATGGCAATGATCGGCGTCACCGTTTCGATCTGTACCGGCCACACGCCCTGCCATCCGTACCAGTAATCGTTTTCTTCTACGGTGGCCGCTGGGAAAGCGGCGAGAAGGAACTCTATTTTTTCCTCGCCTCGGCGCTGGCGCGGCGCGGCATCGCGGTCGCCGTGCCGGACTATCGGGTCTATCCGGATGTCCGCTTTCCGACATTCCTGGAAGACGCCGCCTGCGCGGTGCGTTTCATCCTCGATAATGCCGCGCGCCTGGACATCGACCGGCGCAGGATTTTCCTGATGGGGCATTCGGCCGGCGCGCACATCGCCGCCATGTTGCGGCTCGATGCGCGCTGGCTCGACGCGGTGAAGCTTGATTCGCGCCGCGATCTTGCCGGGATGATCGGGCTTGCCGGTCCTTATGACTTTTTGCCTCTGAACGATGCAACCTTGGAGGCTATTTTCGGCGATGGTCACCTGGCGCACACGCAGCCGATCAACTTTGTCGGCCGCAACGAGCCGCCGCTGCTGCTCATAACCGGCGGCGCCGACCGCACGGTGTCGCCGTCCAACACGCAGCGGCTTGCGGCACGCATTCGCGCCGGCGGCGGCGAAATCACGGACATCATATATCCGCGCGTCGGCCACCTGACGTTGATCGGCGCGTTCGCGCCGCCGCTGCGTTTCCTCGTGCCGGTGTTGCGCGACGTGGTCAGATATGTTGATGGCACTGCGACCGCGCGCAACGATGAGGCCGCACGATCTGATATCAGGCCGAAGCCGCTTCAGCCAGAGGTTTCAGATCCTCCGGCGTCGGGATGAACTTTTCCATCTTCGGCGTAACGCCGTGCTTGTACATTTCCTGCAGCCAGATGCGGTGGATGCGCGGGTCCTGATCCTCGTACTCGATCTGGTCGCCGCCTTCCTTGATGCTGGTGGAGACCGCACCCTTTTCGCCGGGCTTGACGCCAAGCAGCGAGCGGCGCTGCATCAGGGTGAGCGGATAGCGCAGGCCACCGACGCCGGTCGCGAGATAGCGCGCCGGATCGGGGCTGGAATTGAAATGCTGATGGAACTGCTGGTCGGCGGGCGGGAACACCACGCCGTGTTTCCAGTCGATGCGCAGGAAGTCCTGCTGGTCGTCGTACCACAGCAGCGAATAACCGTGGCCGGTGACACACATGACATGGAAGCCGGGGCCGTGACGGTGGCCTTTCTTATAGGTGCCGACCGGCATTTCAGAGATATGCGCATGCATGGTGCCGTCCGCCAGCACGAACATGATGTTGGTGCCGCCGGCGCCGCGGTCGCCCCAGGATTTCAGTTCGATGCTGGCAAGGTCGGGGACGAAATTGGTTTCCCACATGTGGTTGCCCGGCCGCACGGTGATCAGATCGCCCTCGCCGGAATAATATTCGTTCTTGCCGGCGCGATCGGAGAAGTCGAATTCGGTCTCGAAGATGAATTTCTCATTGTGGAAGGTGTTCATCACCAGCGGCAGGTCGGTGGTGGTGACCAGCAGTGCGCGTTCCTGGCCACTGCCGTTGAAGTGGCGGTGCTTGGCATTGAGCGGAATGGCGAACAGGCTTTTCGGTCCCCATTCGAAGCTGCGCTTGCTGCCATCGGCGAATTCAAGCTGGGTCGAGCCATGGCCCTCCAAGACGTAGTAGACATCCTCATAGAGGTGGCGCTGCGGCGTGATGGAGCCGCCGGGCGGGATATCGAGCACGAACATATTGGCGAAATCGCCACGGCCTTTCAGATGCACCGCCGCACCCTTGACGCCGTAGCGCGGCCACATCGCGGTCGGCACGGTGAACAGATCAATGCCGTAATCCTCGGTGATCGGGATGCCTTCCTCGGCCACCCAATCGAGATAGGCGTCGACGCCGTAGCGTGCTGCGGATGCGTTCATCGCTCAGATCCTCCACTCGTGCCGACTTGGCGGCATTGATTTTCGATCTTATGTGTTTTCGTCTCACGAAAACAGCAGCGACTTGATCACGACCGGCACCACGCCGGGCGGGGAAATCAACTCGCCGACATCGACATAATCCAGTTCCTGCAGTTGCACGCCGTCGATCGACACCAGCTTGCGCGGGAACTTCAGTTCCTCGTGCAGGATGCGGCCGAAGGTCTTGCCGACATCGCCGTCGATCATCAGCAGCAGAAGTTCCTCAGACGGCGCGGCGCCGAGTGCTTCGACGATGGCTTCGGCGGCGGTTCGCAACCGCGAATATTCCGGATCGCCGTGCCAGGAGAACGCGATCGCCATGCGCCCGGCCGGTTCCAGATCGAGATGGGCCAACGCGGTGCGGATCGCGTTCACGATCGCGGCGCGGTCGATGTGATGCGCGAGATCAAGGTTGATGTGCACGACCGGCACGTTGTGCACCGGCAGCACGCCCGGGTCCGGCAGATAAATGGTCTTGCCGCTGACCTGCACGGTGAACTGCGAGGCTCCGATCACGGTCGCGCGGATGCGCTGGCCAGGATCGATCAACGGCAGCATGGTGCGGTTGGCGAGTTGCCGGCAGAGGTCGGTCGCCAGCAATTTTGCGATGTCGCCGTATTCGCGGGCCTCGTGGCCGAAAATGTATTCGGAAACGCCGCCGGAAAAGGTGAAAGCGCTCGGCGCCACATCGCGCGGCAAGGGCTCGGTCAATTGCAACGCGGTGCCGACAGAATCCAGCGGCGCGCCGAGCAACTGATCAGCCGTAATTGCGGCAAGTCGGCCGGCGATCTCGCGACGGATGTCCGGATCGGCAAGGCTTTGCGGATCGGTCGCCAGGCCGAGATCCTCCGCGACCAGCCGAGCGGAATCGTCGACTCGGGTCCAGGCGCCGTCGGCATCCGCCGCAAGCAGCCGGCCGCCGACGGCAAAGGCCGACAGACCGACGACAACCCCGCGATCAATCAATGCCAGCTTGGTGGTGCCTCCGCCGATGTCGACATGCAGCACGCATTGATCGCGCTCCTTCGACAGTCGCACGGCGCCGGAGCCGTGGGCGGCGAGCAGGCATTCGAGCTTGTGGCCGGCGGTGGCGCAGACGAACTTGCCGGCGTCGGCGGCAAACAATTCATCGATCGCGCGCGCGTTCTTGCGCTTGATTGCCTCGCCGGTGAGGATCACCGCGCCGGAATCGACTTCGCTGCGGCGCAGGCCGGCAGCGTGATAGGCGTCGTGAATGAAATGGCCCAGCCGGTGCGCATCGATGGTGCCGTCCGGCAGGAATGGCGTCAGCATGATCGGCGAGCGCCAGACAATCTGACGGTCGATGACCACGAACCGACTGGACAGGCCTTGGGTCTGGCGCTGCAGCACGACCTTGGCGAACAGCAGATGCGAGGTCGAGGAGCCGATATCGATGCCGACGGTCGTGAGTTCGACGGTCTCCTGGTTCCAAATGTAGCGGGCGATCTCGGCGCGATCAGCGTCGGTCAGTTCGGCATGCTCGTGAAAGAAATCGGACTCGTGCATTCGCAATCGCTCTTGAAGGGCCGCGCACCGTCGGCGGTTCGGCCCGATCTATAGCCGAATCTCGCCGACATTGGTGCTGACGCCGAGCGTCACATCGACGGTTTTCTTGGGCCGCCCGGGCGCCGAGACCTCGATCCGGTAGCCGCCTGAATCCGGCGTGAGCCGGTCGAATTTGAAGTCGCCGTAATTGTCGCTGGTGGTTTCGGCGACCGGCGCTGCATCGCGCAACAGCCTGATCTCTGCGCCCTCGACGCAATCGACCATGCCGTCCTTTTCCGCGGAGAGCGTGCCGCCAATGAAGCAGGTCGCATACCGCCACAGATTACGGTAGTAGACCCGCGGCCTGGTGCCGAGTTCCGGCTTCATCACTTCGAGGTTTTCGTCGCGCGCAAGCCGCGCCATCTCCTCGTCCTCGACGCAGATCGCGCGCATCGCGCCGGTCGGACAGGATTGGTGTCCACGGGTCTGCTTCCAACCCTGATCGATCAGGTGGGCGTCGAAGTTCCAATGCTGCGGCAATTGCAGTTCCTCGTTCCACCAGATGTGGCCGTAGGGACAGGCATCGACCAGTTGCTTCTGGCCTTTGGCCTTCTCCGGATCGATCAGCACGATGCCGTCGTCGCGCTTGGTGATCGCGCCGTCCTTCGCGGCCTTGATGCAAGGCGCGTTGTCGCAATGATTGCAGAGGGTCGGGACATAGGCGATGTCGATCATCGGCACCTGTCCGCGCTCCTTCTGCAAAATATTGATCCACTTGTGGCCGTGCTTCGGCATTGGCGCGGAATAGCCGGGAAATTCGTTGCCGACATATTCGTCCATGGCCGCGAGCGTGCACAGATTGCAGTTGGTGCACTCGGCAACGTCGATGATCATGTTCCATTTGGGCATGGCAGTTGCTCCAGACTCGCCTTTTGTCCGCGATTCGCCTGTCATGATGGTCCTTACTTCGGTATCTGCGGCACGATGAGGTGAAACAGCTTGAGCTGCGATCCCTCGGCCGCCGCGATGGTCGCGGCTTCCGACGGACCGAGATAGATGCCCATGCCCTTCTCGACGTCGTAGTCCTTGTCGTTGAGACGGATACGGCCCTTGCCTTCCATCAGATAGATCAACTGATGCTTGTCGCTCGATTCCGGCTGGAAGGTTTCCGGCGATTTCAGCCAGCGCAGCGAACCGTGGACATTCTTGGCGCCGCACAGCGCCTCGTTCAGAACTTCGGTCATCGCGCCGTGGCCGGCGGTAGCCGTCTTCGGCAGTGCGTTGGTATCGATAAAGGTGAGTGACATGGTCGTTGTCCTCGTTTGATCCGGGCTTTGAAACGCCGTCAGGACTGCATCCAGACGCTGCCGTCCTTGCGCTCCCAACGCAGGTCGTCCTCAGTGCCTTCCAGGATCGTGGTCTTGAAGCGGTTGGGTGCCTGGAACTCGAAATAGAACATCGGTTCGCTGGCGCGCAGCCGGTGCTTGTCCTCCGCCGGGATGAAGATCATGTCGCCGGGGCCGACGGCATGGACGCCTTCGTCGGATTCCACCGTGCCCTTGCCGGTGATGATGAAATAGAAGTGCTCACAGTTCTTGTGCAGATGCAGTGGCGAGGCGGCGTCCTTTTTGTAGTGCATCACGCCGGCCAGCATGTCGTCCATGTTGGCCAATTCCTTGTTGACGAAAAAGATCCGCTCGCGTGCCGCCTTGGCGTCGATCAGCGAGGGCAGTTCGTCCTCCTTGAAAATGTAGGCCATGTATCGTCCTCCACCTGTTGTGCGCGTCTTGAGACGGTATTATTTCGCCGGCGCCAGTTGCGGCGACGTGACCCGTTCACCGTCGCTTTGACTCTTGTCCATCTTCGCGAACGCCTCCGACATGTGTTCGATGCGGCCGTCCCAGACTTCGACCTGCACCAGCGCATGCGCGCCGGCGAGCGAATGGGTGGTCTTGGTCTGGGTGCGCTCGGGCGTCAGCAGATTGAGACAGCCGCCGCGGTCGACCGACTTTCCGGGTTCGCCCATCGGATCGTAGATGGCCGACGACTCATAGCCGTGGCAGACGCCGCGCGGCAGGCGCTGGGTCGGCAGCGCGGCGCAGATCACGGCGCCGCGATCGTTGAAGACCTTGACGAGATCATGCTTCTTGATGCCGCGCGCGGCAGCATCCTCCGCATTCATGCGCATGACCCAGTAGTAGTAGCCGTCGACGTTGACGCGGTGATCGTCGATGTTGTTGAGGAAGATCCTTGCCGTCGCCCTGGGTGTGGAAGGAATATTTCGAGTGCGGCGTGAGCATTGCAGCGGATAGCGCTCATACATCTCGCCGGAATGCGGGCCTTCCCATGACGGCTCGTATTTGACGATCGGCGGCCGCTCGGGGTCCTTGAAGCGCTTGAGGCTGTTGCACTCGAATTCGAGCTTGCCGGACTGCGTCTGCAGGCCGCGCAGATATTCCTCGGTGTAGTCGGACGGCAGCGGCTGCGCCTCCGGCACGTCCTTCTTGCGGTTCTCCCAGAACCAGCGGAATGACACCGGCGCGCGCAGCTTCTCCTTCTCCGACGGCACGACGTAGTAGCCGCGCTTGATGAACTCCTTCCAGGAGATCACCTCCGGCAGGTCGGAGGCGTCGAACAGGCGCTTGACCCAGTCGATCTCGTTGATGCCTTCGGAGAAATAATTGGCCAGGCCGAGCCGCTTGGAAATCTCGTTGAAGATCCAGTAGTCGGATTTCAATTCGCCGAGCGGCTCGATCGCCGGCGCCTGGAAGATGATGACGCGGTGATTGAGCTGCTGCTGGCCGTGATGGCCGTAGCCGCCGAGGCCCGCCCATTCGCTGATATCGACCCGCTCGAAATTGGTGCAGGCCGGCAGGATCACATCGGCGAACTTGGCCTCGCCCTCGAACCAGATCGACTGGTTGACGACGAATTCGAGATTCGTCCGACTGGTACATCCGCACATGGCGGTTGGTGTTGTTCATGGTGGCGAGCATCGAGCCGCCGTACTTGTAGAACATCTTCACCGGCGAATGGCCGGGCGCCGGATAGGCGAACTTGGCGAACTGATGCTCGATCGACTTGCCGACCCACGGTAGCCTTCCGCCTTGCCGTCGGCGATCGCCTCCGGCAGCCAGATGCGCGGAATCGCTGGAAGCTGGAGTTCATGGTCGGAAGCTGCGGCATGCGCTGATAGAGCTCGACCGGCATCGCGGTGTTTTCCAGATCGCCCGACATGCCGCCGTCGGCGTAACCGGGGAAATAGAAATTGAAATCGATCGGGCAGCCCCATTGCAGATTGCCCATGTTGACGCCGGGCTTGCCGAGCCCCTGCATCGCCACCAGGCACACCATCACGCGCGCCCACTGGATGCCGGTCTGGTTGCGGCAGGCGCCGCCGTGGCCGTTGCCCCAGCCGCCGGGCGCGAGATAGACGCGCTTGCTGCCCCACTCGCGCGCCAGCGCGCGCACGTCCTTTGCCGGAACGCCGGTTTCCTGCCTCCTGCCATTCCGGCGTCTTCGGGATGCCGTCTTCCTCGCCGAGCAGATACGCCTTCCAGATGTCGAAGCCGACGGTGTGGGTCTCGACGTAGTCCTTGTCGTAGAGGTCTTCCTTGATCCAGACGTAGGCGATGGCCATCGCCATCGCGACCGACGTGGTCGGCTTGGGCGCGAACCATTTGCCCGGCAGGAACTGCGCCGAGGCATTGTAGTACGGATCGACGTGCACGACCTTGATGCCGAGCCTCGGATCCTTCAGCCATTGCCGGCGCACGGTGCCTTCCTGCGCGCCGTATGAACCGGAGGTGGTCTCCGGATCGGCCGCCCAGAACACGATCATGTCGCAGTTCTGCAGGCAGTCCTCGACCGTGCCGTAGGTTTCCGACTGGCCGACGCGCAGCGTGTAGCCCCAATGGTGCACGGCGCCCCAGTACCAGCCTTCCCAGGAATCGGGATTGTGATGGACGCGCGTCATGCCGACGGCGTTGGAGAAGCGGAACAGCGCGGAGAGGTAATAGCCGATATTGCCCCAGGTGTGATGCGAACCGTGCGACGTGGCGATCGCACCCGGGCCGTGCTCGCGCTTGCAGCGCTTGATCTCATTCGCGACGAGGTCGAGCGCCTCGTCCCAGGAGATGCGCACGTAGCCGGACTTGCCGCGGTTCTGCGGATTGCGCGCGCCGTTGGGATCGAAGTCGACCCGCTTCATCGGATAAAGCAGCCGGTCGGGCGAATAGACGATCGACTTGGCGTTCTGGCCGTGCGGCGCGAGCGTGGTGCGGCGCGGCGGCGTCAGCTTCAGGCCGCGCGCCTCGATCGTCCAGGGTTGCGGATCGGTGTCGTCGAAGTCGATCGGCGTCATGCGCACGATCTTGCCGTCCTTGACGTTGACGAAGACCGGGCCGCCATTGGTCATGTTGCAATAGCGCATCGAACCGTCCGGCATCGCCGTGCCGAACTTCCAGCCGATGGTCTGGGTCATCATGATGGTCTGCGCGAACCAGTTGGCCAAGCGCGTCGTCGCCCTCGACCGTGAGCTTGAAATCCTTCTGGGCGTTGATCTGGTCGAGCCAGTTGATCGGCGGCGTCAGCAGCTTGGCGCCGAGCGCGGCGTTCTTGAAACCGAGCACGATGTCCGGCCGCGGATGGATGCCGGCGCGCGACTTGATCTTGCCGTCGCGGAACTCGAACCAGCGGCCGATATTTTCGTCGCGGGCCACGATCTGGGCGACCATATTGTTTTCGCCGATCCGCGCCTTGAATGCCGGATAGCGGCGCGCAGTGATTTTCAGCAGTTGCGCCAGGCCGAACATCACCGTCGGAAATATCGTCGGGGCAAATTTCGTCGCGACTTTCGAGAACATCATCGTCCTCCCCATCATGGTGCCGCTTCTGCGGCGATCCATTTCAATTCAATCGGTGCGACCGGCGGAATTCGTCGGCGCGTTGTTTGGCTACTGCGCCGCTTTTATCAGCGCGGGCTGTGATGAATCCTGCGGCTGCGGTTCGCCGGACATCGCCTGTTCGATCTCCCGCGCGCCGGCGATGGTCAGCGGCACCAGCCGCCCGACCAGCGTTTCGTCGATGCGTGCGCCGGACAGCAGGAAGGTCAGGCTGCCAAGGATCGCGCGGTCGCGATCGAAGATCGGCGCGGCGACCGCGACCCGGCCGGCATCGATCTCGCTGCGGCTGATGGCGGCGCCGACGCGGCGCAGATCGGTCAGCGCCTTGCGGAATTCTTCCCAGGAGCGGCCAAGGCCGGCGTCGGCGATCTCCTCCGCGTTCGCGGCAAACAACGGCTTCAACACCCGGGTCGGAAGATAGGCGAGGATGATCTTGGAGGTGGCGCCGCGGAACAACGGCATTAGCCGGCCGCGCTCATAACTGACCGGCGGCTGCGGCCCGCGCCCCGGCACCTGATGCACGCACATGACGCGATCATGAAACAGGCGGCTCAGCAACATGACCGCGCCATCGGCGGCGTATTGGATGAGATCGAGCATGACGGGCCGCGCCGAGCGCAGCATCGGGTCGCAGATCTGAATCTGGCGATCCATCTCGATGATCGCGGGTCCGAGCGAATAGCCCGCGCGCGAGACGCGGCTGATCAGGCCGGCATCGGCAAGGCGCTTGAAATAGCGATAGGTGGTCGGCGCCGAGACGCCGAGCCGTTCGGCAGCGGCCTCGACCGTCCATTCCGGCGCATCGACCGAAAACAGCGCGAGGATGGCGAGCATGCGGTCGCCGCTGGAATCAAGACGCGCTTTGTCGGTGGCGGGTGACGGTGGCGGTGGCTTTTTCATCGGCTCCCTGAAATGCGAATTTTTTAAATTATAAAGAAATGGACACACGAGTTCATCGTAATTATCAAAATGTGATAATTTCGATGGTGCATTGCACTAACTTGCGTCGCCATAATGAAAAATGGGGCCGGCAGAGCCGGCCCCGAAAACAGTCGCCCGAACAAATTTCAGGCCCAGGCGGAAAAGCCCATGCCGCAGCCGGTGCCGGCGACGGAGCGGTAGCAGGGGATGTAGTCCTGCCATTTGACGGCCAAATGCTCGCTGGCGCCCGCGACCGTGATCCAGTTGCGGATTTCCGAATTGCCGGAATTGAGCTTGTTGACCGGGATCAACGACAGCGCCTTGCCGTCCTTTTTGCGGCAGGCGTCGAGGATCAGATGATCGAGTTCCTCATCGACAGTGAAGTGGCTCAGGCCGCCCGAGGCCAGGATGCCGACGCGGGCGTTGCCGTCGAACGACGTCACTGCCTTGCGGATCGCCTGACCCAGCTCATAACAACGCTTCGGGCGCGGCTGGTTGGGCGGAAAGTAGGTGTTGAGCGCGACCGGCACGATCGGCACGATGTTTTCGCCCATCAGCCGTTTGTGCACGAAGCCGAAGGCGTGGCCCTCGCCATGCGCCTTGGACAGACGCTTGGAATGGCTGACGTCAAACTCGTTGTCGATGAGCTGCTCGATCAGGTGCAGCCCGAGCTTGGATGCGACCGGATACTCGCGCGACCCGTTCTGCTCGTGATATTGCGAACGGGCCTTGCGCCAGAATTGCGGGGCGTCCTCCGGCATGTCGAGCGGATTGTTGGCGATGGTCTCGCCCCAATAGACCAGGATGGAGGGCATGTTGTCGTCGAAGAACTGTTCGTTCTGGTCGTCGCCGATGATGACCAGCGCATCAAGCTTGGCGTCATTGATGGTCTTTTCGAGCCGCGCGATATTGGCGGTGCACTGCGCCGCGCGCTTTTCCAGAACGTCCGGCGCGATCTGATCCTTGATGGAGGGATCGGCGGCGGCCAGAAGATCGCCATAGGTGCAGGGCTTGCCGTTGCGGTCGAGCAGTTTCCGGCCGCTGGCATCGATCTCGGCATGCTTGGGATAGTCCTCCGGCGGGCTGGCAAGCAGCGGACTGTGCGAGGTTCCAATTCCGAGAACGATATCGGCCATTGTTGATCTTCCTTCTTTTTGGTCGGTCACAGACAGACTTTCAATCCGCGATCGGATGGCGGGCCTTCGGCTTTACGGGATTTCCAACTCGGTGAACCAGTCGGTCGGCAGTTCGTTGCCGCGGCCCTGCTCCTTGGCGCGCTTGTAGATGATCGAGCCGACGGCGGCGAACTGATAGCCGAGGCCAAGCGGGTTCAGGAAACACGTGATCTGGTCGTCCGAGGTCCGCCCGCGCTTCGGGCGCTTGTCGTTGCGGCCGTGCTGTCGCTCGAGCAGCAAATCCGGCAGCGACACCAAGCCCTTCCAGCCGACTTCGTTGGCGAGATCCTGCAACGCGCCGCCGGGTTCTTCCGGCACATGCAGACCATGACTGGTGATGAAGACGGGATCGCAATCCTCCATCAGGGTTGCCTGCACGTCGGTGGCGCGCACCACCTCCGGGCTGAACTCGCCCGGTTTGATGGTGCTGATATGCATGCCCTTCTCCAGCCATTCCGGCTTGAACACCGGAACGATGGCATTGGTGGCGGCGAGCACGATGTCGGCGCCCTTCACCGCCTCCTCGCCGCTGTCATACGGCTTGATGGCGTGGCCGACGATCGGCGACATCTCGGCGATGAAGGCGTCGCGGTTTTCCTTGCGGGTGGAGAAGCAGCGGATCTCCTTGACGTTGCGCACGCAGACGATGGCGCGTACCTGGCTGCGCGCCTGCCAGCCAGAACCGAGAATGGTGACCACCTCGGAATTCTCTCGCGACAGACATTTCGCGCCGAGCGCCGACGTGGCGGCAACCCGCATCGGCTGGATCATGCCGTCGGGAAAGATCGCCAGCGGCTCGCCGGTCGTGGTGGAGAACAGGAAGACCAGACCGGTATAGCGCTTGTTCGGCGCCGCCGGGATCTTGACCCGCCGCAGAAAGCCGTTGATCTCCGGAAAGGTAAGAATATCAGAATTGATGCGGATGGCGCCGACCCCGAGCTTGGGGATGACGCCGTCCATCGATTTGAGCGCATACATGCCGCCGCTCTCATGGCCGCTCGGTGTGCAGATGTCGCTGCGGCGGCGGAAGGCGCCACGGCCCTCGGCCAATTCGATGAAAGCGTCTTCGAGCACGTCGACGCAATCCTGCATCGTCACGATTTCGGCAATTTCGGCATTGGAGAGCACAAGAGTCATTTGCGGCGCTTTCTGAGGAGACGCTTTTTTGGTGATCGCGTCAGGGGGCGACAAAGATGGAAGGTCCGCGCCGCGGATGCGGCGCGGAGCCGATTTATTTCTTTTTTGGCCGCGTCAGCTCGCTGACCTGCGCCAGGATCGGCTTCGGCAGCGCGAGAGTTTCCTTGACGATGGCGTCGAGTTCCTCACCGGTGCCGGGATCGATCATGATGTTGCGCTTTTCGACCTGGGCCAGGAATTCCGGGTCCTTCATCATGTCCTGGAACGCCTTGCGCAGGGCCGCGATCCGTTCGGCGGGAACGCCCGGCGTGGTGACGACAGAGCGGCCAATTTCAGCAGTCGAGGCGATGGCGCGCAGCACTTTCTTGCCGTCTTCCGTGACACCGAGTTCCGGCAAGGCCGGCACATTCGGTAACAGGCGGTGACGCTTGAGGGCGGCCTGATAGATGACGTTCATCTCGCCCTTCAGCCAGCCCGGATGACGCACCACCAAGTTCGGCACGCCGATGGCACCGACCATGTCGACTTCGCCACGCTCCATGGCGAGTACGATTTCAGTCGAGCCCTTATAGCCGCGGATGAGCTTGAACTTGGTGCCGCCAAATTTGTTGAGCGAGGACGGCAGAACGACCGCGGTCGAGGCGCCGCCGGTGACGCCGACCGTGACCTCGCGCTTGCGGGCATCCTCGATCGACTTGACGCCGGATTTTCCCGGCGTCATGCCGAGATCAATATTGGTGACCACGCGGCCGATGTAGCTCAATTTGGAGGCATCGATGCCGGTGACACTGCCGGCGGCGGTGTCGAGCACCAAGGTCTGCGACAGACTGCCGAGCACGGTGCCGTCCTTCGGCGCAACCTCGTAGATATATTTGGCGGCAACGAAGCTGCCCCCGCCCGGCATGTTCTGCGGAATGATGCTCGGATGGCCGGGAATGTGCTTGCCGAGATATTCGGCGACCAGACGGCCGTAGAGATCATAGCCGCCACCCGCGCCGTAGCCGATGATGATCCGCATGGTCTTGCCGCGATAAAAATCGGCAATCGGGTCGGCTCGCGTCGTTGACGCGCCGGCCAGGACAGCGACCAATGACACGGCCGCTATAATTAACCTTCGCATGCGCCTTCCTCCTTCACATTTATTGCCCAGATGCCTTGATGGCACCGGACGAATTCCGCCCCACAGGGCATGGGCAACCGTATCGAACTGCGATGGTTGCGACAACGCTGGACCAGGGTTCCAAACCTTTGGCCGGCCGGCGGCATGCGTCACCCTCACTCTTGTTAAAATCATTTCGGGTGGACACCGGAGGCTTCCACCAGAGGTCGCCATGCCGCCTGATCGTCATGGATGAAGGCCTTGAATTTCGCCGGATCCATCGTCACCGGTTCGAGCCCGCGTTTTTCCAGAAATTGCTTCTGGAAGGCCGGATCATCGATGATCGCGGTGAATTCCTTGGACAGGGCGTTGACGATTTGCGGCGGCGTGCCGGCGGGCGCAAACATCCCCGCCCAGGAGGTCGCCTTGAGGGCCGGCAGGCCCGCTTCGGTGAAGGTCGGAACGTCAGGCAGCAACGGGCTGCGCTTGTCACCGACCATCAGCAACGGTATCAGATCGCCACTCTTGACCCGGCCGACGACATTGCCCGAGAGCGTAAAGGTGATCTGAATATCACCGGCCGCGAGCGCGCGCTGCACCTGAGGCGCGCCATTATAGGGAATATGTTTCCAGTCGCCGCCGGAGGCATTGCGGAGCCATTCCATGACCAGATGCGCGGCCGAGCCGATGCCGACCGAACCGTAGTTCAGCGTGTCGGGGTGCGCCTTGGCGTAGGCCACCAGATCCTTGAAGGACTTGACCGGCATTTGCTTACCGGCAACGACGACCTGATTGACAAACACCAGCGGCGCGATCGGCTCGAAGTCCTTGAACGGATCGTAGCTGAGTTTTTGCCGCACCAGCGGATTCAGGAACAGATTGTGCGTGAAGAGACAGATGGTGTCGCCATCGGGCGCCGCCGCTTTGCAGGCATTGGCGGCGATGCTCATGTTGGCGCCGGGGCGGTTTTCAACGACGGTCTTGCGCCCCGTTCGTTGCTCGTAACGCTGGGCGACCGCGCGCGCCAGAATGTCGAAAACCGGATCCGGCCGACAACGGCATGATGATGCGCAACGGCCGGGTATCCTGTGCCGATGCCGGCGGCGCGACAATGCCGGCCGCGATCAAGGCGGCGGCGGCAATGGATATCCCGACCATGCGACTGACAATGCGGCCCTTCATGTGCGCTCTCCCTCGCGGCTGTCGATCCCGTGGTGATCCACGATTGTCTGCGTATTCGACGGACTTTGATCCGACGGACCGTTTGTGGCAGCGGGTCTGTCGCCCACGTCCTCCCGATGCGAACCCGGCGGGTTGTCGTTCTTCTGTCGACGGCACGGGTGGCATCCTACCGTACCGATAATGATAAAACAACATTCTATTGAAAGTATGTACATCTATAATAATAGTTGAACTTCGCGACCTTTGGCCGTAAAGAACCTCCGCCTTCCCGGCGAAACGGCTGGACCGGACGAAAGGAACCGCAATTGACGACGTTTGAAGTCAAACCTGTTGGCGAAGTCGATCTGCGCCGCGACGGCACGCCGATCTATGTCCAGCTCGCCGGCCTGTTTCGCCGGCGGATCGAGAGCGGCGAATGGGCGGTCGGCGAGCAGATCCCGACATTGGACATGCTGGCGCTGGAGTTCGGCGTCGCGCGGGCGACCGTGCGCCAGACCACCGGCCTGTTGATGCAGGAGGGCTTGATCGCGCGCTATCGCGGGCGTGGCACCATCGTGCTCAACCGGCCGCAGCGCGAATTCTGGTACGAGATCGGCGCCGATTGGGACGAGATCATTCGCGCCTACCGGCATGAAGGCTTCACGAGCGAGGTGCTCGAGACTCACGGGACCGCCGCGCCGCTGCCGCCGGAATTCGTCAAGGAACCGCTGGCGGAGAGCTATCACTATCTGCGCCGGCTCAACCGCGTTGGCGGCGAACCGGCGGCGCTCGATGCGATCTGGCTCGACGCGAAATCGCTCCCGCACGATCGGCGACACCGCGCTGCGCGAGGTCCCGACCCTGCTGCTGTTGCATGAGATGCCGGAGATCCATATCGATCGCGCGATGCAGACGCTCACGGTCGCCAGCGCCGATGTCGAACTCAGCACGTTGCTGCGTGTTCCGCTCAACGCACCGCTCGCCGTCGTGCACCGGACGCTCTACGGCAAGGACGACCGGCTGCTCTGTGTCTATCAGAGCTTCAATCGCGGCGACACATTCCGGCTCAAGATGCGCCTGAAATAACAACAACCATCAAACCGCGCAGGGAGATAACAATCGTGACGCTCATTCTGTCCAATGAGGACATCGAACAGATCCTCACCATGAAGGATCTCGTGCCGGCGATCGAAGACGCCTATATCGAATTGATCAACGGCCGTGGCGGCAATCGCCTGCGCTCCGATATCGTGACGCCGACGACGCAGCGCCCGGACGGGCTCTATGCGCTGAAATCGATGGATGGCGTGATCCCGAAATTCGGCGTCGGCGCGGTGCGGATCAATTCCGACATTCTCACGTTTCCGGAGAGCCGGCGGGCAGATGCGGCGCGTCAAGATGCCGGCGGCGCCGGGCGACCGCTATGTCGGGCTTGTGCTGCTGTTCAGCACCCATGACGGAGCACCGCTGCTGATCTGTCCCGACGGGGTGATGCAGCGCATGCGCGTCGGCGCGACCAGCGCGGTGGCGGCGAAATACATGGCCAAGAAGGACGCCAAGACCGCGACCATCATCGGCTCAGGCTGGCAAGCCGGCTCGCAATTGCTCGGGCTCGACGCGGTGTTCGATCTTGACGACATCCGGGTCTATCAGCCCGCGCAAGGCAAGCCGCGAGATTTTCGCGCAGGAGATGAGCGCCGCGCTCGGCAAGACGGTGCGGCCGTGCGAAAGCGGCGCGGAGGCCTGCAAGGGATCCGACATCGTCGCCGCCGCGACCAACGCGGTGCAGCCGGTGTTCTTCGAGGATTGGCTGGAGCCGGGCATGCATCTCGGCGCGATCCGGCCGGCGGCGACGGAAATCGACCAGCCGGTGTGGCCGAAGATCGACGTGTTGGCGATTCTCGATTACGAGGACACGCCGACCATGATCTACACCCACGGGGTCCGGGTCGGCGAGGACAAGGCCGGCACCGGCATGGGCATGGCGCATGACGACTTCCACGCCTCGCTGCCGACCTTGCCGATGATCATGACCGGCCAGCGCGAGGGCCGCACCAGCGACCAACAAGTCACCTGCTTTCTCAACAATCTCGGCATGGGCTATCAGTTCGCCGCCGCCGGGCATGTCGTCTATCAGAAGGCGCGCGAGGCGGGGCTCGGCCATCAACTGCCGATGGACTGGTTCACCGAGACCGTGCATCCGTGAGGGACGCGACGACGCCGGATCGCGATTGATTTCAAGAAGAAATGTGCAAGACAGTTTTGAAATTGAGCCGGCCGCTGCTGCGGCCGGTTTTTTTATTCGGCCGCCGCGGTCTTGGTCCGTTGCCGTGCGGTCCGTTCCCACAGAACCAGGCCGACGGCCATCGCGACACCGGCGAGGTTGATCCAGCGGCCGAAACCGAACGTGCCGAGCGGCGTCAGCAGGAACAGCCCCGTCGCGATGTAGAGTGCGCGAATCAATCCCCTGAGCGGCCGGACCGAATAGCCCATGACTCCGGCGGCGCCAAACCAGACGCCGATGATGGCGGCCGCGACGTCGATCACGATCATCGAGACCGGGCCGTCCATCAACAGCGTGCCTGAAAACACAAACAGGAACGGGATCACGAAGACGGTCCAGCCGAAGCGGACCGCCTCGAAGCCGGTCTTCATCGGGTCGGCACCGGCGAGATTTGCGGCAGCGAAAGCGCCAATCGCCACCGGCGGCGTGATCATCGACAGGCAGCCGAAATAGAGAATGAACATGTGCGCGGCCATCGGCGCGACCTTCATCTCGATCAGCGCCGGGGCGACCAAGGTCGCCAACAGAATGTAGACGCCGACCGTCGGCATTCCCATGCCGAGAATGATGCAGGTGATGGCGGCGATCACCAGCAGCGCGATCAGATAACCGCCGGACAGATGGACCAGCGCCAGGGTCAGACTGAAGCCAAGGCCGGAATAGTTCAGGCAGCCGATCACGGCGCCGGCGAGCGCGCCGATCATGAACAATTCGATCACCGTCATGCCGGTATCGCGCAACATGGCATAGAGGTCCATGAAGCCAAGCCGCTTGCCGCGGAAGCCGAAAATCAACGACGCCGCAATCACCGTCGCGGTCGCGAGCAGGGCCGCGGTCTCGGGCTCGTAGTTCCACCAGAACAGCGCTCCGATCAGGACCGCGAAGGGAATTGGGAAAAACCAGCCGGACTTAATGACTTCGACCGCTTTGGGAATTTGATTGGGTTCAAGTCCGCGCAACCCGTTACGGGCGGCCTCGAGATCGGCCTGGATGAACAGCGCGAGATAAAACAATATTGCCGGAATCAATGCGGCGAGCGCGACGTCGGTGTAGGGAACGTTCAGGAACTCCGCCATCAGGAAGGCGGCGATGCCCATCACCGGCGGCATCAATTGCCCGCCGGTCGACGATACCGCCTCGACCGCGCCGGCCAGTTCCGGACGGAAGCCCGATTTCTTCATCATCGGGATGGTGACGACGCCGGTGGTCACGACGTTGGCGACGACGCTGCCGGAGATGGTGCCGAACAACGACGACGCCATGATGCCGATCTTGGCCGGACCGCCGCGGAAGCGGCCCATCAATGTCATCGCGGCATCCGTGAAGAAGGCCGAGCCGCCGGTCTTAAACAGCGCCTGGCCGAAGAACACGAAAGTCACCACCACCGTGGTAATGATCTGCATCGGCGTGCCGAGGATGGCGCTCGAATCCCAGATCAGAAAATAGGTCAACCGGTCCGGCGCGACGTAGCGTCCGGTCAGCGCGCCTGGCAACAGATGACCGACCAGCGCCAGCGCGAAAAAGAAAAGCCCGACCAGCGTGATGGACAGGCCCGAGGTGCGCCGCAGACCTTCGACAAACAGCAGGCACAACAGCGCGGCCGGAATCAGCCCTTCCCAGGGGCGACGCGATCCCTCTTCCGACAGCACCGGAAAGCGCACCGCGACATAGAGCGCCAAGGCGGCGCCCAGGATGGCGGCCAGGATGTCGTACCAGGGAACATCGCCGCTGCGATGGCGGGAAAGGCCCTCGTCATCGAGCGCAGAGCGCTTCTGCCGGCGGGCCGGTACCGACAGATAGACCAGCGGCAGCGCGATCGCCAGCATCACCGAAATGTACTGCTCGGTGTAGATCAGAAAACCGAACTCGCGCACCAGATCGCCGGCCCAGGCAAGCACGCCAAGGGTCAGGGCAACAGCCAGGGTGTTGATCAGAATTTTCATCGATATGCCGCCGAGATGGCGCCGTGCCTGTGCCGCGACGACGTTTTATTACCTTGTGACTTTGTTGGCTTCTGCCGTTGATGGTTTTACCGGCGGTGCGATGCCCGCGCCGCCGGTCTGTCGATCAAAAGGCGTCAGGAGCCGTCCTTCGGCGGCCACATGCCCTGTTCCTTGTAGTACTTGATAGCGCCGGGATGATATTCGAGATCGTCGTATTTCTTCGCCATCCCCGCCGGTTGGAACAGGTTGAACACCGGGAAGACGCCAGCCATCTTCTTCTTGTTGTCGTGGATCGCCTTGGTGATCTTGTAGACGACGTCGTCGGAAAGTTTCGCGTTGGTGAAGAACACCACGTCATAGGCCAAGACCGGCGTATCGGTTTTGATGGTTTCGTTGCGCTTGGACGGCTTGAGCGTAACGACATACGAGCCCGGCACGTATTTCTGCATCGCCTTGACCGCCTCGGGCGAGGTCTCGACCGGTATCGAACGCAGGCCGCCGACTGCGGCGGCCACCTGCTTGACCTTGGCCGAGCCGAGCGCGAACCAGAAGATGTCGGTCTTGCCGGCGGAGAAGTCGTTGGCGCTCTGAATGATGTTGCGGGCCGGCACGGGCTGCACGTCCTTTTCCGTCAAGCCGGCGCCGGCAAGCTGACCCAGCACGACCCGCTCGACCGATTTCTGCGCCGGAAAGCCGCTCGGTACCTTCTTGCCCTTCACGTCCTTCAATGTCTTGATATCGGAATCAAGCTTGACCAGGCCGCTGGTGGTGATCGGCACCAGACGCGCGATGAGCCGGAGGTTCTTCTTCGGTCCCTTGCCTTCCCAGTCGGCGGTGCCGGTAACGAATTGCTGGACGTCGGAGATGGTGGCAAGGCTCAGCGCCGACGAGCCGTCATTGACTGATTCCTGGCCGTGCGATTGCTGCGGCGAGACCGTCGCCTTCATGCCGGTGTCTTCGACGATCACCTTGGCAATCGCCGAACCCATGGAATTGGTGAAGGAGCCCGCGGCGGTGGTGACGATGTCGAGAACCTGAGCATTGGCGGCGCCGGCCGTGAACAGCGCGGCCGAAAGCGCGAGCGAGCTCAGGCCGATGGATCTCAGTTTGCGTGGCATTGTCGTCCTCCCTGGATGTGCGTGCCTGAATGACATCGTTGACTGTTTATTGTTGCGGCATTGAACCGTGTCGCATGGATAAATTCAACGTCCTTGATGGCAGGTTCCCTCACGTTTGGCGCTGTCCTACAATGCGGAACAGCGTCAAAGTGGTTATTGCGGCGCATGAAATCGATTCGATGCCGGGCGCGCACGGCAGCAGGCTGACACTGTGCTGAAACGTCTCACCCGCCGGCCGGACGGAACGGTGCGTTGATCAGCGCTTGCCGACGCCGATGAACTGATCGAGCTTGGACGGGTCGTTGCGCAGCTCTTCGCTCGTGCCGTCAAAGACGATGCGGCCGCGATCCATCACGACGGCACGCGGCGAAATTTCCAGCGCCAGCCGCGTGTTCTGTTCGACCAGGACGAGCGCAAGCCCCTCGGCCTGGCTCAGCCGTTCCACCGCGCGCACGAGCTCTTCCACGATCACCGGCGCGAGCCCTTCCGACGGCTCGTCCATCAGCACAACGGTCGGGTTGCCGACCAGTGCGCGTGCAATCGCCAGCATCTGCTGTTCGCCGCCGGAGAGCTGATTGCCGCGATTGCTCTGTCGTTCGGCAAGGCGGGGGAACAGTTCAAACACCGCCTCGATCGTCCAGATGCCGGGCCGCGCGGCGACCTCCAGATTTTCACGCAAGGTCAGCGAGGGAAATATTTCACGTTCCTGCGGCACGAAGCCAAGCCCGGCGATGTTGCGGCGATGCGGCGCGAGCGTGGAAATATCATTGCCGTGCAGGCTGATCCTGCCGCCGTGCAACGTGGTGTGACCCATGATGGTCGCCAAGAGCGTGGTCTTGCCGACGCCGTTGCGGCCGATCAAGGAGAGCGTTTCGCCTTCGGCCAACCGCAGATTAATGTCCTCGATCACAACGGTTTCGCCGTAGCCGGCGGAGACGTCTTTAAGATCGAGTGCAGGCGCGGTGTCGGCCATGTTCTCAGCCATGCAGCGCCTCGCGATCGGCCTCCTGGCCGAGATAGACCGCGCGCACGCGATCATCGGCAAGGATTTCCTCCGGGGTTCCCTCGGTCAGCACCGCGCCGGCGACCAGGACGGTGATTCGCTCGGCAAAGCGGAACACCACGTCCATGTCGTGTTCGATGATCAGGATCGCGATATCCGGATCGAGTCCGGCGATAACGTCGAGGATCAGATGGCTCTCCGACGACGGCACGCCGGCGGCCGGTTCGTCAAGCAGCAGGAGCTTCGGCCGCTGCGCGAGCGCGATCGCAATCTCGACCAGACGCTGACGGCCATAGGGCAGTTCGCGGACCTGCTTCAAGGCGTCGTCGGCCAATTGCAGCGAGTCCAGATGATCGAGCGCCTCGTCGATGACGGCACGTTCGGCGCCGGTCCGCCGCCAGAGATGATTGCAGGCGCCGGTGCGCTCGCCAATGGCCAGATAAAGATTTTCCAGCACGGTCAGGCCGCGGAACAATTGATTGATCTGAAACGTGCGGGCGATGCCACGGCGGATGCGCGCGGCTTGTTGAATAGCCGTGATGTTCTCGCCGTTGAGCCAGATAGTCCCGGATGTCGGACGCGTGACACCTGTGATCAGATTGACCAGGGTCGTCTTGCCGGCGCCATTCGGGCCGATCAGCGCCTGGCGCGCGCCGCGTTCCAGCTTCAAATTGACATCGCGGGTCACCTGCAGCGCACCGAAATTCTTGTTCAGATCGCGAATGTCGAGGACGGGCGTGGTCATGGCTTCGTTCCCCGCCGGAACCGACGGCCGATATCCTCGAACAATCCGAACAGGCCACGCCGCGCAAACATCACCGTCAACACCAGCAGCAATCCGATGCCGAATTGCCAGAACGCCGGCGAGAGCTTGGAGAAATTATCCTCCAGCACCATGTAGACCACCGCGCCCACCAGCGCGCCATAGAGCCGACCGGTGCCGCCGAGGATCAGCATGATCATCACCTTGGCCGACGTCTCGAAGTCGAACACCGTCAGGGTCACATAGGCGTTGGTCTGCGTGAATAGCGCGCCGGCCACGCCCGACATGGCGGCGGCGATGGTGAAGATCGTCACCTGACGGCGGTGCACCGGCGAACCGATGGCATGCATGCGGCGGACATTCTCGCGGATGCCGACCAGCGCCTCGCCGAACGGCGAATGAACGATCCGCCGCGCGATCAGGAACATGACGAACAGCACCACCAGCACATAAATGTAATTGGTGTGACCATAGAGGTCGTATTCGAACATGCCGAGCAGCGGCTGGAAGCTCAGGCCGGGCACGCCGTCATAGCCGCCGGAAATATCGGCGCGGAAATTGCCGAGTTCGAGCATCATGATGCCGGTCGCCATGGTCAGCATCAGCAAGGTCAGGCCGTGGTATCGCAGCAGGAACCAGCCGGAGACGAAGCCGCCGAGACCGGCCACCGCTGCCGCGGCAAATAATCCGCTGATCGGCTCGTTCCAGCCGAGCCGCGCGGCCAGCAGCGCCACCGTGTAAGCCCCGAGCCCGAAATAGGCGGCCTGTCCCAGGGTCACGATACCGGCGTAACCAAGAATCAGATCGAGCGAGAGCGCGAACAGCACAAAGACCAACACCTGCGACCCGAACGTCATGCGTTCGGGGAACAGGAAGAACGCGGCGATCGCCAGCAGCCACGGCAAGGCCTCGGCGATGCGGAAGCGATCGCGTTCGACCAGGAAGCGCACCGCCTGAGCACGGTGAGCCTTGGCCTTGTCGGCCTGAATCTGCGGGTTCGATGCGTCACTCACGGCCGAACAACCCCGCGGGCCTGACCAGCAAAATCAGCACGGTGATGGCATAGATGAAAAAGCCGCCGGCCTCCGGATTCAGATATTTGCCGGCGGTATCGAAAATGCCGAGTACCAGCGCCGCGACCAGGGTGCCCTTGAGGCTGCCCAACCCGCCGACGGCCACGACAATCAGAAACAGCACAAGGTAAACGACGGCAAAGCTCGGATTGAGACCGAACAGTTGAATGGCGATACCGCCGCCGAGCGCGGCAAGTCCGCTGCCGACCGCGAAGGTAATCGTGAACAACCGGTCGACGTCGATGCCGACCGATTGCGCCATCTGGCGGTTATCCACCGCGGCCCGGATTTTGGCGCCGATATTGGTGCGCTCGAAGCCGTACCAGAGGATGGCGATCAACAACGCGCCGAGCACGATGATGAATGCGCGATAGCTTGGGAAATTACGGAAGCCGAGATTGACCTGCCCCTCAAGCCAGTCCGGCAGCGGCACGGATTTCGGGATCGGGCCGTAGAAATAGGTAAAGGTCGCGATCGCCATGAAGGCAAGACCGATGGTCAGCAGCACCTGGTCCAATTCGCCGGCCTTGTAGAGCGGCGCATAAAGCACGCGCTCGAAAACCGCGCTCACCGCACCGACCAGCAGGAAGGCGATGACCAGTGACGGCACGAATCCGACCCCAAACGAATGGGTCATCGATACAACGACATATCCACCGGCCATCGCAAAGGCGCCATGAGCCAGATTGACGAAGCCCATCAGTCCCATGGTCACCGACAGACCGACGGAGACGATGAACAGGAACATGGCGTAGGCCAAGCCGTCGAACAGAATGCTGACGGCTATGTTGGCGTATTCCGGCACTGCCTCCGATCCCCTGCCCGGCGCGCCATCGACTTGAATCGATTGGGCGTCGCCCCCTCACATTCTTAAAATGTCACATAATCTGAGAGCGCTGTCACTGTCAGCGGCATAATCAATGCGCTGATTCTCCTTATTTTATTGCGTTTCCCGCAAGCGAACCGGACCCTGTCGGCCTGAGCACGCGCCGGCCGAAAAGCCCGCAAGCTTTCACGGATTGTCCAGTCGTGAAAAACGCCGCCGCGACTTGGGCGCGGCGGCGCGAAACAGGTTCAGTCATACCTTCAGATCAAGCCCTGGGAGGATCTACTTTCCGCAGCGCCCGACTTTCAGTTCCTTGCACTGGTCCTTGACCTGCTTGACGATGTCGATGGTCTTCACGCCGAGCTTGCCGTCAGGCTTGCGATAGACCTCGGCGGCGTGCTCATCCTGAATCACGTCGCGGGTGGCGGGATCGATCATGACCATGCCGCGCGGGCCTTCATGCTTCCAGCCCTTGAGCGCGGCGACAACCTTGGCGCCATCCTTGACGTTGCCATTCAGCTTCTTAATGGCGGCGAAGATGGCGGCCATGGTGTCAAAACCCTGCGCCGACATGAAGTCGGGATAGGAATTGGCGCCATAGGCGTCGTGCCAGGCCTTGACGAAGTCCTTGTTGGCCTGGTTGTCGAAATCGACCGCGTAGTGCGCCATGACAATGGTGCCGATCGCGGCGTCACCCATGTCCTGCAGCTTGTTGTCGGGCACCAGGTCCATCGGGCCGATCAGCTTGATGCCGGCCGCGCGCATGCCGAGTTCGCCGTAGGTCTTCATCACGCCGGTCGCGTGCGCGCCGGAGGGAATGAAGATGTACATGCAGTCCGGCTTGGCGTCCTTGATACGCTGGAAGAACGGCGTGAAGTCGGGGACCTGCGCCGGATTGCCCATCGGGATCGACTCGATGATCTTGCCGCCGGCCTTTTCGTAGGAGGTGCGGAAGGCTTCGACCGAGTCCTTGCCCGGCGGGAAATCGGTGTAGCCGACCGCCGCCGTCTTGCAGCCGAGCTTGTCGTGGGCATAGCTCCCCATCGGGAAGCCGGTATGCCACATGCTGAACGACAGCCGCACGATGTAAGGCGACAGGTTGGTGATCCAGGCGGTGCCGGCATTGGCGATCACCATCGGCTTCTTGGCCTGCGTCACCACCGGCGCCGAGGCGATGGCGGACGGCGAGAACACATAGCCGGTCAGGATGTCGACCTTGTCGCGGGTGATCAACTCGGTGGTCATGGTCTTGGCCTGCGCGCCGGAAGGCGGGCCTTCGTCGCGCTTGATCAGTTCGACCTTGTGAGGCGCGATATCCTTGGCATGCAACTTCACGTAGAGGTCGAACGCCTTGTCGATCTGATTGCCGAGATCGGCGTTCACGCCCGAAAACGGCAGCACCACGCCAAGTTTGATGGTCTCGGCCGCTGCCGGCCCGGACCATCCCAGCCCCACGCTCAGGCCAAGCCCGATCGCGGCGGCACTCAACATCGTCCATCGCTTGTTCATTCTTTCCTCCCGTATTGGGTCGATTACTTGCAATAGTATGGAATACGCTGCCGGCATGCACGGCCGGCGGCTGTTCCTGGGCGCCATATAACGTCTATCATATGTTGAAGTCCAACTCGGCCGTGCCGCATCCCATCTTGCAGTTTGTATGCATTCGAGGGTTAACGGCGGCTGGTCTGCATCCATTGCCGGCGCGAGGGAGAGCGGTCGCCAGTCCATCGATGATTATTCAACGATAATCTGAACGTACCAGAGGGATGATACATGATACCGATGACGCACGCGCTTGAGCGAACCTACGACGGCATCATCATCGGCGCCGGTCAGCACGGCATGGTGCTCGGCTCCTATCTGGCGCGCGCGGGGTTGAAGATCCTTCTGGTCGAACGGCGGCTGGCCTACGGCGGCGGCCTGATGACCGAGGAAGTGACCGAGCCCGGCTTCTATCACAACCTGCACTCGATCAATCACTTTCAGATCAGCGAGACGCCGTGGTTCAAGGATCTCGGGCTCGAGGCGCGCGTAAAATATATCACGCCGCGCTACGAATTCGGACAGGCGCATCACGACGGCACCGCGCTGGTGCTGGGACGCGATCTCGAAGAGACCGTCGCCAACATCGCGCGGTTTTCGCAGAAGGACGCCGCCACGTTCCGCGCCTGGAACCGCAAGGCCGAGGAGATGACGGCGCGCATCCTGATGGCCGAGCGCTATGCCGAGCCGCTGCCGCAGGCCGAGCGCGAGGCGCTGCTGGATCGGACCGCGCTCGGGCGCGAGTTTCTGGAGATGACACAGGCGGCAGCCGCTCGACGTGCTCAACGAGTTGTTCGAGAACGAGCATGTGAAACTGTTGTTCCTGTTCAAGGTGTCGCTGTTCGGCACCTGGCTGGTCGATACGCTGTCAAAGACCAGCCCGATGGGCTCGGTCATCCGCGCCTTCGATCTCGACACCGGTTATCAGCTCTGCCAGGGCGGCTCGTTCAATCTGGCGCGCGGACTGATGGAAACCTTCATCGCCGCCGGCGGCATGTTTCAGCCGCAGGTGCGGCTCGACCGCATCCTGATCGAGGGCGGCCGCGCGACCGGCATCGCGCTCACCGACGGCCGCACCGTGCGCGCCAGCCAGTTCGTCGCCAGCGCGATCGACGTGCACCAGACCTTCGAGGACCTGATCGGCCGCGACCAGTTGCCCGCCGCCATGGGCGAGAAGCTCGACCGCTTCCAGTACACCGCCTGGACGTTGTTCGGGCTGCATCTGGCGCTGAACGAAAGCCCGCGCTTTGCCGCCGCCAGCTTCGATCCCAATATCGACCGCGCGCTGAAATGGAGCATCGGCGCGGAGACGATGGAGGACCTGTTCGTCGCGCATCAGGACGTGATGGCGGGCAAGTACCGTCGCTGGTGCAGTTCGGCTCCGGGCCGCTGTCGCTGCTCGATCCGACCCAGGCGCCGCCCGGCAAGCACACCACCTATGCCTGGCACGTGATGCCGCTTAATCCTGATCTTGGCGGACGCGACGAGGAGACCTTCCGGGAGGAATTCGCCGATCGCATCATCGAGACCTTTGCGCGCTATTGCCCGAACATGACCAGCCGCAACATCGTCGGCCGCTACATCTACACCGCGCGCGAATACACCCAGGAACTCGTCAACATGCGCGACGGCGACATCTTCATGGGCGCGTTCAACGCCGAGCAGGTGATGTACAACCATTTCGGCTACCGCACGCCGATCCCCAATCTCTATTATGCCGGATCGGCGGCGCATCCGGGCGGTGCGATCTCCGGCGGCTCCGGCTATATCAGCGCCGGCATCATCGCGCGCGATCTCGGGCTCAAGCCGTGGTGGACGCCGCGCGACGCGCGGGCGGCGCTGGAGAAAATTGTCTAGAGCGCTTTCGATTTAAATAGAATCGCGAAAGCGCTCTATCTTCTTGATTTGTTGCATTTCCGGACGGCGAACCGGTTTCCACTTCGCCTGGAAATGCTCTAGCCTCAGCCGCCGCCATGACGTCGCCGACCATCACCAGCACCGGTCCGTCGAACTTTTCCCGCGCCAGCCGGACCGGCAAGTCGGCGATGGTGCCGCTGACGACCCGCTCGTCGGGCCGGGTCGCATTGGCGATCGCGAGCGCCGGCGTCGACGGCGCCAGGCCCTGCGCGATCGCGCACTGCGACAGCGCAGCCAGGGTCGTCTTCGGCATATAGATAATGGTGGTCACGGTCGGATCGGCGAGCGCGGCCCAGTCGATATCGTCCGGCAGTTCGCCACGGCGATCGTGCCCGGTGAGGTACTGCACCCGGCGCGCCTTGGCGCGATGGGTCAGCGAAACGCCGAGCCGGGCGGCCGCGCCCTGCGCGGCGGTGACGCCAGGCACCACCTCGACCGGAATGCCGGCGGCGTGGCAGGCCGCTATCTCCTCGCCGGCACGGCCGAAGATCATCGGATCGCCACCCTTGAGCCGCACCACACGCTTGCCCGCCTTCGCCAGCCTGATCATCAGCGCATTGATGTCATCCTGTTTGCAGGACGGCTTGTGGCCGGTCTTGCCGACCATCATTTTCTGCGCTTCGCGGCGCGCGAAATCGAGAATGGCGGGCGCGACCAGATCATCGACCAGGATCACGTCGGCCGATTGCAGCGCCCGCACAGCGCGCAAGGTCAACAATTCCGGATCGCCCGGCCCGGCGCCGACGAGAACGACCGAGCCGTTATCGTTGACCCTGTTCGCGTAGCCGGATGTTCCGAGCGACAAAGCGGAAGCTTGCGCCACGCCGCGCTTGCGCTGCGCGGACCGCGGCAAGCAATCCTTGCTCATTCCCTCAAACAGGCGCGGCGGCGTTTTCATGGACCAGCTTCTTCAGTTCCGGAAGACAGGAGCCGCAATTGGTGCCGGCGCGCAGCGCCGCGCCGATGGCGCCAACCGAGGTCGCCGCACCAGAGGCGATGGCATCGCGGATGACGTTGAGGCCGACGCCGAAACAGGCGCAGACCACTGGTCCGGTTTCGGCAAGCCCATCGGCCGCCCTGCCCGACAGCAGCATGCGCCGCTGCACCGGTTCGATAGCCTCGGCCTCGAACAAGGCGCGTATGGCGTCCCATTGCGGCGCGGCCGCTTCGCGCGCGACAAACAAACAGGCCTGCAGCCGGCCCTCGACGAAAGCCGCCATGCGGTAGCTGCCACCCGGATCATCGGTATATTCGGCAATCTCGGCCGCAGCGCCGAAGCAGGCGGCCGCATGCGCCTGCCATGCGCTCAACGGCTGATCGCCGGCAAACAACCAGCCGAATCCACCGCCGACGGCAACACGCGTCCACCAGGTGTCGGCCGGCAGCTCGAACCCGGCGCGGGTCAAGGCAAATCCGCGCAGGGCAAAATCGACCGGAGCAATCGCGGCCGGTGTCGCCTTGGCTTCCGGCTGACCGGAATAATGATCGGTTTCGGGCGCCACCAGTTCGCCAACGCGTGCGCTCGATGCCGTTTCGCCGCTCCAATGGATCGGCGCGAACAACGAGCCCGGCTGCTGGCCCTCGCTGACTACAACCTTCAGCGTGCAGGTACCATGCGCCGTCGTCACCCGCGCAAAGCAGCCGTCTACCAATCCGTGCGCAGCGGCATCGGCGAGATGAACTTCGACAAACGGTTCGGCCAGATGCAGCCCAAGACGCGGGCTCATGCCGGTGCGCGTCATGGTGTGCCACTGGTCGCGCACGCGGCCGGTGTTGAGCCGGAGCGGATAGGCTTCGCTTGTTGCCCCACGCAGTGCCGGCGGTTCCGGCGCAATGAACTGTGCCCTGCCGGTGCCGGTATAGAAGCCACCGTCGGCGAAGAATCGCACGTCGTCGGCACCGCGCACCGGCCATTGCACGGGATCGAGCCTTGAGAAACCGTCATCGCTGATGGTTGCAAGATCGCCGAGATCGAAGTCGCGGCTGCCGTCGTTTTCGAACACGGAAAGCGCGGCATGCTCGCGGAATACGTCTGCAACGGAAGCGTAGGAAAAGTCCTCAGCGAAACCGAGGCGACGTCCGACTTCCGCAACGATCCACCAGTCCGGCCTGGCATCGCCCGGCACCGGCAAAAAGGCGCGCTGTCGCGAAATGCGGCGTTCCGAATTCGTGACCGTACCGTCCTTCTCGCCCCAGGCCGCAGCCGGCAGCAGAACGTGTGCGCCGGAATTGACGGTGTCGTTGGACAGCACATTTTCCGAAACGACAAACAGGTCGAGCTTCTTCAACGCCTCGCGTACCGCACCGGCGCGCGGCAGCGAAACCGCGGGATTGGTCGCCATCACCCACAGCGCCTTGATATTGCCGCGCGCGATGGCGTCGAACATCGCGACCGCCTTGCGGCCTTCACGTGTCGCGATATGCGGCGCGCGCCAGAACCGCCGAACGCGATCGACCTCTTCCGGCTTGAAATTCATGTGCGCGGCAAGCTGATTGGCCAAGCCGCCAACTTCGCGCCCGCCCATCGCGTTCGGCTGACCGGTCAGCGAAAACGGCCCCATGCCGGCGCGGCCGATGCGACCGGTGGCAAGGTGGCAATTGATGATGGCATTGACCTTGTCGGTTCCCTGCGCCGACTGATTGACGCCCTGCGAATAGCAGGTCACGACCCGCGGCGTTTCCCGGAACCAGTCGAAGAAGCGCGCGACATCCGCTTCGGCCAGACCGGTTGCGCGTGCGGTTTCGACCACGCTGTTGGCGATCCGGCGCGATTGCTCAAGCGCGCCTTCAAAATTTGACGTGTGCCTGTCGATATAATTGTAATCGAGCACAAAGGTGTCGGCGAGATGCGCCAGCAGGCCGCAAAACAGCGCCGTGTCCATTCCCGGCGCAACACTTAAAAAAAGATCCGCTTCTTCGGCGGTCACCGTGCGGCGCGGATCAATTACGACAACGCGCGCGCCGCGCGCGCGACGGTTCGCCACCATGCGCTGAAACAGCACCGGATGACACCAGGCGGCATTTGAGCCGACCAGAATCAACAAATCGGCTTCATCGAGATCGCCATAGGTGCCCGGCACGGTGTCGGTGCCAAAAGCGCGCCTGTGGCCGGCGACCGACGAGGCCATGCACAGGCGTGAATTGGTATCGACATTGGCGCTGCCGATGAAGCCTTTCATCAGCTTATTGGCGACGTAATAGTCCTCTGTGAGCAACTGGCCGGAGAGATAGAACGCAACCGAATCGGGGCCGTGCCGATCGATGATCTGCCGCAATTGGCCGGTGACCTGGTCGAGTGCGTCATCCCAGGTCGCACGTGCAAGCGCGCCATCGGCCTGCCGCACCATGGGATGCAGCAGCCTGCCGTTCAGCCCCAGGGTCTCGCCAAGCGCCGACCCTTTGGAACACAGCCGGCCGAAATTCGCCGGATGGTCGGGGTCGCCTTCGATGATCGCACCGCCGCGCCCATCCGGCTTCGCCAGCACGCCGCAACCGACCCCGCAATAGGGACAGGTCGTGCGCACCGCCGGTGGATGTTGCGCGGGCGCATTCATGGGGCGACCTGCCCAGCCAGTTGCCACACGAACTGCCTGTTCCCTCCCCCCTTGTGGGGGAGGGTTAGGGAGGGGGGTAATCGCTTGCGTCTGATGGCGCCACCCCGCTCCGGACCGCGCTTCGCGCGGTCGACCTCCCCCACAGGGGAGGAGGTAACGAAAACCGGGGTACGGCGCCGTTTCATCTCAATAAACATCCTGCTGATAGCGGCCGTTGCGCTTGAGTTCGGCGACGAAGGCGACCGCTTCTTCGTTGGTGCGCGCGCCGTATTGCGCGGCCACGTCAATCAGCGCCTGCTCGACATCCTTGGCCATGCGTTTGGCATCGCCGCAGACATAGATGTGCGCGCCGTCGGCGAGCCAGGCCCAAAGATCGCGGCCGACTTCGCGCATGCGATCCTGCACATAGATCTTCTGATCGCCGTCGCGCGACCATGCCAATGTCAGCCGGGTCAGGACGCCGGCCGCGCGCATGCCGATGAGTTCGTCCTCATAGAAGAAATCGCAATTCGAGCGCTGGTGCCCGAAGAACAGCCAGTTGCGACCGGGCGCCTTGGTCGCCATCCGCTCATGCAGGAAGGCGCGGAACGGCGCGATGCCGGTGCCGGGGCCGATCATGATGACGGGAACGGATGGGTCTTCCGGCAGGCCGAAGCCGTGGGCTTTCTGGACGTAGACCTTCAACGCATCGCCCGGCTTTGCGCGTTCGGCCAGGAAGGTCGAGGCGACACCCAGCCGCGTGCGCTTGTCGATCGCGTAGCGCACCGCATCGACGGTGAGTGCAACGCGACCGGGGCTCGCCTTCAACGACGAGGAGATCGAATAGAGCCGCGGCTGCAAGGGTTCCAGCGATTCCACGAACACCTCCGGATCGGGGCGGACGCCGGGAAACTTTTCGATTGCGGCCAACACATCGAGCGTTTCCGTATCGCCATCAGGATCCTCGCCGGCAGCCAGCGCACGCGCCTTCTTGCGGCGATCGCCGCCGGTCAAATAGGAGAACAGCAAAAACAACGAGTCCGGCGCGGGTGCGAGCGAGACATCGTGCATGAGAATGTCGCGCAGGCTGCACGTGCCGACCATCGTGTCCGGCTTGGCGCCGATCGCGGCGATGATCGCGTCGGCCAAGGCGCCATCGTTGGTGGGAAAGATGCCGAAGGAATCGCCGACCACATAATCGAGACCGCATGTCGTGAGATCGAACTCGACATGCCAGGTCTCTTTTTCAGAACCGGATTTGTTGAGCCGCGCGCGGGTGAGAAACTGCGCCTCGGCCGGATTGTCGCGCGAGCGGCCGCGCTCGGCCGCAGCACCGGCAGAAGACGCGCCGAGTGTCGCGGTCTCCGCGGTTTTTTCCGGTGCGGGCACGGCCGCGCCGTCGGCGGGAAGTTCCTCATAGAGTTTCTTGACCATACGGGCGGTTTCCTTGCCGCCCGGCACGCAGAGATTCAGCCGCTCCTCGCTCTTGAGAACCAGCGCGTTGGAATAATCTTCACACGTATAGCCACATTGGCCGCAATCCTGCTGCGCCATCGCCGCCATCAGGCGTCGGCGCAACGGCCTGCCCTCGGCAAGCGTCATGCGCTCGGGCATCGGCATGGTTTGATCATGCCAAGGCGCCTCGCCATCGTCGCCGTCGTCGAGCGGTCCTTGCAGCAGGCCTTGGGCCTGCGCGGGCGCGCCCGCCATCAGCGCGGCATTCTGCTCCGGCGACAAGGCCGTGACGCCGGCATTGTCGAGCGAAATCAGGCCGGCAAAGAATCCGTTGAGCCAGGTGCGCTGTTCATCGTTGAACGGCGCGGTCTCCGGCACCAGCATCGGAATCGGCGGCGGCTGGTTCCTGGTCATCCGACGACCTCCGCATCGGTCATCGCCTTGAGCGCATCGATGTCATGGCGGCGGGCAAGGCGAGAAAGGTTTCGTCCGTTGTTGCACGGTTGGCGAGATAGGCCTTGAGCAGGCGTTCGATCAGAGCGGGGCGCATCGTCCGCCTTGACGTCGCGATAGATCTCGCGCGCGATCGCGGCATCGGGACCGAAGCCGCCGCCGACATAGAGGTGATAGCCCTCGACCATCTCGGCTTCGTCGGAGGTGTCGCCGGATCGGCCGGCACCTTGGCGGCCAGAAGACCGATGTCGCCGATGTAGTGCTGCGCGCAGGAATGATGACAGCCGGTCAGATGAATGTTGACCGGCGTGTCAATTCCACGCGCGCTTCGCACCATTGCGCGATATCGTCAGCGTGTTGTTTGGTGTCAGACGCGGCGAAGCGACAGCCGACGTTGCCGGTGCAGGCAACAAGCCCGGCGCGGATCGCGGTCGCCTTGGTGGCAAGCCCGAGCGCTTCGATCATGGCCTGCGCCAATGCGACCTTGTCATCGGCCACACCGGAGAGCAGCAGGTTCTGCCACACGGTCAGGCGGATATCGCCGTCGCCGAGATCAGCGGCGATGCGGGCCAGACCGCGCATCTGCTCGGAGGTCAGCTTGCCGACCGGCAACACGACGCCGATCCAGTTCAGGCCTGCCTGTTTCTGCGGATGGACGCCGATATGGGCAGCTCTATCAAACGCCGGCCGAGGTTTGATGGCGGCCTGAGGAATTCGAACGAGTTCGCGTCCGAGCTTGCTGCTCATTTCGGCGAGGAACTTTTCCTCGCCCCAGAGGTCGAGCAGATATTTCAACCTTGCCTTGTTGCGGTTGGTGCGGTCGCCATGGTCGATGAAAACACGGACGATTGCGTCGGCGAATTCCGTCGCCTCGGACGGTTTCACGATGACGCCGGTGTCGCGCGCGAAATCCTGGTGGCCGGTGATGCCGCCGAGCGTGAGACGGAACCAGACGCCCGGCTCGACGCCGAATCCGTCTTCGATTTCAACGGCCTGGAAGCCGATATCGTTGGTGTCCTCCAGCACCGGGATGGTGCCGGCGCCGTCGAAGCGCGACGTTGAATTTGCGCGGCAGGCCGGTGAGCGAGCGGTCGTTGAGGATATGGAAATGCCATTCGCGGGCATAAGGCCTTGTATCCAAAAGCTCTTTCGGATCGATGCCGGCGGTCGGCGTGCCGGTGACGTTGCGGATGTTGTCGGCGCCGGAGCCCCGCGAGCACAGACCAAGGTCTTGAATTGCCTCGACAACATCGGTCGCGTGGCGCGGCGCGATGTTGCGGACCTGCAGGTTGGCGCGCGTGGTGACATGGGAATAGCCGCCGCAATAGCGGTCGGCCAGGTCGGCCAATCCAAGCATCTGGAATGACTTGAGAATTCCGTTCGGGATGCGCAGCCGGCACATGTAGGAATCCTGCGCCGGAGCAACGTAAAACAGGCCGAAATAGCGCCAGCGGAAATTGTCAGCGGGCTTGGGCGGAACATCCTCGAGAGCTTGTTGTTTCAGCCGCGAATAGGCATCGAAAGGATGCTGATCGCGCTTGATCTTCTCTTGCTCTGAGAGTTTTCCGCCACCGAGGACTGCACGGTCCTGCGCGAGGATATGTTCCGCATCCGGCCCTCCCGGCTGTGCCTCGCCGTCCCCTTTTCCGGGCGCCGGAAGCTGGCCGCGCGCCGCGCGCGCCGCCGTCAGGCCGGAGACGAAGCCTTCGAGATAGCGTTTCTGGTCGGGGGTAAAATCGCCGGACATCGCTGCCTCACGCCGCCATGCGCTCGACCAGGGTCCGGCCGAATATCAGATCGCCGCGAACGCGGCTGATCGTTTGACCGGAGCGGATGAGGTCGAGATACCAGAGCCCGTCGGCGGTATCGCCATAGAGTACGGCGCCGACCAGACGGCCTTCCGCGATCACCAGCTTCTTGTAGGTGTCGAGACCGGGATCGGAGAGCACGATGGTTTCAGTGCCGGGACGCCCGAGAAAATCGCCGGCGGAAAACACATTGACGCCGGAGACTTTCAGATTGGTGGCGAGCACGCTGCCGTGCATAGGCGGCGGTCTCATCACCGGCGAGCCGCGCCGCCAGCGCGCGCGCCTGCTCATAGGCCGGCTCAACGAGGCCATAACAAATGCCGCGATGCTCGGCGCATTCGCCGATGGCGTGGATGCTGCAGCTCGAGGTCGAAAGCTGATCGTCGACCAGGATGCCGCGGTTGATGTCGAGCCCGGCGGTGCGGGCAAGATCAACATTCGGGCGGATGCCGACTGCCACGACCACCATGTCGGCGGCCAGCACGCGACCGTCTTTCAGTTCAACACCTTCCACGCGTCCGGTGCCGCGCACACGCTCGGTCTCGGCGTTGAGATGGACAACGATTCCCTTGGCTTCGACCGCGGATTTGAGCATGGCGGCGGCGCGCGGATCGAGCTGGCGCTCCATCAGCCGATCCATCAAATGAATGACGGCGACCTCAGCGCCCGCTTTCGCCAAACCATAGGCTGCTTCAAGGCCGAGCAGACCGCCACCGATCACCACCGCCTTGATGCCGCTGGCCGCCGCCGCCTCGATGGCGTTGACATCGCCGAGATCGCGGAAGGTCAGAACGCCCGGCAGTTCCATGCCCGGCAGTGGCAACCGGATCGGACGCGATCCCGTCGCCAGCACCAGCCGTCCGTAGGGCAAGGTCGCGCCATTGGTGAGCCTGACGCGGCGGATCTGTGCATCGACCGCCGTCGCGGCATGGCCGAAGAGCAACGTCACGCCGCGCTCGCGCCACCATTGCGCGGGCTTCAACTCGATCTCGCTCGGCGCGACTTCGCGTGCCAGCACCGACGACAACAAAACGCGATTGTAGGCCAGCCGTGGCTCCTCGCCGACGACCGCAATGGCATAACGACCGAGCGCGCGGCGGCTCAGTTCGTCAACGAAGCGCGCTGCGGCCATGCCGTTGCCGACGATCAACAGCGGTTCGCTCATCGCGCGCCTCCCAAACCGGGACGCGCCGCAAAAATCAGCGTTGCGCGGCTTCGATCATGCGGGATGACAGGGCTGCATAGGCCTTGGTCCAGGCGGCGGCGACCTCGGGCGTCCAGCTCTCGTCCAGGCCGCGTGCCATGCCCCAAAGCAGCGCCTCGCCGACGATCGGATAGGCAGCCGGATCGACGCCATAGGCCGCATGATTGCGGCCGAGCGAATCCACCATCGGCAACACGATCTCGACCTGATTCAGGCTGCCGACGATGACCGCCAACGTGGAGATGAATTTCTTTTTCTGCTCGGCCATGTCGATACGAAACAGCGGGCGCAATTCCGGTGCAGTCTCGAACAGCCGGGCGTAGAACTGGTCCGTGACCTGCTGCGAGACCGACCAGACCTGATCGAACGAGCGGCGGATGCGCTCGATCTCCTCGTCCGTCAAATTGTGCCAACGGCGATCGCTCACGGCCTGGCGCCTCTTCCCTGTAATCGTCGGCACAGTTGTAGGTCGCGGGGCGCCATTGTCGAGCGCCAATCGCCACCATGCGATCCGATGCCACAATCAACAGGTGCCTTGCGTGCGGGCTCATGGCCATTCCCCTAGGCCGCGTTCCGCGCCGGCTGGCGGCCGCCGGCGCCATGCTCGAACTCGTCGAGAAACGACAGCAGTTCCTGGCGGTATTCGTAGTAGCTCGGGTGGTCGAGCAGGGCGCGGCGTGTCCGCGGCCGTTCGATGTCAACGTCGAGAATGCGGCCGATGCGCGCATTGGGTCCGTTGGTCATCATCACCACGCGGTCGGCAAGCAGGATCGCCTCGTCGACATCGTGGGTGACGCAGATCGCCGTCACCTGGGTGCGCGACCACACCTCCATCAACACTTCCTGCAACTGCCAGCGAGTCAGCGAATCGAGCATGCCGAACGGCTCATCGAGCAGCAGCAGTTTCGGAGACAACGCAAAAGCGCGCGCAATACCGACCCGCTGACGCATGCCGTTCGACAGGTCCGATGCCGGCTTGTCCATGGCATCGGCAAGCCCGACACGCGCGAGATAATAGTCGACGACTTCAGCGCGCTCGGCGCGGCTGGCGTGCGGGAAAACGCGATCGACGCCGACCGCGACATTCTCGCGCGCGGTCAACCAGGGAAACAGTGAAGGCGCCTGGAACACGACGGCACGGTCGGGACCGGCGGTGGTGACCTCCTTGTTGTCGAGCACGATGCCGCCGCCAGAAATATCATTGAGGCCGGCGATCATCGACAGCACCGTCGACTTGCCGCAACCGGAATGACCGATCAACGAAACAAACTCGCCCTTGCGCATCAGCAGGTTGAAGCCGTCAACGACCGTGAGCGGCCCCTTCGGAGTCGGATAGACCTTGCTGACCTGAAAGAATTCGACATAACGCTGTTCGACCGGACTGGCGGCTGCCTCCAGATAGGCGCGTGGCGGGCCGGAATCGAAAACCACCGGCACGACATTGGGCAAATTGCGCTGGTCCTCACGGGCGACATTTCCGCGCGTGACCCCGACATCCATCAGATATTGCGTCACCGCGGCACGAAGACGCTTGTAGGCCGGATTGGCATTCATCGCGGCGCGTTCGCGCGGACGCGCGAACGGCACCACGAATTCCGGACCAAAGGTGGCGCCCGGTCCGGGATTGAGCGGAATGATGCGGTCGGCAAGCAGAATGGCCTCATCGACATCATTGGTGATCAGGACCACGGTCTTTTTGTCCTGTGACCAGATCGCTTCTATTTCGGTCTGCAGCTTCGCGCGCGTAAGCGCGTCAAGCGCGGACAGCGGCTCGTCGAGCAACAGCACTTCCGGCTCCATGGCGAGAGCGCGCGCCACCGCCACGCGCTGACGCATGCCGCCGGAAAGTTCCGCCGGCTTGCGGTCGACGGCATGGGAAAGCCCCACCATCTCGACGTAACGCGCCACGCGCGCCGCGCGCTTCGCACGCCCCTCCCCGCCATGGACCGCGTCGACAGCAAGCGCGACATTCTCGGAGACCGAAAGCCATGGCATCAGCGAATAGTTCTGAAACACCACGCCGCGCTCCGGACCCGGCTCCGTCACCGGCTTGCCGCGGAACAGCACCTCGCCTTCGTCCGGCGTGGCAAGACCCGACATCAAGCTGATCAGCGTGGTCTTGCCGGAGCCGGAGAAGCCGACGATGGCGACAAACTCGCCCTCGTTAACGCTCAGAGAAATGTCTTTCAGCACGTTGGTCCGGGTGTCACCCGAGCCGAAGGACTTGCTGACGGAATTCAATTCCAGGATCGGCATCATTTTCCCCGTCAGCGCGTGTTGCCGAAAGTGACGGCGGCCTGCAGCGCCAGCATGACGCGATCAAGCAGAAAGCCGATGATGCCGATTGTCAGCACGGCCACCATGATTTTGGCGAGCGAAGAGGATGAGCCGTTCTGGAATTCATCCCAGACAAACTTTCCAAGGCCCGGATTCTGCGCCAGCATTTCCGCCGCGATCAACACCATCCAGCCGACGCCAAGCGACAGCCGCATGCCGGTGAAGATCAGCGGCAGCGCCGAGGGCATCACCAGCTTGACGATTTTTTTCGGCCAAGACAGGCGCAGCACCCGGCTGACGTTGATCAGATCCTTGTCGATGGTGGCGACACCCAGCGAGGTGTTGATCAGGGTCGGCCACAACGAGCACAGCGTCACGGTAATGGCGGAAACCAGGAACGATTTCGGGAATATCGGGTCCTGCGACACATAGAGAGCGCTGACCACCATGGTGACGATCGGCAGCCAGGCGAGCGGCGACACCGGCTTGAAAATCTGGATCAGTGGATTGAGCGCCGAATTGAAAGTCGGCGACAGGCCGCACAGGATACCCAGCGGCACGGCGATCACTGTCGCGAACAAAAAGCCGACAAAGACCGTTTCCAGACTAGTCCAGATCTGATCGAGAAACGTCGGTTTCCCGGTATAGGGGCGGACTTTTATTTCGGCACTGGGATCGCGCGCCAGCTTCTCGGCATTGCGCTTGTCCTGCCGCTCGAAAAAAGCGCGCTCCTTGCCGCGCTCGGCAAGATGATCGGCATAAAGGTTCTTCGCCTGAACCCAAACCTGCGCCGGCCCCGGCAACACACCGAGGCTGGTATTGACCTTCGGTGCAAGCCAGGCCCAGGCGGCAAGAAAGATCACGATCGCCAACAACGGAACACCGAGCTGGCGCCAGAGCTCGGCACTCTGTTGGCGGATGTTGTCGCCTGACGCCATCCGCATCAGCGGCACCAGCCAGCCAAGGCCGACCACTTCAAGATAGCTGGCCGACCGATTGATGCGATTGTGCCAAAGCGCGCGGCGGGCGACGCGATGCGCCTCCGTCTCGACGCTCGGGGCAAGATCAGTTGCTACGGACATTCAAACGATTCCCTTGTACGAATGGCGCCATGCTCGTCCTGCCGTCGGCGAGGTCAGTTGGAAACGACCTTGATGCCTTCGACGCGCTGTGGACCTTTCAGGCCGATCTTCAGGCTGTCGATATAGGCGTTGGGCTTGCGGCCGTCGTAACTGATGCCATCGATAAATTCGTTGGTAGGCGCGCGATAGCCGTCGCTCTGCCATGGGAAGTCTTCCTTCTTCACCTTGCCGTCTGCGACCAGTAGCTTTGCGGCTTCCAGATAAATGTCCGGCCGGTAGACTTTCTTGGCGACCTCGGCGTACCAGTTGTCGGGCTTGGCTTCCGTGATCTGGCCCCAGCGGCGCATCTGCGTCAGATACCAGACGGCATCGGAGTAGTAGGGATAGGTCGCGAAGTAGCGGAAGAAGACGTTGAAGTCGGGAACCGCGCGCTTGTCGCCCTTCTCATACTCGAAGGTGCCGGTCATCGAATTGGCAATGACGTTGGCGTCGGCGCCGACATATTCCGACTTCGACAGGATCTTCACCGCCGCGGGACGGTTGGCGTTGTCGTTGGCGTCGAGCCATTGGCCGGCGCGGATCAGCGCCTTGGTCAACGCCAGCGTGGTGTTGGGATATTTCTGCGCGAATTCGGCGGTGATACCGAACACCTTCTCCGGATTATTCTTCCAGAGTTCGTAATCGGTGATGACCGGAACGCCGATGCCCTTGATGACCGCCTGCTGGTTCCACGGCTCACCGACGCAATAGCCGAGAATGGTGCCGGCTTCGAGGGTTGCCGGCATCTGCGGCGGCGGCGTCACCGACAACAAAACGTCGGCGAGGATCTGCCCGGAAATGTCAGTCTTGGAATAGAAGCCGGGATGCAGACCGCCCGACGCGAGCCAATAGCGCAGTTCGTAATTGTGGGTCGAAAGCGGGAACACCATGCCCATGTTGAAGGGCTTGCCTTCGGCCTTGAACTTGTCGACCACCTTCTTGAGCGCGTCGGCCTTGATCGGATGCACGATCTTGCCGTCAGGGCCGACGGGAAGATGCTTCTTCATCTCCGCCCAGATGGCGTTCGACACCGTGATGCCGTTGCCGTTGAGGTCCATCGAGAACGGCGTGATGATGTGGGCCTTGGTGCCGAAACCGATGGTGGCGCCGAGCGGCTGGCCGGCCAGCATATGCGCGCCGTCAAGTTCGCCGGTGATGACGCGATCGAGCAGCACCTTCCAGTTGGCCTGCGGCTCGACCTGGACATAGAGCCCTTCGTCCTCGAAGTAGCCGAGCTCCTTGGCGATGGCGATCGGCGCCATGTCGGTGAGCTTGATGAAGCCGAATTTCAGGTCTTCCTTCTCGGGCGCAAGCGCCGCCTTGGCGATGCTCGGCGCGAACATCTGACTGGCCGGCACGGCGCCGGCAAGCGCCGCGGTGCCGACCGTGGCTTTCAAGAACGCGCGGCGGTTGACGTCGCGCTTCGGGGTGGCTGCGTCCAACGTGTTGCGATCTGATTTCTTGCTCATGGTCTCTTGTTGTCCTGTTGGGTGGCGTGGCGTTGTGACTCGCACCCGCCTTCCGCGCTTCCTCGCGGCCAAAAAAAAACCGCAGCCCGACCTCGCGATCACTCGCGCATCTCGGACAGCGGCGTTGCTATTTGGCCCATCGTTGGACCACGGGGCGCCGCATCACAGCGGCACCTGTCGAGACTCCTTATTCAAGCCTCGTGCCAACTCGGCCGTGGAGGAAATCCGTTCCGCGCCAAGCTGTTGTGGATCGCGCCACCCGGCAGGCAGCGGCAAAATGCTCAGGCCATTCGCAGCACTGGCTATATTTTGTGCAACGCAACAGTAGCGGCAGCGCATCAGCCGTGGCGTCCGATCGACCAGGCCGAGAGGTAGCCGCTGACATTGCCGGCGTCGAAGAGCGGGCCGGTGAAGGCGCCGATGCCGTCACGGCGGCCGCGTCGCGCGCAGGCCGCAAGCCCGAGCGCGGCATCATAGAGATCCGGGCGGTAGACCGCGCGCGCGGCGGCGGCAAGTTCCGGAGTCGAGCGGGGCCTGGCCCCAGCGCACCATCTGGGCGTAGATCCAGGCGGCCTGCACCGGATCGGGACGGTTTGCCGCTTCGCCGCCGATGATAAGATAGTGCGGCATTCTTGCGGGTCGCGCCGTCGGGAGAAACCTTGAGATGGCCGTCGAGCGCGGCGCGCACCGCCGACTTCGGCACGTCGATACGGCGGGGCGCGGCCAGCATGGCGACGACCTCGTCGCGGTTTTCCCTGGCTGCGGCAAACTCGGCGCCGCGGCCGACGGCGCGCATCAGCCGCGCCAGGCGTATCGGGATCGCTGCTCGGCCCAGTCGGCGCGGACCGCCAGCACTTTCTCCGAGGTGCGCGCGAGGAAGTCAGCCGCGAAATGCAGGATGTGGCCGAGGCCGTGCTCGACCGCGACCGAATTCCACGGCGCGCCGACGCAGAAGCCGTCGACATGGCCGCTGGCGAGGCTCTCCACCATGTAGGGCGGCGGCAGCACGACCAGCCGGACATCCTCGTCCGGATCGACGCCGCCGGCCGCCATCCAGAACCGCAACTGATAATTGTGGTTGGAAAACGGAAAGGTCATGCCGAAGGTGAGCGGTTCCTCGCCGCGGATGCGGCGCCGGCGCACGACGCCTGCCAAGGCGCGCGCCGACACCATCGGGTCGGCGAGATCGCCGTCGGCGCGCTTCGGCGAGCGCGCGATAACAGGCGCGGCGTCACCGTAATGGCATTGCCGTTGAGGCCGAGATTGAACGGCGCAATGATCGGAACGCGGACATGGCCGAGCCCGAGGCTCGAGGCGATCGCGACCGGCGAGAGCAGATGCGCGGCCTGAAACAGGCCGATATTGAGCTTGTCGCGGACATTCGACCACGACACCTCGCGCACCAGATCGACGTCGAGCCCCTCGGCGGCGGCAAATCCCTTGTCGACCGCGACGATCAAGGCGGCGGCGTCCACCAGCGGAATGTAACCGATGCGCAAAGGCGTGCCGTCGGAGTTCATTTCAGCAACTCCGCGGCGGTCAGGATCGACTGCGCGATCTCGACGATCTTCTTGTGTTCGTTCATGGCGGTTCGCCGCAGCAGGGCATAGGCCTCCTCTTCAGTGAGGTTCTTGGCCTTCATCAGGATACCCTTGGCGCGGTCGATCACCTTGCGCTCCTCGAGCGCGCCCTTGGCCTGATCGAGTTCGCTCTGCAGCCGGGAAAAGGCATTGAAGCGGGAAATGCAGGTGTCGAGGATAGGCTTGATGCGCTCCTTCTTCAGGCCGTCGACGATGTAGCAGGAGACGCCGGCATCGACCGAGGCCTGGATCGAGGCGGTATCGCTCTGGTCGACGAACATGGCGACCGGCCGCTTCACGATGCGGCTCATCTGGAACATCTGCTCCAGCACGTCGCGGCTAGGATTTTCCAGGTCGATCAGGATGACGTCCGGATCGATCGCGTAAATGCGCGCCAGCAGATTGGTCATCTCGGCGATGCGGATGACCTGCAGAAAGCCTGCCTCGCGCAAGCCCTCTTCCAGGATCGCGGCGCGGATCGAACTTTCGTCGACGATGACGATCTTGAGGGTCTCTTCGGCGAGACTGCCGGCCGGCCCCGCACATCGTCCCGAACTGGCCGGCCGCTTTGGTTCCTGCACGCGGATTGTCCTTCGAACGACGTCCTTCGCGGCGGCGATGGCCAAAGCTTGGCCAGCGCGCGGCAACCGGACGCGCCGGGGTTTCAACGGCAGGCGATGCAAGTCCCGTTCCAGCATCGGTCCGCCTTCGGCCGCCACCGGAGTTTGCGGCAACCGCTTGACACATTGTGATCGCGAACGGCCGGTGCCGCCGGCCAATCTCGTCGAAGACGCGCGGTTAACCGAACAGCCGCGCCATGATGCCCTTCTTTTCGACTTTCGGCGGCACCGTGGCCGCCGCCTTCTTCATCACGCCGGCGACCGTAACATAGGTCAGCGTCCAGGCCTCCTTGACGTCGGGGGTAAAATCGGCGCCGAGCCCCTTTTCCAGGGTCCACAGCAGCGCATCGCCGACCGTGTTCGTAGTGCTTGTCCTGCACGCCATAAGCGACGTGGCGGCGGCCGAGGTCCTCGACCGCCGGGATGATCTTCTCGACCTGATGCAGGTTGGTGACCGCCGTGGCCAGCATCTGCATCAGCTTCTGCTTCTGCTTGGCCATGTCGTCGGGAAACAGCGACCGCACTTCAGGCGCGATCGTGAACAGCCGGTCGTAAAACAGATCGGCGGCCGTGTCGGCAATCGGCACCACCTTCTTAAAGCTGTCCTGAACCAGTGTGACTTGCTGCGGTGTCATCACGTTGTCTCCTTAGACGAAAGCCAGTTTGCGGACTCCTCAATGGCGGTGACCAAGCGCGGCGCGGTCCGATTGCGACACGGTGCATGGGTCGCGCACCGATTCGAACTCAGTTCATCGGGATGCGGATCACGACGCCGCCCATGACATCGCCGACCTTGAAGTCGTCGCGCGGGCTGTCGATGTGTTCGTTGTGGCAACCGGTACAGGCCGGCGACACCGCCGTGTCGGCATAGACGGCGGTGAAGAACTTCTTGCCGCCCAGGGTTTCCTCGCCGTAGAAGTTCTTGCCCTTGTTGTCGGCGACGAATTTCAGCCCTTCCTTTTCAACGGTCGGTGCGCGGCGCGTTCTGTTTGTTGACCGGCCACAGCGAGAGCAGCGAGTAGGAGAATTTCTTGGTCTTCTCGCCGACCTTCTCCGCGCCAAAGCGGAACATCTGCGCCGGCAGCGGCAGCGCCTTCTTGTCCATGAAATGCTCGTCGGCCTTGATCACCTTTTCCTGATTCTGCAGTCGCTGAACGACCTTCTGGGTGTAGATCGTCCGATCGGAATCCATCACCGCATGCAGCATGTCGGCGACATCCTGCATCGGGATTGCTTTGGTGTCCTTGCTGCGCCGAACCATTGCCCGTAGGCGGCGCTGGTCGCCGTGACAGCACCGACGAGAAGGGCAGCCGCCCCCACTTTCATGATCTTGATCGACATGTCCCTGTCCTTTGCTTGCTGATCAATGGCTTGCGGAGTCATTGTCATTTGCGCTTGGCGTTTCCGCCTTGCTCTCGCCCGGCTCGCCGCCCATTCGATGCTCTTGACATGGACGGTTGAGAGTCCCTGAAATTCTTCGCGATCAGCGCCGGATCGGCGAGCGCGTCGAGCGCGAACTGCAGCCCGTGACAATTCGCTGCAGACGCTGCGCACCATCTTTTCGTTCGGGCGCAGATTGTCGTTCTGATTGTGGGTGACGATAGGCCGTCTTGGCGCCGTCCGGCTTGTGGCCCTCGACGATCGGCATGTGGCAGGTCGCGCAGGAGACGCCCGAGCCTCGCGGCGCAGCCCCACATCTCGCGCTCGAACAGATCGTAGTGCGGGGAGGCGAAGTAGGCCTTGGTGTGCGCATCGTCGTGGCAGCCGGCGCAGCGTCGACCGCGCGCGCCTTTAAGTCGTAGCGGTGCGCGGCTTGGCAGGTGTTGCAGGTCGAGCGTCTTGTGGCCTGCCTCCGGCTTCATCGGCAGTCGCGCATTCGCGGGCGTCATGGGCGCGAGCTTTTTCGCCTTGAACAGGCCGAACGGACCGTCGCGGGTCGCCAGCATGCCGTCGCGCAGGCGCATGCCGTGCTTGCCCTCGGTGAAGGTCCAGCCTCGTCGGCATGGCAGCCCTTGCAGGCGTCAGGCCGGGCGCGGCGATCCAGGTCTTGGGCTCCGCCTTGGTGGTATGGCAGCCGGAACAATTGACACCGGCTCGTGGCGTGCGCATCGCCTCGCCCAATCGGCGATGAGTTGGCGTCGCCGCGATGCGCGGCCGGCGCGTCGGCATCGGCGGCGCAAGCGCGCTTTGGCACCTTGATGGCGTCCTTGCGCTCGCTGCTAGGAACTCAACGAGCGCGACGCTTCTGGACTTCCAGATTGTCCGGCTGGCCGGCATGCTTGACCAGGAACTCCTCGTAGAGCGCGCGGTTGTCATGGAAGTTGTGACAGCCGGCCGAGGCACAAGTGGTGAATTTCAGACCCTTGTGGCTCGGCCGGTCTGTGGCGATGTCGCGATGACAATGGCACGCAATAATCGTCCGGCATGGTCACGCCCATGGCGCGGGTGATGCCGGGCCGATGTTCCTGGTGACAGGTGACGCAATAGCGGGCATCGAGAACGGCCGTGCGGTCGGCATTGCGCGGATCGGTGAATTTCGATTGCGGGTGGGCGTCGTTGGCGGCCTTGAGCTCCGCGCCATGACATTTCACGCAGGCATTTTGCAGGACCTCGGCGCCGCCGAACACGCTGGTGTGGCAGGCGTCGCAGGCGAGCTCGATCTGGTGATGGCCGCTCGTGGTTCTTCCGATCAGAGAAATCGCGCGGTTGCCGCCATAGACGATGATCGTCAGCGCAACCAGCGCCGCCGAGACCGAAAGCGAGAGCCACAACAACCAGAGCATGACGGTTCGCGACATCCTTTGTAGTTCTCAGTAGGCGTAAACAGTGACGATGTGCAGCATGAGCAGAACCGGCAGCGGCCAGAAGGCGAGAATGTGCAGCCAGGTGAACAGCGCGCGGCGACGACGCCTGCCCTTGGCCAGCACGGCATGTTCACGCGCGGTGACGATGCCGGTCGCGTGCCGACGACGGCGATCGCCAGGAACGTCAGCATCAGCCAGCGGTTGAGATTGTCGCCGAGATGAAAGCCGGTATGGAAGAACAGCACGGCGAGCGCGCCGGCCCCAACAGCGACATGCGCGATGCGCCAGAAGCGATAGTCGCCAAGCCAGTGCATGCGCACGCGCTTGCGGACCGACAGAAAGGCGACGACCGCCGAAAGCCCCAGCAGCGTGAAGCCGGTGATCTGCTTCCAGACCCCGTCGATCCAGAAGCGATCGAGGCCGATGCCACGCTCGAGGCTCGGCGAATAGGGCCACGCCGGCAGCAGCACGCGGCGATCGCGAGCACGGCGGCCAGCAGCGAAACGACCACGATCGTGCGCGCGCCGAACACCGGCGGATGCATCGGCCTTGCCGCCGAGCATTTCCTGCAACAGCGGCCGGCATGAGCCGCACACGGTCGATGGCGCTGGTCTCGCGCATCAGCTCCTCGATCGAACCGGCGCCATTGTTGATGGCGTCACCGAGCTGGCCGCGGTTCACGCCGGTGCAGTTGCAGACGGTCGCCGCCGACGGCCACAGCGCCGACCGATTGCGGCTTGCCCATCCGGGAAAAGCCGTCCGGTGCGGGCAAAGCGCCAGCGCTGCCAGGGCATGATCACGAACCGGTCGCGCACCGCCTGCTGAATGCGATTGAGTTCCGGCCAGGCGCCGACGCCCAAGCCCGCCAACCAGACGCCCGCGGTCGAACACCAGCCGCCGATAAAGTCCGGCCTTCGGATCGCTCCAGGCCAGAGTGCGAACGTCGATGCGCTGGTCGAGTTGCTCGACATCGCCCATGCTGAAGACATCGGTTCCGATGACCTTGAGCTTCGTGCTCGGGACCGATCCGCGATAGCTCGCCGCTTCGCCGGATACATGCGCGGCGACGACTGCCGCCTGCTCCAAACCCGGCGCGACCAGACCGTAGACGTTGCCGTCGTGTTCGGCGCATTCGCCGGCGGCATAGATGTCCGGGTCCGACGTCTGCATCGCGTCGTTGACGGTGATGCCGCGGCCGACCGCGATGCCGGCGTCGCGCGCGAGCTCGATATTGGAACGGATGCCGGTGCAGATGATGACGGTGTCGCACGCGAGCGTCTCGCCGGATGACAATGAAATCCCTTCGACCCGGCCGTCGCCGTCGATCGACTTGACCGAACATCCGGTGCGGATGTCGACGCCGGTGTTGAGGATTTCCGCTTCGAGCAGAAGGCCGCCGGCATGGTCGAGCTGGCGCGCCATCAGATGCGGTTCGTGCTCGACGACGACGGTATCGATCTGGCGCAATGCCATGCCGCGCGCGGCTTCCAGGCCAAGCAGACCGCCACCGATGACGACGGTGCGGCGCGAGCGCATCGTGCGTGCGAGCAATCCCTCGACGTCATCGAAACTGCGGAAACGGAAGACGCCGCTCAGTTCGCGGCCCGGAATTGGCGGGATATGAGCGCGGGAGCCGAGACACAGTACCAGCTTGGAATAGCGCCAGCGCCGGCCGAACTGATTTTCGACTTCCCGGCCTCACGATCGATCGCAACGATCTTTGGCTGTTGTACTGAGTGAATGCGGTGCCGCGCGCGACGATGGCTGGGCTGATAGACGCGGCCGATCTGCACCTCGCCGGCCAGGAACGGCGTCAGCTTGACGCGATTGTAGGGCCGCCAACGTTCGGCATTGAACAGAACGACGGCGTGGCCGCGCCGCGCCACTTCCTGCGCCACGCGCAAGCCTGTCGGCCCGCCGCCGACCACGATGACTGGATCGCTTGCAGTTGCAGGCCGCGTCAGAGCCCGACGCAACCGGCGCGGTTGCGTTGCTCAAAGCAACGGCCCCGTCGACAAATCTATGGCTCGGCGCAATTTCCATCGGCATCCATCCAGCGCGCGGGTCGCGCACGCCTCGGCGGTCGCCGAGGCCATGCGGCAACACACCGGCATCGATGCCGTACTGAGCCCGCCGTTGGGCCCTGCCAGGCGTTGCGCCTTCAAGAACCGTCATCGGACGGCAGGTGCGATCTAGCGCTTTGCATTGCAGCAAAGACTATGCCAGTTGCCGAAGGGGCTGCGGGATGGCTAAGCGCTCGCAAATTTTAGGAATTCCAAAGTTGCCGCGAAATTAGGCAGCAGCGATTTGCACAATTTGCAACACGCCGCTGCGCAAACAGCGATCAGTCCTGCTGCTTGTTTGTTAACTTGCCGGGATCGCGATGGTACCGGATCCTTTGCCAGGCGCGTTGAACGGGCCGGCCAGGGGTAAAGGCCCGCCATCCAGGGCGCCGGTGGCGACCGGCGCGGCACGGTTCCGAGATGTTTGCGGTCGCCGACCTTGCTATGGCAACTATGGTGTCCGAGTTATGCGGGCACTGTGAGGGGCGCCGCATTCGCAGGCGAGCGGCGGGCAAAAGCCCGCATCGACCGGGAGGACTGCCGGGTGGCTGATATTGTCGGCGGGTTCGGTGTGCCGCATACGCCTGTCTTTCCATTTTTTGTCGAGCGTGACGGGCCGGATTGCGAAACCGCCTGCTATTTTCCGCGGCTGCGTCAGGAATTCGAAGCGCTGCGGCCGGACCTGATCGTGGTGTTCGACACCGAGCAAATGGTC
>CAWDZJ010000021.1:0-139288 GCA_963806815.1 uncultured Alphaproteobacteria bacterium | reverse complement strand
GAGTTCGAGATTTCCGCCGGCCGCAACCCTGATCTGTTCCAAAATCAGATCGATATCGGTGATCATTTCGGTCACCGGATGTTCGACCTGAATGCGGGTGTTCATTTCGATGAAATAGAAGTTGCCGTCCTCGAAAAGGAACTCAACGGTGCCAACGCCGAGATAGCCGAGATCCCGCATCGCTTTGGCCACCGTTTCACCGATGATATTTCGGTCTTCGGTGTTCAGCGCAGGCGAGGGGCTTTCCTCCCAGACTTTCTGATGGCGGCGCTGCAGCGAGCAATCACGTTCGCCGAGATGGATAGCGCCACCCTTGCCGTCGCCAAGCACCTGAATTTCGATGTGGCGCGGCCGTTCGAGATACTTTTCCAGGTAAACGGCGTCATCGCCGAATGCCGCCTTGGCTTCCGCGCGCGCGGTCGAGAGCGCGGTGGAGAGTTCGCTCTGAGAGCGCGCCACCTTCATGCCGCGGCCGCCACCGCCGGCCGCGGCCTTGATCAGGATCGGATAGCCGATGTCCCGCGCGATCGCGGTTGCCTCCACGTCCGAGGTGACCCCGCCTTCGGAGCCGGGAACGACCGGAATTCCGAGCCGATTGGCGGTCCGCTTGGCTTCGATCTTGTCGCCCATCAGCCGGATATGAGCGGGCTTCGGTCCGATGAATTGCACGCCGTGTTCGATCAGGATCTCGGCGAAACGGGCGTTTTCCGACAGGAAACCGTAGCCGGGATGGACGGCGTGGGCGCCGGTAATCTCGCAGGCCGCCAGCAATGCCGGGATATTGAGGTAGCTGTCCTTGGCCGCGGGAGGCCCGATGCACACGCTCTCATCGGCGAGCCGGACATGCATGGCGTCGGCGTCGGCTGTCGAATGGACGGCGACGGTCGGAATGCCGAGTTCCTTGCAGGCGCGCAACACGCGCAGTGCGATTTCTCCGCGATTGGCGATCAGGATTTTATCGAACATCATCGTGGTGCGACCAACGCTACTCAACAATCAGCAGGGGTTCACCAAACTCGACCGGCTGGCCGTCCTCGAACAGGATCTGGATCACGGTTCCTGCGCGCGGCGATGGAATCTGGTTCATGGTCTTCATGGCTTCGATGATCAGCAATGTCTCGCCGGCCTCGACGCGGCTACCAATCTCGATGAACGGGCGGGCGCCAGGTTCCGGCGACCGGTAGGCCGTTCCAACCATCGGCGAGTTGACCACACCAGGGTGCTTGGAGGGATCGGCGTGGGCCGGGGCAACCGGGGTTCCCGATGGGATTTCCCCAGCCCGCGCGGCCACCGAGAAGGTGTTACCGGTGATCTGGCGCGCAACCCGCACGCGCAAGCCGCGCTTGCTCGATTTCGATCTCGGACAGGCCGGTTTCGTCGAGCAATCCGGCGAGGGACCGGATCATGTCCTGATCGATGGGATTATTCTCGTCCGCCATTCAACATCCTTCGCCAGGTTCCCGCGTCCCAGTCTTGGCCGGATCGGGCGTTTCCCGTTTGGCCGTCATCAACCTCTAACCTCTCCGCTGGCGGAGGGGGGCGCCCATTTGACCTACGTTTTAGATTTTACGCCAGCGATCTCTGCCAAGCCTGTGATGGCTAAGGCGTATCCATTCACGCCAAGGCCGCAAATGACGCCCCGTGCCACCTTCGAGACGAGTGAATTGTGGCGAAAATCCTCGCGCGCGTGAATGTTGGTGATGTGAATTTCGATCACTGGGATTCCGGCGGTGAGGATCGCGTCAAGGATTGAAACTGACGTTGTGGTAAAGCCCGCCGGATTGAGCACGATCCCGGTCGCCTGAGTGGCCCGCGCTTCCTGAATCCAATCGACGATATCTCCCTCGTGGTTGGATTGGTGAAACGCGACATCAAGGCCGAAGCGCTGGGCGGTGCCCCGAGCCAACATTTCGACGTCGGCGAGGGTCGCGTGCCCGTATTTTTCGGGTTCGCGCATGCCGAGCAAGTTCAGGTTGGGACCATTCAGGACGTAGATGGTTTTTGCCATGACCGGCCAGATTCGGCTTTCGGAAGCGCCTTTTCCGGCGCGGGGCGGACGTGCCGCAGGCTGAAACTTCGGTATTTTCGGTATTTATAGGAGGCTCGCAGGCGAAGGGGAATAGGTTCTCAATCGCTGGATTGGAAGTTCCGGACGTGATCACGGATCGCTCCGGTGGTGGAACCTCAAATCCAGCGTCACTCGAGAGTGCGTTTCAGTCAATTTGAAGCGCGGTGAATACCTAACATTTGATCGGCAAAAGTTTGCAACTTTTCCGGATCATACTCTCGAATCAGAAGGCTACGAGTGTTGCCTTGATCGACCTGAGATGATGAAAGCCGGCCTTGCGGCGCATGGACGCGTCTGACGGGACCGCCCTGGCGAATGCTGCCTGCCAAATCATCTCGCGCCGGCCCAAGCTTGGCAATGGACATTCACCAAGACACCAAGAACAGCCGTCGCCAGCCCAAGGCAGGCGACGTGCGGTCCCGGATTTCAGCAGGTCGCCTTACCGCACTTGGCGGTATTGATGTACTTCTGCAAGCCTTCGCGCCCAATGGCGCCGACTGCAACCTCATTGCCAACGACGTAGCTCGGCGTACCGTTCAGTCCGAGGGCGTCGGCGAGCTTGAAGCTTTCCTCCAGGGTCTTTTTGACTTCGCCGCTTGCCATGTCCTTTTCTAGCCGGGTCATGTCGACCCCGGCCGCCTTGGCAGCCGCCATGGCGCGTTCGCGATTGGCCTGGCCGCGGCCGGTCAGCAGTTTGCGGTGAAAGTCGAGATACTTCTCGCCAGTCTTGTCCTGCATTTTAACGGCAACAGCGACGCGCGCGGCTTCGACCGAGCCTTGACCGAGCACCGGGAATTCCTTGAGGACGACCTTCAGATTCGGATTGGCCTTCATCAGATCGAGCATGTCGCTCAATGCGCGTTTGCAGTAGCCGCAATTGTAGTCGAAGAACTCCACCATCGTGACGTCGCCCTTGGGATTGCCCAGGACGACCTGTCGCGGCGAACTGAACAACGTCGCGGCGTGTTCCTTCACCGCCTTGCGATGCTTGTCGGCAGTGGCGAGGGCCTGCTTCTTCTCGAGCTCGGCGATGACTTCCTGCAAGACCTCAGGATTGGCCAGCAGATATTGTTTGACGATACGCCCGATCTCGTCCCGCTGTGCCGGAGTGAATTCATCAGCGCGCGAAGCGCCCGCTGGCGCCAGACATATCAAGGCAGAGGCGGCCGCGGCGAACAGGTGCAAACGAAGGCTCATGGTGGTTCCTTTTCGGGCGCTATCGTGAGCGCGTGATCTTTGGTTTGGGTGGTTTGTAACTCGAAATATCGTCGGCCTTGAGCCAGCCGGGCGAACCGACCGGGAAACGGCCTTTTGCCCGGATGGCGAGCGTTCGCGCTGCCTTGATATCGCCGCGCAGGAACGCGGCTCGCGCGGACGCCAGATCGGCATGGGCGAGATCGCCACTACGGCCATAGGCCATTGCGAGATGCACAAGTGCGTCGGGCATTTCCGGCTCACGCCGCAGCGCCGATTCCAGCATCGGGATAGCTTCGCTCGCCAGCCGCTTGTCGTTGGTGGCGATCAGCGCCTGCGCGAGCAACACCTTGAGCAGCGGATCGGAATTGAGCCGAACGGCTTGCCGCAGCGGGGCGACTGCCTGGGCCGCGCGTCCCGCTTCCAGAAGCGCCTGGCCTTTGAGTTCATAAAAGAACGGGTTGTTGGGCTGCGCGCGGATCAGCGCGTCAATTTGCGCCTGCGCGCTGCGAATGTCGGAAAAGCGGTAGGAGGCGATCGCACGGGCATAACGAGCGGGTAGACTGTTATTGTTGAGCGGGTAGCGGCGATAGACCGTCTCAGGACGATCGAGGAACCCGTATAATTTCGCCCGCATCATATCGTGGCGATGTTGCAGCGCCGGTGAATCCTGCTTGTTCCAGTTCGGGCTGGATTTAGCGAGCACCTCAAGTGCGGCGACCCGTTCGGCCGGCAGCGGATGCGTCTGCAGATAGGGATCGATATTCTGAGTCGCATACAGGCTCTGGTTGGCCAAGCGCTTGAAAGTCAGGAACATGCCTTTGGCGGATTGACCGGTGGCGTTGAGAAATTTGACCGCCGCGCGATCAGCCTGTTCCTCCTGGGCGCGCACATAGGACAGCAATGAGCGCATGATCATCTGTTGCGGGGCTGCGAGTGCCGCGGCGCCGACTTGCCCCATTCCCGACCCGCGGGATTGAGAGGCCGCGACCATGGCGCCGAGGCCGAGCAGCATGGCGATGATCGACTGGGTCTGAGCATTGGCAAGCTGTTCCCGCAGGCGGGAAGGTGGCCGCCGGCAATATGGCCGGTTTCGTGGGCCAGGACGCCGATAACTTCGTTCGGCGTATTCGCATCCATGATCGCGCCGGCATTGATGAAAATATGGCGCCCATCCATCACGAAAGCGTTGAATGCACGACTATTGATGATGACAACGCGGACGTTTTGTTTCGCCAGACCGGCGACGCGCAGAATCGGCTTGGTATAGTCTCGCAGGAGTTGCTCGATTTCCGCGTCGCGAATTGTCGGCGGTCCACCGGCGGCGAGCACCTGTGTCGGAAGACTGGCAGCGACCAAAGCACCAGCCGTCACCACAGCGACCAGCCGTGATCCCCAACCACTTCGGATCGTTTCGTTCCGCTTATTCATCAATGTCATTCGGAAATCCGTTGAAATCCGTTTCCCTTGGCGTGCGAGGCGGATGGCCGGGGAGAGGCAGGCTTTGTGCCGATCGGCCAGGGCCCCGCCGTTCCTCACTTTCGAAATCGCGATGAGAGGCCCCTTGCGGATTTCGGCGCCGATTGCGAAAACGCAACAAATGCTAACGACAACCGCTATCTTACCGCATATCTAGACATTATCACCGAACCCGTTGATTGCGGCAACAGAGGGGCAGATCGCAAGCGCGTGAGGTCGCCTACGCTTGCGCATTGTCGCACGAGACATTGTCGCATGGTGGCTTTGGCGCCGGATGGCCGCCGATGCCGGGGTGGGGGGCGCGATAATTGGATGCAGGCCATGATGCTGGACGCCGCCAAGCGGTTGATCGTGCCTTCCAGGCGCAGCGATGTGCCGCCGTTCATGGTGATGGACGTGATGGCGGCGGCGGCGCGTATCGAGGCGGCTGGCGGACGGGTCGTCCACATGGAAGTCGGGCAACCGGCGGCGCCGGCGCCGCGTACCGCGATCGCGGCCGCGCGCGCAGCGCTCGAAACGGGGCGGCTTGATTACACCGAAACGCTCGGCATCCCGAGCCTGCGGGCGCGCATCGCGCGCCACTACGATGAGATTCACGGAGTTCCGGTCGATCCGTCGCGGGTGGTCGTGACCACCGGCTCATCGGCTGGTTTCATCCTTGCATTTCTCAGCCTGTTCGAAGCTGGCGATCGGATCGCGGTCGCGGTGCCGGGCTATCCGCCGTACCGGCATATTCTGACCGCGCTCGGCTGCGAACCGGTCCTGATCGAGACCGACGTTCGATCCCGCTGGGCGATCACGCCGGACCTGTTGCGCGCCGCGCATCGACGCAAAGCGCTCAAAGGCGTGCTGGTGGCCAGTCCGGCCAATCCCACCGGCACGATGATGACCGGCGAGGCCCTGGCCGACCTGATCCGTGCGGCCGAAGACGAGGGCATCCACGTCATTTCAGACGAGATCTATCACGGTCTCGACTATGCTTTTCCCGCAGTTTCGGCGGCGCAACTGTCGGATCGCGCGGTCATCATCAATTCGTTCTCGAAATATTTCTGCATGACCGGCTGGCGGATCGGATGGATGGTGCTGCCCGAACCGCTGGTGCGCCCGGTCGAGCGCCTGCAGCAGAACCTGGCGATCTCGGTGCCAACGCTGGCGCAGATCGCCGCGGAAGCCGCTTTTGAAGGTCGGGCTGAAATGGAGGCGGTCAAGCGCGGATACGAAATCAATCGCGCCATCCTGCTTGATGGCCTGCCGGCCGCCGGCCTCGGCCGCATCCTGCCCGGCGATGGCGCCTTTTATCTCTATGCCGACGTTTCGCACCTGTGCGACGACAGCCTGGCCTTTGCCAAGGACATGCTCGAACAGGCGGGCGTCGCGGCAACGCCCGGATTGGATTTTGACCCAATCAATGGCCGGCGGTTTGTCCGGTTCTGCTACGCAGGCGCCGAAGCCGATATGCGGGAGGCGGTCGCCCGCATATCCGGCTGGCTGGCGCCCAAACGTTAGCGAGCCGGTCCGGATCAAGCCATGGAATGGCCGGTGACCAGGCCGTGCGCGCCAACTTGTTGGATAAATGCCGGCACTGCGTTTGCGGCCATCGGTTGCCCGAAAATATAGCCCTGCATGTGGTCGCAGCCCTTGGCGCGTAACGCTGAGACTTGCTTGAGCGTTTCGACGCCTTCGGCGACAACCTCGATGCCGAGGCCGCGTCCCATATGAATGATCGCGTCGACGACGGCGCTGCGCGCTTCCAATTGAACGAACGATTTGTCGATTTTTACCCGGTCGATCGGGAACTGGCACACGTGGGACAGCGACGCATGCCCGGTGCCGAAATCGTCGAGCGCGATCGTAATGCCGGCGTCATGCAGGGTTTGGATCGTGCCGAGGACATCGTCAACGCCAGCGTCGATATAGACGCTCTCGGTGATTTCGAGCGAGAGATAGTGGTTGGGAATTCGATGCTGCCGCATCATGCCGAGTATGCGGTTGGCGAGACCGCGCATGCGGAACTGGGGCGAAGACAGATTGACAGCGATACGTCCGAAATCGATGCCGGCATCCAGCCATTGCCGCATCTGCATCATTGCGTGATTTAATGCGGTGTCGCCGAGGAGGATCGCCAACTCTGGATCATCGAAGGCGGCCATGAAAATATCGGGCGAAAGCGTCCCGCGCTGCGAATCGTTCCAGCGCATCAGGCCCTCAAAGCCGTTGACCGCGCCTGCCTGGGTGCTGACGATCGGTTGATAGAGCAGGCCAAAATCGCCACGCGCAATTCCTGCCCGGACATCATGGAGCAACTGCACGTGGGCCTCGATATCCGAACGCATCGAGTTCCTGAAACATAACGAATCGGCTGCGGCCGTCCGCCTTGGCGCGATAAAGGGCGATGTCGGCGTTCTTCAGGATTTCCACGCCCGTTTTTCCATTGTCCGGAAAGATGGCACCACCAATACTGACGCCGAGCGCCAGGGCGTAACCGTCGTGTGCGATCGGCTGTTTGAGCAATTCAATCACGGCATTCGCCACCGGTGCGAGATCGCTCGCGCCCGCAACGTCGGGGACGATGATGGCGAACTCGTCGCCGGCAATCCGCGCCAAGGTATGGTCTGGCGCCATAGCCGGACCCAGGCGTGCGGCGAGAGCCGACAACAGAGCGTCGCCGGCGAAATGCCCCATCGAATTGTTGACGGTCTTGAAGTGATCGATGTCGATCAGCAGCAGGCCGTGTCGGCTTCCGGTGGAATGAGCCGCGGACATGGCACGTTGCAGGCACTCATGGAACTGGGTTCGATTCGGTAGTCCGGTGAGCGGATCGCGGTAGGCGAGATACTCGATTTGGGCCGCCGTTTCCTTGCGCTCCGTAATGTCCTGCACCACGCCCATGACCCGGTCGATGCGGCCGTTGACGGTTTCGGGTTCGGCAAGCATTCGCACCCAGCGCGTCCCGCGGCCGTCGACAAGTTCTGTTTCAAGGTCGAATGGCACCCCTTGCGTCGCCGCACTGGACAGCGCCAGCCGCATACGATCGCGATCGTCTTCGTCTTGAAACCGCTCCAAAAAATCCTGCCGTGTGACGGGCCCGTTGCCGGCGATGCCGCAGATGCGGAGGCCTTCTTCGTTGAATTTGATGGTGTCGCTCTCGACGTCGAGTTCCCAGCCGGCAATCCTCGATAAGCGCGCGGCCCGGCCGAGCAGCGCTTCGCGCCGCTTCAGATCGGCGGCGAATTTCCGTGTGTGAAATTCGCTGACGATCAGTTCAGCCAGCACACGTAGCTGCTCCAACTCCGGTTCGGAAATCGAACGCGGTTTTGTGTCGATCACGGACAAGGTGCCAAGTCTGATGCCTTCGCGGAACTGAAGCGGTGCGCCGGCATAAAATCGCAGATAAGGATCACCGATGACGAGGGCGCTGGCGGCAAAGCGCCGGTCCGCGAGGGCGTCGGAGATGACCAGCGGTTTTTCGGAGAGGATCGCGTGGGAACAAATTGCTTCATTCCGCGGTATGTCGTTGCGTTCGAAACCGGAGGTGGCAAGAAAACATGCGCGGTCGCGGTCGATCAGCGTCACCATGGCAGCGGGGACGTGAAAGAGGTCGCGGGCGAGGCGACAGATTTGTTCAACCTGTGCGATGCGGCCGGCGTCGAGCAGTTCAAGCGCATACAACCCGCGCAACCGCTCCTCTTCGTTGGGCGGAAGGGTATTGATCAAGATCGCCGCGTCATGGGACGCGGTCTGAGATGGCGACCGTGTTGTGTCTTGGACGTCTGTCACGTGTCCCATTGATGCGATCGCTGCGGGAGGACGACTGCCGCGCCGGATTGTCGAATGTCGTGCCGTCTGCTTGTCAGTCAAGATGTGGCTCAACCCCGCTCGGCTGGCAACATGTTCCGTCGTCGAAACATCAAATCCGCCTGCGCGGTTTCGGCTGCGCCCTTTTGCGATATCTAATTTGTAATAACAGCCAACCTACGGTGAGATCATCGCGGGTGGGTGGCTGATTTCGGACATAGTTTAGCGCAATTCCCGACGGTTGGATGCTGGCCTTTGTTAGCTGACGCGAACCGGAGTGCATTGCATCAGGCAAGGGATGGGAATTGGTGCTAGCCGAAATTCAACACGTCCTCGCGGACATCGGGCCGTACGTCAAAACGTACGGCGCTTTTGCGCTGTTCGTTATTCTCTATTTCGAATCATTTGGAGCACCGGTTCCCGGAGAAACCGCGCTTGTCACGGCGTCGTTGCTGGCGGCGGCCGGCGAACTTTCGGTGGTGTCGATCTTCGGTGCGGCGTGGTTGGCGGCGGTTCTCGGCGACAGCACCGGTTATGCGATTGGGCGGTACGGCGGCCGGCCGCTGATTGAGAAATACGGTTCCAAGTTTAAGCTGACACCTGAACGTCTCGATTGGATCGAGAGCAAGTTTCGCGCGCGCGGTGCACTGATTGTGGTGACGGCAAGATTTTTTGTAATTCTGCGGCAGTTGAACGGCCTGGTCGCGGGCTCGATGCTGATGCCCTGGCACAAGTTCGTTGCCGCCAATATCGTCGGTGCCGCGATATGGGTCTCGGTGTGGTGTCTCGGGCCGTATTTTTTCGCGGATATTTTTCGGCGTTGGTTGTAGGTGCCGCGGGTGGGTTACGGCGGCGCCGTTCCGGCGTGGCCTTGCTGCTAGTGGTCCGATTCCAACATTTGCATCCCGCTGCTGCAAGCTCCCGAGCAAATGTCGGAATCAAAAGACCACTAGCAACTATTTGATTCTAGTGGAGCTTTGAATTTGACATTTGATGAACGGCTAGCCGCGAATGGGTATCAAATGTCAAATCCGCTCCACTAGAACTCGACGTCAAGCTCCTCCAGCTCTTCCGGCTCGTTGCGGGCGGCCTCGACCCATTCCTGCACCGCCGGCATCGCCATGATCGTGGCGCGGTAGCTGGCGGCGGCGGGATCGAGCGCAACATCATACGTCACAAAACGAGAGCATACCGGCGCAAACATCGCGTCGGCCATTGTCGGTTTGGCCCCGAACAGATAGGGCCCGCCATAGGTCGCAAGGCATTCATTCCAGATCGCGACGATTCGATTGATATCCGCTTGCGCGCCGGTCCAGACCCTGAAGCCGGGAAAGGTCGCCTTAATATTGAGCGGTAGCGCCGAACGGAGGTTGGCAAAACCGGCGTGCATCTCGCCGCAGATCGCACGACAATGGGCCCGCGCTTTGCGTTCGGTCGGTAGCAGTCCGGCATCCGGGTTCCACTCATTGAGGTACTGCGCGATGGCCAGCGTGTCCCAAATGACGACCTCGTCGTGCGTCAGTTTTGGAACCAGGAATGATGGCGAGAGCAGCAGGAGTTCGGCCCGGACCGAGGGATCGTCACTCGGAATCGCTTTCTCTTCGAAGTCCAGTCCAGCCAGTTTGCACAGCAGCCAGCCGCGCATCGACCAGGCGCCGTAGTTCTTGCTGCTGATTGTCAGTTGGGCATCGGCCATGGGGCACGGCTTTCCGGATTGGTCAGGCCGGTGGTCGGCCTGACGATATATCTATGCATATCAACAGTTTACGTATCGTTCCCGGACCGCATCCTGTCACCGCCGATCGGGCAACGGACGATGTCCGTTTGGTTTTCCCCTGCCGGCAGAGACCGCTATTTTTATCTCGCAGCGCAGCATAAAGTAAACTAGGCTTTGCATACAGGCCATCCGAAACACTTCCAATTGGCTATCCGACGGCAAATCGGAGCCGCAAAACTGGTGCCGGGGCGAATGCTTTATCAAACCTATCAGGCTCATACCGACATGATGGTTCCGATGCGGATTTGGGCCGGTGTCGCGGCGCAGGCCGTCGGCCGCCCAAACGGCGGCATGCCGGGTTCGGCGGCGCTGCGCAATATGTCCGCGGCCTATGAACTGATTTCGCGAACAGGCCTCACGCATGTGCGGCCGGCGTTCGGCATTTCGAGCGTGATGGTCGGCAATGAGCGCGTCGCGGTCAAAGAGGAAGCCGCTCACGTAACGCCGTTCGGCACGTTGCTGCGCTTCCGTAAGGAGACCATGGCGGCGCAACCGCGCGTGCTGCTGGTGGCGCCGCTCTCCGGGCATTTTGCAACGCTCCTGCGCAACACTGTTGAGACGATGCTGCCAGAGCACGACGTCTACATTACCGACTGGCACAATGCGCGCGACGTTGCGCTCACCCATGGCCGGTTCGGGTTCGATGACTATGTCGAACACCTGATTGAATTTCTCGAAGTGATGGGGCCGGGCGCCCATATGGTGGCGGTCTGCCAGCCATGCGTAACGGCGCTGGTCGCCACAGCGGTGATGGCAGAGGGCCGCCATCCGGCGACACCGCGCAGTCTGACCTTGATGGCTGGACCGATCGACCCGCGGGTCAATCCGACCAAGGTCAATCAGTTGGCTGAAAGCCGGCCGATCGAATGGTTTGAACAGCGTCTGATCGGCAACGTCCCCTTGCGGTATCCCGGAGCTTTTCGTCGTGTCTATCCTGGTTTTGTTCAGCTCACCGCGTTCATGAGCATGAACATCGAGCGCCACGTAAAGGCGCACCGCGATCTCCACCAAAACATCGTCAATGGCGAACACGAAAAGGCACGCATCACCCAGGCTTTCTATGATGAATATTTTGCCGTGCTGGATCTCACGGCTGAGTTCTATCTCGAAACCGTGAAGCTGGTTTTTCAGGACTACGCCCTGCCAAAGGGTGAACTGACCTACCGCGGAGAGAAGGTCGACACCAAGGCGATCCATCGCACAATGGTGCTGACGGTCGAAGGCGAACGTGACGATATATGCGCGGTTGGGCAAACTCTGGCGGCGCACGATCTGTGTTCCAATCTGCGGCCGTATCTGAAGCGGCACCATATGCAACCCGGCGTCGGCCATTATGGGGTGTTCAGCGGCAGGCGGTGGGAAAATCAGATCTATCCGATTGTGAAGAACGTCATTTTGGCGAGCGATTAACGTAGAGATACAAGGGCTCGATTCACTACGGTGATGGCGCCGGGCGGCACTTGCAGCCGCGTCCGCAATTCACCCGACCGATGCGCCGCGATTCATCGCGGGTTGGGGGTCATCTCCCGCGTGGGACATCGCTGCAATTCGGATCTTCGCATTTTGGGTAGGTGTTCGAATTCCTTTGCGGCATTAACGTCATCCGAACCCGAATCCGATAGGAAAAGATGACCTTCGGGATTGACCTGAAAGTCATGTGAAGAGACCTTGCGTCAGCGGAACGCGTGAGTTTGCCAGTTCGCATGTCCGGAATTGGCACCTTCGGCGCTGGCATTGGGCCACGTCGCTACGAGCACGCGTCGGAATCGACGCGATTGGATAGCAGGGGTCGCCGGCGAAGGGGCGCTCGTGATTAAGCAAGATGACGGCATATCGCAGGAGGGCAAGCCGACTGCCGGTGACGAAGTCACCTTATATATTGCCGCTACCGTGGTCGGCGCCGTTACGGGCGCTATTGGAACCCTTCTGCATCTCGGCGTGAATTCGAATACTCGCATGGCCGGACGCCGTGCGGACATTTCTGGGCATCGACGGCGGACCCCTTCTGCTGGTGACGGGAGCCATCGCAGCGACCATGGTCGTCGTCTCAGTTTGGCTGGTCCGGACGTTCGCGCCGGAAGCCGGCGGTTCCGGTGTGCAGGAGATCGAGGGCGCGATGGTCGGCCTTCGGAAGGTGCGCTGGCTCAGAATCCTGCTTGTCAAGTTTTTCGGAGGTTTTCTCTCCCTCGGCGCCGGTTTGGTCATCGGCCGGGAAGGTCCTTCGATCCATATCGGAGCATCGATTTCCCAGGCGTTATCGGAGCGATTGCGCATTTCCGTGAAGGACGGTCGCGGATTGCTTGCAGCCGGTGGCGCCGCGGGTCTGGCGGCGGCTTTTAGCGCACCGCTCGCCTCGATCCTATTTGTAATCGAGGAAACCCGCCGACAGTTTCCATATTCCCTGAAAACCTACACGGCGCTCATGCTCGCGTCCGTCACCAGCGGCATCATCACCGAGGCGATCGCGGGGCGCCGTCCCTTCATGGAACTCGCGGTGCCAGAGGTCCCGCTCAACTGGCTGCCGGCGTTTGCTGTCCTGGGGATTCTGCTGGGCGCACTCGGCGTAGTTTTCAATCGCGCGCTTGTCTGGTCGCTCGATGCCAGTTTGAAAATTGGCCGTCGCACATCGTACTACGTCGTGCCGATCGCGGTCGGTTTCGTTGTCGGCGTACTGTTGATCGTGCGGCCGGAAGCGACAATGGGGGGTGAGAACCTCGCTGTTCGTCTGGTCAGCGAAAACCTTCCGATCGCGATCCTCGCCCTTGTCGTCGTCGTTCGTTTTGTCATGACCATGGCGAGCTATTCGACCGGTGTTCCGGGTGGCATATTCGCGCCAATTCTGTCGCTTGCGACTGCCATTGGCTTGTTCTACGGCCTTGTTCTTTCGTTGTTCCTCCCGATTCCCGTAGGCACGGAAGTCGCCTTGGCAGTCGCGGCCATGGGCGGGTTATTTACGTCGACCGTCCGCTCACCGCTGGTGGGAATCGTGCTGATCGCCGAACTCACCGGCGCCTATACGATCCTCATTCCGGCGATCATCACCTGCATTTTTTCGAACATCGTCGCAAATTGGCTCGGCGGCCGTCCAATCTACGAAGTCCTTCTCGAGCGTACGCTCACGCTGGCGGGTCAGAATGTCCCCGCGCACGCGCCGTCAACCGCCGATGGCTCGCCGCAGGTTGGAGGCTGGGATCAAAGGTAGCCGCGCAGTGCCCGCATTCGCACGCCTCGCATCGCGCCATTATCGCAGCGCCGCTGCGATATTGCCGCCGTCGACCGTAGTGACGTCGCCAGTCGTCTTCAACGCCAGGGCGTGGTCGAGAAAGGCCTGGGCGACATCGTCGGCGGTGACCTCACGGCCGAGCAGATTGCCGCTCAGATAATCCTTCTCGCTCAGACCGCGCGCCTTCGATCGCGATGCAATCATCTCGATCGTCAAAAGGCCCGAGCGGATCCGGTCGGCATTGACCGCATTGGCGCGGATGCCCTCGGCGCCATAATCGAGCGCGTATTGCCGCATCAGAAACATGGTGGCCGCCTTGGGCAGGCCATAGGGCCCGAAATTTGCGCCGGGGTTGACCGCCTGTTTGGAGACATTGAACAACAAGCAGCCGCCGGTGCCCTGCGCCAGCATGATGCGCACGGCAGCCTGCGCGACGCGTTGATGACCGAAGAAATTCAATTCAAAGCTTTGGCGCAGTACAGCGTCGTCAACCTCGCCAATACGTCCCTGCCAGGCGGCACCCGCATTGGAAACGAGAAGATCGAGCCCGCCGAACACCTCCGAAATGCGGCCGAAGGCGCGTGACACCGAAGCGGCATCGGTGACATCGCAGGCAATCGGCAGCGCGGCGCCGCCGATCGTCTTGGCGACGGTGTCGACGGCGGCCTCATTGCGGTCGAGCAGGGCGACCTCGGCACCGGCTGCCGCGAAGGTCTTGGCAGTTGCCGCGCCGATGGCGCCGCCGGCACCAGTGATTGCCGCGATCTGGCCGGCAAGCGGCTTCTCGACAGCCGCGCCGAGCTTGGCCTGTTCGAGCGACCAATATTCACAATCGAACATGTCGGCTTCCGAAATCGATTCGAAACGGCCGATCGCTTCCGCATCGGTGATTGTCTCGACCGCTGCCTCGGCGAGATCGGCGGCGACGCCGGCATCCTTTTTCGAGCGGCCGAGGCCGAAAAGTCCAAGGCCAGGCACCAGCACTACGCGGGGCAGCGGGTCGAGCATGGTTTTGATGCCGCCGCAGCGGCCGTTGTTGCGGTCGAAATAGGCTTGGTAGCGAGCAACAAAATCGGCCGCAGCTTGGCGGGTTTGTTGTTTGAAATCGCCCAGCTTGCCGTCTTCGGGCGGTGCGACGATTAGCGGCCAATTCTTGGTGCGGATAGTGTGGTCGGGCGTCACGACACCGGCTTGGCTGTAGCGCGCGAGTTCGGTTCCGTTGACAAAGTTCAAGACCGTCGGCCCGCCGCGGAAATCCAGCACAAGCCTGCGGACCGCGCCTTCGATGCGGTCATCCTTCTGACTGCAGGCTCCGCGGATGATCGGAGCGATCTCCGACAACGCAGCGCTCTGTTGCGGCAGTTGCACGCTCACGAACACGGCCTTGCGGTCAACTCGCAGCCGTTCCTCCGCGAGCGACACCATTTCGATCATGCGTTCATAAGCTTCGCGGGCGCTTTCGCCGAAGGTGAAGATGCCATGTTTGTGCAGGATCAGGCCGTCCGCACCGGGTGTTGCCTCGAAGACGTCGATAGCCTGCTTGGCGAGACCGAAGCCGGGCATGATGTAGGGCACGATGCCCATGCGGCCATTGTACAGGTCGGCGGCGAGCGCCTTGCCATCCGGTTGATCGACCAGGCTGAGCACGGCAATCGAATGGGTATGGTCGATGAACTTCGCCGGCAGGAAGGCGTGAAGAAGTGTTTCGACGGAGGGATTCGGTGCGCCGGGATCGAGCAAATTCGCCCGCTGCACGCGCACCATGTCTTCGTCGGAGAGGGCATCGCGCCTGCGCAGCGACCGAAGGCCGTCGAGGCGCACGGCCGGTAGGCCGGCCGGTTCGATCGAGGCCATGTCCCAGCCCGATCCCTTGACGCAAAGCACATCGACCTCCTCGCCCATGAGGTCGACAGACCGGGTTTTGACCGAGGTGTTGCCACCGCCGTGAAGGACCAATTTGGGATCGCGGCCGAGGAGGCGGGTGGTGTAGACCCGAAGCGCGAGATCTTCCCCAATGCCGCTCGTGGCATAGCGGCCGATTGCCGCGCGCGCGTCGCTCTCAACCCATGCACTTTTCATTGCAAGTCACCTTCACGCGCTGACGGCGATCGGTCAGCCCCGGGGCTGACCGATATGAAAACCGTATGACCGCCGCATGAAAAGGCGTGAGGCGTCAGTCCTTGCCGAGCAGGCGGCGACTCCACCAGCCCGACCTGCGCGGCTTGGCTTCATCCGTGCTCTCGGAAACAGCGGTTTCCATCGGCTGCGGGCGGTCGGGCTGCCGTGGCGACTCGTCAGCGAGAGACTCGGGCGGTGGCACCGGCGCCCCAACGTCAATTTCCCCCGCACGCGCATACGCTGGAACCGGCTCACGAACTGTCGAGCGCCGTCGTGGCGCCTGCCGTTCGGAGGGGACCTCACTAGCGACGTCGACCGCTGCCGCCGCATTGCGAGCCGGCACCTCGGCCTCCCAGGGCTGGCTGTGAGCGGCTGGCTCTCGCGGTTGGATCAGCTCAGGCTGCGCGCGGGGTGCTTCTCTGTCATAGGCATAAACGTCTGCCGGCGGTGCGACGTCGAGATCGGCGACGGCTTCACCAACTTCGGTGTCAAGCAAGGCAACCTCTTCGATTGTCGGCTCGGTGGTTTCACGTTCGCGGCCGCGGCGATTGCGTCGGCCGCCGCGTCGCCCGCGCCGGCGCCGGCGATCTGCGTCATCGCGGCGCGCGCCATCGTCGTCAGTGGCGGTAGCATTTTCATCGTCCTCATCACTGCCGTGATCGGCCTCGGGACTGATGGCTTCGGCGGCTTCGGCGACCGGGGCGGGTTCGTCGCCGGCCCAATCCGGCGCAGCGGATTCGACTCCAGCAGCCTCCCCATTGGTGCGCCCGCGGCGGCGGCGCCGTCGGCGCGGACGGGTCTCGCGATCCTCGTCCGAACGCTCCTGATCGGATTCGACTTCGATTGCCGCGGCTTCTTCTTCTTCGTCGGCCTCAACAGCCTCCTCATCCAGGCTTTCGTCTGGTCCCTCGACCGGGCTCGCCTGATGTGCCAGGGCGCGGGCTTCTTCCGGAGTGTGGACCTGTTCACCACGTTCGACGGCGAACGGCGTTTGTCCGTCGAGGGTGGCGTCGGCGTTGACCGTGATCGAGATCTGAAAGCGCTCCTCAAGTTCGCGCAGATGCGCGCGCTTGTGGTTCAGCACGTAAATCGCGACCTCGGAGCGGGTGCGCACGATCAGATTGTGGGTCCCGCCTTTGAGCAGCGCCTCTTCGATGCCGCGCAGCAGCTGCAATGCGACCGAGGACACCGAACGCATGTGTCCGGTGCCGCCGCAGTGCGGGCATTTCTCGGTTGAACTCTCCAACATGCTCGAACGCAGCCGTTGGCGTGACATTTCGAGCAGACCGAAGTGCGAAATGTGCCCTACCTGGATGCGGGCCCGGTCGTGCTTGAGGCATTCCTTCAGACGGCGTTCGACCGATCGATTGTTGCGCTTCTCCTCCATGTCGATGAAATCGATGACAATCAGCCCGGCGAGATCGCGCAGGCGCAATTGCCGCGAGACTTCCTCGGCGGCTTCGAGATTGGTCTTGAGCGCGGTGTCCTCGATATGATGTTCGCGCGTCGAGCGCCCGGAATTGACGTCAATCGCCACCAGCGCTTCGGTCTGATTGATGACGATGTAGCCGCCGGATCGGAGCTGCACCACAGGCGAGAACATGGCATCGAGCTGGTTCTCGATACCATAACGGGCAAACAGCGGTTGTGTGTCCTTGTAGAGCTTCACATTTTTGGCATGGCTCGGCATGAGCATGCGCATGAAGTCCTTGGCGTCGCGGTAGGCCGGCTCGCCAGCGACCAGCACTTCGTCGATATCCTTGTTGTAGAGATCGCGGATCGAGCGTTTGACCAGTGAGCCTTCCTCATAGACCAGGGTCGGCGCCATCGACTTGAGCGTGAGATCGCGAACGGTTTCCCACATTCGCAGCAGATATTCGAAGTCACGCTTGATTTCGGTCTTGGTGCGATTGGCGCCGGCCGTGCGCAGGATGACGCCCATGCCCTCCGGAACTTCCAGTTCCTGGGCGATTTCCTTGAGCCGCTTGCGGTCCGGCACGTTGGTGATCTTGCGGCTGATGCCGCCGCCGCGCGCCGTGTTCGGCATCAGCACCGAATAGCGGCCGGCAAGCGACAGATACGTGGTCAGCGCCGCGCCCTTGGTGCCACGCTCCTCTTTGACCACCTGAACCAGCATGACCTGCCGGCGCTTTATGACTTCCTGGATCTTGTACTGGCGCCGCAGGCGCGGCATGCGCTCCGGCACTTCCTCCATGGCATCGGCGCCGCCAACGGATTCGATGATCTCTTCTTCAGCTTCATCGCCGTTCTCGCCATCGTCGTCGCGATCATCCGGCCGATCGCCATTGCTTGTTGCGAAGTCGCCGTGCTCCTGGCCCAGGTCTGCGGCGGCGAGTGGGCGATCAGTCTCGCCTGTTTCGTCATCTTCGCCGTGCTCGCGGCCGTTGTCGTCTTTGTCGTCTTCGTCTTCTTCGTCTTCTTCGTCTTTGTCGTCACTGTCTTCGTTGTCATTGTCTGCCGGGTCCGCGCGTTCATCGCGCAAATCGTCGGCTTCAGGCGATTCGCCAATGCGTTCAGCGGCGTCTCCGTCGCCTCCAGCCCCGGAGGCAATCTGTCGGCTGGCGTCACGATCGTCATCGTCACGTTCGCCATGGATGGCGCTATCATCGAACTCAATTGTCGGCTGATCGCCGAATGGATGCGTCAACGGCTCCTCGTGCCGGGCCGAACCGTCAAACGCAGCATTGTCGTCGGGGAATTCCGAAGCGGCTACCTCGGAGTGCGGCGAGTCCCCTGCGCTGTGAGCATGCTCTTCGGCCTCGCGATCATCGTCGCCGGTGACCGCTTTGCTGGCGACACGTTCGTCGGAGCGCCCGGCGCCGCGACTGCGCCGGCCGCGCCGGCGGTTGGCGCGGGTGTCCGTTTCGGCATCGGCGGCGCGCTGCGCGCGCTCTTCTTCTTCGATCAGCGCCTGACGGTCGGCGACGGGGATCTGATAATAGTCCGGATGGATTTCGCTGAAGGCGAGAAAGCCGTGACGATTGCCGCCGTAGTCGACAAAGGCGGCCTGCAACGACGGTTCGACCCGGGTTACCTTGGCAAGATAGATGTTGCCGCGAAGCTGGCGGCGGTAGGCGGATTTAAAGTCAAATTCTTCGACACGATTTCCGCGCAACACGACCACCCGAGTTTCTTCCGGGTGGGTTGCGTCGATGAGCATTTTGTTGGCCATTGATCAATCTCATGACGGACCGGCACGCGACCGCTTCCGGTTCCGCGAGATAGCGGACGCCGTGGGGCGGGAAACGGGGGTGCAAACGCGGTCTGACTGTTTGTTGTTGGAACTGGGAGGCCCTGGCGGCGCGTCGTCGATCCAATATTAGCCGGCCGGTCAGCGGTGCCACGAACGGCCCGCGCCGGGAGCTAGGTACAAGGTGGATCGGGGCAGTGAACATGCCATGGGCCCGTAGCGATGCGGGCGCGCACATGGCGGCCGCAATTTCTTATCGCCTACGGTCTTAAGAGGCGGGCGAATCCGGGACATCTCGTGACCGGGCCGCTTTGCCTCATCGCGCGGATTGTTGCCGCGCGCACCGGTTGTCCTCTCAGGGGTATCGGCGTCTCCGGGCCGCCCATCGCCAAACGCGCTTTTGCGCACGGCGCGGTCAGCCTATCGTCCGTTCATGTCGCCCCTTTCGAGGGGATCTTCACAGACTGGCCGGATGCCCAAACGCGGTACAACCGGAACAAAACCGTCAGCGCGATTCTTCTTAAGGCCCATATGTGGTGTTGGCAAGCGAACTGGCAACAATGCCATACTGCGGACCAAATCTAGACGGCCGGTTAAGGCCCGGTTAACCATGTTTGGTTATTGGGGTTTGGGTCGCAAAAAGGCTCGGTAATCCGTGATTTCAATACGTGCAATCGGATTTTCGTCGGTTTTTGCCTGCGTTCTCCTGCTTGCCGGTTCGGGGTCGGCGGGTGCGGTTGAGCAAAAGGCCGCCGGTGCAGGCCAAGACCGGCGCGAAATTTCCGGTCGCCAGTGCCGTGCGACTCGGTGGTGATGAGAATCACACCCGATTCATCATGGATCTCAGTGGCAAAATTGGGCTGCGGGCCTTTACGCTTGCAAATCCCAGCCGTGTCGTCATCGATATCCCCCAGGTCAAATTCCAACTACCCCCCAAGACCGGCGACGTCGGGCGTGGCTTGGTCAAGGCTTTCCGTTTCGGCCTCGTCATGGCTGGCGGCTCGCGCCTGGTGCTCGATCTGACCCATCCGGTGCGGATTGAGCGTGCTCATGTGCTCGATGCTGCCAAGGGCCAGCCGGCCCGGCTTGTACTCGATCTTGCCAAAGTCGATCGCGACAGCTTTTTGCGCACGATCGCACTCGAGAACCGGTCGGGCGGCAACCGCACGCCGAAACGCGCGGTCAGTACCGCCAAGTCAAAGCCGCATGATCCGCGACCGCTCATCGTGATCGACCCCGGTCACGGGGGCATTGATTTCGGAACCAAGGCGCGGAGCGGAGAAACTGAGAAGGATATGGTGCTCGCCTTCGGTCTCATGCTGCGCGACAAGATCGTCAAGAGCGGCAAGTACCGGGTTTTTATGACGCGGTCCGATGACACTTTCGTGCCGTTGGGCGAACGCGTGGAAATGGCGCGTGCACGCGAGGCGGCGCTGTTCCTGTCGATCCACGCTGACGCGCTAGCGCGTGGCGACGGGGCGGCCCGCGGAGCAACCGTCTACACACTCTCCGAGACTGCCTCCGACGCCGAGGCGGCCCGGCTTGCGGAAGCCGAAAACAGGGCTGACATCATCGCCGGGGTCGATCTGTCCTCGGAACCGAATGATGTCACCAACATCCTGATCGACCTCGCCCAGCGCGAAACCAAGACTTTCTCCGTCAACTTTGCCCGGACCTTGGTCGGCGAAATGAAGAATGTCGCGCGGATGCACAAGAATCCCATGCGGGCGGCGGGATTTCGGGTCCTGAAGGCGCCCGATGTGCCGTCCGTGCTGGTGGAACTTGGGTTTGTCTCGGATCGTCGTGACCTGAAACTTCTGACCTCCGAGGTATGGCGAAAGCGCGCCGCCGACTCCATTGTGTTGGCCGTCGATTTGTTCTTTGCGTCGCGGATTGCCGGTACGCAGCCGGTATCCCGCGGCCGATAACCTCCGGGTGCGACAAAACGGCCTCAGAATCACTTAAAAACCGGGCGACGAGCTGTTGGCCAGGACCGGCGGAAGGGTCATATCTCTGCGATGTGACCAGAACTTAGCCGCGAAGGGGTGGTGAGGTTCATTCAGAACTGCCACAATTCCATATTAAGGGACTTGTCTGGCTTACGGAAATTGGGCGGCAGCTTCATGCTGCCGGGGGCGGGCAATGGTTGTCCCGCCGATCGTGGAGGGGTTTTCGGCCATGAGGCTGATGCTGCGATTTTTGGGGCTGCTGTTTGCTGCGGGCTCGATCCTGTTTGTCGTCGGGATCGCGGTGGCGGGCGGCCTGATGTGGCACTTCTCGCAGGACTTGCCGGATTATTCACAACTGCAGGATTACGAGCCACCGGTCATGACGCGCGTCCATGCCACGGACGGCGCATTGGTCGCCGAGTATGCGCGCGAACGGCGCCTTTATATCCCGATCCAGGCCGTTCCGAAGCTGGTCATCAACGCGTTCATTGCGGCCGAGGACAAAAATTTCTACGATCACAACGGCATCGACTTCACCGGCATCGCGCGCGCCGCGTTGCTCTATGCTCAGAACTACGGGACCAAACGGCGCCCGCAAGGCGCCTCGACCATCACGCAGCAGGTCGCCAAGAATTTTCTGTTGACCAACGAAGTGTCGTTCCAGCGCAAGATCAAGGAAGCGCTGCTGGCGCTGAAGATCGAGCGGACATTCTCCAAGCAGAAGATCCTCGAACTTTATCTCAACGAGATCTATCTCGGTCTCGGCGCCTATGGCGTCGCGGCGGCCTCGCTGTTGTACTTCGACAAGTCGGTTCATGAATTGACTGTGGCCGAAGCGGCCTATCTGGCCGCACTGCCGAAGGCGCCGAACAACTACAATCCATTCCGCCAGCGCGAGCGTGCCATTGAGCGACGCAACTACGTCATCGATCGCATGGCCGAGGATGGCTTTATCTCGGCGCAGGAAGCCGAGCAGGCACGAAAGGCGCCTCTTAACGTGACGCCGCGGCCAACCGGCGCGCATATCTTTGCGGCGGAATACTTCGCCGAGGAAGTCCGCCGCGAGTTGTACGACAAGTTCGGCGAAAAGAAGCTCTATGAAGGCGGTCTTTCGGTGCGGACCACGCTTGACCCCCGCCTGCAGGTCATGGCGCGCAAGGCGCTAGCAAGCGGTCTCGTCAAATACGACGAAAGCCGAGGCTATCGCGGACCGGTGACCAAGATCGATGTCACTGGTGATTGGGGTGTCAAACTCGCCGATGTGAAGGCTCTGTCCGACATCGCGCCGTGGCGCCTAGCGGTGGTACTCGAAAGCACGGATGCGTCGGCGCGGATTGGCTTCCAGCCGATCCGTGAGCCGGGTGGAGCCATCCCGAAACAGCGGCAGGTCGGCATTGTGCCGCTCGATGGCGTCAAGTGGGCAAGGCCGGCAGAAGGCCGCAATCGCAAGACGCCAAGCAAGGTGACCGATGCTCTGTCGGTTGGCGACGTCGTTTATGTCGAGCCGCTCGCCGACAAGGAGGGGCGCGCGATCGACGGCCAGTTCCGGCTTCGGCAGGTGCCGGTGGTGTCCGGCGCGATTGCGGCGATGGATCCGGTGACGGGCCGCGTGCTGGCGATGGTCGGCGGCTTTTCCTATGACCAGAGCCAGTTCAACCGCGCCACGCAGGCGTTGCGTCAGCCGGGTTCGGCCTTCAAGCCGTTTGTCTATGCCGCAGCGCTCGACAATGGCTATACGCCGTCGACGGTCGTGCTCGACGGACCGCTCGAAATCAATACCGGCAGTGCCGGGATCTGGCGGCCGACGAACTATTCCGGCAAGTATTATGGGCCTCAGACACTGCGGTTCGGATTGGAGCATTCACGTAACGTCATGACGGTGCGACTGGCGCAGGACGTCGGTATGCCGCTGATCGGCGAATACGCCAAGCGCTTCGGGGTCTACGACGACCTGCCGCCCTATCTATCGTTCGCGCTCGGTGCCGGCGAAACGACGTTGATGAAGATGGTCGGCGCGTATGGGATGTTCGACAATGGTGGGCGGCGGATCAAGCCGACCCTGATCGATCGTATTCAGGACCGTTATGGCCATACAATCTACAAGCACGATCAGCGCGAGTGCCAAGGCTGCAGCACCGGCAAATGGAACAATCAGGAAGAGCCGGCTCTGATCGACCGTCGCGAGCAGGTTCTTGACCCGATGACGGCATATCAGGTCACCTCGATGTTGGAAGGCGTGGTTCTGCGCGGAACCGCGACGGTTGTGCGTCAGGTCGAACGGCCGGTGGCCGGCAAGACCGGTACCACCAACGAAGAAAAGGACGCCTGGTTCGTCGGCTACTCGCCCGATCTCGTGGTCGGGGTCTATGTCGGCTACGACAAGCCCAAGCCGCTCGGCCGCGGCATGACCGGGGGCCATGTTGCTGCCCCGATCGTCAAGGACTTCATGAAGATGGCGCTGGCCGACAAGCCGCCTGTGCCGTTCCGGGTCCCCGCCGGCATCAAGCTGATCCGGGTCGACCGCAAGAGCGGCTTGCGCGCCGGTCCGGGGAACGGCCAGGCCATCCTGGAGGCCTTCAAGCCGGGGACAGCGCCACCCGACAATTACTCGGTAATAGGCGTCAGCGGCGCGGACGGACAGCCCTATGGCGGTGCGACGATCGAGGGCGAGCGTACCGTGCGAACGGGAACCGGCGGGCTCTATTAATCCTGGATCGACTGGCGCCGGCTTTGGCCGGCGCCCCGATTGTCAGGCCAGTTTTTCCCAGGTCATGGAGCGGACGCTCATCTTGCCATTGACCGGATCGGGCGATGGGCGGGTCGACAGCACGACGCGGTTGCCGTCAAAGCGGAAGCTGCGGACCTGATCGGTGCCGGTCCACACCTCGTTCCATGAAATGTCCACGTGGTGGGTGATCTCGTTGCCATCGATCGTGTAGGTGCCGCCATAGGCGAGCACGCTCTTGAACAGATCCTGGGCTTCCTGCGGGGTCGGGCTGTGGCCCGCCGGCCGTTTCCGGTCGCTGCGAACATTGATTACCATCATCCGACCATCCGGGGCGTAGTTGATGAAGCCCCTGGGGCTGGGGCCGAAATAGTCGGTCCGCTCGCCGGAATTGACGTCTCGTTCTCAACCGAAACGAGCGTCCAGGTTCCTATCAGGCGTGGGTCCATCGCATTGGCCTCCCTTGACGTTACTTGATGATAGCACTTGCCGGCAGGCCGCGATCGCCCGCGGTTGCACTGGCTGCGGGTTATGGCTACATCGAGCCCGATCCATGGCACGGAATCGCCTTGTCGGGACAAACCTATAAGAGAACAGGCAAAAAAAATCATGCGGGCCGAGACCCAGGACAATGTCGATGCCATCAAGCAGTCGGTCGGGCTGCTGAGGAGGCATCTTTGACGTCGAGACTGCACGCCGGCGTCTCGAGGAACTGAACCGCCAGGCCGAGAATCCGAACCTGTGGAACAATTCCGTGCAAGCGAGCCGCGTCATGCGCGAGCGCACGGAACTGGAAGACAACCTCAACGCCATCGCCGCATCGAGCGAGAGCTGGATGACCAGATCACCATGATCGAACTCGGCGAGGCCGAGGGCGACCAGAAGGTGATCGCAGAAGCGGAAGAAGTCCTCAAAAATCTCAAGACCGAAGCCGGGCGGCGTGAGCTCGAGGCGCTGCTCTCAGGCGAAGCGGACGGCAACGATTCCTATCTCGAAGTGCATGCCGGCGCGGGCGGGACCGAAAGCCAGGACTGGGCCAACATGCTCGCGCGCATGTATACGCGCTGGGCGGAGCAGCACGGCTACAAGGTGGAGTGGATCGAGGAAACCGAAGGCGAGGAGGCCGGGCTCAAGTCGGCAACGTTTCTGATCAAGGGGCGCAACGCCTATGGCTGGCTGAAGTCGGAAAACGGCGTGCACCGGCTGGTTCGCATTTCACCGTTCGATTCCAATGCGCGGCGGCATACCTCGTTCGCAAGCGTGAAAGTCTATCCGGTGATCGATGATCGCATCGTGATCGATATCAAGGAATCCGATGTCCGCACCGACACGATGCGATCCAGCGGCGCCGGCGGCCAGCACGTCAACAAGACCGACTCGGCCATTCGGCTTACCCACATCCCAACCAATATCGTGGTGGTGTGCCAGAACGACCGCTCTCAGCACCGCAATCGTGCGCAGGCCTGGGACATGCTGCGCGCCAAGCTCTACGAACTTGAATTGAAGAAGCGCGAGGAAAAGGCCGCCGCCGAGCAGGCCGCGAAGACCGATATCGGCTGGGGCCATCAGATCCGCTCCTACGTTCTGCAGCCCTATCAGATGGTGAAGGACCTGCGGACCGGGGTATCGACGTCGGCGACGGGTGATGTGCTTGACGGCGATCTTGATGCCTTCATGGAGGCCGCGTTGGCGCAAAAGGCGTTTGGCGGTGAGCCTGTAGAAATCGAAGACGTGGAGTAGGTGGTCATGCGACGAGGCTGTTATTCGCTGTTCTCTGATGTTGCCGCGGTCTGTCTGACAGGGGTGATCGCAATGCTGCCGTTGGTCGCCCACGGCCACAGTGTAAAATTCTCCGCCGGCGAACCCGGTGATCCAAAGAAGCCGGCGCGTACGATCGAGATCGCCATGCGCGAGGAGTACGGATTGCAGTTCTATGTACCGGAGAAAGTTGCGGTGAAGAGAGGGGAGCAGGTTCGGTTCATCCTGCGCAACGAGGGCAAGCACGATCACGAATTCGTTCTGGCCACCGAGAAGGACAATCTCAAACACGCGGCTGCGATGCGCAAGAACCCCGATATGGAACACGATGATCCGAATGCGGTGAGGCTCAAGCCGGCGAAGAACGGTGAATTGATCTGGAAGTTCACCAAGCGCGGAACTTTCGAATTCTCCTGTCTGATTCCCGGTCATCGCGAGGACGGGATGATTGGCACGGTCACCGTTAAATAGGATGGTCGCAACGCAAGTCTCGGTTGGCGTTCAAACGAACAATAATGTTCCGCGCCGCCGGCGCCCCGTGCGGGAAGCCGTGGCGGTATCTGATTAGCAAAGCGCGAAGCTGCTAAATCCGGCCGAGCCGGGCGCCGGCACGCAGGAATTTTTGAGGATCGACGGGCTGGCTGTTCACGCGAGTTTCGTAGTGAAGGTGCGGGCCGGTCGAACGGCCGGTTGAGCCGATCAGTCCGATCAACTGGCCGGCCTTCACGCGTTGGCCTGCGCGAACCTTGATGCTTGAAAGGTGCCCATAGCGCGTCGTCAGGCCATTGCTGTGATGAATTTCAATCATTCTGCCGTAGCCGCCGCTCCAGCCAGCGCGGATGACCTTGCCGGTGGCGGTGGCGCGCACGGGATCGCCGGAGGAGCCTCGAAAGTCCAGGCCGGTATGCATGGCAGGTGATCTCAGGAACGGGTCCATCCGAACACCGAATCCCGACGTGGTCTCCACCCGGCCGGTGACCGGTATGCGAAGCGGTACGACGGTCAACGCTCGTGTCAGGCGATCGACCTGGATATGCATTCGAATGGCATGCTGGAGGCGCCGTTCAAACAAATTTTCGGCGCCAGGCGTGCGAACCGGAATGAACGGACCGCCTGTTGCCTTGAGCCCGGTCATGGCCTTGAGACGGGCAGGGGCCGGGAGCGGCAGTTTCTCAAGCCCGAGTTCGGCGAGAATGCCGCGTATCTTGCGCGATTTGGAATCATAACGCAATTCGAGCGCCTGTAAGGTCTCGGCCTGGCTGTGTTCGACGCGATCAAGTGAGGCGCGGACGCTCGCGAGTCGCAGATCGATCAAAGGAACGGTCTCCGCACCGTCTGGTGCGGTGGCTGTGACGGCTGACGATGGCATTTCCAACCGCGCCTGCCGTTTCGATCCGGAACCCCCAGCGGCGGCATCGCGCCGTTGGGTCTTTATCGATCCGGTCGGAGTGGGATCCGGCAACGCGCTCAGCGCGGTTGCGCGCGAACTCCAATATGGCCTGGCGGCGTAACAGCTGATCAAGTTTGCGCTCATATTGCCCCTGATCAAGCAATTGGCGGCTGGTGATGCGGTCGACCTGGGTGCGCAATTCGGCGATTCGGTCTTCGTAGGCCAGTTGCATTTGGGTCTGGCGCGTGATGATCCGGGCCAGCACGTCGTCCTGGAAGGCAAAATAGGTGACGGTCGTAATTGACCAAGCCGCCATGATCACCAGCGTTCCGACCACGATCCAGAACGCGACCGGGCCGAGGCGGACCTGACGTCCGGCATGTCCGAGCGTGTAGGCGGAACCGGCCTTGACGGTGGGCCCGCCATTGGCGGCGGGCATGGTGCGCCGTGCCGAATGTGCGGCGGGTCGCTCCGACGCATGCTGCGCCTGATGGGCGGCCTGTCTCGCGAGAATTTGTGGTCCGGCCGCTATCGACGCCGCCTTGGCCGGCATCGCCTGGGCGAGGGCATCAAAGTGGCGATGCGATTGGGCGTGGTGCTGGTAAGAAACAGACCGGTGCGGCATCTTGGCTCCCCGTCGGCCCCGACCGGGAGCCGGCGCCTCAGCAGCACCGATTTCAACCGCTCATAGTTAACATTCAGCAAATTTATGACAAATTTGATTCAAATGCGTCGAACAGCAGGCCGCCACGGCGGCCTATAGCGCTTTGGCTGCTTTCAGTACCTCCTGAGCGTGGCCATCGACTTTCACTTTCGGCCAGATATTCGCGATCCTGCCGTCGGGGCCGATCAGGAATGTGGCGCGCGTAATCCCCATAAAAGTCCGGCCATACATCGATTTCTCACCCCAAACGCCATAGGCGGCGAGCATTTTGTGGGCTTCGTCGGAACCAAGTGCGATCGTCAGATCGTGCTTGGTCTTGAAGGTATCCTGGGCCTTCACTGGGTCCGCCGATATGCCGAGAATTTCCGTGTTCGCCGCTGCGAATTTGGTTTTGAGCTTTGAGAATTCGATCGCCTCACGGGTGCAACCAGGCGTATCGGCCTTGGGGTAGAAGTAGAGAACGAGCTTTTTTCCCTTGAAATCGGCCAGGGACACCGTGCCGCCACCGTCACGTGGAAGCTTGAAGCCCGGTGCTCGGCCCCCTGCGGCAAGATCGATGGCCATGCGCCTTCCTTTCGTCGTTTTCGCCCGGTCAATGGGAAATGTGGCGTATCGGGGGAATCCGGAGCCGAGGTGCGGTTCTATACGATTTGTCGACCATTGCGCCGTATCATGGTTAATTAGTCACATCGTTTTGACAATTCGCTCGAAAAGGGGACACGCGATCGGGCATGGCGGGGCGATATACCAATCCACATGGGAAAGCCCCGCGGCGGCGGCGCGCCTCGTTCTGGTCAGAACTGTGGGCCGATTTCTACGCCATGGGAAAGGGCGTTCGTCCGCAGGTTATTCTGTTGCGGTTGCGGCAGTTCTTTCAGCGCCGGCTGGTTAGGCGTCTCGCGATTATTGCCGGTTCGGTCGTCGGCGTCCTCTTGATTGCGACGTCGTTGCTGTGGTGGCGGCTCAACAGCGGCCCGATTGATCTTGACCTCGCAACACCCTGGCTGACTTCGGCGATCGAGGAGAACTTCGGCAGTCAACATAAAGTCTTCGTCGGCGGGACACAGCTCGAACGTGACGAGAGCGGCCGCGCCTCACTGCGCATCCGTGACATCGTGGTCCGCGATCGCGAAGGCAATGTCGTTGCAAGCGCGCCAAAGGCCGAGGTCTCGATCAATGGTGCAAGTCTGTTTTCAGGCCGTGTGCGGGCGGAGCGTTTAAGTCTGGTCGGTGCCGAACTGGCCGTTCGTATCGAGGGCGACGGCAACGTCACCGTTTTTGCGGCTAACGAAAAGCGATCCAGCGTCACCGCCGGTGCAACGAAAGGCGATGCCGCGTCAACGGGACTGGTTTCCACCAAGCCGACACGCGCGATCGCGTCAGCGCCGGCCACGAGCCGCGGCGGGGCGCTCAATTTTACATCGTTGTTGGCTTGGATCGATGGACTGCGTGCGACGGGGCTCGACGGCCATGACCTTGCGGAACTTGGCCTGAAAAGTGGCACGTTGGTGGTCGATGATCAACGCAACGGCAAGCGCTGGGCGTTTGAAAATATCAATCTCAGTTTGACGCGATCGAAAAATGGCGCTGTTGAGTTCAAGGTTACATCCGAGAACCCCAAGCGGCCGTGGAATCTGAAAGCCTCCGTGCAACCAAGTGGCCGCGGGCATCGTGTCGTGCTGATCGAGGCTGATTCTGTTTCGACCAAGGACATTCTGCTGGCGATGCGTCTTGGCGGCTCGCTGGATGTCGATATCCCGGTGTCGGCCCGGATCCGCGCCGATATCGGTCCCGATGGCCGTCCACGCATTGTCGACGGAAAAATTCTCGCTGAGAAGGGCAGCGTTCACGATCTCAGCAAAGATAAACGGCTGTTCGATATCGACCGAGGCGAATTCTCACTCGACTGGGACGCGGCGCGCGGGACATTGGTCGTTCCATTCCAGGTCATTGCCGGGGGCAATCGGTTTACCTTGCTGGCGCAATTGGCACCGCCGCGTGAGAATAGCAGCCCGTGGAATTTCTCGCTGACGGGCGGCACTGTGGTGCTGGCGTCGGCGGGTGGAAAGTCTGCCGATCCGCTGGTTCTCAACCGCCTGGAATTGCAATTGCGGTCCGATCCCGCGAAGAAACGGATCGTGATTGACCGCGGCGAGATCGGCAATTCCGAAGTTGGTATCGCGTTATCCGGCAGTGTTGACTATGGCGGGACAGATCCACGCGTGGCGCTGGGTATCGCCGGCAACCGCATGTCGGCCGACACCATGGTTCGCCTTTGGCCGGCGATGCTCGCGATCCCGGCGCGCGAATGGGTGGCAAAGCATATCGACAAGGGCGTGGTGGAAAAGGTGATCATCGCGACCAATGCGCACCTGGCGAATGTGTTGCCCGGCGGACCGCCGATGGGTGCGGAGGAGTTCTCGCTCGAAATGGTCGCTACCGACGTGACGCTCAGGCCGCTCAATTCCTTGCCGGCGATTCGAAATGCCAATGTGGTGGTTCATACCGTCGGGCGTGGAACGACGGTTTCGGTTGCCCGCGGTGACGTGGTGCTGCCGGCCGGGCGAAAGCTGCAACTGAGCAATGGCACGTTTCGTGTCGCCGACGGCTATCTCCCGACGCCGCCGGCAAAGGTGGCGTTTCGGGTCGATGGCCCAGTCGCCGCGCTCGCGGAATTGTTGGCGATGGACCGGTTGCGTGAATTCGCCGCTTCCCCGCTTGATCCGGACACAAGCCGCGGCACCATGACGGCACAGGTGGCGCTCGCCTTTCCGCTCGATCCGAAACTGCCGCCAGGTTCGACGGACTACGATGTCAAGATGGACGTCAGTAACTTCGCCGCCGAGCGGATGGTAGCGAACCAGAAACTCGAAGCGTCCGCGTTGCGGGTAACCGGAAACCGCGAGGGCTTTCGGATCAAGGGTGACGTCAAGATCAACGGCATACCGGCCGCTCTCGACTATTTCCGGGGGCGCGGACAGACGGAGACCGATATCCGCCTGCAGGCCACGATCGACGACGCGGTTCGCAAACGTCTCGGCGTCGATGTCGGGTCGACTGTGAGCGGCCCGATTCCGGTCAAGGTGAGCGGGCGCCTTACCGGGAATGACGGCCAGGGACGTTTCGATGTGGAGGCTGATCTCAAAGCGGTCAAGATCGACAATCTTCTTCCCGGTTGGGTGAAGCCGGCCGGACGGAAGGCGAAGGCAACCTTTGTGGTGGTTCGCAAACCAGACGCAATTTTGATTGAGAGTTTTCTGGTTGATGGTGCGGGCTCACAACTGAAAGGCGAAATCGCGCTCGAGAAAGACGGCGATCTGGTGTCGGCCAATTTTCCGGTTTTCAGCTTGTCCAACAACGACAAGGCGAATCTGAAGGTCGACCGCGCGCCTGATGGTACGCTGCACGTGGTGATGCGCGGCGACATTTTTGACGGCCGCGGTTTCATCAAGTCCAGCCTGGCGGGGCCGGGCATTGTAAAAAGCAAGTCCAAGTCCGGCGGTGACGTTGACCTTGATATCAAGCTCGGCACTGTTGTCGGTTTTCACGGCGAGACATTGCGCAGTATCGATCTGAAAATGTCGCGCCGAAAAGGTACCGTCAATAAATTCGAACTAAGTGCCAGGCTCGGCCGCGACGCAACGTTGATCGGCGACATGCGTAAACGTCCGGATGGCCGTCCGGTTGTCTATTTCGAGACCAATGATGCCGGGTCGTTGTTCCGCTTCATCGAGATGTATGTGCGCCTTCATGGTGGCCACATGTGGGTCGCGATGGACCCGCCTAGCGACGATACGAAGCAACAATTCGGAACCGTCAATATTCGTGATTTCTCGGTACGCGGCGAAGCAGCACTTGATCGCGTCGTCGGTCGGGCGGCGAATAGTCCGTCCAGCAGCGTTGACTTCTCACGCGTGCGGGTGGAGTTCACGCGGACGCCCGGTCGGTTCACCATCCGCGAGGGGGCTGTCAGCGGGCCGATCATCGGCGCCACAATCGATGGCCGGATCGACTATGCGCGCAATGAAGTGCATATGCGCGGCACCTTTGTGCCGCTCTATGGGCTCAACAACATGTTCGGACAGATTCCGATCGTCGGCCTGATTCTGGGGGGCGGACAAAAGGAAGGCTTGGTCGGCATCACATATGAAGTCGTGGGGCCGCCCGGTGCGCCGATCCTGCGCGTCAATCCGATTTCCGCAATCGCGCCCGGACTGCTGCGGAAGATTTTCGAATTTCCTAATATAAACGATCCGCGCGTGTCCGAGCCGGTGCGCTGAGTTCGAAGGGCCTCGTTATTCAGACCGGTTTGAGCAGCACATGCTTCTTGCGGCCGAGCGATAGTTTGATCGACCCCTCCGGGTTCAGCTCACCAGGGGTGAGAACCAATCTTTCGTCGCTGACGACGCCGTCATTAATGCGAAGACCGCCGCCCTTGATCAGACGGCGGGCCTCGCCGGTCGATCCGACCAGGCCGGCGCGGACATAGGCCGACAGGACCCCGAAACCCTGTTCCAGCTCGGATCTTGGAATCTCGAACGTCGGCAGGTTTTCCGCCAGTGAACCTTCCTCGAAGGTGCGCCGCGCGGTTTCTGCCGCTTCCTCGGCGGCCGCCCGGCCGTGCAACAGCGCAGTTGCCTCGGTTGCGAGCACCTTCTTGGCTTCGTTGATTTCCTGATCGCGCAACGCCGAAAGGCGCCGGATCTCGTCAAGCGGCATGATCGTGAAAAGCTTGAGGAACCGCACGACATCGTCGTCTTCGGTGTTGCGCCAATATTGCCAGTACTCGTAGGGGCTGACGAGGGCGGCATCGAGCCAGACGGCGCCGGTAACCGTCTTGCCCATCTTGGCGCCGGAGGAGGTCGTGATCAGCGGTGCCGTTAAGGCAAAGAGCTGGGCGTTCTGCATGCGCCGGCCCAAGTCGATGCCGTTGATGATGTTGCCCCACTGATCCGATCCGCCCATCTGCAGCCTGCAGCCATAGCGCTGGTGCAATTCGACGAAATCATAGGCCTGGAGGATCATGTAATTGAACTCCAGGAACGACAGTTCCTGCTGTCGGTCGAGACGCAGCTTTACCGAGTCGAAGGACAGCATGCGGTTGACCGAAAAATGGCGTCCGACGTCACGCAGAAAGTCGATGTAGTTGAGCGAATTCAGCCAGTCGGCATTGTTGGCCATAATGGCCTCATGGGGGCCGTCGCCGAAGGTCAGGAATTTGTCGAAAACCGACCGCAGTCCCCGCAGATTTTCCGCAATCATTTCATCTTTGAGGATCCTTCGGCTTTCGTCCTTGCCGGAGGGGTCGCCGACACGCGTTGTTCCGCCGCCCATCAGCGCGATCGGCCGGTGGCCAGTCTGTTGCATCCAATACAGCATCATGATCGGCAGAAGGGAGCCGACATGGAGCGAAGGAGCCGTGCAGTCGAAGCCGATATAGGCGGTAATCGCCTGCGACTTGGCGAGCGCGTCCAGATCGTCCGGCTCGGAGATCTGGTGGATGAAGCCCCGGCTGGCGAGCGTGTGGAGGAAATCTGACTTGTAGGCGCTCATTGAACAACCCTGTCGCCTGTTTGGCGCCAGTGGTGTAACAGGTCCGGCGTCGGATTCAACCTGAGCATGTTCCGGTGGCGCCGCCGTTGCCGCCACAGGCCAGCTCATGGTGTCGGCATTTTGGTGGAGATACCGACAATTTCGCTGGAGATTCAGGAGTCCGGGGGTGTGATGTTGTCTGGCATGTTCGGCGAAAATGTTCCAAAGTCCGCGCCCGCCACCGGCATGCCCGCCGCCACAGATTTCGCTATTGCTGATCGGCCGATATGAAGTTGCGAGACGTTGTTCATGCGTTGTCGGCGCAGGTGCTCGGCGATGACACGCTCGAGGTCACCCGGGTCGTTCATCCTGCCGATGCGATCGGGCCGGGCGATCTTGCTCTTGCGACTTCAAAAGATGCGGTGAGCGCCTTGGATGGCTGCCAGGCCGAGGCGGTCATCGTATCGGAGGCATCCGCACCACTGACCGAAAAATTCAAGGCGGTCATTGTCGCCGGCAACGAGCGCATGGTGCTGTCGGTGGTCACGGCGCTGTTCGATCCCGGTCCGGCGCATCTCGGCGGCATCCATCCGACCGCCGTGATCGCGCCTGATGCGTTGATCGCGGCCGGCGCCAGCATAGGGCCTTTCGCGGTCATCGGCGCGCGCAGCCGGGTGGGCGCCGGAAGCAAGGTCTTGCCGCATGTAACCATCGGGCAGGATGTGGCCGTCGGTGCGGATTGCCTCATTCATTCGGGGGTTCGTTTCGGAGATCGCGTGAACGTCGGCGACCGGGTCATCGTGCACCACAACGCGTCGCTGGGGTCGGACGGGTTCAGCTTCATTCCGGCAAGGCGGCCTTCCGAACCGTCGCGAAAAGGCGGGCTGCCGACGCGGATCCACTCCGTCGGCCGGATTGTCGTCGAGGATGATGTCGAGATTGGCGCCGGAACCACCATCGACCGCGCGACATTGCGCGAAACTCGGATCGGTCGGGGCACCAAGATCGACAACATGGTCCACATTGGACACAATGTAACAATTGGTGAGAGCTGCCTGATCTGTGGAATGGTCGGAATATCCGGTAGTGTCCGAATCGGCGACCGGGTGATGATTGGGGGCGGGGTAGGCGTTGCCGACCATCTGACCATCGGATCGGACAGCGCGGTTGCCGCGGGGTCTGGCGTTGGCACCAATGTCGCGCCGGGAACGGTTGTTTCCGGTTATCCAGCAATGCCGCACGAACGGTCATTGCGAAACTTCATGCTTCAGGGTCGGCTGCCGGCGCTCAACAACAAGGTCACGGATTTGCAATCTCGGATCGAGGCGCTGGAACAGACGAAAAGGGGACGTAGCGAAGAGCGAAACGATGACTGATGTTGCTGCAGACGTAATCGAGATCATCTCAAAGAAGGTCAGGGTCGACCGGCCCAAAGTTGAACTGTCCGATCGGCTTGAGGAACTTGGTATCGAGTCCATTGATGCCGTTGAGATGATCTTCGATCTTGAGGAAAAGTTCGATATTCAAATCCCCTATAACGCCAACAATCCCCGGACCGAGTTCGACACCGTCGGTGACGTCGTCCGCGCGATCGAAGGCCTGGTCGGTAGCAAGACGTGAATGGCGTAAATCGTGTTGTCGTCACCGGCCTGGGCGTTGTTTCTCCCGTCGGTAAAGATGCCGCGTCCTACTGGTCGGGATTGACCCGCGGCGATTGCGGTATCGGCACTCCGACTCTGGTTGCGCCAGAACTCCTGCAGCAAAAAGCGGTGGCCGAAGTCAAGGACTTCGATCCACGCAACTATTTCGATGACCGCCAGATCGTGACGCTCGATCGCGTTTCCCAGTTTATCGTGGTGGCTGCTCGTGAGGCGATTGCGCAGGCCGGCATCTCATTCGAGAATGGCTTGTCGGAACGAACCGCCGCGATTATCGGAACCGGAGCTGGCGGTCAGACCACTCAAGAGGACGCTTTCAAACGGCTCTATAAGGAAGGACTGACGCGGGTCTTTCCGCTGACCATTCCCAAGGCGATGGTCAATGCGCCAGCCAGCCAGGTATCGATGCATTGTGGTCTGCGCGGTCCGTCCTTTGCGGTCGCAAGCGCGTGCGCCTCCGCGACGCACGCCATCGGGTTGGCGTTTCAGATGGTGCGGGCCGGAATTGCGGAGTGCGCGGTTACCGGCGGCACCGAGGCGAGCATCGCCTACGGTTCGATGAAAGGGTGGGAGGCCATGCGTGTCATGGCGCCCGACATCTGCCGTCCGTTTTCAAAGGATCGCATGGGGATGGTGATCGGCGAAGGCGCGGCGGCTGTCGTGCTGGAGACCTTGGATCACGCCCAGCGCCGTGGTGCCGCGATCCTGGGCGAGATCGTCGGGTTTGGCATGAGCGCTGACGCGCGTGACCTTACTTCGCCGGATGAGGGCGGCATGGCCCGCGCGATCAATATGGCGCTTACCGATGGCCGAATATCGGCCGATGACGTGGACTATATCAACGCTCACGGTACCGGCACGGCGGCCAATGATGAGACCGAGACCCGGGCCATCAAACTCAGTTTTGGCGATCACGCTAAAAAACTGGCGATCTCGTCCACCAAGTCGATGGTGGGACACGCGCTTGGCGGAGCCGGAGCGCTCGAGGCGGTGGCCATGATCAAGGCGATCGGCGAAGGCGTTGCGCCTCCGACCATCAACTATCTCGGTCCTGACCCGGCCTGCGATCTCGACTACGTCCCGAACGAAGCGCGTGACATGAAAATCGATGTTGCCATTTCGAATTCATTTGCGTTCGGCGGTCTCAACGCCGTGCTCGCGGCACGGCGCTTTGTCTGAACGTTGTTACCTGGCTGAATGCTGTTCGATCAGGCGGCGCTGGAACGACGGTCGGTCTTCAGGCGCTTGTCGAGATAGGTGGTCACCGTATTCATCAGCGGCTCGATCTTGCCGTCGAAGAAGTGGTTGGCGCCCGGAATAACCTTCTGGTCGATGACAATGCCCTTCTGGGTCTTGAGCTTGTCGACCAGGCCGGAGACGTCCTTGTGCGGTACGACCGCGTCCTTGTCGCCGTGGACGATCAGCCCGGATGACGGGCAGGGCGCCAGGAACGAGAAGTCATAGAGATTCGCGGGCGGCGCGACCGAAATGAAGCCCTCGATCTCCGGACGGCGCATCAGCAACTGCATGCCGATCCAGGCGCCGAAGGAGAAGCCGGCAATCCAGCAGGCGCGGGCCTCCGAATTGATCGATTGCGCCCAATCGAGCCCCGAAGCTGCATCCGAAAGCTCGCCCTGGCCGTGGTCGAACGAGCCCTGGCTGCGGCCAACGCCGCGGAAATTGAACCGCAACACGGAAAAGTTGCGGTGCACGAACGCATAATACAGCTGATACACGATCTGATGGTTCATCGTGCCGCCGAACTGTGGATGCGGATGCAGGATGATCGCGATCGGCGCATTCTTCTGGCGTGCCGGATGATAGCGACCTTCGAGCCGGCCGGCGGGACCGGTAAAAATAACTTCAGGCATGGATTTGACCTCGAGCAGCCGCTGAATTCTGGCATTTGACCAAATCTGGCCGGAACCAGGGTGTACTTGACACCAACGGATCTTGATAACTATTTAGAACCATTCTGCTTTTCGGCAAGGTGCAGCAAACGAATTGTCCAGGATATTGCGCGCGCCCGCCGGAATGGCATTGGCGTTCTAACATGACCGCCGGTGCGAAATGCAATCATTTCGACAAGCCTTAGGCGAATAGACCAAATTGCGTTAGGGATTGGCCGCGAGGCATCATCGTCATGGTTGAACGGGCATATCTCGATTGGAACGCCAGCGCGCCGCTGCGGCCGGAGGCGCGTGCCGCGATGGTGGCCGCGCTGGACGTTACCGGCAACCCGTCGTCGGTGCATGCCGAGGGACGGGCGGCACGTCGTCTGATCGAGGAAGCCCGGTCGTCCATTGCGGCTCTTGCCGGTGCCGAGCCTCGCAACGTCGTGTTCACCTCCGGCGGCACCGAGGCTAATATGCTCGCGTTGACGCCGGCTATGCAGGTCGGCGCCGACCGCCCCCCGTGCAATCGCTTGCTGGTGTCGGCGATTGAGCATCCCTCAGTGCTGGCTGGTGGGCGCTTTGCGGCTGGAGACTTGGAACGGATACTGGTGACCCGGCAAGGTATTCTGGACCTCGACGCGCTGCGGCGGCGCCTCGGCGAACTTGCAGCCGGCGGGATCGGCCGGCCGCTGGTATCACTGATGGCGGCTAATAATGAGACCGGTATCATTCAGCCGGTCGCGGAAGCCGCGGAGATCGTCCATGGCGCCGGTGGTCTGCTGCATGTCGATGCCGTCCAGGCGTTCGGAAGAATACCCATTGATATCAATGCATTGAACGTTGATCTTCTCACTGTTTCTGGTCACAAGATCGGTGGTCCGAAGGGCATCGGCGCACTCATCAAGCGTTCCGCGATGCTTCATATCACGGAGCCGCTGTTGAAAGGTGGCGGGCAGGAGCGCGGCCAGCGGGCGGGTACCGAAGCCGTCGCTGGCATTGCCGGATTTGGCGCGGCGGCGGCGGCGGCTGGGGCCGCCTTTTCGGTGGAATCCGCTGCCATGTCGGCAATGCGCGGATGGCTTGAAGCCCGGTTGCAGGACGTGTGCCCTAATGTATTGATTTTCGGTGATAAACTCCCGCGCGTGCCCAATACCACGCTGTTTGCGGTTCCAGGCGCAAAGGCCGAAACCGCCGTGATCGGGTTCGATCTTGAAGGAATTGCGGTCTCGGCGGGATCGGCCTGTTCCTCCGGTAAGGTGACCGCGTCGAACGTGCTAACGGCGATGGGGGCCACGCTGCCCGTGGCCGGAGCCGCGATTCGGGCCAGTTTGGGCCCGACGACCACGAAAAACGAAGTCGAGCGCTTTATAAGTGCTTTAATAAAGGTCTTCGGGCCATTAATTAAGGGGCAAGACGGCCGTAGCGGCGGCATCGCTGCTTGATACGGCAAACCAATGGAGTGACTGGCGAAAAGCAGACACGACCAGAGGATTGACATAACCGACTGAACCGACCCGCGGTCCTTGAAACCGTGAGTGGAGGGAAGAATGCCGGCAGTACACGAGACCGTCGAACAGGTCCGACGTATCGATGTTGACCAGTACAAGTACGGGTTCGAGACCAACATCGAATCCGAAAAGGCCCCAAAGGGCCTTTCCGAAGATACCGTCCGATACATATCGGCCAAGAAGGACGAGCCCGAATGGATGCTCGCTTGGCGGCTCGACGCCTATCAGCGCTGGTTGACCATGCAGGAGCCGACCTGGGCGCGGGTCGACTACCCGCGCATCGACTTCCAGGACCTCTACTATTTTTCCCAGCCTAAGGAATTTGTCGCGCCGAAATCGCTCGACGAAGTCGATCCGGAGATCCTGCGGACCTACGAGAAACTCGGCATTCCGCTGCGCGAACAGGAAATTCTCGCCGGTGTCGAGCGGCCGGAGGGAACCTATTCCAAGGTCGCGGTCGATGCCGTGTTCGAACTCGGTTTCCGTTGCCACCACCTTCAAGGCGGAATTGATGAAGGCCGGCGTGATCTTCATGCCGATCTCCGAGGCGATCCGCGAATATCCCGATTTGGTGAGGAAGTATCTGGGCTCGGTGGTGCCGGTCTCGGATAATTTCTACGCCACGCTTAATTCCGCGGTGTTCTCCGACGGCTCGTTCGTCTACGTGCCGGAGGGCGTGCGCTGTCCGATGGAACTGTCGACCTATTTCCGCATCAACGAGCGCAACACCGGACAGTTCGAGCGCACGTTGATCATCGCCGACAAGGGCTCCTATGTGAGCTATCTGGAAGGATGCACCGCGCCGCAGCGCGATGAGAACCAGCTTCACGCCGCGGTGGTCGAACTGATCGCGCACGACGACGCCGAGATCAAATATTCGACAGTACAGAACTGGTATCCGGGCGACGCCGAAGGCAAGGGCGGCATCTATAATTTCGTCACCAAGCGCGGCGATTGCCGCGGCGCCAATTCCAAAATCTCCTGGACCCAGGTCGAGACCGGCTCGGCGATCACCTGGAAATATCCAAGCTGCATCCTGCGCGGGGACAATTCGCGCGGCGAGTTCTATTCGATCGCGATTTCGAATGGTCGCCAGCAGGTCGATTCCGGCACCAAGATGATCCATCTCGGCAAGAACACGGTGAGCCGAATTATCTCCAAGGGCATCGCGGCCGGCCATTCGCAGAACACCTATCGCGGGCTGGTGTCGGCGCATCGCAAGGCATCGGGCGCACGCAACTTCACCAACTGCGATTCGCTCCTGGTCGGCGACAAGTGCGGCGCGCACACCGTGCCCTATATCGAGGCCAAGAACTCCTCCGCGCTGTTCGAGCACGAGGCGACGACCTCGAAAATCTCCGAAGATACGCTGTTCTACTGCATGCAGCGCGGACTGTCGGCGGAAGACGCGGTGGCGCTGATCGTCAACGGCTTCGTCAAGGACGTGCTGCAGCAGTTGCCGATGGAGTTCGCAGTCGAGGCGCAGAAGCTGATCGCTATCTCGCTGGAGGGTAGCGTGGGATGAGTGTGGACCAGCAAAAGCTCAAAGACGATGTCGCAGCTTGCTTGGGCGCGGACAAGGCAGCAGGTGAATTGGTCGCGTGTATATCCGGACATTTTCCGGATGTGGAGGTGTACCGCGAGAACGACGATCTCGTGATCAGAGGTGGGAGTCGTTTTTTGATCGTGAAGCGCACGGGGCCAGAAAGATTTCGGGTGTCGGAGAACGTGGCTGTGCCTTCGACCAATCTCGTGGACGAAGGCGGCGGCGTTGACCGGAATCTGGACGAATTGATCGAGGAAATCACCGCGTTGCCCACCTGACCGGGCGAAGCGAAGAACGAACTTCATCCTGAGAAGGCGGCGAAGCCAATGTCTCGAAGGATGAGGGGGAATGAGATGGTGACCGCCTCGTCCTTTGAGACGCGCCCTTGCTGGAGTGTTCTTCAGACGAAACCGACGCGAAAGAAAGTGAGTTTGTGGCAATGGCCTTACTGGAAATCAAAAATCTGCACGCCGAAGTCGACGGCAAGAAGATCCTCAACGGCATCGACCTCGTCGTGAACAAGGGCGAGGTGCACGCCATCATGGGCCCGAATGGCTCGGGCAAGTCGACGCTCGCCTATGTGCTCGCCGGCAAGGACGGCTATGAAGTCACCGAGGGCGAGGTGCTGCTGGACGGAGAGAACATCCTGGCGATGGGAGCGGATGAGCGCGCCGCCAAAGGCGTGTTTCTGGCGTTTCAATATCCGCTGGAAATTCCCGGAGTTGCATCAATGACGTTTTTGCGCACGGCTTTGAATGCGCAGCGTAAGGCGCGCGGTGAGCCCGAACTGTCGACCCCGGACTTCCTGAAGAAGGTGCGCGAGGCCGCCGGCAAGCTGCAGATCGACCAGGACATGTTGCGCCGCGCCGTCAATGTCGGCTTTTCAGGCGGCGAGAAGAAACGCAACGAAGTTCTGCAGATGGCCATGCTCGAGCCGCGGCTGTCCATTCTCGACGAGACGGATTCCGGCCTGGATATCGATGCGCTGCGGATTGCCGCCGACGGCGTCAACCAGTTGCGCTCGCCCGAACGGTCCTTCATCGTCATCACGCATTACCAGCGACTTCTAAACTACATCGTTCCGGACGTGGTGCATGTCCTGTCCAAAGGCCGGATCGTCCGCACCGGTGGCAAGGAACTGGCGCTCGAACTCGAGGCCAAGGGCTACGCCGAATATCAGGATGAGGCGGCGTGATGGTGAATGCCGCCAATCGGGCCGATCCGAGACGTTTGCGATGAACGCGGAAATCAAGATCATCAAGACCGCAGCCGAGACCGCGCTGGCCCATACCTTTGCGACGGCGAAAAGCCGGCTGCCGGGGGCGGGGCCGATTGCGGATCTGCGCGCGAAGGCCTTTCGGCGGTTCGAGCGTTCCGGCCTGCCGAGCCGGCGGGTCGAGGAGTGGAAATACACCGACTTGCGGGCGCTGATGCGCGAGGCCAATCCGCTCGCACCGCCACCCGATGCCGACGCCAAGGCGCATGCGCGCCGTGGCTTGTCGACCTCGCTGCTGGCCGGCGTCGACTGCCGCCGCATCGTTTTCGTCAATGGCTGTTTTGTTCCGGAACTGTCCGATCTCGACAACCTTGAGCCCGGCTTGCGCATTCGTTCGATGGCCCAGGCGATGGCAGAGGGCGATCCGCTGATCGACGCCTATCTCGGCAAGGTGGTCGCGGTCGACGATGCAGCGCTCGATCTCAATACCGCGCTGATGGGCGACGGTGCATTGCTCCACGTCACGGAGGGCGGCGTGGTGACGCGGCCGATCCTGTTGATCCGGGTTGTCATCGGGAAAGAGCCGCTGGCGGTGTTTCCCCGATCGCTGATCGTGGCCGAGCGCAACGCGCGCGTGACAGTGATTTCCGGCAGCCATGTCGAGCCGGACGGCCAGCGCGGCGCGGTCGCGCATCAAAGCATCGCCGCGACGGAACTGGTCGTCGGCGATGGCGCCGAGGTCAGCTATATGCGACTGACCACGGGTGCGCATGAGGGCCAGTCGATCAACACCATCATGGCCGCGGTCGGCGCCAAAGCGCGATTTGAGGTGTTCAATTTCACCAATGGTGGCGCCGTCGTGCGCAACCAGATGTTTGTGCGCCTCGACGGTGAGGGCACAAATGCTGCGCTGCGCGGGGTCAATCTGCTGCGCGGCCGCCAACACGTCGACACCACGCTAGTGGTAGACCATGCCAAAGGCCATTGCGAGAGCCGGGAGCTGTTCAAGACCGCGCTTTATGGCGAGAGCAGGGGTGTTTTCCAGGGCAAGATCATTGTCCGTCCGCATGCCCAGAAGACCGACGGAAAGATGACCTCCAATGCACTGCTCCTGTCGGAGCAGGCGGAGATGGACAACAAGCCGGAACTGGAAATTTTTGCCGACGACGTGCAATGCGGCCACGGCGCGACGGTGGGCGCGCTTGACGAGGACCTGCTGTTCTATCTGAAAGCGCGCGGCATCCCGACTAAGGAGGCCGAGTCGCTGCTGATCCAGGCGTTCATCGGCGAAGCGGTCGAGGCGATCGCGCATGACGGTGTGAAGGATGCGTTGATGGAGGCGGTGGTGCGCTGGTTGGAGGGGTGGACCCGATGACGCATCCGGCGGTCTCCAACGGCAGTTATGATGTTGCCCGCATTCGCGAGGATTTCCCGGCCCTGGCCATGGACGTTTATGGCAAGCCGCTGATCTATCTCGACAACGCGGCCTCCGCACAGAAGCCGAAAGCCGTGCTCGACCGCATCCAGCGCGCCTACACGTCCGAATACGCCAACGTCCACCGCGGCTTGCACTATCTCGCCAATGCGGCGACCGAGGCCTATGAGGGCGCGCGCGAAACGGTGCGCGGCTTTCTCAATGCCGGTCGCGCCGAAGAGATCATCTTCACCCGCAATGCCACCGAGGCGATCAATCTGGTCGCCGCGACGTTCGGCCGGGAGCACCTGAAAGAGGGCGACGAAATCGTGCTCTCGATCATGGAGCATCACTCCAATATCGTGCCATGGCATTTTCTGCGCGAACGCCAGGGCGTGGTGATCAAGTGGGCGCCGGTCGACGAAGACGGAAATTTCCTGCTCGATGAATTCGAAAAGCTAATCGGTCCGCGCACCAAGATGGTGGCGATGACGCAGATGTCGAATGCGCTCGGCACCATCGTTCCGATCAAGGAGGTGGTGCGGATCGCCCACGCGCACGGAATTCCGGTACTGGTCGACGGCAGTCAGGCCGCGGTCCATCTCGAAATTGATGTGCAGGACATCGGCTGCGAGTTCTACGTCTGTACTGGCCATAAGCTCTATGGTCCAACCGGCATTGGCGTGCTCTACGGCAAGTACGATCTGCTCGCTACCATGCCACCGTTCAATGGCGGCGGCGAGATGATCCACGAGGTGTTCGAGGACCGCGTCACCTATGGCGAGCCGCCGCACCGGTTCGAGGCCGGCACGCCGCCGATCGTGCAGGCGATCGGCCTTGGCGCGGCGATTGACTACATGCAATCGATCGGGAAGCCGCGCATCCGGGCGCATGAAGACAAACTGATGCGCTACGCGTACGACCGGCTGCGCGAAATCAATTCGCTCAAGATCATCGGCACGGCCAAGGACAAGGGCGCGATCGTCTCGTTCGAAATGAAAGGCGCGCATCCGCACGATATCGCGACGGTGATCGACCGCGCCGGCGTGGCGGTACGGGCCGGGACACATTGCACCATGCCACTGCTGGCCCGCTTTGGCGTGACCGCCACCTGCCGGGCTTCGTTTGCACTTTACAATACGCGCGAGGAGGTCGACCACCTTGCGCGCGCCCTCGTCAAGGCACAGGATATGTTCGCATGATGGATGAAACCCGCGAACGCATGCCGACCCCCGCGGCTGCCGTTGCGGAAGATGATCCGGGCCTGACTTCGCCCGAGGTCAAGGGGGATGTCGGATCGGCATTGACGCCGGACGAGATTACGCGGATGACCGACGAGATCGTCGCTGCCGTTAAAACGGTCTACGATCCGGAAATTCCGGCCGATATCTATGAGCTTGGGCTGATCTACAAGATCGAGATCGAGGACGATCGGACCGTCAAGGTCGACATGACTTTGACGACGCCGAACTGTCCGGCGGCTGCCGAACTGCCGGCGTCCGTGGAGAATGCGGTCGCCAGCGTGCCGGGCGTGCGCGAAGCCAAGGTCGATATTGTTTGGGATCCGCCGTGGGACCCAAGCCGTATGTCAGACGAGGCCCGGCTGGTGCTCAACATGTGGTGATAAATGGTGGCAAATTGCATCGCTCGGCACGCCACCCCATATAGTATGTGGAGAAAGCGCGAGTCGGTTCAGGAGCTTGCGCGACGTTTTTTACTTTGGACTTGAAATCATTCCGATCACCGGTCCTTGCAGCCGGCACGAGAGGAGACTGAATATGGCAACAGCCCGTCCACGTCCGCAGGTCATGCGACTGACCGAGGCGGCCGCCGCACGTATCAAGGACATCATGGCCAAGGCCGAGCGGCCGATCGCAGGCGTTCGCGTTGGTGTCAAGAATGGCGGCTGCGCCGGCATGGCCTACACCCTGGACTACGCCGAGGCTGTCAACCCAACCGACGAAGTGGTCGAGGACAAGGGCGTGCGCATCCTGGTCGATCCCAAGGCGGTGCTGTTTCTGCTCGGTACCGAGATGGACTATAAGATCGAGAAGCTGTCGGCGCAGTTCGTGTTTAACAATCCGAACCAGACGTCGGCCTGTGGCTGCGGGGAATTGGTTGCGCTGACGCCGGTGCAAGAGTTCGAAATTCAGGCCAACTGAAGCGAGGCGTCGATGGACGCCGAAGCCATCATCGAATTGTTTTCCGAATTTGGGCCGGTTGCGGTGCGCCGAATGTTTGGCGGCGCCGGCATCTACGCCGACGGCACGATGTTTGGGCTGTTGGCCGATGGCGTCATCTATCTCAAGGCGGACGACGTCAACACGCCGGCCTTCGAGCGCGAGCAGCTTGAGCCGTTCAGCTATCAAACTAAGGACGGAAAGCGCGGCGTGATGTCATACCGCCGCATGCCGGAACGGCTATACGACGATTCCGAGGAACTGGTGGAGTGGGCGCGTGGCGCCTTGGCGGCGGCGCACCGGACCAGAACACGGGCCAAGTCGAAGACCAAGTCGCGCCGGAAAGCAATTTTCCCGAAAAAGGTGGGTTCGACGCGCGAAAAAAGTGCCTCGCCGAAAAAGCGGACTAAGTCCAAAGCTGGCCATTCGAAACGCGCCTGAGCGGCGGCTTCAATTCCCGACAATTAATGAAATCATCAGGCAGCGCAGTTTTAGAGCCGCTACGCCTTGATGCGCACCGGCCGGAGCAGGAAGGCCGGCAGCTGCAGATGCGCGTCGCTGGCGTCTTCAGCCGGCTCGGGCTTGCGCTCGCGCTCGCGCTTTGGCGCGCGGACGTCGTTGAGATGCGTCACCGGTGTCGTCTTGCGTTCACGATTCTTGCGATCAGTGCCGCCGGCGGAGGCGTCATCCCTGGCGGCAACCTTGGCGCCATCGGTCGGCTGTCCATCGCTCTTGGTGCGGGAGCCGCTTCTGGCCCTGCCGCCTTCGCGTTTTGGCGCGCCGTCGCGGCTTCTTGTCTCGCTCTTGCGGCCGGATGAAGACCGGCGGCGGCGGGGGGAGTTGTCCTCGCCCGCGCCATCATGTGGCGAGACCGCTTCTCCGCTCCAGGTAATCGGTTGGCCGGTCAGCGATTCAATGGCGGCAAGCGCTTTCTGGTCGCCGGGTGCGATGATGGTGATCGCGGTTCCCTTGCGGCCGGCGCGCCCGGTGCGTCCGATGCGGTGGACATAGTCATCCGGGTGGTAGGGGATGTCGAAATTGAAAACGTGGCTGACGTCGGGAATATCCAATCCGCGCGCTGCGACATCGGATGCCACCAGCAAGGCCACCTCGCCGCGGCGAAACTTGTCGAGCGCGGCCGTGCGTGACGACTGGTCCATGTCGCCATGCAACGCGGCGGCGGAGAAGCCGTGGCGCACCAGGGAGAGATGAAGCTGGGCGACATCGCGTTTGCGGTTGCAGAAGATGATGGCGTTCTTGAAGCCTTCGGAATTGCGGATGAGATCGCGCAAGGTCTCGCGCTTCTCGTAATCCTCGCGTCCGGTCTTGACCAAAAGTTGGGTGATGGTGGTGACGGTGGTCGCCGGACGGGCGACTTCGACGCGGACCGGATTGTGCAGGAATTGTTCGGTGATGCGCCGGATTTCCGCTGGCATGGTCGCGGTAAAGAACAAGGTCTGTCGGGTAAAGGGCACCATTTTACAGATGCGCTCGATATCGGGAATGAAGCCCATGTCGAGCATGCGATCGGCTTCGTCGATCACCAGCAGTTCGACGCCGCTCATCAGCAGGCGTCCGCGTTCGGAATGATCGAGCAGGCGGCCCGGCGTCGCAATCAACACATCGACGCCGCGCGTCAGTTTGGTGTCCTGATTGTCGAACGATACGCCGCCGATCAGCAGCGCCAGGTTGAGCTTGTGATTGACGCCGTATTTGGTGAAGCTTTCGGCGACCTGTGCGGCGAGTTCGCGGGTCGGTTCCAGGATCAGCGTGCGCGGCATGCGCGCCCGGGCGCGGCCCTGTTCGAGCTTGGTCAGCATCGGCAAAACGAAGGCGGCGGTCTTGCCGGTTCCGGTTTGCGCGATACCCAGGACGTCCCGGCCGCCGAGGACGTGCGGGATTGCCTGTTCTTGAATGGGAGTGGGGGTGGTGTAACCGGCGGCATCGATGGCCGCGATGACTTTGTCGGACAAGCCAAGATTGGAAAAGGACATAGAACCTCTAGTCAGGACCGCAGCCGCTGTTACGCCGGAAACAAGCAATGGCACGCGCTTGCTGATCAATCATATGCTGACTGGATGGTTGGCGACGGAGCGGCGATTAATTTGCCGGTAGTCGGACCTGTCAGCGTATCGACGTATCAGATTACTGACACGCCCGTTGCTGCCAATTGCCACCGTCGTAATGGCCGGATTAACGTACCGGGTTACGATTGTCTGGGGCTGTCGGTCGAATATTGCAATCGAACCGTTAGCCGGAACATAGTGCCAACGCCTCGAAAGTCAATCCTTTTGCAGCGCAATAAGTCGCAAAGAACCTTAAGGTTTTTCCATCTTTACGGTCATTCGACCGTCAACCAAACGTCAGGAAAATGTCGTGAACGAGCCGCTGCCGATCCTGCTGATTCCGGGGCTGATGTGTTCAGCCCGCCTCTATGGCCCGCAAATCCCGGCGCTGTGGCCGCATGGACCGGTCAGTATCGCCAATCACCGCTTCGATGACAGCATGGCCGCAATCGCGCGGCGGATTCTCGCGACGGCCCCGCCGCGTTTCGCCGCCGTTGGGCTGTCGATGGGTGGCATCCTATCGTTCGAGATCTGGCGGCAGGCACCGGAACGGGTTGCAAAACTGGCGCTTCTTGATACCAACGCGCGCAACGACGCTCCCGCGCATTCGGCGCGCCGCGACGAATGGATCGCCATGGCGGAAAGTGGTCGCTACCGTGAAGCCCAGGACGAGTTCTTTAAGATCCTGGTTCACGCGGACCGGCTCGACGATCCGGCGCTGAAGCGCATCGCCTATCAGATGGGGGAGGAAACCGGGCCGGAGGCATTCGTACGCCAGCAGCGTGCGCTAAAGGCCCGCCCGGATTCACGGCCGGATCTGCCGACCATCACATGTCCAACCTTGGTTCTGGTCGGAGAGGGGGACGTGTTGACGCCGCCTGGACTGGCGGAAGAGATCGCTGCCGCCATTCCCGGCGCGCGGCTGATCGTCGTGCCGGATTGCGGCCACCTGTCGACCCTCGAGCGGCCCGAAGCGGTGAACGCAGCGCTGGTCGATTGGCTGCAATGGTAACGCCTTTTGCTCGGCAGGTCCGACGTCCTCCGGCCCAAAGGCGCGGGATAATTTTCTTGAAAGCCAGCAATTTCTGGTAGCTCATTCCAAAACTGCCTGAACACGCTGCATCGGCGGAAAAAAAGTTCTATCTCCGCAGGGGTCAGCTTGAATTCCCTATCCCGGTTCCTTCAGCGCGCAGACGGCGTTTCATGACCTCGGTGCTCGACCTGATCGGCGCAACGCCGCTTATTGAGGTGACGCGGCTGGACACCGGTCCTTGCCGCCTGTTCCTGAAGCTGGAAAGCGCCAATCCGTCCGGTTCGATCAAGGACCGTCCGGCGCGGGCGATGATCGAGGCCGCCGAACGGGACGGGCAACTCAAGCCCGCCGGCACGATCGTGGAGGCGACAGCGGGCAATACCGGCCTCGGACTTGCGCTGGTCGGCGGGCGCAAGGGCTATCGCACCGTGCTGGTCGTGCCCGACAAGATGGCGCGGGAAAAGGTGCTGCATGCCAAGGCGCTGGGAGCGGAAGTGATCACGACGCGGTCCGACGTCGGCAAGGGCCATCCCGATTACTACCAGGACCTCGCGGCAAGTGTCGTCGCTCGCACGCCCGGCGCATTTTTTGTTAACCAGTTCGCCAACCCGGCCAATCCCGAGGCGCATGAAGCGACAACTGGGCCTGAAATCCTCGACCAGATGGCAGGCGAGGTGGATGCCATCGTGGTCGGCGTCGGCTCGGGGGGGACCTTGACCGGAATCGGGCGGTTCATGCGCCGGGCTTCGCCGGCGACACAGATGATCCTGGCGGACCCGGAAGGTTCGGTACTTGCACCATTGGTCACCACGGGCCGAATGATTGAAGCGGGGAACTGGGCGGTCGAAGGGATCGGGGAGGACTTCGTGCCGCCAAATGCCGACCTGTCACTTGTTACTTCCGCCTACACGATCCCGGACGCGGAGAGTTTTTCCGCGGCGCGCGAACTGTTGCGGGTGGAAGGTATTCTCGCCGGCTCGTCGTCGGGCACCTTGCTGGCGGCGGCACTGCGCTTTTGCCGGGCGCAGGATCGGCCCCGGCGGGTCGTCAGCCTGGTTTGCGATTCAGGGGCAAAGTATCTCTCCAAGGTGTTCAACGATACATTCCTGGCGCAGGAAGGCTGGAGCGGACGCGAGCGGCGTGGCACCGTCGGCGACGTTGTGGTCAGCCGCTATGGTGAGGGGTCGGCGGTGGTCGTTGGCCCGAACGATAATCTGCGCACGGTGTTTGCGCGCATGCGCACCGCAGACGTGTCGCAACTTCCAGTCATCGACGGCGAACGGGTGGTCGGGCTGGTCGACGAAAGCGACGTTCTGGCAGCACTGCTTACAGATCCCGACGGGGCAGGGCATGTGTTCGAACGCCCGGTCAAGGACGTAATGGTCACGCGGCTTGAGACCATCGCGGCTGATGCACCGATCGCCGAACTCGTACCGTTGTTCAAAAAGGACTACATCGCCATCGTGATGGATGGCGAGCGCTTCCTTGGCCTCGCCACCCGTCTCGACCTCATCAACTATTTCCGGATCACGCCATCATGACGCGACCCAACATTCTCGGCTTTTCCACCCGCTGCATTCACGCCGGTCAGGCGCCGGACCCGACCACCGGCGCGGTGATGATGCCGATCTACGCCACCTCGACGTTCGTGCAGGAGAGCCCCGGCGTCCATAAGGGCTATGAGTATGCCCGCAGCCAGAACCCGACGCGGATGGCGTTCGAGCGCTGCATTGCCGACCTCGAAAGCGGAAGTGTGGCATTCGCCTTTGCGTCCGGCCTGGCAGCGATTGCGACCGTGCTCGATCTGTTGCCGCACGGCGCGCATGTCGTTGCGGCCGATGATCTCTATGGCGGCACGCGCCGGCTATTCGAACGGGTCCGCAAGATTTCAGCCGGTCTTGACGCGACCTATGTCGATCTCACCGACGCCAATGCGCTGGAAGGCGCGATCCGGCCGAACACCAAGTTGATCTGGATCGAGACGCCGACCAATCCGCTGTTAAAGCTGATTGATTTGGCGCGGGTCGCCGAGATCGCGCGGCGACGCGGGATCTGGACGGCGGCGGACAACACCTTCGCCAGTCCGTGGATTCAGCGGCCGCTGGAACATGGATTTCGATCTGGTGGTGCATTCGACCACCAAATATCTCAACGGCCATTCCGACATGGTCGGCGGTGTCGCGATTGTCGGCGAAAATCCTGAAATCGCCGAGCGTCTGGGCTACCTGCAAAACGCGGTCGGGGCCGTGCAGGGGCCTTTCGACTCCTTCCTCGCGCTGCGCGGGCTCAAGACCCTGGCGTTGCGCATGGAGCGGCAGTCGGCCTCGGCGTTTCGGATCGCCGAATGGCTCACGACCCATCCCAAGGTCGCGCAGGTGATCTATCCGGGACTGTCGAGCCATCCGCAACACGCACTCGCCAGGCGTCAGATGCGGGCCTTCGGTGGGATGATCTCGGTCAACCTCAAGGGCACGCTGGACGATGCCTGCCGTTTCCTGGAGCGCTGCCATTTGTTCGCATTGGCGGAAAGTCTCGGCGGTATCGAAAGCCTGATCGAGCACCCGGCGCTGATGACGCACGGCTCGGTGCCGCCGGAGGTGCGCGCGGCACTGGGGATCGGCGACACCCTGGTGCGGCTGTCGGTCGGCATCGAGGATGCCGACGACCTCATGGCGGAACTGGATGCCGCACTGGGGTAGCTGTCTGGCGTTTTTGAACTTTTTCCGTCCTGATCCGACTATACTATGCCAAAATCGTGTTTTGGGCATTGCAGGATGGGCTTGCCGATGACGTTCACGCCGATGGTTGTTATTCGCGGTGCGATTTGCGCCCTATGTCTCGCCACCCTGACTGTATCGACGGCGGCGGCCAAGAAGGTCGCGCTGGTGATCGGCAATGACGAATACGGCAGCATCACGCCGCTCAAGAAGGCGGTGAATGATGCGAAGGCCATGGCCGTATCGCTGCGCAAACTGGGATTTATCGTCCGGGTCGCCGAAAACGTCAGCCGCCGCACCATGAGCCAAGAACTGCTGTCGTTCGATCGCAGCGTGGAGCCCGGCGACACGGCATTTTTCTTCTTCGCCGGCCACGGCTTCGAGATCAAGGGCGATAATTACCTTCTACCGGTTGACGTGCCGGCCGCGACCGACGGTCAGGAAGAACTTGTGCGCGATGCCTCGTTTCCGGCCCGGCGCATCGTCGACCGCCTGCAAGACCGCGGCGTGCGCACTGCGATCCTGGTGCTGGATGCCTGCCGCAATAATCCGTTCGCGCGGCCCGGGACGCGCGCTGTCGGCGGCACCGCCGGCCTGGCACCGATGGTGCCGGCCGAAGGTGTGTTCGTGATCTTTTCGGCAGGCGCCAAACAAAGCGCTCTCGATCGCCTGACCGAGAATGATTCAAACCCGAATTCCGTGTTCACGCGCTACTTCACCCAGGAGTTGGAAAAGCCCGGACTGACCCTGGTGCAGATCGCCAAGCGCACGCAGCTGATCGTCAAGCAGGTCGCCGCCAGCGTCCAACATGATCAGACGCCGGCCTATTACGATCAGGTGGTCGGCGATGTGCTGCTCAATGGCAAGGCGGACGGGCGCAATGTCGCCGTGCTGCCGCAGATCGCGGCCTTGCCAATCAAGCCGGTTCGTCCGGCGCCGCCGGAAGAACCGTCAGGCCCCGTCAACGGACCGCTCGCCAACTTCATGCGCCACAATGGCGGCTGGTCGGTGACATTGTCATTTGTGGAACCAACGACCGCCATCACCTGGCGGCTTGGCGAGACTGGCGCCTTCAGGGAAACCGGCTTCATGGATGCGTTCGACCCGCGCACCCGGCGGCGTATGCCAAATCCATCGATCCAGCTTGATGCCGATGCCCCGGCGTCGACCATCTATGTGCGTTACGCCGATGCGCGCGGCGAGTGGCGCGGACCGTTTCCGATCCGCTTCAATCCAGGCGAAGCCTTGATGCGTGGTCAGCGCAAGATCCTCGAAATGACCGCCGGCAGCTGGCTGTCGTTTCGGCAATATAACGGCCTGCTGATCTACTACACGCACCTGGTATCTTATCGCTGCGCCATCCGCGAGGTTCGGATCGGCATCGACAGCGCGGTTCCGGACCGCACGCTGAAAATGCCGGCCTGCGATCCAAACAATCCGAACGCAATTCCGTCGAACGTGCTGCCCTATCTGAAATTGCCGCCGTCCACGCGCTCGGTCTCGGTCGAACTGACCTATGCCGACGGCACGGTGTCGGAAATGAAGACCTTCCGGCGCTGACCTTGGCTATGGGCGAAGAGGGCGCTGGTCAAGCAAAGGACACACCGGGCGTTATTGCGCCACCACCGCTGATCGCGCTTGTGACGCTGGCGCTCGGTCTGCTGCTGGATTGGCTGTTCCCGACCGCTGCGCTGCGCGAAGTGCTGGGCTTCTGGCCGCGCTTAATTGTTGGCGGTGCGCTGTTCGCGGTGGGCGGTCTTGTTGCACTGATGGCCGAACGCACCTTTCATCGCGTCGGCACCAATGTGCCGCCGTGGAAGCCGGCGTTGGCGCTAGCGACGGGCGGCATCTACGAGAAAATCCGCAATCCGATGTATATAGGGCTCGGACTGCTGGTCGGGGGTATCGGCGTCGCGCTGGATTCGGGCTGGACGTTGGTTCTGCTGCTACCGGCTGGGCTTCTCATGCATTACGGCGTGGTGCTGCGCGAGGAGCGCTATCTTTCTGCGAAATTTGGCGAACCCTATCGGGCCTATCTGGCGCGGGTGCCGCGCTATGGTCTCGGCCGACCGGATGCTCCCACTCCGAGCCAGGGCTGAAATATCCAAGGCTTTCCGGATATCGTCCCTTCACCTCGTACGGCGCCTCCGCCATGACGACGCTGTCGCCGTGCCAAAAAAACTTGGGAGAAACGCCATGCGCACACAGGTCGGTATCATCGGTGCCGGACCGGCAGGTCTGTTCCTGGCGCACCTTCTGCATCTGGAAGGAATCGAGTCGGTCGTCCTGGAGGACCGCAGCCGGAAGTACATCGAAGAGCGCATCCGCGCCGGCGTGCTGGAGCAATGGGCCGTTGATCTGATGGTCGAGATCGGCGTCGGCGAGCGGATGATGCGCGAGGGATTGGTGCACAACGGCATCAATCTGGCTTTCAACGGCGAACTCCACAACATCGACTTCCGGGCGCTAGTCGACAAAGGCGTCACGGTCTATGGCCAGCACGAGGTGGTGAAGGACATGGTCGCCGCGCGGCTTCGTGACGGTGGCCAGATTGAATTCGAGGCGTCGGTCGATCGTGTTGTGGACATCACCAGCAACCGCCCGAAAATTCACTACCGGCAGGATGGTCAGGACAAGGTCCTGGAATGCGACTTCATCGGCGGCTGCGACGGATTTCACGGCATTTCCCGGCCGAGCCTGCCGGCTGATCTGCTGGTCGAATATGACCGCATCTATCCGTTCGGCTGGCTTGGTATTCTCGCTGAATCGCCGCCGCCCGATCACGAACTGATCTATTCCTATACCGATCGCGGCTTCGCGCTTTATTCCATGCGCGCGCGTCACATTTCGCGGCTTTATCTGCAATGCGATCCAGAAGAGGACCTTTCGCAATGGCCGGACGAAAGGATCTGGGATGAACTCGACACGCGGCTACAGGGCACGCAGCCGCTCCAACGTGGCAAGGTGGTGCAAAAGGGCGTCACTGCAATGCGCAGCTTCGTTGCCGAGCCGATGCAGCACGGGCGACTGTTTCTTGCCGGCGATGCCGCGCACATCGTGCCGCCAACCGGCGCCAAGGGCATGAACCTTGCGGTCGCCGATGTGCTGCGGCTGTCGCGCGCAATCGCGGAATATTATCGGGATGGCGGCACGGATCTTATCGAAGGCTATTCTGCAGTATGTTTGCGGCGCATTTGGAAGGCGCAGCGCTTCTCGTGGTGGATGACGCAGTTGCTGCATCTCGACAGCACGCAGAACGCTTTCGATCGCAAGCGGCAGTTGGCGGAACTCGATTATGTGACAAGTTCGGACAGCGCCGAGCGAACATTGGCGGAGAATTACGTCGGCCTGCCGATCGATTGAATCCTTGGTTACCTATCATCGTTATATGATTTTGCGCAGCACACGCGTGGCGCGACTTTGGTATTTCCGGGTCTGCCTATCAATTGGTCAAAATTTCAAAATATGCTATTGAGTTAGGCGTCGCCGCGACAATTCAGGCGTGAATATGCGCTTATTGCACCAAAAAACTTGGGTTCGGATGCTGGCGGCCGCCCGTCAGTGAGCCGTATCGCGCTTTGTCGAGCCGTTATCGACTTGAAGCTTAAAACGTATGAAAGGTTGGTAACACAGACAAACTGGCACATTTCTGGCTTGCGATGGGCAGCCCCCGGGTCCGTACCGACGGACATATGAATGTGCAATCTTGAGGATCTCCGATCATGGCAAAAAATAACCGGCCCACTTCGACAATCGTCAATTCGAATAATATTTCGCGTCGTTCGCTCCTGAAAGCAGCCGCCGCACTGACTGTCGGAACATCAGCCGCACAATTTGCGACGCCATCGATCGCACAAGGCGCGAAGGCGGTGAAGTTCACGTTGCCTTGGATCGCCAACGGTTCGATGCTTTTTGCATTCGTCGCCAAGAACCAGGGCTATTTCAAGAAACGCGGTATCGACATTTCGATCAGCCGCGGCTTCGGCTCGGTGGGCGCTGCGCAGGCCGTGGGCGCCGGCAAGTTCGACTACGGCTATGTTTTCGCCGGCGGCAACATCCTTGGCGCCGCGCGCGGTCTTCCGCTCGTCGTTACGGGCACGATCGGATATGACGCCACAATGGGCATGGTCGTTCGCGGCGACAGCTCAATCAAGGTTCCGAAGGACCTTGAGGGCAAGAAGATCGGCACCGTGCCGGCCTCGGCCGAGGCGCCGTACTGGCCGGCCTATGCCCACAATGCCGGTATCGACACCTCCGGCATCACCATGGTGAACATGGATCCACGCGTCATCGAACAGGGCGTCGCCAACAAGCAGGTGGACGCGATCACCGCAATTGGCACTTCGAGTGTTCCGGTCATGCTGGCGATGAAGCAGCCGGTGCGCTTCCTGCCGTGGAGCAAGGCCGGGGTCACGCTGTATGCCGGTCAGGTGGTCACGACACGCGACAAGCTTGCAAAGGACAAGGAACTGACGCGCGCCATGACCGATGCGTTGCTCGAGGGGCTCGTATTTGCGCTGAAGGATCCCGAGGCCGGCCTCGACATCTTCATGAAGGAAGTTCCGGAACTTGCCACCACCAAAAACGGCAAGGAGAATGCCCGGATCTCGCAGAAGATGATGCACTATACGGTCATGTCGAACGAGGCGCAGACCCATTCGATCGGTTACACCGATATGACCAAGGCCGCCAATATGATCGACCTGGTCATGAAATTCGGTGCACCGAAGGATGCGACCAAGCCCGACGTCAATGCGCTTTTCACCAACGATTTTGCCGGCTCGGCCAAGCTCACGAAGGAGCAATGGGCGCAGGTGAAAAAGAACGTGGCGGAATACGCCGGCATTCTCGGCTGAGGCATGCCAACGCCTTTCAACGCCATTTCAGCACAACGGCTCCGCAAGGTTTACGAAACACCGTCCGGAGCCGTTGAAGCTGTGGCGGAGGCGGACTTTGATATAGCGAGGGGTGATTTCGTCTCCATCCTCGGTCCGTCTGGTTGCGGAAAAAGCACTCTCATGTTGATGATTGCGGGCCTTGAGCCCGTAACATCGGGCACCGCAATGCTGGAGGGCCGCGAGGTCGACAAACCGCAGACCGAGACCGGCATGATGTTCCAGGATCCGACTCTGCTGCCGTGGCGCAGCGTCCTGGACAACGTTTTGTTTCCGATCGACATGTCGGGTGCCGTCGGGTCGGCGGATCGCGCGCGTGCGGAAAAGCTTCTGCGCATGGTCGATCTGTGGGCGTTTCGCGACAAGCGGCCGAGGGAATTGTCGGGCGGTATGCGCCAGCGCGTTGCACTGGCCCGCGCCCTGATCAAGGATCCGGGCATTCTCTTGATGGACGAACCGTTCAGCGCGCTCGACGCTATCACCCGCGACGAAATGGGTTTGGCATTCGCACAGATATGGGACACCGCGCCCAAGACCGCGATCTTCATCACGCACTCCATCAGGGAGGCGATCTTTCTCTCCGACCGGATTCTGGTGATGGGCCGGCGTCCATCCACCATCATCGCGGATGTGCGCGTGCCTTTTTCGCGACCGCGCGATCCTTCGGTCGAAGCGGAGCCGGGATCTCAATGATCTCTATTTGCATCTCAAGGCCACCATTCACCAAACGATGGCGGGCGTTCAGTGAGCGTCGCGGGCCCGCCGATCAAACACTGGTTCGAACGAGCTTTGCCGGATGAGCGTCGCCCAAATCGATAAGCCGCAGATCGCTGGTGCCCCGGCTGAGAAGACCAAGCCCACTGATTTCGCGCCTCACTATCGGCAGGCCCGGCGCATCGTGCTGCCGCTGCTGACCGCAGCGGTCATCATCGGACTGTGGGAGGTGATCGTTCGGGTGAACGATATCCCGGACGTCCTTTTGCCCGCTCCGTCGGCGGTGGCCGTCCGCCTGGTCGAAACCCTGCCGTTTCTTTTGGGGCAGTCTGTTCCGACAACTGTCGAAACCATTGTCGGATTCCTCATCTCGACGGTGCTGGGGATAGGACTGGCTGTGATCGTCTGTGCGTCGCGGTTCGCACGCGAGGCATTCTATCCGAATATTGTGTTCTTCCAGCTCATCCCGAAGATTGCGCTCGCTCCGCTCTTCATCGTGTGGCTTGGGATCGGCAGCGAGTTGCGCGTGACGTTCTCGGTCTTCATTTCGTTCTTTCCTGTCGTTGTCGCAACATTGACGGGATTGACGTCGGTCGATCGCGATTTGCTGCGATTATGTCGCGCGGTTGGCGCGAGCGGCACGAAAGTCTACACCCGCGTCCGCTTTCCCGCCGCGGTGTCGCACATCTTCGCCGGACTGAAGATCGCCATCACCTTCGCGATGATCGGGGTGATTGTCGGCGAGTTCATCACGGCGCAGGCGGGGCTCGGCTACATGATCCTGTTCGCCGCCTCGCAGGCCGACATGACCTTGATTTTCGCGTCCATCACATTGCTTTGTGTCATCGGGCTCGCTCTCTACGGCCTGGTGGTGCTGGCCGAAGTGTTGGCGCTCAAGCGCTACGGCGGCTGACACATGGCTTCCTCAGGCGATCCGATTGCACCTGGCGCTGGCAAATTGGCGCTGGAGGCCGAGCCGGAGCCGATCGCGTTCGATCCGGCGGCAACGGCGCTGATCGTCGTCGACATGCAGAATGCCTACCTGTCAAAGGGCGGCTATCTCGACCGGGTCGGTTTCGACGTCTCGACCAGCGGTCCCGTCATCGACGCCGTCCGAAATGTGCTTATTGCGGCGCGCGAGGCTGGTCTCTTCGTCGTTCATTTGCAGAATGGCTTCGATGCACTTCAGACCGAGGCCGGCGGGCCGTCAGCGCCGGTCTGGCACAAGTCGAACGCATTGAAATATATGCGTGCCAACCCTTCGGAACGCGGCAAGCTGATCACGCATGGCACCTGGGATCACGAGATCGTCGACGCCTTGCGCCCGGTGCCCGGCGAAGCGATTGTGCCGAAGGCCCGCTACAGCGGCTTTGCCGGCACCAACCTCGAGCAGCTCTTGCGGGCGCGGGCAATTTCCACACTGCTGCTCGCGGGCGTGAATACCAATGTGTGCGTGGAATCGACATTGCGCGACGCTTACCATCGCGAATTCTTTGCCGTTATGATTTCGGATGCGACCTTGCAGGCGGGCCCCGATTTCTATATTCGAGGCGACGGTTTTCAACGTTCGGAATTTTTTCGGGTGGACGGCATCGAGCGCTGCCGTCGTGCGTGCATTGTCGGGGTCGTGATCCGGCCGATGCGGTCCGCGATGTTCAGCTTGTGGGTGGCGAGAGTGGCTCCTGCAGGACGGCGCGCAGCGGCCGGTTGAATGCCAGGATCACCGCGCCGGCACCGGCAGCGACCAGTGCGATCATCAGGAAGAAATCGCCTTTTTCCATGCTCGACCAGAAGCTGCCCAGCCAGCCGGCGATGAAATTGCCGGTGAAGCTGGTGGCCAGCCACACCCCCATCATCATCGACAATATTGAGGCCGGCGCGACCTTTGACACCAGAGAAAGCCCGATCGGCGACAGATAGAGTTCGCCGATGGTGAGGATGGCAAAGAAGCCGAGCAGCCAGAGCCAACTGGCGGCGGCGCCGCCGGCCTGCCAGGCAGCCGCCACCATCAACAGATTTGCAAGCGCGACCGCAAAACAACCGAGCGCCATCTTGGTCACGGTCGACGGTTCCGCATTTCGCCGAGCCTGCCAGGTCCACAACGCCACAATGAACGGCGTGAAGGCGAAGATCATGAACGGGTTGAAGGACTGGAACCATGTCACTGGAATTTCGGCCGACCAAAATCCGAGGTTGAACGTCCGGTCGGTATAGTCCTTGGCCCAGAGGGCGATGGTGTTGCCCTGCTGCTCGTAGGTCGCCCAGAAGAAGCTGACCGGAATGAACAGAGCCAGCAGCGCCAGCACCGAGCGCCATTCACCGCGCGTCAATGGGCGTTTCTCACCGCCGGCCTTGATTGCCACCAGCCGGTCCGGCGGTAGTGACGGCGTCGCGGCGAGATAGATCAACAAACCGATCAGCATGCCGACGCCGGCGGCACCGAAGCCGAAATGCCAGCCGATCTCTTCGCCGAGCGTGCCGCACACCAGCGGCGAAAAGAACGCGCCAAGATTGATGCCGACATAGAAGATCGAATAGGCGCGATCGCGTCGATGATCGCCAGGGGCATAGAGCAGGCCGACCTGGCTCGACATATTGGGCTTGAAGGCACCGTTGCCGAGGATCAAGGCGAGCAACGCAAAGAAGAACAAATGCTCGAACGCCATCATGAAATGGCCGATCGCCATCAGGGTCGCGCCGATGATGATGGTGCGGCGCTGGCCGAGCCAGCGATCGGCCAGCAGGCCGCCGAGCAACGGCGTGAGATAAACTAGGCCGGTGTAGAAGCCATAAATATGCGAGGCGAGGGGCTGGGTGCCGAGGGGGCCAAACACCGATTCCAGCGTGGCCTTGAAGGTGGCGTAGCCGAGTACGTTCTCGGCACGGCCGGGCTCGAACAGGTAGCTCACCATGTAGAGCACGAGCAGGGCGCGCATTCCGTAATAGGAAAAGCGCTCCCACATCTCGGTCGCGAACAGGAAAGTCAGGCCGCGCGGATGGCCGAAAATATCCCGCCCGGTCGACGGTGCCGCCGGATCGTTGATGAGCTGTTCCGATGAATTCCGCACAGTTCCTCGCGCGCCCGCCGGTCGTTATCTATCCCGGCTGTGCTGCTCGAATTGTGGGGCAGGTTCACCGCTGAAACAACCAGCGCGGTTTTTGCCGTCGTGCTACCTTCCGCGTGCCCGAGATCGGCCGCCCCGCCACCCGGCGGGACGGAAGCAGCCGACCGGGAACACCTGGAGGAAATCGATGTCTCTCAAAGTTTCCGGCCGCGCACTGCGGGGCGGTCTTTTTGTGTTGTCGGCGCTGATCGTTTCGGCCTTTCAGCCGGCGCAGGCGCAATCCAACGCCGCGGCAAACTATCCGAACAAACCCATACGTGTGATCGTCGGCTTCGGCGCCGGTGGCGGCAATGACATCTTCGCCCGACTGGTCGGGCAGAAGATGACCGAGAAGCTCGGACAGAACGTGGTGATTGAAAACAAGCCGGGCGCTGGCGGACGGCTTGCGGCGGACTTCACCGCCAAACAGCCCGCCGACGGCTACACAATCATGGTCGGCGCCAGCGGCATGATGTCGATCGCCTCCGCGATCTATCCGAAGCTGGCCTACCATCCGACCAAGAGCTTTGCGCCGCTGTCGATGACGGCCAATTTTCCGCTGATCCTGGTGGTCGCGGCCGATCATCCGGCCAAGTCGGTGAAGGAACTCGTCGAATGGGCCAAGGCCAATCCCAATAAGACCAATTACGCCACCACGTCGCCGGCCTTCGTCATCGCCAGCGAATTGCTGAAGCTGAAGACCGGCATGCCGGGGGTCGCGATCCCCTACAAGAGCAGCAATGAAATGCTGACCAGCGTGATCGGCGGCCAGACCACTTTTGCGATCGTCGACGGTCCGCCGGCGATCCCGATGGTTCAGGGCGGCAAGGTCAGGGCCTTGGCGGTGACCGGCAATGTGCGCTCGCCGCAATTGCCCGACGTGCCGAGTATGGCGGAAGCCGGCTATCCGGAGGTCGACGTCTATCTCTGGAGCGGCTTCTTTGCGCCGGCAAAGACGCCGCCGGCCATTCTGGCCAAGCTCGAAGCCTCCGTGCGCGAGGCGCTGGCCGATCCGGGTGTGCGGGCCAAGCTCAAGGGCATGGCGGTCAATCCTGGCGGCGGCACCGGAGCGGAGTTCCGAACCATGATCGACGGCGACATCAAGAAGTTTCAGGAGATCGTCAAGGCGGCGAACCTGAAGTTCCCGCAATAACGAGAATGCCACGCTTCTCTCGCCGTGAGAGAAGCGTGGCACCCGCTTAAAGATCCAGCATCTCCTCGGCTGGCGAACTCGGCCTTCTCCTGGATGAAGGCGAAGCGGGCCTCGGCCTTGGTGCCCATCAGCCGTTCGACCGAGTTGGCGGTATCGCTCGCGATCGTCGGCACCAGCATGACCCGCAAGCAGCGTGCGCTTGGCCGGGTCCATGGTGGTTTCCTTGAGCTGGCTCGCCATCATTTCGCCGAGGCCTTTGAAGCGGCCGATCTCGACCTTGGCGTTGGCGTGGAATTCCTTCTTGATGATTTCGTCCTTGTGCGCGTCGTCGCGCGCATAGAACGTCTTGCCGCCGTGCGAGATGCGGTAGAGCGGCGGCACCGCGAGATAGAGGTGGCCCTCGTCGATCAGCTTTGGCATCTGCCGGTAGAAGAATGTGATCAGCAGCGAGGCGATGTGGGCGCCGTCGACGTCGGCGTCCGTCATGATGATGACCTTCTCGTAGCGCAGATCGTCGTCGCGATAGTGCGCAGCCGGTGCCGCAGCCGAGCGCCTGCACCAGATCGGTGAGCTGCTGGTTCTGCGCGAGCTTGTCCTTGCCGGCGGAGGCCACATTGAGGATCTTGCCGCGCAGCGGCAGGATCGCCTGCGACGGCGCGGTCGCGCGCCTGCTTGGCGGAGCCGCCGGCGATATCGCCTTCGACGATGAAGATTTCCGAACCTTGCGCCGCGGTGTTGGTGCAGTCGGCAAGCTTGCCGGGCAGGCGCAGCTTGCGCACGGCGGTCTTGCGCGAGATTTCCTTTTCCTGACGGCGGCGGACGCGCTCGTCGGCGCGCTCGACGACGAAATCGAGCAGCTTGTTGGCCTGGTTGGGATTGCCCGGCAGCCAATGGTCGAACGGGTCGCGGATCGCCTGTTCGACGATCTTCTGCGCCTCGGCGGTGGCGAGCCGGTCCTTGGTCTGGCCCTGGAATTCCGGCTCGCGGATGAATACCGAGAGCATGCATGCCGCGCCGGCCATCACGTCTTCGGAGGTGATCGGCGCGGCGCGCTTGCCCTGGCCGATGCGCTCGGCGTGATCCTTGAGGCCGCGCAGCAGGGCCGTGCGCAAGCCGGATTCGTGGGTGCCGCCGTCGCCTGTCGGGATGGTGTTGCAATAGGAGGACAGGAAGCCGTCGGCGTCGGCGGTCCAGGCGACCGCCCATTCCACCGCGCCGTGGGCGCCGGTGCGTCCGAGCGGACCCGACTGAAGATGTCGGGGTGGACCAGGGTGTCGCCGTGGATCGCGCCGGCGAGGAAATCCTTCAGGCCGTCGGGAAAGTGGAACGTGTCCTGCGCCGGCACATCATCGATGCCGCGCAACAGCTCCGGCGCGCAGATCCAGCGGATTTCGACCCCGCCGAACAGGTAGGCCTTGGAGCGCGCCATCTTGAACAGGCGCTGGGGCTTGAACCGCGCATTGGCGCCGAAGATCTTGGCGTCCGGCTTGAACCGCACCGTGGTGCCGCGGCGGTTCGGAATGCGCGCCGAGGTTCCGCAAGCGGGCCGACCGGCTTGCCGCGCTCGAACGCCTGGGCATAGAGCGTCTGCTGGCGCGCGACCTCGACCTCAAGCCGCTCCGATAGCGCGTTGACCACCGAGACGCCGACCCCATGCAGGCCGCCTGAGGTTTCATAGACCTCGGAATCGAATTTGCCGCCCGCGTGCAAGGTGCACATGATGACTTCGAGCGCGGATTTTTTCGGGAATTTCGGATGCGGATCGACCGGGATGCCGCGGCCGTTGTCGGTCACCGACAGGAAGCCGTCGGCCGACAGTTCGACGGTGATCAACGATGGCGTGCCCGGCCAGCGCCTCGTCCATCGAATTGTCGATCACCTCGGCGAACAGGTGGTGCAGCGCCTTTTCGTCGGTGCCGCCGATATACATGCCGGGCCGGCGCCGCACCGGCTCCAGGCCCTCCAGCACCTCGATGTCGTCGGGCGGTATAGCTGTCGCCGCCGCTCGCTGGGCGGGCCGAAGGACGCGCCGCGGTGCTGCGGGGGCTGGCGCGGCGCGCGGCCGGCTCGGAGAGTTCGGCGAAAAGATCGCTGCCTTTCGGCGCAGTTGCCAGCTTTTTTGCCGATTTCGCGCTGGTTTTTGCAGTTTTTGCGGCTTTTGGCATGAAGACGTGTCACCACGGTGGGGGCTTGCGAATCAATTTCGACAACTATGCCACGGCTCCGGCGTGAACATGACGGAAGCATCGGCTTGGTGTCGGCGGCAGGTGGTGCGAGCTATATAGGTATTCCGCTGGCCATGCTTGACCGGAACCGGTAAATCCCACGGCCGCTTCACCAGGACCTGTCCATGTTCGAGCACTACACACAGCCGGTGATCGATTTCATCCGGCAAAACGAGATCTGGGCAGGGCCGGTTGTATTCCTCTTGGCGTTCGCGGAATCGCTCGCCTTCATTTCGCTGCTGGTTCCCGCCTGGGCGATCCTGGTCGGGGTCGGAACGATCGCGATGTCGAACGGCCTCAATATCTGGCCGATCCTGTTCGGTGCGGCGCTGGGGGCGGCCTTCGGCGACTGGCTTTCCTACTGGATCGGTCAAAAGCTCGAATACACTGTCCAGCACATCTGGCCGCTGTCGCGGCATCCCGACCTGATCCCAAAAGGCGAAGCCTTCATCAAAAAATGGGGCGCGCTTGGCATCTTCATCGGCCGGTTCTTCGGGCCGCTGCGTGCCTCGGTGCCGCTGGTCGCCGGCATTTTCGAGATGCCGTTCTGGCGTTTTCAGATTGCGAATTTTACCTCCGCGTTCGTCTGGGCGGCTGTTCTGCTGACATTGGGCGACGTGATCTCGAAGGCAATCGGCTGGCTGTGGCCGTCGTGACTTGCCGAATTCGGCATTGTTAGAAGCTGCATTCAGCCCGCATTCCCCGAATCCCGCGCTGAAGTTGTTCAGCGCGGCTTGCACGATCAGGTATAGCGACCAGCGGCTTATCGTGGATTTCGCGGTGGTCTGTGCTCGATCGGCTCGCCGGATACCAGGACGTGAATGACGCTGGACGTCAATGTCACGATGCGGAATGCGCGGCCGTTGTCTTGACGCCATTCCGGGCCGGGGCTATAGCGCGCGACCATGATGATCTGCGCCCCAATCCTTGCTTTCCGCCGTCGTGCCCGTTTGGGACTGGCGGATGCGCGTGCGTGATCGTTACCGTGACCGGCGCCATCGGATTTCGAGCCGCGGCGCCCCTGCTTTTCACCACCGCCGCCGTTCTCTAATCTCGCCGCGCCGCGATCGCGCGACGGCGGTTGAGAAAATGTGCGGCTCGGACGAGCAAAACCAAAAGGACCAAGACCATGGCGACTAAGGCCAAGATCGGCATTCTCGGCGCCTCCGGCTATACCGGCTCAGAACTGTTGCGGCTGCTGTTCCGCCATCCGCGGGTGGAGATCGCGCTGCTCACCGCCGACCGGCGGGCCGGTCAGGCGATGCGCTAGGTGTTTCCGCAGTTTGCGCCTTCGACCTGCCGGCCCTGGTATCGATCGAAAGTGTCGACTGGTCGAGCTGCGGCCTCGATCTGGTGTTCTGCGCGCTGCCGCACGGCACGACGCAGAACGTGATCAAGGACCTTCTGCCAAGGCGCCGGCGATCAAGGTGGTCGATCTGTCAGCGGACTTCCGGCTGTTCGATCCGGCGGCTTACGCCAAGTGGTACGGGCATGAGCATCAGGCGGTAGAATTGCAGGCGGAAGCGGTGTACGGCCTCGTTGAAGTTCATCGCCGCCAGATCAAGCAGGCGAGGCTGATCGCCAATCCCGGCTGTTACACGACCTGCGCGCAGCTGCCGCTTGTGCCGCTGCTCAAGGCCAAGGCGATCGAGACCAGCGAGATCGTGATCGATGCCAAGTCCGGGATGACCGGCGCGGGCAGGGCGGCCAAGGAAGCGATGCTGTTTTCTGAGGTATCGGAAGGCTTCAACGCCTATGGCGTCGGCAAGCATCGCCACATGGCCGAATTGGACCAGGAATTCACGCTAGCCGCCGGCCGTGAAGTGGTCGTCAGTTTCACGCCGCATCTGGTGCCGATGAACCGCGGGATTTTTTCGACCATCTATGTGCGCGGCCGGCGCGCCAGGACCCCGGCTGAACTGCACGGCATCATCGAAGCGGCATACGCCAAGGAGGCGTTCGTGCATGTGCTGCCGTTCGGCGAGATGCCGCAGAGCCGGCACGTGCGCGGCTCCAATATGACGTTCATCGGCGTCACCAACGACCGCATCGCCGGACGGGCGATCATCTGCTCGACGCTCGACAATCTGGTGAAGGGCGCCTCCGGTCAGGCCGTGCAGAACATGAACCTGGTGCTCGGCTATCCGGAAACGATAGGCCTGGAGCAGGTGGCGCTGTTTCCGTGACGCGCATGCCGCGCCTCGCCGCCGGTCTGGCCGTGTGGTAATAATTTGTCCCGCGCCGCCGATTGGCGCTGGAAGACTTTCTTCGACCGGCGCGTGATCCCGAAGAGGGAGAACCGGTTTTCGGGAAAGATCAGGCGCGAAACAACGCGCTCAACAATAAGTTGAAGCGGGGTGGCCCCTCAACGAAGGGCAGCCTGCTCGAAAGCCTGTTGGAAAGGGATTCGCCATGGCCAGCGTCGTGCGGGAAAGTCCGGAAGATTTCGCCAAGAAGCCGGAGACCATCGGAAAGGTCGCGGTTTCCAGACCGCAAAACGGCGCGGAATATCTGGAATCCCTGAATGACGGCCGTGAGGTCTTCATCTACGGCGAGAAGGTCAAGGACGTCACCACGCATCCCGCCTTCCGCAATACGTCGCGGATGGTGGCGCGGCTCTACGACGCGCTGACAACCCCAAGCACAAGGACAAGATCCTGGTGCCGACCGACACCGGCAACGGCGGCATGACGCATGCCTTCTTCAAGGCGCCGAAGACCCTGGAAGAACCGATCGCCGGCCGCGACGCCATCGCCGAATGGGCGAAGCTGACCTACGGCTGGATCGGCCGCGCGCCCGACTACAAGGCGGCGTTTCTCGCGACGCTCGGCGCCAATTCCGACTTCTACGATCCGTATCAGGACAACGCCAAGCGCTGGTACAAGTACAGCCAGGAGCGCGTGCCGTTCATCAATCACGCCATCATCCATCCGCCGATCGATCGCGACCGGCCGCCGAACGAAGTCGGCGACGTCTGCTGCCACGTCGAGAAGGAGACCGATGCCGGCATCGATCGTGTCCGGCGCCAAGGTGGTCGCGACCGGATCGGTGCTGACCAACTACACCTTTGTCGCGCACCACGGACTGATCCCGGTGCAGGACAAGAAATTCGCCGTCGTGTTCATGGTGCCGACCAACACGCCGGGCGTGAAGTTCATCTGCCGCACCTCCTACGAGATGACATCGACGGCGATGGGCTCGCCGTTCGACTATCCGCTGTCGAGCCGGCTCGACGAGAACGACGCCGTCTTCATCATGGACAAGGTGCTGGTGCCGTGGGAGAACGTGTTCGTCTACGGCGACGTCGAGAAGGCCAACAACTTCTTCCCGCGCACCGGCTTCCTGCCGCGCTTCGTGGTGCATGGCTGCACGCGGCTTGCGGTCAAGCTCGACTTCATCGCCGGGCCTGCTGCTGAAGGCGGTGGAAGCCGCCGGCACCAAGGACTATCGCGGCGTGCAGGCCAATGTCGGCGAGGTGATCGCCTGGCGCAATCTGTTCTGGGCGCTGTCGGACGCGATGGTGCGCGATCCGAAGCCCTGGATCGGCGACTACGTGCTGCCGAACATGGACCCCGGCAATGCCTATCAGATCATCGCGACCATGGCCTATACCAAATCAAGTACATCATCGAGCAGACGGTGGCGTCGGGCCTGATCTATCTCAACAGCCATGCGCGCGATTTCAAGAATCCGGAAATCCGGCCCTATCTCGACCAGTATCTGCGCGGCTCCAACGGCTACAAGGCCGAGGAGCGGGTCAAGCTGCTCAAGCTGTTATGGGACTGTCTCGGCGACCGAATTCGGCGGCCGGCACGAGCTTTACGAGATCAACTACGGCGGCTCGACCGAGGAAATCCGCCGCTATTGTCTGTTCGGCGCGCAGGCTTCCGGCAATGCCGACAGGTTCAAGGGCTTCGCCGAACAGTGCATGGCCGAATACGACCTCGATGGCTGGCGGGTGCCGGATCTGACCGATCCGGGCGACCTGAGCTATCACGTCATGCGGGGTGCATCGACTTAGAGTATGATCTTTACGGAAAAGTCTGCAACAATCGGGGCAAGCCCGAGGGCATGCTTTTCCGGATCATGCTCTAGGCTTTCACCGGCAGCCCGGCGCGCTTCCAAGCTTCGATGCCGCCGTCGAGAACATAGACCTCACACTGTCCGGCGGCGGCTGCCAAGTGTGATGCATAGGTGTTGGTGCGCGCGCCCGAACGGCAGTGAAAAATCAGCACCGCGTCGCCGCTTCGGATCGGGTTGCTAGGGTCGATTTGTGTCAGCGCATGGTGATGGGCGCCGGGAATATGTTCGCGCTGGTGTTCATGCGCTTCGCGAACATCAACCAGGATCGCGCCATCCCGCATCAGTTCGGCGGCCTGTTCGGGCGAGACGGATTTCAGCGAACTCATGGGATGTCTCCTTGACTTGGCGTTCGAGTGGCGGCGTCCGAGTCTGCGCTACGGACAGAAGATGGTCTTCAGAAACCCGAGCAGCCGGCGGGCGTTCGGATCGCCGATGCGATAGTAGATTGTCTGGGCGGAACGGCGGGTCGCGACCAGATCGTCCTCGCGCATTTTGGCGAGGTGCTGCGACAATGCCGACGGTGAGAGGCCAACGGCCGCGGCGAGTTCGCCAGCCGTCATTTCCCGCGCGGTAACAAGCCGGCACAGGATCAACAGCCGGTTTTCGTTGCCGATGAGGCGCAGCAGGCGCGCGGCTTCATGGGCCTTCTGTTCGAGTTCGAGAATACCGGAGGTGGCGGCGGGCGGCATGGCAAAATCCATGTTTTAGGTATTGCTAAATTAATGTTCTGGAATATATAAATCAAGCCGTAAGCGGCAGGCGAACAGGAGAACGTCATGTCTGTGATCGCAACACCCGCCATCCGCGCTTTTTTCGACGAGCCGACCAACACCATCAGCTATCTGGTCTGGGATCCGGCAACCCAATCAACCGCGGTGATCGATCCGGTCTTGAACTTCGACCATCGTAGCGGCAAGGCCACGGTCGAGTCGGCGGATGCCATACTGGCGGCCGCGAAGCAGGCCGATCTTCGCATCGCCTGGGTGCTCGAAACCCATGCCCACGCCGACCACCTGTCAGGCGCGCCCTATATCAAGCTCAAGACCGGGGCCAAGGTCGGGATCGGCGAGCACATTCGCGATGTACAGCGGATTTTCCGGCCGGTCTTTAATGCCATGGATGTCTCCGGCGATGGCTCGGAGTTTGACCATCTGTTCAAGGACGGCGAACAGTTCGCCCTGGGCGAACTCGCGGTCGAGGTTTTGTACACGCCCGGCCACACGCCGGCCTGTGTGTCGTATCGGATCGGCGATGCCGTGTTCGTTGGCGATACCATGTTCATGCCGGACTACGGCACGGCGCGCGCGGACTTTCCCGGCGGCGACGCCCACGCGCTCTACCGCTCGATCAAACGGATTCTCAGCCTGCCGGCGGAAACACGGCTGTTCATGTGCCATGACTATAAGGCGCCGGGACGTGATCGCTACGCCTGGGAGACGACGGTCGGGGAGGAGCGGGCCAAGAACGTCCACGTCCATGAAGGCGTCAGCGAGGATGAGTTCGTGGTGATGCGCACCAAGCGGGATGCGACCTTGGCCGCGCCTTTGCTGTTGCTGCCGTCGATCCAGGTCAATATCCGCGCCGGACATTTGCCGCCGGCGGAGGCCAACGGCGTGCACTATCTCAAGTGCCGGTGAAATTGGTGCCGGAAGATGTCGGTGCCGCGTAACGGTCAGTCCCTGACCTTTACGTAGGAGCCGGGGGCATCTTCGATCGGGTCGAGTTTCCCGCCGCCGGGCACCCGCGCCTTGACTTCGGTCGGATCCTGCGCGCGCAGCCAGGCAAGCCAGTCGGGCCACCACGAGCCAGGATGTTCTGTTGCCTTGGCCATCCAGGCATTGAGATCGTCACCGCTCGGTTTTGGGCCGGTCCAGTACTGATATTTGTTCTTGGCGGGTGGATTGACCACGCCGGCAATGTGTCCCGAACCGCTCAGTACATAACGAACCGGTCCGCCGAAACAGCGTGAGCCGTAGAGCACCGACTTTGCCGGCGCGATATGATCCTCGCGAGCCGCCAGATTGTAGATCGGCACTTTGACCGCCTTGAGATCGAGCTTTTCGCCAGCGATCTCCATCTCGCCCTTGGCCAGCCGATTGCCGAGATAACAATTGCGCAGATAGAAGGAATGGTTCGCGGCCGGCATGCGGGTCGCGTCGGAATTCCAGTACAGAAGGTCGAACGGTACCGGTACCTTGCCCTTGAGGTAATTGTTGATGACGTAGGGCCAGATCAGTTCGTTGGAGCGCAGCATGTTGAAGGCGTTCGCCATCTTCGAGCCCTTCAGATAGCCGTGTTCGGCCATCTGACGCTCGAGGTGCTCGATCTGCTCCTCGTCGGCAAAGATCTTGAGATCGCCGGCATAGGTAAAGTCGACCTGCGCGGCGAAGAACGTGGCCGACATGATGCGCTGACGCCTCTTGCGCGCGAGCATCGCGAGCGTAATCGCCAGCAGCGTGCCACCGACGCAATAGCCGATCGCGTGAACTTTGGTTTCGCCCGTGATCCGCTTGATGACATCAAGCGCGGCCAGCGGGCCCAGTTGCATGTAGTCGTCGAAATTTTTCTTGGCGAGTTGGGCATCCGGATTGACCCACGAGATCACGAACACCGTGATGCCCTGGTCGACGCACCATTTGATGAACGACTTTTCCGGCGTCAGATCGAGCACATAGAACTTGTTGATCCAGGGCGGCACGATCAGCAGCGGCCGCTTGAGCACCATCTCGGTTGCCGGTGCATACTGAATAAGCTGCATCAGCTCATTCTGAAAAATGACCTTGCCCGGGGTCTGCGCGAGATTGCGGCCGACCTCGAAGTTGTCGCGGCTGGACTGACGGATTCGAAGATCGCCATGACCGGCCTCGATGTCCTCCGCGAGCATCTGCATGCCGCGCACCAGATTGTCGGCCTTGGAGTGAATAGTCTCGCGCAAAACTTCCGGGTTGGTCAGCACGAAATTCGACGGCGCGATCGCGTTGGCGAGCTGTTGCACGTAAAACTGAGCTTTATGGCGGGTATGCGGATCAAGACCTTCGGCATCTTTGACGAGATGATCCGCCCATTTGGTGGTCAGGAGGTAGGCCTGTTTGAGGAAGTCGAAGAACTGGTTCGATGACCATTCCGGATCGGTGAAGCGCTTGTCGCGGGGATCCGGCTCCACCACCGCCGCCGCCGGCTCGCCGGCCATGCGCCGCACTGCGGAAGCCCATAAGTCCAGATAGGACTTACCAAGGCTGGACTGCATTGCGAACGCCCGCTGGGGGTCCGACAGCCAGTATTCCGCGACCTGGCCGATGGTCTTGATCGCGTCCTTGATGTCTTCGGCGAACTCGCCGTCGGCTTGGCCTTCCTCGCGCGGCTTGAGGTAGGTGGCCATCGCGCGGCCGCCTTGCTCGATCATGCGGGCGAGGTTGTGCGAGAACTCCTCGATATCGGCAGCACTGAGCGGCGGGCGATTCGCCTCGTTCGTTTTGGAATCCGTCGTGTTTGGCGGGGCGCGCACGGTCTTGCCTCGCTATGTTGCCCGGTCTGTCTCAAAGGCTGGCCTGTTACGCCACACATGGTCGGCAGCATGGTGGCGTTCAAGGTTTCCAATCATACGCATGATTCCCACAAGATCATGTGAAAAGAATGCGCGGCACTGCGAGAGTGTGTCTTGAAGAGGCGGGGACGCATTTTGCAGTGCAAAAACGACCTTGCTTTTGTCATATTGCGACCGTACCTGGAGATGACTTACAAATTATTGAGTTCAAAGCAGTTTCGCGGTTTTGCGGAGATCGGTTCGGGGCCGCGTTCCGGTCAATCCGCGTGTTGCCGACGACGTGCCAGAGGATAACGACGCCCGTGCTACCGAAACGCCAGCGTATTGTTGTTCGCCGGAGAATCGGCGCGGCGGTCGGTCTTGTGCTCGCGGGTGGATTGCTGTCGGGCTGTACGTCGGCGGCATTTTCGGATTTGCCGGCACCCATTGGGCTACCGAAAGATGCTCCGGCCCGTGCGGCGATCCAGCCGGAATATCCGGCGGTTCACGATCTGCCGCCGCCGCGGCCCAATACCGTCATGACGGAAAAGGAGCGGAAGGACCTGGAAAAGGAGCTTGCCGCCGAGCGCGATCGGCTGTCGCGGGCCAATCGCAGCAAGTCGGGAAAAAAGACCGCCAAACGCCGGCGCAAGACCCGCGCGGAACCGGCTGGCAGCAGCCGCGACCCGTGATAAAAGGCTAAATCCAAAGCCGCATGCGAATCAGAGACTTGCTGGTGCCCCTTTAGCTCCGCCGCATGTAGGCGAGCGTGCTATAGTGGCAGTGGAATACAAGCGTCGGAGTTGGGACACGAGCGCCATGGAAGAATTTTACCGCATTCGCCGATTGCCCCCTTATGTGTTCGAGCAGGTCAACCGGGCTAAGGCGGCGGCACGCAACGCCGGCGCCGACATCGTCGATCTGGGCATGGGCAATCCCGACCTGCCGGCTCCGGCTCACGTCGTAGAGAAACTCAAGGAGACGATCGGTAAGGCGCGGACCGACCGCTATTCGTCATCGAAGGGCATTCCGGGGTTGCGACGGGCGCAGGCAGCGTATTATGCGCGCCGGTTCGGCGTGAAGCTCAACCCGGAAACCCAGATCGTCACGACCCTGGGTTCGAAGGAGGGCTTCGCCAACGTCGCCCAGGCGATCACCGCGCCCGGCGATGTGATCCTGGTGCCCAACCCCAGCTATCCGATCCACGCCTTCGGCTTCCTGATGGCGGGCGGGGTCATCCGCGCGGTGCCGTCGGAGCCGACGCCGCAATTCTTCCCGGCGCTGGAGCGGGCGATCATCCATTCCATCCCCAAGCCGATCGCGCTGGTGGTGTGCTATCCGGCCAATCCGACCGCCTATGTGGCCGATCTCGACTTCTACAAAGAGTTGATCCATTTCGCGAGGCGGCACGAGCTTCTGGTGTTGTCGGACCTTGCCTATGCGGAGGTCTATTTCGACAACAACCCGCCGCCGTCGATCCTGCAGGTGCCAGGCGCGATGGATATCGCCGTCGAGTTCACTTCGATGTCGAAGACCTATTCGATGCCGGGTTGGCGCATCGGTTTTGCGGTGGGTAATGAACGGATCGTCTCCGCCTTGACGCGGGTGAAGTCCTATCTCGACTACGGTGCCTTTACGCCGGTGCAAGTCGCGGCGACCGCCGCGCTCAACGGCCCCGACGAATGCATCAACGAGATGCGATCGATCTACCGGCGCCGGCGTGACGTTCTGGTCGACGCGTTCAGCCGGGCAGGATGGGAGGTGCCGTCGCCGGCCGCCTCGATGTTCGCCTGGGCACCGATCCCGGAACCGTTCCGCACACTCGGGAGCGTCGAGTACGCGACGCTGCTGATCGAAAAGGCCGAGGTTGCGGTTGCACCCGGCATCGGCTTTGGCGAGCACGGCGAGGGCTTCGTGCGGATCGCTTTGGTGGAGAACGAGCAGCGGATTCGGCAGGCTGCGCGCAACATCCGTCGCTTCCTTGAAACCGCGCCCGAAAAGTTGCACAACGTCGTGCCGCTCGCCACCCGGCGCTGATCGCGTCCTTCCAGCATAGATCGTCGATATTCATGGTTGCGCCACTGAAAGTAGGTGTTGCCGGACTCGGTACCGTCGGCGCCGCCGTCCTGCGCATGCTTTCCGAGCAGCGGGCCACGCTGGTGGCACGCTGTGGCCGCCCGATCGAAGTGGTGGCGGTAACCGCGCGCTCGCGCGGCAAGAAACGGCAGATCAATCTCAAGAACATCGAATGGGTCAACGATCCGGTGGCGCTGGCGCAGCATCCGTCGATCGATACCTTTGTCGAACTGATCGGCGGCGAGGGCGACCCGGCCAAGGCCGCGGTCGAAACCGCGCTCAAGGCCGGCAAGTCCGTCGTCACCGCCAACAAGGCGCTGCTGGCGCGCCACGGCGCGGCCCTTGGCGCGATGGCTGAAGCCGGCGAGGTCGCACTGAATTTCGAGGCGGCGGTTGCCGGCGCGATCCCGGTGGTGAAGACCTTGCGCGAGGGGATGGCGGGCAATTCGTTCGCGCGTGTCTACGGTATCCTCAACGGGACTTGCAACTACATCCTGAGCCGGATGGAGCAGGATCGATTGTCATTCGCCGAATGCCTGTCGGATGCACAGCGTCTCGGCTACGCCGAAGCCGACCCGACGTTCGATATCGAAGGCGATGACACCGCGCAAAAGCTTGCCATTCTGGCGAGCCTGGCGTTTGGGACACGGGTCAATCCGGCTGCCGTCTCCGTCACCGGCATTTCGTCGATCTCGCTGGCCGATCTCGATGCGGCTGATCAGCTTGGTTACCGCGTCAAGCTGCTCGGGGTCGCGGCCCGGACCGCGCACGGCATCGAGCAGCGCGTGCACCCGACCATGGTGCCGAAGGATTCCGCGATTGCCCAGGTCATGGGCGTGACCAACGCGGTCACCATCGATGCCGATGGCATCATGCCGATCACTCTGGTCGGTCCCGGAGCGGGCGGCACGGCCACTGCCTCGGCAGTGGTCGCCGACATTGGCGATATTGCCCGCGGCGTCCGCACCACGCCGTTCGGACGTCCGTCCGCGCAACTGACGGCCAGTCGGAAAGTGCCGATGCAACGCCATGAGGGCGGTTACTACATTCGTCTTTTGGCGCGCGACCGGCCCGGTACGGCGGCCACCATCGCGTCGCGGCTTGCCGAGCAGAACATATCGCTGGAATCGATCGTGCAGCGCCATAGCGGTGGCGAGCCTGTTGGCGTACACGGGCGCAAGTCTGCGGGACCGGTGCCGGTGATTCTGGTGACCTACGCGACAACCGAGGATGCAGTGCACAAGGCGATAACGGCAGTGCAGCGCGACAAGGTGATCTCTGGAAAACCCCAGGTCATCCGGATTGAAAAGAACTGAAATATCGTAATCTCGGCGCCGGGATATTTCGCACGGGGAGCGCGCAACGATGCCGTCGATCACCATTCAGCCGAACCAGATTCTTGAGCGTGTGCTCACGATCGAGATCGTCCGGGTGACCGAACGGGCAGCGGTCTCGGCGGCACGCCTGCGCGGCCGGGGCAACGAAAAGGCAGCCGATCAGGCCGCCGTCGATGCCATGCGGCGCGAACTCAACAAGCTTCCGATCGATGGCACCGTGGTGATCGGGGAGGGCGAGCGCGACGAGGCGCCGATGCTGTTTATCGGCGAAGAGGTCGGCAGCAAGCGCGGACCGAAAGTCGATATCGCGGTCGATCCCTTGGAAGGAACCACACTGTGCGCCAAGAGCATGCCCGGGGCGATCGCGACCATGGCGATGGCCGAGGGCGGAACGCTGCTCAATGCCCCGGACGTCTACATGGAAAAGATCGCGGTCGGTCCGGGCTATCCGGATAACGTGGTCGATCTCGATGCGCCGGCGGCGGAAAATATCGCCAATCTGGCCAAGGCAAAAGGCGTAAAGCCGTCGGATATCACGGCGCTGGTGCTCGACCGGCCGCGCCACGCCGACCTGATCGCGGCGATCCGCAAGGTCGGCGCCGCCGTGCGGCTGATACCCGACGGCGATGTCGCCGGTGTCATTCACACCGCCGACGCGGACGGTACCGGAATTGACATCTACATAGGCATCGGTGGCGCGCCCGAAGGCGTTCTGGCTGCGGCGGCCTTGCGCTGCATCGGTGGCCAGATGCAGGGCCGGTTGATTCTCGATACCGAGGAAAAGCGCGAACGCGCCGCCAAGATGGGGATCAAGGATCCACGCAAGAAATATGGCATGACGGACTTGGTGCGCGGGGACTGTCTGTTCGCGGCAACTGGCGTGACCGACGGCTCCATGCTGAGCGGCGTCAGGTTCCGGCCGCACGTCATCGAGACCGAGACCGTCGTCATGCGCTCGGCGACCGGCACCGTGCGCTGGATTCGCGCCGAACACCGGGATTTTCAGAAATTCCATCTCGACTGACGGCGGTGCGATGCCCGCGCGCGATATCGTCATCCGCCCGATCCGAACCGACGAACGCGACGCGTGGGAACCGCTTTGGAAGGCCTATCAGGTCTTCTACGAAACTAGGCTTTCGGACGAGACCAACGACGCGGCCTGGCAGCGGTTGCACGATCCCGGCGAACCGATGCACGCGCTCGCCGCTTTTGTGGATGGGCGGATGTGCGGCATCGCGCATTATCTGTTTCATCGCTCGTTCTGGAGCATCGGCGATTATTGCTACCTGCAGGATCTCTTTGTCGCGCCGGAGGCCCGCAAGCGCGGCATCGGCCGCGCGCTGATCGCGGCCGTCGAGGTCAAGGCGCGCAAGGCCGGCGCAAGCCGCATCCATTGGCTGACCCAGGACCACAATCACATTGCCCGTGCGCTTTATGATCAACTCGCGCAGCAGTCCGGGTTCATTCAGTACCGCAAGATTTTTTAAAAACCGAAAAGGACAGGTACCGCATCGCGGGCAGGAAACTGTCGCGGTTTTTTCGAGCGGTGTTTGGTCCGCAGCAGAGCTGCGCTATGGTATGCCAACGCGCGCTTCGCGCACCAATCAAGCAAGATCAAAAGGGCAGGAAACCATGCGCCATGTTCATCTCGTCGGCAGCATACCGCTCGCCGATACCAGCGATGTTCTGCAAACCGTAGGGTCCACGCTCGGACCGTACCTCAAGCGAATTCCAGACGGTGAGACCGGAAAGCGCAGCAACTGGGTGGTCTGGCTGGAAACGATCTTTGCCAGCAGCCCGCTATTCGAGCCGTCCGGCAACATGTTTCAGTTGCATGCCACATCCAAGCCGCTGACCCGATACAAGCTGAAAGACGGCGTTTCCGCCCGCGATGTCACTTTCGATAACTTGTTCTATGCGGACATCGCGATTGAATCCTATCAGGTGTTCGCCCGGCTCAAGCGTGACGGCAAGATCCCGCAAGCCTGTCGCTTTCAGGTCGATCTGGTGCCGGCGCATTCGGTGCTGTGGTTGTTTCTGGAGGATGATCTGCACGCGCCGCTTGATCCGATCTACAACGCCGCCGTTGGCCGGGAAATTGATAAAATTGCGGCCGCGATCCCGCACGATCAACTCGCCATCCAGTTCGACGTGGCCTCCGCGGTGTTCGCGCGACTCGAACGCGACGAGAAAAGCGCCTACGGCAAGTCAAAGGACGAAACCCAGGCGACTTTCGCCCGCATTCTGATCGACCTTGCCGAGCGGGTGCCGGACGACGTCGAATTGATGTTCCACTTCTGCTACGGGGATTCCAATCATCGTCATGTGGTGGAGCCGACCGACATGGGCGACATGGTCGAGATGGCGAACCGCCTGACGCACGGGATCAAAAGACCGATCGATCTGATCCACATGCCGGTGCCGCGCGACCGCTCGGATGATGCCTATTTCGAGCCGCTCACACGGCTTGAACTGCGGCCGGAGACCGAACTGTCGCTCGGACTCGTGCACTATACCGACGGCGTAGCGGGCACCCGTCAACGGCTCGCGGTGGCGGAAAAATTCGTCAAAGATTTTTCGATTGCCACAGAATGTGGTTTCGGCCGTCGGCCGCTGGAGACGATCCCGGAATTGCTGCGCATTCATGCCGAGGTGGCGGCCTGACGTAGTTCTCGACGCGCGGCCCGGTCTCGGGTTTGATCGCGACGATGAATCGGACTTTCCTCGGTGTCGAGCAATCCGTGACCGGTCGCGTCTGGCGCGACCGCCTGGATGAACGCGCCGCGCAGCGCTCGCTCGCGATCGTGCAGCGGCATGGACTGCCGGAACTGCTGGCGCGGATCATTGCCGCGCGCGGGATCGAGATCGACGAGGTCCCGCTGTTTCTCGATCCCACTGTGCGCGAACTGATGCCCGATCCGGCTGTACTGACCGCGATGGCGGCGGCGGCCGTGCGGCTTGCAGACGCCATGGTGCGTGGGGAAACCGTCGCGATTTTTGGCGACTACGATGTCGACGGTGCGACCGCGTCCGCCTTGCTGGCGCGCTTCCTGCGGGCCGGCGGACTTGCGCCGATCATTCACATCCCGGACCGGCTGTTCGAAGGCTACGGCCCGAATGTCGAGGCAATCCGTGGGCTGGCCGAACGCGGCGCGACTTTGCTGGTGACAGTTGATTGCGGCACAACCAGTCATGAGCCGCTGGCGGAGGCGAAACGGCTCGGTCTCGACGTGGTGGTTATCGATCATCATCAAGCAGATGAGAACCTTCCGGCGGTGACCGCGCTGGTCAACCCGAACCGGCTCGATGATCTGTCCGGGCTGGGGCACCTTGCCGCCGTCGGGCTGGTGTTCCTCTCCGTCGTTGCCGTCAATCGCGAATTGCGGAGCCGGGGATTTTGGAACGCCGGGCGGCCGGAGCCCGATCTGCTCGGACTGCTCGATCTCGTTGCGCTCGGCACGGTCGCCGACGTGGTGCCGCTCATCGGTCTCAACCGGGCCTACGTCGCCAAGGGCCTGGTCGCTCTGCGCCGCCGCGAGCGGCCGGGGCTGACCGCCCTGATGGACGTCGCGCGGCTCTCCGGCCCGCCAGAGGCTTGGCATCTCGGCTTCTTGCTCGGACCGCGGATCAATGCCGGCGGACGCATCGGCCGCGCCGACCTCGGCGCGCGGCTGCTGATGGAGGACGATCCGGTCGAGGCGATGCGGATCGCGGAAGAACTCGACCGGCTCAACCGCGACCGCCAGGCGATCGAGCAGGCGACGTTGGCGCAGGCCGAAGCCGAGGCCATGGCCGCGCTCGGCTTGGAGGAACACGGCGCGGTCGTCGTCACCGCTGCCGAAGGCTGGCATCCCGGCATCGTCGGCTTGGTGGCGGCGCGGCTGAAGGAGCGCTACGGCCGGCCGGCGTTTGCGATCGCGCTGGAGCCGGGCGGCATCGGCACCGGGTCCGGCCGTTCGATCGCGGGGGTCGATCTCGGCCGGGCGGTGCGTCGTGCGGTGGCGGAGGGCATGCTGCTCAAGGGCGGCGGCCATGCCATGGCGGCTGGGATTACGCTCAAGAAGGGCGCGCTGGCGGCGTTCCGCGCCTACCTTGAAGATACGCTCTCCGAGGACGTCGCAAGCGCGCGGCGCGAGGACGCATTGCTGATCGACGGCGCGCTGACCGCGGCTGCCGCCAAGCCGGAGACCGTAACGATGATGAGCCGGGCAGGGCCGTTTGGCGCCGGAAATCCTGAGCCGATCATCGCGCTGCCGTCGCATACGCTGGTCTATGCCGAAGAGGTCGGGCAGGCGCATATTCGTGCCCGGTTCAAGGCGGGCGATGGCGCATTCGTCAACGCAATCGCATTCCGCGCAATCGGCCACAAGCTCGGACAGGCGTTGATGGACAATCGAGGCCGCGTCGTGCACGCGGCCGGCAGTCTCGCCATCGACCGCTGGCAGGGCGCCGAGCGGGTGCAGTTGCGGCTGCTCGACGTGGCGCTGCCGGAGCCGCATTTAGGCGCATGATCTTGGCCGAAAACTCCGCAACCCCCGAGGTCAGGCCCGCTGCAAGTCGGGTTGACCCGACTTGCACATTTATCATTCCAATCTCGGGTTAACCCGAGATTGGTTGCATGCTTTTTGGGATCATGGATTTTCCTGCCGCATAATCTTGTCCGAAAAGTCTGCAACTTTTCGGGATCATGCGTCAGGCCGGCGACACCGATCCGGTATCGCATTCGTCGCGGCAGAACAGGTCGTAGAGGGCGCCGATGACGACACGCGCCTCCTTGCTGGCCAGCCGGTAGTTGATGATCTTGCCATCGCGCCGGGTTGCGACCAGGCCGTCGGCACGCAACCGCGCGAGTTGCTGTGAAACGGTCGGTTGGCGCAGGCCGAGCATGTGTTCGAGTTCGGTTACCGACTTTTCGCCTTGCGCCAGAATGCACAGGATCATCAAGCGGTTTTCGTGTGCGAGCGCTTTGAGGAAATCGGTCGCGCGCCGCGCGTTTACCGTCATCTGGTCGAGGCTTGCGCTTTCGGCGGACGGCTCTTCAACGTCGATCAACATAGGGAAATCCGATCAGCTTTCAGCTTAATCGCAGGGGTCAACACCTTGTATATTACCTGAAATTGCACGCAATACGACGGTCAATTTTTCGGCATCGGGGGCATGGCGCGGCGCGCCGGGTTGGCACGGCAGCCGGCACCGCTGGGCGGGGGTTCGCGAAGGCGAGAGGCATCCTGAGGCTCAGGCCAGTGCCGTGGTCGCGGTCACCGTGAACAAGATTTGGACACGGAGCGGCCGGGGCGCTATCAAGCCAGCCGCATCACATGAAAGACCGGAATCGATGAGCAAGCTCGAACTTTCCGTCGCCATCGGCGACTACGATCGCAATCGTCCGCTGATCAGCGGTCAGGTACAGATGGACGGCGTCGATCCCGTCTTCATGACGCTGTCGCCGGAGGAAATCTTCTTCCGCGCATTCCGCACCGAGGACTTCGATATCTGCGAGATGTCGATGTCGAGTTTCACGGTCAAGACCGCCTTGGGCCAGTGCCCCTATGTCGGCATTCCCGCGTTTGTGTCGCGCGCCTTCCGCCACAACGCGATCTATGTGCGCACCGACCGGATCAAGAAGCCCGAGGATCTCAAAGGCCGCAAGGTCGGCGTGCCGGAATATCAACTCACCGCCAATGTCTGGGCACGCGCGATCCTGGAAGACGATTATGGCGTGAAGGCATCGGACATTCACTGGATCCGCGGTGGGATCGAGGACGCAGGCCGGCCGGAAAAGATCACCATCAAGCTGCCGCCGGGCGTGCGTCTCGACAATGCGCCGGAAGGCAAGACCATCTCGCAGTTGCTCGCCGAAGGCGAGATCGATGGCTTCATCGCGCCGCGGCCGCCGGCGCTGGGTGGCTACATGCATCAGCATATCGGCTGGCTGTTTCCCGATCCGATCGCGGCGGCGAAGGATTATTTCTCACGCACCGGCATCTTCCCGATCATGCATCTGGTCGGCGTTCGCCGCACCTTGGTGGAAAAACATCCGTGGCTGCCGGCCGCAGTACTCAAGGCCTTCGAGCAGTCGAAGGCGGCGGCGCTGGAATTGCTCAGCGACACCTCCGCCAGCAAGGTGACCCTGCCGTTCGTCGATGAATATCTGAAACTGACTCGCGAGGCGATGGGCGAGGATTTCTGGTCATACGGTGTCGGGCCCAACCGCAAAACGATTGAAACCTTCCTCAAGCGCCACCACGCCGAAGGGCTGTCGCCGCGGCTGGTTACGGCGGAAGAAATGTTCCACCCGGCAACGCACGAGAGCTTTGCGATCTAGCAATTGATCCGGCCAGGGCAGCGCCCTTGCTGGAGCGCGCTCTATTCGGCCGCCGTCATCTGTGGGGCTTCGCTGCGCCGGGGGCTGAGTGTGCGCCAATTGCTCGTCTTCGGCACCACGCCCTCATAGGACGCAATCTGGACGTGCGGGATATGCGGCTCGGTGCGGCCGAGCACCGGGCCGCCGTCGCGCATCTGTCTTCGCAGCGTCCACCATCAGACTGGCGGAACTCGACCACCGCGACGTTCGCTGGCGCCGAGCCGCTCGCGTGTCCGGTCGGCGATCGGGCCCATCGACTCCCACATCGCGATGTCCTGGTTCGGAATGCCCTTGATGCCGGTGAAGTCGCCGAGTTTCATCGCCTGGCGATCCTGGCAGTAGTGATTCTCGCGTGTGCGCAGGTTGCTGTAGTTGGCGTCGAGATCGATGCCGACCTGGGCTGTGTTGAACTTGCGCCATGCTTCCTGGTTGATGCCGGCGTCGGCTCGCTCCAGGCGATGAAATAGAACGCCGTGTTGGTATCGTCGGTCGGCGCCGAGCACGGTCGCGACGTTGTACATCGTTGTTGGGCGGGATCAGCGAGGTGAACGGCGCGACATAGACCGTCCGGCGCACGTAGTCGTGGGTGTTGGCGTTCTGGATCGGCCGGCGGATCGCCGCGTAGTGGAAGCCGTAGCTGGTGCGCTCGGACTTCATGCGCGGCGCCTTGTCGGTCGATGGCCGCAGCCAGATGTCGCTCGGTCGCTTTCGCCGAGTCGACTCGCGCCGGCGTCATGTCGGAGGAATGCAGGCTGGATGAGTGCGCGGAATCGATCTGGCCCTCGGTGATCTGCGCCCAGTTGCACGGCACCTGGATCTTGACGATCGAGACGCGCGTGGTCTCCGGTCGGCGCGAAGGCCGGCGGCTCGAACTCCGGCATGGTCTCGCGCCGGGCCCATATAGGTCCAGACGAACCCGCCGCATTCGTGCACCGGATAGGCCTTGTGCTTGACCTTGGCGGCGAGGCCGCTCTCCGGCGGCTCGGAGGCCATCTCCAGCACGTTGCCGTCCACGTCCATCTTCCAGCCGTGATAGAGGCAGCGCAGTCCGCATTCCTCGTTGCGGCCGAAGACCAGCGAGGCGCGGCGATGCGGGCAATATTCGTCGAGCACGCCGAGCCGGCCATCGGTGTCGCGGAACACGACCAGGTCTTCGCCGAGCAGGCGCGCACGCACCGGCGTGCCGTCGGGCTCGGCGACTTCCTCGGACAGACAGGCCGGAATCCAATGCCGGCGCATGAGCTGCCCCATCGGCGCGTCACCCTCGACACGGCACAGCAGATCGTTTTCTTCCGCCGTCAGCATCGCGTCTCTCCCAGATCGTCGGCCGCGCGCTGTGTCGCGCTTGCGAACTTAGTCTCCTAAGTTTATTGTCATTATTCCAAGTCGCAATGTCAATCCCAGATGGTCTGATGCCGGATACCCCCACCATTCCACTTCGCATTGCAACAAGCGTTCAGGCGGCTGACGGAATTCGCTTGTTCGAACTGCGCGCGGCCGACGGCGCCGAGCTGCCGGAATTCACCGCCGGCTCGCATCTGTCGGTGAAGGTGCCGAACGGCATGATCCGCAAATATTCGCTCTGCAACGATCCGGCCGAGCGCGACCGCTATTGATCGCTGTGCTGCGCGAGACCGCAGGGACGGGGCGGATCGACCAGTCTCGTCGATCAGGCCAAGGACGGCGACGACAATCCTGGTCGCGCCACCAACGAATGACTTTCCGCTGGTCGCGAGCCCGGCCGGCTATACCTTCATCGCCGGCGGCATCGGCATCACGCCGATTCTTTCAATGATCCGCCATCTGAAAAGCGCCGGTGGACGCCAAGTTCAAGCTTTACTACTGCACGCGCGGCAAGGAGGTCACGGCGTTCCGCGACGAACTCGCCGGTCCGGAATTCCGCGGCCAAGTGGTGATCCATCATGACGGCGGCGATCTTGATAAAGCGCTCGATCTCTGGCCGGTCCTGGAACAGCCGAAGGGGCATCTCTATTGCTGCGGCCCGCTCGGGCTGATGGAGGCGGTGCGCGACATGATCGGACATTGGACGGCTCGGCGGTGCATTTCGAAGCTTTCACCGACGCTGAAGCCCACAAGCCGACGGACACCGCCTTTGAGGTCAAGCTCGCGCAATCCGGCGATGTGGTCACCGTGGCCGCCGACAAGACCATCCTCGAGGCTATCCGCGCAGGCGGGCCACGACGCGCCAAGTTCCTGCGAGAGCGGCACCTGCGGTACCTGCATGACCCGGCTCATAGAAGGCGAGGCCGACCATCGCGACTTTGTTCTGATGGATCATGAGCGCGCCGATCACATCATGCTGTGCGTGTCGCGCGCCAAGACGCCGCGTATCGTGATCGACCGGTGAGGGCGGCATGAGCGACCCATCATGACCGAACGCGTGCTGCAGCTTGGCGTCATCGGCCTCGGGCGCGCCTTCACCTTGATGCTGCCGACCTTCGTTGCCGACAGCCGCGTGCGGCTTGCGGCGGCAACCGATCCGCGGGCCGAGGCACGCGCGCTGTTCGATCGTGAGTTCGGCCGCACCTACGACAACGTCGCGGCGCTGTGCGCCGACCCGGCGCTCGATGCGATCTACATCGCCTCACCGCACCAGATGCATGCCGAACACGTGCGGCTCGCGGCGCAAGCCGGCAAGCATGTGCTGGTCGAAAAGCCGATGGCAATTTCGTTGGCCGAATGTCAGGCGATGATCGATGCGGCGCGCGCGGCCGGCGTGAATCTGATCGTTGGCCACAGCCACAGTTTCGACGCGCCGGTCCGGCGCCTGCGCGCGATCATCGACAGCGGCGTGGTCGGCGCGGTGCGAATGATCAACGCGCTCAACTACACCGATTTCCTCTATCGTCCACGCCGGCCGGAGGAACTGATCACGGCCCAAGGCGGCGGCGTGATCTTCAGCCAGGGCGCGCACCAGATCGACATTATCCGCCTGATAGGCGGCGGCCTGGTCAGGACGGTGACGGCCGCGACCGGCGCCTGGGATCCGACCCGACCGACCGAGGGCGCTTATTCGGCGCTGCTGCAATTCGCGGACGGTACCTTCGCGTCGGCGACCTATAGCGGTTACGGCCATTTCGATTCCGATGAATTCACCGCCTGGATCGGCGAATCCGGGCAGCAGAAAGATCCAGGGGGTTACGGCGCAGCCCGCAAGGCGCTGGCAACAGTACAGTCCGACGTTGCCGCCGAAGCGGTGCTGAAAAATGCGCGCAATTTCGGCGGACCGAACTACAAACAATCAGCACCGCCGGCCGGTCTGCAGCACCAGCATTTCGGTTTTCTGATGGCGAGTTGCGAGCGCGCAGACCTGCGTCCGTTGCCGTCTGGCGTGATGATCTACGGCGATGACGCGCCGCGCCTTGATCCGCTGCCGCCGCCGCAGGTGCCGCGCATGGAGGTGATCGACGAGCTTTATGACGCGCTCGCATGTGGCAAGGCGCCCTTGCACACCGGTGAATGGGCGATGGCGACGCTGGAGGTGTGTCTGGCGATCCTCGAGAGCGCGCGCGCTGGCGCACCGGTGAGTTTGCACCATCAGGTTGGGGTCGGAGCGATGGCGGAGCCGCGCCCATGAAAAAGCCAAATCAGAAGGTTGCCGCCGATGCCCAATTGATGCTGGCGCATTGGCAGGAGGCGCTGCCCAACGACCGGCTGGCGCATCTGGTCAAGGACGTGACCCGCGCCTTCGTCCGGGCGCTGCAGGTGCGCCTTGCGCAGCACGGCGTGTCCTTCGGGCATTGGACGTTTCTGCGCGTGCTCTGGGAGAGCGATGGTCTGACGCAGCGGGAATTGAGCGATCAGGCCGGGGTGATGGAATCGACAACGTTCGCTGCGATCAAGGCGATGGAAGCGCTCGGTTACGTGGTGCGGATGCAGAAGGCGGAGAGCAAGCGCAAGGTCTACATCCACCTCACGCCGAAAGGCCGTTTACTGAAGAGCAAGCTCGTGCCCATAGCCGAAGAGGTCAACAAAATCGGCGTGGACGGCATCATCAGCAACAACATTGCCACGACCCGACTGACCTTGCTGGCGATGCTGGAAAATCTGGTCCGCGACGAAATCGAGTTGGAGCATACGACGCGGCGAATACCGGCGACGCAGCGCCGTGCGGTCAAGTGAAAATACAATCGATGGCGCGGGATGAATGCGTTCCAGCACGATCGGTGGACGACAAACAGAAAGCCCGCGGCGCCGGAACGCCGCGGGCGTTTTACTGATCGTTTCGGTCAGCCCTGCTTTTCGGTCCCGCGCAGCATGGCCGAGGTGGTGATCGCTGAATAGCCGGGCTGCACCCGGACGTCGACGACCACGACGGCGCCGCCCTCGACGGCGGCGATCGCCTTCTCAAACGTCGGCACCAGATCGGCGATCTCCGTGACGGGGCCGAACCCGACCGCACCCTGGGCACGGCCCATGGCGGCGAGGTCGATGTCAGGCTCGCTGATGCGCTGACCGATCCAGCGGTTCTCCACCGGACGGCTGCGGATGCGGGCAACGCGCTCCTGATGCAGTTCGTCATTGAAGAATGAGCGGTTGTTGCAGGCGATCATCAGCAACGGGATCTTGTAGTGCGCGGCGGTCCACAGCGCCGTCACGCCCATCAGGAAGTCGCCGTCACCGCAGATCGCAATCGGCAGCCGGCCGGTGCCTTTCAGCGCCAATGCCGAGCCGACCGAATTGCCTGGCCCGCCGCCGACGCCGCCGCCTCCTTCCGAGCCGAGATAATCAAGCGGGTGGCGGAAATCCCACATCGCGCCGTTCCACGACAGCGGCAGGTGGGTCAGGGAGGCGGCCTTGTCGCCGACGGCATGGCGCAGCGCGCGCGCCAGATGATCGACCGTCAGCGGACCTTCGGGCTGCTCCAGCTTGGCCGGACGCGGCTTGGCGGGCGCGGCCTTGGCCGGGGTCGATGTGGTGCCGAGCGCTTGCAGCAGTTCCGGCACCGCGATGTCGGGCGTGGTCGGCAGCATGACATCGACCGGCGGCAGTGCCTGATAGTCCATGCTCCAACCGCGATGGATCTGATAATCGTTGGATACGTTGACGATCTTGGCACTTGGCGGCTGCTTGCCGAACGTCGCCATCAGCACGCCCGCAAGGTCGACCCAGTCAAGGCTGAGAATGACGTCCGCCTCTTTCAGAGCGGCACTGGATTCCGGCGCCAATGCGCTGGACGCCGGTGCTCCGACATGTAGGCTATGGTCGGTCGGGAAGGCGGCAGCCAATTTTAGATCGGTAATGACCCTGGCGTTGAGGGCCTCGGCCAATGCCACACGTTCGCTCCAGCCTTCCTCGCTGCGGGTGACCCGTCCGCACAGGATGACCGCCTTCTTGGCGCCTTTCAGGATAGCCGCCGCTTCAGCGATGGCCTCCGGCGTCGCCGCCGAAACGGTGTGCGGCATGAAGCGGGCCGCATCGATCGACGGCAGCGGCTCGGGGAGTTTGGACTCCTGCATTTCCGCGTCGAGATTGATATAGACCGGGCCCTGCGGCGCCGTTTCGGCGATCCAGGCCGCACGCATCAGCGATTCCCGCGCAGCGGCCGGCGAGGCCGGCTGGTCGTCCCACTTGGTGTAGTCGCGCACGATGGCGCCTTGGTCGGCAGAGGTGTGGATCCAATCGATCCATGGCCGGCGCTTGGCGGCATCGACCGGACCAGTGGCGCCGAGGACGACGACCGGCGCGCGTCCGCACCAGCAATTGAAGATCGCCATGGTGGCGTGGAACAGGCCGACATTGGAATGGACGCAGGCCGCCATGGCGCGGTCGGTGACCTTGGCATAGCCCTGCGCGATCGCGACGGCAGCTTCCTCATGCAGGCAGAGCAGCATCTGCGGCGTCTCATTGCCGAGATGATTGACGATGCTGTCATGCAAGCCGCGATAGCTCGCGCCCGGATTGAGCGCGATGTATTTGATGTCGAGCGCGCGCAGGGTCTCGGCGACGACGTCGCTGCCGAAGCCGGGCGCATTGGTGCCGGCCGGAATTGGACGGTCATGCTCGCGGATGGACGGATGGATGGCCCTGGGCGCCCGGCGCGTGGCGGCCGGATTTGTTTTTCGTTCTGTCATGGACACTGTCGGTTGATCCTGTTCGATCGGGTGGGCGAAAAGCGCCACATCCAATAGGATCAGCGCCCCTGGCGCAACCTCGCAAGTTCCTCCAAACCTGCATAGCCGTCCGCGGGTTTGATGCCGGCTTTGAGCTGGAAGGCCCGCACCGCGCGCATGGTGCCACTCCCGACCCGGCCATCGGTGCCCTTGGTATCGAAGCCGAGCCCAGTCAACCGGCGCTGGACTTCCTGGATTTCCGCCAAGGTGAGGGCGCGTTCGCCGCCGGGAAACTGCTGCCGGAACGGGCCGCCGCCGCGAATGCGGTCGCCGAGATGCACAATCGCCAATGTGTAATTGTAGGATGGATTGTAGGAGCGAACGGCATAGAAGTTCCGCCCGATCAGGAAGGCCGGCCCGCCATCGACCGGCAGCCAAAGCCGGACCTTGTCCCGGGGCCGCGGAAACGGCTTTCCGTCGGCGCGCCTGACACCAAGGCTGTGCCACTTGGCGTAGGTCCTCCACGTCCGTCGATCGGCCAGCCGCTTGTTGAAGCGGGATGGCAGCCGGACCTCGTAGCCCCAGGCTTCGCCCCGACGATATTTGCCGCGCTCGACCAGATAGCGCGCTGTACCGGCGAGCGCGTCGGCGGACTGGAACGGCGAGACCCGGCCGTCACGATTGTAATCGACGCCGACCCCGAGCCAGACTTCCGGCATCCATTGGGTGTGGCCCATGGCGCCCGCCCAGGAGCCGATCATGGTATCCGGCGTTCCCCAGCCGCGATCGACGATCCGCAGCGCGTTGATGAGTTCCTGCTCCCAATAGCGCCGCCGGCGCGGGTCGCCCCAGGCGAGCGCCGCGAGCGCGGGAATGATCGGGCGCATGAGCTTCGGATTGTCGACGACCTCGCCGAAGGCCGACTCCATGCCCCATAGTCCGAGCATGATGTAGCGGTCGACGCCGTAATCGCGCTCGATGCGGGCGAGCAGGGCGGCGTTTTTCTTGAGGGCTTCCTTGCCGGTCTGAATGCGCCAGTCCGAAACGCGGCGGTTGAGGTACTGCCAGATCTCTTCGTTGAATTCTGGCTGCCTTTTATCAAGCGCGTAGACGGTGGTATCGGGTTTGACGCCGCGCATGACCCGGTCGTAGGTCGCGGGTGAGATTCCGCGCGCAACCGCCTTGGCCCGGAAGGCGGCGACCCACTGCTGAAATGTCAGATTTGAGCGCTGCGCCCAGGCGGATGCGCCGGCCAGCGGAAGGGTGGCGGCCGCGGCGAACGCCGTCAGGAACGTGCGCCGGGCGATACCGGTATCGAAACCGGCGGTATTGGATGGTGCGTTCATCTGGCCGAAATTGGCACGATTCTGTGGCCACGATACGGTCAAATCACTCGGAATGCCGCACCGCGCCGGTGTGCCGCAGGGGGCAGCGGTGCCGTCAGTGCTGCTCGTCTGGCGGGAACGACCGTGGCCTTTGTCATAAAGGCGATATTTAAAAAGTTGGGCAGGTAGGCTAAGGGTTCCCGGGGTGGAACTTGGGGAATTCGGCCAATCATGAAATCCGTTATCGCTGCGGCCGTTGTACTTTTGATCCTCGCCGGATGCGCGAGTATCAACATTGCCGAATTGCAGCAGTTGAGCGTCAAGATCGATCCGGCGAAAGTCGATTTTCGCGAACTCAGCACCTATGGAGAGCGCGCGCTTGTGGCCTACAGCAGCGCTGCCAAGATCAAGCGACAGTTTCCCAACACCGTGCGCGTCGCCTCACCGGACGGTACCGACGTTCAGTATTTCCTGGAAGTCGATCACAAATCAAAGACACAATATATCGCGGTGCGCGGTACCATCGATTCCAAAAATTTTTCCGAGGACCTTGACATCACGATCAGAAAAGACCGGCGTATGAAAATTCCCGTGCATGCCGGCTTCGACGCCGTGGCGTCGAATGTCTATGCCGATGTCAAACCCCATCTTGTCCCAGGCTACAAGACCCATTTGACGGGTCATTCGCTTGGCGCGGCGGTGGCTGCCATCGTGATGGTCTATATGGTAGAGGACGGCGTGCCGGTCGTGCGCATGGTCGGCTTTGGCCAGCCGCGGTTCACCACGTCAGTCGGTGCTGCGGCACTTAAAAAAATGCCGATGGTCCGTGTTGTTGACGAAAATGACGTGGTTCCCATGTTGCCGCCGTCGACCGTTCTCGATCCAACATTAGGGCCCTACGAGCAGGTCGGCCCGGAAGTCATTCTTCTCGATGGTCCCCGTTACGTCTATCTCGACAAGCATGATGCCAGTCGCATCTCCGTTGGCGAATTCTGGCGCTCGACGGACTATGCAAAGCTGGCCGATCATTCGATGAAAAGATACTTGAAACGCATGAAAGACAAGTATGCTGGAGCGATTGCCGTGTCTTACGGCAGTCGCGAGAGATATGAGACGAGCGCCCCGGCCCCGCTTGCGGCGGCAGGGAAAAGCCCCTCAGGTCCAGGATGCATGTGCTCGTCCGATTATTGAACTATTTGAACGATGGAGTTTCGACGTTTCGTTGTTCGATAAGTCTGCCATAGCGATCTTCCGTAATCCGCGTGCGCTTTGGGCGCATATCTGGTTGTGGAGTTCCATGGCCGGCCTTGTCGTTGGTGTTCTATTGGCGGCGCTAGGCTGGTATCTCGATAACATAGCGACATTGGCGGCCGGTGTGGCGGCCGGATCGCTCTTCTATCTCGTCGCTTCCTGCATGGAAATCTACTGCCGCCGCTATGTGACGGCTCTCGATATCGAGATTGGCGAACTGGTCATCACGACCAAGAGCATTACCGGCTCGCACCGCATAAGGGACTATGCCAGTATCGGGGAGCGCCGCCATGATCGTGGCTTTCTTGAACAGTCAACGGCGGCGAGGCTGAGCCTGTTGACCGATTCACTCACTGCGATGCGCGCGTCGGGTATCGATAACCAGTATCATTTGCTGGAGGTCGGGCCGCGAAAGAAGAAATATATTTTGGATGTCAGCGCGGATCGTCAGGCTGGGGACAACATCAGTGCCGCCATCGGCCGACTACAAAACGAACCTCGGGATATTCGCCCAGAGACCGTAACCCAACCGAACATACTCGCGCGCCTTTCTGCGAATACCAGCGTCGTTATGTGGGCGTTGTTGAACGTCGCCCTGGTGTTTTTCGTCGCTGCATGGATAACGGTAAAGATCGAGGGGCGCTTCGTCAGCGAGAGCAAGGTCAGCGCCGCAACCATCACTGAAAAATCGCAGAAACGTGCCGGCGCCGACGGCCGTGGCGTGATGGAATATTTCATTTCTTACAGTTTTAAGACACACGATGGAAAGACAGTAAAATCCGGCAACAAGGTTGGTCAGGCATTCCAGGAGAGGCTCAATATCGGTGACGAGATACCCATCAACTATTTTCCATCCGATCCCTGGTACAATGTTGTTGAATTTTCCAAGGTCAATATTGGAAGCGAAGTCCTTAAGCTTTTTGGCGGTATATTTTTGGCTGTCGGACTGTTTTTTCTGATTGGCGCGTTAGTACGGACGTTCACTGGCAATACAGCATTTATGAAGAGCTTTGCAGGCATCTTCACGCTCATTGGATTGATCGCATTTGCGGGTTCGTTTGCATTCGGCACAATGTCATCAAAGCTGCTTGGCGATGTGCTCGTCACCGAAGCGAGAATTATTGAGAAAAAAGAGCTGCCGTCGCTGAACTCACACAACGGCAAGCCTGCGGCGATGAGCTATCAAATTGTCTATTCGTATACGGACGGCTCCGGGAAGGAGAAGATTGCCGCAAAAAATGTCCCCGTAGAAACTTACCTCGACTATGCGAAGGGGGAAACGATCATGCTGCAATATGCCGGAGACAGCCCCGCCTTGCACGACATCAAGTCGTCTCCCAATCTGAAGGCCGCGGTAGGCTTCCTCTATCTCGGTTGGCTGTTCGCGTTTCTTGCCTTGCTGTCATTGGTGGTTCGACTGATGCGGGCTCGACAAAGTAGTCTTATTGAAATCGGGTCCCAAACAAAATAGATCGTCTGATGGATTGTTGTCGGAATGAACTCCAGCCGTGTTGGGTCGACTCCTTTCGACAACCATAGGTGAGTTTCTTGGGTTACGGTAGGGCGAATCAATATCCAAACTTCGAAAGCGAATATGACAATTACAATCGAGGCTGTCCCGCAGCGTCCGGGATGCGGAGTGAGCACGATGAAAGACAGGGCACTCAGATTTTTTATTCAGCTCTTGTTGATCGCGGTGTCCTCGGCGGCGTTCGGTTCCGGCGTGGCAACCGCGCAAGCTCCCCGGTTCGGTGACTATCCCACGCGGGTTTATTCCGGGTCGGTGCGGACGCCGAACCTTGCTTCCCATCCCGAAGCCGGAACCTATGCGACACGGTTGCGGAATGTGGCGAAAGGACAGGTCAATTTCGCCGGCGAATATGTTTTGGGTGTTTGGGGCTGCGGCGCGCAATGCCTCATGGGTGCAGCCATCAACGCAAGAACCGGCCGGGTGATCTTTCTGCCGGGGTCAATCTGCTGTTGGCTCGATGCCGGCGACAACGTCAACCCGATCGACTACCACACCAACAGCAGTCTTATTGTTCTAAAGGGGCTGCTCAACGAACGCGAGCCGGTGGCCACGCATTATTACGAACTTCGTGGTGGCCAATTTCAGCTGATTTCAGCGGGTCGCGGGTGTGTCCGGCAGCCCGGATCCCGGAGTTCGGGGCCGCCCGCCGGCCCAGGCCGATGCGTTGGTGTGCTACTACGATTTGCAAGGCGCCCAACGCGACGCCGATACTTGCAAAATTGGCAGGGATTTGAGTGTGGCCGGCAATACGCAACTGGGGGCGCGCTGCCTGCGATCGTCCGGCGCCAACTGTACCGTCGGAAGCTCCGGGCAATGCCGCCCGGGCTCTGGCAAGTATAGTCAATTCCAGGTTTTCGATCGGGCGAGCACACGCGGTTGTCCGGCCCGTTTCATCCAGGCTGGCAACAGCAACGACCGTTACGATGCGCGTGCCGCGCAATTCGTAACGACCTCCCAGAATCCGGCGGTGATCGCCTACGTCATCTGTTTGGCGGACGCCACGGGATCGATGCCACGCAATCTCGATGTTGCCAATCGGCTTGCTGCGGCGGAGAAAGGTTGCAAAAGCTTGGCGCGAAATTTGCCGCGTTCGGTCAGTGAACCGAGCGCGGAAGACATTCGGCAATCGATCCTGGAATGTGGTTTCCGACCCGGCGAGGCGAGCGGCGACGCCGACTGCGTCAAGACGACGACAAATCATTCAACAGCAACAGGTCCCGCGGCTTCGGACCCTGTCGCTCCCGATCCTGTCGCCCCCGATCCCAGCCGTCCGATTTCCCCCAGCTTCGATTGCGCGACGGCGAATTCCGCCGCCGAGCGGGTGATCTGTGGCAACAATCAACTTGCCTCGCTCGATAAGGCGCTGGCCGCCGAATATGAGATGGCGATCCGCAATATCACCTCGCCGGCGATTGGCGGTTCGGTCGCCGACGTGTTGGCCTTCAAGCGGGAACAGCGCACGTGGTTGCGCACGCGGGATGCCTGTCGCGGCGATGAGAATTGTCTGTTCGCGGCCTACCAGTCGCGATTGCGACAGGTCGAGAAGCTGAACAAGCCGTAATCGGGCGGTTTATCTTTCCGAGACCGAGCAGTTTGCGGGGCGGAATCCAGCGCGGCCCGCGTTCGTCAAACGACCGGGGCGGCTCGGCTGCAAGCCGTCCCCGGTTTGCTGATCGCGCTACGACCAGAACGCGTCCCAGGCGTAGAGGTCGTAGAAGTGCTCCCGTCCGATCACGATTCGGCCATGCTCGACCTCGAAAACGATGCAGCAGAGCGCATCGAGACGTCTGCCCTTGCGCTCGGCCCTGCTGAGATGGACGCTGACGACACGTCCGTCTTCGCTTTCGAGAACATTCAGCAAGTCGGCTCGGAAGGTCCCGCCGGTCTCGCCGCCATAGCGGCCGAATTGGGTGAAGACCGCATCGCGACCGTGGCGGTCGCCGGCCAGGGCGCTGCGCCCCGGAGTGTGCCACAGGCACGTCTGGTCAAATAGTTTCGTGAGCGTCGCGATGTCGCCGGTGTTGAGCGCCTTGTAGGCGCGCGCAACGATCGCGGCATTTCCGCGCGGTCCGATGCACGCGACCTCGATGGCCGATCCGTTCGCCATGGCTGGCTCCTGTCGCATTTTCAGCATCCCGCAAAACCCGCATTTCGCCTGGGCGGCCGACGGTTCGGCCGCCCGCATCCCTCCCGATTCGTAATCTGGAAGGCCGGCATCACCCCACAGCAACCCGGTCGAATTCAACGGCCATCGGTACGGCCGCCTCGTTCGGATCGATGGCGCCGAGGCTCTTCACGATCTCGAACCGGCCATTCTTTGCCTGAGCGATATACATGTTCATGCGAACGTGGTGCTGGCCCGGCACCATCGCAGCCGGACCGCCCGGGCCCTCGGCGATCTTGGCGTGGTCGAGCGCCGCAATGACGTCGTCCTGGCGGAGTGAGCCGGCCTCGCCTCACCGCGGCCGCCCAGAGCCGAATTCCCCGGTACAGGCCCGAACACGCGCTGCCGCCGGTGAACTGCTCCTGGCCGGGATACAATGCGTTGTAGCGGTCGAGCAACGTCTTACTGAACGGATCGCTGACATTCTGATAATAGTCGAGGCAGCCGTAAAGGCCCTCGACGTGCGCGGCCGGCAGCAGGCCCAGAAGGTTCTCATCGAAATAGGTGCAGACGAGTTGCCCGCCACGCTTCTGGAAGCCGGCGTCATGAAGCTGCTGAAAGAACGGCACGACCCCGGGTGGAACGATCGTGTTGAAGACGACCTCCGCGCCGCTGGACATGATACGTTCGACCGTCTCCGCATAGTCCATGTGATCGAGCGGATAGTACTCCTCGCCGACGATCGTGCCGCCATTGGCTGTGACAAGCTGGCGCACATTCTTGTTCATAACGTGCGGCCAGATGTAATCGGCCGACGGCAGGTAGAATTTCTTTGCGCCGGTCGTCCGCATCAGCCAGGGAATGAGCGGATCGATCTGCTGCGCTGGTACCGGACCGGTGCAGAAGATGAGCGGGTCGCATTCCTGCCCCTCGTACTGCTCGGGGTAGATGTAGAGAGTTCCGGCCCTCGACGACGGCCGGGCCTTTGATCGCCTGCCGCGTGGAGCTGTAGATCCCGCCAAAGATCACGTCCACCTCGTCCTGCTGCACGAGCTTGGTTGCCTTGGCTGACGCCACGCTGTCGGTCGTCGCGCCATCCTCAAGGAAAAGATCGATTTTCCGTCCCAACAGGCCACCGCTGGCGTTGATGTCGTCGATCACCATTTTCGCCATCTTGGCGTTGGCGTTTCCCATGAACGACAGCGCGCCTGTTTGCTCCGCAATGACTCCCACCTTGATCGATAAATCTTTCATGGCTCTTGCTCCTGTCACCTGCGCGCCACCTCGGCCCGCTTCACGATGTCAGGATGTCCGTCGCAGCGGGTCCGCACATGGGGCGAACACCCTAGTGGAGTGGATTTGACATTCGCCGACCGCCTGGCAGCAGATCAACAAAGCGAATGTCAAATCCAAAACTCCACTAGAAACATGTATCTTGCTAGTGGTCCTTTGATTCTAACATTCGCAAAGGCGCCGGCTGAAACGGGATGCGAATGTTAGAATTGGACCACTAGACCGCCAAGATTTTCTGCTTTGGCCGTGCTGGGTCGCTTAAAAGAGCAGACCCGCCGGGCGAGGTTTGCCCGGCGAGCCTGAAGAGCCCATCCGCTGCGTAGAACAGTATCAGGCGCCGAAATGGCCGCCGAGCGTCGCGATCTGCGGCTTTCCCTGGTGTCCGGCTTCCTTCAGGATTGGCGGGACGTCGGGGTCGGAAACGAAGGTTTGCCAGCCCTTTTCGTCCCAGTCGAAGATCGCCCAGACGCGATTCTCTTCCCTGGGATCGCGAAAGACGGTGCAGCCCTTGGACCCGTGCTGCTTTCGTTTCTCGGCGCCCGTGGTCGAGAAGATTTTCAGGAAGCGGTCGAAATCTTCGACGGTTGTTGTCGCAAGGATCATCTCTGTTCTCCTGCCCTGTCCGGCGCCCCAATGGGCCGGCTCACGTCAGGAGAGTGTCCCCATCGCCCCGTGGGAACATGGGGTGGATTCCCTAGTGGTCCAACTTCCGACATTTGCATCCCTTTGCGGCAAGCTCCGGAGCAAATGTCGGAATCAAAAAATCGCTCAGGACGTGGACTCATTGCCGCGCAGCCAAAGCCTGATCGACGCGAGTTGGACGAAAGCAAGGTAGTTGGCCGCGATCTTGTCGTTGCGCGTTGCGACCCGACGGCAGTGTTTGATTTTGGTGAAGTACCGCTCGACCAGGTTGCATGCGCAGTAGAAGTAAGGTCCGACGCAGATTGGTTCGTTGCGGTTGCGACTCTGCGGGATATTTGCCAAGGGCCTCGTTTGGAAGCGATTGCATCTGATTCAGTCCGCGTTATAGCCACGGTCGGCCAGCAGCATTGTTTTCGACTTGAGGCGAGAGAGAAGTTTGCCAGCGAGCCGGTTGTCGTGAGCCTCTCCGGCTGTCAGTGCGAGCCGGACCGGCAGCCCGTTTGCATCGCCCACCGCATGAATTCTGCTGGTCAGGCCGCCACGTGACCGGCCTATCAACTGCCGTCTGTTCCGAGTGATGCATACTCCGTGCTGATGCACGTGGACAATAGACGTATCGATCATCTGGACGGCCGTGTCATGGGCGCCAGCGAATACATTCATAATCCGGCCCCAGACGCCCGCTCTACGCCAGCTAACGAAACGGTTTTAGCAAGTGGCATAGGGGCCCGGTCTCAACGGGCTCTACCGCAGTACTTAATTGGCCGCTAACCTCCCGAATGCGGACCGGTTTTGCTCAACTTGAGTTCTTCGCTTTTTGATCCGGCAGCCGACATTTATGTATCGCCGCCAAACGTTGTGATGGGCCTACGTCGCTACCATAGCGGCGTCTGCCTGTACGTTCTGAGAATTTTACGTTAGCAATAGTCCGATGAACAGCAATGAAACCGATCAATCAATCGTCAAAGGTCAACCGATGGCGGGTTGGCTCGGCAGCATGGTGGCGACCGCATTCATCGGGGCGATTGCTCTTGTTATTCTGATCCTCGCCGTGGTTCTCATTCTCAATGGCAATCGTCTTGGCATTTTTGTCGCTGTCGTTGCGGGCTTTCTCGTCGTCATGTTCACTTATGTGCTGCGCGATACGCGCGGCAAGGTGGGGTGGCATATTGCAATTGGGGCGACGGCGCTGGACCTCGACCTTCCGCGTGGACGCTCCCTGATCCATCGGTTAGATCCGGTGCATTCACACATTTGCTTCGATGAAATCGAGGCGATCGAAACGCGTCTTGAAGCCTATAGCAGCTTATTTGGTTTGACGAACATGCATCGCGTCTATGCTTTGAAGCTAAAAACCGGCGATGTGATCATTCTCGGCGAAGACCGTGCATTGCATACAGCATTTGAGTCCTCGATACTGTCTGGTGCTGTCGGAGAAATCATTCGGCAAAGCCACCTTGAACTGCGCGATTTTGGCATGGCCCAGGGGCAAAGTGGCTTTCTTACCGTGTTGTTTGCCTCGCCGCCGAGGTGGGACGCTCCAAGTCTCAGCAGCGCGCGGCAGGCCGAGCTTTGGGCCGCCGCTGAATGGACCGGTCGGCTGGCCGAGAAGGCCGCTTTTGTAGCATCCGTTAAAAAGTCTCGGTAAACGCAATAAGGACGGTGCAAATAGTAACTTCCGATTTTAGCCCTTCGCTGCCGTTTCGCGAGGTCCGCTTTTGTGCCGCTATTGGGAGCTAAGCGGCCAGCACGGATTTATGAGAACGCGCCGTATTGTCCCGATTCCGAAGTTCATCATACTATTCAGCCTGCTCCATACGAACTTTGGATTCGATAAGGACACTAGCAAGATTATGATTTCGAGTGCGGTTTTTGATTTGAAATTCGTTTGAGGGCCTGCCGCAAATTATATAACGAATTTCAAATCCACCACACTAGCGCGCAGGTATTCCCTGCTGAACTAGACCCCGCTCCAGAGCGTAAAGAGCGGCGCCTGCCCGCGTGGAGACGCCGATTTTGGAATAGAGGTTCTGGATGTGGTTGTCGGCGGTCTTGGGCGCGATCTCGAGTTGGCGGGCGGCTTCTTTGGCGGTATGTCCGGCAGCGATCAGCCGCAACACTTCGATCTCGCGCGGTGTCAATCCCGCCAAGCGTTCTGTCACGTCCCGGCGGGCGGGTTGACCGGCGCAGGCGAGCACCGCTTCGACGGCCTCGGGGCAGAGCTTTCCGTCCCGGACGAGGCCGCGGAGCTTTGCGGCCGCAGCCGTGTCGCTCATGGCCTTCCGATGAGGCCTGGTTTCCCGCGCAGTCTGGAAGGCTTCAGCGGCCGCAAGGATCCGCGCAGCCGGTGACAGGTCGGGCGCCTTGGCGTAGCGGTGATAGCCGGTTCCGTCCAGACGCTCATGATGGCGCAACACCAGCGCAGCGACCGGCATGCCGTCATGGCCCAGCGAAGCCAGCGCGCGTTCGCCATGATAGGGATGAAGCTGCGCCGCGTCGGTTTCGCGCTGGGTCAGCGCACCGGCTCTCATCCAGGTCGAGACCGGGACCGCCAGTTCGCCGATGTCATGCGTGCAGGCCGCCCACCGGATGGCACGGATGTCAGAGGTGGGAAGGCCCGCGCGCTTGCCCGCGGCTTCGGCCAGCGAGGCGACGGCGCGCGAGTGGCCGAACGTGAACGGCATTCGCATATCGATCATGTCGGCGATCGCCAGATAGGCTTCGTTGCACCCTTCTTCATCGAGCATGGCGTGAGGCTCGGGTTCGAGCGCCAGGATCGTCTCGCGGTCCACTGGACCATCGAGTCCATCCATCAGATGCTCGGCATGGGCAAGGAACAGATCGGCCAGCTCCTCTTCATATCCGCCGCCGCGACGCTTGGTGATCGTCGCGCGCATGGTCTCGATGCCATGGACCTCGTTCAGCACGACAGCATCCTGCGCCAAGGTCACCAGGCGCACCGGAAGCTTCACGGCTTCGCCCTTTAGATGCCGCGGCAGGCCGTGGCCGTCCCAGCGCTCGTAAAGCTGCCCCAGGTTGGCGCAGATCTCCTCCGAAAGACCAATTCGTTCTGCGATCCTCTGCGCCACCTCGCAATGGCCGGCCAGGATGGGGATGCTGACCTGCAGAGCCTCGGCGAGACCCTTCTGAACTGCGTCTGCGAGTTCCGCGGGCGGCGCATCGGCAAACAGGCGCGTGAAGGCGCGCACGAACGTCTCGACGATTTCCGATTGGCTGCCCATGTCGATGCGCGCCAGGTCCTGGCGCAGGGCGATCTCATCGCCGAACGCCGAGGCCAAAAGGTGAGTGTCGGCATTGCATCCGATGTAGCGCAGGAGGGCCTGGTGAAAGATTTGACGGCGCATATCGGCGTCGAGGCCCATGACCTCGGCGAGCCGCATCGCCAGCACACAGGATCGCAGCGCGAAATCGCGCGATTGCCCGGTGGCCAAGTCGGTGGCATACGCCAGCGCCATCAGAAAGTCAGCACGCCGAACTGCTGGTGCCGCCATTTGGGTCTGTCCTCCCGGAACGACGGACAGCGAGCGTATCCGAATTTCCCAATGCGGGCATGTTTTATTGATGCCGCGCCGATAAGACAGGTCTAGCCGCGCTTGAGCCTCAAGCGCTGGTCACAGGCTGTGGTGGCGTTTGCGGGGATGCAGCGAACGATGAACGCCCGCAACAGGCAAACGGGTTCAAGGTTGTGCGGCGGCTCCGGCTCCCGGGCTAGTCCTTGGCGCGCTCGACATAGGAGCCGTCGACGGTCATCACCACGATGCGGGTGCCCGGCGCGATATGGGGCGGCACCATCGAGCGCACGCCGTTCGACAGCTTGGCCGGCTTGTAGGACGAGGAGGCGGTCTGGCCTTTGACGGTCGGTTCGGTTTCAACCACTTCCAGCACCACCCGCGGCGGCAGTTCGATCGCAACCGGCGTGCTGTCGTGGATGCTCAAGCTGACCTTCATTTCCGGCTGGAGATAAACGGCCTGATCGCCGATGACATCGTCCGGCACCGTGAGCTGGTCGTAGTTTTCCGAATTCATGAAATGCGCGCCGTCGCCGTCCTGATAGAGGAAAGTGTATTCACGGTCCTCGACATGGGCGCGCTCGACCTGTTCGGTGGTCTTGTAGCGCTGTGAGACCTTCACCCCGTCTGCGATCCGGCGCATATCGATCTGGGTCACCGGCGTGCCCTTGCCGGGATGGATGTTTTCCGTCGTCAGAACGACGTAAAGCTTGCCGTCGACGTCGACGATATTGCCCTTGCGGAGCGAACTGGCGATGACTTTCACGGGTCTTGGTCCTCAAATGATGATGGGCGGCGCCCATGGGGCCGGGCTGTCCGGCGCGGGGCGGGTCATCCGCCGCAGAGTCGGGCCGGAACATACTGATCCTGCGGGCAATCGCCAGCGAATTTCGCTTCTTTCGGCGGCGGAATGCCGTCATGGTTGAACCGTCGGCCTGGTGGAGCCGCCATGTCCATGCCGACCGGCGGCCGTTTCTGCTCGCGCGGGGCCGGATTCAGGCCGCCGTTCGGGGCTGGTTCGCGGGCGAGGGCTTTGTGGAGGTGGAGACGCCGGTCCTGCAGGCATCGCCCGGCAACGAAACCCACCTTCAGGCCTTCGCCGACCGTGCTGGAGGATGCCATCGGAGGCCGGTGGCCACTTTACCTGCGGACATCGCCGGAATTCGCCTGCAAGAAGCTGCTGGCGGCCGGAGAAACCCGGATTTTCGAGTTCGCGCGAAGCTTTCGCAACCGCGAGCAAGGTGCTCAGCACCATCCGGAATTCACCATGCTGGAATGGTACCGGGTCGGCGCGCCATACGAGGTGCTGATGGCCGATTGTGCGGCGCTGCTGGCGGCGGCGGCGGAGACGACGGGGACCAGGCGTTTCCTATTCCGTGGCCAGGAGATCGACCCGGCGGCGGAACCGCTCCGGACCACGGTTGCCGAGGCCTTTGAGCGCCATGCCGGCATCGACCTGCTGGCGACATTGTCACCCGAGGCGGGCGACCGCGACCGGCTCGCGGCGATGGCGAGGAACAACGGCATCCGGGTTGCCGATGACGACGATTGGGGCGACATCTTCAGCCGCATTCTGGTGGAAAGCATCGAGCCGCAACTCGGCCGCGGCCGCGCGACCATCCTGTGCGAATACCCGGCGATCCTCTCGGCGCTGGCGCGGCCGAAATCGTCCGATCCGCGCGTCGCGGAGCGGTTCGAAGTCTTCGCCTGCGGCGTCGAACTCGCTAACGGCTTCGGCGAATTGACTGATCCGGCCTTGCAGCGCGCACGGCTGACGGCCCAGATGGATGAAAAGGAACGCCGCTACGGCGAGCGCTATCCGATCGACGAGGACTTCATCGCCGCGCTCGCGCAAATGCCGGAGGCTTGCGGCATTGCGCTCGGCTTCGACCGGCTGGTGATGCTGGCGACAGGGGCCTCACGCATCGAACAGGTGCTGTGGGCCCCGGTCGTCGTATAAAACACAAGTGTTGTCGACGCGAATTTCAGGAGATCAACGGATGCGAACACCGCTGACATTGCGCAAGCCAGAGGATCTGGTGGCCTCGGGTCTGGTGCCGCCGGAGCGGCGCGCCGAACTGGAACAGGTCGCCGCGCGCTACGCGGTTGCGCTGACTCCGGCGCTGGCCGAATTGATCGATCCGGATGATCCGGCCGACCCGATCGCTCGGCAGTTCCTGCCCGATGCGGCCGAACTCGTCACGCAGCCGCAGGAGCGCGCCGACCCGATCGGCGATCGCGCCCATTCGCCGGTCGAGGGGATCGTGCATCGCTATCCAGACCGTGTGCTGTTGAAGATCGTCGCGGTCTGCGCGGCCTATTGCCGGTTCTGCTTCCGCCGCGAGATGGTCGGGCCGGGCGAGGGTGCGCTGTCGCCGGCCGAACTCGATGCCGCGCTCGCCTATGTCGCCGGCCATCCGGAGATCTGGGAGGTGATCCTGACCGGCGGCGATCCGTTGGTGCTGTCGCCGCGCCGCATGGCCGATGTCGTCACGCGACTTGCGACAATCGATCACGTCAAGATCGTGCGCGTGCATACCCGCGGGCCGGTGGTTACCCCCGAGGCGATCAACGCCGAAATGATCGACGCCCTCAAAGCCGATGGACTCACCACCTATGTGGTACTGCACGCCAATCATCCGCGCGAACTCGCGACGGCGGCGCGCGCGGCTTGCGCGCGGCTGATCGATGCCGGCATTCCGATGTTGAGCCAGTCGGTGCTGCTGCGCGGGGTGAATGACAATGTGGACACGCTTGCGAACCTGATGCGCGCCTTCGTCGAATGCCGGATCAAGCCGTACTATCTGCACCACGGCGATCTCGCACCGGGCACGTCGCATCTGCGTACGTCAATCGCCGATGGCCAGGCACTGATGCGGGCGCTGCTCGGCCGGGTCTCCGGTCTGTGCCAGCCGACCTATGTGCTGGATATTCCGGGAGGGTTCGGCAAGGCGCCGATCGGGCCGAATTACCTTGCGCGGACCGAGGGGAAGGACAAAGCCGCCTGTTACGCGGTGGAAGATTTCAATGGCGGCCGTCACGCCTATCCGCCCGAGCATGATATTTAAGAGCTTGGTCAACAGTCTTGCAGCGATGTTCGTGGAGCCGGATTTATGTCATCGCAAGTGCCTCCCGTCGGATTGATCGGTCTCGGCCTGATGGGTCATGCGCTCGCCCACCGTCTGTTGGGCGCCGGCATGACGGTCTTTGGTTTTGATATCGATCAGCAAAGGACCGAACGATTTGCCACCATGGGCGGGCAGGCCGCTGCCTCGATCGCGGAGGTCGCGCGGCGGTGCGATCCGATCCTGCTGGCCGTGTTCGACACCAGCCAGGTCGAGGACGTGGTTGAAAACCAGATACTCCCCGCCGTGGGCGAAGCGTCCGGCAAGACCGTGCTGTGCACCAGCACGTGTGATCCCGACCGCATCGCCGCGCTCGGCGAGCGCGTCGCCGGCCGCGGCCTGAAGTTCCTCGAGGCGCCGGTGTCAGGTACCAGCGAGCAGGTCCGGCACGGCGACGGTGTCGGGCTAATCGGCGGCAATCCCGAAGCGGTCGCGGTTTCCGGGATGGTGCTGCGGGCGATCTATCCGCGCTATTTTCTGGTCGGCAAGATCGGTGATGGCGGTCGCACCAAGCTCGCGGTCAATCTCATTCTCGGTCTCAACCGGCTGGCGCTGGCGGAAGGCCTCGTCTTTGCCGAGCGGCTCGGGCTCGATCCGCGCGCTTTTCTTGATGTTGCGAAAAACTCGGCGGCGGCATCGCAGATCATGGACGTCAAGGGCGAGAAGATGCTTGCAGGCGAATATTCCGCCCAGGGCATGGCGCGACAGACCTTGAAGGACGCCCATCTGATGCTGGCAAAGGCGCGCGAGGTCGGACAGCGCCTGGCGGCGCTCGAAATTCACGCCGATATTCTGGAAGCCTGCGTGCGCGCCGGCGACGGCGAACGCGACAACAGCATCATCATCGAAGAGGTGCGGCGGCGGAAAATCTAGGTCGTCCGTCGATATTTCGAAGCCATGATGGCGATATTGCTGTAAGGATGGCATGCGATGCGAAGGCTGGTCGCAATCCTGTTGTTGCTCTTGTTGTCAGGTCCGGTCATGGCGGCAAAGAAACTTCTTGTCGGGACCACCGGCGATTACAAACCCGTCACTTGGTTTGAACCAAGCACGGGCCAATACCGTGGCGAGGACATCGATCTCATCAAGGCGTTCGCTGCCGCGAACGGCTATGACATCACGTTCGTGCGGACGACTTGGCCGGGAATGATGAAGGATCTGCATGCCGGAAAATTTCAGGTGGCCGTCGGCGGCATCTCCAGGACGGCGGAGCGCGCAGAGCTTGCATTGCTTTCCAATGCTATCGCATTGACCGGCAAGGTTGCCCTGGTGCGTTGCGACGAGACAGGAAAATTCACATCGCTGGATGCCATCGATCAAGCCGGAACCCGGGTGGTCGAAAACCGCGGGGGAACGAACCAGCAGTTTGCATTGTCGAAAATTGACAAGGCGACCATCATCATCGTGCCGAACAACGCCAAACCCTTTGACTATCTCGAAAACGGCAAAGCCGATGCGATGTTTACGGATTCAATCGAGGCGATTTATCGCCAGAAGCAGGGCGAAGGGCTTTGCGCGGTCAGTCCGGACAAGCCATACACCCGCGTCGAAAAGGTCTTCATGTTCCGCACGGATGAGGCCGGCCTACGGGATGCCTTCAACCGCTGGCTCGCCGCACGACAGGTGCCGGCGGCAAATGCGGCTCGATAGGCTGCACCAATCTTATACGCGAAACGACATTAGTGAAACGTCGCCTTTGGCGTTCCTGAGAGTAATGCCGCGAGATGCGCGCTGAGGTCGCGGGCGTCATCGCCGGCGCCGTCGATCAGGGTCGACTTGCGGCGGCGGAGAAATTGCGCGCCCATCAGATACAGGCCGGGGCTGTCGGCAACGACGCCGCCGTCATGGCGCATGTGACCCTTGCGATCGAGAACGGGCACATCGAGCCAGGAATAGTCCGGCCGATAGCCGGTCGCCCAGATGATCGTCTTGATCGCACCGCTTTTGAGATCGAGCCCGAGTGGCGGCGAAGCCACAACGCGGGTCGGCGCGAACCGTTGTGATGCGTCCACCACGTCATCGAGGCCATTGGCGGTTGCCCAGGCATCGATGCGGTCGAGCAGGCGATTTATTTTCAGGTCGGCCATGGCGCAAAGGTTCTTCAACGCGCCGGAGAACTGCGCCTTGCCGTTGTTGATACCGGCGAGGCGACCGACCAGGGTCACGCCGATGTCGGAAAGGGCGTTGATGTCCAATGTCTGCCGGTCGGGCGAACCGACAAGCTGCAACGACGGCACGCGGCGGGCGCGCGCGATGTCGTCGATCTCGTCGTAGCGCTCATCAAGGACACCGGCTGCGTCCATCCACCATTGAATGTCGCGACCGCGATAGGTGCGCGGGGCGCGAACATGTTCGCCGACGGCAAGCGTCACCGGGCGGCCCGAGCGGTGGATTTCCTCGGCGAGCTGCAGCCCGGTCGCGGCAGCGCCAACCACCAGCACGCCGCCGTCAGCGAGTTGTCCGGGATTGCGGTACTGCATCGGCGTCAGCATCGCGATCGACGATGGAACGCCTTCCGCGAGTGCCGGGACCCGCGCGATATTGCAGGCGCCGGTCGCCAGCACCAGGGTCCGGCAGCGCCATTCGCCCTGGTCGGTCGCGATGACATATCCGTTGTCATCGCGCCGCACCGACTTGACGGTTGTGCTGGTCTGCACCGGCGCCGCGATGGCGCCGGCATAGCGGCCGATGAAATTGATGACTTCCGGCATGGTCCGGAAGCCATCCGGGTCTTCGCCCTGATATTCGAATCCCGGCAGCCGGCTCTGCCAGTTGGGCGTGAGAAGGCGGAGCGAGTCCCAGCGTTCGGTTCGCCACGAATTGGCAACCTCGCCACGCTCGATCAACACGTGGTCGATCGCGCGTTCGCTGAGGCACCGGCTCATGGCGAGGCCGGCGTGTCCGGCACCGATGACGATGGTCGTGGCGGTACGAATGGAACCCACTCCTGCCGGCGGCAATGCCGCTTAGCGCTTCTTGACCTCGACCATGACATTGGTCGGATTGGTCACGATGTCGAATACGGCCGAGCGCTTCTGCGACTGCGCGACCAGGGCATTGATCTCATCGGCGGTGGCGTCGGCATCGATATCGTATTTGACCTTGATGCCGCTGTAGCCGTTGCGGACGTCGCTATCGATGCCGAGGATGCCCTGGATGTCCATGTCGCCTTCAAGCATGGCCGACACCTTGCGCAGTTGAATGCCGCGGTTTTGAGCGACCGCCGCGATGCCGGCCGTCAGGCAGCTTGCGAGGCCGACCAGAACGTATTCGACCGGCGTGACGCCGTTGTCTTCCGACGCGAAAATTTCCGGATGATCGGCGTCGAAGGTGAACTTGCGACGGTGTTTCTGTTCTTGACCGAGGCCGAAGAAGCTCTCGACGGTCGATTGGCTATGGGTGCCGTTGACCCACTCGCAGGTTGCGCGCCAGGTGAACTGGGCGGCTTCGGGTGAGGCCGTCAAGGCTTCACGCGCGCCGAGCAATGCTTCGACGTTGACGCCATTGTTGGCGGTCTGCGTAGTTTGGGTTCCGGTGGTGGTCATCGGTTTGCTCCTTGGGTTGACCCTGTTTGGCGTTGGCCGGGCAGGGGCTGGATTTGGGCGACAAGCGTGGCGTGTCAGGCGGGGGCTGTGGCCTGGTTGTCGCCGCCTTGGTTGGTGATGGGCAGGTCATCTCCCGTATTTCCGGGTTCGCGATCGGAGTGTCCGATGGCGTCCTGCAATAGGAGCGTGGGATTACCGTGGCTGTGTTTCGAGAGTTCGTCGCCGGTTGGCGAAACATGTTTCGCCAGCGGGAGAAATGTTACGTGGCGGCGGTGCCGACGTAACTTTTGTCACCGAGCTGGCAGATAGACTTTTATGAACGCAGCCCCGCCTCAGTTCGGTCGCTTCTGAAGCAATGTGGAAGTGGCGCCGACAGGTAAAACTGGCTGACTCGGTCGAGAATGGCCCAACCCGGACATCAGAACCACATCGATCTACATTTCCAAGCGCGGCCAGCGGGCCTGCCAGCTGACATCGCTTGCAGAACTATTCTGGCACTCACGCGAGGTCGGAACAACTTCCTCAGAACATCTGATGAGCCGACCCGCGCCAGATGTCAGAAATAAAAAAAGGATCGGCCTCATGCGACCGATCCGATATTGCTGCCGCAACTTCGCGTTGGTCCGCGCCATTCACCGATAATAGGGGTGATAGTACGGATGATAGTAGGGATGGTAATAAGGGTGGTAGTACGGGTGATAATAAGGGTGAACGTAGGGCCCGTAGTACGGTGCGACATAAGGATGATAGTAGGCTGCGGCCGCACCGGCCGCGACTGCACCGGCGGCCACTGCACCTGCCGCCGCGGCTCCACCATACCAAGCGGCACGACGAGCGGTCCGGCGCGCTACGCCAGCATATGAAAGCGGCGTCAGCGGCATTCCGATAATATCGATGAAAACCGAAGCGGGCCCATCAGCTCCGGTAAGACTTCCTTCCAAAAGCTGGACGTCGAAGGTGAGCTGATCGCCTTCCAATTTCGGAGATTTCAGAACGACGACGGCATCTTTGACAGTCGCCCCATCCTTGCTGAGCACCGAAACCGTGGCGTTCGGAGGATTCTTGGCGAAGCTATCGCTCCCGGTCCCCCATTCCTCCAAGAGGTGTGTCGTCAGTGCATGCCCCGCAGCTCTTACCGGCCGATCGGCGAACACGATGGCGTTTGGCGAAACGCCGCTCAGCGTCAGCTTCTCGCCTTGCAGGCTCGCGCCGCGAGAATTCATGACGATCAGTGACGGAACCATTTCTGGCTTGGCCGAAGTTGGAACGCCGATGGGCTTGAGCTGCGGCGCATCCGGCGCGGCTTGCCCGAGCGCAATTCCTGCCGTGAACAACAAACTGGCAATTGTTGTAACCACGCAAGCGGTCCGACGACCTGGCATGACGACTACTCCATGTTGGGAACTCGTAACGCGAGTGACCTAGTGAGAATTGGAGTGTAGAAACATAATCCATGATTACGGTTTCATTTTGATGCCCAGCTTAGCGCGTACGTCTTTAAATACAACGGCATTTGCTTCGATGATCAGCTTACTTTGGTTCGCGTTGCAGAACTCGATTACATCGCTTTCGACCAGCTTGCCATTTCTGAGATCCATTTAGTGCTTTCTTGCAAGGCCGTTGTACCAACCACTGTACCAGGCCGTCAGCAGGTCGGCATCCTGTTGCCAGGTGCGCGCGAGCTGGGCACCGGTCAGTTTTTGAACGTCGATGAATCCGTTGGCGTCGGCATAGGCGCTCAGGGGTGTCTGGGCCTGGACGGTCGAGCCGGAAATGGTAAAGGCGGTTGCGGCAAGCCGAAGCATTCTGCGCATTTGATCCTCCACAATGCTACAACTTTCACTCAGCGCGATGGACGGGATGGCCGTGTTCGGACATGGAAAACGAACACTGCCACTTCTGAAATGCGACAATTTAGGAGCAAGCACGACGATGGCCGTGGATAACCAGCGTGATGACCGGAATACAGACGCCACCGCCGGTATGGGCGGCAAAGGTTTCTACGATCACCACTCCGAAGCCCAAGGCGAAGCGATGCGGCGTCAAGAGGCCAGGCTGCGCAACGCCGTCGATCATCTCGACCTCACGGGTTCGGAACTGTGCATCATGGATTATGGCTGTGGACCCGGGCGCAATTCGATTACGGCGTTTCACACGATTCTGGGGGCGCTGCGGACTTGCGACGCCGATATGCCCGTCGTGGCTGTGCACAACGACCAAATCGGCAACGACTGGAACGGACTTTTCGCCAACGTTGGTGGCCCGAATGGCTATCTGCACGATATCTGCAAGGTTCGCGTCGAAGCTTCCATCGGCAGTTTCTTCGAACCTGTCGCGAGTTCCGGCTCGGTCGATCTCGGCATCTCCTTCGCTGCTTCTCATTGGCTGTCCGGTGCCGTTCGCATCGCCTCGCCAGGCAGCCTCTTCTTCTGCGACTTGCCCCAACCGGCCCGCGACAAAGTCGCAAAGCTGGCTGGCCGCGACTGGACAGACTTCCTGAGACGACGCGCGGACGAGTTGAAACCCGGCGGCTGGTTTTTCGTCGACGGATTGTCGTCGGTTCCCGATCCCGACGATCCCAGTGGCATTTGCGCGGCCGGCCGTGGGCTGTACCGCGCGTTCTGGCAGATTGCGGCGTCGCTTGCCGCCGATGGGAGCATCGACCCCGGCCTGCTCGAGGAGTTCGTGTTCCCCGTCTACTTTCGGCTGTCAGAAGAGATCCGCTCGCCGCTTGAGCGGGAGACGGATCTAAGGGACGCCTTCGAAATCGTCGAGCTGGCGAACGAACACCTTGCCTCGCCTTACGAAGACGATCTCAGGAAGACCGGTGACGTTGCAGCCTACGCGCGGGCCTATGCCGGCTTCGCCCGCGCATTTGCCGAGTTGACGCTGCGCTCCGGGCTGTTTGAGGGTTCGAAAACCAAGGCCGGACAGGCAGATGAATTGACCAATGAATACTTCCGGCGGTTGCAGGATCTCTTCGCCACTGAACCCGGCCGCCACCCCTTCGAGCACCAAGTCATGACACTCGTTTTGCGGAGGCGATGAATCTGGTCTGCCCTCCAGCGTGTTGAGTGTTTGGCGTCAGCGCCTGTGGGACGGATTTGATGGCTTGAGGAAAGGAGGAATTCTGGCTCATCGTAGACCATCAAGGAGTTGAGATGAGTATCCGTCTTGGTCAAGGCCTGACTTGTGACCATTTCCGCCCATCTCGCAGGAGAGCATTTGCTGTCACGATGAGCTTTCGCATGATCGCTGTAAGGGCGACTTTCCTGGGCTTGCCTGCGCGAATGAGCTGATCGTATTTTGCCTTAAGATCGGGGTTGTAACGCGTTGCGACCAGAGCTGGCATGTAGATGGCCCGCCGTAGAAATGCTCGTCCGCCTTGGATGTGTTCTTTGCCTTGCCATTTACCTGACCGCCTCGAAATCGGTGCGAGGCCAGCGAGACTGGCCGCCTGCTTCCCTTCGAGCGTTCCCAACTCTGGCATCTCAATGAGCATCGAGAATGCGGTCGTTTTTGCAATGCCTGGAATGCTGATCAGGATGGCGAGTTTATGCGAAAGCGCCTCATCCTGCGCGATCTTTTCGGCGATGGCGGCATCGACCTGTCGAATTTGTATCTCGATCTGCTTGAGGCGTGCGTTGATCTGATTTTTGAGCAAGGTTTGCGTGGTTGTCTGTAGCCGGGTCTTTGCCGCCACCTTGTCCTTCATTAGAGCCCGGCGCGCGGTTATCAACTCTCGGAGCATATGGAGGGTTTTGCTCTTGGGCTTATCCCCTTTGAGTTCCAGAACAGCCCCCATTTTCGCCAACATGGTAGCGTCGACACGGTCGGTCTTTGCCATTCGTCCGGTCGCTTCGGCAAACCTACGCGCCTGGCGCGGATTGACCTTGGCAAATGCCGTGTCACTGGTAGCAAGCGCCGCTTCAAGATTACGGTGATATGCGCCAGTCGCCTCGAACACGACCAGTGGCAGGTCATGCTTTCCAATCCAGCGGAACAGGGTTTTATGGCCTACTTTGTCATTCGCCACCTGGATGTGTTGGTTATCCGCCAGCCGATAGACGTCCAGCGTTTCTTTCGAGATATCGATGCCGATTGTAGTCTGCATGAGTCTTTTCCCTGCCTTGTCTTGTCATACGAGCCCGGAGCCCGTGTATCCGTTCAGGCCGAAAGAAAAGACGGGGGCGAACACACTCATCTACGGTCCATGGTGACCAAGACAGAACCGATCCGTCCCCCGCCACTGCCCGGCATATTTGGGGTGCCGGGCAGTGGCTCCCGTATCGCATGGGAGCCGGTTCCTCATAAGACAAGACAGAAATCCGGAACCACGGAATCGTCGTCTGAGCGGATCGTGAAGAACATCCGCCGGGCGACCCGCAAGCAGTACTCGGCCGAAGAGAAGATCCGCATCGTTCTGGACGGGCTGCGGGGCGAGTCACAGCATCGCCGAGCTGTGCCGTCGCGAGGGCATCGCTGAGAGCCTGTATTACAACTGGTCGAAGGAGTTTCTGGAGGCGGGCAAACGGCGGCTGGCGGGAGATACGGCGCGTGCCGCCACGAGCAGCGAGGTCAAGGATCTTCGGCGCCAGGCGCAGGAACTGAAGGAGGTGGTCGCCGAGCAGGCGCTTGATCTGCGACTGCTTAAAAAAAGCATGATCGCGGATGGGGGAGACGAGGAATGAGATACCCCGCCTCCGAGAAGCTGGAAATCATCCGCCTGGTCGAGCAATCGCATCTGCCGGTCCGCCGGACGCTGGAGAAGCTCGGCATTCCCCACACGACGTTCTATCGGTGGTACGACCGCTACCAGAGCGGCGGGCCGGAGGCCCTGGAAGACAAATCCCCGCGGCCGGAGCGGGTCTGGAACCGTATCCCTGACACGATACGCCAGCGGATCGTGGACCTGGCCCTGGACCAACCCGAACTGTCGCCACGGGAGTTGGCGACCCGCTTCACCGATACGGAAAGCTACTTTGTCTCAGAAGCTTCCGTGTATCGCCTGCTCAAGGCCCATGACCTGATTGCCAGCCCGGCCTACATCGTCGTCAAGGCGGCGGATCAGTTCAAGGACAAGACCACGGCGCCGAACCAGCTCTGGCAGACCGACTTCACCTACCTCAAGGTCATCGGCTGGGGCTGGTTCTATCTCAGCACGGTGCTGGACGACTTCTCGCGCTACATCATCGCCTGGAAGCTGTGCACGACGATGAAGGCCGGAGACGTCACAGACACGCTGGACATGGCTCTCACGGCCTCAGGCTGCGATCAGGCAAAGAGTCGTTCACCGCCCACGCCTTGTTGTCGGACAATGGTTCTTCATACGTCGCGAGCGACCTCGCCGAATGGTTGGACGACAAGAACATCAAGCATGTCCGTGGCGCGCCTTACCATCCGCAGACCCAGGGCAAGATCGAGCGCTGGCATCAGACGCTGAAGAACCGCATCCTGCTGGAAAATTACTATCTACCCGGTGATCTCGATGCCACCATCGGCAGGTTCGTCGAGCACTACAACCATCGCCGCTATCACGAGAGCCTGAGCAATCTAACGCCGGCCGACGTCTACTTCGGCCGTGGCAACACCATCCTGCTGGAACGAGAAAGGATCAAACGAAAGACCATCGAGAACCGGTCGATCCGCGCCGACGCGGCGTGATAGGTTGGCGCCGGACCATGGCTTGCCGGAATCGATTGAGGAGTTGCAGCGGCATGAGTGACGGAGAAGTGCATTACCAACGCGCGGGCGCGGTGGTGACGATCGTGTTCGACCGGCCGGAAGCGCGCAACGCCATGACCTGGCACATGTACGAGCAGCTCGGCAAAGCCTGCGCCCGGATTGCGGCCGATCGAACCGTGCGGGTCGTGGTGTTCCGGGGCGCCGGCGGCAACGCTTTCATTGCCGGCACCGACATCGCACAATTCCTGGACTTCAAGACCGGCGACGATGGCGTTGCCTATGAGGCGGAGTTCGAGCGTTACATCACCGCGGTCGAGGAACTGCCGGTGCCGACCTTGGCGGTGGTCGAGGGCTGGGCGATCGGCGGCGGACTGGCAATCGCCTCGGCCTGCGATTTTCGGATCGCCACGCCCGGCTCGCGCTTCGGCGTTCCGATCGCGCGGACGCTGGGCAATTGCCTGTCGACGACGAATTGCGCGCGGCTGGTCGCCGCGGTCGGGGTCTCGCGCGCCAAGCGGATGCTGATGTTGGCGGAAACCTTGGGAGCGGGCGAGGCGTTGGCGGCCGGCTTTCTGTTGGACATCGTCGAACCGTCCGCGCTCGATGCGCGCATCGCGGAGCTGTGCGATCGCATTGTCGGCCATGCACCGGTCACCCTGCGGGTGACCAAGGAGGCCATACTGCGGCTGATGCGGGCCGGTGTGCCGGACGGTGAAGATCTGGTGCGAGCGTGCTATGGCAGCGACGACTTCAAGATCGGCGTGCGCGCGTTTGTCGACAAGCGCAAGGCGGAATGGACCGGCCGGTAGACCGGCCGGCGGCAACGGGAGGCGGCGAGGGCGACATGGCGACAATCGACGCGCACGTGCATTTCATCTGGCCGGCCAAGCGGGCGCACCATTGGCCCGACGGGGTCGGCAACCGGCTCGATCGCGACTTTACGCCGGACGATCTCACCTCGGAGCTCGCGAAAGCGAGGATCGACGGGGTGATCCTTGTACAATCTCTGAACGACCTTGAGGAGACCGCTGAATACCTGGCGCTCGCCGCCGAGCATCGCATGATCTTCGGTGTTGTCGGCTGGGTTCCGCTCGACGATCCGGCGCAATGTTCGGCGGCGCTCGAACGGTTTTCCGGCGACCGCAACCTGGTCGGCATTCGCCATCTGATCGCCTACGAGCCCGATCCGAAATGGCTGCTGCGGCCACAAGTGCTTGAATCACTTCGCCTTCTGGCGCGGGCCGGGCTGGCCTTCGAGGCCATCCCTGTCAATCAGGGGCAGTTCGAGAGTACGATTGAAATGGCCGGACGGGTGCCGGAGCTTGAAGTCGTTATCAATCATCTCGGCCGGCCTCCGGTGGCGGAACAGGGCTGGCAGCCCTGGGCTGATCTGGTCGAAAAAGCTGCGTTAAATCAGAATGTTACCATGAAGCTTTCGGTCGGCCTGCACATGGCCGTGAACTGGAAATGGTCAACCGATGCGCTGCGGCGCTATGTCGATTCCACCCTGCAACATTTCGGCCCCGACCGTATGCTGGCCGCCAGCAATTGGCCGGTCATCATCCTGAGTGCCGATTATTCTGAGGTTTGGCAGGGACTTACCGATCTGGTGTCGGGCCTGTCTGAAAATGAACGTCGCCTGGTTCTTGGCGGCACCGCCGAACGTGTGTTTCGTCTTAGCTTATAAGAGATTTGCCGGGCCAAGATCATTCGGGCCGAGCTTTGTGAAAGCAAACTTAAAAGGCGGAAAATTTCTCCGCCTTTTAAGATTTTGGACCTGCCCTCGGCTGAATTGTCTCAACTACGCGTTGCCGACCAGCGAAATTCCTTGCCGCCGGTCTTGCTGACGCCTTCGATCTTGTCGCCGTCGACCTTGCCGGTGTAGTGCGTGCCGCCGGCGGAAAAAGTGATTTGGTCGCCGATCAGCTTGCCGTCCGAAATCGGCGCGATGACATTGCCTGTTGTCATGGTGCCAGCGAACAACTGATATTGTTGCCTGAGTTTGATTTCACCGTCGGCGGTCTTCCACGTGCCGTCGACTTTGGCCGGAACGTACCAAAGATAGGCGGTGCAGTAGGTCTGGCAATTTTCGTCGACCGTAGCGGTCGCGTCCGCCGGCCAATCGCCCATGTCGAAGCTGTTGGAAACGATCCGGGTTCCCGGCTTCATGTCAAATATCTTCGACCGCAACTGGATATTGATGTCCGGCAGCAGAAACATCGTAATGACGGTTGCCTTGGAGAAGTCGGTTTCGAACAGGTCGGCCTTGGTGAATTTCGCCTTGTCGCTGACGCCGGCCATTTCGGCGTTGCGCTTCGAAAGCGCGACCATGTCGGGATTGTATTCAATACCAAGCGCGTTGATGCCGCGCTTGGCGGCAGTGATGACGGTGCGGCCGTCGCCGGATCCCAGGTCCATAACGAAATCATTCGACGTCGCCTTGGCCATGTCGAGCATTTTGTCGACCAACGTCTGCGCCGTTGGCAACCAAATGACATCCTTGCCTTGTTGACCTTCGCGCGGTTTGAACTCCGGGGATGACTGGGCCAAAGCAACGCCCATCGGAAGGCTTGCCGCGAGGCAGACGACGGCAAACGACCGCGGCAACGATTGCAACAACGACATCCTTTCCTCCAATGCATTCGCATCATTGCGCGTATCAGCAGCCTGGCGCCGGCAAGAAATGATTGCGGCGGCGGTTGCGTCAGCTTCGTTTCCGATCGAGGCCGCATTATTCGGCCAATGCCATCGGCTTTTTGGTGCGGATAAGCAATAGCAGCGGCATTCCGAGCAATAGAACAGCAATTCCGATCAGTGCGCCAAATTGTGTATAGGCGACGCTGGAATAAAGCAGATAGGCGCATGTCAGGCAGAACAGGATCGGCGTTATCGGATAGAATGGAACCTTAAAAGGTCGGTCGGTCTCAGGTTCCCGGTGGCGCAGGACAAAAAACGAAATCCCGACCAACAGCAGAAACAGCCAGAATACTGGGGCGGTATAATCCACCATGGCCTGGAACCCTTCGCGTGTCATTGCGCCGAAAATGATCAAGGCGAGCGCAATCACACTTTGGAGGATCACCGCGTTTCGCGGGTTGTTGCCGTGCCGATTCCAGAGGCCGAGGCCTTCCAGTGACGGCAGGTCTCGGCCGAGTGCGTGATAGACACGCGCCCCGGTGAAGATCGTTGCGTTGAGCGTGCTCAGGGCCGCAAAGCAAATCACCAGGCTGAGAACGATCGCTCCGGCCGGGCCGAGGGTTAGGCGCATCAAGTCGGCAGCGACGGCTCCTCTACCGCGAAGGCCCTCAAGGCCCAGGACATGCAGGTAGGCAAAATTAGTCAGCAGGTAGACTGCGACAATGATTTCGGTTCCCAACAGCAGGATGCGGATCATGTTGCGACCGACATCGCGAACCTCACCGGAGATGTAAGCAGCTTCGTTCCATCCGCCGTAGGTCAGCAGGATGAATACCATCGCGAGGCCGATGGCGCCGCCGGAGCCGCCAACAGCCGGCGCGGGTGGGGCCGGAGTGGGTCCAACCGATGCTGAGAGACCAGCGACAATCACCAATGCGATGGCGGAAACTGTGAGAACTGTGAAGAAATTCTGTGAGACTGTGCTTTGGTGAGTACCGATGACGTTGATGACGGTAAGTGCCAGAAGCGCCAGTGCCGCATAGATCGCGGGGCCATAAGGGCCGAGGGAAAAGAGTTCCTGAGCATAGTCTCCGAAAACGAAACCGACGAGGGCAATTGCGCCGGTCTGAATGACGGAGATGCGGGCCCATGCGAACATGAATCCGGTCGATCGCCCGAGCGCACGCGACAGGAAATGATATTCGCCGCCGGTGCTCGGATAGGCGGCGGCGAGTTCCGCGTAAACCAGGGCCCCGATCAGGGTCATCAGGCCGCCGAGCAGCCAAAGTCCGATAAAGCCGACTTCACTTTCGACGTTGGCGGCGACCAGCGGCGGGGTCTTGAAGATCCCGATTCCGATGACAATACCCACCGTGATTGCAATACCATCGAACACCGAGAGGCTGGGTTTCGGCGCCGTCGTGTCGCTTTGTTGTTGGCGGGACATAGACCTGTTCACATTGGCCGCGTCGAAACCTGCCGAACCGTTGCGAGGCGCTTTTCGGGCGGGGGAATTGAATTTTTAGATGCCGCGCATCATCGGGCCGGCAAGCCAGCATAATACAATTCTTCTCGGTTAGCCGTCTACGGCGCCGAACTGACCTCGCAATAATGTGCGATATGAGTTTTTTCTAAGATGGAATGCTTTGGGACAGATATCCGGCCCACAGTGGAACGTCACCGCGACCATCGACGAACAGCCGCAGTCCAAATTGTGTTCAGTCGTTAGCGGTAACTGAGCGAGATCTGCGGCCCACAATTCAAGGCAGCAGGTCGGCTGCCATGACGCCCGCTTCCTGCAGTTCGTCAGCGGTCGCCTCGCGCGACAGGATGAATTCCGCGAATTCAGCGCCGCCTTGCTTCCAACGGTCATCAGACCATGTCTCGACATCGATCTCGCCATCGGGGCGTCGCAGGACGCGTCCAATGACGCCGCTGTCCAATTTGGTGGGAGTCAGGATGACTTTGGCGGAATAGAAATCGGTCATGGAAGTCTCCACTACTCTACGAATCCAATGCCCTGACCTCGCCATCGGACCCCAGGAGTTTGGCCAATCCGTGGGAAAAAATGGACAATCGTGTGTGATTGTTAAGGTGGCGGAGTGGTCGCGACATGGTTCGCGGGCGTGAGAGCCATCGGCCGTCGATACGTAAGGGCGGCCGCAATGTGGCGCGCCCTACGGGAATCGAACCCGTGTTTCCGCCGTGAAAGGGCGGCGTCCTAGACCGCTAGACGAAGGGCGCACATGCCGGGCAGCACCGCTGACGGCTTGGGCTCCGGACCGACTCGCTCAGCACGGGGTCGGATCCGGGCGCGGGGAGATATAAAGTGGTTTGCGCGGTGCGGCAAGCGAACTGGCGCTACCAATGGCCGGTATTCTTCATGGAGGCCCAAGGCTCCTTTGGCGGTAGGCGCGCGCCTTTCTGGAGAATCTCGATCGATTGGCGGTCCGGAGAGCGGATGAACGCCATCATGCCATCGCGCGGCGGCCGGTTGATGGTGATACCGGCTTTCATGAGCCGGTCGCATAACGCGTAGATGTCGTCGACTTCGAAGGCCAAGTGTCCAAAATATCGCGCCTCGCCATAATCATTGCTGTCCCAATTGTACGTCAATTCGAGCACCGGTGCGTCGCGCCCAGATTTCTTGCTGTCCGAGACCAGACGTTCATCGTCCGGTGCCGCAAGGAAGACATTGGTATAGCGGCCTTTGTCATCGTCGTAGCGGCGGACTTCCTTCAGCCCCAATTTGTTGCAGAAAAAATCAAGCGCATCGTCCAGATTGCGTACGCGGAGCATGGTATGCAGATATCGCATTCTATGACCTCTCGAATGGGTGGCAGCTGGGCCATCCGTTAGCGAAGGGACCGTACATGATTGCAAACGATCTTCAGACTGCGGTCGACCAATTGCGGGAACTCGTGGATGACTGCCGTGTCATTCTACCGTTTACCGGAGCGGGGATTTCAACGGAATGCGGAATCCCGGATTTTCGCTCCCCAGGAGGATTGTGGACCAAGAACCGTCCAATTTCATTTCAGGATTTCGTGCAATCGCAGGAGATGCGTGACGAGGCGTGGCGGCGGCGATTTGTCATGGAGGAGCATTTTGGGGCGGCGCGACCGGGGCGTGGCCACCGCGCCTTGGCGTCGCTGTACCAGATAGGAAAAGTTCCAGCGGTTATTACGCAGAATATTGACAACCTGCACCAAGCGTCCGGAATTGCCGCGGACCATGTGATCGAATTGCACGGCAACACCACCTATGCCACCTGTCTCGATTGCGCCGCGAATTACCAGCTGGACTGGGTCAAAGAGTGCTTCGATGCCGCGGGTGGCCGCGCTCCTGATTGTCCGACCTGTGGCGGCTATATCAAGTCGGCAACGGTTTCTTTCGGGCAAGCGATGCCGGAGGAGGCAATGCGCCGCGCTGAAGCGCTGACTAACGCTTGCGGCCTCTTCATCGTGATCGGATCTTCGCTGGTGGTATGGCCGGCGGCGGGATTTCCACTCATCGCAAAACGAAACGGTGCGCGTCTCGTCATTATCAACCGCGACGCAACGGAATTCGACGACGTTGCAGATCTCGTTGTGCGTGAGGACATCGGGACCGTGCTTGCTCCTTTTGTCGCGCATTGATCGCCCATCGTCCACCGATGTTCACAGCCCTCGTTCGATGCTCATTTTGTCCTTCCCAATGATCGGACGAGTGTTATCCTTAATACGTGGGTAAGATTTCGCTCGTTCCGAGCGTGCGTACCGCTAAGCGGTGCAAGACAGGCGGCGATACCGAGCGTCATGGTTGCGGACGGGATGGACTTAAAGGGGCCTGGAAGCGGATTGGGGCCTGAGACGGAGCTAGCGCACGATCTCGCTGAAGAGAGTGCGGCAAACCTCGTTGAGTTGACGGGCGTAATCAAGTGGTTTGACGTTTCGAAGGGCTATGGCTTTGTTATCCCGGATAACGGGATGCCCGATGTTCTACTGCACGTTACCTGCCTGCGGCGCGACGGTTTTCAAACGGCTTACGAGGGCGCGCGCGTTGTTTGCGAGGTATTGCCGCGAGCTCGTGGTCTGCAAGCCTTCCGCGTGCTTTCGATGGACGAGTTGACCGCGGTTCATCCGGCACAGATGCCGCCGCCGCGAACTCATGTTACAGTGACCCCGACGAGCGGTCTCGAACGGGCACTGGTAAAATGGTTCAATCGTTTACGCGGCTTCGGCTTTCTGACCTGCGGGGAGGGGACGCCGGATATTTTCGTGCACATGGAAACCCTGCGGCGCTACGGCCTGACGGAATTGCGTCCTGGGCAGACAGTCCTTGTGCGCTATGGACCGGGTCCGAAGGGACTGATGGCCGCCGAAGTTCGACCCGAGAGTGGGCCGACCGGGCCATCGTCGCACTGATTTTTCCTTTGCTAGCACTATTTCAAACGGTTGCAGCGTGGCTGCTGTCTGGCTCGTCGCGTGTAGCTGCGGTCGGCGCTGCGAGGTTGTTCCGCGGGTCACGCGGACTGCATTTCGCCGTGGCACTGGTCGCTGTCACCGTCGTGGCATATCCTGCCGCAAGTGCCGATCTTGAGACGCTGGAGATTGCGACAAAGTCCGGCGTCCATGTGTTCGCGGTGGAAGTCGCACGCGACGACACGGAGCGGGCAAAGGGTCTGATGTTTCGGCGCGAATTGCCGGAAGGGCACGGCATGCTGTTCGACTTCGCGCGCGAGGCTCCGGTGGCGATGTGGATGCGTAACACGTTCATCCCCCTCGACATGATTTTTATTCAGGGCGATGGCCGGATTTTGCGGATCGCGGAAAATACCGAGCCGAAGTCGGAGCGGATCATTCCCTCTGGCGGACCAGTGCTTGCGGTGCTCGAAGTGATCGGCGGGACGGCGCGCAAGCTCGGGATCGCGCCGGGCGACCGCGTGGCGCATCCGATCTTCAACAGGCCTCGCTAGGGCCAGCGCGTTTGGCGCGCGCGTCATTGCAGCTGCAGAGATTTGGCCATGGCCGTCGTGGCAGCAACGCCCTTGCGGCGGTTTTGGCGAGTGGTGCTCCGCTCGTCTTCCGGTGACGTTGTGCCATGACGTGCCGTGTTGCGGGGGCAAATTGGAATATCGGAAGCGTGTAATTGTGAATTAATTCGTATTCGGCGTTTGAGCCATTGTTTCAATACGATGTTAAGTGCCGGCTGATAGCAATCCTTAGCGACTATTACTTTGGCGAACAGTATTCAGGAGTATGGTCATGTTCCGCTTTCGACTTGCAATTTTATTGGCAGTTCTGGTGTCGGCTGCCGCTGTTCAGCAAGGCCGCGCCCAAAAATCCGGTAACGTTCCGATGCCTGCTGGCGCGCAGAACGTCAATCAGAACCCCAAAGGCAACGGCACCCATTACTTTTTCAGAACAGGAAGTTCGCCTGCGAGCATCGTCAACGGCTACAGGGGACAACTTCAATCGGCTGGCTGGAAAATCCTGTCCAGCGGTTCCGGCGGCAGTTCGTGGGGCGGCAATGGCGGACTGACGGCGACCAAAGGGCAGTCCTATCTGGTGCTGAATGCCGGCGGGCCTGGAGGAGAAACCTACGTCAATTTGTGCGTCTGGCCCGGAAGGCCGAACAACGACAATTGTTGAGACGCGATCGCTGCCGGGCGTCCTGCTAGGCTGGCTCCGCTTTTTTCGCCGAAAACCGGTTCGAAAATCAGCGCTTTGCGCGGAACGTGATAATAAGCCGGCGTGACCTTGGGCTGCACCGGGACTTCCGTGCATGAATGCGCTGGAATTTGACACGAAATCCAATTAAGTCAGGGCATCGCCGATGTCTGAAGGTGCCAGTGGGGAGCGGCCGGTGCCGCAACGGTTGTACCTTTGGGTGACGAAGATTTATCCGACGTTGGGCCGGCGCATGACGCTCAGCAACGCCGAATAGCGGGGTATAGCGCAGCCTGGTAGCGCGGGAGTTTTGGGAACTCCAGGTCGCAGGTTCGAATCCTGCTGCCCCGACCAATCTATCTGTGTGGAGAAAGAACTGGTCGATCGCGGCGAATTCGCTCAATGTTGCTTTGACTTGGACGAACGCGCTCGCAGCCGAAAGCGGACCGATAGGACCATGATCGCACGTATTTTCAAGCCAGCCCGCACAGCAATGCAATCCGGTAACGCCAAGACCCGGGAATGGGTGCTGGACTACCTGCCCGAAAAGCCTCTCGTCATTGAGCCGCTGATGGGATGGACCAGTTCGACCGACATGCGCCAGCAGGTCCGGCTCAGCTTCCCGACCAAGGAAGAGGCGGTCGCTTATTGCGAGCGTCACGGGATTGCCTACGAATTGTTCGAGCCTGAGCCCGATATTCAGCGCAAGATTGCCTATGCGGATAATTTTGCGTTCAAGCGGCGCGAGCCCTGGACGCATTAACGCGCGGGTTATCCGAGCCACTATCGTCCGTTCGGCGCTGAGGCTGGGCAGGGCAAATTCGGCGTATAAATATCGCACGCTATCCCGTTTTTGGCGTTGACCAGGTTCAGCTGACGTTCTCGTCTGCCGACCGGACAGACTTTCGAAAATATCTGAAACATTGAAAATCCGTCGGTGGCCGTTATCATTGGGTTGCGGCGCCGCATCGGTGGACCCCAAGGCGGGTATAGTTTGCGGGTCTATGGCGTGGTCGCTCATTGCGGTGGTCGTCAATTGCTGTCTATTCCGACGGTATCAAAGTCCAGGAGTTGAAATGCGTATTGGATCGCCCAGTCCGCGCGTGAAGCAAGGTACGGTCTCCGCCAGCATGGAAGTTCTGGCGCGCTTGCGCGATGACATTCTGAGCGCGCGTTACGAGCCCGGCGACAAGCTGCGTTTCGCCGATCTGCAGGCCGATTTCGATGCCGGAATTGGCACGCTGCGCGAAGCGCTATCGCAATTATTGTCGGAGGGGCTGGTGACGTTGGATAACGGCCGCGGTTTCCGGGTCGCGCCGGTGTCGGAAGCCGACCTGTTGGATGTGACGTCGCTCCATGTCGAGTTCGAACGGCGAGCCATCCTGGATTCGGTCCAGCACGGCGACGAGGATTGGGAAGCGCGCGTTCTGACCAGTTTTCATCGTCTCTTCAAGATCGAAGAGTTGCCACGTAACGAACGGATCGAGCAGCACGGCGAATGGGTCGCGCGCCATCGCGCTTTTCATGAGGCGCTGGTATCGGCCTGCCGGTCACGTTGGCTGTTGAATTTCCGGGCCATCATGTTCGACCAGTCGGAACGCTACCGGCTGTTGTCAAAACGCTACCGGCCGGCTGACAGCCGAAAGCTGCAGGAGCACGTCACGATAAAAAATGCGGCGCTTGGCCGGGATGCCGAGCTGTCCGCGAAACTTCTTTGTGAGCATATCATGGAGACCGCGGCGACTGTGCAGCGACATGCTCCACAGTTCCTGAAAGAGGTCCGCCACGATGGGCGAAAGAAAAGTCCGTTATCTCGTGCGGGCTGAGGCCGCATTAAATATTGACATAAGCCGGGACATGCAGGCGGAAACGTCCAGTAAAACCGATCAATAGGAAACGCACTGGAGACATAGTCATGACGAGCCCGATCATTCAGGTCAACGATATAGCGTGGATTCGGCTCCGCTCACCCGACCTTGATCTTCAGGAACAGTTCCTAACCGATTTTGGTCTCGTCCGCTCGGTGCGAACGGAAAAAAGTCTTTTCATGCGGGGAACAGATCCGGTTCATCATGTCCACATAACCGAAAAGGGTGATCCAAAAGTTTTGAGTGTCGCCTTTTGGGCGTCATCGGAGGACGACCTCCATAAGCTCGCACGGGAGGCGGAAGGCGCGTCTGCTGTTGAAGAGATCGACGAGCCAGCCGGCGGAAAGCGCGTTCGGCTGACTGAATGTAACGGAATTGGGATCGAGGTTGTTCACGGCGTTGAAACCGTTCCAGCCATTCCGGTTGAATTAAATGTTCTGAATTTCGGGCATCATAAGACAGCACGGGCCGGTGAATTGCTGCGCGTGTCCATCCAACCTTCAAAGGTCAAGCGCATCGGTCACGCCGTATTCAGCACTCCGCGTGTCGAGGAGTTGGTGGAATGGGCGCATCGTCATCTCGGCATCGTGCGGTCTGACGACGTGCATGCCGAGAACGAGCCAGACAAGCTGATCGCCAGTTTCAATCGCATCGATGGCGGCGACCGCTATGTCGATCACCATGTCATGATGTTCGCGCTGCATCCGTCAGCCGGGCTGAACCATGTGTCGTTCGAAGTGCAGGACATTGATGATCTTGCGGCGGGCCATGACTTTCTGATGCAGCAACATGCCGGTCTGCATGTGTGGGGCATGGGACGGCATATGCTTGGAAGCCAGATTTTTGACTACTGGAAGGATCCATGGGGGCGGCTGCACGAGCATTGGACCGATTCTGATGTACTCAACCGCGGCAACGAATATCGCCGCCACCCGCGCAGCACCGGACTGCGGTCGCAATGGGGGCCACAGGCGCCGCAGGAATTCCGCGACGCCTCCAGCAAATAGCAGCGGCGAATAGTCGAAGTCGCCTCTGGACCACGCTCATTATCGGGGCCCCGAGATCCTGGAGGCTCGAATGTTTATTGCGCCCGCGAAGGCGCTAGAGGACGCCAATGCACAAAGCCGAAGTGCGGACGTTCACGCTGCAAAAGTGGCGGATGAACGAGGGTAGTGTCACCGTTACGTTCAGCTTTTCCGATCAGTCGGGCAAGCTCAGCTGAGACTTTGATTATTGTGGTCCGCGGCGCGGAGGACTACACCTCGCGGCGCCCGGGCACGGACAATCGCCGCGGCCGTGCCGCACGACCAATGGGCTAACAATGCCGCCGCGACTGGTAGTGGCGCGTCAAGCAGGGAGATGAAGACAATGGAATCACCGGTCCGCGTTCCTTCCGATGGGTTGGAATTGTCAGGCATTCTGCACATCCCGGATGGACTTAAGCCTGGTGAAAAGATTCCGGCATTTCTGGTGCTGCACGGGTTCATGGGCTCGAAGGACGAATTGCATGCCGAAATCCAGGCCAAGATGCTTTGCGACTGGGGCTATGCAGCGCTGCGCTTCGACATGCGCGGCTGCGGCGATACCGGCGGCGAGCGCGGCTATGTGCGGTGCCTCGATCAGGTCGCCGACACCCGCAACTGCCTGACCTGGCTCGCCGAGCGCCCGGAGATTGATCCCAAGCGGATCGGGGTTATCGGCCACAGTTTCGGCGCAGCGGTCGCGATCTACAGCGGCGGCGTCGACGAGCGCTTCGCGGCGGTGATTTCGTCCTGCGGCTGGGGCCACGGCGAGCGCAAGTTCCACGGCCAGCATCCCGGCCCGGAAGCCTGGGACAAGTTCACCAAGATGCTGGTGCGCGGCGCGAGCACAAGAAGCGCACCGGCAAGTCGCTGTGGGTCTCGCGCTGGGACGTGGTGCCGATCCCGGAACACCTGCGCCAGCAATTTGCCGACCAAGGCGCAGATGCAGTGCCGGTCGAAACCGCGCAGAGCATGTTCGACTTCCGCGCCGAGGAGGTGGTCGGCAAGATCGCACCGCGCCCGTTGATGCTGCTGCACACCGCCGACGATCAGGTGACGCCGACCGAGCAGTCGCTGCGGCTGTTCGAACGCGCCGGCATGCCGACCGAGATTTATCTCGATCACCGGTGAATCGCATTTCCCGCTCGCCGGCGACGGCGAACCGGCGCGAAGCCTGATCAAGAGCTGGCTCGACCGCTTCTTCCCGGTCAGCGGGCAAGCAAAGGCGGCTGCCTGGACGCATCACGCCGCCTGAGCATCATGAGCGATCAGAACGCGAGTGCCAAGAACGCGCCGGTGCGGTCAGCAAAGCCGACCTGCTCGACTTTGCCACCCGCATTTTCGTTGCCGCGGGCATTGATCGCGCGCTCGCCGAGCAATGGGCGGACATGCTGGTGTGGGCGAACCTGCGCGGCGTCGACTCCCACGGCGTGCTGCGCATTCCACGCTATCTCGATCTCATCGGCCGCGGTCCGATCAACGCCAAACCGCGCATCCGGCTCGAACGCGACGCCGGCGCCATCGCCGTCATGGAAGCGGACCGTGCGCCAGGCGTGCCCGCCATGGCGCGGGCGATGGACGAGGCGATCGCGCGGGCGCAGAAAGTGCATGTCGGCTGGTGCGCGGCGCGCAACATCACCCACGCCGGCGCCATCGGCTATTTCGCCCTGCAGGCCGCTGGGCCGGCATGGCCGGCATCGTCATGGCCGCGTCAAGTCCGCTGATGGCCTATCACGGCGCACGGGTCGCCGGCGTCTCGACCAATCCGCTGGCGATCGCGATCCCCGCCCGCAAGCGGCGGCCGTTCCTGCTCGACATGTCGACCGCGACTGTCGCCAACGGCAAGGTGCTCAATGCGCGTGACCGCGGCCAGACGATCCCGACCGGCTGGGGCATCGACAAGGACGGCAAGGACACCAACGATCCGCATCAGGTCGCGACCCTGCTGCCGCTCGGCGGTGCGAAAGGCTCCAGCCTGTCCCTGATGATCGAGTGCATGTGTTCGCTGGCGATCGGCAATCCGCTGATCGCGCGCGCGCTGATCGACAAGAACCGTGGCGACGACCCGGTGCTCAATGGTGTGGCGATCGCGGTCGACATCTGCCGCGTTCGGTGATCTCGGACCATTTCGACGACGAATTCGACCGTCTGTCGGATGCGATCTCCGGCCTGCCGCGCGCAGAAGGCGTCGAGCGCATCTTCCTGCCTGGCGAGCACGGCGATGCCGATTGCTGGCCGAGCGCGAGAAGGACGGCATCCCGATCCCGCCCGGCACCTGGACCCGGCTGATCGCGGCGGCGGGGAAGGTGGATGTTGCGCTGTAGAATCTCTGATGGACAACGCAATCGGGCTAGAGGCGTGAACCCGCTGCAAATTGCAGCTCGGTTTCCGACAGAAATTTTTGACGCCGGGTGATGGCTCCCGTTTGTTGCTGACTTACCCCACTTTGTTCGCTGCGTCGAAACGATTGCGCGCGCGCTCAATAGCTGGGCGGTTCGTGCGGGCCCAAAGGCCAAGCGCGTTAACCGGCTTGAGCAGGGAGCAGCCGAGTTCGGTCAATTCGTAGTCGACCCGCGGCGGTATGGTCGGGAACACAGTACGGGTCACCAGCCCGTCGCGCTCCAGTCCGCGCAGGGTCAAGGTCAGCATGCGCTGCGAGATGCTGCCGAGCGCGCGGCGGATTTCATTGAAGCGCTTGCGGCCATCGCCCAGCACGACGACCACCAAGATGGTCCATTTGTCGCCGACGCGCGACAGGACCTCGCTGACCGCCCGGCAGTCGTCGGGATCATGCAGGTTCGTCGGTAACACCGGTGTGCCTTCTTGCCGTTTTATCGCGGTCATCTATCTAGCCTTGGTATACGACAATAACCGAGGTAAATACCATGTCGAACAAATTCAAGGTCGCCGTCGTCGTTGGCAGTAATCGGCGCGGCTCGATCAATCGCACGCTCGCCCAGGCGCTGACCAAACTGGGCGACGAGGAACTGGCGTTTTCGTTCGTCGAGATCGGCGATGTTCCGCTCTACAATCAGGACCTCGAAGCCGATCTGCCGACAAGCGTCACGTGCATGAAGACCGCGATAGAGGCCGCCGACGCCGTGTTGTTCGTCACGCCGGAGCATAGCCGCTCGATCCCGGCCGTCCTCAAGAATGCCATCGATTGGGTCGCGCGGCCTTACGGCCAGAACAGTTGGGCCGGCAAGCCGGTCGCGATCACCGGTACGTCGCCCGGTGCGATCGGTACGGCCGTGGCTCAGCAGCACCTGCGCTCGATCCTCGGCGATCTCGGCGCGACCGTGATGGGTGGCGAAGCCTATGTCTCCTTCAAGCCGGCGATGATCGGCCAGAATGGTGACGTCGACGACAAGGACGTGCGTGGCTTTCTGAAATCCTTCATCGACCAGTTCGCGGTTCACGTTGGCCGCCTGGCGGTTCACGCGTAACTATTTGCAAGAGAGGAGCAGTGTCATGTCCATCCGACCTGTCAAAAGCATCTCGCGTCCGAAACCGACCATGGAAGGTGCCGGGGTGAAGCTGCAACGCGCATTCGGCTTCGGCGAAACGTCGCAGTTCGATCCGTTCCTGCTGCTGGATGATTTCCGCAACGATCGTCCTGACGATTATCTGGCGGGATTCCCGTGGCATCCGCATCGCGGTATCGAGACCATCACCTACGTGCTCGCCGGTTCGGTCGATCACGGCGACAGCCTCGGCAACCGTGGAACCCTCGGTGCGGGCGACGTCCAGTGGATGACCGCCGGACGTGGGATCATGCATCAGGAAATGCCGAAGGGCGACCCGAAGGGCCGCATGCATGGTTTTCAACTGTGGGCCAATCTACCGTCGTCACTGAAAATGACGGCGCCGCGCTACCAGGACATTCCGGCAGACGGGATTCCTGAGGTGATCGATGACGATGGCACGCGGGTCCGTGTTGTCTGTGGCGATTTCTGGGGCAGGCGCGGTCCGGTCGAAGGAGTCGCCGCCGATCCACGCTATCTGGATATTTCGGTTCCGGCAGGCACGCGCAAGACGTTCCCGGTCGAAATGGAGCGCCATGGCTTTGCCTATGTGTTCGAAGGCTCCGGCACCTTCAGTTCGGCGTCGCAACCTTTCGGCGTCCTGACCGAGAAGGAGGTCAACGGCGAAGAGGTGCTGGTTCGCGAGCGCACCGGCAATCGCTCGCTCGTCCTGTTCGACAGCGGTGACGAAGTGACTGTTCAGGCCGGCGATGATGGCATCCGTTTTCTGCTCGTGTCTGGCAAACCGATCCAGGAGCCGGTGGCGTGGCATGGCCCGATCGTGATGAACACACAGGCCGAATTGCGGCAGGCAGTTTCCGAGCTGCGCGACGGAACATTCATCAAGCCGGCCGCGTAGCGGCGGTCCTGAGGGCGAAGTCTTACTCCGTTCGTTCCCGCTCACGCGGGGGCGAACGGCGTTCTCAGGAAGAGCTCAGCGCGCCGTCACGATGGTGGTGCAGGCGCTTTCGAGCTTCGGCAGTTCGCGGCTCGTCGCCATGCGCACCGTAAGCCTGCGGTCTTCGCCCCGAATGACCGGACAATAAGGATCCGGCTGGTCGAGCGCGTCCATCAGTCGCCGCCTGCCGGCGCAGCCGCCGCCGCAGGTTTCGAAATGCGCGGCAATCTGAACAGGCCGACGGCGATGACCGCGCGGCCACGAACGGTTCGGTCGCGGTAATCTCACCGCCGAGGCCGAGCAGCACGTCGAGCGGCGCGCCGCCGCCCGGCCAGTAGACGCAGGGCTGTACTGTGGCGCGCGGTGTCACCCGCACGGTCGCGACGCCGCAGCCGCCTTGGCGCGGCGGCATGCCGGCCATCGCCCGCACCAGCGGCTCGCCGATCGCGATCACGTCAGTGCGCGCGAACAGTTTCTCAAAGCCGCGCCAGTATTCCTCGTAGGTCAGCGCGTAGATGTCGCTGCGCACCGACTGATAGACATTGATGCGCAACGGTGCGTCGTACGTCTTGACGATGTCGGCAATATCGGCAAGCCGATCAAAATTTGATCGCATCATCACCGCGATGAATGTCACCGGAACGCCAAGCCGGCGGCAGCGCGCAGCCTGTTCGTGCAGCAGGTCCCAATTGCCGGCGCCGCGTTGGTTGTCCTGTTCTTCCTTCGATCGGATAGTCGAGCGAGAATTCCACGTCCTTGAAGGCGGCGAGCTGATCGTCGTCCAGAACCTTGATCGAATAGCCGTTCGAAGTGATGGTGAGCTTGATCGGCTCGTGCCGCAGAAATTCAAGCAGTTGCGGAAATTCAGGATGCATGCCGTTCTCGCCGGTACCGAGATTGACCGAACGCACTGGCAGGCTCGCCATCGCCGCGCGCACCTGATCGAGCGAGAGCCGGTCGACCCGATCGGGATCGCGGTAGCAGAACGAGCACGACAGATTGCATTCGTTGGTCAGGCCGATGCCGAGCGCGAATTGGCGCCTGGCTTCGTTAGGTCGCTCGCTCGATTGTGAAAGCGTGGCCGTCATCAATCAGAAATCCCATGTTAGGTTGGCGTACACTGATCGGCTCAGGTCGCGCTCCGGACCCAACTGAGACACGTCAACGCAACGGAGACCATGACGCTAACAGTCGACATTGCAGCCCGACCAGCAACCGGCCCGGTGGGATGATCACGTTGCCGTGTATGAGGCCGCGTTCGAGCCGCTGACCAATGCGTTCGCGCGCCGCGCGCTGGAACTGCTCGATCTGAGGGCCGGCGAAACGCTGATCGATATCGCGGCCGGCAGCGGCGGGGCCGCACTGCTCGCGGCCGAGCGGGGCGCCGATGTGCTGGCTGTCGATGCTTCGTCCGGCATGGTCGCGCGCATCCGCGGACCGCGGCAGCGAAATGCCGCGGGCCGGGCGCATCGATGCCGCGGTCATGGATGGTATGGCACTCGATCTGCCGGATGCCAGCTTTGATGCCGCCTTGTCCGTATTCGGTATCATCCTGTTTCCGGATGCCGAACGCGGCATGCGCGAAATCGCGCGCGTCCTTAAGCCCGGCGGCCGGGCGGCGATCGTGACCTGGACGGAACCCGAGCGATATGAACTGGCCGCGCGACTGATGGCAGCAATCGCGGCGGTGAGGGGGCCACAGGCCGCGCCGGCTTCGCTTCCGGCGCAATTGCGGTATCGTGATCCGGAGGATTTTCGTAGGCTTTTGAGTGACGCCGGCCTGCAGGTCGCGCGCAATCGATCGCCTGGAGGAGCACTGGAGCCTGCCGTCGGCGCGCTGGATCGCGGACAATCTTGCTTTTGCCCCTGGTATGGCGGCGATGGTCGCCGGCCTCGGGACAGATCGTGCGGCGATTTTGCAGGCCGTTGTGGCCGGACTGGAGGCCGAGAAAGGCGACAGGGCCGGTGGCCTTGTCGGCGGTCGCCCGGGTCGGGATTGCCGTCAAACCGGGACACTGAAGATGATGCAGATAGACGATGAGGCAGATTGTCTTAGGGAAGAAATATTCAGGCGGCGCGTAACAATCCGGCGGCGTCGGACGAATACCAATGAGGGCCGGTCCGAGAGGTCTTCAAAATAGCGCCGGAGGGCATGAGCCCTGCCGGCATTCGGTCAATAAGCGCCGTGATGATGGACGTGGCGCGACGGGAACCAGCAATCGTCATTCACAAAATGCCACCAAACGGGAGCGTTCTAATGACACGAGTGAATTCCTTGAAATGCGTTGCGGCGGCGCTGACGCTAGGCCTCGCCCTGGCGGTTGGCGGTTCCGCCTTCGCCCAGGACAAGCCGACTTTTGTGTTCACTGCCATTCCGGCGCAGGACGAGACCCGACTGGTCGAGCGCTTCACCCGCGTCGCGGACTATCTGCAAAAGAAGCTCGGCGTGCCGGTGAAATACCTGCCGGTGAAGAGCTATCCGGCGGCGGTAACCGCCTTTACCAACAATCAGGTGCAACTGGCGTGGTTCGGCGGCTTCACTGGCGTCCAGGCCCGCGCCCGCGTTCCGGGTTCCGAGGCGATCGCACAGGGCGCCGAGGACGTGAAATTCAAGTCCTACATCATCGCCAATACCAAGACCGGTCTGAAGAAGTCCGCACGACTTTCCGAAGGGCATCAAGGGCAAGACCTTCACATTCGGCTCGCGCTCCTCGACCTCGGGCCGGCTGATGCCGGAATTCTTTATCCGTAAGGAATTCGCCGGCATGAGCCCCGAGGAGGTGTTTTCCCGCGTCGGCTTCTCCGGCGATCACAGCCGCACCATCCAACTGGTGCAGTCCGGCGCCTATGAGACCGGTGTGCTCGATTTCACGGTGTGGGGCCTGGAAAACAAGGCCGGCAAGGTCGATCCCAAGAAGGTCATTGTGATTTGGGAATCGCCGACCTTTCCCGATTATCAGTGGACCGTGCGCGGCGACGTCGACAAGACCTTCGGTCCGGGCTTCAAAAAGAAGCTGCAGGATGCGCTGATCGCGATCGACGACCCGAAAATTCTCGAACAGTTCGCGCGTTCGAAGTTCATTCCGGCGAAGAACTCCGATTACGGGCCGATCGAGCAGGTCGGCAAGGCGACAAAATTGTTGAACTGATGGACTGAGCTGAGAGTGCGTCCGTGACGGTTCTGGTGGAATTGCACAAGGCGACGGCCGGCTACGCCGGCCGCGCGGTTCTGCATGACATCGACCTGACAATAAATTCCGGCGAACGGATCGCCATTATGGGGCGATCCGGCGCGGGCAAGTCGACCTTGCTCAATCTGCTGCACGAACGGCTGGTCGAGCAGGTCGCTCTCATCCCACAGGCCGCCGCACTGGTGAAAACGCTTTCGGTGTTTCACAACGTCTTCATGGGTCGGCTCAACCGCAATCCGACCTGGTACAATCTGCGCACGCTGATATGGCCGGCGCGCCGCGAGGTCGCCGAGATCGAAGGCGTGCTCGATCTGGTCGGTCTTTCCGACAAAATCTTCGCCGCGGCCGGCGCGCTTTCCGGCGGACAGCAACAACGAACGTCCGTAGCGCGCGCGCTCTACAACGGCCGGCCGATCGTGATCGGCGACGAACCGGTCTCCGCGCTTGACCGGGTGCAGGCCGCCGACATCCTCGGCACGTTGTGCCGGCGGCACGAAACCGCGATCCTGGCGCTGCACGACATTCCGCTCGCGCTCTCCCATACCGACCGGGTGGTTGTAATCGAAGCCGGACGCATCGTGCTCAATGCGCCGACGAAGTCGCTGCAGGCGGCGGACCTCATTCCCTATTACGGCGGGTGACCGCGCCATGGCAGGCTTCCGCCTTGCGCTGCCGAAACTGGGCTATCGCTCGGCGAGCCAATTGTTTCTGCTGATCGCGGCGGCGTCGCTCCTGCTCGCCGATCTCAACATTGTTGCGCTCGATCCCTGGGCAGAGATGCGCCGGCTTGTCGCGGGTTTCCTGACCCCGGATTTCCTGTCGGTCGAGGTGCGCAGCGTCGTGTCGACGGTGGCGTTCGCGGTGCTAGGCGTGACACTTGGCGCGACCAGCGGATTTCTACTGGCATTGGCTTTCGCGCATTTCTTCGCCGTGCGGATGCTATGCGCCTTCCTGCGCTCGGTGCATGAACTGTTCTGGGCGCTTCTGCTGATGCAGGTCACCGGGCTGACGCCGATCACCGGCATTCTCGCGGTCGCGATCCCCTATGCCGGCATCTTCGCCAAGGTCTTCTCCGAGATGATCGAGGAGGCGGACCTGTCAGCGGAGCGCGTATTGCCCGCCGGCACCTCTGTGGTTTCAAGATTTGCATTCGTGCGCATCCCGGAACTTGCGCCGCAATTCTGGACCTACACGCTCTATCGGCTCGAATGCGGCATGCGTTCGACCCTGGTGCTCGGCTTCATCGGCCTGCCGACAATCGGCTTTCACCTCGTTTCCTATTTCAAACAGGGCAACTATTCGCAGGCGGCTGCGCTGCTGGGAGCGTTCTATGTCCTGATCGGTACGCGCCGGCTGTGGGCGCGGCCGGCGACGCTGCCGCTGCTGATCGTCATCAGCATCCTGGTGCTGCCGGACGCGATCGGCGGCGGCAACACGTACGAGAATTTCATGCGCTTCATGACGGTCGAGATCGTGCCGTCTCCGCTGCGTGGCGCCGACCTGATGTCGCTCGCCACCTGGAACCATTTCTTTGCCTGGCTTTGGCCGATCGTGAAGCTGCAAGTCGTGCCGGGAACGATCCAGACCCTGGTGCTGTCGCAGATCGCCATGGTCGGGATGGCGATCCTCGCGCTGATCCTTTTTCCGTTTATCTGTGAGCGCTTCGCAGGCCGTTTCGGCAAGCCGCTTGGACGATTCGCGCTGGTCATTGTGCGCTCGACGCCGGAATACATGCTGGTCTACGTGCTGCTGCAGCTTATGGGACCGTCGATGCTGCCGGCGATCATCGCGCTGACGCTGCACAACGGCGCCATTGTCGGCTATCTGATGGGGCGGCATGCCGATGCCCTCGAATACCGCCCGGATGCGCCGCGCGGCCTCAATCTCTACGCTTACGAGACCGTGCCGCGCCTCTATGGCCAATTCCTGGCCTATGTACTTTACCGCTGGGAGATCATTTTGCGCGAAAGCGCGATCTTCGGCATTCTGGGCATCATGACGCTGGGCTACTATGTGGATGCAGCGATCTCCGAGATCCGCTTCGACGTCGCGGTGGTGCTGATCATCGCGACTGCGATATTGTCCATGGCGGTGGATAGCTTTTCGCGCGCGCTGCGCAAGCGCCTGCGCATCGACACCATGCCGACGCGGCTGTCGGAAGCACCGAGCGAAGCGCGGCTTGCCCGCCCGGCCAATGCGGAACAACCGGCATGAAGGACATGGGCCAGCCGGTCATCAAGGACGTGGTGCTGGTCGGCGCCGGCCATGCGCATGTCGGCGTGCTACGCAAGTTCGGCATGAATCCGATCCCCGGCGTGCGCTTCACGCTGATCACGCGCGAGGTCCATACGCCCTATTCGGGGATGCTGCCGGGACTGGTCGCCGGCATCTACGGTTTCGACGACGCGCATATCGATACCGGGCCGTTGTCGCGCTTCGCCGGCGCGCGCCTCTATCAGGATCAGGTCACCGACATCGACTTCGCCAACAAGCGCGTGATCTGCGCCGGCCGCCCGCCGGTGCCCTATGACGTGCTGTCGCTCAATACCGGTTCGACGCCGAACACGGCAACCGTGCCGGGCGCAACCGAGCATGCGATTCCCGTGAAGCCGATCGACGGATTCCTCGAACGCTTCAAAGCATTGCTGGCACGGGTCCTGGCCAATCGCGGCCGCGCGCGGATCGCTTTGGTCGGGGCCGGGGCAGGCGGGGTCGAACTGTTGCTCTCGGTCGACCGCCGGCTGCGGCGCGAGGTCGAGGCGGCCGGCCTGCCGACGGATGGCCTGTCGTTCTGTTTGATCTCGGGCGATGCCGACATCCTGCCGACATTTCCCGACGGCTTCCGCGACCGCTTTCGCGCCGTACTCAAGGAACGCGACATCGCGGTCGTCACCGGTGCGCGCGTGACAAAGGTGGAGGAGGGGCGTCTGTTGCTCGACGGCCATGCGCCGGTCGAGGCCGATGAAATTCTCTGGACCACGCAGGCCGCCCCCGCGCGCTGGCTCGCGAAAACAGGTCTGCCGCTCGACCAGAACGGCTTTCTGCAGGTCGACGAAAACCTGCGGGTGGTCGGGCATGATGACATTTTCGCCGCCGGTGACACCATCGCATTCACGCCGCGCGCGTTGCCGAAATCCGGCGTCTATGCCGTGCGCGCCGGTCCTGTTCTTGGCCGACAATCTGCGCCGCCTGCTGACCGGCCGGACGCTGAAGCCGTTCCGGCCCCAGCGCGATGCGCTGTACCTTGTCACCACCGGCGAGCGCTATGCGGTCGGGCACCCGCAACGGCTTCGTGTTTGCCGGCAAGTGGGTCTGGCGCTGGAAGGACTGGATCGATCGTGCGGTTCATGCGCAAGTTCAACGAGCCGCCGGAGATGGTCGATCCACCTGCCGAAATCCTCGCCGCTCGCCGACCGGCAGGCGCTGAAGGAAATCTCCGCCATCGCCATGCGCTGCGGCGGCTGCGGCGCCAAGGTCGGCGCAACGGTACTGACGCGCGCGCTCGCCGAATCGTGCCGGCGCAACGCGATGACGTGGTGGTTGGGCTCGACGCTCCGGACGATGCCGCCGCTCGTCGATATCGGCGGCGAGCGGCTGTCGGTCCAGACCGTCGACTACTTCCGCGCCATCGTCGACGACCCCTATCTGCTCGGAAAGATCGCCGCCAATCATTCGCTCGGCGATATCTACGCCATGGGCGGCGAGCCGCAGTCGCGCGCTCGCCATCGCGACCATGCCCTATGGCCTGGAGGACAAGGTCGAGGCCGACCTGTCGGCCATGATGCATCGGCGCCAACGAGGTGCTGCGCGAGGCCGGCTGCGCGCTGGTCGGCGGCCATACCAGCGAAGGCGCCGAACTCGCGCTGGGCTTTGCCGTCAACGGATTGGTGCCGCGCGAAGCCGCCCTGCGCAAGGGCGGGCTGCGGCCAGGCGATGCGCTGATCCTGACCAAGCCGATCGGCACCGGCACCCTGCTCGCGGCCGACATGCGCGGCAAGGCCAAGGCGCGCTGGGTGATGGCGGCGATCGCGCACATGATCACATCGAATGCCGGCGCGGCTGCCATTCTCGTCGCACTACGACGTCCATGCCGCGACCGACGTCACCGGCTTTGGTCTGCTCGGCCATCTGGTCGAGATGGTGCGCGCCTCGGATGTCGATGTGACTATCGCGCCCGATCAGGTGCCGCTGCTGGATGGCGCGCGTGAAACCGTCGCGCGCGGCATCTTCTCGTCGCTGCAGCCGCAGAACGTCCGGCTGCGCCGCGCCATCAGGGATCTCGAACGGCCGCGAACGCATCCGCTCTATCCGCTGCTGTTCGATCCGCAGACCGCGGGCGGCCTGCTGGCCGCGGTGCCGCTCGCGCGGGCCAAGGCCTGCATCACCGATCTTCGCGCCGCCGGCTACCCGCAGGCCGTGATCATTGGCTTTGTGTCGCCGCGTGGCATCCGTGCTCGAGCCTGTGTCCATCGATTGGGAGTGCGGACGGTGCGCTTGCCGCGGCACCGTCCGCCACCGATCACAACGCAAACCTCTCACATCCGACGCCGGAGCAGACCCATGCCAAAGAACCCGTTCACTGACGTCTGGCAATTTCTCACCGCAACGACCGGCGACTACATGGCGCTGGGCGACTGGCGCTTCCTGCTGCTCGCGCTGTTCTGGGCGCTGTTCATCGGCAGCATCGTTATCGCGATGAAGAACTGGAAGGAAGATCCGGAGCAACGCTCCGGCGCGCCATATCGGCACCTGGATCGTGCGGGTCCTGATCGGCTGCATGTGGTTTGAGGGCATGCTGTGGAAGCTGCCGCTGCCGGCCTCCGACGGGCTTGTCCTATTGGACCACAGCAGGAGGCCACGCGTGCGGCGTTCGAGTTTCATCGCGACTTCGTCAAGGATTTTCTGCTGCCGAATCTCCACCTGTTCGGCCCGCTGGTCTTTCTTGCCGAACTGACTTTCGCCGCATCCGATGATTCTCGGGTTTGCCGTTCGCTTTGTCGGCGTCCTGGCGATCGTCTTCGTGCTGCAGCTTTGGCTCGGCATCTATCTGCCGGGCGATCCCGCCGAATGGCCGTGGTCCTACATGTTCCTGGCGATGCTGATGTTCCTGTTCTCGCTCAATGCCGCCGGCCGCAGTCTTGGGCTGGATGCCTGGCTACGGCGGCATGTGCCGGCCATTCGCGAAGGCCGAGGCGGCGCTCGGCAAGCTGCTCAACATCGCGACCTGACGGCAGCGCTACTCAGGCGCTGCTCGCGCGCGCAACGAGAGCGCGAGCCGCACAAAGGTCGTGGCGATGTTCCACGCCGCCTTGATGCCGGCGGCCGGATTGCCGGAGACCTTCGAGACGCCGCCGACCCGGCGGCGCTGGCCGACAGGAATCTCGACATAGCGGAGGCCGGCGGCGGCGACGCGCATCAGCATTTCCAGATTCCAGCCGTAGGTCGTTTCGCGCATGCCGAGTCGCTGCAAGCGCGTCGAGCCGGATGGCGCGAAACGGCGACATGTCGGTAAAGCGGACGCCGATAGATCAGCCGGAGCAGCAATCCCGCGACATGGCCGGCGACGACCTGCTGCGACGACAAGCTGCCGGGCTCGCGCTCGCCGTGGATGCGGGAGCCGTGAACGAACACCGCGCGGCCATCGACGATCGGCGCGACCAGGGCCGGAATGAATTCCGGACGGTCGCTGCCGTCTCCGTCGATGAACACGACGATATCGGTGTCGTGCCGGCAGCGCCGCGATGCCGGCCTGCACCGCCACGGCCATAGCCGCGCCGCGGCTCCATCACGACGCGCGCGCCCGCCGCCGTCGGCGCGCTCGACCGTGCGGTCGCGCGAGCCGCCGTCGACGACAATGACGTCGTCGACGCACCTTGGGCGCGCACGGCTGTCACCACCGCCGCAATCGCCTCTTCTTCGTCCAGACAGGGGATGATGGCCGAAACTGCTCGCTGACCGCTCGCCGGGTGAACTCGACGCGCTCACCCGCCCGCTCACAGGCTCCAGCGCAGCCCGCAGTTGGCGCAAGCCTTCGGCGGCTCGTCGGACAGCAGCGCCGCGCGGAACGACTGATAGGCCGGGCCGTTCCAGATCTCCCGCAGCGTCTGCTGGGTGGCATCGCCGAGCGTGTAGTGCTCGTAGCCGCGCTGCGAGAACGGCGCGATGCAGCACGGCAGCGCGCGCCCGTTGGCGGTGAAGTACATCAGCGTCCATGGCCGCCGGCACAGCGACCAATGCGCGTGGTCGCCGGACGGCTTGCAAGCTCATGCCGGGTTCGGAGGCCGCGCCCGAGGCACTGAACGAGATGCCCAGCTCGCGTGCGACGTCCTCCGCCTGCTCGCAGATAGACCGGCTTCGTCCCGCGTCATCTGCTCATAGAGCGCCTGATCCGGCCGTGCCTTGCCGATCGCTTCCTCGTCGAAGAAGACGAGACGCTGCAGATAGACCTCCTTGACGCCGATCTCCGCCGCCACCCGGACGAATGCCGGCAGTTCCTCGACCGTCTCCTTGAGTCCGGTCAGCCAGGCCGATACCAGCGGCTTCTCGTGAGCCCTCGCGCTCCTGCAGTTCGCGGAACGCGCGGACATTGCGCAGGATGCGATCGAAATAGTTCCGGCCGCGAATTTCGCTTGAAGCTCTTGGCGTTGGAGGCATCGAGCGAGACGCGCAATTCGTCGAGCCCTGCCTTGATCAGCGCGCGCGCCGTTGCGTTCGTTCAGCACGGTGCCGTTGGTGTTGAACAGCACATAGACGCCGCGATCCTTCAGATACCGGACCATGCGCGGCAGATTTCGCACCAGCATCGGCTCGCCGACGCCGTGCAGGACGGCGCGGGCGAGATCCGGAACCTGATCGACGATCGAGGTGAACAGCTCCCAGCTCATGTCCGCCGGCGGCTCGAGCTCCTCATAGGTGCGCGGGCAGGTGGTGCAGAGCAGATTGCAGCGGTTGGTCGTCTCCAGATAGAGGCAGACCGGCGCGCGCTGCGCGATGACCGCACGCTCGCCCTTGCACCGCTTCATGATAGCGGCGCGGGTCGATGGCGTCTCGGCGGCATCGGCGATCGATGCATTCATACCGGTTGCTTTCCATTTGTTTGACGCGCTCGGCGTGGGTCATCTGACGCGTTGCCAGCTTGCCATAGCGGAACGGCACAGGCCGCGATGAACGCGCCATACAGAACCGACTTACGGATCAAGAGCGGAACGCAATAGTCCCAGCCGACTTCCTCCTGCAGCAACAGCGCACCGATGCTCGACGGTCCACACCGGCAGCGCCGCCGCTGAGCGCGACGAACGGCGTCAGCACCAGAAAATACCAGGGATAGTTCGGCGAGATCAGCAACAGGGCCGTGAGTAACAGCCTGTTGATGTCGGCAAGGATTGTTGCATCCGAGCGCGGCTCGCGGATGGACGCGCGCAGCGCCATCGCCCCGACAATGAGCAAGGCAACGGCGCAATAGGCCGTCGAGTCGCCGCGCATGGCGCCGAACAGCGTGCGCCAGGCCGCCAACGGCCAGACCTGTGTCGCCGGAGACGAGGCCTTCCTCCTGCAGATAGCCGGTGGTCAGGAAGCCGAACACGCCTGTGCCGACCGACAGATACGGCAGGTAGCACAAGGCGATCACGGCGATCACCACGAGCGGCATCCTCCAGTCCCAGGCCCGCCAGAGCGGCGGCAGCGCCAGCAGCGCAAACGGCTTGGCCAGCGCGCCCAGCGCGATGACGCCGGCGCCACGCAGCGGCCGCGCCGGAAAGCGCCAGCCAGATGCCCAGCATCATCAGCGCGACCATCAGCGCGTCGATGTGACCGTTGTTGGCGATCTCCCACATCGGCAGCGGATGCCAGAGCATAGGCGACGATGCGCGTCACCGGCTTGCCGAGCTTCCGCAGCAGCGTCAGGACGATCATGACGACCGTCACCGCTTCGCAGCCGAGCAGCGCGAGTCCGCATCCATGGTGACGGTCTCGCCGAAGCGGGTCACCAGGAAGAAGAACATCTGTGCGACCGGCGGATAGATCGTCACGGCGTAGTCGGCGCGGTTGATGTGCGGATAGATCGCCTGGTCGCGCAGGTGCGCGAGCGCCTCGTCTGGCGGGAAAGTAGCGATAGGGATTGATGCCGTCGGCCTGCACCCTGCCATCCCAGACGTAGCGGTAGATGTCGTCGACAGCAGCGGCTCAATGAACAACAGAAGACGCGCAGCACGATCGCGACGCCGATGATGAACCAGAACAGTCGTGGCGCTGTCGATACGCCATCCGCCCAGGTCGCCGCGGCGGCAACGAGCCCGATAAGATCGCGACCGCCATGTAGGCGTTGTCGCCCGAGACGCAAGGAAAATGAATGGCGTCGCGACGGTCAGGACGCCCGCCAGCGCGCCGAGCGCGACGAGACGGTGAATACCGGTCGCTCCCGCGGCATGGCCGATGCCGGACTATCGTGCCGAGGTCTAAGTCTTGGAAAGGTCCGCTTTCGCCGGAACCGCTCATGCATCCGCTCAACTGTCCGCGGCATGCGGTCTCGGCCATCGTCGTCGAGGCAGGCGCGCGTTGCAGTGGCCGCACCGCCGTTGCGGAATCGCTCGGAGCGTCCGGCCAGCTCCTTCGCGCAGCCAGCCCAGGGTTTCCGCATCGTCGACGTCGTACCATTCCGGAAGCATGTCGCATTCGATCCCGCTCTCGCTGCGCGCTCAGCGTGCGCGTCGGCGACCGTCGTCGGTGCCCCAGGGAATGTCGATGAACAGCCGCGATGCGGACATGTCATGCCAATCAGATAATAACCGCCGTCACTTGCCGGCCCGAGCACCATGCGGTCACCGGGCCGCCGCAGCGCCGCGTGCCGCGCCAGAAGGCAGGCGGCAGGGTCGGGCTGTCGCCGTTGACCAGGACGACGCAGTCGTGGCCGGCCGCCAGCAGATCGCGCATGGCGCCATGCAGCACGTTGCCGAATTCGGCGTCGTTCTGCAGCAGCAGGCCGAAAGAGGGGGGAAGCAATTCGCCGCAGGACCGCTTCGGTGCCAGCCGGCGCGTAGACGCCATAGCCTCGCCGGCCAAGGTCCGGCGGAATGCTTCGATTGCGGCAGCAACGTCACGCAGAAAGCAGGCCGAAATCCGCGCGCGCCCATCCGCGCCGATCGTGCCGGCCAAGCCGCGTCTTGGTGCGCCCCGGCTCGGGGGCCTTGCACATGATGCCGATGGCTGCCGTTCCGAGTGCGGCTTTTATCGTCATATCTTCCCAATGCTGCCAGTTCCGGTCCGGGCGCGCAAACCGGCTCAGAAATTGTACGATTGGGCACAGGCAGTTGTTACGTTGCGCCGGCCCCTTGGTCATCACCATCAGGTGATTTGTGCTGGGTCTGTGAAAGTCTTCACGCCAATTCCAGGATCAAAGTGGCTGAAAGCCAAGGGCAATCGAAGGATATCGGACGGCCTGCGAACGGGACGTGGCGACCCCGGCTGGATTCGAACCAGCGACCTGCCGCTTAGAAGGCAGGTGCCCTTGATTTTATTTGGTTTTCTTTCCTTTTCGGATTCCTTCCTGCCATTCCATTTGTGCCCGTGTTATCGCTGCAAATGCCTTCCGTTCGTTTCCAATCCTTTCCGATTGTGTTACTCTAAGTTGCTTACCCAGATGCTTACCGGACGCGATCTGCGATCCGAGGGTGCTTCGGGTAAGCAGGCATAGAGGGGATTGGCGATGCCTACGAAGGCTCTCACAGCGGACTTCGTGGCGAAGGCGAAGGCCCCGGAAGGCAAGGACCGGGAATTTTGGTGGGATGAGGGTCTGCCTGGTTTCGGCCTGATGGTGACGGCCAATGGCGCCAAGTCATATGTCGTCCAATACCGGAGCCGATGGCACCTCGCGGCGCATGACGATCAATGGCGGCAAGGCGCTGGCGGCCGCACGGCGTGAGGCCAAGGCCATCATTGGCGCCGTTGCTAAGGGAGGCGATCCCCTGGGGGAGAAGCGCAAGGATCGAGAAAGCCGCCTGAACACGCTGCGCGCCGTTGTCGAGGAACGATACTTCGCCGATCCGGACATCAAGAAGCTTCGGACCTATGAGGAAAAGCGCGCAATCTTCGGGCGCTATTTTTTCCAGAACAGGGCAGTTTGGCGGTTCTCGGCTCAAAGCCGATAGCCGAAATCAAGCGCAGCGACATCGTGAAGTTGCTCGATTGGATCAGGGCCAATAGCGGCCCGGCCGCCGCGAATGACGCTTTCAAGGTAATTTCGGCCTTCTTCAACTGGTATGCGCCGCGCGATGACGATTTCCGCAATCCGATCGTGCGGGGCACCTATAAGCAGACCACGGGCGAGGGCGCCCGCACACTTTCAGACGACGAAATCCGGATATTGTGGGATGTCGCAGCCGCATGGCCGGAACCCCTATGACCATCTGGTGAGGTTCATTTTGCTCACGGGCACCCGGCTGAACGAGGCTGCCAGGATGAGCCGCAAGGAACTGTCGGCGGACGGCACCGAATGGACGATCCCGGCAGATCGGTACAAGGGTCAGGATGGAAATCGGCTCACGCCCACCTTATCCCGTTGTCTGGCCTCGCGCGGGAGGTTCTGGCTGGTATCCCTGTGTTGCAGGTGGACGGTAAGGATTCCGAGTGGGTTTTCACAACGAACGGCAAGACGCCAATCAGCGGGTTCTCCAAGTTCAAGGCCGCTTTCGACAAGCGGCTTTCCGATGCCCTGGAGCGGGAGGGCGAGGGCGTCAGGAACCGGATTATAGCCAGCAATACGTTTTCCCCCTACAACCTACTCGACTCTTCAGTTCAGGTCTTGCTAA